>CAWBVO010000001.1:0-79224 GCA_963792245.1 uncultured Actinomycetes bacterium
GAGCCCAACCGCCTCGAGGGACACGCGGACAGCTGCCTTGAGTCGCCCCGAGAGCGGCACGAGCTGAAGCCAGTACCGCAGGGGATAGCGGTTTCGCAATGGGTGCACCTCGACGCGTTCGAACCCTGCCTCCCGTAGGAGAACGCAAACACTTCTCGCGGAGAAGAGCTGCACGTGCTCGATGTCGAAAATCGGCGAACGACGCCTGAGGATGCGCGCGCTGAGAGCGCGCCGATCGTGGCACACGATCAGCATCGCACCCCAGGGCGCGAGGACCCGTGCCGCGTCCCTGCACAATGCGAGTGGGTCGAGGATGTGCTCGATCGTCTGTAGGCAGCTGACGAGCGTGAACGCCTCATCGGGGAGCACGCCCGCGACGAAAGGCTGCGGGCGGATCAGCGGCCTGACGTCGGCCGCGGCCGCGGCTCGGGGCGCGTGCGACGGCTCGAACCCGACCGTTCGGTCGAACCCGGCTGCAAGCAGGCAATGGAGGAACGCGCCGTCGCCAGCCCCGATGTCGACTGCTCCCCGCAAGTCCGGGAGCTCCGTCTCGATCTTCTCGACGAGGGTCGCATACGTGGCGGCCGCGTAGCGCGCCTCCTCGCTGCTGCTGTACCCGGCATCGCGGTACGCGTCGTTGATCGATTCGGGAGTCGGGACGGGGCTGGCGTACAGGAGGTCGCAGCTCGTGCATTCGAGTAGCCGGTGGTGCATCCCCTCTGGTGCCTTTCTCGACGAGAAGGACATCGCGTCGAGCCGCGACGGGTCGAAGCGTGCCTCGGCGAACAGTCTCGAATTCGCCGACCACCCACTGACCGGACAGAGCCGATCTTCGAAGACCAGCGTCACGTCCGCACGGCTGTCACGGTGTAACCGAGGCAGTCCTCGCCCCCCTTTCCGAGGAGAGAAGCGCGAGCGGCAACCGCAAGGCAGACGACGAACGGGACTGCGAGCACTGCGAGCAGCTGCGAAGCGCGGGCCCGTGCCCCGCCGTGCTGCGGGAAGAGGTACGGAAGCACGAGAGCGATGGTCTTGTAGCAGGCCACGGTGAATGCGTTGCCGCGCGCGTAGACACCCCTACGTCGGTAAACCCGGCCTTCTCCAGTAGGTGGAGCAGGCTCGACGGCGTGAAGCGCCAATAGTCGTTCGGGCCGAAATGCCAACGAGCCGCGAACGGCACCGTCAACAGAAGCTTTCCTCCAGGAATGAGCGTACGGTGCGCCTCGGCAAAGATGAAGGGCTCGAGAACGTGCTCGAGCGTCTGGTGCAGAGAATGACGTTCACGGATTGGGAGCCGACGGTCAACGAGTCGCCTTCGAAGTACACCGTGTCCGGAATCTCGTATCCGAAGTCGCTCTTGGCGTCGTCGTATCGATTCCCAAGTAGCGAGCGGAGGACCCGAGGAGCGGTCGATAAGGTTGCGCGCCGCAGCCGACATCGAGCACGACGCCGTCGACGTCGGCCAGTCGCCGTGAGGTCCCTCCAGAGACTTCCCGCCTGGAGGTCGATCAGCCGTCGCAATGCCGCCTACATGCGACGCATCGGCGTATTCGGCGGCGCATGGAGCGGGGGACGCCAGCTCTCCGTGTGTGCCGTCGCGAAGTTCGTCCTGTTTGCCAGGCCTTCAGCCACGAAAGCGCCAGTAGTGGGAGAGGACGTCCGGCCGCTCCAGGCTCCACGATGCAAGCTCCGTGAACCCTTCCCTGAAGCTGCGTGTCGCCCGCCAGCCGAGCCGATCGCAGATCTTCGTGTTGTCGGCGATCCACCGATCGGTGTCCCACCGTCGAGCCGGCATCGATCCCCAACTAGGACTCGCGTCGATGGCGAGGACGTCGCGGGCGATCTCGGCTGCCTCTCCGACGGTCGTCTGGATCCCGGCCCTATGTCGTAGACCGCCCCGGGCTCCAAATGTCGCGTCCTCGCGGCAAGCAGATAGGCGTCGATGACGTCCCCGATCCACACGAAATCGCGCGCCGTATCAGGGGCGACCAGGGGTGGGAATGTCCCGCGGAGCCCTTCGACAGCGAGAGCCGGAATCAACCGATTCGTGCCTCCAAAGGGCCGTACGTCGAATACAGACGGAGAGTGCTGACGTTCATTCCTTCACTCACGGCCGCCTCCTGGCACAGCAGCGTGGCCGCTGCCTGGGGTCGCGTAGATGCTGTTGGGCTCGATCGACTCCGTTTCGCACGGTGGATGATCCTTGAGCCCGTACTCGGAGCTGGATCCGGCGTCGACGAACTCTCGATGCTGGATCGACGGCACGCCGACAGGAGGTTTGCCGTACCGACGACGTTGGCGCGAAGGATCGCGTCCGCGTCCGTCTGCCACGAGTACCCACCGTGCGCTGCGAGATGGAGCACCCATTCGGGTTTGACGTCCGACAGGACACGGGCCACGGCCCCCTGGTCGGCCAGATCGACGGGTACGACCCGCGCCTCACCGTTCAACCCGGCCAACCGCCATTGATCGGTGCTCGGGAGACGTAACAGAAAGGGCTCGAGCCCCTCGTCCAGCAGGCGTCGAGCGACGTTCGCGCCGATGAAGCCAGCTGCACCGGTGACGATGACGCGCGTCACGCCGTGACCTTCACCCGTTGCTCCGCGCTTCGGCTTCGGCGCGACGCTGGATGGCCTCGACGAGCTCCGCCAGCCGATGTGGTACCTCGTCCTCGGGCGTCGATTCGACTGCTGGAAGGTTCAACGTGCTCTCAACAATGTACGGCGGCCGGCGCTCGACCTCGTCGTAGATGTGAGCGAGGTAGGAGCCGATGATGGCCAGGCACAGGAGCTGGATCCCTCCCAGAAAGAACATCACGAGCAGGAGTGACGTGAAGCCCTTCGGCGCGAGCGAGGGATCGACGAACCGAAGCACGATCTGCACGAATGCAGCAACGATCGAGAGGCCGACCGTAATGAACGCCAGCCAGGCGATGAGATCGAGCGGCGCGTAGGAGAACGAGAGGACAGCACGCCGCGCCCATTTCAGGTTACGGACGAGAGAGTGGTCGACGTGCCGTACGGTCGCTCCGGTCGGACGTACGGAACACCTGTCTGGCGAAAGCCGACCCACGCGCGCAGGCCGCGGATAAACCGATCGGATTCGGGCAGTGCATTCAGGGCGTCGACTACGCGGCGGTCGAGCAGCGAGAAGTCCCCGGCGTCGAGGGGGACGGAGACATATGCCGTCGCCCTGAACAGGCGATAGAACACCTTGTACGCGATGCGCATCGGGAGCGTCGTGACCCGGCGCACGCGAACCCCGTACACCACATCCCAGCCCTCGAGCCACTTCTCGTGGAACTCGGCGATGAGCTCAGGGGGGTCTTGCAGGTCGCCGTCGAGCAAGATCGCGGCGTCGCCGGTCGCGACGCGGAGGCCGCTCGTAAAGGCGCTCTGGGAGCCGAAATTCCGCGTGTGGTTGACGACCACCACCCGGGGGTCGGACGCCGCGAGCTCGGCGAGCACCTCCCGGGCGTTGTCCGGACTGGCGTCGTTGACAAAGATGATCTCGTAGTCGACGCCGATCGCGCGGAACGTCTCCGTCAGCCGCGCGTACATGTCAGGGATCGCCGGGGCATCGCGATAGCAGGCGATGACCGAGCTGAGCTTGCTCATCGGGCGGCGACGGCGTCCCGAGTATGGCCGCGTCGGTCGATCGCGTCGATCGCAGTCCGCGCGATCGCCCTCGCCGACAGGCCGTGCGCGTCGTTCAGGAACGCTTCGCTCCCGACCGACTGCCGGGAGGCCCGCGACGCCGCAGCGCACGACGCGGCAGTCGAGGCCGACTCGGCGACGACCTCCGAGACGAGCGAGCCGAGCCCCCCGGACAGGTAGTGCGCCTCGACGGTGACCGCGAGCGGGACGCCACGAAGCGACGCCGCGAGCGACTCGGTCGGCGAGGGGCTCAGGCAGGCCGCGACGACGAGGCGCGAGCGCCATCCCTGGCCTCCAGGAGCTCGACGGCCGCGGCGGCCTGGTGCGCGATCGAGCCGGTGGCGACGATCGCGACGTCGCGCCCGGCGCCGATCTGCTCGACGCGCGCCGAGCCGAAGCGGCCGTCGAGGCCCGGCACCGCTCCGTCTCGTTCTTGCCGAGCCGGAAGTACACGGGCCCCGTCACGGCGCGGCTCTCGACCAGCGCCGACGGGCCTGCGTGGAAGTCCGCCGGCGCGAGCACCGTCATCCCGGGCTGGGCGCGCATGACGGCGATGTCTTCGAGCGCGTAGTGCGTCAGGCCGTTCGTGGCCGTAGTCGAGGCCGCCGCCGACGCCGACGATCCGCACCGGGAGGTCGTGCAGCACGGGGCCGTTGCGGATGAACTCGTACGGGCGCAGCGAGTCGCGAAGGTCGCGATCGAGTAGACGAAGGGGACGAAGCCCGCCTCGGCGAGGCCGGTCGCGACGCCGACCATGTTCTGCTCGGCCACGCCGACGTTGAAGAAGCGATCCGGGAACGCGCTCGGCGAACGGCTCGAGCACCATGAAGCCGAGGTCGCCGGTGAGCAGCACGATCCGCTCGTCCGCCTCGGCGAGCTCGACGAGCGTCCTGACGAAGGTCGCCCTCACGCCGCGACCTCCTGCCAGCGCCTGCTCGTACTGCCTCGTCGGTCATCGGCAGGTAGTGCCACTCGATCTGCGCTCCATGAAGGAGACGCCCTTGCCGAAGGTCGTCTCGCGCGACGAGCACGTGCGGCGGGCCGGCGTCGAGGTCGAGCGCACGGATGGGCCGCGAGCGCACTCGGTCGTGGCCGTCGACCTCGTGCGCGTCCCAGCCGAACGCCCGCCAGCGCTCCGCCAGCGGCGAGAGATCGAGCACGTCCTTCGTGTAGCCGAGCGCCTGCTGGCCGTTGAGGTCGACGATGGCGACGAGGTTCGACGAGGCGGTGGTGCGCGGCGAACATCACCGCCTCCCAGACCGAGCCCTCGTTGCACTCGGCGTCGCTGAGCAGCACGAAGACGCGCCGCTCGCGAGCCGCTGGAGGCGCGCGGCGAGCGCCGCGCCGGCGCCGATCGAGAGCCCGTGCCCGAGCGAGCCGGTCGCGAAGTCGATCCCCGGGACACCGGTGCTCCGGGTGCGTCCCCGAGCCGCGTGCCGTCGTCGCAGTAGGTCGAGAGCTCGTCGTGCGTCAGCCAGCCGCGGAGGTGGAGCGCCGCATAGAGCGCCAGGCCCGCGTGGCCCTTCGAGAGGACGAAGCGGTCGCGGTCGGGGTCGCGCGGGTCGCTCGACCTCGAGCACGTCGGCGTACAGCGCCGCGACGATGTCGGCGACGGACAGCGCCGAGCCGATGTGGCCGACGTCCGCCCGCTTCGACTGCTCGAGGACGATACGGCGAATCCCCTGCGCGAACGCGCGCGCGTCCCTCGAGTTCGCTGCGTGGTAGGCGACTCTCCCGCGAGTCGGGCGGCCGACCGTGGTCACCGGCGCCTCCCGAGTTGGAGAACGACAAACCCGAACCGGCCGCGCTCTGCGACGCGGAGTTCAAATCGCTCGGCCAGGGCCTCCATAGGATCGTGCAGGAAAAAGTCGCCGAACCAATGGGGTCGCCTATCGGGTCGAGCGTGGCGAGCGATTCGGCGGGCCGGCGCATGAACATGGTCTCCGTGACGACGAAGATCCTCGGGGAAGTCTGTCGGCCGCGGCCACCACTCTCTTGAGTGCCGGTTCGTCGTCAGGCCCTCCTGATTGCCGTTGACGATGGGAGCGCGTTCCCGCGATGCGCCGCGAGGAGCACTGTCGTGAGATAGTCGGCTCTGATCAGGACGGCCGGCGAGCCGGCGTCGAATACGGGTCGGACGAGCCGCGCTCCCTCGACGACCGGGGGGTCGTCCTCAGTAGCTGGTGAGGAGCATGCTGATCCTCGACGCCGTCGTCCCGGGCGAGCGGACGACCTGGGCGAGCGGGGCGGCTTCGAGCCACGCGCCCATGGCGTTCGTGTTCGATGCGAGCACCGAGGCTCCGATGAACGATGCGGCGAACACCGCGCCCAAGGCGTACGCGCGGCTCAGGCGACGAAGTGCGGCGCAGCGACCGTCCACCACCCACAGGCAACGACGACCGCGGGAACCGCGACGTGGTGCAGGTTCGTCGGCGCGGAGCGGCCGAGAAAGTAGGTGAACGCGATCGCGCCGAACGCGGTGGCGCCCGCTGTCGCCGCGATGGTCGGATCGGGTCGCCGTCGCGCGTCGCGCGGGAGCGCAACAAGCGCAGTCAGCGAGACGACATAGAGCGCGCCGACCAGATAGCCCGGCGACCACGGGGGATCAGCAGGGAGCCGAAACCGCGCATCCCGTACAGCGCCACGAGACCCAGGTATTCCGTCCAGCGGGGCCGATCGCCGGCGACCACGAGCAGGAAGGCGCTCGTCGCTCCGACCGGGAGGAACGCGACGACCATGCGGCGGCGATCCGCTTGGAGATGCGCAGGCTGCGCGCTCGGCGATTCGGGCCGATCGACGTCGAGAACACGGTGATGGCCGCGTAGGCCGCGAACGAGTAGGCAAACGTCTCCGCACTCCAGACCGCTGCGACGCCGACGGTCAGCAGCATCGCCGCGTCGAGGAGAGTCGATGATCCGGAACGGGCCCGAAGCGTCCCCGCAAAGATCACCACCCAGGGCAACCCGAATCGAAGCGGCCCGATGCTCGAGTAAGCGATTACGGCGGCGGCACCGCCAGGTTCGCGACAGCGCCACCGCAGCCCGAGGACTGCCACAAGCTGCGAGCGGCACGCCAGCCGGAGGACGCTGTAGACGAGGGCGAACTCGACCGCGTAGGCGACGCAGAGGACGAACTGGAGACCCCCATAGCTGAGCGGTATCACGTGGAATGCGCAGGCCAGTGCGTAGAACAACCCAACGCCGTACTGGGAGAACGTATCGACGAGCAGCGGGTGGCCGTGCCGCATCGCGTTGACGGGGCCGAGGAAAAAGTCGTAGTCGTATCGGAAGGCGCCGAGTAGCTGTTCACGTCGCTGACGACGAGGACGTCGTGGTGAGGACACAGGCGTCGATCGCCCGGCGCCTGCGCGCCGCTCGGACTGCGAAGTCCATGACCCGTACGGCGGCCACGACGCAGAGGACCACGCAGAACCACAGGCGTTCCGGTGTGAACAGCGACCGCGGATAGAAGCTCGCGACGGCCGCGGCGAGCAGGGCGCATACCGCGAGGATCGCCATCGTGCGCGCGGCTCCCTGCGGTGGGCCCGGCAGCAGAGGGCGCGATGGGAGACGACGACTGGAGACCGACAACCGCGACCGTACCGACGAGCAGCACCCACGGGACAGGACGTCGGTACCGCGCGATCGCGCGCGGCACGCGCGCTGAGGACCGCCGCGGACAGCCCCGCAAGCGTCGAGAGTGCTAGTGACGCGTATCGCGTCGGGCCGACCCTGACGAAGCTGATTCTGCGCGAGCGCGACGACTGCGGGTGCGAGTGCGAGCGCCACGACAGAAAGAAGGCGGTCTCCAGTCCGCTCGCGGTGACCCAGCGCAAGCAGCGCGCCCGAGACGGTCGACGAGGCGATCGATCGCGACGTTCGAGGCCCCGACAGTCGACGAGCTCGAGCGTCGAAGCCGTCGCGCGCATCAGCATCCGGAGATCGGGCGCGCGGAGCGGAGCGAGCCGTCGGGTCATCGCGGCGACGCGTCGCGCAGGCCCACGGCTGTACCGCACGTCGGCACGACGTGGACGTCTCGGTCGACATGCCGACAAGAGGCATCGAAACGTCGGCTTTCACACCCCATCAACCCATGGTGCCGCGTGCGCCACGGCCCTGGTCTGGCCGAACGGCTGGTCCCGGCCGGGACTCTCGGCCGCCGCGTTCGAGCCGGCGACCTTGCGTGTACGCACTCACGTCGAGCTCCGGGCGACGATCGCGATGTCGTCGTCGCGGTGGACGACGCGCGCGCCGGGCTCGCGCACGGAGCGCGTCGAGGTGGGCGCGTCGTCGACGACGACGACGCCGTAGCCGTCGACGACGGCCTCCAGTGCCTTGCGCGCGCCCGTAGCGGACGATGCGGTCGAGCGCTGGCCGGTCGTAGAGCTCGAAGCGGACGTCGTAGGCGATGCGGCCGCGGAGGTCGGGGATCCGCCAGAGGAGCCAGTCGGCGGTGCCGTCGGTCGCCCAGAGCCGGACGTTCGGGTCGCGCGTCGCCGCGCGCACGGCCTGCGACCTGCGGCTCCGGCCACTCCGAGACGAACCACGACGCGGGGCGGGCGAGGAACGCGAGCGTCGCGACGGCGAGGCCGGCGAGCGCGGCGAGCGAGATGATGCGGTTGACGCGCGGCGCGTCGACGTCCGCCTTCGTGAGGACGCCGTCGAGCGCGACCGGAAGGATCGCGGCGGCCGCGAGCGCGAACCAGATCACGCCGCGGACCGCCTGGACGGCGCCGACGAACGTCACGGCGAGGACGGCGAGCTCGTAGAACGTGAGGCGGCTCCGGCAGCGGCGCATGCGCGAGCAGCGCGACGGCGACGAGCGCGAGGAGCCAGAAGAGCGCGGTCGTCGCGCTCGGGCTCGACCACTGCCACTCGCGCAGGATCGGCGCGAACGGCGCGTCGACGAGCATCAGGTCGTAGTAGGCGACGAGCTTCGTCCCGTACGGCGACGCGAGGACGGCCGAGCGGCGCGAGGGCGACGAGCGCGAGCGGGATCCACGCGAGCCGGCGTGCGCGCACCAGCTCGACGACCCCGAGGAGCACCGTGAGGCCCGCGCCGAGGACGACCGAGCCGTGGAGGTTCGCCCAGACGACGAGGAGCGGGAGCACGAGCAGGGTCCGCCGGCGGGTGCCGCGCCGCGACGCGTCGACGAGCAGCCAGAGAACGCCGGCGAAGAGCGGAAGCGCCGCGGTCTGCGCGCGCAGCGTCCAGCCCCACGGGCCGGCGAGGATCGCGAGGAGGCCGACGACGAAGGTCGAGCGCGACGACGCGCCGCCCGTCCGGGCGGTCGCGAACGCGAGCGCGAGCGCGAGCAGGACGAAGCGCGATCCCGAGCAGGATCACGGCGCGCATGCCCGGCGAGCCCGTGCGCGGCGTAGAAGACGACCTGGGCGAGCCACTGCTGGTCGGTCCACGTGCTGCCCTCGCCGAGGACGGTGAGGTGCTCGGTGTGCGGGCAGCCCGTGCTCGACGACCTCGCGGCCGGCCATCAGCGTGAGCCAGGTGTCGCCGACGACGATCGACGGGGCGAAGACGGAGAGGAGGACGATGCCGACGAGGCGAGACGAGCAGGATCGGGAAGGGGCTCGTCTCGAGGACGCGCCCGAGGCCGCGTTCGACGCTGGCTTCCGACCTCGCTCGGACGGTCGTCCGCGGCCGCGCGCGCGCGTGAGGTCGTCGGTGTCGGACTGAAGTCCGACACCGGGCTGGCATCCGGCGGTCGTGCGGGCTCACAGGACAATCTTCGCTTGCGCGTCGGAGCGCCTGTCTGGACCATGGGCTAGGGTCGGCCGCGACCCTCGCCCGATGGCCTCGTGCGTGACCTCTGACGATGCTTCGAGCGTGACCGTCGTCTCCGGACTCGTCCGTCGTGCGCGCGGGTGCGGCTCCGCTCGCTCCGGACGTGCCCGGGACCGGGCGGAGCCGATCGCTCGTGGTCGCGGCCGCGGTCGGGATCCCGATCTCGATCGTCTTCCTCGTCCTCGCGATTCGCGGAACCGACCTCGGCGCCGTGTGGGAGCACGCTCCGCGGCGTCCGGCCGCTGCCGCTCCTCGGCGCCGTCGCGTGCATGGGCGTCGTCTACTGGCTCCAGGCGGCGCGGTGGCGCCGGATCGCCGACACCGGGCTCGGGCAGCGCCGCTTCGTCGAGATGGTCGTCGCCGGCGTCGCGGTGAACAACGTGCTCCCGGGGCGCGTCGGGGACTTCCTCCGCGCGCGCTGGGTGTCGCGCGGCGCGTACTCGTGCGGCCGCGGGCTCGCGACCGTCATGCTCGACCGCGGCTTCGACATCCTCGCGCTCGTCGCCTTCCTGCTCGTCAGCCTGCCGCTTCGTCACCGACGAGGGCTGGGTCGACCGGATCGTCGTCGGCTCGCGTCGCTGGTGCTCGCGCGTGCTCGGCGCTGCTCCTCGCGGCCGCGCGCTCGTACACGCGCAGGCGGCCGCGTTCGCGACGGGCGCACCGCGGGCTCCCGCGCCGGTTTCTGCGCGACACGCTCGAGGGCCTGTCCGACCCGCTCTCGGCCGAGCGCGGCCTCGTCTGGTTCGGGATGAGCGTCGCGGCCTGGGGCGCGTGGGCGCTCGGCCGCGATCCTCGTCGGGCGCGCGGTGGGCGTCGAGCTCACGCTCGTCGACGCGATCTTCGTCACGGCGGCCCTCAACCTCGGCGTCGCGATCCCGTCGTCACCCGGCTTCGTCGGCACCTACCAGTGGCTCGGCGTGTCGGCGCTCGCGCTGTTCGGGATCGGCCGCGAGGCGGGGCTCGCGTTCGCGATCTGCATGCAGGCCGTCTGGTTCGTCCCGACCACGATCGCCGGTGCGGTGATCCTCGTCGCGCACGCCAAGGGCGCGTGGCGGACGGGGCAGATCTTCGACTTCGGATCGCCGCCCTCGCGCTGACGCGGTCGGTGGTGGTGGCGTGGTGTCCGGCTCGAAGTCGGACACCGGACGCGCGCGCGGCGGCGCTCAGTCGTCGCCGAGGGGGCGCTGGATCAGGCCGAGCTGGTAGGCCTGGCGGACCGCGTCGGCCCGGTTCTTCGCCCCGAGCTTGCGGTAGACGTTCGTCAGGTGGAACTTCACGGTCTGCTGCGTGACCCAGAGCTCCTTCGCGATCTCGTCGTTCGACTTCCCGCTCGCGAGCTCGGTGAGGATCGCGATCTCGCGCTCCGTGAGCCCGGCGGCCTTGGCGCCGCTCGAGGGGGAGTTCTCGGCGGCCCCCACCGTGGAGAAGACGGTGCCGCCGATGACCTGGCGGAGCGTCGAAGGCAGGTCGCTCGGGTCGACGGTCTTGAGCACGTAGGCGCTCGCGCCGCGGCGTAGCGCCTCGTCGATCAGGTCGGGGGTCGTCGACGCCGAGAGCATCACGACCTTCACCTTCGGATGCCGGCGCCGGATCTCCTCGAGGCACTGCAGGCCGTCCATGTTCGGCATGCGCACGTCGAGGACGACGAGGTCGGGCCCCGTCTGCCCGACGAGCGGGAGCACCTGCGCGCCGTTCTGGGTCTCGCCCACGATCTGGAAGCCGCCGTCCTCTTCGAGGGCGCGGCGGATGCCGTCCAGCATCAGGCGGTGGTCGTCGGCGAGCAGGACCTTCATCACGTCCGCGAAGTCTCGCATGCGCGGCGGACGGGACGGCTGCCCCTGTCGGGGCGTGTCCCGGCGCCCGGAGTCACTCGTGCGAGGCATTGCCTCCCCCCGAAGGGGCACTACGGTCCGAGGTACGCAACGAAGGCCAGGGGGATGGACGATGACGGGGAAGGCGAGGGAGAGTGAGATACGGGTCATGGGTCTCGGCCTCGCGGCGCTGGCCGTGCTCGCGGCGCTCGTCGCGATCTGGGTGGCGTCGTCGGTCGGCAACGTGCTGCGCTCGCCGGCGACGGGCGGTACGCCGGTGACGCAGGGCTCCGCCGCCACGCTCGGGCTCGGCTCGGGCTAGCGCGCGCGCCACATCGGGGCGCCCGCGGGCCCCCGGCGGACGACCTCGACGCGCGGAGGGGTCGTCCGAAGCTGCACGCGGAGATCGAGCCACGTGGCGTTGTTCGTCTCGTTGGCCTCGCGGAACCAGCGACCGGGGTCGGCCGTCGCCCAGAGGCGGTAGACGCCGTCGCGGAGACCCGTCAGCAGAAGCCGCTGATCCGGCAGCGCCCACGGGTACGGGTCGCCCCAGCCCGGCGACAGGCCCATCGTGAACTCGAGCGTGCCGTGGCCGTTGCAGGCGCTCTTCGGGAACTGCGGGTGCTTCGGAGCGGTCGACGGCTGCGTCACGAGCGGGTCGCTGGTCGAAGAAGCAGAAGCCGACCTTGTCGTAGCTCCGCAGCACGGCGCTCGAGCCCGGGCGCGTCAGCCAGTACGACGCGCCGAGGTGCACGTGCCAGTGGTCGTGCCCGTGGCCGCCCCAGACGACGTCGCCGTTCGTCACCGTCTCGCTCGTCGAGCCGTCGGGCTCGTCGAAGCGCTGGGACACACGCCACGGGCCTCGCCCGTCGCCGCGGACGGCGTGGACGATGAACGCGCCGACCCCGACGTTCGAGACGGCCGCCGTGAACTGCACGTAGTCGCCGCCGCCCTCGATCTGCACGGCCGAGACGTCCGTGAGGGGGGACATCGCGAGATCGGGGAGGAGCGGCGAGACCGGAGGCGGCAGGAGCTCGGGCAGCGTCGGTGTGCGCAGAAAGCTCCACGAGAGCACACCGGCGAGCGCCAGGACGGGGATTCCGACGAGCAGGAGCAGCAGCAGTCGCCGGGACACCGCGCGGAGGCTACCCACGTGCCCGGCGGACGCTTCTGCCCGTTGGGGGGGTACGGACTACCCGAACGAGGGAGTGTCATCCCCCTTCCGCGGCATACGATCCGAGCCAGAGTGCCGGGTCGTGGCCCCTGCGGCAACAGCGGTCCGTCCGGCGTGGCGAATCACACACACGGAGGAGGGGGTTGGTCCCTGATGCGTGACAGGTGGAGAAGGGGTGCGCTCGGACTCGGGCTCGTCGGCGTCATCGCGACGCTGACGCTCGTGCTCGTGGGCGCGGCAACGGGCTACGACGGCAACGCGACGAGCGTGCAAGACGGGCGTCTCGGGAAACCCGACGCTGCCCGGACGGGACGGCCGGATGCCGGGAGCATCAAGATCGACGAGCAACGAGCTCGTCTCGGGCTACAACGACGGCCGGATCAGCATCCCCTTCCGGGGTGGCGATCCGGACTCGTTCGACTGGGCGCTCGTGGATCGACTCGGTCGAGGTCATGGCGGTGATCGTCAAGGGCGGTGACCTCGCGAACATCTACTACTACGACGGCTCCGTCACGTCCGACAGCGGGCCTCACGCCGCCGCTCAACGGCGGCGGGCAGAACCCGCAGATCAGCCACGTCGAGTTCTGCTTCGACCCGAAGGAAGGGCCGACGCCGACGCTGAGCGTGCAGAAGGACGCGGCCGGCACGTCGAGGATCCAGCACACCTGGGCGATCGACAAGCAGGTCAAGGTGGCGGGTGCGTCCGATGCGACGTACGGCGACAACGCCTCGCTCGCCCTTGCGGACGGCGGGGCAGGCTCGTTCACCTGGAAGGTGACGGTCACGCACTCGCAGGTGCAGACGTACGCCGTGACGGGCACGATCAGGCTCGTCAACAGCGGAACCGTCGCCGTCACCGGCGTCAACGTCTCCGACTCGCTGCCGGGTGCGGCGATCGACTGCGGCAACGGGCAGAGCACGGGTGTCACGGTGCCCGCCAACACCACCGTGAACTGCGCCTACAGCGTCACGCCCGGCACACCGGTGGAGAACAACACCGCCACGGCGACCTGGGGCTCGGACGGCTCGGCCCAGGCAACGGCGACGATCGCATGGGCGGCTCCGATCGTGGTCGGGACCCCCGCGTCCGTCGAGGACGGCGGTCAGATCGACCAGTCCCTCGGGCTCGGCGATCTCACGAACAACTCGTGGACGAAGACGTACGACGAGCGGTGGACGTGCCAGAGCGGCACCCCATCGCCGAATCCGGGTCGCACGAACACGGCCACCGTGACGTGGGACGGCGGCACGGACTCGGACAGCGCGAGCGTGCAGGTCGGCTGCGGCACCACGCCGCCTCCGCAGCCGCCCACGACGCCGACGACTCCGGTGACACCGCCGACGGACGAGTTCATGGACGTCCAGGTGATGAAGGATGCGACGCCGCAGGTGCAGCTCGTCAACGGGCAGGCGGACATCGCGTACACCGTGCGGGTGCGCAACAACGGCCCGAACGGCGCCAGCAACGTCCACGTCGTCGACGCGGCGCCGGGCGGGGTCACGTTCGTGTCGGTCACGCAGCAGCCGGTGAACGGCAACTGCTCGATCGCCGGCGGCGCTTTGCTGGACTGCAGCCTGGGCTCGCTCGGGCCCGGGGTCGAGCGGGTGATCGGCGTCTCGGCGCGCGTCGCCCAGACGGGCACCTACGTCAACTGCGCAACGGCGGTCGGTGGCGGCAAGGACACGAACGCCGCGAACAACAGGGCGTGCGCCTCGACGCTCGTCACGGCGCCGGTGGCTCCGCCGGTGACACCGCCGACGGCGAAGCCGACGCCGAAGCCGAAGCCAACAAGCCGACGCCGAAGCCGGCGCCCGAGCTCTGCCGCGTCCTCAAGGTGACGCCCAGCATGGTCAAGGCGAACGGCAAGAACCAGGTCGTGGTCGCGAAGGTGACGAGGTCGAAGACCCCGGTGCGCGGCGTCGCGGTGCGGTTCACCGCGCTCGGCCTGAGCAAGGTCGTGACGACGAACAAGCAGGGCGTCGCTCGCCTCGGCCTCACGCCGAGCAAGGCGGGGATCATGCTCGTCAAGATCACGAGCGTGAAGGCCTGCAACACGGCCAGGATCGGCGTGGTCGGCGTCTTCGAGCCGCCCGTCACGGGCTAGGGGATTCCCCGGGCCGGCACTCGGTCGGCGCCCCGGGCTTTGGCCCGGGGCGCCGACGCCTCGGGGGATGGGTCGGCGGGGCCTCGAGGCCCCGCCGACCCGCTTTCAGCCTCCTGCGGCCCCGGCCGCAGGACCTAGACCCAGGTGGGGGGCACAACCCCTCGTCCGAGGGGCAGCGTTCCACCGCACGGGGGATACGGTGCGAGAGAACAGAGTGCCGACGAACGTTCCGCCCTCCTCTGCGGCGAAGGGGGCGGGGCGCCGAGAGGAGCCGACACATGGGGGATGGGCCGGAGAACGCGAGCAGCGCGGGGATGGGCGTCAGCGATGCGTTCCGGTCTTCCGTCACGGGGTGAGCGTTGGCTCGCTCGGCACTGGGCCGGTGCACCCGGGCAACCGGGGGCACCGGCCGGTTCAGTACTCCGACTCGGCCGTCGACGTTCGGACCGACAGGGGGCAGGGGGAGGAATAGGCGTCGCGCGCTCTGCGCGGCCGGCTTCCTCGCCTTGCTCCTTGCGGTGATCGTCGCACCGGGTGCGGAAGCGCGGGACGCCCGCGCCGGCGGCGGGACGGTGCGGTTGTCACCGCTCGCCAGCGTCCATGTCGTGGGGTCCGGCCCGATCGCCTGGGGGAAGGTCGCCGTCCGTACGGCCCCGCGCCGGAACGCCGCGGTCGTGACGACGCTCTCGCAGTTCCGACCGGACTTCCACCCGCGCACGGTGATGGCGCTCGACGAGCGCCGCGGCGCGACCGGTGTCGCGACCTGGTACCGGATCTCCGTGCCGGGCCGGCCGAACGGCCGCACGGGCTGGATCCCGGCGGCGGCGGCGAACGTCGCGCCCGTCGACCGCTGGCTCGTCGTCTACCGCGGCTCGAGGAAGTTCGAGCTCTACGTCAACGGTCGCCTGCGGCGCACCGGACCCGTGGCGGTCGGCGCCCGCGGCATGGAGACTCCGATCGGGCTCTTCTACGTGCAGTCCAGGTTCGTCCCCAGCCGGTACCCGATCCTCGGGGCCTTCGCCTTCGAGACGAGCGGCTACTCGAAGCTGTCGGACTGGCCGGGCGGCGGCGTCGTCGGCGTGCACGGCACGAACACGCCGTGGTTGATCGGGCAGGCCGTGTCGCACGGCTGCGTGCGCCTGCGCAACAGCGACGTCCTCGCGCTGCGCAACCTCGTCCGCGTGGGCACGCCGGTCAAGATCGTCGCCGCGTAGCGGCGGTCGCTACGCAGCCGAGGCGGCGTCGAAGGCGTACGCCTGGATCGGGTCGGACGAGAGCGTCCGCTGCCCCGACGGTGCCGGGCGGAGCTGCCGCACGACGTAACCCCGGTCCTCGAACGTGTACCCGGGCGCGAACGTCCGCCACGACCCACCGAGCGAGCGGGCGGTCCCGACGTGCTCGAAGCGGAAGCCGAAGCCGTTGCACGTGGCGACGCCCCCGTTCCACGACTCGGCTGTCGCGATCGGCTTCCAGATGCGGTGCGACCCGGGGAAGACGATCGGGTCGGTCATCGGCTTGCCGTCGACCCAGACGCGCCAGACGCCGGGGCGACGGCTCATCTCGAGCACGGCCAGCCGGTGACGCTCGCCGACCTGGACGTTCTGGAGCAGCGGGACGAAGACCGGGTCGCGCCCCGCGCGGGTGATCTCCGCGTAGACCATCGGCGGCGTGTTCGGCAGCGACGCGATGCCCGTCTGGAGCCACATCGTCTCGCCCTTCGGCCCCGCCTGCTTGCCCCCCACGCCGATCCAGGCCGCAGCGTGACCGGCCTGCACCGACGGCGTTCGGTTGGCGGCGATCGTCGCGCGAACCCCACTCGCGACCCCGGCCGCCTGGAAGCCCGCGTACGCGTAGCCCGTCGACCCGTTCGCTCCCGAGCCGCACCCCTCCGTGCCGGCCGCGGCGCTCGAGGCGAACGACGCCGTCCATGTCACGGCGACGGTCACGAGGGCCGTCGCCAGCAATCCCGCCCATGTCCTCACAGATCCCTCGATCGGCGTCCCTGGAACGAGGGGGCATCCCTCGATCTGGCGATCGGAGCGAGGGCCCGGGGGTAGCATCAATCGAATGGCTCGGGTCGAGGAGCGCGGGACGGCTGACGCCGACGGCGGCCTCGAGCGGTGGCGCGCCCGTTACGAAGGTGCGCCGATCCGGGAGGGTGAGGTGTTCTCGTCGATCTCGGGGGCGGCGGTCGAGCCGTTGGCGACGCCCGAGGCGGCGAGGGTGGACTACGAGCGGGATCTGGGGTATCCGGGGGCGTACCCCTTTACGCGTGGCGTGTACCCGTCGATGTATCGGGGTCGTTTGTGGACGATGCGGCAGTTCGCGGGGTTCGGGACGGCGGAGGAGACGAACGAGCGGTTCCGGTACCTGTTGGAGCACGGGCAGACGGGGCTGTCGTGCGCGTTCGACATGCCGGCGCTGATGGGCGTCGACTCCGACTCGCCGCGCGCGCTGGGTGAGGTCGGCCGCGAGGGCGTGGCCGTCTCGTCGCTGGAGGACATGGGGATCCTCTTCGCCGGGATTCCGCTGGGTGAGGTGTCGACGTCGATGACGATCAACTCGTCGGCGGCGATCGCGCTCGCGATGTATCTGGTCGTGGGGGAGGAGCAGGGGGTGCTCGCGCGGGCGGCTGCGGGGGACGATCCAGACGGACATCCTCAAGGAGTACATCGCCCAGAAGGAGTTCATCTTCCCGCCCGGCCCGTCGATGCGGCTGGTGACGGACATGGTCGAGTTCTGCGCGCGCGAGATGCCGCTCTGGCATCCGATCTCCGTCTCCGGGTACCACATCAGGGAGGCGGGCTCGACGGCGGCGCAGGAGCTCGCGTTCACGCTCAAGAACGGGTTCACCTACGTCGAGTGGGCGCTGGAGCGCGGGCTCGACGTCGACGCCTTCGCGCCGAGGTTGTCGTTCTTCTTCAACGCGCACCTCGATTTCTTCGAGGAGATCGCGAAGTACCGTGCGGCCCGGCGGATCTGGGCACGCGAGATGCGCGACACCTATGGCGCCCGGGACGAGCGCTCGCTGCTGATGCGATTTCACACCCAGACGGCGGGGGTGTCACTTACGTGGCAACAGCCCCTTGTGAACGTCGCACGGACCGCGATCGAGGCGTTGGCGGCCGTTCTGGGCGGGACGCAGTCGCTGCACACCAATTCCTACGACGAGGCGCTCGCGTTGCCGACCGAGGACGCGGTGAGGCTCGCGCTGCGCACGCAGCAGGTGATCGCGCACGAGACCGGCGTCGTGAACACGATCGACCCGCTCGGCGGCTCCTACCACGTGGAGGCCTTGACGAACCGGCTCGAGGCCGAGGCCTACGAGCTGTTCCGTCGCATCGACGAGCTCGGCGGCATGCTCGCGGCGATCGAGCAGAACATGCCGCAGCGCGAGATCGCCGACTCCGCCTACCGCTACCAGCAGGAGGTCGAGGCCGAGGAGCGCGTCGTCGTCGGCGTCAACCGCTACCAGGCCGACGCCGAGGACGAGATCCCGATCCTGCGCATCGACCCCGACCTCGAGCGACGGCAGATCGAACGGCTCCACGCGTTCAAGTCCCGGCGTGACTCCGCCGCGGTCGAACGCCGCGTCGCCGAGCTCGCCGACGCAGCCTCGGCGGACGGCCGAAACCTGATGCCCGTCGTCGTCGACGCCGTCCGCGACGGCGTCACCCTCGGCGAGATCTGCGACACCTGGCGCCACGTCTGGGGCACCTGGCGCGAGCAGCCCGTCTTCTAGTGCGGTTCCTCAGCGCTCCGGCCCCGGTGGGGTGATCTCCAGCTCCATGCCGTCGTAGGCGAGCGGGACGCCCTCCGGGGGCGCGAGCTCGGCGGGTCGGTGGGTGAGGAGCAGGCTGCGCGCACCCGACGCCGCGTACGCCGCGAGCGCCTCGTCGGCGCTCAGGTGGCCGCGGGGCTCGCCGTCGGCGTCGCCGTGCTCGAGCGTCGCCTCGCAGACGAACAGGTCGGCGTCGCGCGCGAGATCGGCGACGCGGTCGCTCGGGCCGGTGTCGCCGGTGTAGGCGAGCGTCGCCTCGCCGTTCGTCACCCGGAACCCGTAGGTTTCGAGACGGTAGTGCGGCAGCCGCACCGGGAGGACGTCGAGGCCTGCAGCGGTCGAGAAGCGTGTCTCGGCGTCGTACTCGTTCAGCGAGAACGTGCGCTCGAACATGTCGGGGAACCCGAGCCGCGAGCCGAGCTCCTCGAGAAAGGCCCGCCCGCCGCGGTACACCCACAGCTCGGGTCTCCGGTCGTCGTGCCCGCGGCGGTAGAAGCTGCCCCACACCCAGGGCACCAGGTCTCCCCAGTGGTCGAGGTGGAAGTGCGTGATCGCGATGGCGTCGACAGCGGGCCACGGCTCGGCCTCGCGCAGCCGCGCGAGGACGCCCGGCCCGCAGTCCAGCAGGAGCCGGCGGTCGCCGCTCTCGACGACGTAGCCGGAATGCGCTCCCCCCGCGTTCGGCCAGGCCGGCGACGACCCGATGACGATGAGGCGCACGTTCCTATACTGACCGCGTGCAGCGGACGATTCGGGTCGTGATCGCCAAGCCGGGGCTCGACGGGCACGACCGGGGGGCGAAGATCATCGCGCGGTCGCTGCGAGATGCGGGGATGGAGGTCATCTACACCGGCCTCCACCAGACGCCAGAGCAGATCGTCGAGACGGCGATCCAGGAGGACGCCGACGCGGTCGGGATCTCGATTCTCTCCGGGGCACACATGACGTTGGTCCCGCGGATCGTAGAGGGGCTGCGGGCCAACGACGCGGACGACGTCCTCGTCGTCGTCGGCGGGACCATCCCTGCCGAGGATGCCGAGGAGCTCCGCCGACTCGGCGTCGCCGCGGTGTTCACTCCGGGAGCACCGACAACGGCCATCGTCGATTTCCTTCGCGGCGCCCTCGCCGCCGCGTAGCCCGTCACGTCGCCCGCGCCTCAGGGGCCGTGCTGCTCGCTGTCGTCGCCGTCGGGACCGACGGGCTCAGACGGGTCGGTGGGGCCGAGCGAGACCGTCGTGCCTCCGGGGCGGGTGACGCGGAGCGCGAGGAGCGCGCCGTCGGCGCCGCGAAGCGCCTCGGGCGTGACGGTGCCCTGTTTCGTAAAGGCCGTCACGGCCGTTGCCGGAGCCGCCCGCGACTGCAGCGTCCGGAGCTTGGGTCGCGCGAGTGCGGAGGCCAGCACCGAGTCGACCACCGCCGTCGGGGACAGGGCCATCTGCACCGACCGCGTGCCGACGACCGGGGTCCACTGGCCACCGGGCCACCAGCGAACCGACGTCACGGCGAGTTCGAGCGTCCCGCCGCCGGCCGCGACCGGCGTCCCGCGCAACCCGAGCGAGAAGGCCGATCCGATCCGAGCCGGGAAGAGCAGGCGCTCGCCGGCGTTCAGGTACGGGTAGGGGTTCACGGCCGGCCCGTCGCCCGGGTGCACCTCGAAGTGGAGATGGTGATTCCCCTCGGCATCGCCGGAGTCGCCGACGTAGCCGATCTGCTCGCCGGCGGTCACCTTTGCCCCGTCCTCGACCGCGAAGGCGACGCCGAGCTTGCAGCCGCCTTTGTCCTCGGAGGCCTCGGTCAGGTCGTTGTTCAGGTGGATATAGAGGTAGGTGGTGCCGGACTTGCCATAGAGATAGAGCATGCACCCGGCCCGGGCCGAGGTCGTCCACCACTTGACCTTCCCCGCCTCGGCCGCGACGACCGGCGTCCGCCACGGCACCCCTTCGATGTCGATGCCCTCATGACTGCCCTGGGCCCGCGCGTCGCCGAAGTTCATGGTGTACGGGTAGTTGCCGATGAGCGGGAACACGATCGGCTTCCCGTCGACGAGCCCGGGCTTCGGCCCGGCACCGGCAGTCGCGACAACGCCCGCGCCGAGGAGCGCCGCAAGGATGAGGAGTGAGACCCCTCGTGCTGTCGTCCGGTGGCGATTCATGAGCTCCGGTGCGCCGCGCGAAGGGCGGAACGTACCAGACCGGCGGGAAGGAGCCTGCCGGGACGCACGCCGTGGGGCGTCGTTAGAGTCACGCGCGTGAAGATCGCCGTCTGCGTGAAGCAGGTCCCAGATGCGACCGTCCACAAGCGGCTCGACCCCGCCACGAACCGTCTCGACCGCTCCGGCGAGGGAGCGTTGAACCCCACCGACGTCAACGCGGTCGAGGAGGCGCTCCGCCTCAAGGAGTCCGCGGGCGGGGAAGTCGTCCTCGTCTCGCTCGGGCCGGAGAAGGCGATGGACTCGCTCCGCAAGGGCCTCGCCATGGGCGCCGACCGCGCGGTGCTCGTCTCGGACGGCGCCGCCGCCGGCTCGGATCTCGTGGGGACGAGCCGCGTGCTCGCGGCCGCGCTGGCGCGCGAGGAGCCCGACCTCGTCCTCTTCGGGCAGCAGTCGAGCGACGCCGACGGCGCCGTGCTGTGGGCGGCGGTCTCCGACCGCCTTCGGCGGCCGATGGTCTCGCAGGTCGCGGAGCTGACCGTCGAGGGCGGGACGCTCACGGGCAAGCGCCAGACCGAGTTCGGCTACGACGTGATCTCGGCGCCGCTCCCGGCGGTCGTCGCGGTCTCCGACGCGATCAACGAGCCGCGCTACCCGTCACTCAAGGGGATCATGGGCGCCAAGTCCAAGCCGCAGGACGTCGTCGCGCTCGGCGACCTCGGCGTGGACTCCGCCGAGGTCGGCGAGGCCGGGTCGCGCACCACCGTTCGCTCCGTCGCGCCGCCTCCCGGGAAGAGCGACCAGGTGAGGATCGACGACGACGGCAGCGCGGCGGAGAAGATCGTCGAGTACCTCGCCGCGAGGAGGCTCATCTGACGATGCCGACGCTCGTCTTCCTCGAGACCCACGACGGGGAGCCCACGAAGGGCGGGCTCGGTGTCCTCTCCAAGGCAGCGTCGCTCGGCGGCGACGTCGCCGGCGTCGTCCTCGGCACCGGTGTCCGGGACGCGGCGGAGGCGGCGGGCGCACACGGTGCGTCGGTCGTCTACGTCGTCGAGGACGACGCGCTGGCCGCGCCGCTTCCGCAACCGCGTGTCGACGCCCTCGAGGCGGTCGTCGCCGCGTCGGGCGCGGAGAACGTGCTGTTCCCCGCCTCGGTGCTCGCCGCGGATGTGGCCGCGGGGCTCGCCGCGCGGCTCGAGGCCGGTCTCAACTGGGACCTGACCGACTTCCGCCTCGAGGGCGGCGAGCTCGTCGGCACCCGCGCGGCGCTCGGGGACACGGTCATCGTCGAGGTCGGCTGGACGTCGACGCCGCGCCTCGGCCTGGTTCGCTCCGGGACGTTCGATCCCGTCCGGTCGGGCGGCACGGCGGAGCTCCGCGACGTCGCGGTGACGTTCCAGGACTTCACGACGCAGGCGCGCCTCGTCGAGCACCTGCAGGAAACATCGAGCGGGCCGTCGATCGAGGACGCCGACGTGATCGTCGCCGGGGGCCGGGGGCTGGGCGGGCCCGAGGGCTTCTCGATCTGCGAGGAGCTCGCGTCGGCGCTCGGCGGCGCCGTCGCCGCGACGCGCGCGGTCGTCGACGCCGGCTGGTACCCGTACTCCGCTCAGGTGGGCCAGACCGGGAAGTCCGTCTCGCCCAGGCTCTACGTCGCGCTCGGGATCTCGGGCGCGATCCAGCACAAGGTGGGCATGCAGGGGTCGGGCACGATCGTCGCGGTGAACAAGGACCCGAACGCGCCGATCTTCGACTTCGCCGATCTCGGCGTCGTCGGCGACCTGACACAGATCGCGCCGAAGCTGACCGAGCTCCTGCGGGCTCGCGGGTAGCCGTGGCCCGGCGCGCGAGCGGCGTCCGCCCGGCCGACTACCCGCCCCCGTTCCGAGACACCGAGGCGATCTCCGCGCCGACCGACGCGCCGGACGAGCGGATCGACGTCGGGGATCCTGATCGTCGGAGGCGGCCCCGGCGGCCTCGCGTGCGCGATCAGGCTGGGGCAGCTGCTCGAGGAGAGCCCGGACGTTCGCGACCGCCTCGGCGACGTCCCCGTGGCGGTGCTCGAGAAGGGGAAACAGCCGGGGTCGCATCTGCTCTCCGGCGCCGTCATGAACCCCCGCGCGATACGGAAGCTCTTCGCCGGCCGGATGACCATCGAGGAGATGCCGACCTACGGACAGGTCCACCGCGAGGCCGTCTACCTGCTGACGAAGGGCGCCTCGGTTCGCATCCCGCCGCCACCCACGATGATGAACCGCGGCAACTGGGTGGTGTCCGTCTCCGAGCTCGGCCGATTTCTCGCGGAGCAAGCCGAGGCGGGCGGCGCGATGATCCTCCCCGAGACGACCGGGCAGGCGCTGCTGCTCGAGCACGGCCGCGTGGTCGGCGTGCGCACGGGCGACAAGGGCCGCGGCAAGGACGGCGCACCTCTCGCGAACTTCGAGCCCGGCGTCGACGTGACGGCGAAGGTGACCGTCCTCGCGGAGGGCACAGCGGGCCATCTGACGAGCGCCGCGATCGACCGGTTCGGCCTTCAGGGGCGCAACCCGCAGATCTGGGCGCTCGGCGTGAAGGAGGTCTGGAAGGTCCCGAAGCCGCTCGACCGGATCGTGCACACGATGGGCTGGCCGCTCCGCAAGAGCGCCCGCTACGGCGAGTTCGGCGGCTCGTGGATCTACCCGATGGGCGACGACCACGTCTCGCTCGGGTTCGTCGTCGGCCTCGAGTACGCCGACGTCGAGCTCTCGGGTCACGATCTCCTGCAGGAGTTCAAGACGCATCGGCTCGTCCGCAAGATCCTGAACGGAGGCGAGCGGGTCGCGTGGGGCGCGAAGACGATCACCGAGGGTGGGCTCAACTCCGTGCCGTCGCGGCTCAACGCCCCCGGGCTGCTGCTCGTCGGCGAGGGGGCCGGCCTCGTGAACGTCCCGCGGCTCAAGGGGATCCACTACGCGATCGAGTCGGGGCGGCTCGCCGCGGAGGCGGCGTTCGCGGCCCTGCGCCGCGGCGAGGCGGTGGGTCGGCAGGGCGCGCTCGACGGCTACGACCGCTCGCTGCGGGAGAGCTACGTCTGGAAGGACCTCGCGGAGGTGAGGAACATGCGCCAGGCGTTCGACAAGGGCTTCTTCCTCGGCGGCGCGCTCGCGAGCGCGATGACGGTGACGAAGGGGAAGCTGCCGCCGAAGGAGCTCGAGACCCATCCGAACGCGGAGACGCGCCTCGTGCGGACCGGGCGCGCCGCGCAGTATCCGGCTCCCGACGGACAGCTGACGTTCGACAAGCTGTCCTCGGTCTTCGCGTCGGGCAACCGGACGCGGGACGACCAGCCGAGCCACGTCCGGGTCGAGACGAGCGTGCCGCGCGACCTCGCCGAGATGTGGCACTGGATGTGCCCGGCCCACGTATACGAGGTGGGGGAGGAGGCGGACGACGGGACGGTGCAGCTCCTCGTCAACCCCTCCAATTGCGTCCAGTGCGGCGCGATCAGCGCCAAGGGCGGCCGGCTCACCCCGCCCGAGGGCGGCTCCGGGCCCGAGTACACGTCGACCTAGCGCGCGCCTAGCGGCTCTCGCGCGCGGCCCACGCATCGGCCATCGCGACGCGCTGCGCGAGGGTCGGGTGCGTCGCGAACGCGACGTACGCCCACGTCGGCGGGCTCGGGTCGCCGAGCGAGGTCACCGCGAGCTCGCGGAAGAGCCCGCGCGCGGCGGTCGGGTCGCGCGTCGTCTCGAGCGCCTTCCAGTCGGCCTCGCTCTCCATGCGACGACTCACGACGTTCTGGGCCGGCATCGCGGCGAGTGCAAGGAGCGCGACGACCAGGAGTGCGAGCGGCACGGACGCCGGGTCGCCCATCCCGCCCCGACGGCGGGTGACGAGCATCACGACGAGGGCCGCGGGGAGCGCGAACAGGACGAACCATCCGATCGCCTTTGCGATGTGGTGGCTCGCCTGGTGGCCGAGCTCGTGGGCGAGGACGACGTCGACCTCGCCGTCGGCGAAGCGTCCGTCGAGCAACGTGTCCCAGACGACGATCCGCCGGGACGGGCCGAGACCGAACGCGTACGCGTTCGCCTGTGTCGTGTCCCCGCTCACCTTCTCGACCCGTAGCGTCACGCCGTCGACGCCCTCCGCCCGCGCCAGGCGCTCGTACGACTGCTCCAGGCGCTGATCGCTCGGAGGCTCGAGGCCGGTCGCGAGATACGGCTCGGCGAAGACGAGCACGGCGGCGATCGAGCCGAGCGCGAGCGCCGCCGGGAGCCACCACCACGATCCGAGCCACCGCGCGAGCGCCATCACGACCACGAGCGCCGAGGGTGAGCGCGAGGAACGTGCCGGCGAGCGCCAGCCAGCCGCCGAGCACCACGTCGACGTACGCGACTCTGCGACAGGCCGTGTCGGCGGTCCCACCAGAGCGCAAGCACGGAGAACGGAAGCCCGGCGAGCCACGCGAGCGCGATCCCGAGCATCCCGAGCAGCATCCCGGTGCCGATCGGCCCCGCCGCCGATTCGCGCGCCAGGCGGGCTCCGCGCCGTGCATAGACCGCGAGCGTCCCGAGCACGGCGACCTGCGAGAGCGCCCAGTTGACGTAGAGGAAGCGCTCGTATCGCTCGGCGCGCGCGACGAAGCCTGATCCGAAGACGGCGTCGACGTCGACCGGTGGCAGCTCGAGATCCCTCGGGACGACGCTCTTGGCGAGGAGCCACGCCGCGACGACCCAGGCGACGGCGAGCGACGCGTAGAGCGGCGGCGCGGCGGGACGTCGCAGCGCTCATCCGTCCGCCTCGTCGCCGGCGCCGCTCGGGTCGAGCACCGGGGAGGAGTTGGGGTAACGGGAGGTCAGAAGCAGGAGATACGAGGCCGTCTGCGCCTGGTAGCGGATCGACGACGCGCCGAGGTCGCGGAGCCCGGACGGCGCCCGGCCGCTCACGAGCGCGGCGATCCATGCGAGCAGGGCGACGACGAGCCCGACGAGGGCGTACGCCGCGGCAAGGAGGAGGGCGGGTCCCGCGAGCACGACCCGGGCGAGGACCCCGAGCCGGCGCTGGCGCGCGGGCGGCCCGATCGTGAGGTCGATCGGATAGCCGCCCTCGCGACCGACGAACCCCGGGTACGGCCGGCCGACGACGTGGAGGAACGCCGAGACGTGCGCGACCGCCCGCACGAACGCGGCGAGGAAGCGGTGGAGCGGGGCGGGGACGCGCCCGATCACGAGGGCAGCGACCCAGGCTGCGACGGCGGCGAGCAGGGCGGGGACCGACCAGAGCACGAGCCAGTAGAGATGCGGGACCGCGAGCAGCGGACGGAAGGCGACGACGAGCCGGGGCCGGCCGAGGTCGTCGCGAACGCGGATCGCGATCGGATGCGCGCGGGGCGCGGCCGCCGTGCCCGGGACCGGCGTCGGGATACCGATCCGTCGCGAGGAGGCCGTACCGGGCGACCCGGCCGCCGTAACCGACGGCGAAGGCGCCGGCGTCCCGGAGGCCGCGCGGCATGCGCCCCCGGGCGAGCGAGGCGAACCAGCCGAGCACGGCGGCGACGACGGCGAGGACGACGAGTGCGAGCAGGAGGGCCAGCGCCGGGAGCACGAGCACCGGCCGCAGGAGGACGGCCCATCGTCGCCGGTGGAGGTCGTCGTCGACGGGAGCGTGCCCCACGCGCGCCATTCTGGCGCGACGGGGCGTCACCGACCGCGCGTGTCACCGCAGCGGGCGTCGCGAGTCCGGGTGACTGCCGACGTAAGCTGCCGCGGTGGTCTCCGAGCCGCTCTCCTACGACGACGTCCTTCGCGCCGCGGAGACGATCCGCGGCCGCGTGCGGAGGACCCCGCTCCTGGACGGGAGCGACCTCGTTCCGGGCCTCGCGCTCAAGGCGGAGCTGTTCCAGAGCACGGGCTCGTTCAAGGTCAGGGGCGTCACCAACCGGCTCGCTGCCCTGGGCGCCGACGAGCGCCGTCACGGCGTCGCCGGCGCGTCGGCCGGGAACCACGCGATCGCGCTCGCATGGGGCGCGGCGCGCGAGGGCCTCGCCTGCACGGTCTTCTCGTGGTCGGCGGCGAGCCCGTTCAAGCTCGACCGAGCGCGGTCGCTCGGTGCGCAGGTCGACACCGAGGCGGACGACCCGGGCGGTGCGTTCGCCCGTCTCGAGGAGCACCTCGCGACGACGGGCGCGGCGCTCGTCCACCCGTTCGACGACCCTCTGGTGATCGCCGGCCAGGGAACGGTCGGGCTCGAGATCCACGAGGACGCGCCCGGCGCCGACGTCGTCGTCGTCCCGGTCGGCGGCGGCGGGCTCATCGCGGGGATCGCGACCGCGGTGGCACCGCGCGGCGTGCGGGTGATCGGGGTCGAGCCGGTCGGGTCGGCGGCGCTCCTGCCGGCGCTCGACGCGGGGGAGCCGGTCGACGTCGTGCCGCGGACGATCGCGAGCGGCCTCGACACGCCGTTCACGGGCCGCAACGCGCTGGCGGCATGTCGCGCGGCCGGCGTGGAGGTCGTGACGGTGCCCGACGAGGCGATCGCGGAGGCCATGCGGCGGCTCTACGCCGACGCGAAGCTCGCGTGCGAGCCGGCAGGGGCCGCCGCGGTGGCGGCAGTCCTGACCGGGCTCGTCGACGGCGACTCGATCGTCGCCGTCGTCTCGGGAGGCAACGTCGGGGCGGATATCGCCTCTGATATCCTGGCCGGTCGATGAAGGCCGACATCCATCCCGAGTACGTCGTCGCGCATGTCACCTGCTCGTGTGGCAACGAGTTCACGACCCGCTCGACGAAGGCGGAGCTCCACGTGGAGGTCTGCTCGGCCTGCCACCCGTTCTACACGGGCAAGCAGAAGCTGATGGACTCGGGCGGCCGCGTCGAGCGCTTCCAGCGCCGCCTCGAGAAGGCGAGCGCGTCCCGGCCGACGGCCGAGAGCAACTAGGGCTTCCCCAGGACATCGACCGCTAGCCTGCGTGTCGGCATGGGCGCGAGTTCTCTAGCCGCCGGCGGGCTCCAGTCCGCGGGCGGCGTTTCGTACGGCGGCCAGGCCGTGCTCGAGGGTGTGATGATGCGCGGTCCGTCGTGCTGGGCCGTCGCGATCCGCACCCCGGAAGGCGGCATCGAGGAGGTCGTCCGC
This sequence comes from uncultured Actinomycetes bacterium, assembly GCA_963792245.1. Lineage (GTDB taxonomy): Bacteria > Actinomycetota > Thermoleophilia > Gaiellales > Gaiellaceae > Gaiella. The sequence continues at coordinate 27,595 of CAWBVO010000001.1, forward strand.
GACGTCTCGTCGCCGATGAAGCGGCACCGGCTCTGGCGGCTGCCCGTGATCCGTGGGGTGATCGCCCTCGGCGAGTCGCTCGCGATCGGGTTCCGCGCGCTCGCGATCTCCGCCAACGTGGCGGCGCGCGAGGAGGACGACGAGGGCGCCGTCGTCACGGAGATCAGCCGCGGGCAGATCATCTTCTCGTTCGCGATCGCGATCGGGTTCGCGCTGATGCTCTTCAAGATCGGCCCGGCGCTCCTCACGAGCTGGCTGCCCATCGACGGCACGACGTGGTTCGTCATCGTCGAAGGGCTGATCCGGGTGGGCGTCTTCATCGCCTACATCGGGCTGATCGGGCTGCTCCCCGACCTCAAGCGGGTGTTCCAGTACCACGGCGCCGAGCACAAGACCATCAACGCGCTCGAGGGCGGGTCAGAGTTGACCCCGGAGAAGGTGCAAAAGTTCAGTTTGATTCACCCTCGTTGCGGAACAGCGTTTTTGCTCTGGGTCATGGTCATCGGGATCTTCGTCTTCGCGCTCGTGGGCCGACCGGTGTGGTACTGGCTGATCGCGAGCCGGATCCTCCTTCTCCCGGTGATCGCGGGGCTCGCCTACGAGCTGATCCGGTACGCGGGCAAGCACACCGACAACCGCGTCCTGATGACGCTCCTCGCGCCGGGGCTCTGGCTCCAGCGGCTCACGACGCGCGAGCCGTCGCTCGACCAGGTCGAGGTCTCGATCCGGGCGATCGAGGAGGTCAGGCGGCGCGAGGCGGGCGAGAGCCCGGCCGAGCTCGCGACGGACAGCCGGGTCGAGGTGATGGCGTAGTGCCGAGGATCGTCCGGGACGCGAACGTCGCGTGGGAGGGAAACCTCGCGCGTGGGCACGGCGCGCTGACCGCGGCGAGTTCCGGCGCGTTCATCGGGCTCGCGTACTCGCTGCCGAGCCGCGTCGGCGACCCGGAAGGGAAGACGAGCCCCGAGGAGCTCCTCGCAGCCGCACATGGCGGCTGCTTCGCGATGTCGCTCGCCGGCGAGCTGACCGGCGCCGGCACGCCGCCCGAGCGCCTCGACGTGCACTGCCGGATCACGATGGACGAGGTCGAGGGTCGCGGGCATCTCATCGTCGGTTCCGCGCTCGAGGTGCGCGCCAACGTCCCCGGACTCGGGGAGGAGGCGTTCGCCGCCGCCCTCGAAGCGGCGGACAGTGGATGCTCGTTCTCGGCGCTTCTGCGAGACGCCGGCGTCGAGATCGACGTGACGACAACGCTCGAGAGCTGACGGAGGCAAGGAATGGCGACGGATCGCACGGCAAAGGTCACCTGGTCGGGATCGCTCACGGACGGCGGCGGCACGATCGAGGGCGTCGGGAGTGGCGCGTTCGGCCCGCTGGACGTCAGCTGGTCCTCGCGGGCAGAGGAGCCCGACGGCAAGACGAGCCCGGAGGAGCTCATCGCGGCCGCATGGGCCTCCTGCTTCTCGATGGCGCTCTCGGCCGGTCTCGCCCGCGCCGGGACGCCGCCCGAGCGCCTCGAGACGGCGGTGACCGTGACGTTCCAGCCGGGCGAGGGCATCGTCAAGGGGGCGATCACGGTGGTCGGGACCGTGGCGGGCGTCGACCACGCCGGCTTCGTCGAGCAGGCGGAGACGGCGAAGGCGAACTGCCCCGTCTCGAAGGCGCTCACCGGGATTCCCGAGGTCACGCTCGACGCGACGCTCTCGACGTAGGGCGCTGCGCCCCACGCGGCGCCTACGATGCCCGGATGGCCACGCTCGACCAACTGGCGGACGAGCTCGAGCGCTCCCACGCGGAGCTGCAGGAGCGGATGGCCGACCCGACCATCTACGCGGATCGCCGCGAGGCGGCCGACCTCGGGCGCCGGCTCAAGGAGCTCGAGCCGGTCGTCCGTGCAGCGCGCGAATGGCGCCAGGCGAGCACCGACCTTGCCGAGGCGAAGGACGATCCCGAGCTCGCCTCGATGGCGAGCGAGCTCGAGGCGGACGTCGACCGGCTCGAGAACGAGCTCAGGCTCGCGCTCGTCGAGCGCGACCCGGCCGACGGAAAGGATGTGATCGTGGAGGTCAGGCAGGGCGTGGGCGGCGACGAGGCGGCGCTCTGGGCCGGTGAGATCGCGCGCATGCTCCAGCGGTACGCCGAGCGCCGTGGGTTCCGGAGCGAGGTCCTCTCGGCGAGCGAGAACGAGGGGGGCGGCGTCAAGGAAGCCGTGTTCGCGGTGAAGGGGGACGGCGCGTTCTCCGTCTTCAAGTGGGAGGGCGGGACGCATCGGGTCCAGCGCGTGCCGGCGACCGAGTCCCAGGGGCGTATCCACACGTCGACCGCCACGGTCGCCGTGATGCCCGAGGCGGAGGAGGTCGAGATCGAGATCGACGACAAGGACCTCAAGATCGACGTCTATCGCTCGACGGGGCCGGGCGGGCAGTCGGTCAACACGACGGACTCCGCGGTGCGGATCACTCACCTCCCGACGGGGATCGTCGTGTCGATGCAGGACGAGAAGTCGCAGCTCCAGAACAAGCAGAAGGCGATGCGCGTGCTCCGTGCCAGGCTCTACGAGGCCGAGCGCGAGCGCCAGCAGGCGGAGGTCGCCGCTGCGCGGCGCTCGCAGGTCGGCTCCGGCGAGCGCGCCGAGAAGATCCGCACCTACAACTTCCCGGAGAACCGCCTCACCGACCATCGGATCAAGCACACCGTGCACCGCCTCGACCAGATCCTCGACGGCGATCTCGAGGAGTTCACCGAAGCGCTTCAGGCGGAGGAGCGCCGGAGAGCCCTCGAGACCGCGGTGTGACGACCGTCCTCGGTCCGCGCCGCACGTGACCGAGGGGCCGCTCACGATCGGCGAGGTCCTTCGGCGATCGACCGACCACCTGGAGCCGCGGAGCGGCCGTCGAGCGCGGCTCGACGCCGAGCGCCTCCTCGCGCACGGGCTCGGGATGGAGCGCGTCGATCTCTACATGCACCTCGACCGGCCGCTGTCGCCGAAGGAGCTCGCCGCCGCGCACGCGCTCGTCGCCCGACGCGCGACCGGCGAGCCGCTCCAGTACGTGCTCGGCGAATGGGGGTTTCGACGCCTCGCGCTCCGGGTCGACCCGCGCGCGCTGATCCCGCGTCCCGAGACCGAGACGGTCGTCGAGCGGTGCCTTGCCCTGCTCGACGACGACGGCGCGCCGCGTGTCCTGGACGTCGGGACGGGGACGGGCGCGATCGCGCTGGCGATCGCCGTGGAGCATCCGGGAGCGCGCGTGACGGCGATCGACGTCTCGCAGGACGCCCTGGCGCTGGCGGGCGAGAACGCGGAGCGCACGGGGATCGAGGTCGAGCTCCGGCACCACGATCTGTTCGCCGGCCTCCCCGGCGAGGGGTGGGACCTCGTCGTCTCCAACCCTCCGTACGTGGACGTGGCGGAGCTCGCGTCGCTCGCACCCGACGTCGTGGAGTGGGAGCCGCACGTCGCGCTCCTCGATCGTGGGCACGCCGATGCGCTCGTCCGGTCGGCCGTCACCGTGCTCCGGCCCGGCGGCGCCCTCGTGCTCGAGGCGCACGAGCACCGCGCGACCGACGTCGCGGCGCTCCTCGACGCCCAGGGCTTCGTCGACGTCTGCGTGACGCAGGACCTCGCCGGGCGCGACCGCGTCGTCGAGGGCCGACGGTCCCGCGAGCCGGGTACGACGTGAGCGTGGACGCCGCGGTCGCCGCGCTCCGAGCCGGGCGGCTCGCCGTCGTGCCGACCGACACGGTCTACGGCCTCGCCGCCGACGCGGCGAGCGAGGCAGCCGCCCGCGCGCTCTACGCGGCGAAAGGACGGGACGCGATCCAGCCGACGGCCGTCCTGTTCGCGTCGGTCGACGTCCTGCTCGAGCAGGTTCCCGAGCTGCCCGCCGCCGCGGCCCGGGTCGCGCGTGGGCTGCTGCCCGGGCCTCTCACGCTCGTCCTCCCGAACCCGGGACGTCGGTATGCCTGGCTCAACGTCGAGCGGCCCGACGCGCTCGGCGTCAGGGTGCCTGCCGTCGGCGGTCCCGGTCGTGCCGTGCTCGCTGCCCTCGGAGCTCTCGTGGCGACGAGCGCGAACCTGCCGGGCGGCGCCGACCCGCGGCGCGCCGAGGACGTCCCGGCCGAGATCGCGGCGGCGGTCGACGTCGTGGTCGACGGCGGCCTCTTGCCCGGGACGCCGTCGACCGTGCTCGACCTGACCGGGCCCGAGCCCCTCGTCCTCCGCCAGGGCGCGCTCGCCGCCGAAGTCGTTCTCGCCCGCGTTCAGTCTCTTACGGACTGTTAACGCCCGGCCGACAGGCGCCTAACGCCTCCGAGAGAGACTCGCCGACATGAGAGCCCTCGTCGCCGTCGCTGCGGCAGCAGGTTTCGCCCTCGTGGCCGCTCCGCTCGCCGCCGCGAAGGCGCCGAGCGCGGTGACCGGGGCGGCGACGTCCGTCGGGGCCACCACGGCCGTCGTCACGGGCAAGGTCGATCCCGGCGGCGAGGCGACCAGCTGGTACGTCGAGTACGGCACGACGACCGGCTACGGATCGCGGACGGACGCGCGGAGCGCCGGCAACGGCACCGCGCCGGTCGACGTCTCGGAGCAGCTGCGCGGTCTCACGACCGGCGCGACGTACCACTACCGCCTCGTTGCGACGAACGCCTCCGGGACGGGGCGCGGCGCCGACGGGACGCTCACCACCCGTGCCGCACCGGCCGTCGTCACGGGGTCGGCGAGCGCACTCGGGCCGACCTCCGCAACGGTAGGCGGGACGGTCGATCCCAACGGCAGCTCCACGGGCTGGTGGATCGAGTACGGCACGAGCTCGAGCTACGGGTCGCGGACAGACACGCAGGGAGCCGGCTCCGGGACGAGCCCGGTGGCTGTTTCCGTCCGGCTGAACGGCCTCGCGGCGGGGGCGACGTACCACTTCCGCGTGGTCGCCGCCAACGACCTCGGCACGACACGCGGCGGCGACCGCACGTTCCGCACCGATCCCGGGCCGTCGGTCTCGACCGGTGGAGTGGACGGGATCACGATCTCCTCGGCGCGGCTGACGGGCTCCGTCAACCCGCGGGGGCGGGGCACGACGGCGTGGTTCGAGTACGGCCCGACCGCCTCGCTCGGGATCCGGAGCGGCGACCAGGACGCCGGCTTCGGGACGAGCTCCACGAGCGTGGCCGCGCAGGTCACCGGGCTGCAGCCCGGGACGCGCTACTACTACCGCGCCGCCGCGCGGAACGACGCCGGGACGGTCGTCGGGCAGACACGCTCCTTCACGACGAGCGCGGGGCCGCTCGTCGTCACCGGACCCGCTCGGGCGTCCGGCGCCACGGTCGTCCTGACGGGCACGGTCGACCCGGTTGGGCGGGCGACGAGCTGGTGGTTCGAGCTGGGGACGACGACGTCGTACGGGACGACGACGGTCGTCAAGAGCGCGGGCTCGGGCCGCGGGGCGGTCGCCGTCTCCGAGTCGGTCGCCGGCCTCTCGGCCGGGGTCGAGTACCACGCGCGGCTCGTCGCGCGCAGTTCGGCCGGGACGACGCGTGGGGCCGACGTCGTCTTCCGCACCGCCGGGGCGCCGGTCGTCGGCCGGGCGAGCGTGTCGGCGATCGGCCTCACACGAGCCCGGATCGCCGTGGACGTCGCGTCGAACGGGCTCGAGACGCGCGTCTGGGTGGAGCTCGGCCGCGGCGGGACCTTCCGGTCGCGGAGCGCGACGCAGGTCATCCCTCCGGGGACGGCGAGCGCGCATGTCTCGATCCGGGTCGCAGGTCTCGCTCCCGGCACGCGCTACGTGTTCCGGGTCGTCGCCCAGAACGGCGCCGGGACCACGATGGGCGGGCCCGCGACGTTCGGGACGGCCGTCCGGCCGCGCGACGAGCGCGGGCGAGTTCTGCACTGCACCATCGTCGGGACGAACGGCCCGGACCGCCTGGTCGGCACGTCGCGCCGCGACGTGATCTGCGGGCTCGGTGGGTCGGACATGCTGGTCGGCCGCGGTGGCAACGACGTGCTCGTCGGGGGGCCGGGCAACGACTACCTCCTGCCGGGCGGCGGACGCGACCGCGTGCTCGGCGACGCCGGCAACGACGTCGCCGCCGCCCGCGACGGGACCGCGGACTGGATCGACGGCGGGCCCGGTGTCGATCGCGCTCGCGTCGACCGCCGCCTCGATGTCACGCGGTCGGCGCGACGCAGCTCCTGAGCCGGCCCTCCAGTAGGATCCGCCCGTGGCTGTCGCTGCCGACCAGCTCGCGCGTCTGCGGACCGGGGGGCTCGCGGAGCACGACCCCGAGATCGCCGCGCTCGTCGACCGCGAGGCCGACCGCCAGCGTGGCCAGATCGAGCTCATCGCGTCCGAGAACTTCACGTGGCCGGCCGTGCTCGAGGCGGCGGGCTCGGTGCTCACGAACAAGTACGCGGAGGGCTATCCGGGCCGGCGCTACTACGGCGGCTGCGAGGTCGTGGACGAGATCGAGCAGCTGGCGATCGACCGCGCGAAGGACCTCTTCGGCGCAGAGCACGCGAACGTCCAGCCGCATGCGGGCGCCCAGGCGAACATGGCGGTCTACCTCGGCCTCCTCGAGCCGGGCGACACGGTCCTCTCCCTCCGCCTCGACCACGGCGGCCACCTGACCCACGGCCTGAAGGTCAACTTCTCCGGCCGGCTGTACACGATCGTCCACTACGGCGTCTCGCGCGAGACCGGCGTCGTCGAGGAGGACGAGGTGCTTGCCCTCGCGCGCGAGCACCGGCCGAAGCTCATCATCTGCGGCGGCTCCGCGTACCCGCGGACCGTCGACACGGCGATGTTCCGCCGTGTGGCGGACGACGTCGGGGCCATGCTCTGGTGCGACATGGCCCACTTCGCGGGTCTCGTCGCGGCGGACCTGCACCCGAACCCGGTCGAGAACTGCGACGTCGTCACGTCGACCACGCACAAGACCCTCGCCGGGCCGCGCGCCGGGCTCGTCCTCTGCCGCGAGGAGCACGCCACCGCGATCGACCGCGCCGTCTTCCCGGGGATGCAGGGCGGGCCGCTCGAGCACATCGTGGCGGCGAAGGCGACCTGCTTCCGCATCGCGGCGACCGACGGGTTCCGCGCGTACCAGCAGCAGGTGCGGAGAAACGCCGACGTGCTGGCAGAGACGCTTGTCACAGGCGGCATCGACCTCCTGACCGGAGGGACGGACACCCATCTCCTCCAGCTCGACCTGCGGGCCACCGACTGGTCGGGCAAGGACGCCGAGGAACGGCTCGACACGGTCGGGCTCACGGTGAACCGCAACACGGTGCCGTTCGACGAGAGGCCGCCGACGATCGCGTCCGGGATCCGCGTCGGCACGCAGGCGGCGACGATGCGCGGCTTCGACGAGGAGGACTTCCGCGAGGTCGGCGCCGTCATCGTCGAAGCCCTGTCCACGGGCGTCGACGCGGCAACGCTCCGGGCACGCTCGGAGGCGCTCTGCGCGCGGCGCCCGCTGTACCCGGGGTTCCGCGGCTACCCGACCTACCTCGCCGACGCCGCGGGGGAGTGAGGGCACGGACATGACCGAGGGCATGGTCGACACGCAGCAGACGCCGAGCGTCACCGAGGTCGCGCACCCGCTCGTCCAGCACAAGCTCGGGCTCCTGCGCGACGTCACGACCACGACGCAGATGTTCCGGCAGCTCGTGAACGAGCTCACGCTGCTCCTGACCTACGAGGCGACGAAGGACCTCCCGCACGAGGAGATCGAGATCGAGACCCCGATCGAGCACACGTCCGCGAGGCGCATCTCCGGGAAGAAGGTCGCGGTCTGCCCGATCCTCCGTGCGGGCATCGGCATGCTCGACGCGGTGCTCTCGCTCGTCCCGGGCGCCCGCGTCGGCTTCATCGGGCTGTACCGCAACGAGGAGACGCTCGAGCCGGTCGAGTACTACGTGAAACTCCCGAACGACATCGCCGACCGGGACGTGATCCTGCTCGACCCGATGCTCGCGACGGGCAACTCCACCGCGGCGGCCGTCGAGACGGTGAAGGCCGCCGGTGCGACCTCGGTCCGGCTCATCGCGCTGATCGCCGCGCCCGAGGGGATCGAGAGGATCCACCGCGACCATCCCGACGTCTCGATCGTCGTGGCTGCGGTCGACCGCGCGCTCAACGAGAACGGGTACATCGTGCCCGGGCTCGGCGACGCAGGCGACCGCTTGTACGGGACGAAGTAGAGCGGCGGCATGTTTTCCGACCTGCGCGCGAACCCCGAGGTCCTCTGGGGCGCGCTGATCGCGTTCGGCATCGTCGTGCTTCTCACCCCGGCGGTGGGCGGGATGGCGCGCCTCCTCGGCGTCGTCGACCAGCCCAACGCCCGACGCCTCAACAAGCGGCCGATCCCGCGTCTCGGCGGGCTGGCGATCTTCTTCGGGATCCTCGTCCCGTCGCTCGCGTTCCTCGACCTCTCGGGCGAGATGCGCGGCATCCTGCTCGGCGCCGCGGTCGCGTGCGTCGTCGGGGCGGTCGACGACTTCCGCGGCCTCGGGCCGTTTCCCAAGCTCGCCGGCCAGGTCGCTGCGGCATCGATCCCCGTTGCCTTCGGGGTCTGGATCGACCACTTCACGTTCCCGTTCGTCGGCGTCGTCGACCTGCCGGCGGCGGTCGGGATGCCGCTGACGGTCGTCTGGATCGTGGCGGTGATGAACATGGTCAACTTCCTGGACGGCATGGACGGCCTCGCGGCGGGTGTCTGCGCGATCGCCGGGCTGACGTTTGCGATCCTCGCGCTCTCGCTCGGCAGGGTCGATGCGGCCCTTCTCTCGGCCGTCGTCGCGGGGGCGTGCATCGGGTTCCTGCGCCACAACTTCTTCCCCGCCCGCATCTTCATGGGCGACTCGGGCGCCCTCGTGCTCGGATTCACGCTCGCGACCGTGTCGATCTCCGGGCTCTTCAAGACCGCGTCGACCGTCGTCCTCTTCCTGCCGCTCCTCGTCCTCGCGGTGCCGATCATCGACACGTCCTTCGTCGTGGCGCGCAGGCTCAAGCACGGCGAGAGCCCCTTCGCTCCCGACCAGTCGCATCTCCACTTCCGCTTCCTGCGGCGGGGCTTCTCGCAGCGGCGGGCCGCGCTGACGATGTGGGCGTGGGCGGCGAGCCTCGGAGCGGCCGCTCTCGCGACCCGCTTCATCCCGTTCCGCGAGGGCGGGACGTGGCATGTGGGAGAGACGATCGCCGTCTTCGCGATCGCGCTCGGCGCCCTCGCGTTCTCCGTGTACATCGTGTACCTGCTCGAGATCGTCAAGCTTGCGAGCCCGCGGGCGCGCCGCCGTCGCGCCGAGGCGGACGACCACGAGCGGCTCAGCGCGTGACGGAGCTCCGAAGCGGCACCGTCACCTTCGTCTTCACCGACATCGAAGGCTCGACGGAGCTCCTCAAACGGCTCGGCGACGGGTACGCCGAGGTCCTCGCCGAGCACCGGCGGATCATCCGCGACGCCTTCGGACCCCGAGGGGGTCAGGAGATCGACACGCAGGGCGACGCATTCTTCTTCTGCTTCGAACGCGCCCGCGACGCGGTTGCCGCGGCGGTCGCGGCGCAACGTGCCCTCGAGGCGAATCCGTGGCCGGACGGAAACACCCTTCGCGTGCGCATGAGCCTCCACACCGGCGAACCCGTCGTCGGCGAGGAGGGCTACGTCGGAATCGACGTCCATCGCGCCGCGCGGATCTGCTCGGCGGGTCACGGCGGGCAGGTGCTCCTCTCGGCGACGACGGCGGCGCTCGTGTCCGGCGCTCTGCCCGACGGCGTGGCGAAGCGCGAGCTCGGTGAGGTGCGGCTCAAGGACCTCGACGAGCCCGAGCGCGTGGCCGAGCTCGTGATCGACGGGCTGCCGCAGAGCTTCCCACCGCTTCGCGTCGCCGAGGCAGAGCCGATGGACTTCGGCGAGCGCCTCGCCCGGAAGATCGAGGCGGACGTCGAGCGCCGGATCGAGGCGAGCCTCGGCCTCGGGCCCGGCCCCGCCGGCCCCACTGCGCCCCCGGGTGAGGGCAGCTCGGCGCCGGCGAAGCTTGCCCAGCTCGCCGGCGTCGGGATTCTCGTCCTCGTCCTGCTCGTCGTGGCCGTGATCGCGCTCGTGTACCTCGTCGTCAAGGCCTTCTGAGCCGGGCGTTCGCTGCGGGCTCAGAGAGAGGAGCGCGCGGCGGCGCGGGCGACGAAGTCGAGGAGCGCCCGGGTGAAGACGGGCGACAGCTGCGGGTTGTGGCCGAAGCCCGGGACGACCACGCGCTCCGCTCCGAGACCGCGCTCGAGGGCGTCGCAGATCGCGTCGAACGCAGGATGATGCGCGCCCGAGACGACGAGCGTCGGCACCCCGAGCGCGGCGAGGTCGGCGACCGGGATGTCGGCCTCCCAGGGGCCGCGCTCCCGCTGTAGTGCACGGACGCCCTGCTCGAGCTCCGGCGGCAGCGGGCTGGGAGGGTCCCAGTCCGAGCCGACCGCAGCGAGGAACAGGCGGAGGAAGGGCTCCGGCTCCAACGTGCGTCCCCGCGCATAGAGCTCGGCGCCGCCGCGCGCGAACGCCGCAACCTCCGGGTCGTCGAGCGCGACGCGCGTGCAGGGCGGCTCGAGAACCGTCAGGGAGCCAAGCTGGCCGCCGCTCCGGGCCGCGGTGAGCAGGGCGACGACGCCGCCGTACGAGTGCCCGACGAGGTGGTCGCCCGGCTCGAGCCGCTCGGCGACCCAGCCGGCGTCACGCTCGAAGTCGACGTCCTGCGGCGGGTTGGGCGCGAACCCGGGGCGTTCCAGAACGATCAGCTCGACGCCCGGGACGTCGGCTCGGCGAAGCTCGCGCCAGGTCGCACGACCGCCGACGACGCTTCCGTGGACGAGGACGAGTCGCTCCACCGGTGCCACAAAGATAGAGCCTATCCGGCTCGCAGAGCGGAATAAGGGTGTTACAAGCGCATTGGTATGCTCCCGGTCCGATGGCCGCCGCCTCCGCCTCGTCCTCGCCGCACTCGCTCGCCACGGCCTCCGGGTTGCTGCTCGGCACGGTCGGCGGCGCGATGGCGCTCGGCGCTCTCGTCGGATGGCTCGTCGGCTCGGCGGGGATCGGCCTCCTGGTCGGTGCGATCCTCGGCATCCCGCTCGCGATCGCGGTCGTCTACGGCGTCTACTCGCGCGCCGGCCTGTGAGCGCGCGCGTGTTCGAGACGCCGCGCCCCGTCCCCGGGCGCCTCGTTCCCGCGCTCGCGGGCTCGGCGGTCGTCGTGCTCGCGCTGCCGGTCTTCGTCGCGGCGGGATGGCCGCTCGACGGATGGCTCCTCGCGGCGACGCTGTGGGTCGCGGGACAGCTCTTCGCGCTCCTCCTGACGCGACTTCCGCTCGGCACGGGTAACCTCGCCGCCGCAGGCATGCGCGGTATCGGCACGAGCTTCAGGGCGATCCTGATCGGTGTTCCTCTCGTCGCGGTCACGATCTCCGACGAGCGGGTCGGTCTGGCCGCGGCCATCCTCTACGCACTCGCGTTCTCGGTCGAGTTCGCGGTGTCTCTCGTCGAGTACTTCGGGCAGGAGGCGCGCGCATGACGAGGCGCCTGGCGAGCGTGAGCGTCTTGCTGTTCCTCGCGCTCCCGGCGGTCGCGCTCGCGGCCGACGAGTCGAGCGGCGACGAGGAGAAGTTCAACCCCGCGTCGGAGTGGACGCTCCACGAGTGGGTCCCGATCCACCTCGGCCCGATCGACATGTCGATCAACAAGGCCGTCGCGTACCTCATCCTCGGCGCCGTGCTCTCGTGTGTGATCGGGATCGTGTTCATGCGGGTCAAGGTCGGGCGCGAGCCGACCAAGCGCCAGGCGCTCGGCGAGATGATCTACGAGGTCGCGCAGGTGCAGGTCGCCGAGCAGGGGCTGCCGACGAAGGCGATCGGCCGCTGGTTTCCGTACGTCGCGAGCCTGATGGTCTTCATCTGGGTGATCAACATGCTGGGCTTCATCCCGCTCCCGCTCTCGGACGAGAAGGTGACGATCGCGGGCGTCCAGGTGCCGACCCTGGCGTTGTTCGCGGCGACGTCGACGCTCTCGGTGACGCTGGCCCTCGCGCTCATGACGTTCGTCTTCACGCACGTCGAGGGCATCCGCGCGAACGGCGCCTGGGCGTACTTCAAGAGCTGGATCCCCGACGTCCCCAAGGCGATGTACCCGCTGATCGTGCCGCTCGAGATCCTGGGTCAGTTCATGCGGCTGATCAGCCTCTCCGTCCGCCTGTACGCGAACATGCTCGCCGGCCACATGCTGATTCTCACGTTCCTCGGCCTGATCTTCATCATCGGCAACCTCGCGCTCGCGATCGTCGCCGTGCCGGCCGCGGCGATCTTCTACATCTTCGAGGTCGTGATCGTCGTCTCGATCCAGGCCTACATCTTCGCCGCCCTGTCCGCCATCTACATCGGCTCGGCGATCGAGCCGGACCACTAAGGAGGAGACCCCCACGATGCTGTCCTCACTGTTCCTCGCTGCCGCCGAAGACGGGGCCGACGCCGGCAAGGCGATCGCGCTCGCGCTCGGTATCGGCCTCGGCTCGCTCGGCGCTGGCGTCGGCATCGGCAACATCTTCGGCTCGATGATCCAGGCCGTCGCCCGGCAGCCCGAGCTCCGCGGCGAGCTGCAGGGCATCCAGTGGCTCGGCTTCGCCCTCACCGAGGCGGTCGTCTTCTACGGCCTCATCGGCGGTCTGCTGGCCTACGTCCTCGTCTGAGCATGATCGACCTGCTCGCAGCCGAGTCCTCGAACGACCTGATCAAGGTCGTCCCGGGTCTCATGATCTGGACGCTGATCGCGTTCGCGATCACGTTCTTCGTGCTGAGGAAGTTCGCGTTCGGCCCGATCCAGAAGACGATCGACGACCGTCGCGACCGGATCCGGCAGGCCGTCGAGGAGGCCGACAACGCCCGCAACGAGGCGCGGGACCTGCTCGAGCAGAACCGCGCGATCCTCGCCCAGGCACGCTCCGAGTCGGCCGAGATCCTCGCGGAGGCGCGGAAGGTCGCCGATGCGCAGGCCGACCGCGCGAAGCAGGAGGCGGAGGCGGAGCGGCAGCGCAGGCTCGAGGACACGCGAAAGCAGATCGAGGCGGAGACCGTCCGGGCGATCGGCCAGATCCGGAGCGAGGTCGCCGACCTCACGGTCGCGGCCACCGAGCGCGTGGTCGGCAAGGTGCTCGACGCGGAGGACCAGCGCCGGCTCGTCGAGGAGGCCGTCCAGGGCCTCGACTTCTCCGCCCTGGAGGGCTCGAAGAGCTGATGGCGGTCGCGCACCGCATGTATGCCCGCGCCCTCTTCGAGGCGGCGCGGGAGCAGGACCGGGTCGAGGTCGCCCGCGAGCAGCTCGGCCAGCTGGCGGATGCGCTCGAGGAGACCCCCGCGCTCGAGTCGTTCCTCGCGAACCCGCAGCTCGACCCGGGCGCGAAGGCGGACATCCTGGACGAGGTGACGACGGGCGGTGACCCGATCGTCCGGAACTTCGTCCGGCTCGTCGCCTCGAAGGGCCGCGGCGGGCAGCTGCGCGGGATCGCCGAGGAGTTCGAGGCCATCGTCGACCGCGAGCAGGGCCGGCTCAAGGTCGAGCTGACGACCGCGTACGCCCTCTCCGACGACGAGGCGCGCGGGATCGTGGCCAAGATCGAGCGGTCATCCGGGCGCACGGTCGAGGCCAGTCGCGCGGTCGACCCCGACCTGATCGGCGGGATGATCCTCCAGGCCGGATCACTCCGCGTCGACGCAAGCGTCCGCGGCCGCCTCGACCGCCTCCGGCGCGAGCTCGTCACCCGAACCTGAACCCCGAACACAGATCCGAAGGAGAGACGTTCCCGTGAAGCTCCGTCCCGAAGAGATCACCTCGATCCTCAAGCAGCGGATCGAGCAGTACGACGTCGAGACCGATCTCTCGGAGGTCGGGACCGTGCTCCAGCTCGGCGACGGCATCGCTCGCGTCTACGGGCTCGAGAACTGCGTCGCCCTCGAGCGGCTCGAGTTCGAGCACGGCGTCGTCGGCATCGCGTTCAACCTGGAGGAGGACAACGTCGGCGTCGCGCTCTTCGGCGAGTGGCAGCACGTCAAGGAGGGCGAGCCGGTCCGCCGCACCGGCGAGGTGATGAGCGTCCCGGTCGGCGAGGGCCTTCTCGGCCGCGTCGTCGACCCGCTCGGCAATCCGCTCGACGGCCTGGGCCCGATCGAGGCGGCCGAGAACCGCCCCCTCGAGTTCAAGGCGCCGGGCGTGATCCAGCGCCAGCCCGTCGTCGAGCCTCTCCAGACGGGGCTCAAGGCGATCGACTCGATGATCCCGATCGGCCGCGGGCAGCGCGAGCTGATCATCGGCGACCGCGGCACCGGCAAGACCGCGATCGGCGTGGACGCGATCATCAATCAGCGCGGCGGCGACGTGATCTGCATCTACGTCGCAGTCGGGCAGAAGGCGTCCACCGTCGCCCAGGTGGTCGAGCGGCTCCGCGACACGGGCGCGATGGACTACACGATCGTCCTCTCGGCACCTGCGCAGGAGGCCGCGCCGATCAAGTGGATGGCCCCGTTCGCCGGCGCCGCGATGGGCGAGTACTTCCTCTTCAACGGGAAGCACGCGCTCGTCATCTACGACGACCTCACCAAGCACGCCGACGCGTACCGGCAGCTGTCGCTCCTCCTGCGCCGACCGCCGGGCCGCGAGGCGTTCCCCGGTGACGTCTTCTACCTCCACTCGCGGCTGCTCGAGCGCGCCTGCAAGCTCTCCGACGAGCTCGGCGGCGGCTCGCTCACCGCCCTCCCCGTGATCGAGACGCAGGCCGGCGACGTCGCCGCCTACATCCCGACGAACGTCATCTCGATCACCGACGGCCAGATCTTCCTGGAGTCGAGCCTCTTCTACTCGGGCATCCGGCCCGCGATCAACGTCGGCATCTCCGTGTCGCGCGTCGGCGGGAACGCCCAGACGAAGGCGATGAAGAAGGTCGCCGGGCGGCTGCGCCTCGACCTCGCGCAGTACCGCGAGCTCGAGGCGTTCTCCCAGTTCGGCTCCGAGCTCGACGCCGCGACACAGCAGGCGCTCGCGCGCGGCGAGCGGATGGTCGCCACGCTCAACCAGCCGCAGTACCAGCCGTGGCCGGCCGAGGAGCAGGTCGTCGCGATCTACGCGGGCATCCACGGCTGGCTGGATCGCGTCCCGGTCCCGCAGGTGCCGCGCTACCAGGCGGAGCTCCGCGAGACCCTGCGTGCCGAGGGGACGATCTACCAGACGATCCGCGAGAGCGGCGACCTCTCCGACGAGACGACGGCGAAGCTCGACGAGGCACTTCAGAAGTTCGTCGACGGCTTCAACATCGAGGAAGAGCGCGGCCTCGTCGGCTGAGTCATGGCCTCCGTCCAGGACTACAAGCGGCGGATCCGGTCGGTCCGGAACACCCGGAAGATCACGCGGGCGATGGAGCTCGTCGCGGCCGCGAAGCTGCGTCGCGCCCAGGCCCGGATCGAGGCCATGCGGCCCTACGCCGACACGATGCGCGAGCTGATCGCAGGCGTCGGCCGCGCCGCCGGCTCGGTGCGGGGCCTGCCGCTGCTCCAGCAGCGCGAGACGACCGCGGCGACGCTGATCGTCCCCCTCTCGGGCGACCGCGGCCTCGCCGGCGCGTTCAACGCGCAGGTGCTGCGCCGGGCGTTCGCGCTCGAACGGCAGCTCCAGGCCGAGGGTCAGACGGTGCGGTGGCTCGGCGTCGGCAAGAAGGGGCGGTCGACGCTCTCGTTCCGGCGGCGGGAGCTCGACGGGGCGTTCGTCGGCTTCACCGACGCTCCGGCGTACGCCGACGCGCAGGCGATCGCGCACCGCGCAGCCGAGCTCTTCGTCGAGGGGGAGGTCGACCGTGTCGTCCTCGTCTACAACACGTTCGTCTCCGCGCTGACGCAGACCGTGACGGAGCAGGAGATCCTCCCGATCTCGGCCGAAGTGCTCGAGACGGACGACGAGGAGCGGCGCGACGACGCGCTGCGCGGCGACTTCATCTTCGAGCCCGAGCCGGAGGAGATCCTCGCGCGCCTGCTGCCGGTGTACGTCGAGACCCAGGTCTATCGCGCGCTGCTCGAGTCGTCGGCGTCGGAGCAGGGGGCCCGGATGACGGCGATGAGGAACGCGTCGAAGAACGCGGCCGAGCTGATCGACGGGCTGACGCTGGAGATGAACCGTGCGCGCCAGGCGGAGATCACGCAGGAGATCCTCGAGGTGGTCGCAGGCGCCGACGCGCTGGCCTGAGCCTGCGGCTCAGCTGGCCGGCGCGTCGGCGCTGGCCTGAGCCGAAGGCAAGGCCCGGCCGGCCGCCGCGAACCGCTGCGAGGCGCCGCAACCCTCAACTTTTCCGTACAGACGGCGTCTACACTCCTCGGCATGAGTGCGGAGCGCCGGGCAACGATGGCGGGCGGCAAGACCCGAGGACCGAGGAGCGCCGAGCGGCGTCGCCAGATCCGGGACCGCGTCGCCCTCGGTGTCGCCGCGCTGCTGCTCGTCGTCGGACTGGTCGTCTTCTTCCAGTCGAGGACCGACAGCGGCCCGGCGCCGACGCAGTCGGCCGCGCCGCCCGTGCAGACGGCCCCGGCATCGAACCTGAAGAAGGGCGGCACGCTCGAGCCGGACGTCCGGCGCGTCGCTGCCCGGTTCCTCGAGACGGCGGTCGGGCGGACCCAGCTCGCCGACGCGTGGGACCTCGCGACCCCGGAGCTCCGGAGCGGCGTCAGCCGCGCCGAGTGGATGACCGGCGCCCTCCCCGTGCCGCCGTTTCCCGTCAAGGATCTCCAGACAACAGGCTTCGACGTCGTCGAGTCCGGCCCGAACAAGGTCCTCCTGCAGGTGCTGCTCGTGCCGAAGGCCGGCACGGAGTACGTCCCGACGCGCTACGACATGACGATCGAGCGCGCGTCGGCGAAGGCTCCGTGGAAGGTCAGCTACTGCAACCCCTATGCTCCGCCCGGCGTGTACGCCTCGCCCGACTGAGCAGCCCGACCGTTCGTCCCGGCGCGGTGGATATCCCTCGGAGGTGCGAGCTATAGTGGTGGCCCCGTGAGCACGGTTCAAGAGGTCAGCCTCCCCGAGGCCGGCAGCCCGGCGGCGTTCCAGGCCGAGGACGCGGTCAAGGCTCGGGGGTACTGGGAGCAGGTCTGGCTCCGGCTCAAGCGGGACCGTCTGGCGCTCGCCGGCGGCGGCTTCATCGTCCTCCTGTTCTTCGTCGCGTTCGCCGGAGCGCCGATCGCCGCGATGCTCCTGGGCCACGGGCCGAACGACCAGTTCTACACCGCGGTCGATCCGGACACCTACCTTCCGGTGGGGCCGATGACCCGGGTCCAGACGCCGGACGGGGGCACGACGCTCTTCATCCTCGGAGCGGACAGCACGATCGGTCGCGACCTGTTCCTGCGCCTCCTCTACGGCGCCCGAACGTCGCTCGAGGTCGCGGTCTTCGCGACGCTGTTCTCGGTGGGCACCGGCGTTCTTCTCGGGTCGATCGCCGGCTACTTCCGTGGCGGGGTCGACACGGTCGTCTCGCGCCTCAGCGAGATCTTCATGGCCTTCCCGGCGCTCCTCTTCATCATCGCGATCTCGGCCACTGCAGGGGAGCAGCTGAACGGCGTGACGTTCGGGTTCCTCGCCCCCGGGGTGTTCACCCTCGTCCTCGTGTTCTCGCTCTTCGGCTGGTACTACCCGGCGCGGATCGTGCGCGGGCAGGTGCTCTCGCTGCGTGAGAAGGAGTTCGTCGAGGCCGCCCGGATGACGGGCGCCTCCGACTGGCGCATCGTGCGATCGCATCTGCTGCCGCACCTCGTCGGGCCGGTCATCGTCTACTCGACGCTGATCGTCGCGAGCCTCGTCATCGGGGAGGCGGGCCTCTCGTTCCTCGGGCTCGGGATCCAGGAGCCCACGTCGAGCTGGGGCAACATCCTCGCGCAGGCGCCGCAGTACTACCTGACGGTGCCGTCGCTCATGATCTGGCCGGGCCTGGCGATCCTGTTTGCGACGCTGGCCTTCAACCTTCTCGGTGACGGCCTCCGTGATGCGTTCGATCCGCGCAAAACGGGCTAAGAGCCAACCTTTTTCATTTCGTGCCGTCTACAGCCGTGGAAGTCGTACGAGTCTGGGCCCGTTTGTGGCCTGGTGCAACGGACAAGGAAGGGAGTTCTATGCCTGGGAAGCTCGTGCTGGCGACAGTGATGACCGCACTCGCGGCGTCGCTGTTCGTCGCAGGCGCGCTGGCAGGTGGGTCCGCAACGTCCGCCACGAAGGGCGGCACGCTGCGCGTACAACCACTCGCTCAGCGACTACGAGTACATCGACCCGCAGAAGTGCTACGACACAGGGTGCTCGGAGCTCCTGTGGCCGACGATGTACAACCTCATGCAGTACCCGGAGAAGGCCGGCCCCCTGGGCAAGCGCGTCTATCCCGAGGCCGCGACGGGTCAGCCTGTCGTGTCGAAGGACGGGAAGACGTACGTCTTCACCCTCCGCGCGGGCCACAAGGCGTCGAACGGCAAGACCGTCACGGGCCAGTGGTTCGTCCACGCGTTCGAGCGGCTCCTGAGCCCGAAGATGGGCGATGCCGCGTCGGCGCGCTTCGGCGGCGTCTCCGTCCTCGCGTCGG
Organism: uncultured Actinomycetes bacterium; assembly: GCA_963792245.1. Taxonomy (GTDB): domain Bacteria; phylum Actinomycetota; class Thermoleophilia; order Gaiellales; family Gaiellaceae; genus Gaiella. The sequence continues at coordinate 46,216 of CAWBVO010000001.1, forward strand.
TCCAGGGCGCACAGGCCTTCTACGACGGGAAGACGCAGAAGATCAGCGGCATCTCGACGAAGGGCAACAAGCTCACGATCAAGCTGACGCAGCCGTTCCCGTCGCTCGTCTCGGCGCTCGCGATGAACTGGTTCACCGCGACCGACCCGTCGACTCCGTACTCCGAGCAGGACGTGAACACGGTCGTCGGTGCCGGGCCGTACTACATCTCGAGCCGTGAGGTCGGCCGCACGGTCGTCCTCGACCGGAACAAGAACTACAAGGGCAGCCGCCCGGCCAATCCGGACCGGATCGTCGTGACGGTCGGCGGTGACCAGAACCAGAGCATCCTGCAGGTCAAGGCCGGCCAGGCCGACCTCGAGCCCATCGTGCCGTCCGCGGCCGCCGGTGCGCTCGCCGACGAGTTCGGCGTCAACAAGAGCCGCTTCTTCGTGAAGCCGACCTCCGTGACGTCGTACTGGGCTCTCAACAGCCTTCCGGGCCAGCCCCTGGCGAACGCGAAGATCCGCCAGGCGATCAACTGGGCAATCGACCGGCCTGCGCAGGTGCGGGTTTCCGGCAAGTTCGGAGGCCGCCGCACGACGCAGATCCTCCCGCCGGCGATGCCCGGGTTCCAGCAGGCGAACAACATCTACGCCTACAGCGGCGCGAACGTCGCCAAGGCGAAGGCGGTCGCAGGGGACGTGAGCAACGTGCCGACGCTGCGCATCGTGCACTCGAACTCGTCCGCGAACATCAACCGTGGCCAGATCATGCGGTTCAACCTCGAGGCGATGGGCCTCAAGGCGAAGACCGAGCCGATCCCGAGCGCACAGCTCTTCACGCGCGCGGGTGACAAGAAGAACGGCAACTACGACGTCCTGGCGATCGGCTGGCAGGCCGACTACCCGGATCCGTCGAACTTCATCAACGTCCTCCTGGACGGGCGCAACATCCCCGACCAGGGCTCGAGCAACAACGCCGCGCTGTTCAACAGCCCGAAGTTCAACAAGCTGATGGACGCGGCCGCGAAGCTCTCCGGTGACGCGCGCTTCGCCGCCTACGGCAAGCTCGACGTCCAGATCATGAAGGAAGCGGCTCCGTGGGCGCCGTACATCAACGCCAACAACCGCATCCTCACCTCGTCGCGGATCTCGAACCTGATCTACAACGAGGCGAACACGGACATCGCGCTCAACGCGCTGGTGATCAAGTAGCAAACGAGCAGTAGCTCGAGCTCATCGCCGGTGCGAGGGCGCTTCGGCGCCCTCGCACCGGTCGTGAGCGACATGTTCGAATCCCGTCCGATGTGAGAAACTGACGATCGCCGATGTGGAGATTCATCGCCCGACGCCTGATGTGGGCCGTGTTCCTGTTCGTGGCCGTGACCTTCATCACGTACGTCATCTTCTTCGTGGCGCCGAACGACCCGGCAAAGCTCGCCGCCGGCAAGGCCGCCACCCCCGAGCAGGTCAAGCAGGTCGCCGCAGTACCTGAACCTCGACGAGCCGGTCTGGAAGCAGTACGGGCTCTGGATGAAGCAGCTCGTCTTCGAGCAGTCACTCGGCCGGTCGTTCGTCAACCGGGAGGACGTAAACGACATCATCATCAGAGCCGCCCCGGTCACCGCATCGCTCGTCTTCGGCGGCGCCATCCTCTGGCTTCTCATGTCGATCCCGATCGGCGTCTACTCGGCGCTCCGCCCGAGGTCGTTGATCGACCGGAGCGCGATGATCTTCGTGCTCATCGGGATCTCGGCGCACCCTGTCTGGATCGGCCTCATCCTGTCGTTCGTCTTCGGGTCGTACCTCGGCATCACGCCGATCTCCGGCTACTGCGACCTCGTCAACCCGGCGATCGGCGCGCAGTGCGGCGGTCCGGTGGAGTGGGCCTACCACATGATCCTGCCGTGGTGCACGTTCGCGCTGCTCTTCGCGGCGCTCTACGTCAGGCTCATCCGAGCGAACGTGATGGAGACGATGAGCGAGGACTACGTGCGCACCGCACGGGCCAAGGGCGTCGCCGAGCACACGGTGCTCCGCTCGCACGTCCTCCGGAACAGCATGCTCCCGATCGTCACGATCCTCGGGCTCGACATCGCCCTGGCACTCGGCGGCGCCGTCTTCACGGAGACGATCTTCAACCTGCCGGGTCTCGGCCGCCAGGTGATCGTCGCGTACGAGAAGACGGATCTCCCGGTGATCGTCGGCGTCGTCGTGTTCTCGACGGTCGTGATCATCCTGTTCAACCTGATCGTCGACTGTCTCTACGCGGTCCTCGATCCGAGGATCCGGCTCACGTGACGGCCCTGCTCGAGGTCGAGAACCTCCGCACGCGCTTCCGCACCGACGACGGCTTCGTCCAGGCGGTCGACGGCGTCTCGTTCGCGATCGAGCCGGGCGCGACGCTCGGGATCGTCGGAGAGTCCGGCTCGGGCAAGAGCGTCACGTGCCTCACGGTGATGGGCCTGAACGACACGCGCAACACGACGTCCGAGGGCTCCGCACGGTTCGACGGCATCGAGCTCATCGGGGCCGGCAGGGACCAGCTGAACAAGCTTCGCGGCACGCGCATGGCGATGATCTTCCAGGACCCGATGACCTCGCTCAATCCCGTCAAGACGATCGGGTGGCAGCTCGAGGAGGCCGTCCTCGCCCATCAGGACGTGACGCGGAAGGAAGCCAGGGCCCGCTCGGTCGCGGCGCTCGACGACGTCCGGATCCCCCGCGCAGAGGCGAGACTCCGCGACTACCCGCACCAGTTCTCGGGGGGGATGCGCCAGCGCGTGATGATCGCGATGGCGCTGATCAACGGCCCCGACCTGATCATCGCCGACGAGCCGACGACCGCGCTCGACGTCACGACCCAGGCGCAGATCCTGGCGCTCATGAACCGGCTCCAGGAAGAGCACGGCATGGCCATCATCATGATCACGCACGATCTCGGGGTGGTGGCAGAGGTCGCCGACGACGTCGTCGTGATGTACGGCGGACAGATCGTCGAGCAGGCACCCGTCGGAGAGGTCTTCTACCGCCCGCGCCATCCCTACACGTGGGGCCTCCTCGGCTCGCTTCCGCGGCTCGACGCCGAGGTCGACAGGCTCGTCCAGATTCCCGGGCAGCCTCCCTCGCTCATGCGCCCGCCCGACGGCTGCAGGTTCCACCCGCGATGTGCGTACACGATGGACATCTGCCGGACGCAGGTGCCCGTCCTCGAGACGTCGCCCGGGACCGACCATCTCCAGCGGTGCTGGCTGGACGACGAGACGAAGCGCCGCGAGGGCACGAAGATCATCGAGATGGTCCACCAGGCCGCATCGTGAGGAAGCGATCGTGAGCGACCTCCTCGTTGTCGAGAACGTCAAGAAGTACTTCCCGATCACGCGCGGGATCGTCTTCCAGAAGGAAGTCGCCGCGGTCAAGGCGGTGGACGACGTGAGCTTCACCGTCAAGCGGGGCGAGACGCTCGGCATCGTCGGAGAGTCCGGGTGCGGCAAGTCGACGCTGGCACGCTGCATCCTGCGCCTCCTCGACCCGACCGGCGGCCGGATCATCTTCGACGATCGCGACATCACGTCGCTCAAGCGCTCCGAGATGCGGCCGATCCGCCGCGAGATGATGATGGTGTTCCAGGACCCGTACGCCTCGCTCAACCCGCGCAAGCGGGTCGGCTTCATCGTCTCCGAGCCACTGGAGGTTGCGAAGCTCGGGACGGCGGCCGAGCGCAAGCGGCGGGTCCAGGAGCTGCTCGAGGTCGTCGGCCTCAACCCCGAGCACTACAACCGGTTCCCGCACGAGTTCTCGGGCGGGCAGCGCCAGCGGATCGGTGTGGCCCGCGCGCTCGCCGTCAACCCCAAGCTCATCGTCTGCGACGAGCCCGTGTCGGCGCTCGACGTCTCCGTGCAGGCGCAGATCCTGAACCTGCTCAGGGACCTGCAGGGCGAGTTCGGCCTCACGTACGTCTTCATCGCCCACGACCTGAACGTCGTCCGGCACATCTCGGACCGCGTCATGGTCATGTACCTCGGCAAGATCGTCGAGCAGGCATCCGACCGCGACCTCTACCGGCAGCCGTATCACCCGTACACCGGCGCGCTGCTCTCCGCCGTGCCGATCCCGAACCCCGAGCTCGGGCGGAAGCGCAAGCCGATACTCCTCGAGGGGGACGTCCCGAACCCGATCAACCCGCCCGAGGGCTGCCGCTTCCACCCGCGGTGCCCGAGCGCGATCGCCGGCACCTGCGACGTGATCGAGCCGCCGCTCGTCGAGATCCTCCCGGGCCGGCGCGGGGCGTGTCACAACCCGCTTCCGGGGTGGGACGCATCCGCGGCGCGCCACGAGCCGGGCTCCACGGTCGCGACCGGGTGATTCCCGCCGCCGCGCGACGGCTTGCGATCCTCGCGCTCACGCTGACCCTCGGCACCATCTCCGCCGGAGCACTCCTCGGCCTCGCAACCGGCGGCTCGGCGCGCCGAGGGGCAGCGGTCGGGCTGTACGCGGTCGGGGGGCTCTGCACCGTGGTCGGCGTCGCGCTGGCCGCCAGGAACTCGCTCCAGCGATTCCAGCCAGCCGAGACGGTGTCGGAGCGCACGGAGACGTCCATCGTCGACCGGGAGCTGGCGGGTGTCCTGATCGTCCTCGGCGTGCTGCTCGTCGTCCTCGGCATCGCGATCGACGCGAGGGCGCAGCTCGTCTAATCGATCATCGACTAACCGCCCGTAGGATGTGACGTCTAGACCCCCGAGGATGCAAACCCGCGCCTGTCAACAATTCCGTCGGCTCGCCGCCCTTTCGGTGGACGAGCAGCCGACCCAGCTCGAGTCGCTCGCGCTCACGCGGCACCTGGAGCACTGCACTTCGTGCCGCTCTTTTTCGGCGACCGTCGAGCGCTTCACGCGCGATCTGCGGGCCGCGCCGCTCGTGGCGCACACCGTCGCCTGGCAGTCGCTGCCCCGTCGACGACGGGCCGACAACCTGATCCGTCGGACGATGGCGGGCGCCGCGGTTGCGTGCGTCGTGCTGTTCGCGGGCTTCGCCGGCGCAACCTTCCGGTCGTACGAGCTGCGCCCCGAGGCCCCCCGTTACCTGCCGGCGCTCGTCGTCGACGCGACCGGCGCCGACACCGCGCGGGAGACCCAGCGCTTCCTCCAGGGTCTGCGGGACGTCTCGCTCGCTCGATCGGTCGGTGGGCCGCAGAGCGCCGTGCCGAGCCGCCCGGGCATTCAGGCGGGCTGAAGCGAGGTTCACCTGAGGTCGGCCCGCCTGCCTGAGCTAGACTCGGCCGGCACACGAGGCACGCCCGCAGCCGTGCGCGGGCGCACCCGAGCGACGTCCTCCAGGAGAGCAGATGCCAGACGAGCAGTCCCAACGGAACACCGGGAAGATCATCGAGATCAAGGGCGTCGTCATCGACGCCGTGTTCCCGGACGGTCTCCCCGAGATCCTGAGCGCCCTCGAGATCGAGCTGCCGACCGGGACGCTCGTGGCAGAGGTGCAGCAGCACCTCGGCGACGACCGCGTGCGCGCCGTCGCCATGGACTCCACGGACGGGCTCTCCCGCGGCACCGACGTCTTCGACACCGGCCAGCCGATATCGGTTCCCGTCGGCGCCCCGACGCTCGGGCGGCTCTGGAACGTGATCGGCCAGGCGATCGACGGCGGCGCTCAGCCGCCCGAGGACGCCGAGCGCTGGGCCATCCACCGCGATCCGCCGGCGTTCCGCGACCTGTCGCCGAAGATTGAGATCTTCGAGACCGGCCTCAAGTGCGTCGACCTGATCGCGCCGTACATCAAGGGCGGCAAGGTGGGGCTGTTCGGCGGCGCGGGCGTCGGCAAGACGGTGCTGATCCAGGAGCTGATCCACAACCTCGCCCAGCAGCACGGCGGCGTCTCGGTGTTCTCCGGCGTCGGCGAGCGCACGCGCGAGGGCACCGACCTGATGCTGGAGATGACCGAGTCGGGCGTGATCGACAAGGTCGCCCTCGTCTACGGGCAGATGAACGAGCCGCCGGGCGCGCGCCTGCGGGTCGGGCTGTCGGGCTTGACGATGGCGGAGTACTTCCGCGACCAGGGCCAGGACGTCCTGCTCTTCATCGACAACATCTTCCGCTTCGTGCAGGCGGGCTCCGAGGTGTCGGCGCTCCTCGGTCGCATGCCGAGCGCCGTCGGGTACCAGCCGACGCTCGCCACCGAGATGGGGCAGCTGCAGGAGCGCATCACGTCCACCACGACCGGCTCGGTCACGTCGGTGCAGGCGATCTACGTGCCCGCGGACGATCTCACCGACCCCGCGCCGGCGAACACGTTCGCGCACCTCGACTCGACGACGACGCTCTCACGCGCGATCGTCGAGAAGGGGATCTACCCGGCGATGGACCCGCTCGACTCGACGTCGCGCGCGCTGCAGCCCGGGATCGTGTCCGACGACCACTATCGCGTCGCGACGAGCGTCCAGCAGATCCTGCAGCGCTACAAGGACCTCCAGGACATCATCGCGATCCTCGGCATGGACGAGCTCACGGACGAGGACAAGCTCGTGGTGTCGCGCGCCCGCAAGGTCGAGCGCTTCCTGTCGCAGCCCAACTTCGTCGCCGAGCAGTTCACTGGGACCCCGGGAAAGTACGTCAAGCTCGAGGACACCATCGCCGGCTTCGACTCGATCATCAAGGGCGAGTGCGACGACCTCCCCGAGGCGGCGTTCTACATGCAGGGCCCGATCGAGGATGCGATCGAACGCGCCCGTGAGCTCGAGAAGGTCGCGGCGTAGGCGACGCCGATGGCGGATCTCGCCGACCACCCGGCCTTCGACGTCTCGGTCGTGACGCCTGACGGTCCCGTCTTCTCGGGAGAGGCACGGATGCTGATCGTCCCGGGCGCCGCTGGAGAGATCGGCGTGCTCGCCCGTCACGCCCCGCTCGTCGCGACGCTGAAGGCCGGCTCGACGAGGGTGCACCTCGGCGGTAGCGAGGTGCTCGAGTTCGCGACCGGCCCCGGGTTCTTCAAGGTCGAGCTCGACCGCGCCCTCGCGCTCGTCGACGACGCCGTGAGCGTCAAGGAGATCGACGACGCACGCGCGCAGGCGCAGCTCGAGGCGGCAAGGGCCGAGCTCGAGAAGGTCGACGCCGGCCAGTCGACCGCCGACCGCTGGCAGCTCGAGCAGCGGATCCGGCACGCCGAGAACCAGCTGAGCGTCTCCGGGCGCACGACGGGCTAGCGCTCGTCGCAGCGAGCGGCGGACTCGCGCTTTCGCGTGCGCTCGCTATCGTGAGGGGTCCCGGAGAGCTTTGACAGGCAGCTTGGCGACCGGGTCACCAAACGCCTAAAGAGCCCCCGGCGCGGACCTCGGTCGGGCTCTCGAGGCGGAAGGCGGCCCCAGAGGGAGAGACGTGACCGCGACCGAACGGCTGAGAGAGATCCTCGACAGGCGCATCGCCGTGCTCGACGGGGCGTGGGGCGTCCTCATCCACCGTCGTGGGCTCTCCGAGGCGGACTACCGCGGCGAGCTTCTCCGCGACCACGGGCGGGACGTCAAGGGCGACCCGGACCTCCTGAACCTCACGCGGCCGTCCCTGATCTCGGAGACCCACGACGCGTACTTCGCCGCGGGCGCGGACATCGCCACCACGAACACGTTCACCGCGACGTCGATCGGGCAGGGCGACTACGACCTCGGGCACCTCGCGCCGGAGATGAGCCGCGAGGGCGCGCGCCTCGCCCGCGCGGCCGCGGACGCGTGGTCGGCGCGAACGCCGGACCGTCCCCGCTTCGTCGCAGGTGCGGTCGGCCCGCTCAACGTCTCGCTCTCGGTTTCGCCCAAGGTCGACGATCCGTCCTACCGCTCCGTGACCTTCGACGAGGTTCGGACGAGCTATGCGGAGCAGATCGCCGCGCTCGCCGAGGGAGGCGTCGACCTGCTCCTCGTCGAGACCATCTTCGACACGCTCAACGCGAAGGCGGCGATCGTCGCCGCGGCCGATGTCGCACCGGAGCTGCCGCTCTGGCTGTCGTTCACCGCGATCGACCGGAGCGGGCGCAATCTCTCGGGGCAGACGGCGGAGGCCTTCTGGGTGTCGGTCGAGCACGCGCGGCCGCTGATCGTCGGGGTCAACTGCTCGCTCGGAGCGAGCGAGATGCGCCCGTTCGTCGAGGACATGGCGCGCGTTGCGGACACGTACGTCTCGTGCTATCCGAACGCCGGTCTGCCGAACGCGATGGGCGAGCACGACGAGCTCCCCGCGGACACGAGCCGCTACCTTCGCGCGTTCGCGGACGACGGCCTCGTCAACGTCGTCGGTGGCTGCTGCGGGACGACGCCGGAGCACGTCCGGCAGATCGCCGCGGCAGTCGAGGGGACCGCGCCGCGCACCGTCTCAGGGCGCATCGCCCGCACGCGATGGAGCGGGCTCGAGCCCTTCGAGATCGGTCCCGACACCGGGTTCGTGATGATCGGAGAGCGGACCAACGTCACCGGGTCGGCCCGATTCCGCTCGCTCGTCGAGTCCGACGACCTCGAGGCGGCGGTCGAGGTCGCGATCGAGCAGGTGCGAAACGGCGCCAACGCGCTCGACGTGAACATGGACGCCGATCTCCTGGACGGCGAGCGGACGATGACCCGCTTCCTCAACCTGCTCGCGACGGAGCCGGAGGCCGCGCGGCTTCCGATCATGGTCGACAGCTCGCGGTGGTCGGTGCTCGAGGCGGGGTTGCGCTGCCTCCAGGGGAAGGGGATCGTGAACTCGATCTCGCTCAAGGAGGGGGAGGAGCCGTTCCTCGCGCACGCGCGGACGATCCGGAGGTACGGCGCGGGCGTCGTCGTCATGGCGTTCGACGAGCAGGGGCAGGCCGAGTCCGTCGAGCGCAAGGTCGAGATCTGCGAGCGGGCGTACCGTCTCCTCACGCAGCAGGCGGGATTCGCGCCCGAGGACATCGTGTTCGACCCGAACGTGCTCGCCGTGGCGACGGGGATCGAGCAGCACAACGAGTTCGCGAGGTCGTTCATCGAGGCGCTCCCGCTCATCAAGGAGCGATGTCCGGGCGTCCGAACGAGCGGAGGCATCTCGAATCTGTCGTTTGCGTTCCGCGGCAACCAGCACGTCCGCGAGGCGATGCACGCCGCGTTTCTCTACCACGCCATCCGCGCCGGGCTCGACATGGGCATCGTCAACGCGGGCCTCCTGATGGTCTACGAGGACATCGAGCCCGAGCTGCTCGAGCACGTCGAAGACGTCATCTGGAACCGGCGGCCCGACGCGACCGAGCGGCTCGTGGAGCTCGCGCGTCGGTACGAGGGCGAGACGGTGCGCCGCGAGGAGGACGTCGCCTGGCGTGACGCGCCGGTCGAGAAGCGGCTCGAGCACGCCCTCGTGCACGGGATCGTGGACTTCGTCGAGGAGGACGTCGAGGAGGCGCGGCTGGCGGCTCCGAGGCCCCTCGACGTGATCGAAGGGCCGCTGATGGACGGGATGCGGGTCGTCGGCGACCTCTTCGGCTCCGGCCGGATGTTCCTCCCGCAGGTCGTCAAGAGCGCGCGCGCGATGAAGCGTGCAGTCGCCTACCTCGAGCCGTTCATGGAGGCGGGCAAGACGGAGGACCAGCGGAGCGCGGGCCGTGTGGTCATGGCGACCGTGAGAGGAGACGTCCACGACATCGGCAAGAACATCGTCGGCGTCGTGCTCGGGTGCAACGGCTACGAGGTGATCGACCTCGGGGTGATGGTGACCGCCGAGACGATCCTCCAGACGGCGGTGGACGAGGACTGCGACATCGTGGGGCTCTCGGGCCTGATCACGCCGTCGCTCGACGAGATGGTCGTCGTCGCGAAGGAGATGGAGCGGCGCGGGATGGCGCTGCCGCTCCTCGTCGGCGGCGCGACGACGTCGCGCCAGCACACCGCCGTCCGGATCGCGCCGGAGTACACCCAGCCGACGGTGCACGTGCTCGATGCGTCGCGTGTGATCGGTGTGGTGGGCGCGCTGCTCGAGCCGGAGCGCCGCGCGGCGCTCGACGTCGAGAACCGCTCGGAGCAGGAGCGCCTACGCGCGCTCCATGCCGAGCGCGAGCGGCGACCGCTGCTCCCGATTCGTGCCGCCCGCGAGCGCCGCACGCCCATCACGTGGCACGCCGACGATCTCACGACGCCGGCGTTCGTCGGCACCCGATCGGTGGAGCCGTCGCTCGCGGAGCTCCGCCGCTACGTCGACTGGACGTTCTTCTTCCACGCCTGGGACCTCAAGGGGAAGTATCCGGCGATCCTCGAGCATCCGGAGAAGGGCGCGGCGGCACGCGACCTCTTCGAGGCGGCGACCGCAATGCTCGATCGCATCGTGGCCGAGGAGCTCCTCGTCCCTCGCGGCGTGCACGGCTTCTGGCGCGCGGCAGCCGAGGAGGACGACATCGTGCTCGAGACGGGGAACGGCGGCATCCGCTTCCCGATGCTCCGCCAGCAGGCGGCGCACGACGACTCCCGACCCAATCGGTCGCTCGCGGACTTCGTGGCCCCGGTCGAGACCGGCCTCGACGACTACATCGGCGGCTTCGCGGTCGGCATCCACGGCGCGGACGAGCTCGCCTCGACCTTCGAGGCGGACGGAGACGACTACAGCGCGATCATGGTGAAGGCGCTCGCGGACCGGCTCGCCGAGGCGTTCGCCGAATGGCTCCACGAGCAGTCGCGCCGGGCGTGGTACGCGCCGGGCGAGCACCTCGCAAACCAGGATCTCGTCGGCGAGCGCTATCGGGGGATCCGGCCGGCCTTCGGGTATCCGGCGTGCCCCGACCACTCGGGCAAGCCGCCGCTCTTCGACCTGCTCGGCGCGGATGCGGCCGGGCTCGCGCTGACGGAGACCTTCGCCTCGCTACCCGCCGCGAGCGTCAGCGGGTTGTATCTCGGGCATCCGGCGGCGCGGTACTTCGCTGTCGGTCGCGTCGGTCGCGACCAGGTGGAGGACTACGCCGCGCGCAAGGGCGAGGAGCTCGCGCTCGTCGAGCGCTGGCTCAGCCCGAACCTCGCGTACGACCCGCGTTGATCGAGCCTCGTCGCCGATTCTCGGGGGTACAGTGCGGATATGCGCGGAGCGGTCCTCCTGGTCGCCGTCGCGGCGCTGGTCGCGCCCGTCGTCGCCACCGCGGCGGACGGCGAGCCGAAGAAGGCGCTGACGAAGGCCGGCCAGACGACAGCCCGTTCGGTGGTGCTCAAACGGGCCGATCTCGGGTCCGGCTTCACGTCGGTGGCGCGCGCCAAGGACCAGCACCTGCCGAAAGCGGCGCGGTGCGGCCCCCTCGACGAGGGCGACCTGACGGTCACGGGCGACGCCGCATCGCCCGACTTCCGTCTGAGCCAGACCGGCGTGTTCGTCACGGTCGGCTCGACGGCTCAGGTGTACCGCACCCTCCGTGAGGCGAACACGTCGTGGAAGCGCGGGTCTGCCACGCAGACTGCGACCTGCCTCGGCGACATCGTCCGCCTGTCGGCCGCGCCGGGCGAGAAGATCACGGTCGTTTCGGCGAAGAAGATCCCGTTTCCCACCGTCTCGCAGAAGGCCGCCGCCTATCGCATCGTCGTGAGCATCAGCCTCCGCGGCGCGCAGAGCGTCCGCGCGTACGTCGATGCGGTGATCCTCCAGCACGGGAGGATCCAGTCCGGGATCCTGTTCACCTCGATCGGTCGGCCGGTCGGCGACGCCGACCGCCTCGCGCTCGCGTCGGTCGTCGCCTCGCGGATGGCGAAGGCGTCGCTCCCGAGCGGCCCGATCGCCTAGCGCGCTGCGACGTTGCCGGGTCGGGGCCTCCCCCGGAAGGGTGAGCGCGCACCCGTGCGGGGTGCCGATATCGAGGGACGGTGGATGCGGCGACACTGGCGGTGATCTGCGCGATCGCGTGCGGCGGTTGGCTGCTGCTCGCGGCTGCCATGCCTCTCGGTCGCTGGCGCGCGCGGCGACGGGCCTCCGGGCCTGCGAGCGAGACGATCGGCGGACGGGTCGCCCCGCCGCGCCCGCCTGACCGGAGGGTCGACGGAGATCGAGGAGGCGCGACGCGCGGGTGCTCCTCCGGGAGGGGCTCCGGAGCGACGAGCGCGAGGTGCGCGTCGCGGCGATCACGACTCTGGGACGGCCTCGCACGCGATCACGAGTGGGCGCTCGACGGGCTCGATCGAGGCGCTGGCCTCGGAGCTCGAGAGCCGGAGCGGGTCGCTGACGCAGCTCGACCGGCTTGCGCCGCGTCCCGGGCGCCGGCTCATCCCGCTGCTCGGCCACCCGAGCGACCTCGTCCGCTTCTACGTCGATCCGGCTGCTCGCCGTGTATCCCGATCTCGCAGCGCCGACACGTCGCACCGCGCTGACGCAGACCCGTCGCCCACACGTCCGGGCGGCTGCGCTCGAGACCCTTCGAGCAACGCGGGTCGACGGAGGCGCTGCGGCGGGTGCTCGATCCGCCTTCTCGCGACCCCCATCCGTAGCGTCCGCGCACAGGCGAGCCGCACGGCGACGGCGATCGCCGGCGTCGGCGCAGCAGGCTTCGTCGCCCCGATGGCTCGGGGACGAGTCGTGGTGGGTGCGCGAGGCGGCCCGCGAGGCGCTCGTGGCCGTCGGGGCCGCGGTCGTCGCCGGTCGTCTCGGCGTACCTCGAGGCCGAGGACCCCGAGCTCCGGCACGGCGCGGCGCTCGTGCTCCAGGACGTCGGCGCGCTCGACGACGCTCGTCGGCAGGAGGCGAGCGACGCAACTGCCGAGCGGATCCTGGCGGCGGGCGGTAGCCGGCTCCGCCGGGCCGCCGCGCGAGCGGGCGCAGCCGGCAGATCGACCTCGGCGCGACCCGCGTGATCGCCTGGAGCGGGCGCCGTGAGCGCTCGAGACGCATCGTCCCGCTCCTCGTCCTCGGCTGCGCCGCGTACCTCGCCGTGCTGTACGCCGGCTACTTCGCGCTCGTCGCGCTCGGTCACGTCGAGAGCGCGACGGCGACGGCGGGAGCATCGATCGAGGATCTCCGACATGCTCGCCGTGTCTCGCTTCTCGCCGGGGGTCAGCATGCTGCTGCCCGCCTACAACGAGGGCGGTCGGGCTGCCGGACGCCGTCCGCTCGCTCCTCGCGCTGGACTACCCCGAGTTCGAGGTGATCGTCGTCAACGACGGCTCGACCGACGACACGCTCGACCGGCTCGTCGACGCTCTCGGCCTCGTTCCGGTCGATTCGACGTCGCGACGGATCGATCCAGACGGCGCCGGTCGCGGCTACTACGCTCGAGCCGTCGGATCCGCGCCTGCTGGTGATCGACAAGGCGAACGGAGGGAAGGCGGACGCGCCTCAACGCCGCGCCTCAACCACTGCCGCTACCGCTACGTGTGCGGCGTCGACGCGGACATGGTGTTCGCGCGCGGCGCCCTCACGCGCGCGATGCGCGAGATCGCCGGCGATCCGGAGCACATCGTCGGGCTGACGAGCTACTTCGAGAACGCTCGCGATCCGGTCCGCGTGATGGAGAACGGGCTCGAGACGAGCATCCCGGACACCCGGCCGCTGTTCGCGTTCCAGACGTTCGACTACCTGCGGGCGTTCTTCAACAACCGGACGCCATGGTCGCGGCTCGAAGTTCATGCTCTGCGCCGCGGGCGCGTTCCAGCTCTGGCGGCGCGACCTCGTCGAGGAGCTCGGCGGCTGGTCGGCGCGACTTCACCTGCGAGGACATCGAGCTCACGTTCCGCGTCCACCGGACGCTGCGCGAGCGCGGTCGCGACTACCGGATCGCCTGCCTCCCCGACTGCATCGGCGTGACGGAGGGCCCGGACTCCGTCAGGAAGCTCGTCGTCGCAGCGGGAGCGCTGGCAGCGGGTCATCCTCGAGACGTGCTGGGCGAACCGGCGCATGTGGTTCAACACGCGGTACGGGCGGTCGGACTGCTGGGCGTCCCGTTCTACCTCGTCTCCGAGATCCTCGCCCCGGTGTTCGAGATCGTGGCGATCGGGACCTCTCGTCCTCGGCGGGGTCTGCGGGCCTCGTCGAATGGAGGGAGTTCGCCTTCTCGTCCTTGCGATCATCGCCTTCGTCAACAGCGCGCTTCACGACCGGCGCGCTCCTCATGCTCGATCTCGAGGCGCGCGTCATACACAGGCCTGGGCATCGCTCGGCTCTTTGTGCTGATGCCGCTGGAGATGGTGGTCTACCGGCCGATCATGGCGTGGGCGCGCCTCAAGGGCACCTGGCGGTTCCTCCGCGGTGACCGGGCATGGCACAAGTTCGAGCGCAACGTCGCGTGTCGAGGCGACCTGATGTCCGAGGCCGTCGTGCTGAGCCGAGTCGAAGGAGGAGCTGCTGCTCCTCGTCATCGCCGTGGCCGCGGTGACGCTCGCAGCGCTTGTCCGTCCGACGCGCGGGCCCCTCGGATGTCGGTGTACGTCGCTCGCGGCCGCGGCTGCGCTCGGGGTGGCCGTGCCTCGGCGTTCGCGTACGGCCTCTGGGTCGACGTCGATGCGCCACGCCGCGACATCGAGCGCGCCCCGGAGCACGACCTCGCCGCGGCACGCGAGCTGCTCGTCCGCGATCCCCGACGGGATCTCGTCGTCAGGACGGTCGTGCGTCGTCGGTGAACGGCGGCCTCTGCGACCTCGTCGGGTTCGCGCGCCGAGGAGCTGCTCGGCCAGGCGCGCCACTTCCCGTTCTGGCCGCCCGAGCACCCCACGAGATCGAGGAGTGGCACGGGACGCTCGCGCGAGCGCGGCGAGCATCGAGGCGGAGCTGACGCTTGCCGGCACAGGGATGGCGAGCGGCTGCGCGTGCTCGTATCGCGGACGCGCGTGTCCCCGGCGCGGACGACCTCGCAGCACCACGTGCTGACGGTGCGCGACGTCTCGTCGGGCACGAGCGCGAGCGCCGGCTGCAGAGCTTGCGACGACGCGACGTCCAGACCGGGCTCCTCGACCGCGCGGAGTTCGAGCGCGGCTCGGCGACGCCGTCCGGCGCGCGATGTCGAATCGCGAGCCGAACGTGGCCGTCGTGCTCGCAGAGCTCAGCGCTGGCCGGTCGACGGCGACGCCGGTGTTCGGAGGCCCGGAGGCGCGCGCGCATGATCGAACGGCTCCGCGCGCTCGCTTCGCGCCGGCGACGAGCTGGCGCGTACCGGCACGGCGAGCTCGCGATGATTCTTCCGGATACCGACGCGCACGGCGGCGTCGGCGCCGTCGCGCGAGCCCGCGCCGCAGCTTGCAGAGCTTCCCGGCGATGTCGCCCTGACGGTCGGCGATCTGCGACCTCGAGGCCGCAGGGGACGCGCTCGCACTCTATGCGCTTACGCGGATCGCGCGCTTGCCCAGGCGCGTCGCCACGGGGTCGGCGGGACCGTGCAGTTCTCGACGGCGTTCGAGCTCGCGTCGTAACCTCACCACGACGCGGTCCGCCCGGAGTTCCCGGCATTTTCCGCCACTGTTCGGCGTCGTTCGCCGGTGGTAGCGTCACCTCGTGCTCCTCGGAGCGACAGGCCGTCTGTCCCTCCTTCGCCGGAACCGAAACTTCGCCCTGCTCTTCTGGGCGACCGCCGGCTCGGCGGTCGGTACGTACCTCGCCGCGCTCGCCCTGTCCGTCCACGTCTACGACGAGACAGGTTCCGGCCGCTGGCTCGCGGCGCTCCTGATCGCCGACTTCCTCCCGATCGTCCTCATCGGCCTCACGCTCGGCCCGCTCGTCGACCGGCTCTCGCGCAAGCGCCTCATGATCGCGTCCGACCTCGTGCGTGCGGCGACGTTCGTGCTCATGCCGTTCGTCCACGAGCCGAGCACGATCGTCGCCGTCGCCGCGGTGAACGGCATCGCGACCGGCTTCTTCCGGCCGGCGGTGTGGGCCGGGCTCCCGAACCTCGTCACCAACGAGGAGCGCGAGCAGGCGACGTCCCTGCTCACCACGGTCGAGAACGTCGCGTGGACGTTGGGGCCCGCGCTCGCCGGCCTGCTGCTCGCCTTCGACGGGGTCGACGTCGCGTACTGGACGAATGCGGTGACGTTCCTCGTCTCGGCGATCCTCGTCTCCCGGATCCCGGCCAGGTCCCTTCGCTCGGACGACCGGATCACGAAGGGCCACTGGCGCGAGCTGCGAGAAGGGCTCGGGCTCGTCGCGGGGTCGCGCCCGCTCGTGACCGTCCTCGTGGTCTGGGGCACGGCTGCCGTCGCCACCGCGTGCATCAACGTGGCAGAGGTGATCTTCGCGAAGCACGACCTCGGAGCCGGGAACCTCGGGCTCGGGCTTCTGGTCAGCGCGACCGGCGTCGGCCTCGTGATCGGAAGCTTCTTCGCCGCCTCCGCGCTTTCGACGTTCGGCATGCGTCGGGTGTACCCGGGTGCGCTCGCACTGATGGCCGCCGGGTTCGGTCTCGCCGCCGCCTCACCGACGATCGTGCTCGCCGCCGTGCTCGCCGCCGTTGCGACGGTGGGCAACGGAACGGCGATCGTCTGCAACCAGGTGCTCGTCCAGCGCGGCGCCCCCGATGCGATGAGGGGGCGAGCGCTCGCCGTGCTGATGTCGACGTACTACGCGATCCTCGGCCTCTCGATGGCGGGCGGGGGCCTGCTGGTGGACTCGGTCGGCGCTCGCACGTCGTGGGCCATCGCGAGCGCCATCTTCCTCGGCTCGGCGGCGCTGGCCGTAGCTCTCACCGCGGGGATGCGGGAGGAGCGAGCCGCGGCGACGGCACCGCCCTCCGGTCTCGAGCGGATCAAGGTGCTGATGGAGGAGATCGACGAGACGCGTCAGCGCGAGCAGCAGCGAACGGCGACGGACGTGACGGTGCTCGCGCCTCGGGACGCCGAGAGTCGGGCGACGCCGTAGAGTCAGCCCAAGATGGCAGGCCGAGGCTGGACGCAGGACGAGCTCGTCACCGGCGTCCTCGCCGGCGATCGCCGCGCGCTTGCCCGGTCGATCTCGCTGGTCGAGGACGGCGAGCCGGACGGCGCGGCGATCGTCAGGCGCGTGTATCCGAGCACCGGACGCGCCGCATCCGTCGGCGTCACCGGGCCTCCCGGCGTCGGCAAGTCGTCGCTCGTCGGCGCGCTCGTGGGCCACGCGCGCGAGCTTGGTCGACGCGTCGGCGTCGTGTCGGTGGACCCGTCGAGCCCGTTCACGCAGGGTGCGCTGCTCGGCGACCGCATCCGTCTCGCCGACCACTTCCTCGACCCGGACGTCTACATCCGGTCGATGGGGACCCGCGGTCATCTCGGTGGTCTCGCCGAGGCCACGCTCCAGGCGCTCCTGCTCGTCGATGCCTCCGGGAAGGACGTCGTCTTCCTCGAGACCGTCGGCACCGGGCAGAGCGAGGTCGAGGTCGTCGGGATCGCCGACGTGGTGCTCCTCGTCCTCATGCCCGGATCGGGCGACGCGGTGCAGGCGCTCAAGGCGGGAATCATGGAGATCCCCGACGTGATCGTGGTCAACAAATCGGACCATCCGCAGGCAACGACGATGCTCCAAGAGGTTCGCTCGATCGTGGCGCTCGACCCGGTTCGCGATCGCCGGCCCGCAATCCTTGCGACCGAGGCGCTGCGGGGCGAAGGTGTGCCTGAGCTCTGGGACGCGCTCGAGGCGCGTCGTGCGGGGCTCGCCGAGCGCGGGGAGCTCGACGCGCGTCGCGAGCGGAACCTCGCCGGGGAGGTCGAGGCGCTCGCCGTCGGACGGCTACGGGGGCTCGTCAGGCGGGCGATGCGCGACGACGCCGCGCTCCGGGCGCTCGTGGAGGGCGTTCAGCGGCGGGAGGTCGATCCACTCACCGCGGTCGGCGCCGTCGTCGAGTCGGTGCGGGACGGCGAGGCGTCGTGAGCGAGCGACCCACGATCGACGACATCCGCGCAGCGCAGGACCGGCTGCACGGCGTCGCGCGCGTCACACCCGTGTATTCCTCCGGGACGCTCTCCCGGCTCGCCGGGCGGCCCGTCCTGCTCAAGGCCGAGAACCTCCAGCGCACGGGGGCGTTCAAGATCCGCGGCGCGTACAACACGGTCGCGCAGCTCTCGGAGGACGAGCGCGGGCGCGGGGTGGTCACGGCGAGCGCGGGAAACCACGGGCAGGCCGTGGCGTGGGCGGCGCGGCAGGCCGGGATCGGCGCGACGATCGTCGTCCCGGAGGCCGCGCCGATGGCGAAGGTCGAGGCGGCGCGAGGGTACGGCGCGACCGTCGAGCTCGCGGGCGAGGGGTTCGACGAGACGCTCGCCGTGGCCCGCGCGCGAGAGAGCGAGACGGGGGCTGCCTTCGTCCACGCGTTCGACGATCCGCGCGTGATCGCGGGTCAGGGCACGCTCGGCCTCGAGCTGGCCGGGCAGCTTCCCTCCGGCGAGGCGACCGTCGTGATCCCGGTCGGGGGCGGAGGGCTCGCCTCGGGCATCGCGATCGCACTCCGTGCCCTGCGTCCGGAGATCAGGCTCGTCGGCGTCCAGTCGGCCGCGTGCGCTCCGCTGACCGGACGGGAGCCGCTGGGGACGACGATCGCCGACGGCATCGCGGTGAAGTACCCCGGCACGCTCACCCGGGAGATCCTCGCCGACCTGCTCGACGAGATCGTCGTGGTCGACGACGAGGAGATCTCGCAGGCGATCGTGCTGCTCCTCGAGCGGTCGAAGCTCGTCGTGGAGGGCGCGGGCGCCGCTCCCGTGGCCGCGATCCTCGCCGGTCGCGCCGGGGGAGCCGGCCCGGTGTGCGCCGTGCTCGCGGGCGGGAACATCGACGCCACGACCATGAGCTCCGTGATCCGCTTCGGGATGACGGCCTCGGGGCGGTACCTCGTCGTCGCGCTGCTGATCCCCGACCGCCCGGGGGAGCTCGCCCACATCGTCGGCCTCATCGCCGGGCACCGTGCGAACGTCCTTGCGATCCAGCACCACCGCGAGGGCCGCAACATCGGCGTCCTCGAGACGGAGGCGGAGCTGACGCTCGAGACGCGCGACGAGGAGCACGCCCAGCTTCTGATCCGCACGCTCGCGGACGCCGGCTACACCGTCCGCCGGCTCCGGTGAGCCGGCGAGCGAGCCCGGCAGCGGCTCAGCTGCCGCAGCGACGGAAGCTGACCGTCGTCGCGCCGCGGGCGAGCCAGTCGCTCATGCCGCCGTCGACGACCGGGCGGGCGTCGAGGCCCCGCGCGCGGAGGATGCTCGCAGCGATCGCGGCGCGCGGCCCCGAGTTGCAGATCGTGACGATCGGGCGGTCCTCCGGGAGGTCGGGGCAGCAGGTCCGCAGCAGCCGGTACGGGACGCTGCGGCTCCCCGGGATGTACCCCTCGTCCCGCTCGTCCCGCTCGCGAACGTCGACGACGATCGCGCCGGCCTCGAGGAGGCCTTCCAGGTCGGCGACCGTGGCGTGGCCGGTCGTCTCCGGGCCGGCCCCGAGGACGAAGCCCGCGACGTCCAGGAAGGCAACCGAGTGGAGCCCGGTGATCGCCTGCTGCGCCTCGTCGGCGGTGCGTGCGACCACCGTGACCGCCGCGGCCGCATCGAGGACGAAGCCGGCCTTCGTCGAGAAGCTCGCGCCCGAGACGGGGACGTTGATCGCGCCCTGGAGGTGCCCGGCGAGGTGCTCGGCGACCGGCCGCACGTCGAGGAGCTGCGAGCCGCGCGTGGGAAGCGGGAGCTCCGCGGCCCGGGGCTGCGCGGCGACGAAGGGGCCGCGATTCAGCTCCACGATCCGGGCCAGGTTCGGCGGCTTCGGCGTCGTGACCGTGGCCGACGCGGCAACGAACTCGTCGAGCTCGGCAATCGAGGCCATGGGGTTGAAGCGCCGCTCGAAGCCGATCGTCGTCGAGCCTCGCGAGCTCATGGCCACACCGCACAGGGACCCCGCGACGTGCCCGGGGAAGACCTCGACGCCGTCGGGGAGCTCGAGAAGCCGGCGCAGCGAGTGGAAGAGGCCCTCGGCGCCCTCGGTCGCGCCGACCGCGAGATCGGGTCGCGCCGCGTCGCCCACGAAGAGCGAGTCGCCGGTCAGGACGAGCCACGGCTCGTCGGCGCGCGTCGTATCGACGACGGCGAGACAGCAGTGCTCGGGACGATGCCCCGGCGTGTGGATGCACCGGAGCGTGACGGTCCCCACCACGATCACGGCTCCGTCCTCGAGTGGGTCGCTCGCATAGTCGACCCGCGCCTCCGGATGGATGCTCACCGGTATCCCGTGCTCGAGGGCGAGGCGGCCGTGGCCCGAGACGTGGTCCGCGTGGGTATGCGTCTCGAGCGTCCGTACGACACGCACGTCGAGCCGCGCCGCCTCGTCGAGCACGGCCTCGATCGCGTAGGGCGGGTCGACGACCACGGCGATGCCGGCCTCCTCGCAGCCGACGAGGTACGAGGCGCACCCGAGATCGTCGTTCAGGATCTGCGCGAAGAGCACCGCGGCCCGACGGTAGCAACGGGCTCCGCTATCCCACTTGAAGTGGACAGCGCTATTCGGGCCGGCGCCGAAGCAGGCGGAGCCCGAGAAAGCTCCCGGCGATCACGACGAGGCCGACCGTGCCGGCGGCGACCGCGCGATCGAGGTGCTGCGACGGCGTCTCGTCGCCGGAGGCCGGGAGAACGGTCAGGCCGACGTCCCAGCGAACGCTCTCCCCGTCGTCGTACCCCTGCGTCGCCTTGAAGGTCTCGGTCCCGGCGCGCGTCCGGGCGGTCACGGCGAGGGGGAAGGCGACCGTGCGCTGCCCCTCGATGCGGCCGCCCGTCCATTGCGCGCGATCGTGCGTGACCTCGAGCTTCCAGCCGGGAGGGGGCTTGGCCGATGTGAGCTCGATGCCGGGGGGCGCCTTCACCTCGAGGGAGACGGTGGCGTGCGGCGGCCGCTCGTTCGGCATCTCGAACGCGATCGTCGTCTCGGAGTTTCCGTCGACGAACGTCGGCGCGACGACCACGTGCGCCTCGCCGCGCGAGGCGGCGACGAGGCTCCAGGCGGTGGCGAGGAGCACGGCAAGCGCCCACGGGCGAAGCACGCGGCGGGGAGCGGCCTTCTCGGTGTGGATCGACGCCATGGGTTTGCTGCCTCCGGTCACTCGAGGATAGCCCGACGGCTCTACAGCCCGAGGTGCTTCGCGATCACCATCCGCTGCACCTCGTTCGTGCCCTCTCCTATCTCGAGGATCTTCTGGTCGCGGTAGAGCCGCGAGATGGGGAACTCGTCCATGAACCCGTACCCCCCGTGGACCTGGAGCGCCTGGTTCACGACGCGGTGCGAGAGCTCGCCCGTGTACAGCTTCGCCATCGCCGCCTCGAGCGCGAACGGCCGTCCGCGGTCCTTGAGCCATGCGGCCTTGTAGACGAGCTGACGGCCGGCCTCGATCTCGACCGCCATGTCGGCGAGCTTGAACGCGATGGCCTGGAACGCCGCGATCGGCCGGCCGAACTGTCGTCGCTCCTGCGCGTACGCGTACGCGAGGTCGTACGCGCCCTGCGCCAACCCGACGCCCATCGCGGCGACGGAGATGCGCCCCCCGTCGAGGATCTCGAGGAACTGGCGAAAGCCCTCGCCCCGCGGGCCGAGCAGGTTGCCCTCCGGCACCGAGCAGTCGGAGAACGTCAGCTCGCGCGTGTCGGAGGCCTTCCAGCCGAGCTTGTGGAGCGGCTCGGAGATCGCGTAGCCGGGCGCGCCGTTCTCGACGACGAGGTTCGAGATCTCGTCCTCGCCCGTCCGCGCCGTGATCGTGACGCCCCAGCTGAGCTCCGTCCCGGCATTGGTGATGAACATCTTCGCGCCGTTCACCACCCAGGAGCCGTCGCGGAGCTCCGCCGTGGTGCGGGTCGCGCCGGCATCGGAGCCTGCGTCGGGCTCGGTGAGGCCGAATGCGGCAAGCCTGCGGCCCGAGGCGAGGTCGGGAAGCCATCGCTCCTTCTGCTCGTCCGACCCGAAGAGCGCGATCGGCATGGTCCCGAGCGAGGTGTGCGCCGCAACGGTGATCGCGACGGACGAGTCGATGCGCGTCAGCTCCTCGATCGCAATCGCGTACGAGACCGTGTCCCCACCGGCGCCGCCGTACCGGTCCTCGATCGGGATCCCCATCAGACCGAGCTCGGCCATCTCACCGACCAGATCGGCCGGGAAGCGGCTCTCGCGGTCGAGCTCCTCGGCGACGGGGGCGACGCGCTCCCGCGCGAACGACCGCACCGTGTCGCGGATCAGCTCGTGCTCGGCCGTGAGGTCGAGGTCCATGGCTCAGTCGGGATCGTAGTCGCCGTGTGCGCGCGACCGGCTCAGCGGTCGATGGCGCGGTAGCGGCGGACGGCGAGCGGTGCGAAGACGACGACGAGGCCGACCGTCCAGACGATCGAGAGCGGCAGCGCGTGCTGGGCCGGCCACGAGTCCGGCGGGTACGACGTCTTCCGACCGCGGTACACCTTGGCGAGCCCCTCTGCCTCGACTGCGGCCACGCCCGAGACGGTAGGTGCTTCTGGCCGTCGACGCCGTTCGGTTCTCCGCACGTCCGCCGAGTGCCTGCTCCCCCGCGGCTCGTCTGACGCTCGGTGGGGCGAGCGGTGCTCTCGGCGACTAGCCTCGTGTCATGACCGGCGAGCTCGATCGCAGGGCGATGACGACCCTCTCGGGCGGGCACCTGTCGGTCGACTTCGCGTCGGGCGCCGTGCCCGCGCTCCTGCCGTTCCTGTCGCGCGAGTTCGACCTCTCGTACACCGCGACCGCGGCGCTGATGCTGGCGGTCCTCGTCTCGTCGTCGCTGCTGCAGCCGCTGTTCGGCCTGTGGTCGGACCGGCGCGGGGCGATGTGGCTCCTTCCCGGCGGCGTGGCGCTCGCCGGTGTCGGCACCGGGCTCGCCTCGGTTGCCCCGAGCTACGCCCTCGTCGTCGCGCTCTTCTTCGCGGCCGGGGTCGGCATCGCGGCGTACCACCCCGAGGGTGCGAAGTTCGCGGCATACGCGAGCGGCCGGAAGCGGGCGAGCGGCATGTCGTACTTCAACATCGGCGGGAACTCCGGGTACGCGCTCGCGCCGATCCTCATCACGCCGCTGGCGATCTGGCTCGGCCTCGAGGGAGGGCTGCTCGCGATGGTCCCCGTCGTGGCGTTCTCCTTCGTCCTCCTCCGCATGCTTCCCTCGCTCCGGCGTCTTGCGCCGACGCCCGGCACGCGTCGCGCCGCGGTCGGCACGGACGACGTCCGGGCCATGGTCCTGCTCTCCCTCGTGATCGGGCTGCGCAGCGTCGCGTGGTTCGCGCTGCTGGCGTTCGTCCCGCTGTGGATCGTCGCGAACGGGGGGACGGAGGGGGAGGGGGGGCGCGAACTCGCGTTGATGCTCGTGTCCGGGGCGGTCGGGACGCTCGTCCTCGGCCCCGTCGCCGACCGGGTGGGACTACGGCGGACGCTCCTCGTCACGCAGACGGCGCTCCCTTTCCTGATCGTCGTGTTCGTGGCCGTCGGCGGCCTCGTGGGCACGCTCGCGCTGATGCTGGTCGGGCTCTCCGTGGTGGGGACGTTCGGGGTGACGATGGTTCTCGGTCAGCTCTACCTTCCGCGCCGGGTCGGCGTCGCGAGCGGACTGACGGTCGGTCTGTCGATGGGGATCGGCGGGATCGCCGCCGTCGTCCTCGGCGTCGTCGCGGACGCCGTCGACCTCCAGACCGCGCTCTACCTCGCGGCCGCCGGCCCCGCTGTTGGCGCAGTGGTCTGCCTCTTCCTGCCGTCGCCCGCCGTGCGGCGCGTGCCAACGGTCGAGCCGACGCCGGCCGCGATCGTCTAACCTTGCCCCGATTGAACGGTCAGTCAACGAGGAGGCGACCATGACGGTACAGGAGTTCTTCGCGCAGCTGCCGGAGCGGGCCGACCCGGCGAAGACGGCCGGGATGAGCAACACCTACGTCTTCGACGTCGAGGGCGCCGGGCAGTGGACCGTGGCCGTCGACGACGGGAAGGTGAGCGTCAGCGAGGGCGCCTCCGAGGCCGACTGCACGATCGCGGCGAGCGAGGAGACGCTCGTGAAGATCGCGAAGGGCGAGGCGAACGCAACGACCGCCTACATGACGGGGAAGCTCAAGATCTCCGGCGACATGGGCGCCGCGCTCAAGCTGCAGAAGCTGTTCTAGATTGTCCGCAAGATAGGAATCCGCCGAGCGGATTCCTGTCGCGGGATCCCCGCCCTGCGGGCGGGGCACGGCCCTGAAGGCGCCCGCTGTCGCGGTCGCAACCTCTCCGTTGTCCGCAAGTGAGCGGATCCGCCGAGCGGAGCCACGGCGTGCGTCGCTCGACCGCGAGGGCGGTGTAGCCTCCCCGCGTGCCGTGGGTGGTCGCAGCGCTCGTCCAGTGGGGGATCAACGTCCTCGGGCTGATCGTCGCGGACTGGGCGTTCTCGGGGTTCTCGATCGAGCACTGGGGGCCGCTCCTTTTCGCCGGCGCCGTGCTCGGCGTCGCGAACGCCTTCCTCAAGCCGCTTCTGACGTTCATCGCGCTCCCGTTGATCCTCCTCACGTTCGGGATCGCGTACTTCTTCGTCAACGTCGCGATGCTCCTGTTCACCGAATGGGTCGTGCCAAACTTCTCGATCGACGGGTTCTGGACGTACGTCGGCGCGACGATCGTGCTGTGGCTCGTCAACTGGCTCGTCTCGCAGCTCGTGTGGTCGGTCGCCGACAACCGTCCCTGACCGGGGCGACCCGACGCACGTAAGGAAGGTCTGAAGGCTCTGGGAATCGGGCCTGGCGGCCGCTAGGGTCGGGCGACGGTGGGTCGCCTCCTCGCATCGACGGTCGTGCTGCTCGCTGCCGTCACGCTCCTCGCCGGCGCGGCGGACGCCGCGCCGGGCCTCAAGGTCGGCGTGACCGACGACGCCTGGCTCGAGTTCGGGCCGGGGACACTCGAGGAGCGGGTCGTGCAGCTCCAGACGATGGGCGTCCAGGTGGTTCGCGTGACTCTCGACTGGTACGAGGTCGAGGCCGAGCAAGGCACGTACGACTGGGCACGCGACGGGATGCTCCTGGACGCGCTTCGGACGGCGGGCATCACCCCCGTCGTCGCGATCTGGGGCACGCCGGCGTGGGCCAACGGCGGCGCGCGACCGAACGTGCCGCCGACGTCGGCGGCGTCCTTCGCGTCGTTCGCGCGCGCGGCCGCCGAGCGATTCCCCTGGGTGCGGCGCTGGATCGTCTGGAACGAGCCCAACCAGCGCCGGTGGCTGCTGCCGCCGTCACCCGCGCTCTACGTCACGAAGCTCCTCAACCCGGGTGGCGCCGCGATCAAGGACGTCATCCCGCAGGCCTCCGTCGCCGGCGGCGCGACGGCGCCACGGGGTGCGTCGGGTGGCGTGTCCCCCGTCGACTTCATCCGCGGCATGGGGCGCGCGGGCGCGCACCTCGACGCGTACGCCCACCATCCGCACCCGCTCTCACCCGCGGAGACGCCGCTCGGGGGCGGGTGCGCCGCGTGCACGACGATCAGCATGGCAACGCTCGACCGGCTCGTCGACGCCACGCGAGCGGCCTTCGGGCCGCGCATCCGTCTCTGGCTGACAGAGCTCGGCTTCCAGACGAACCCACCGGACCGGACCCTCGGCGTGACCTGGGCGAAGCAGGCACGGTTCGTCGCGGAGGCGCAGATGCGCGCGTACCGGACGAGTGGGGTCGACATTCTCGTCCAGTACCTCGTCCGCGACGAGCCGATGCTCGCTGCGTGGCAGAGCGGGCTCGAGACCGTCACCGGAGCGGCGAAGCCCGCCGTCGCCTCGTTCTCGCTCCCGCTCGCGCAGGTCAAGCGGACGGGTCGAGCGACGACCCTCTGGGGACAGGTGCGTCCTGGAGACGGCCCTCGCGCGTACGTGCTCCAGCGCCGGTCGAACGGGCGCTGGATCGCGGTGGGGACGGCCGGGCAGACGAACACGCGCGGATACTTCACCCGCACGATCGCCGCGGACCTCGGCGCGCAGGTGCGACTCGTCGACCCCGCCACGCGCCGCGCCAGCCCGACGCTGATCGTGACCTGAGCGGCGCGACAAGATCCTGCGGGGGATGATGTAGGGTCGCTCGCGTGATCCGGCTGATCGTACGGACGGCAGTCGCCGTTGCTGCCAACGCCGTCGGCCTCATCGTCGCGGCCGCTGTCCTCGACGGGATGCAGCTCAACTTCGCGTCCTTCGTCCTCGCGGTGATCATCTTCACGATCGTCTTCGCCGTACTGACGCCGTTCCTCGCCGTACAGCTCCGTCGGTTCGGCAACGGCGCGATCGGTGCGACGGCGCTGATCGCGACGCTCGTGTCGCTGGTCATCACCGACCTCCTCTCGGACGGGCTCTCGATCAGCGGACTCGGGACGTGGATCGCGGCCGCCGTGATCGTCTGGCTCGCGGCGCTCGTCGCTGCGTTCGTTCTGCCGTTCCTCGGGCTCAAGAAGTACCTCGAGGACGACAGACGAAACTGACGTTCGGGCGACCGGTGCAGAGCTCCACGCCGGAGCGCGGCCCGTCGAGCTGTCGCTCACCCGCCGAGATCAAGGCTCGTCGAGTGGCGCGGGCGCCCAGGCCGGACGACGTCGCTCCAGGAACGCGCGGAGCCCCTCCTGTCCCTCGTCGCTGGTCCTTCGCTCCGCGATCCTGCTCGCCGTCTCGGTGCCGTCGGGCCGGTCGAGCACGAGCCGCTTCGCGTGCCGGGCCGCCCGCGGGCCTGCCGTCCGCAGCTCCTCGAGGACGTGCTCGAGCGCACCGGCGAGGTCGTCGGTCACCTCGTGGACGAGGCCGATCCGAAGCGCGGTCGCCGCGTCGAAGCGCTCGCCGGTGACGAAGAGCCGGCGCGCCGCGCTCTCGCCGATCTTCCGCAGGGCGAACGGCGAGATCACGGCCGGGACGATCCCGAGCTTGACCTCGGAGAACGCGAACACCGCGTCCGGCTCGGCGATGACGATGTCGCTGCAGGCCACGAGCCCGATGCCACCCCCGAGCGCGTGACCCTGGACGAGCGCGACCACGGGCGCGGGGCAGGAGTCGACGGCCTCGAACATGCGCCGCATCGCGTTGGCGTCCGCCACGTTCGCCTCGAGGTCGAGGTCGGCCGACGTGCGCATCCAGTCGATGTCCGCGCCCGCGCAGAAGCTTCGCCCCTCCCCGGCGAGCACGACTGCACGGCAGGTGCCGACGTCGACGAACGCCATGGCCAGCTCGGAGATGAGAGCGGCGTCGAACGCGTTCCGGGACTCCGGACGCGCGAGCGTGAGGCGGAGCACGTCGCCGTCCCTGGAGATCCGCAGCGCACCCACGGCCGACACCCTAAGGTTTCGGCCGTGCATGTCAGGCGCATGATCGTCGAGCTCGAGCACGTCCGCGCGGGTGGACCGCGGCCGTGAGCCGCCGCCTCACGGGGACGATCGCGGCTGCGTGCACGCCGCTCCGCGACGGCGGAGAGGCGCTCGACGACGACGCCTTCGGAGCGTATGCCGACTTCCTCGTCGCCGCCGGGCTCGACGGGGTGCTCGCCTTCGGGACGAACGGCGAGGCGGTGCTGCTGTCGGCCGAGGAGCGGCGGCGCGGGCTCGAGCTCTGGCTCGGGGCAGTTCGCGGCCGCGTCCTTGTCGCAGCCCACTGCGGCGCGCAGACCACCGCGGAGACGGTGGCGCTCGCGGCGCACGCGGCAGAGTCCGGGGCGGACGCGGTCGCTGTGATCGGCCCGCCGTACTTCAAGCTCGATCCCGTGGCGCAGCGCCGGCATCTCCTCGCCGCCGCGCGGGCCTGCGCGCCCCTTCCCTTCTACGTCTACGAGTTCGCCGCGGCGGCGGGCTACGCGTTCGACACGTCGATGCTCGCGCGGCTCCGCGAGGAGGCGGACAACGTCGCCGGGATGAAGGTCTCGGACGCGCCGTGGGACGCGTTCGAGCGCTACCTGCTCGACGGGTTCGACATCTTCGTCGGCCCGGAGGCGCTCATCCACCGCGGCCGCGAGGCCGGCGCGGTGGGCGCGGTGTCGGCGCTCGCCTCTGCCTTCCCGGAGACGGTTGCCGCGGTCGTCCGCGAGCCGACGGAGGCCGGTGCCGCGAGGCTCTCGGTGCTCCGCGAGCATGTCGAGTCGTTCCCCCGTCACGCCGCGCTCAAGCGGGTTGCCGCGTGGAAGGGCGTCCCGCTTCGCCCGGATGTCCGCCCTCCGCTGCGTGACCTCGATGCGACGGAGGTCGCCGCGCTCGAGAGCTGGCTGAGAGCCGAGGTCGGAGCGCCCGTGGCGTGAGCGTCGGGGCGCGGGCCAACACGATGCTGCGTGCGGGCATCCTCCGCGCGGCGGACGACCGTCACGTGCAGCGCTTCATGGGCCGCTACGGCATGCGGCTCGGCGCCGCCCGCTTCGTCGCCGGCGAGACGCTCGACGAGTGCGTTGCCGTCCTCCGGCGCCTCGCCGCGGACGGGCTCCACACGAACACGACACTCCTCGGCGAGAGCGTGCGCGACCGCGCGGAGGCGGAGGCCGTGGCGGACGAGTACGGCCGCATCCTCGAGCGGCTCCACCGCGAGAAGCTGCCGTGCAACGTCGCGCTCAAGCTGACGCATCTCGGCCTCGACATCGACGAGGAGCTCGCGTACGCGAACGTTGAGCGCGTGGTCGGGATCGCCGAGGGCCTCGGGAGCTTCGTCCGGATCGACATGGAGCAGTCCGCCCTGGTCGACACGACGCTCTCGATCTATCGCCGCTTGCGCGAGGCCGGGCACGACGGGGTCGGCACCGTGCTGCAGTCGTATCTCTTCCGCACCGAGCCCGATCTCGAGTCGCTGCTCCCGCTCGCGCCGAACCTCCGCTTCGTGAAAGGGGCGTACCTCGAACCGCCGGACGTCGCCTATTCGGACAAGGGCGACGTCGACGCTGCATACCTGCGGCTGGTCGAGACCGCCCTGTCCGGAGGTGCCTACGCCGCCATCGCGACGCACGACGAGGCGCTGATCGAGCGGTGCCTCGCGTTCGCGGAGCGTGAGGGGATCGGCCGCGACCGCTTCGAGCTCCAGATGCTCTTCGGGGTCAGGCCGGGACTCCAGCTCGACCTCGTGCGGCGCGGGTACAAGGTGCTCGTGGCCACGCCGTATGGGCCCGAGTGGTACCCGTACCTGATGCGCCGTCTCGCGGAGAGGCCGGCGAACCTCGGCTTCTTCGCGCGGAACCTCGTCCGCCGCTGACCGTCCTTGCGACCGCGACGGCGAGCTGTGCGGCGCTGACGTCTTTGCGACCGCGACAGCGGGCGCCTTCAGGGATGTGCCCGCCGAAGGCGGGAGCCGCGTCTGCGGGAATCCGCCTCTGCGGATTCCCGCAGACGGAACAACTACAGCGTGTCGAACTCCTCGTAGAGATCGGGATCGCGACCGATCAGCGCGCGGAGCTCGTCGAGTTGCGCGGGTGCGGGAGCGTCCTCGTCGTCCACGACGAGGGCGCCGACCCGCTCCGCCGCCTCGTTCAGCAGGAACGCGCCGGGCGCGTCGAGCGGCTCGAGCTCGTCGATCCGCTGCCGCACAGCCTCGACCGAGGGGCCCCGCTCGTCGAGCCGCCAGAGGAGGATCCGGACGATCACGCCCACACGGCCGGGATGTCGGCGACGTCGACGACCGAATAGCCCATCCGCGCTCCTTCCGCTCGTGGCCCGAGAGGGAGCTTACGAGAGGGCGTAGACTCGGCGGTGTGGAGGTGATTCGCTGGCAGGACGAGCCGAGCGAGCAGCTCGGCGCGGGGATCAGGCGCCGGATGCTGAACGGCGACGCGATGACCCTCGCGGAGATCAGCCTGTCGGCCGGGGCGGTCGTCCCACTCCACGACCATCCGAACGAGCAGATCGCGACGATCGTCTCCGGGCGGCTGCGGTTCGTCGTCGGCGAGGCGGAGCGCGAGGTCGGCGCGGGGGAGAGCATCCGCATCCCCGGCGGCGTCCCGCATCGGGTGGAGGCGCTCGAGGACTCGCTCGTGCTCGACGTCTTCGCGCCGCGCCGCGAAGACTGGCTCCGCGGCGACGACGCGTACCTCCGCGGCTGAGCCCGAAAACGACGAAGGACGCGGCCTGGCGGGCCACGTCCCTCGCGCTGGGACCGGTCGGGCCGCCGGCGCTGCGGCCCGCGCGACGACCCATCCGACCGGTCTGGCGACAGCATCGGAGATCGGAGGCAGGTCCGGCATCCCTCGTTTGGTTGTTCGGAGACACGAGTCGGTTGCCGGACTCGCTAGCGTCCAGGGCCCGTGAGCGCCGACCTCGACCCACTCGAGCAGCACCTGGTCGAGGCGCTTCGGGCCCTCGAGTGGCCCGAAGCACCCGTCGGGGTACCGGCCGACGCGGTAGCGGCGTGGCGCGCCCAGGTCGAGAGCCGCGCGATCGACCATGCCGCCAGGAGGCTGCAGGCGCAGCGGCTCGGCTTCTACACGATCGGCTCGGCCGGGCACGAGTCGAACGCGTATGTGGCCCTCGCGCTGCGTCCCACCGACCCGGCGCTCCTCCACTACCGCTCGGGGGCGTTCTATCTCGCGCGCGCAGGCCAGGTCGGGCGCGACGGGGCGTGGGACGTCCTGCTCGGCATGGCCGCGGCAGTCGACGAGCCGATCGCCGGCGGGCGGCACAAGGTGTTCGGGCACCACGACCTCGGGGTTATCCCCCAGACGTCGACGATCGCGTCGCACCTGCCGCGCGCGGTGGGCATTGCGTTCGCGATCGAGCGCGCGGCGCGAGCTGGGGATCGAGTGCCCATGGCCCGCCGACGCGGTGGTCGTCTGCTCGTTCGGGGATGCGTCGCTGAACCACGCGTCGGCACAGACCGCATTGAACGCGGCCGCCCATTTCGCGTACCGGGGGACGCCGTTGCCGCTTCTGCTCGTGTGCGAGGACAACGGGCTCGGGATCAGCGTCCCGACGCCGGAAGGGTGGGTCGAGCAGTCGCTTCACGGCAGGCCGGAGCTCGCCGTCGAGCGGGTCGCAGGAGACGACCCTGTCGCAACGCTCGCCACGGCCCGTGAGCTCGCGGACTGGGTGCGCGAGCATCGGCACCCGGCGGTCATCCATCTCGAGACGGTCCGCTACCTGAGTCACGCCGGCGCCGACCTCGAGACCGCGTACCGCCCGGGGCCCGAGATCCGCGCCGACTTCGGGCGCGACCCGCTGCTCGCGACCGCGCGATGGCTCGTGTCCGGCGGACAGAGGTCCGGGGACGAGCTCGCCGACGAGTACCTCGACGCGCGCGAGCGGATCCACGAGCGGGCGCTCGAGGCGACCACGCATCCGCAGATGCAGACCGCCGAGGACGTCATGCGACCCCTCGCCCCACGACGGCCGCGCGCCGTGGAGGAGCTCGCGTCCGTCGGCGAGGTCGAGAGCGACGAGCGGCTCACGCTCGCGCAGGCGATCGGCGTCGGCCTCGCGGACGTGCTCGACGGCTCATCGCGAGACGCTCGTCTTCGGCGAGGACGTCGGGCGCAAGGGCGGGGTGTACGGCGTCACGCGCGGGCTCCAGGCCCGTTTCGGCCCGACACGCGTCTTCGACACGCTCCTCGACGAGACGACGATCCTCGGTCTCGCCCTCGGCGCCGGGCTCTCGGGCCTCGTCCCGATTCCCGAGATCCAGTACCTCGCGTACCTGCACAACGCCGAGGATCAGCTGCGGGGCGAGGCAGCCACCCTCCAGTTCTTCTCGCAGGGCGCGTATCGCAACGGGATGGTCGTGCGCGTGCAGGGCTACGGCTACCAGCGCGGGTTCGGCGGCCATTTCCACAACGACAACGCGCTCGGCGTGCTCCGTGACGTCCCGGGGCTCGTGCTCGCCTCGCCGGCGCGACCCGCGGACGCGGCGGCGATGCTGCGGACGTGCGTCGCGGCGGCGAAAGCCGACGGCAGCGTGTGCGTCTTCCTCGAGCCGATCGCGCTGTACCACACGCGCGACCTCCACGAGGAGGGCGACGAGCTGTGGCTCGGGGCGCCCGGGCGGGACCATGTCCCGGTCGGCGCTGCGTACACGCATCGCGGCGGCGACGACCTGACGATCGTCACGTGGGCAAACGGTCTTTACCTCTCGCTTCGCGTCGCCCGCCGGCTGCGCGAGCGCGGGATCGGGGCGACCGTCGTCGATCTCCGCTGGCTCGCGCCCCTCCCGCTGGACGAGGTGCTGCGCGAGGCATCCGCCACCGGTCGCACCCTCGTCGTCGACGAGACCCGCCGGACAGGCGGCGTGGGGGAGGGCCTCGTCGCCGAGCTCCTCGACGCGGGCTACAGCGGCCGTCTCGCGCGGGTGTCGAGCAAGGACTCGTTCGTCCCCCTCGGCGACGCGGCGCACCTCGTGCTCCTCTCCGAGGCCGAGATCGAGGCGGCGGCCCTCGAGCTGCTCGACGAGCAGTCTCCGTGGACGATCGTCTGAGGGCCGTCTCGGAGCACTCGTCGAGGAGATTCGGGGTCGGCCGTGACCGGCTCGCGATCGCACAGGACGCGCGCGGCTCGGCTCGACGGGTCACAATCGGGACGTGGCCGACGACGACGATCGCGTCGATTGGGTGGTGGTCGCGCGCCGTGCTCCTCCGTGGTACTCGGCTGCGCGTCGGTCAGACGGTTTCGGCGCCCGCGAGGCCGCTACTCGCGGTTCGGGCGGCCTCGAGGACGAGCGCCGGGTCCGGTCCCTGTCCGCGTCGCCACAGATCGAGGAGGCGATCGGTGAGCAGCAGCCGCTTTGCGATGAAGTCATCCGACGCGAGTGGGGAAGGGTGGAGCTCGGCCAATGCCAGAACGCAGTCTCGGCAGTACGTCGAGCAGAAGCTGCTGGTTGTGGCTCGGTGATGCTGCTTCTCGAACCCTTGGGTTGTCAGCGCGATGTCCTCGCGAAGCTCAGCCTGACAAAACGAGCAGCGCAACTGCTGCTTGTCGTGACTGCGCACCGGAGCGGCAGCGGTATCTCGGTCGAACTCGACGAGCTCTTCCCCGGCTGGGCGGAGAAGCGAGGGTACTTCGGTCATGCTGACCTTCCTCTGAACGTTGGTGGCGAGGAGGTCGGATGGCGAAGCCTGTCCCCCCGAGTGCACAACACCCGAATGTGTCCCACGGTAGCCACGATTTGTGCGTCTGGCCCCGGTCGTTCGGCTAGGGCTTCGCCACCGTCCGAGAGGCGCGATCGGAGACCC
>CAWBVO010000002.1:0-153084 GCA_963792245.1 uncultured Actinomycetes bacterium
CTTAGGCTCCATGCCGTTTCCGGGCATTTCACGGCTTCGCCGTGGCCCGACCGTGTCCCAAACGGACGCGATGAATGTCCCGACAGGGCCCATCACGTTCGGCTTCCGATGGCTGTTGGAAAGGCTACGCGGCAAGCTCGTCGTGTCGGTTCGCGTCCATCACGCCCTTTACATGAATCGCGCACATACCAGCGTGGTTTATCAACGTCCAGAATGCATCGCCACAGCGACCTGTCCAAACAACCCATGTGTGGCTCGAGACCGATCCCATGTTTCCGATCCTCGACAAGGATCTGCCTGTGACGATCGAAGCGGGGAGGGAATGGGAGACGAACGTGCGAGACAACGCGCTGTCTCTTCCGGACGGGACGGACATCACAGACCTTGTGCGCGTACGACTTTCAGGCGACATCGTCCTAACCGGCACGCCCCGCGTGAACGTTCCACCCGCTGGGGGCTAATCCCGCGCGGCTAGGGCGCCGCCGCCCCAGCGTTCAGCCTGTCGAGTATCCCCTGATGTGCGGTGTCGATCAGCGTGCCGTAGTGCTGCTCGATCATCTTCGCGCTGGTGCCCATGATCCGGGCCAGCTCGAACATCGTGATCCCGGCCGCGAGCGCGTTCGAGGCGAACGTCGACCGGAGGTCGTAGAGCCGCGCCGGGCGTCGCGATCCCGGCGGCGTCGATCGCCGGCCCCCACTCACGACGGCGGAAGTTCGCGACGTCGAACGGCCCCGGCTCGCCCGAGCCCCGGCACCTTCCGCGACGTCGTGAACACGTAGCGGCTGTCGAGCCGCGGAGGCACCCGGTCGAGCGCGTCGAGCGCCGCGCGCGTGAGCGGCACCTCGCGCCGTGAGCGGATCGTCTTCGTGCCCCGGACCAGGACGCACCCGGCGGGCCTTGTCGACGTCTCTGCGCTCGATCGACGCCCACTCCGAGGGACGCAGGCCGGTCGCCGCGGCGAACGTCACGGCGGCCGCCTCCACGGTGTCCGAGCTCGTCCGTGATCGCGTTCAACTCGGCCGCGGTGTAGACCCGGATCTCCCGCGGCGCGGGCATCGGGTTCGGCCCGGCGAGCTTCGCCGGGTTCCGGGTCAGGTAGCCGTAGCGGACGCCCGCCTCGAGCGCCTGCCGCAACGCCGCCATCGAGCGGATACCGGAGCCGCTCCGGGATCGTGACGGCCCACCCGGCGATCTCGTCGGCCATCCCCTCCAGCTCGACGAGCGGCACCGTCCCGAACTTCGCCTCCGACTGCTTCAGCCGCCACCGGAGCTCGGTGATCGTCCGCGGCTTCGCGACGATCGCGTGCCGCTCGAGGAACACGTCGACGAGATCGGAGAACGTCAGGTCGCGGCGTGCGGCGGGTCTTCCGTCGAGCGCGGGCTTGATCACT
Organism: uncultured Actinomycetes bacterium; assembly: GCA_963792245.1. Classification (GTDB taxonomy): domain Bacteria; phylum Actinomycetota; class Thermoleophilia; order Gaiellales; family Gaiellaceae; genus Gaiella. The sequence continues at coordinate 1,393 of CAWBVO010000002.1, forward strand.
TCGTTGAAGTGCTGGCGTGCCTCTGCCTGTGTCCGGTAGACGCCCGCCGAGTGGCGGGCGCCCTTCCGGTCGTAGTAGCGGAGCCGCCAGCGTCCCGCCGGGGTGCGGGTGATCTGTTCGCTCCGGACTCCCTTAGCTGGCATGGCCCAAGGCCTGCTCGTTGTGCATCGCGATCAACTGCACCTCGAACTGACGGAGCCGATCAAGGGACTTGCCGATCGCGCAGACGTCCGTCTCGATGACCTTGACCATCTCGGTCAGAACGCCGACGTGCTCGAACGTTGGCCGCTCGACGAACTGACCCGTGTCCACCGCCTCCCACGGAGCGACGACCTCCAGCAGCTGCCTCTCCAACTCCTCGACGGCGTTGAAGGCGATACCCATAGCCTTCTCGACGGCATCGAGGTCGTCGGCCGTCGGCAACAGAGTCTTGGTCGCGCTCATCGCGACCACCTCCTCAGCGAAATGGCCGGGGGCGAGCAGCGGCGATACCAGACGCCGGCCCGGGATCCCCCGGCCGCGTCGCATCGTAAAACCTCATTCGGAGCGTGCTGGTATTCACGCTGCCAGCACCGCACTCCTCGGACCGGACGGCACAAGTCCGCGAGCTCACGCGCAGCCTCCGCGCGCTCGGTCACGCCCGCACCCGGTGGTCCGCGACAGACGCAACCTCGAGCCCCGCGATCCATTCGTCGATCGCCGCCTCACGAAACCGAAGAACGTTGCTCGCGAGCCGCACACCGCCCGGGATCTCACCGCGACGCCACCGCCGCAACACCGTCTCCGCGGACAGCCCGAGGTACTCGGCGAGCTCCCGGGTCGTGAGGAGCCGGCCGGTCATGCCAGCTTGTCCGATCCGCCTACTTGAACGTGGCCCTCGTCCCAAGTTAGATTCGGTATGGCGTGCCGGGGGGCACGCCTTGGGGAGGGGATGCGGCGATGTTGCACTGCGAGCAATGCGGCTGCTCGGGCGAGCTCGGTACGGGCTGGGTCACGTTCGTCCGCGCTGACGCAGACGAGGACGATGACACGCCATGGATGGGCAAGTACTGCCCATCCTGTGCCGCAGCCCGGTTCGGATACCGGCGCAAGAGAGCCAAGAACTTCGTCGGCGTCTGGGAACCGCTTCCCCTCGACACGACCGACAGCCTCGGATAGGCGCCTCGGAGGAGACGCAGCATCGCTGCCGAAATCCTCGCGCGGATGCCTCGTGAGAGCCGCAACGAGGCCGCGCACAGGGGCACGATCGAGCCCACGACGTACCCCGTGACATTGATCACTCCCCGCCCTCCCTTTATTGAGGTGGGCGCCTACGCCTACACCGGGGAGCAGCTCCCCGCCGAGGGAGAAACGATCACCCTGAGAAGCATCCTCAGCCCGTCGGGTCCACGCTTGCACGAACTCGCGGCGCAAGTCACGCGCGTCGATCGAAGCGCCGAAATACCGATCTCGGCCAAAGAGATCGCGAACAGCTAACCGCACGACAGGTCGCGGGCGGCGCGCGCAGCAGAGCACTCGAGCAGGGAGGGGAAGTCGAGCTCGAGGTCGCCGCACGGTGGGGACGCCGCCCGCGGCGAGCATCCTCCCTCGTCGTACGGGGGCAGCGCAACCGAGGCGCCGGCCAGTCACTTCCCGCCCCCGCCACCGCCGCAACACCGTCTCTGCAGATAGCCCGAGGTACTCGGCGAGATCCCTGGTCGTCAAAAGCCGGCCCGTCACGCCGTCCGCTCCTCGTCGGCGAGCGCAGGGCACGCGGGCCGAGCATCGGCTTTCCCCCCGGAAGCCGCGCCCAGCCCGCACACACCCCGGCGATGAGATGGGCCGCCGAGGGGGCAGACGGCCCGCGACAATTGTCCGGACCGAGCAGCCACCGCGGACGGGCCGGTTGGCCAGGATCGACCTAGCCCACCGCCCGCCCCTCTTACTTATGGTGCGAACGTGACCGCGACGCGCCTCCTCGTCTTGGGTCTGACCGTCGTAGCGACCACCTGCGGGACAGGCCAAGCCGCGGTATCCGAGTACGACCCGTTTTCGACACTCAGGCATGCCACACGCGCTGAAAGGCGAGCAACACAGCCAATCGCCCAGACGGTCATCGATGCGTTTCGCACCGGCCGGATGACGACGCTCTGTGCCAGATTCTCGCCGGCCGAAATCAAGCGCTCCTACGGCAGCCTTACGCGATGTCGGCAATTGCTCAGCCGAAGCAACTACCGATGCTCCGAGCGATGCTCGTTCCGGGTTGTCTCCGTTGAGACCGCCTACCTCACTGCGCGCGACAAGGTGCAGGGTTACAAGACGCTGCTCTGGCTCTACGCGGTGAACAATCCCGCTCGCACGGGCAAAGGTGAACTCGAGATTCGCTGTCGCCAGGAGGGTGGACGCTGGATCCTTCAGGACATCGTCGAAGCCTGGTCGGGCTAACTCAAGGACACACCAGCGAACCTCGCCGAGCTCCGCGCCGTCCTGCTCGAAGAACACGTCGGCCGCGCCCGCGACGGCCTGGCGTTGACGCGGGCGGCGCGCGCAGCCGAACTCTCGAGCGACGTTAGGGGAAGCGACCTCAAGGTTCCCTGCGCGGTGAGGTCCACCGCCCGCACTGAACATCGTTGCTGTTCCAGTGGACTCTGCGCAACCCAGGCGCAAGCCGCGAGGTTTGGCGTCCGCCGACGCGGGTACGCGGCTGTCATGCCTACGCTCAAGCAGCAAGACCGCAACGTCGCGGGCCGACCAAAGCGAACGATGCGCCCGTCGAGCTCCGCGGCGACGCAGCGCGCACCGGGCCGCGAGGGACGAAAGCGCCCCGAGAGTTGGGCAGAGCACGTCGCGCGAGCCCACAAGCTCATCTAGCGCTGCGCAACCCAGAGGCCGGCCGGTCACTTCGCGCCCTGCCGTCGCAGGTACGCGAGCCGATCTCGGCACTTCCGCGAGCACGTCTTCGCGTCCCGCCGAGACGGGGTGAACGACAGGCCGCACTCCGCGTTCGCACACACGCGCTCGAGCGGGTCGGCCAGGGCCGCGTACTTCTCGCGGGCCGCGGCCTGATAGCCGGCCACGCGCTCCGGATTCGCGAGTTTCCAGGCCCGCAAATAGTCGGCACGGCTCACGCTCGTCTCACCGCCCGATCGAGCAGCTGCCGGTACCCCTCAAACGCCGCCGCACGGAACCGCCACGGCACATCAACCTCGCGACTCCCCACGTACTCGAGCCGCAACGCCTCGAGTTCCGGGTCGTGAAGTTCCCCGTTCCCTGTTCCCTCCTTGTAGGAGGGGGAACCGAGGGAACCAGGGGTACTCGCGCTTTCGGGAACCGTCGGGAACGGCTTGGGAACCAGGGAACCAGCCTCCTCGTGTCGGAACGGGATCGTGGGAACCAGGAGGGAACCGGCTCGTCGACGTTCCGGCTTCCGGAGGAGGCAGTCGACGGCGGTGACGAGGTGTTCTCTCTTTCCGAGTCCCGCCTTGTAAATCGCGGTGCGGCTCAGTTCGGTCCGTGCTGCTCGAGGTGGCGTGAGACGCGCTCCATGTACACGGTGGGTCGCCACTCACTCGCCGTAGCGGGCTTGGTTCGCCAGCGGCTTCCGTTCCCAGGTCAGCTCATGTGTGTCGGGGTCGGACCGGAACTCGACGGTGCCGGCGTTGCCTTGCCTCGGTGGTGGAACCCGGGCCGGTCCTTGTGCGCGGTGATCCGGGTGATGGCGGCGCCGCCTCGCTCGAGCGGTGTTGCTTGGAAGCCGAGGTGAACTTCTGTGCCGCCGATCTTGCGGTGGTGGCCGCTTGCCCACATGCCGCGGTTGTCGGGGTTCTTCACGACGTGGTCGAGGATGATGGGCGTTGCGCCGGCCTTCCAGAGGACGTCGGGCATCCGGGCGTTGAATTTCTCGGCGTCGCGGTTCTCGTCGAGCCCGTAGCATCTGGTACGCGCCGGCGGCGGCGTCGATAACGACGAGCGAGCAGCGGTCGGCGATCCCCTGGAGGATCTCCTTCGTGGGCGCGGTGTCGGGCTCGTAGAACTCGATCAGGTCGAGCTCGTCGTCTGTGGCGCCCATCTCACGGAGCCTGTTGCGGGCGTCGCGTTGGCCCATCTCGAAGTCGACCATCGCGACACGTTCTCCGACGCGAACGGCGTCGAGGAGGATGATGTACGCGACGAGGGTCTTGAGGCTCTCGGGCGGTCCGGAGAACCAGTGTCGTCGGGCGCGGTACACGAGCCCGAGGTAGTCGGGCGGCTCGGGCGGTTCGTCCGGGACGTGCCGGAGGTTGATCGGCTCCCAGCTCACGCCGCCGCTCTCAGCCTCGGCCCGTAGCGCCTCGGCGCGCGACAGGAGGATCCGTGCCTCGCGCCACTCGAGTACCTCGGCGATCGCGTCCTGCAGGTGCGGGCACGGCAGGCAGCGCGGGCAGCCTCGACGGTTGTGGTCGAGGAATTGCTTGTGGCGCTCGCACGGCAGCCCGAACGTGAGCGGTGCGTCACCCTGGCAGGCGCGGCATTCGGCCTTGTGCGCCTTCCACGCTTCGAGGTCGGGGCATGGTTCGGGCCGGCACGCCGCGCAGTCCTTGCGGTGTTCCGAGAAATCGAAGACGAGCGCATGTGTGAGGACGTCGAGTTCGGCCTGGTCGGCGGCTGTCCAGTCGGGCGTCATTTCCGCCGCCTGTCGGATGGGGTGCCGTCGACGGCCAACTCCCGCTCCACGTCCTCCAACAGCCCGAGCGCGAGCGTGCGCGGAACGTCGGTGTCCGCGTCGAGGACGTCGAGTTCGTCGACGATCGCGGCCAGCCGCTCCAGGAGCTCCAGCCTGTCGACGAACGCTTGCACGCCTTCCAAGGTGTTACCCTTGGAGTGCATCCCGCCCGGACGCCTTCTTGAGCCTCGCTCCGCGGGGCTCACGTCGTTCTCACGGCGTTCATGGGACGGACACGGCCCGATGCTCGTCGAGGTAGGCTTCGACGTCCTCGGGCCGGAAGCGGCGCCGGGTGCCGATGACGACGTAGGGGATCGGCAGCCGGTAGACGGTCTTGCGATCTACGGCGAGCAACGCCGCCAGAGCGTCGATCGTGAGCAGTGGCCTCGGCCGGCCCGTCTCCCCCGCGGCGTACCATGTTGCGTTGTCATGGGACATGAGTCCACGGTGCAGTCCGCCGACCCGCCCATGGGAAAAGTGACAAAGCTGTCCCCGCGGGACCGGATCCGACGCGCAGCGCTGGCACGCGAGCAACCAATCCTCGGAGCGCGTTGCCCCAAGGCCCAGGCACGCCTGTTCGACTTCTCGGTTCAGGTCCGGATCGTTGGCGACCCCTTCGATGAGGCGGGCCTGCAGGACGCGGCCGAGGAGGTTCTGGCCTGTGTCCAGGCGGAACTACGCGCCAACGCATCGCCACTCGAGGCGGCCGCCGCGTTCGAGCTCACGCACTCGCGGCGGTGGGCCGTCTACGCGTTGTCCTGCCTAACCGGAAGCCACGCGCACGCAAAGCGCCACGAGTTGTCGATCACGAACGGCTCACCCCTAACAGTGTGTATCGGCACCTCGGCTTTCGCGCCGCCCATCCTCGGCGCGAACAAGCTTCAGACCGTCAACACCCATCTAGGCGACGTGAGAATCCCGGTGTGCGGATGCTTCGCCATCGTCCCGGAGTCGACAACGCTCGGTGGCAGGTGGCGGCTCTGGTGTGACGCGTGCGCACCGAATGTCGGCAAGCGCGACCGTGCGCAGCTAACGAGACACGCGGCAGCTGTACGCAGCCTGCGCTAAGCGCCGGGGGTGACGGTCGCCATTGCCGCCACCCCCAGCCGCCTACCTACACCCTTGGCCCTGGAAGGAGACCAAGCCTTTGAAGCCGAAGCCGTCGGTCATCCTCACGCATCCGGACGGCCATCTCGTCGAGTAGGAGCCGTTTTCCGGCGAGGGTCGTGGGCCGTTTCGGGCGCAGCCGCGGCGGTGTGCTGCCGGTGCGCGTCCGGTCTTCGGCCTGAGTCTCGAACGAGAGGATCCTCGCTCCCAGGGTCGGGCCACGGAACTCGCGGGTCTCGTCGTCCCACGGCTGCTCGTTCGTGCTCATGTCGCTGAGTGCGCCAGGATGCGGGCGCTGTCGGTGAGCAGCGGACGGCCGTCGATCCGCTCATAGGCCCGCCAGCCCTGCTGCCCCGTGTTCGAGTAGAGCTCGTCGAGTCTTACGAGGCCGATGTTGCGGACACGGCGAATGGCGTAGGCTGACGCGCGAGGCGTCAGTCGAGTGACCGTCTGGCGCTGGCCGAAGGAAGCGGAGCGCCGCGGCTTGGAAGTCCAGGACTAGCCGTTAGCACGCGAGGCCGGGTTTCGTAGGACTCGTCGCCGGCTGCGTCGCGGTAGTGACTGACGTGAGGGAAGTCACACGGAGACCTCCTCGACCAGCGATGGTGCTCCCCGAGAGCGGCGTCGGGCGGCTGCGAGGTGCTCGAGAACGATCACCGCGGTGAGAACGCAGAACGTCAAGAACAAGAGAACGATGGCTGGAACGAACCAGCCCAGCGGTGCAAGCGCGAGGCAGGCAAGAGCACCAAGCAGGCGCTTGGTGCTCAGCGACCGGGCCATCCGCAGCCGGACCAGCGTGTGCCCCAGGAGGTAGACCGCGGGCCCACTCACGACAACGGCGATCTCCCGCGCGCCAAGCACCTCGGTGGGATGGGCGATCACCAACTCGTCGCCGACGGCCGCTAGCACGATGCCCGCAACGAGCACGACGTGAAGATACGTGTAGCCGTCCCTCGCTAGACGCGTGCGGTTCCCGGACGCGTGCTCGAGTTGCTGCTCGGCAACCGAGGCCACGTAGTCGAAGTACAGCCACCAGAGCGCTGCCGAGGACAGGAATGCGAGCGCGAGCGCAACTATCCGCGTCGTGTCGAGGTCAAGAGCGGCCGTCGTCGCGCCCGTAACGACAATCGCCTCGCCGAGGGCAATGATGATGAACAGCTGGAACCTCTCGGCGAAATGCGAGGTTTCGACCTCCCACGACGTGCTCTTGAGGCGGTGTCGACCCGGCACCCAGTAGAGGAAGAGCGGCGCGCTGTAGTCGATCGCGAGCGCCGTCATCCAGAGCCACGGCCGCGCCTGTCCGGCGAGCCCGCCCGCGATCCAGAACGCTCCGGCCACCACGAACCAAACAAGGATTCGGCTCGCCCGTCTTCGTTCGATCGTGCCTGCATCCGCCGCCACGAGGGTCAGGAACGTGTGGCGCCCAACCTGAATCGACACGTAGGCGCCCGCAAACAGCAGAGCGCGACTCCCGAATGCCTCAGGGATCGCCACAGCCATCAAAAGGCTTGCGAACATGATCGCGAGCAACACGAACCGGACGGGCGTCAACTCGGTGTCAAGCTCGTTCGTCACCCACGTTGTGTACGTCCACGCCCACCAAACGACGAGCAGAACCATCAGCGCCTGCCCCACTCCCGACAACGTCAGGTCGGTTAGGAGTACGCGGGAGACCTGCGTGATCGCGAACACGAACACGAGGTCGTAGAACAGCTCGAGCGCCGTTGCCCGCTGCTCCCCGGTGACGGCGCTCGGACGCTGAAACCGATTCATTGCTTTAGATCCTCACGAAGGTGTAAGAGCCTGCGAGAACCGTTGCGGCCAGCCAACGCAGCCCCAAGCAGGCAGATCTCTGCGAAGACGAACATGCACGCATGACTCCCAGCCTCCAGCGCCCAACGGACGCTACGTCACGCTTGACCGCTTAGAGTCGTGCTCTGGGAGGCCGTTGATCGCGGTGGCCACCCAGGGACGAGCAACCTCTGACGCGTCCCCGGCCGATCGCCTTGCGGCTCTCGTCGCTGTAGCCGCGCGTTCCGTCGCGTCCCATTTGCGCCACAGCTACGCCGTCATAGAGCCACCGGGCGCGCTCGAGTTGGCGTAGCTCGCCCCGGCACGCTCCGATGCGATCAACGCATGCGCGTCTCCGAAGCGCAGGCCGTCCCTCGATCTGAGACGGCTAACTCTCCGCAGTAGCGCGCCCTTTGCCGCTGTCGAACCCGGGCGTCCGAAACACGTGGCGTAGGCCGCTAATAGCAGCCGCAACGGCGGCGCCCGCACCGGCTATGACGAGCAAGACGCTTCGCGCACGGTGTCCCTTCTTGCGCCGCATCCGTTGGCCAGCACTGTCGAGGTCGTCAAGCATCGCGCGGAGGTTCTTCCGTAGTTTCGCGTCGGACATCAGGCGTGCACTGATCCCTCCAGCGTCTATCTCCTTTTTCAGTCGATCGCTTGCCTTCGTACCGTGGCCGACTGCGGCGCGGATGTCTGCACGCAGGCGCTCGTCTCGCACGACTTCGTCGGCATAGGCGACAGCGTCCCGCAATGCGTGCCTCGCCTTGTCGATTTGAGTCTTGGGGGTGAGGCTGAGCATGTTCTCCCTCCGTCTGTTGGCTAAAGGACAGGAGTACCCCAAGGCCTACTCCGCAAACGGATTCCGACAAGAAACGGGGGCGCGGCGCGCGGATCAGCCTGCGACGTCGGAGGCTCCCATCAGGTCGGCTCGACATCCTGCGCCGGAAAGTCGACGACAGTCGCCGCACGCTGCTCGACGCCGCGACATCTGCGTCGAAGCCGGCCTGGGTCGAGTTCGAGTGCACCGACTGCGGCAACCGCAAGCGAGTCGAGGTTCCCCATCGACGACGTCCGTGGCCCGGGTCGCCGCGATCGAGCTGCTGCTCCGCGGAGGACTCGCCGCGCCGAGCATTGCGGAGGAACCACCCTGCCTGCCACAACTGCCTCGCACCAAGGTTGAAGCCATCGCACTCGACTGGGATCAGCTCAAGGCACTGGTGGTCGCCTACCCCGAGATTGAGTACCTGCCCGAGGGAAAGCGGACGCAGTGGTTGCTCAGTCGCTGAGTCGGACTCACGCAGGCCGAACGTGACAGGTTTCGTGCCGCGCTCGACGCCGCCGATCCGACCCGCGCCGAGCACAGCATCGTCTAGCAGCCGCATACCAGAGCTCTCGCCCGATCTGACATCCGTCCGCCACGCCGCCGAGAGGCTCCTATCCCCGAGTGAGTTCAGGCGACCTCCGACTCGGCATGTCGGTCTCGCGGTCTGTTGGTGCTCGTTCGACCGGGCACGGCCCACCCCTCCGTGTATTCGATCAGAATGGGGCCTGGTCGCGGGTCCGTGTGCGCGCGTGGGGGGTTTCAGGCCGGGAGAAGCCGACGGCGACCGGAATGGACTTACCTCTGCAGTGGGTAAGGCCATCGTCCCGCGCCTCGGCGCCCGCCCCTTTTGGCTGCGTTGGCCGAGCGGGCGATCGTCTCAAGTTCGTCGAGGCAGCGGCCTGCCCCGAGGGCGACGCAGGTGAGTGGCTCCTCGGCAAGGTGCACCGGGAGTCCGGTTTCGGCCCGCAGCCGCTCGGGGAAGCCGCGCAAGAGCACGCCTCCACCGGCCAGGACGATGCCGCGCTCGCTGATGTCGGCCGAGAGCTCAGGCGGTGTCTGCTCCAGCGTCTCCCGTACCGCGTCGATCACTTGCATCACCGGTGTCTCGAGCGCCTGGCGCGCCTCCTGGGCGCTCAGCACCGCCCGTCTGAGTCGGCCGGTGCGAAGGTCGCGCCCGTTCGCCTCAGCGTCGCTCTCGTCGGATACCGGCCAGGCGGAGCCGATCTCGATCTTTAGCTGCTCGGCGCGCCCCTCGCCGATCTCGAGGCTGTGCTGGCGCCTCACGTGGCCGACGATAGCGTCGTCCATCTCGTAGCCACCGACTGGCAGGGAGCGCCAGACGACCATGCTGCCAAGCGAGATCACCGCCACCTCGGTCGTGCCGCCGCCGATATCGACGACCGTACTTGCGACCGGATCGGCGATCGGCAAGCCCGCGCCGATCGCGGCTGCCATTGGCTCCTCGATCGGGTAGACCGCGCTTGCACCTGCAGCTCGAGCTGCTTCCTCGACAGCATCTCGCTCGAGCGGAGTCAGGCCGCTCGGCACGCAAAGAATCACGCGGGGGCGCGCAAGCCGGCTTCCGATCGCTCGGCGCATGAAGTGGCGCAGCATCTGCTCGGTGACGTCGAAGTCAGCGATCACGCCGTGGCGCAGCGGACGCGTCGCACTGATCGTCGCCGGCGTGCGCCCGATCATCCGTTTCGCCTCCGCGCCGACCGCCAGCACCTTGCCGCTGCGCTCGTCGATCGCGATCACCGACGGCTCAAACAGCACGATCCCCTGGCCGCGCACATAGACGACCGTGTTCGCCGTGCCAAGATCGATCGCGATCTCTCCACCGAAACCATGCAACTGCCTCCGGCCTCCCATCGCAAGAAAGAGTGCCAGCGTTGCTCCGCGAGCTACAGCGCGCGCCAATGCGGGCTCTATTTAGCGCGGCGGGACGTCACGCAGCATCGTCTCTAAACCGACGGGCGGCGGTGCCGCGATACCCGCTTAGCGGCAGACGGGGCCGAGCCGGCTCAGGTCGCCGACGACCCACTCGCCCGATGTCCGTGTTTGGACTGATGTTTGCAGGGGAAACCCATCGTTATGTCGTTGCGGCGCGACGTCAGTGTGGCCGGGGTGCGCATAGACGCCCGCCTCGCACCCGAGCTGATCGCGCGACTCCGCAGAAAGGGCTTCCCCTCCGTCGCCGCCAAGGTGGAACGGGCGGTCAGTCTGCGAACGATTCCTGTTGACTTCAATGCCGCCGAGCGCGAAGCGATCGTGCGCTCGGTCGCCAACAGGGCGCCGCAGTTCTCGGAGCTTTACGACGTGCTTCGGGGCGAGCTCAAACAGAAACGCGCCGAGCGGCACTAGCCGGAGGCGGCTCGGGATTGACCCAATCGTGTCCTATCCGGCCCCGCCGGCCGCACCTACCGTGGTGCATGCGAGCCTGGTGCCGGAGTACCCGTGGCACCAGGGTGGATCCTTCGTACCACCTTCGCGGGGGATTCGGCGGCTGCCGCGGGCGTGCGGCGCAGGCACGCGACCGCTGCGCGAGAGACTCGTGTCCCTCAGTGCGAGTTCTCTCGCGCAGCGTTCCTTCGTACCGGTTGATCTCGTCGCTCGGGCGGCGTAGCGTGTGCAACGGCGATCTGGCTCCGGAGGGGCCGGAACGTCGGGCTTGAATCGAGCGCCTTGACGCTGAGGCTCTGTTCGGGTCTCGCCAGCGTCCGTGAACTGTCAGTGCGGTCACAGGACGCCAAAGGAGTAGCCAGCCCGCGCCTTGCCACAGATCGGAGGCGCCCTCCTGGTCTCCGCAGCCGCCCCGCGCTGGGCTTCCCCACACCCCAGGTCGCGGGGCGCGGCGATCGCTGCGCGAGAGACTCGCACCCCACGCGCGAGTCTCTCTTGCGCAGCGTTTCGCTAAGCCGGGCGCTCCTTGACGTTTAGACCGCTATCAGCCGGTGCGCTCAGGCTGGACACGGTCTACCCACCTTCCCCACGATCCACACCCCCTCCTCGCCCAAGTCAGCGACGCCGAACCGGCGCGGGACGTACGACAGCTGATCTCGGTGCTGGCACCGAGGCACATCCCGGTGCCTGTCGCGATGAGGGCGGGCGACCCGCCTCATAGTGTGCGAGCCAACGTGCGAACAAGCGCACGACCAGCCCAGGAGGAGCGAGATGCGGAAGTTCGTGCTTGCAGGAGCCGTCACGGGTAGCGCCGTCGCGATGTGGGCCGGTTCTGCGGCTGCGGCACCACCCCCGACGGCCAGTTGTCAGGGCGTTCTGGCGTCGGCCGCGGCGCACTACGCCCCTGGAACGGTCGCCTACCTCACCCACCTGCTTCAGGCCGAGGCCGCCGTCGCGGACGTTCCGATGGGGAGCCTCAATCTCGCCTACGCACAGACGAAGGGCGACTGCGGACTCTGAACCAACCCGCGAGGCGGTTCGTCGATGCGGCGGGCCGCCTCGGCCCTCCTAACGCCCGGGCTCACCAGTCGCGCGACCTCGGCCGCTCCCGCTCGAGCTGCAACTCACGCTCCTTGCGGTGACGAGCTGTTGCACGGTTGCAACGCCGATGCTCCGGCCCCGCATACCGAAGACCGTCGCCGTCTGCGTGACCGAGATCCCACGGCTCGCCCGGTTCGATCCGCTGCCCACCGGGCGCAGTTGTAGAGGCCGATCGCGACCGCGGGAGCTAGAGCTTTCCGCTTAGCGCGGTGCGCCTGGGCGTATCGGGCGCGATAGGGCTTTCGCTTCCAGCGTCGCTTTCTTGTTTCCCATTGAGGCATCAGTGGGGAGAGAAATCCATAGCGGGGGGTGGACGGCCGTTGTCTGGCCCTAAAACGGCATGAATACAGGTGTCACGAGGTTTGCTGCGTGTACGGCGGGGTATTCCGGACTCCACAAGGCCGAGGAGGCGCTGAAGGACAAGGCCAGCGACATGCTTGACCGTGACAAGGAAAAGGAAGAGGCGGGGCAGGGAACCCGCACGTCCTAGCCTTGATCGCGAAGCTTCGGCGGGGCGCCCTGATCCTGGGGCGCCTCGCAGAGTTGGGTCTCTCGAAACAAACAGAGAGAGCAGCCCGGGTTTGAACCCGGACTGCTGACTCTTTCCGTTCTGTCGTTGCTTTGTGGCCCGCTCGGGCGCAGCCAAACCGGATCTGCCGGTTACGCAGTCGTGGTTGCTGCGGCCTGTTTGGCCAAGCGCTTGCCGATCGTCTGCAGCTTGCGCAGGGCTTGCTTCTCCTGTGCGAGGTTCTCGTTGAGCAGTTGCGCGACCTCGTCTTCTCCCATCGCCTCGGCCATGGTCACGAGGCCTTCGTAGGCAGCGATCTCGTAGTGCTCTGTGCGGCTGGAGGGAGCCGTCAGAGGGTTCCGAGGATCAACGCCCGAAGAGCAGAAGCCCGCGATGCCTGCGGTGACAACGGCATGCTCGACTGTCGACTGCCCGCTTCGAGCCTGCGGATTCGGTGGCACATCGGGCGGTGGTTCGTAGGCCTCTCTAGACGACGACCTCGGGGCGACGGTGAAATGTGAGCCCCGAGGTTTCCCGTTCTCGGGACGTGGCAAGACGGCGTCGACCAATCGCACGAAAGGGAGGGCATATGTCTACGACGACGCAGGACACTGGATCCGAGGGGCTTGTTGAGCAGACAAAGTCGGAGCTCGCCGACGCCGCCTCCGCGGTCCAGGACAAGACGGTGGAGTTGAAGGAGCAGGGGCGAGGAAAGCTCGGCGAGACGCTCGACCGGCGCACAACGGAGGCGGGCGGCCAGGCCCGGCAGGTCGCGAGGGCACTGCGACAAACGAGCTCGCAGATGACCGCTCAGGCGGATCACACTGGGCAGCAGGTCGGTCAGGCGGCCGGATGGGTCGCCGGCCAGGTGGAACGCTTGGGAGGGTATCTCGAGCAGACGAACGGCGATCACCTGCTGCGGGACGCCGAGGACTTCGCGCGTCGGCGCCCCTGGATGGTGGCCGGGATGGGGCTCGTCGCAGGGCTGGCAGCGTCGCGGTTCCTGAAGGCCTCGTCCGAGCGCCGGTACGAATCGTTCGGTTCGAACGGCGAATCAGCGACCCACCCACTCACCATGCAGCCCGGTGGGAGATACGAGCCGCCGCTTCGCTCGGGCGACGTCCGGGGCGGGTGAGTCAGGTGCCGACGACGAACGGCAGCGGCCCGAGGGGCTTACGCGACCGGCCCATCGGCGAGGTCACGAGTGCGCTTACCCGTGACCTCGCCCTTCTCGTGCGACAGGAGCTCGAACTGGCCAAGGCCGAGATGACGGAGAAGGGTCGTGTCGCTGCCCTCGGCCTCGGGATGCTGGGCGGTGCGGGCGTGACGGCGCTGCTGGCGGCGGGCGCCCTCACGGCATGCGCCGTGCTCGTCCTGTCGCTCTTCCTTCCGGCCTGGCTCTCGGCACTTCTGGTCGGCGCAGCGCTTGGTGCGGTGGCGTTCCTGCTCGCCGTGCGCGGCAGGGACCAGGTCGCAAAGGCCGGAACCCTGATCCCGGAGCAAACCATCGAGACGATCGAGGAGGACGTGGAATGGGCCAGAGCCCGAGCGACATCCGCGCGGAAATAGAAGAGACGCGCGCGCGCGTCGGCGACGAGGTCGACGCGCTCAGCTACAAGACCGACGTGCCCGCCAGGGTCGGTGACTACGTCGACGAAAAGAAGCGCGCCCTCAAGGACAAGGTCACCGGCGCCAAAGACGCGATCACAGGTACAGCCTCGGATGCCGTGCCGAGCGGCCGCCAGATCGGCAAGCTCAAGGATACGGCGGAGCGAAACCCACTGGGGCTGGTCGTCGGCGGGGCAGCGATCGGGCTCCTCACCGGGCTGCTCCTTCCCTCGACACGCGTCGAGGATAGGCAGATGGGCGAGATGTCCGACAGAGTCGTCGACGCTGCGAAGGACACTGCAGGCGAGGCGCTCAAAAGCGGCAGACAGGTGGCGCAGGAGGCCGCAGACAGCGCGACCGAGCAGGGGCAGGAGCTCGTGTCGAGCCTGCAGGAACGCGCCCAGGACTCGCTCGGTGGTACGCGCAACACGGCATAGGCGAACGACGGGGAGACCGGGCCGGGGCGTCGGACGGCCCCGGCCCGGCCCCGGCTCCGGCTGGAACCCACTCGCGACGGTGGGCCTTGAACTCGCACCGACGGGCGCGACCCGTGAACCTCGCGCTCGTTACTTCGGTCGCGGAAGCAGGGAGCCGAGGCGATGAGCCCTCAGGCCCTCTGTGTTCTTCGAGCAACTGTGACTTTCGGATCCGCATTTTCGCGGGTTAGGAAACGACGACTGACCGCAGACGGCGATGTGCCCTCGGGGTTGAGCTCTCGCTCGCGTCGCGCACGCTCTGTACGCCTCCAGCGTCGTGCCGCATGTGGTGCCATTTTGGTGCGATCGGGGTAGGTCAGCTGCGTGAGTATCGAGCCGTACCGCCAGTCCTTCCAAGATGAGGTCTTGACGTCCGCGCTGGTCCGCGCCGCAGGCAACCTGCTCGACGACCTGGTCGACCGGGTGCTCCGCACCGACGAGCGCGTCGCCACTGCCGCCCAGGGCAAGCTCCTGATCGCCGCGGATGACGGGATGGAGGACGTTGCGGACCGCGTCCAACGCTTCGTCGCGGTCGCGACGCCGGCCGTGCGGATCCTCGCCCGTGGGGCCCGCTTCACCCGCGTGCCGTGGGTGCTCGTCGCCTCGACGGCTGTCTCGCTGACGACGACGGTGCGCGCCGGGGTGCGCGAGGTGCGCGTCCTCGGCTCGCTGCTCGCGCACCGGCTCGAGCAGGCGACCGGCGCGCCAGCGGATCCGGCACTCGTGAAGAAGCTCGCAGTCGAGCTCTACCTTGCGCCGAAGCGAAAGCCCGACGTAGCAGGGCTCGACCTGCCTCTCGCACAGCTCGCGCGGAAGTGGCTGCTCCGCGGCGTCTTCGGCCGCGACACCCGCAGGGCGGCGGAGAAGGCGCTGGACGCAGCGGAGCAGCTCGACCTGGATCGCGTGCTCGAGACGCGGCGCACCGCCGACTGACCGTCCACGCCATCTGGCGTCCCGGCCGGGCCACATGCGCAAGCCCGCACACCCCCGACCTGCTAGCTCCTTCGACGCCGCCCCAGCTGGCCCCAGCGCCCCAACTCGCGAGGGGGAAGGAACGGGGAGCCGGCAACCTGCCGACGTTGGGGCCAGCCACCAGGCGGCGACTTAGATCCAGCGTCGGCTGCGGGCAACTGAGAGTACGAGCACCGCGACGGCGAACATGGCGGCGATCACCGTCCAGAACATCCACGTCAGGTCGAAGAAGCCGAGCTTGAAGTTCATGCCCATGATCCCTGCGAGCACGCTGGCAGGCAGGAGAATCACCGTGACAAGGGTGAGCAGCTTCATGATGTCGTTCGTGCGCTGTCCGATCCGCGCGACGAGGAGGTCGAACGAGCCACGGGTCGAGTCCTTCGCTTCGCGCGCGGCGTCCACAGCCTGCGCGACGCGATTCTCGAGGGCGGCGAAGCGCTCGGCAGAAGCCTCGGTGGACAGCAGATCAAGCTCGGGATGGGCCAGAGCGCCGATGATCTCGCGGTGCGGGGTGAGGGCGCGTCGCAGGGTGCCGATCGAGCGGCGCAGCTCAACCAGCCGCGCCAGGTCGTCGGAGACGTCCTTGGGGATGTCGGACATCACCTTCGCGTCGAGCTCCTCCAGCTCGCTCTCGACCTCCTCGAACGCGCGGAAGTAGCTGGTCACGACCCAATCGACGACCGCTGCGACAAACGACGGTGAGTCCAGCGCACCAACCTGACCTCCCCCTTCGGCTCGCTCGCGGAACTCCTCCAGCACCTCGATCTCCGCTTCATGCGCAGTCACGACCCAGTTGGGGCCAAGCACGCATTCCACTGGACGCAGAACAGGATCTCCCCCCTCGCCGCTCGCAACATGCAGCGTCACATGCATGTGCTCGCCTGAATCCAGCAACGAAGCGCGGTTCGGCGGCTCGCGCAATCTGTGGGCCTGCTCGTCGCTGAACTCGAAGACCTCCTGCACGGTCGCGACCTCCTCGTCGGTCGGGTCGCGCAAAGCGAGCCAGAGCAGCGCGTTCTCCCCGAGCCGGTCGAGCGAACCGCGCAAGTCCTCCTCGCGCCTGGACTCCCGCTCGTCGAACACGAACACCGTCAGCATCCCCCGTTGATTCCAGAGACCGCCGCGTTTCCCTGTTCAGCCGTCGTGCCATTTGCCCACTTGGGAGAGCTTGGGCGCGCTGACCCGGTCAGCTAGGACGCGCGAGGGGCGCGATCGCCGCGGCAGCCGTCCGGGCGCCGCAGCCCCAAGCGACGACCACGACAACGCCATAGTCCGGGTTTGCGCCGTCCAATATCGGGATAGAACCTTACCGTCGGGAACCCCGTCGGGTATCGCGACTCTGTTATCTCGAGTGAAAGGGAGATTGTGGGAATTATCGCGTTTATCATTCTCGGATTGGCCGCCGGATTCATTGCCAAGGCATTACTCCCCGGCGATGACCCGGGCGGGTTCATCGTCACGGCCATCATTGGCGTGGTGGGTGCACTGCTGGGAGGCTTCATCGCTGCCGCGCTATTCGACGCCCATCCCCTGGACGAGTTTTTCGACATCTCGACCTGGCTGACAGCGATCGCGGGCTCGGCCCTCCTCCTCATCGCGTACCGGCTGGTCACGGACAGGAATACCCACGGCCGGCGCAGCCTCAGTACATAGCCCCCCTGTGGCGACGCACGCCGGACGAGCGAGGAGGGCCGACCTGGCCCTCCTCGCTTCCGGAAGACCTCGCACGAATTGTCGGTGTGGCTCCCGTGGCGCTTCGTCGCTCATGTTTGCGGCTCGGAGTAGCGGGGTTAGAGCGAGTCACGCCGGGTAGCCGCATTCAGCGGTCTTGCGGCGATCAAGAACCGGCCTCGAGCCGGCATTACTCACAAAGGAGAGAGGTAGATGAGCACCACGAAGATGAGTGACCCGCGCGACCTGTTCCTGCATGAGCTCGGCGACGTTCTGTATGCCGAGAAGACGCTCGTCAAGGCGCTGCCCAAGCTCCAGGAGGAAGCGTCCGACGCGGAACTCGCGAGCGGATTCGCAGACCACCTCGAGGAAACGCGTCAGCACGTGAAGAACGTCGAGCAGGCATTCGAGGCGCTTGGTGAGCCGGCGAAGGCCGAGAAGTGCCCGGGCATCGAGGGGATCAAGAAGGAGCACGACGACTTCGTCGCAAACGAGTCGCCGTCCTCGGAGGTGCTCGATGCCTTCCTCACAGGCGCAGGGGCACGCACCGAGCACTACGAGATCGCTGCCTACGAAGGGCTCGTGACGATGGCCACCGCGATGGGCGAAGACGACGTGGCCAGCCTGCTCAACGAGAACCTTGAGCAGGAGAAGGCGGCACTCGCGAAGATGCAGACGATCGGCAAGCGGCTCGCCAAGAACCGAGTCAAATCAGCGGCGTAACCCGTCGTTGTTGTGCGGCGTGACCCATCATTGTTGGCGGCCCGAGGCACCTGCTTCGGGCCGCCAAGCGGTTAGAGGCGGGTTGCTCCTCCGCAGCAAATACGGCAAGGGAACGCCGCCCGCGGAGTTCCGCGGCGCGATGCAAACCATCCGGCCGGCACCTCCGTCTTCGTCGACATCGATCTCAAGTCCGGCGTCGAGTACACGCTCGCTGAACACCGGCGCCGAACCGGTCGTCGCCACCTTCACACCGGAATAGCACCCGGGTGCTGCAGAGCAGCTCGCGCCAACAAAGCGTGAGCGCTGGGGCGGGCGTCGGGAGGGGTACGCGGCGACCGACGCTCTGAGTCGGGACGCGGCGGGTCGCTCACGGATAGACGCGTCGCGATGACGTGCCAGATGATCAGCGGGGCTCGAGCTGGGCCGGCCAGCGTGAAGATTCCCCGCGTGAGCCTGTGCGCGCGTGAGGAAGGGGCGGGCTTTCGCAATGCGTCGCTCCGCGACGCCGCCGAGACCGTCGATTCATTGATGGTCTCTCGGCAGCGGTAGGTTTTCCAACGAATCCGCGGCGAGTCGAAATCACGTGGCCCAACCTTCCGACGAGGAGCACACCGATCCCGCGGCCGACACCTCTGCTGCGGCCGAGATCGTCGTCGGCCCGTTGCTCCGGTACGTGGGAACGACCACGGCGACCGTGTGGGTCGAGACCAGCGCTGCGACCGAGGTCACGATTCTTGGTCATCGAGCGAGGACGTTTCAGGTCGAGCGGCATCACTATGCCCTCGTGCTGTTGGAAGGCCTCGAGCCGGCAAGCGTCATCCCGTACGACGTGCGGCTCGACGGCCGACGCGTGTGGCCTCCGGAAGACGGCCGGCAAGCGCCGGCCATCCACACGCGTGAAGGTGAGCGGCAGGCGCGTCTCGTGTTCGGTTCGTGTCGGATCGGTGCACCGGAGCGGCCTCCGTACTCGCTGCTTCCGAGCGACGATCCGCAAGGAGTTGGCGTCGATGCTCTCTGGGCCTATTCGCTGCGGCTCCAGCGAGGCGAGGCGCAGTGGCCGGACGGACTCTTGCTTCTTGGGGATCAGGTCTATGCAGACCTGGTTCCCCCTCAGACGGCAGCGTTGATCCGGGCGCGGCGCGACGTCCGCAAACCGCCCGGCGAGGAAGTGGCGGACTTTGAGGAGTACACGATGCTCTACCGCGACTCGTGGTCGGACCCGGAGATCCGCTGGCTGCTCTCGACTGTCCCGACGGCCATGATCTTTGACGATCACGACGTCAACGACGACTGGAACATCTCCGAGTCCTGGGTCGCGGAGATGCGCTCGTTGCCGTGGTGGGAGGACCGGATCACCGGGGCGTTCATGGCGTACTGGCTGTATCAGCACATCGGAAATCTCTCGCCGCCGGAACTCGCCGAGGAGACACTTCTCGCAGCCGTGCAGCAGGACGAGGACGCCGGTCCGCGCCTGCGCGCGGCCGCGCACAAGTGGGATCGGGAATCGGCAGCCTCCCGATGGGCCTACTTCCGGGACTTCGGACGTTCACGCCTGCTCGTGATCGACTCGCGCGCCGCACGAGTTCTCATGGACGGACGGCGCGAGATGATCGACGAGGAAGAATGGGATTGGATCGGCGACCACGCACGCGGCTCATTCGACCACCTCGTTGTTGCAACGACACTGCCGGCGTTCGCCCAGCACGGCATCCATCACCTCGAGTCGTGGAGCGAAGCCGTCTGCAACGGCCGCTGGGGCTCGCGTGCAGCACGGATCGCCGAGCGGGTGCGTCGGGCCGTCGACCTCGAACACTGGGCAGCCTTCGAACGGTCGTTCACGCGACTCGTCGACCTCCTCCACGCCGCAAGCCACGGCCTCGGCGGCACAGCACCCGCGACGATCACACTCCTGAGCGGAGACGTGCACACCACCTACATCGCGAACATCGACCTAGGCGCAGACGCAGGTCCGAGCCGCATCAACCAGATCGTCTGCTCACCCTTCCGAAACCCCCTGACACCTCCCGAGCGACGCGTGGTACGGGCCACCGGCTCCCGAGCCGCCGCAGCAATCTTCGCACTGCTCGCGAGAGCGAGCGGAGTCCCAGCGCCAACGGCATCGTGGCGGTTCGTCGCAGCCCCCACATACGAGAACTCGATCGGCGAGCTCTTGCTAGACGAGCGCAGCGCAACAGTCACGCTCTTCCAAAGCACACAGGATGCAGAAGGCGGGTTGACTCCCGCCTACAGCGCCGAGCTCGCATCACGCACGGACTGACGGTAGGGCAACTTCGCCTCGTCGCAGCGCCTCAGCCCTGTTTGAACCGCAACTGCCAACACGTCCCGAGTTGCCAGGACTCGCGTGGCGCACTATCCAAGCAATGTGCCGTCGCTACTGGAGCGTAGGTCGGCGCCGGAGACGTGGTCGTTCCGAACGCCCCCCTCTTCCTCTCGCGCGAACGCGCGAAGCGCATGGGGACCGCCGCACGCCTACCACTTCCGATCCGGCGCACGCGAGGCGCGCACCGAGATCCGATTGAGAGGAATCCCCCGAGTCCGTAGCCGATGATCGCGTTCGCGCGGTTGAGACCGAGGTCCTCGGTTGGTCGACCATTGACGCCGCCGGAGGAGTAGAAGTAGACCTCGTAGGCCGTCATCGCCGCGCCGACCAGCCCGACGACGGGCTGCCAATGCGACCGAAGGATTGTCCTCCGAGTCCTGGCAACTCCCCACTGAGCGCCTAGGCGAGCCTCCACGGATGAAGACCGGCGCGAATTGCGCACTCGGAGGACAAACCCCCGGCGTCTGACACAGGTCTTTCCGGTGGGGCCGTCCTCGAAACCATGAGGCGAGCACCCAGGGCTTGTTCCGTCTGACGTGTTTGCGCACCGGCGATCCCGGACAAACGCCTGGCATGAACGAGATCGAGACTCCCAGCCCGCCGGTTCCTGACCCTTCAGAACCAGTCCCATCACCGGACCCCGTCCCCGCTCCGACCCCCACACCAGAGCCGACACCCGACGAAAGGACACCCCGTGTCGACGCCTGAGCGGCAACAAGATCCCGGCGAACACGGCTACGGCGGCACCCAACAGGAGAAAAAAAGCGGCGACGACCGGGACGACGAGCATCCGCTCGAAGACCCGGACGCTGACCCGAGACAGGATGACGAAGACCAAGGCGAGCCCGAGAACTGACAAAGCCGCCGGGCGGCCCACTGACCTGAGTGTTTCCTGTCCCAAGAGAGCATGTTGCGCGACGGACTCCTCTAGCCGCAGATGCTTGCGGTTAGAGGATTGAGCGGAGTGTTGCCGTGGGGCTCGCTCCCCGCGACGCGGCACATGCGCGGGGGCGCGGGCAGGAAGCGCAGGTTTGCAGCGCGTGGCAACGGGGGGAGGTTCACGGCACGGCGCTCCGGCCCCTGCGGACATTGGGCGGAGTAGTCGGAACATTCCAAGACGGAAGGCTGCGGCAATGTCGTTGGGAGGCGTCCCCATAGACGATCGACACATCCCGCAACTAGAAGGGGTTCTGCCCATGCTGCTGGGCAACAAGCTGAAGGTGGCACGCACCTTCGGCTCCCGGGTTGTCGCGCTCACCGCCGAGGAGCGTGAACAGATTCGGCTAGCAATCGAACGCGCCCCTGGCAACCTCGACGACGACCTCCGTCACCTCATACTCCACCAGACGTCCTGGCGGCGCCGCTAGCGGCTCGCAAGGGACCGGCGCGCTCCGGAGGCCTTCGCGGAGCTGGGTACCCGCCGTTCCCACGCCGGCGAGGCGATGTACCAGCGCTCCTAGAGACGAACGAGCAGCACAGCGGTCGCGATACTGCCACCGAGCGTCGCGATCGCCAGCCAGACACGAGGCGCTAACGGTTGTCGCCGTCGCTTGCGGCCACCGCTGAGCACGGAGCTCATCGACTTAGTGTCTCGTCGGTAGGGCGCCGGCCACCAAGCTGCATGGCCTGGGGAGCGAGGCACACGTCCAGTTCGATCTGTGGGAGTTGCGGCCAGTCAACGTCCGCATCGAGCGAGTCACCATCGTCACTCACCTCAGCATCTGAGTCAGCCGCTTCCACGTCAGTCAACTCGGGGCGATCATGGTGATGGGCCTAATCGCGGGGCCGAGGTGATCTTCGCCTACGGGGCGGGTAGGTGCCCGTGCTGCTCACGTGAGCGCTCGTCGCGCCGCTTCGTCGAACGGGGTGAGCTCGAGCGGTAGCAGCTTCCGGATCCGCTCTTCGCGTGCGATCGTCGGGATTGCGCAGTCCTTCGACGAGCGGTCGCGCGACCGACGCGTTCACCGGGGTGACGAGGTTGAGCCAGAGCGAGGAAAGGTACGGCGTCAGCACCGGGACCTCGACGATTGCCGGCTTCCGGCCGAGCAGGGCGGCGATCCGCTCGATCATCTGCCGGTAGGTCATCACCTCCGGCCCGCCCGTGTCGTAGGCCTCGCCGTACGCGGCCTCGTTGCCGCAGACACCGGCCAGGTAGCGGGCGACATCGTCGAGCGCGATCGGCTGCGTCGGGGTCGAGACCCAGCTCGGCGTCACCATGACCGGCAGCCGCTTGACCAGGCCGAGGATCGTCTCGAAGGCGGCGCTCCCCTTGCCGATGATCATGGCCGCGCGCAGGGTCGTCACCGGGACGCCCGCCGAGGCGAGCCGCTGCCCGGTCTCGCGGCGGCTGCGCAGGTGCGGCGACGCATCGGGGCCGTCGGCGCCGAGCCCGCCGAGGTAGACGATCTGCCGCACGCCTGCGCTCGCCGCCTCGCGCGCGACCGTCTCCGCCGCCACGCGATCCTGCTCCTCGAAGTCGCGCGCGCCGAGCGAGTGGACGAGGTAGTAGACGACGTCCGCACCTTCCAGGGCCGCGGCGACGCCATCGCCGCTCGCCGCGTCGGCGACCACCCAGCGGGCGCCGGGCTCTTCACGCGCGGTGCGCGAGACCGACGTCAGCTCGTGCTCGGCCAGCAGGGGCACGAGCGCCCGGCCGACGACGCCGGTTGCGCCAAAGACGGTGACGTTCACGAGTCCCGGCTCCGCAGCAGGAGCTCGAAGTAGCGGCGGCTGACCGCGACATGGAAGGGGCTTTGCGCTTTCGCGTAGAGCATCCCGGTCCAAAGCGGCGCACCCGCGCGGGCGGCAAGCCGCGGCAGGTACTCCTCGACCGTGACGCTCAGCTCCTGCTGATCGCCCTCGGGTCGCTGCGCGAGTGTGACGGAGCCGCCGGCTCGGAGCGCGAGCAATCCACCCTCGATCGCGTGCCGGCAGCGGACCAGCCCGCCGTCGAACGAGAGCTCCGGCGGCCCGAAGGTGAGCAGCGTCGCACCGCCGAGCAGCTTCAGCTTGCCTCCGCCGCCTCTCCAGCTCGCGCGGACGCCGCCGCGGGTGAAGCGGTCGACCGCCTGCCAGTAGGTGACACCGAGCGTGCGCGCGCCGGCCTCGGACGCCTCAACCACGGGCTCCGCCACAAGCACCCGCTGGCGCGACTCGAAGCCGCCAGACTCAAGCACCCGCTCCAATGTCTGCCAGCCGGTCACGGCCACGCGAAGGGTAGTTGGCCTCGCCGGTCATTTCGCACAGGGTGCGGTACCCGGCAATGGATCTCGCGAATCTGGGCAGGACGACCCCGCTCACTGAGACGGCCGAGACGAAGCGCCCGGTTAGTTCGGCGGGGCGCTTATGTGTCAAGTGGCTGTCCGTCCAGTTACGTTGTCTCGCTCGTCGATGCCTGTAAGCGAACGAGGTTTCCTGCGTCCAGGGGGATGATTTCAAGGTCTGGGACGAGGGCTTTGAGGATGAGCATCCCTCGCCCGCGCTCCTCCGAGGCTGGCTCTCCAAGTGCGCCCCACTTGCCTGTGGTGGTGATCTCAAGGATGACGCGGTTGTTGGCAAAGCGTCCCTCGATCGTTACTGGGCCTGTGGAGTGCTCGACTCCGTTGGCGGCCGCCTCGTGTCCTGCGAGCAGCAGCGCAACGCGAAGTTCATCGGAGACGGAAAGCGATCGGAGCCAGTCGTTGAGTCTCACGCGGAAGCCGTATAGGGCGGCCGCGTCGGAGGGCAGGATGAGAGTGAAGGTCATCACGCCTACTCATCCCCGATACGGCCGAAACTAGTCTCCGGCGGGCGGTCGGTGGTAGCAGTTGATTACTTGCGATGACGGCTTCGGCGATATCGACGAGCTTCGGTTCGGTGGTCTGTAAGCTGGACTTGAGTTCGAAGGCCGGGCGGCGCTGGAAGTACCTGACGCGCTACATGGCCGAGGAGACCCCGTCGCTGGCAGACCTCGCCCAGACGGCTGCAGTACTGGCGGAGCGCGGCTCGAACGGCCCTCGCCCGAAAACGTTCGTCATTCACTGTCAAAGCTCGCCGGGCTGGACGTGGATAAGGAGCCGCTTGCCTCGTTTACGCACCGCGAAACGGGTCAATCCAGAAGCATGATGATGGCGTTTGACGATACGTTGATCGAGAAAGTCCAGAAGCTTGTTGATGCCAGTGGGCTGCCCCTCCGGTGGACATCCTCAACAACCGTCGTGATCGCGCAGCTCGTAGAGCGTATTGAGTCTCTGGAGGCTGCAGTGCGAGAAATCGCTGACGCCGTGGGCGCCGCAACGGAGGCAGACCATGCCACGACCGAGGTGCGCACGGGTGACCGGCTGACTGAGTCGATCTCCTGATCGCGGCGCGGCCTCATCGCTCGGGCTACGGGAGCTGGACGAAGGTGAAGGAACCCGACCTACTGGCGCCGCGACAGCAAGATCGAGCAGATGCAGCGCAGCCGCGAGCGGCGCCCGCCCGCCATGTTCGCTTAGCGAGACCTCCACTGCTCCGTCGCGTCGACGGCCGTTCTGCGCTACCCGCAGTGGCGTTCTCTTGCACCGTCTTTGCCCGGCGCGCAGTTCGCCTCTTCTTGTTGCGGAGTTCCGTTGTCGACGGTGGCCACGAGGAAGAGGAGCCCTACAGCCGCCGTGACCAGCGTGGCGGGCGAGGGAGCCGCCTGGGAAATGCAGTGCAGACGGGCAAGCCATCCCTCTCGACTTCGCTCTCGCCCTCACTCACCTATATGGGGAGAAGCGGGTCAGCCGGTACGAGCTAGCCGCTCTCCGCTACCTCGGTCGATACATCGAGGAGGCGAAGCCGTCTCTCCTGGACGTTGCCGGAGTCGCCGCTGTCCTGGCGGAGAGAGTCTCGCGCTGACACGAGCAGGTCGTCCATCATCGTCGTGCGATGACCAAACCTCCGGCGGGAACACGCAGGGCAGTACGGCACAAGCCCACCCTCACCATCGGCCCACCAGGTCCAGTTCTCGGCAACGGTGAAACGAGCGTCGGCCTCGAGGCCGCATCCCACACATAGCGCGAGCGCCTCAAGAGGACTCCCGCTGCTGGCCGCAGAGCGAGGCATGACGGCATTCTGCCAATCTGCAGCGCTCGGTCTGGTGCCTTGCTCTACCACGGGATCGGCCCGGACAGCGACTTCTCGAACGCCGCGGACGCGCCCGTCTCAGGTGCGAGTGTAAAACCCGGCGACCCTGCGCCGAGGTACGGCCCCGCTCGGCGCCGGCGCTACTCGATGCCCCTGCCGAGCCGTACACCGCGCTCGGTGAGGCGAAGACGGCCGTGCCCGTCGCGCTCGGCGAGCCGTTGCTCGATGAGCCAACGCTCGAGCGTGGTGGACTTGAGCTTGCCGATCTTGGCGCCGCGGCTAGGGCGGGCGGCGAGCTCGACGAGGTCGATCGCCGGGCGAATCATGCTCGTACGCGATCCACGTTCGCTCACGGTACCGATGGGCGAGTCATGCCGTACGCGACGCGCGTTCGTTCACGGCGTCGAGCCCTAGTCGCGACTCGCGCGAGACTAGCCCTGCCACCCCGAATCCCTGGCTGTGCGCCTGGCCCGCGGGTGGGCCGCTCTCTACACGGACGACGTCGAGTATGAGGCCCCGGGTGGTGCGCGTATCTCCGGGCTTGAGGACTTGAAGGAGCAGTATTTCGATGCGCTTGTAACAGCTGCTCCCGACCGAGGAAGCAGCGACGTCGTCCTCGTCGCGGAGGGCGACACCGTCGTGGAGCAGGCGAGATACACCGGCACGCACACCGGTACGTGGCGGAGTCCGAATGGCGTCGAGATCCCCGCAACCGGAAAGAAGGTGGACTTCCCCTTCGTTGGGGTCTTCCGAGTGACGGACGGCAAGATCAGCTCCATCCGCATCCACTACGACCAGATCGAAGTCCTGACGCAGCTCGGACTCATGCCTGGACCTACATCAAGCTAGTTGCGGATCGAGGAGCGGGGGCTCGTCCGTCACACGGGAAGGCCTCTGCGCTCGTCTACGAGGAGCTCGACCGGGGCGGCGGCGATCAGCCTGCGGGCCTGCTCGTCGCGGTGGACGTCGTGGAGGGCCGCCGTCGGGCCGCTGGAGTTCCGACTACAGGACGCGGCTCGCCACTTCTTTGCCCGAATCGTTGCCCGACTGAGGTGACCTCAGCCGACCGAGCATGACGGAGAACGGCTTGAAAATGCCGAAGACGGCCGCGTGGGCCGCCTCCGGGTCGTCTTGTAAACAGGGGGTCGACGGTTCGAATCCGTCCTCCGGCTTAACGAAAGGCTCTGGAAACGGGGCTTTCCGCGTCTCTGGCGCCGGCCTCGAGCGGGGCCCAAAACACCCTCCTGGCAACGTCCTGGCAACAACCGGCTCAGAGGGCCGTCATCGGGATGTCCATCCTCCCCTGCCAGACAAGAACGACGCCCTGTTCGCGGAGCAGTTCGCTCCAGCTCGAATCCGTCGGCTCTCGCTCGGTCGCGATCATCGCCTTCACCGTCCGCCCCTCCACATAGTCGCGGCCGAGGCCCTCCTCGAAGGACTCGGCGGGCCCGTCCTCGAGGCGAACCCGGTAGTCCTTCTCGACCGTGCCCTCCTCGGCCGCGCCGCGGACGTGGGCGGGCCACCAGTAGGTGCCCTGGTGCTTGCCGAGCAGCGGTGCCTCCGAGCCATAGGTCTTGAAGTGCCCGCGGCAGATGTGCAGGGCGTGTCGCAGCCCGCTTGCCTGCGCGTCACCCTCCCGGTCGAGGACGCTCCGCATCGCACGGATGTCGAGAACGTAGTACTTGGTCAGCGGACGCCCGTGCTTCTTCGCGTGGTTCCTCGAGATGCGCTCCGGAGGCTCGACCTCGCGGACATCGACGTTCTTGCAGTGCATCAGCGAGATCGCGAAGAGGGCCGGGGCGAGCGGCGACGCGAAGCTGTCGAAGTACTCGCGCATCGCGTCCTCGGGGACGGTCGGCACCTCGAAGGGGTGCATGAACATTGACCCGTACCCGTCCGGATCACCCGGTCGCATCATCCCCTGCTCGTCGAGTGGGATGAGCAACCGGACAAGCGGGCCGATCGGCCTCCGCCGGTCCCATTCGGCGACCAACTCGGCCAACACAAGCGCGCACGACGCGCAAGCGACGCCGCGGGGCCCAAAATCACGCGCCACCCAAGCGCGAGATCGCCCCGGTTCAGCTCTCCGGGGCTCACCGCACAATCCCGCATGAGCACAGGGCTAGCGAGACCCCTGGCAACAGCGTGGCAACCGCCAGACGAGCGTCGAAGCGCCCCGGAGGCGCGAGAGCGATCTCTCTTGCAGTCATCCCCCTGAGCGCCTGTTTCCGCATGGACAGAGGGATTGCGGGGCCGAGAGCTCCCGAGCGCGCCCTCTCACGCTCTCTCGGGGCGCTCGAGAAGCCCCCCAATTCCCCCAATCCCGAGCTCGTTCGGCACGGAAATCCGACCCCCCAAACGTAAATTCTGGTCGCAAACGTATCCAGTGGAAAGGAGTTGTTTGCAGGGGTTTCGACATCGTGTGGGGGCGCCGTTCGAGCGATCTTTCTCGTCGCCGGCGCGGCGATTTTCAGGGGGGAGGGGTACTCCCGCGCCGGTTGTCGCTGACTGCGCCTCCCCTCCGGGCCCCTATCCGCGCTAGCCACACACGCCGCGAGCCTCCACCGTCCCGATGGAGCCTCACCGCATGTCGATGGAACACACGGTGTGCCACGCTTGGAACACGATGGCCGCCCAGACCGGGACGGGCGCGGCTGCTAGGCAGGGGCGCGGGCTGGCTGTGTGACCGGTGATCCCGGTCGAAGCAGTTCGTTGGAGATCGCGGGTGCTGCGACCCCAGCAATGGCCTTCCACACGCCGTCCTCGCGATGCAGGACCGTGAATCCACGGACGGGGAGGTAGCTGCCGTCCTCGAACTCCCACCGGGATTCGGTGATCGTCCAACCGATATCTCCCGACTCCCGTGCATCGATGATCCTCGGAGGCATCGCCTTGAACGCGTACTGGTCGCGGTTGGCGAGTTCCTCCGTGGTGCTCTCGGTGACGGCGTCCGCGCCGATCATCTGCTCGTCGGGGTCCGAGCCGAGCATGATCGGATTGTGGGCCGACAAGTGCGCCTTGAACCATTCGTCGTCACCCCGCTCATATGCCGCATGTGCCTCCTGAGCGAGTTGCTCTAGCTCCGATGATGGCTGGACGGGCATCTCCCACCTCCGCGTCGGGTAAGCGCCGGTGGACCCTAGGCGGCGGTCGCGTCCAGCGCAACCGACCGTCGGGGAGCTTCGTGATCTCGACCGCCGTCTCTCGCGGATCGAGTCCCTGGCCGAGGGACAGGGCTAAGGGCGAAGGTAGAACGCGAGCGGCTCGCCGTGTCGCTGGGCAGGTGGCTCGCCCTCGGCCTCCACGAACGGTCTGATGCGCGTCAGGAAGAAGTGCTGATGGCCGTCGGCATTCTCCCAAAGGTTGACGCCCGTGACCTTGCCGTCACCCGAATCCCAGGCGATCGAGGCGATCAGTGCCTCGGGCGGATCGTCCGTGAAACGCAGGCGTTCGTGCCATCGCTCCCACTCCTGGCGCGGCAGAACAATCGTCTCGATGAACATGCGGAGATCCTATGACGCCTCGGTCGGATCGAGCGTCTGGCGGAGGGGGCGCTGGGTTGAGTCGGCCTTAACGGCCGACTAGAGCGTGGCGGCGAGATTGATCAGCACGGGGCCGACCGGATTGCCGACCGCCACCGTGACGGCGGTGAACTTCCGCGTCGCAGCGCGGATCGTCGCCGCACCCTGCGGCTCCTTGCTGATGATCTGGTCGACGCCGCGCTGATACCCCTTGAGCGAGGTACCCATCACCCGCCACTGGCGGACGAGCGCGGGCTTGCAGGGGACAGGCCCGGTGTGAGCGATCGACGCGGCTTCGGCCGATGTAGACGCGCATCGCGAGACCAGATCCCCGGAGTGGAGCGTCATCCAGATATGGGGACATTGCGTGCCAGCTTCCGCGGCCCGTGCCAACGCTGCCAAGTACGGGTCGACCATCGCACCGTGAGTTCGGGTCGGGTCGAGCGATTCCTACGTCACGGAGCTAGTGCCCTGTGCCCCGGATGCTGCCCGGTTTGATGGCCCGTACCTCCTGAGGCCAACGGCACGCCTCCGCGATCCTGCCCGCCCACATCCGGGCGGCCTCGTCATCGGCAACGTCGACGATCGTGAACCCCCCGACGCACTCCTTGGTCTCTGCGTAGGGCCCGTCGGTGATGACTAGCTCCCCGCTGGTTGCGTCGGCGCTGGCCAGGGCGGTCGTCTCCTCCAGACCGCCGCCGAAGACCAGGACGCCCGCATCCTTCATCTCGGCCACGAGCGCCTTGGACTCCACTCCGATCTCGACGAAGTCCTCCTCGGGGTAGTCGGGGACCCACTGCTGGTTGAAGAAGATCAGGTACTCGGGCATGCGTCCTCCTGCGACGGGTGGCCCCGGTGGCCACATCTATTCTTCACGACGAACGGCGGCTGCCCGATTCGACACCGGCAGTGCGGATTCTCATCGGTCGTCCCGCGGTCGCCGCCGAACCCCTCGGTGCTAGCCGTCCCGTGGCGGGTCTCGGAGATCGCGGCCGTGACCGGCTGGACGAGCGATTTCGATCGCCACCTCCCCGGCCTGCTAGCCCGCAGGATGTCGGAACCGTCGAGAACCTCGATCAGCTAGCTGACCTGCACGAACGCGGGTTGCTGACGGACAACGTGGCGCACCTGTCGTGTAAGGATCATGGCTCGTCCTAAGGAGGTAGGCATGGGCAAGGTCGAGTCAAGCGTGACGATTGCGCGACCGGTCGAGGACGTCTATCGCCACTTTCTCGACTTGGACAAGAACGCGACTGACCCGGACACGGAGTCGGTGTCGAAAGAGCCACCAGGGCCGACACAATCGGGAACGCTCTTTCGCTTCCATCATGCGAAGGGCCGTGAGACAACGATGCGCTTTGTCTCACTTGAGCCTGAGCGAAGGATCGGAATCGAGGGAGACGTCGGTCCCGCAAAGCCCAGCGGAGACTTGCTGTTCGAGCCGGTGCAAGGCGGTACCAAGCTGTCGGTGCGCCTCGAACCCAATCCGGTTGGTCCGCTGAAGCTGATTCCGCCCCTTGCCGGGATGATCGGTCAGCGAATCTGGGACAAGCGGCTCTTGCGGATCAAGGCCGCGCTGGAGGGCGAACCGAAGCTGCCTTGAGGTTGGTCGAACAGGCGCTGCGCTGAAACCGACGCTAAGCCAGCCCAGCAGGTCACCCCGCCCGAGCGCCGGACGGCGGGCTGGCTCGGCCTCGCGCACGAGCCTTAGAGGGCCGTAGCCCTCGCCCTGACCCGTCCTCGGTGCCCGCCGACCGGGAGGCCGACCTGCTCGACACCCACCAGTGGCCGTCGACCTTGATCTGCGTGTCGCTCGGGCTCTCCGCCTCTGCCGAGACGGAGAGCGCGAGGATCACGAGCCCGATCCCGGTGAGTATCAGCGCGATCCCGACAACGATGCCGAACAGCGAGAGCTGCGAAGCCATGTAGGACATGTTGAGTGCGGTGGAGAGGGCGGTTTCGGTCACCCAGGTGTTGCGGGCGGCGTTAGCGACCGGCTTGCCACTCTCGTCCTTCAGCGCTGCGGCTTCGTCGCTTGTCCCTGCAGGATTGCTGGGGTCATCCGCGGACACGAAACGTCCCATCTCCGCGTAGGTCAGGCCAGCCGACGACTCGAGCGCATGGATGCGCATGTACTGCGAGAAGCAGCGGGCCTCATCGCCCGTGTCGATCTCCTCCCCCGCGACATCGCAGTCAGGGACATCGACGTCTTCGAACTGGGCGACAGTGCGTTGGTCATCCGGGAGCACTTCGCAGCGCCAACCCCTCCTTCTCTGCGAACAGGTCGCGTGGCACGGCCCGCAGTATCGCCACGCCCGGCCTTGGACCTCCGCCCTCGGTGAGCGATCATCTGGGGGGGCGACACATCTCTCCGAAGGAGCGCGTGATGGCGACGAAGACCGACGAGCGGCAGCGGCAGCGAGTTCCGACCCCTCCGACGACACGTCGTCAGGAGGAGGAGTTCGCAGATGAGCAGGAGCAGGGCGACCGGGCCGAGACGGTCCGCGCTTCGATCCGCGAGGCACGCCGTGCTCTACAACGGGCCGAGGACGCCTTGGACGACCTCTAGAGTCCGCTCCGCCGACGACTAGCGCCCCCCGCTGCGTAAGCCGGGAGGCGCTGTTGTGGTGCGGGTTGGTTGCTGTGGTGCGGGGTTGGATCAGACGATCGGGTGTTACGCCTTACTGGACGACGAGGTTCCCGCTCGTAACGTTGGCCAGGATGTCGGAGCCAGGGTTCCGTCCAAGCTGGGGTCCGAGCAGTTAGCGTTCCCGTGCTCGTTGACAAAGACCACGATCTTGTCCCCAGACGAGCCGTTGTCAATCACCTTTGCGATGAAGTACCCCGGTGTCGCGTAGAGGGTTGCGTCGGTGATAGTGCCGCTGAACACGGCCGTCTTCGCGTCGATCCGATTGAAGCAGGTGACGTCTCCGGTCAGGGAATAACCCCAACTGTTGGTCATCGCGAGGTGACCCGTCCCGTTTGTCGGGGTTCCCTGAGCGGCGAATTCCACATGCCCGGTCAAGAGACCAGCGTCCAACGCAACTTCGAAGTCAACGTTGCCGTTCGCGAGCTTACGGTTCGAATCCGTCCTCCCGCTTACCGAAAGGCCCGTTAATCGGGTCTTTTCGCTCCAGGTCTGTCGCTCACAAGCGCTACCGTACTCCGGGCTTTGAGACTGCTCGTGTTCGTTTCCGCCGCGCTTATCCTTGCAGCGCCGGCTGCAGCGTCGGAGGTCTTCTCGCTCGATGCCCAGGACCTGACGCTCCAGGTCAACGGTGACACCGCGCTCGATCTCGTACACGACGATGGGCAAGCGCCGACACTTGCTCGCATGGGGAGCGATCAACGCGCTCGCTTCGGGATCGCAGGCGCCGCAGACGTCGTTTCGGCGTGACTTCAGCGGTGGTTGGAAGTCGCGCGGCCGCGTCGTCTGGGCCCACTTCGTCGATCGCTGCAGGCCCTACACCGGGCCGTCACTTCCGTTCATCGTTGCGGCGTGCACGGCGCCCGACGGGACGTATTGGGCGGTCCAGGCCTGGCAGCGGCTGCTGCCGATGCGCGGCTTCGACCCCTGGAAGCCAAACCAGGCGGCAATGGAGTTCCACCTCTCACACTGGTCGGGACCGATCGCACAGCTCGAGATCTCGCCGAACTGGACGTACGGTGGCCAATGGCAGGGCCTCTTCGGGCGAATGACGTATACCGGCGCGCCCGTCTTCGGGACGCGGACGCCGTCAGCGAGCAAGCGCGACACCTATGGACGCTTCGTCTACATCGACACGCGCAACTCGGTCTACGGGCCTGGCTGGAGGCACGACGCAGGCAAGGTGCTCCACCTCCGCAACGGTGCCTTCTGTTACAGCTTCGTGCCACAGACGCCGCCGCCTGGCTACCCCGACAACGCGCCGCGCGGCCCAGCCGTCGGCGACCTACACCGCGTCACTGTCATGGGGCCGGGCGTGACCCCCGACGTGCAATGGGAGGGCCCGCCCCTAGGCCCGTATGACCCTGCGCAAGACGCCGCCTACAACGCGCTCTTCGACAGACTCGTCGGGCCGGAAGATCGCGCCTGCGCAAACGAGCGCTGATGCCTTGGCGGGCATGCCTCGCGGGGAGGCTGCGGCTAGTCGCCAACCATGACGTGTGAGTACGTGTCGAGCGTCAGAGACATGCGCGAGTGCCCGAGTTGGGCCGCGACCTGCGTCACCGAGGGCTATCGCCGGTCGCGCCGACGTTGCTCGTCGTGCAAGTCGCAGCAGACGACGCAGTCGAACCCGAAGTGGCCGGTCACCCGAGAACCGCACCGCACCACGCCTAGCCGGACGCTCCGGTGCTCGAGGTGGAGACACAGGCAGCCTGATTTCCGAAAGAGAGGGCGCCCCGGAGCGAGTTGCGATCGGGGGAACCACGGCGAATCGAGCCCCGAGCGCGCCTCCCACTTCAGCGCAACTCACAAACTCGTCGCTCACTGCGAACAACGCGTACGCCCCGGTCGCCCGGGCCTTGGAAGACCACGCTGAAAGCGCGACACTTCGTTCGACGGCGCGGGCGTTCACCCGCGCGTCGTTACTTGGGCGGGGAGGGAAACCATGATTCGCAAGGCACTGAAGCCTGCGCGACCGGCAACGTCGCCGACCTTGACCGTCCCGGCGGCAACGAGCCCGGCATGAAGCGAACACACAGGGGACAAACGACGATGAGCGTGGAACCCGCTGAGATCGAGGAGTTGCGCGGGCGTGTCCTGGGGATCATCGGCGCATACGGGATGGGCGACTCCGTCGACCCCCGGAAGCTGTACCTGAAGACCGCCCCCGCCACCCCGCCGCCGCCCGTCCCCGTGCCCGTCGGGGGCTACATCGGCGACGGGGTCATCCCACATGACGCATTGGATACGGAGCCAGCATCGTCAACAGGGCACCCTCTCAAGGCGAGGAGACCCGCCTGATGGCGGATGCCCTGAACGACGACGCACCCCCCGAGGAGTAACCCAACTCCCCACGCGCCCTCACAGCGATGAGGGCGGTTAGTCGGTCGGCTCCGGGTTGGCGACGGCTCGCCGCACGCAGGTCGGCGCACACGAGGCAGTCCACCGGCCCAAGGTCTCGGCGACGCACCCCGAGAACCCTCGCGCCCGGGGGCCGTCACGCCATCGTTCGCCTCGTCGCTGCCGATCCGGTCCCTCGTGCGGCCCGCCCGAAGGCAGACATGGCCGCACCACCCGATCCGACATGGACAGCTGGACGAACGGGTCGTCCGACATCGGCGTTCAGTCGTAGCGTCCGAGGCATGGGGGACGGGTGGACATTTGCTGTGACGCTGGTCAGGCCAGGCCCCGCAGTCCCCTTCTTCGAGGTGGGCGCCTACCAGTACACCGGTACGTCGCTTCCCCACGTGGGGGACATCGTCACGATCACGAAAACCACCACCAACGCTGAGGAACGCGAGGAAATGCTTGCCTACGTGACTCGGGTCGACCCGAGGTCGGACGCACCGATCAGAGTCACGGAAGCCACGGGCGGAACGTCCACGTCGCCCGACGACTTCGTCGTTGTGGCTTAGCCACTACCGTCCCCTCGTGATGCGGGCGACGCTGCTGGCAGGAGCACGTCTGGCGGAAGCGCGAACGGCTCTAGTGGATTGCGCCCAGAGGGGCCACAGAACGAAGAAGGCCCGCCGGGTGTCGGGATTGACCGAGCGTGCCCTGTACGGCCTGCTGGCCACACCTACCGTGGCTCATGCGAGCCGGATGCTCGGAGTACCCCGCGGCACCAAGGTGGAACCTTCGTCACCCACCTTGAGCGGGTACTCGGCCGCACGCCTGCCGCAGGCGGGGCCTGCGGCGGGCTCGCGATCGCTGCGCGAGAGACTCGTACCCCACGTGCGAGCCTCTCTCGCGCAGCGTCTTCCTCGTCTGGCGCTCGTAGACGTCTCGACCGCGGTCAGCCCGTGCGCTCAGTCGGGACTCAGCCTACTGACGTCCCCGACGATCCGCTGACAACCACTGTCACACCGGACAGGCGTAAGCTCGGTTGCAAGCAACAGCTCCTCCTCTCGCCCTGACCCCTCCTGGCCACCGCGCCTGGGCGAGCGAGAGAAGGGGAGTCATGACGCGTTTCCAACTCGTGTTCCGTCGCGATGGCGAAGTCACGCAGTCGGAGTTCCGCGCTAGCAGCTTCGAAAACGAGCCCCACATCGACGGCCGGCTGGTGATCGACGGCGGGACGTACCCGATCCGTGGCGTCGAATGGCTGCTCAGACGCGAGGACGTCGGCGACGAGCCGCGGTTCGTCTGCACGCCCCTCGGCGAACCAGCCGCAGCGTGATCCTCTCCGGCTCGACCGTACGCACCGAGAACGTCCAGCTGCTCGCGTCCATGCTTGACGGCGACGAGCTGGCAGCGAAGCTTGAGCGGGCCCTCACGAATGGCGACACGATCGTCGCAATCAGCCTTGCCGACCGCCAACGGGTCGTGACCGTGCTTGGCGACGATGCGCCAGGGGGACTCGCGGAACTCCGACGCGTGCTGGTCAAGCAGCTTGCGCAGCACCACGAACGCGAAAGAGGTGTGCGGCAGGCACAACACGACGAGCGCGAGCGGCGCGAGCGCGGACGCTGAGCTGGCCGCTCAAATCGGAGGCCCGCCGTCCGTCTAGGCGTCCGCAGCCGCCCCGCGACGTCCCCACCGCGGATCCCCCACCCCAGGCCGCGGGGCGGCTCCCTCCGTTGACGCTCAACCACTCGTAAGACACCCAGGACTACGCCCGACGTCAGACCGAGACCGTCTGCCAGATCCCGCCGGCGACGTGGATATGACGTTCGGGTTCACCACTCGCGTGACCTCGGCCGCTCTCGCTCGAGCTGCAACTCACGCGCGCCTTGCGATGCCGAGCCGTCGCACGGTTCCCGCCCTCGGGCAATCACGCGAATACCGTCGTGCCCTCGAACGCAGCCCCGCTAAATCGACGCTATTCGTTGGCGCGCCGCCGGCAGAGCAGCAGCGCGAGGCTTGTACTCTGACTCGTGGCGGGCGACACTTGCTTCCGAGAAAAAACGTCTGGCCAGTGTGAACGGCTCTCTGAGAGATCACGGCCACGAGGAGGTCTCATGCACCTCAGAGCGAGAGTTCTAACCGTGGTGCCCCTGCTCGCTGCAATGGTGGCCGGTGGCCTGGCGAGCCTCGGGTCGACCGGCTCCGTCCAGGCATCGTCCGGGATCGCGGCTGCGGGCTCGGCAGTTCGCCCGATCTGTGATCCCGACAATGGCGGCCTGAACCTGCCTGGTGGCTTCTGCGCCGTGGTGGTATACGACGCCAAGACGCCGACGGGCGGTCCCGCCAGGGTGCGGGACATCGCGGTTGCGCCCAACGGCGATGTGTTCGTCGCTGACCAATCCCCGACAGGGGGCGTCCTGGCGTTGCGGGACACCGATGGGGACGGGAAGGCCGACGAGACGGCGCGATTCGGCGCGAGTCCCGGGAACGGCATCTACTTCAGGAGTCCGTATCTCTATTTCGCACCGAACGATCGCGTGGAGCGGTACCTGATGTCGCCGGACAGCCTGACGCCGGTGGCCGGACCGGAGGTGATCGTCTCCGGACTGCCGGCGACGGGGAACCACGTGACGAAGACCATCGTGGTCACCGAGAGCGGCACGCTCTTCGTCGGCGTCGGATCGTCCACGGACAGCTGTCAGGCAATGCCGGGCGTGCCGGGCTCACTGGGAATCGATCCCTGCCCCGACATGCCGATCCGAGCGGGGATCTGGCGCTACGACGCGAACCTCCCTGGTCAGGTCCACTCCGCGGCGAACCGTTTCGCGACCGAACTCCGGAACATGGTCGCGCTCGCCCTGAATCCGTACGACGGAGGGCTCTACGGGGTGCAGCAGGGACGAGGCGGCTTCAATCACAATTTCCCGGACCTGTTCACACCCCAGGATGACGCCGCGCTGCCGGCCGAGGAGTTCTTCCACTTCCACGAAGGCGGGCATTACGGGTGGCCCTACTGCTACTACGACGGACGGCAGGAGAAGAAGGTGCTGGCGCCGGAGTACGGCGGAGATGGAAACATCGTCGGTCGCTGTGCGAACGCCGAAGATCCGCTCCTGGCCTTTCCCGCCCACTACGCGCCCAACGGCCTGCTCTTCTACGGCGGTGATCAGTTCCCCGGGAAATACCGGGGCGCGGCGTTCATCGCGTTCCACGGAGGACCCAATCTTCCGGTGAGCTACAACGTGACGGTCGTGCGTTTCACCAACGGTAAGCCGCACAAGCCGGAGCTCTTTGCGGACGGCTTCATCGGTGAGGGCGCGGTCAACCTGCCGGCGGATGCCGACCATCGCGCGATGGCGCTTGCGGAGGGTCCGGATGGCTCGCTCTACATCACGGACGACGCCGGGGGGCGGATCTGGAGAGTGCTGCACGCGAGCCGACGACCGTGAAGGACGGGCGGCGAATCGGACTGCCCTCCCGACATGACAGCGAGGGGCTGCGAGACCCGCCAGCCCCTCGCCGCTGATCGTCGCGGAGACTGGTCACGCCGGGCCGGCGAACGCAGTCGCCTCCGGACGAGGGCTTTCATCAACCGACAGGCGTCACGGAGCGACGAGTCGGCTGCGCCGGTTTGCGGGAATGTCCCCTGGGCAGCGGCCAGGCGCGGCGATCGGGTCTCGAATAGCCTCTCGTGACCAGTGGCTCAAATGGAGTTCGGTGTCCACCTTCCGCTCATCTCGTTCATGGGCGAGCAGCGCTCACTCGACGACCTGATCGCGGTCACGAGAGCGGCGGACGATCTCGGTTACACACACGTCTGCGCGAACGACCATCTCGTGTTCTCGCGTCCGTGGCTCGACGGGCCGACGGCGCTGGCCGCCGTGCTCGCGCACAGCGGCCGGATGACGCTCGCAACGACAGTCGCTGTGCCGGTGCTTCGTGGACCGGCGGCCACCGCAAAGATCCTCGCGGCGATCGATCTGCTGTCGGGCGGCCGACTGATGGTCGGGCTCGGTCCCGGTTCGTCGGCTCGGGACTACGAGTTGGTCGGCCTGAGATTCGAGGAGCGCTGGAAGCGGCTGGACGAGGCCGTGCAGGCCCTGCGTGCGTACTGGCGAGGCGACAACGTCGCGTTCGAGGGCACGTTCTACTCCAGTGCCGGCTTCACGCTGGAACCAACGCCGGCTCAACGCCCCGGTCCACCGATCTGGATCGGCAGCTGGGGATCGGCGGCCGGGCTGAAACGCGTGGCCCGCCTTGCCGACGGCTGGCTCGCCTCCGGCTACAACACGACACCGGATCTGTTCGCCCAGGCCTGGTCGGACGTTCAGGCAGAGCTGGCGGCTCGCGGGCGCGATGCGGCACGGTTCCCGAACGGCATCGCAACGATGTGGTGTTACGTCACCGAGGATCGGGCTCGCGCCGAAGCGATGCTCGCGGACCTGCTGGCGCCGTTGCTCAATCGTCCGGTGGAGCCGCTGCGCTCGGTTCTTCCCATTGGCTCGGCGGAGGAATGCGCACGGAAGGTACTGGCGTACGAGCGCGCGGGCGCGCAACGCGTCTTCTTGTGGCCGCTCGCCGACGAGCGCGCCCAGCTCGAGACGTTCCGCGAACGCGTCGTGCCACTGATCGACGGTGAGCGGAACCCAAGCTGACTCTCAGGCGCTGCCACCTTCCGGCGTCGACCCGGCACTGCGAGCCTTCGTCCGCGCGAGCGGGCTCTCCCCTCAGGGACCCGCGATCGAGTGGTCGCGTATCGGGAACAGGCGGTTTGACGCCTCTGACGCCTGCTCTCCGCCTGCTGCTGCCTGTCCCTTGGAAACAGGGGTCAAGCGTTCCGAATTCCTTCCTCCGGTTCTTGACCCGGCGAAATCGGGGGAAGGACCGGCGGTCGACCGGGCCTTCCCCCTGGCTCGTGCGCGTCAGCACACGTACCGGTAGGCAGCCGGGTCGAGGGCGCCGAGGTGCTCGATCCTGCAATTCGCGCCCGAGCGACGGAACGAGGTCCCGAGCGACCGCGCGGGCGACGGCCTGTCGCCGGTGCAACGCACGCGGATCGTGGCGGGATCGCCTGAAGCAAGGCGATGGAGCGAGCACGTCGCCTGGCCCGCGGCACTTGCGGGCCCGGGTGCGGCGACGCCGGCGCCGAAGAGCAACCCGACCGCCGCGACGATGATGGCGACGATCTGCAAGCGGATGAGGAACGCGAGACTCATGTCTCCTCCTTCTCGTGACGGCCGGCGGGTGCCGGTCGCGCTCGAAGGTAGGAGGGCCGGATGCGCCTGCCATCCAGGGAAACCCGGAACGCGGCTCCCGTTCAGGGATCGCCCTGAGGCGCGGACGCGGACACTCAGGGATTCCCGGGATGCGTCCGCTCCCGAGTCGTGTCAGGATCGCCGCTGTGAGCCCGTCCGTCCTGATCGTCGACGACCACGCGTCGTTCCGGCGGTTCGCCCGCCGCTCTCTCGAGCAGGCCGGTTTCGAGGTGGTCGGAGAGGCCGCCGACGGGACGACCGGGTTGACGGAGACACGACGCCTGTCTCCGGACGTCGTCCTGCTGGACGTGCTCCTCCCGGACGTCTCGGGGCTCGAGGTCGCCCGCAGGCTGGCACCGTGCCCCTCGACGAGGGTCGTGCTCACCTCGAGCCGGGGTGCCGAGGAACTCGGGGTCGCACTCGACGAGGCCGAGGCCGACGGGTTCATCCCGAAGAGCGAGCTGAGCGGCGCCTCGCTCATCCGTCTCCTGGCGGCATGAGCCTCTACCAAGGGGGGATCCGGTCCGTCGGGTGGTGGGTGACCGCGGCCGCGGGGGTGGCCGTTCTCGCGCTCAACCTGAAAGGCGAGCTCGATCAGGGCACGGCCGACTGGTTCACCTACTTCTACCTGGCGTGGATGGGCCTCTGGACGGCGATCGGGCTCTTCGTCTGGGCGGTGCGGCCGTACCTGCGCCTGACCGGCCCGCTGTGGGCGTGGTCGGGGATCCTGCACCTCAACGAGAACTTCCTGAACTCGACGCCCGACTCGCAATTTCTCGTGACGGAGGCTCTCCTGCTGATCGGCCTGGCGGCGACCGTCCAGGTTCATTGGATGCTCGCCTACCCGACGGGGCGTGTGTACCGGCGCCTCGCTGGGATCTATCTCGCCGTCATCTACCTGTTCGGGATCGCGTGGAACCTCCCATACCTGTTCGTCTACCCGGGCTCGTACTTCTACCCCGGGGATCTGCCCTTCGACATCACCACGTTCAACCGCGTCAACGTGGTCGTCTGGCTCGCGCCTGCGGTGCTGATCGGCATGGTCCTCTTCGCCGACCGGCTGCGCTCGCTCAGCCCCGCGGCGCGTCGTTCCGTGGCTCCGCTCATGATTGCGGCGCTCATCCAGGCGCCGCCGTGGTTCTTCGCCGTCGCCTCGGACCTGTGGGGCTCCGACATCGTCTGGTCGCTCGAGCAGGACACGGTCGTGTTCGTGGCCAACGTCGCCTTCGTCGTGATCGGGCTCTCGGGCCTGTTCTTCGTTCAGCGGGCGCGTGGGAATGTGGGGGATCTGGTGGTGGAGTTGAATCATGTGCGAGCCGGGGCAGGTGCGGGCGGCGCTGGCGCGGGCGGTTGGTGATCCGACGCTGGAGGTGGGGCTCTGGCTGCCCGATCGGCAGGCGTGGGTGGACGAGCAGGGCGAACCGCTGCGGCTGCCGCCCGGAGAGGGCCGGCATGCGACCTATATCGGTGAGCGGCTGGCGGTCGTGGTGCACGAGCTCGACCTCGTCGACCAGCCCGCGCTGCTGGAGGCAGCAGGCTCGGCCGCGCGGCTGGCGCTCGAGAACGCGCGCCTGCAGGCCGAGCTCCGCGCCCAGCTCGTCGAGCTACGCGAATCACGGGCCCGCATCGTGCGTGCCGGCGACGACGAGCGCCGCCGTCTCGAGCGCGACCTCCACGACGGCGCCCAACAACGGCTCCTCGCGCTCGGGATGGGCCTCCAGCTGCTCCACGCCCACGTCGACCCGGCCGCCCGCGAGCTCCTCGCCGACAGCGAGAACGAGCTCCACCACGCCCTACGCGAGCTGCGCGAGCTCGCGCACGGGATCCACCCCGCAGCACTCACCGACAACGGCCTCGCCGACGCCGTCCGCACCCTCGCCCAACGCGCACCCGTCCCCATCACCATCGAGATCGACGAGCAGGCCGGCCGCCTCCCCCAACACGTCGAAACAGCCGCCTACTTCGTCGTCGCCGAAGCACTCGCCAACATCGCCAAATACGCAGACGCCCACCAAGCATCGATCACCGTCGCCCGCAACAACGGCAACGCACACATCGAGATCCGCGACAACGGCAAAGGAGGCGCCAACCCCGACCACGGCACCGGCCTCAAAGGCCTCGCCGACCGCGTCGGCGCCCTCGACGGACACACTCACCATCCACAGCCCACCCCAACGCGGCACCCGCATCATCGCCGAAATCCCATGCGCCTCGTAATCGCCGACGACACCGCACTCGTCCGCGACGGACTCGCGCGCCTCCTCCAGGACGAGGGATTCGAGGTGTGCGGCCGGGCCGCCGACGCGACCGAGTTGCTCGCGCTCGTCGAGCAAACGACCCCGGAGGCGGCGATCACCGACATCCGCATGCCGCCGACGCAGACAGACGAAGGGCTGGTTGCCGCCACGGAGATCCGCGCCCGATTTCCGGAGACGGGCGTGCTCGTCCTCTCGCAGTACATCGAGGTCGGCTACGCGCTTCGGCTGATCGAGGGCCAGGACGGCCACTGCGGCTACCTCCTCAAGGAGCGCGTGACGAACGCATCCCAGATCGTCGACGCGCTCCATCGGGTCGCTGCCGGCGAGGTAGTCGTCGATCCTGCGCTCGTCGACGCGCTGCTCGCGCGCCGACGGGTACGCGACCCGCTGGACGAGCTCTCCGACCGTGAGCGCGAGGTGCTGGCGTTGATGGCCGAAGGGCTGACCGACCGCGGGATCGCAGAGCGGCTCTGGCTTAGCACGGCGACCGTCGAGACGCACGTCCGGCACATCCTCCGCAAGCTGTCGCTCTCGCCGAGCGCGGGCGCCAACCGCCGCGTCCAGGCAGTCCTGACGTACCTGCGCGCGTAGCGGCATCGGCCCGGAGCGTCCCGCTCGATGCCTGACCGGCCGGCTCGTACGATAGGCCGATGGAGCTCGGCGACATCCTGAAGCAGCGACGGATGGTCAGGAGCTACCGCCCGGACCCGGTCCCGCGCGAGGTCATCGAGCGGATCGTCGCCACCGTCCGTCGAGCGCCGAGCGGCGGGTTCAGTCAGGGGCACCGACTCGTCGTCGTCACCGATCCACCGAAGCGCCAGGCGCTTGCGCGGCTCGCCGGCGAAGGGGAGTACGTCGCCGCGGGTGGGCAGGCCTGGATCTCGACGGCTCCCGTTCACGTCTTCGTCGGCACGCGCGAGGAGAGCTACCACGAGCGCTACCGCAAGCCGGACAAGCTTCGCGACGGTGAGGAGATCGGCTGGCCTGCGCCCTACTGGTACGTCGACGCGGGCGCAGCGTTCATCCTCCTCCAGCTCGCGGCGATCGACGAGGGACTCGCGTCCGGCGTCTTCGGCGTCCTGCCCGAGCAGGTGCCGGCCGTGAAGGCGCTCCTCGATGTGCCCGACGACGTCCATTTCGTCTGCCTCGTCACGATCGGGCACCCGGCACCTGACCCGCAGGCGAGCCGGCTCGTCTCGCGCCTCTCGGAGCGGCGGCTCCCGCTGGAGGAGCTCGTGCGCTGGGACGGCGCCGAGTCGCGCTAGCCCATCTGCCGACGGGGAAGTGCCACCCGTTCTGGAGCCGGTGGCCACGTCGGCGGTGCGGAACGACTCGAGAGCGTCGATCAGGGCCTCGCGGGCCCGCTCTCGCGATCGGCTGCGACATCCAGGTACGCCGTGGCCGAGCTGGAGCGCGAGCTCGCGCCATCCAGTCGCAGCGCGTGGGGATAGGCCGGCACGCGATCCGCGCCGCCGGCGGGACCCCGGCTACGCGGGAACTGCGCGCGCTGCCTGGTGCGCGAGAATCTTCCGCTTCACGCGCTGGAGCGCGTTGTCGATGGTCTTGCAGTCGCAGCCGAGCTCGTCGCCCATCGACTCGTACGAGTGCCCGTCGAGGTAGAGCCGAAGCGCCTCGGACTCGAGGCCCGAGAGGCTCGTGCCGAGGCAGCCGACGAGCGACTGGAGCTCCTCGGTCGAGATCACGCGGACGGACGGGTCGTCGATCAGGGGTCCAGGCAGGGCGTCGCCGAGCGTGCACTCGCCGTCCGAGTCCTGCCCCGCCGGCGTGTGGCTGAACGAGACGTACGTGTTCAGCGGCGCATGCTTGTAGCGGGTCGCCGACTTGATGGCCGTGATGATCTGCCGCGTCACGCAGAGCTCTGCGAACGACCGGAACGACGACTCGCGATCCGACCGGTAGTCGCGGATCGCCTTGTAGAGCCCGATCATCCCTTCCTGGACGAGATCCTCGGCGTCGCCGCCGGCGAGGAAGTACGAGCTGGCCTTCAGGCGGACGAAGCCCTGGTAGCGCCGCATCAGCTCGTCGCG
Source organism: uncultured Actinomycetes bacterium (assembly GCA_963792245.1). Taxonomy (GTDB): domain Bacteria; phylum Actinomycetota; class Thermoleophilia; order Gaiellales; family Gaiellaceae; genus Gaiella. The sequence goes on from CAWBVO010000002.1 coordinate 44,764, forward strand.
GGCGGCGTCACCACCGTTCCGCGCTCTGATCACGAGCTGGAGGTCCTCGAGCTCCCGCTGCAGCTTCTGCGGGCTCTTCGGTGCAGCGGCTGTACGGACGGCCATCTCCTTCTCCCCTTCGTCGATGTTGTCTCGAGCGCCCTTCGGGACGAACTCTCACCCTCAGGTCGAGGAGGAAGCTAGCAGCATTACGCGAGCGTTACAACCCCTTTGCGTAAGTTCCATTGTAATAAGAACAGGTGTTCGATCAGCGCTCGGGGGACGGTCGGGCGCTCGGATGCCACACCGGCGACGAGCTGCGCCCCCTACGGCCCGATCTCGGCACGAAGGCGGCACAGACACGCGCGTGTATCGCCGTTATGCTCGACGTGTGGGGAGGAGGCCGGTGGCCCTGCCGATGGCGGCTCGGGACATGGCCGAAAGCGACGCTCAGCGCTCGCCGCGGCGCAACCGCTCGAGTCGCGCCCGGGTCTCCGCGTCGACGCGGTCTCCCAGGCGGCTCGGCGTGTGCTCTCGATGCGTCACAGCCGCCAGGTCGGCGAGGAACTCCGCGGAACTGCGCTTCCTGACCTCCTGCCCGCTCGTGCCCTGAACGGCCGCATCCGACGTCACGAGGAGAACGGTCTCGTGGTGGCGCCGCTCGGCGGCGAGCCTCTCGAGGACGGAGTCTGCATCGGGCGCGAAACGCACCGTGAGGGCGCCGATCTCGCGGGTCTCCCCGACGCCGTCGAAGACGACGACGCCCCGGGCGCCGCGTATCGCGACGAAGCTCGCGAGCTCGTCGACGACCTCGTCGCGGTGGCCGAAGCCGCCGGCGTGGAAGAGGTTGGAGCCGTCGAACAGGTAGAGGGCGATGTCCGGCAAGTCTCAACCTCCAGTCGAGGTAGAGTATTTGCGCTGGCGGCGCGCCTCGAAGAGCGCCACTGCCGCCGCGACACTCACGTTGAGCGACTCGAGGCCCGGCTCGAGCGGTATCGCCACCGTCCCGTCACACGATCGGCGGACGAGCGGACGAACGCCCTTCCCCTCGGCGCCGAAGACGAGGGCGATGCCGTCGGTCAGGTCGAGGTCCCACAGACGGGCGTCGCCGTCGGCGGACGCCGCGTACGCCCAGAGCCGATCGCCCTTCACCTCGCCGAGATACCGGGCGAGATTCGGGACGACCGCGACCGGGAGGCGTTCGACGGCGCCGGCGGACGCACGGCAGACGGCCGGGGTGACGACCGCCGCTCCGTGGGCCGGAAGAACCACGCCCGTCGCCCCGGCTCCCGCCGCGCTGCGCACGACGGCGCCGAGGTTCCGAGGATCGGTGACCTGGTCGAGACAACAGAGAAGGGGCGTGTCGACCGAGGCGAGATCCCACGCGTCGGCGTAGGGGTATGGCTCGCACCACGCCACGACGCCCTGATGGTCTGCCGAGCCTGCCGCCTCGGTCAACTCGCGCTCGCGGTGGACTCGGGGCCGAGGCCCTTCGTCCAGCCAGTCGAGGGTCGCTGCCGCGCGCTCACCGACCCACACCTCGAGCACCGCGCGCCGGCCACGCAGTGCCTCGCGAACCGCGTTGCGTCCGTAGACGAGATCGCGCGTCACGGGCGGGGGACGAGCTCGTAGCCGGGCGGCCTCGCGACGTCGCGCACCTCCCATCCGGCAGCGACGATCTCGGCTCGGAGCCTGTCCGCCTCGGCGAACTCACGCCGCGCCCGGGCGGCCTCGCGCTCCTCGGCGAGTCTGACGACATCGGCGGGCGGCGCCGACACGTCGGCGAGCGTCTCGAGACCGAACACCTCGAGCCCGCGTCGCAGCTCCGCGAGCGCCCCGGCGCGCGCCCAGTCGTGGAAGAGTGCGAGCGCCGCCGGCGTGTTGAAGTCTTCCTCGAGCACCTCGACCAGCTGTTCCCAGTCGCCCGTCGTGCGCGTCTCTCCCCGCAGGGCGTTTCGGAGGGTCTCGGCCTGTGCCGCCGCGGCGGCCATCGTCTCCTCGGAGAAGTCGATCGGCTTGCGCCAGTGCGCCGTGAGGAAGAACACGAGCGCCGCCTCTCGACCCCAGGCGTCGAGCACGTCGCGGATGGTCGCGACGTTCCCGATCGACTTCGACATCTTCTCGCCGGTGAAGCGCAACAGGCCGTTGTGCATCCAGATCCGTGCAAACAGATGGCCGACGGACAGCGATTGCGCGCGCTCGTTCTCGTGATGCGGGAAGACGAGATCGAGGCCGCCGCCGTGAATCCAGAACTCGGGCCCGAGCTCCTTCGCCGCCATCGCGGAGCATTCGATGTGCCAGCCGGGTCGACCGACGCCGCCCCAGGGCGCCTCCCAGGACGTGTCCTCTCCCTCCTTGGTCGCCTTCCAGAGTGCGAAGTCGCGGGGGTCCTCCTTGGCCGGATTCGGCTCCTGCTCCTCGACCTGGTCGGGCCGCTGCCCGGACAAGGCGCCGTACGTCTCGAAGCGCGCGACGCGGAAGTAGACGTCGCCGCCGGCCACATACGCGTGTCCTGATGCGAGAAGCGTCTCGATGAGCGCAACGATCTCCGGCAGCGTCTCGGTGGCGAGCGGCAGTGCGTCGGGCATGCCGAGGCCGAACCCGGCCGTGTCCTCCAGGTACCACGCGGTCGCATCACGGGCGCGCTCCGCGCTCGCCCCGGGCGCGGCCTCGTAGATCTTGTCGTTGACATCGGTGATGTTGTGGACGAGCCGCACGGCGTGCCCCTGCCGCCCGAGCCACCGGGCGAGCCACATGAAGACCACGAAAGGCCGCGCGTTCCCGATGTGTGCGCGCTGGTAGACCGTCGGGCCGCAGACGTAGACGCCGATCGACTCGGGCGGCGGTGGGAGCTCGACGAGGGCGCCGCTCAACGTGTCGTGGAGACGCATCCGCCGATCGTAGACGGCGGGGTCGCACGGCCGGCTCCGGGTGTCAGTGACCGCCCCGGGCCCGGTGGACTCGCTTGAGCGCCTCCTCCGCCGGGAGCGCCGCGAGGACGCTCCAGAGCTCCGGCCCGCGGCTCGCGCCGGTGAGCGCCAGCCGCAAGGCTCGGAGATCGCCGCCGACGGCCTTCAGCTCCCGCACGATCGCGCGCGCATCGGCCTCGGCGAGAGTGTCCGGGGCTCCGCCTCGAAGCTCGACGAAGCGGTCAAGGGTCGGCAGAGCGTCGGCCGGAAGGACGACAGGCGTGGGTTCGGCGATCTGCTTTGCCATGGCCCGTGCCTCGACCAGGGTCCGCGAGCCGCGGAGAGCACGCGCGATGCCCGGCGGCGCTCCCGCGGCGGCGGCGAGCTCGTCGTCCGGCATCGCCGCGATGGTCTCGACGGCGAGCCGCCCGATCCGCGCACGGTCGAGGTGCACGTCGTGGGCGGGAAGGCCGAGCTCGTCGAGGTATGCCCGCACGGCCGCCGCGGGGATACCGTCGTCCCGCAGGTCGCCGACCGCGGCGTGACCGTGACGCTTCGAGAGCTTCTTCCCGTCGTCGCCGAGGAGCAGCCCGTGATGGATGACTTCCGGGAGCACACTCCCGATCGCACGTGCAATGCGCTGCTGGAGCACTTCGTTGGGACGGTGGTCGGAGCCTCTGATGATGTGCGTGATCCCCATCTCCACGTCGTCGGCGACCGTCGCGAGCTGGTAGGTGGCGGTGCCGTCCGGCCGGACGAGTGTCACGCCGTCCAGCCGGAGCGAGCCGTCGGCGTCGCGCACCGCGCCTCCCTCTCGCTCGGCGACGTGTGCCGCAGCCGCATGGACTGCGCCTCGTTCGCTCTGCCGCACCGGCCCCCGGTCCCACGCAAGGCCGAGCCACTCGAGATCGGACACGAGTGCGGCCTCGCCCCCCTCCAGACGACGTGCCGCGTCGGTGTCGTCGATTCGCAACGTGAGGGTTCCTCCGTGTGCGTCGGCAAACCGCCGGTTCGCCACCGCGGTGAGCGCGTTGCCGAGGTGCAGCGACCCGGTCGGGCTCGGCGCGAAGCGGACGCGAACGGTCACCGCGCGAATCTAGCTACGACTCAGGCGTCGATCGGGACGTGGCCCGGCTCCGCCGCGACCCTGTCGAGCCAGGCTCGGATCGCCGGATAGCCCGCCAGATCGAAGCCCCCCTCACCGGCGACGTGGGTATACGCGTAGAGCGCGATGTCGGCCAGGCTCATGTGCATCCCGACCACGTAGCTCCCGTCCTCGCGACCGAGGTGTGCCTCGAGCGCGTCGAGAGCGCGGTAGCCGTCGGCGGTCTTCCGCTCGATTACCGAGGCGTACCGTTCCGCCTCGCCGGAGTAGGCGACGAGGAACCTGACGACGGCGATCGCGGGCTCGTGGCTGTACTGCTCGAAGAACATCCACTGGAGCACCTTCGCGCGGTCGTAGCGGTCGCTCGGGACGAAGCGTGTCCCCTCGCCGAAGTACCAGAGGATCGCCCCCGACTCGGCGATCGGCCGCCCGTCGTCGAGAACGAGCGTCGGAATCCGGAGATCCGGATTGAGAGCGCCGAGCACCGCGTCTCGATTCGAGCGATCGACGATCTCGAGGTCGCGCCGCTCGTACGGGATCCCGAGGTGCGCGAGCAGCAGCCGCACCTTGTAGCAATTGCCCGAGACCGGGGAGTTGTAGAGGAGCACGGCACGACGTTACATCCGACCCGTCCCGCTCCGCCGCCGGCCCTCGCGCGATTCGTGCCGCACCGTGATCCATTCGGCCTTGCGACACGCACCACTCGCAGAGCCTCCGCGCGTGCGCCTAGGCTGTCCCGCGTGGAGGAGCTCCTCCTCGCCTGGTACGAGGTATCCGGCCGCGACCTCCCGTGGCGACGGACGCGGGACCCGTACGCGATCCTCGTCAGCGAAGTGATGCTGCAACAGACCCGGGTGGACCGCGTCGTGCCGCGATACGAGCGCTGGCTCGCGCGATGGTCGACGGCCCCTGCGCTCGCCGCGGCCTCCCAAGCCGACGTCATCCGTGAGTGGCAGGGGCTCGGGTACAACCGCCGCGCGGTCGCGCTCCACGCCACGGCTCGGCGGATCGCGGCCGACGGCTGGCCCGCCGACCTGACGGAGCTCCCGGGGATCGGGCCCTACACCGCAGCGGCTCTCCGGAACTTCGCCTTCGGCGACGACGTGCTGCCCCGAGACGTGAACGTCGAGCGTGTCGAGCGGCGTACGCGCCGACGGTTCACGGGCCGCGCAGCTCAGGGGCTGATGGATCTCGGCGCAACCGTGTGCCTGGCCCGGATCCCGCGCTGCGACGTGTGTCCCCTGTCCGAGGCGTGCCCGTCGCGCGGCACACGGGACGAGCCCGCGCGCAGGCAGTCGGCATTCGCCGGCTCGTTCCGCCAACGGCGGGCGGCGGTGCTCCGCCTCGTCCTCGAGGCTCCCCAGAGCGCCGCTGCCCTCGACCCGGCCGTCGTCGGGTCGCTCGCCCGCGACGGGCTCGTCGTCGTCGAGGGCGACCGGGTGCTCGTCCCCAGGTGAACCTGTACGGGTCGGCGCGCCGCCGGGTCAGCGCCCCTCGGCGTATCCCGACCGCGCCTCCGGGTAGCGCGGAAGCCCGTCGTCGGGGATCTCCTCCCAGCACGCGGCGTACGCAACGAAGGCGCGGCTCTGCGGCCGAATGCCGGGATCGCCGTCGATCGCACCGAGACGAACGCCCGTGTAGACGCCTGAGCCGGGATCGCAGCTGAAGAGCGCAGAGCCGCATCGCACGCAGAAGACCTTCTCGCGTCCTCCCTCCGGCACCCAGCCGCGAAGCTCGGTCTCGCCCTGGACGACACGCACGGAGCCGGGCTCGGCCCGGGCGTTCGCCGAGGCTGCTGTACCGCTCCGACGCTGGCACCGCCCGCAGTGGCAGTAGCCGGCCGAGACGAACGGGGCGTCGACCTCGAACCGCACTGCGCCGCAACCGCAGCCACCGGTGATCGGGAGCGCTCACGCACCCGACGGTAGCGCCTCCCGGTCGTGGACGCGAGCTTCGTGCGCACGGGAAGCGCGAGCCCCGGGCTCGCCGTGTCTGCCCGTCGGCGCACCCGGGGCTGCGATGGAGTCCTCCCGGGACACGCGCCGTGCGCCGTGTCGCCGGTCGGCTCAGGTCAGACGATGGCCGCGGACGGGACGTCGCGGCCGACGCGTCTCTCGCCGGTGCGAGAAGCGCGTCACTCAACTAGTCCGGTGGATTCTGCTCCAACGTCCACCCTTCCATCTCGAAGGGACTGTCTGCCTCCGACCATAGCGCGTCGGGGCGTTCGCCGGTAGCCCCGTCAGGGTTTGACCGCGACCAGCGCCACCGCCTGCGCGGCGAGGCCTTCGCCGCGACCCGTGAATCCGAGGCCATCGGTCGTCGTCGCCCGCACGTTGACACGATCCGCCGTCACGTCGAGCGCCCGCGCGAGGCGGTCGCGCATCTCGTCGCGATGCGGGGCGACGCGCGGCTCCTCGCCGATCACGACGCAGTCCGCATTCACGAGCGCGTACCCCGCCGCGCGCACCGACGCATACGCCTCCGAGAGCAGGAGAAGCGAGTCGGCACCGCGGAAGCGCTCGTCGTCGGACGGGAACAGACCTCCGATGTCGCCGAGCCCGGCAGCGCCCAGCAGCGCGTCCGTCAGCGCGTGCGCGACGACGTCGCCGTCCGAATGGCCGACCAGCCCGCGGGGGTGATCGAGCCGGACACCGCCGAGGACGAGCGGGACGCCGTCTCCGAACGCGTGCGCGTCGACGCCGAGGCCGATGCGGAAAGCTGGGCCGGTCACCCGGTTGAGGCTAACGCCCCGGGGAGCTCCGCGAGCGAGTCGAGCGCGATCGCCCCCTCGGGCGTCGCCTGCAACATGCCCCACGGGCCGCGGCGCAAATGGACGGCGACCAGTCCGGCCGCGAGCGCCGGTCGGGCGTCGTTGTCGGCGCGGTCGCCGACGTACGCGACCTCGGAAGGGCGGAAGCCGACGATGTCGACGAGCCTGTCGAAGAACGGCCCGATCGGGTTTCCGCACGCCGAGGCTCGCCGAGCCCGTGACGACGTCGACGGGGAGCCCGGCGGAGCGCGCCCAGTCCTCGAGCGTGTGATTCTGGTTGCCCGCGATGCCGACAACCCGACCGACCGACCGCAACTGCCTCAGGCACTCGACGGCATCGGGGTACAGGTCGTCGGTCGAGTAGACCACCGAGTCCCACGCGCCCGAGGGTCGTTCGACCCCCAGGTGCCGCCAGAGCTCCCAGTGCTCCTCCCCGCGCGCGATCGTCGTGCCGAGAGCCGCCCACACGACGTGCGGCTGCAACCCGGCCGCGGCCGCGACGACGCGCCAGTACCGCTCCTCGTCGACGAGAGTCTCCCCCACGTCGAAGAAGACCGCGCGGACGCTCACTCAGCCTCTGCGGCGAGAAGTCGGGCGACCAGGTCGAGGTCGTCCGCGGTCGTGACCTTGACGAGCCTCCGCTCGCCGGGAACGATCGCGATCCTTCCTCCGGCACGTTCCACGAGGGACGCGCAGTCGGTCGCCCCGGCGAGCTCGGCGGCAGAGGCGGCATGGGCGGCCCGAAGTCGATCGGCGCGGAAGGCCTGCGGCGTCTGCACTGCGACGAGCATCTCGCGATCGATCGTCTCCGCGACGAGTCCGCCCTCGACCCGCTTCACGGTGTCGTCCAGCGGAAGGCCGGGGACGGCCCCGTCCACGCCGTCCGCGAGCCTCCCGAGAAGCCGCTCGATGATCGTGTCGTCGACGAGTGGGCGCGCGGCGTCGTGGACCAGGATGACGAGCGCATCGTCGGAAACCTCCGCCAGGCCGATCCGCACGGACTCCGCCCTCGTACGACCGCCCGTGACGACCGCGACCACCTTCGACGCGACGAGCTCCTCCGCGAGCAGGATCGCCGGCTCCTCCCATCCCTCCGGAGCGGCGACAACGATCGCGTCGATCCAGTCGCTCGTGTCGAGCCGTGCGAGGCTCTCCGCCAGCAGCGGTCGTCCGGCGAGGCCGGCGAACGCCTTCGGTCGATCGCTGCCGAGACGCGAGCCGGAGCCGGCGGCGACGAGAACGCACCATGTCGTCCCGCCGACGCCGTGGCCGCTCCCGCCCCCGTTCATGGCAGTCCGTCTGTCCTGTGCGCTTCCGCGGAGCGAAAGCGCACGCTGCTACGCCGTGGCGGTGGCCGCCGTCTTGGGCTTCGCCTTGGCGCGACGGGTCTTGGCCGGGTTGGCCAACACCTCCTCGAGCCAGGCGTGCGCGTCGTCCTCCGAGAGGTCCTTCGCATACATGAGCTCGGAGGCGAGGATCTTCTTCGCCTTGACGTACATCTGCTTCTCGCCCGTCGAGAGACCCTTCTCGTGATCGCGTAGGGCGAGGTTCCGGACGACCTCGGCGAGCTCGAGGATATCGCCGGTCTTCATCTTGTCGCGGTTGTGCTTGAAGCGGCGATTCCAGTTCTTCGGCATCTCGGTCGAGCCACCGAGCAGGACCTTCTGGACGACTTCCACCATCTCGAGGTCGATCACGCCGCGCAACCCGACCTTCTCGCAGCTGTCGACCGGCACGTTGACCGTCATCTCGTTGTGGAGGATCCGGATGGTCAGGTACTCGCGCTCCTCCCCGAGCACGACCTTGACCTCCTTCTTCTCGACCGTCCCCGCGCCGTGGTGGGGATACACGACCTTGTCGCCGACATCGAACACGCCTCGAGCCCTCCCGTCGTCCGGTCTTGTCAGAGTGCCTGCTCTCACGGAAAGCGCCGGCTGTGAATCGGCCGGCGTCTCACCTCATTCTACCGGAAGATCGGTGCCGGGTCGGCCCCATTCCAGCGTAACGCGACGCGTCTCCAGGCCCGCTGTCACGCCGCCTGAGACACCGTTCGAGGCATCTCGATCGCCTGGTTGACAGCGTCGCGAAGCGTCTCCACCGCGACGACGCGAGGGCTCGCCCGCCGGCCTCCGGCCACCGAGCCGTTCGGCGCGACGACAACGCCGATCGCAAGCTTTGCGCATTCCTCCACACGTCGTTCGGCCTGCGCGGCCGGACGGAGACGGCCGGTGAGACCGAGCTCGCCGAAGGCGGCGTAGCCGTCGTGGAGAGGAGCGGCCCGTGCTGCGGATGCGATCGCGAGCGCGACGGCGAGGTCGGCCCCCGGCTCGTCGATCCTGACACCGCCGGCGACGTTCACGAACACATCGGCCGAGCCGAGAGGCACGCCCGCGTGACGGCCGAGAACGGCGACGATCATCGCCAGCCGCTTCGGGTCGACCCCGGTGCCGACGCGCCGTGGCATGGCGAGCTCGGTGCGCGACACGAGCGCCTGGACCTCGAGCAGGATCGGCCGCGTCCCCTCGAGCGCGACCGCCACGGCGGCACCGATCTCGCCCGCCTCGGTGCGCCCGAACAGCGCAGAGGGGTCCGGTACGCCGACAAGACCCGCGGCCGTCATCTCGAACACGCCGAGCTCGTTCGTCGAGCCGAACCGGTTCTTCGTCGCCCGAAGAATGCGATGCGCGTGGTAGCGATCGCCCTCGAACTGGAGAACGCAGTCGACGAGATGCTCGAGCACGCGCGGGCCGGCCACCGCCCCGTCCTTCGTGACGTGCCCGACGAGCACGGTCGCGACCCCGCTTCCCTTCGCAACGCGGAGGAGACGTGCCGCAGCCTCCCGGACCTGGGCGACGGAGCCGGGCGCCGATCCCAGCTCGCCCGCGTAGAGGGTCTGGACGGAGTCGATCACGCAGACGTCCGGCGCGTCGCGCTCGAGGGTCGCGCAGACGGCCTCGAGCTCCGTCTCGGCGAGGATCGAGACGTCGTCGGCGCCGCCGAGGCGCTCCGAGCGCAGGCGGACCTGCGCGACCGATTCCTCGCCCGTGACGAGGAGTGCTCGGCGGCCGCCGCGGGCAACCGCGCCGAGCGCCGTGAGGAGCAGGGTCGACTTGCCGACGCCGGGCTCGCCGCCGAGCAGCACGAGCGATCCTGGGACGAGGCCACCCCCGAGGACGCGGTCGAGCTCCGGCACGCCGGTCGAGAGCCGAGCCGCGTCGTCGATGCGAACGTCGCCGAGCCGCTGCGGGGTTCTCGGCGCACCGGCCGCGGGCGCACCGTCGCGGCCGTGGAGCTCCTCCACCAGCGTGCCGAAGGCACCGCACCCCGGGCACTTGCCGAGCCATCGGCCGGTCGTCGCGCCGCATGCGCTACAGCTGAACTGGACGACGACTTTGGCCACGGGCACATCGTACGCGACCGGCCGGACAGAGCGCGTCAGAATTGACAACAACGACGCTCACGAGAGAGTCCGTCGGTCGGCCTATCCTCCACGTGTGAGCAGCCACGACCACGCTCATGCGCACGATCACCGTGGTGCATCGCGCCGCGCCCTCACGATCGTGCTGGCCCTCACCGTCGGCTTCACCGTCGTCGAGGTCGTCGCGGGGCGCCTCACCGGGAGCCTCGCGGTGCTCGCCGATGCCGGGCACATGCTCTCGGACACCTTCTCGATCGCGCTCGCGCTCGTGGCGCTGACGCTGGCGGCGCGCCCCTCGACGCCGCGCCGCAGCTTCGGGTTCCAGCGTGCGGAGATCCTCGCGGCGTTCGTCAACGGGTTGACGCTCGTCCTCGTCAGCGCGTGGATCGTGTGGGAAGCGGTCCAGCGATTCCGTGACCCGCCCGAGATCCTCGGCGGCTGGATGCTCGTCGTCGGGGTCGCGGGCCTCGCCGTCAACGCCCTCTCGGCGGCGATCCTCTGGCGCAGCGGGCACGAGAGCCTCAACGTGCAGGCGGCGCTGCGGCACGTTCTGGCCGACCTGCTCGGGTCGGGAGGGGTGCTCGTTGCGGCGGTCGTGATCCTCGCAACCGGCTGGACCGTCGTCGATCCGATCGTCTCGATCGCGATCGCGCTCCTGATCGTGGCGAGCGCCTGGGGTGTGCTGCGCGACTCGACCGCGATCCTCATGGAGGCGACGCCCACGGGGATCGACGCGGACGCCGTGGCACGGGCGATCGTGTCGGTCCCGGGGGTCACGAGCATCCACGACCTGCACGTCTGGCGCATCACATCCGGCTTCGACGCGCTCGCGGCGCACGTGCTGGTCGGCCGTGGCGAGGACTGCCATGGACTTCGCCGCGAGATCGAGCGCACGCTCGAGTCGAGCTTCGGCATCACGCACACGACCCTGCAGGTCGACCACGACGCTTCCGAGGCGTTGATCGAGCTGAGCCCCGGCGCGCTTCGACGCAGCTAGCCCGCGGCCGTCGTCGACGGGCTGGCGGAGGGCATCCGGCGTCGGCCGGCGGTCTCGTGGCCACCCGGCAGCCGGCGCCGCTTCGGCTACGCGAGCGTCTTCACGAACAACACGCGATCCTCGCCGGGCCCGTCGTAGTCGTGGGCGACGCGCTCGACCACGAAGCCGAGCGCTTCGTGGAACGCCACCGACTCCTCGTTCGCCGGGGACGTCACGCAACGGACACGCGTCCGCTGCTGTGCCCGCGCGTCCGCGAAGAACCGCTCGTAGAGCCGCCGTCCAAGCCCCTCCCCGCGACGCTCCGGCGCGACGCCCACGAAGTGCACGTACGCCTCGTCGGGGTCGGTCTGGGAGAGGAAGCCGATCAGGAACGCCGCAAGCTGGCCGTCACCGTCGTCGACGACGTAGCTCGTCCCCTCGAAGTGCACGAAGAAGAGCTGCGGCAGCATCGGCGCCATGTCGCGCCCTCCCCACCACGCGTTCACACGGCCGATGACGCGGCCGTAGTCGGCGGGCTCGGCGTGGCGGATCTCCACGCGGACAGCCTAGAGCGCCGGCGCGTGAAGGCGTTCGACCTCGGTCGGACGCCCTTCGCTCAGTCCTCGAGCCAGACGGCGCACATCGCCTCGACGTGGGTGTGATCGGTGCCGCAGCAGCCGCCGAGGACGGTGAGGGACGGCATCCGCTCACGGAGCGCGGCGTACTCGTTGGCGAGCTCCTCCGGGTCGCCGCTGTCGAGCGATTCCATCTCGTCGAGCTCGGCGTGGCTCAGGCGGGAGGCGTTGGCGCGGACGCCGCGGATGCGCTCCGTCCAGGCCGAGCCCGGCTCGAGCACGTCGTAGAAGTGCGACGGATGCGCACAGTTGATCATGTAATAGGCAGGCGCCGCGGACGTCCGGTCGTCCACCTCCTCGATCGCCTCGCGGAGCGGCTGACCGCTCGGGAGCCGCCCGTCGGTCTCGACGGTGAACGAGATCACGACCGGGAGCGCCGCGCCTCGCGCCGCCTGCACGATGCCGACGGCCTCGTCCGCGTACGTCATGGTGAGCCCGGTGACGAGGTCGACGCCAGCGTCGCAGAGCGTGCGGATCTGCTGCGAGTGGTACACCGCCGCCTCCGCCGCGCTCATCGCGTCGCCGACGACGTAGCCGTCGCCCCGCGGGCCGACGCAGCCGGAGATCACGATCGGCGTCGTGCCGGACTCGTGCTCCTCGCGCAGCGCGACGAGCAGCGAGACGGCGGCACGATTGAGCCCGTCCAGCTGCTCGGGCGTGTGCCCGAGCCGCTCCGCCCAGTCGACGTTGGCGCGCCACGTTGCCGTCTCGAGCACGATCCCGAGACCGCGGTCGCGGGCCATCCGGACGTACGGCTCGAAGTAGCGCCGGAGCGCCTCCTCGCCCCCGTCGCGCGCGAGCAGGTCGTACGCGGCGAAGAACGGGAGGTCGTGCCCCTCGTGGAAGATCAGCGTCGTCTCGATCCCGCCGTCCGTGAGGAACGGCACGTGGGTCAGCTGGGGAAGCGCGTCGCGGTAGCGCGGCGCCGTTGCGATCGTCACTCGTTCGTCCTCCTCGCGTTCGCGCCGATCTCGGGGCGGCGGTGCGCGGACGATATGACGGGCGCGGCGGGCCGAGCGTACGGCTTGCCCCACTCTTCCGCGCGGTGGAACGCGTGGTGCCCGACCCACGGCCGGGCACCACGGAGACTGCCTAGGCTCTACGCGCCGTCGCCGTCGCCGGCGCCGGCGTCGTCTGCCGCCGGCTCGGGCGGGACGGTGACCGGCTCGGGCTCGACCTGGCCCTCGATCACGCGCATCTCGACCTTCGGGTCGTCCGGGCCTGGATCCTCGCGACGGTCGACGACGATCGTCGAGCCATCCGAGAGCTCGCGGCCGAGGACGAAGTCGGCGAGCGGGTCCTCGATCAGGCGCTGGATCGCGCGGCGCAGGGGCCTCGCGCCCATCGCCGGGTCGTAGCCCTCCTCGACGAGCAGCTCCTTCGCCTCCTGCGTGAGCTCGACCGTCGCGCCGTGCACCGACATCTGGTCGCGCAGGCGCTTCATCATCAGGTCGACGATCTGAAGAATCTCGACCCTCTCGAGCTTGTGGAAGACGATGATCTCGTCGATCCGGTTGAGCAGCTCCGGCCGGAAGACCTTCTTGAGCTCGCCCATCACGCGCGACTTCATGTCGTCGTACGAGAGGCCCTGCTCGTCGCCGATCGCGAATCCGAGCGACTGGTTCTTCGAGATCTGCGCCGCCCCGATGTTCGAGGTCATGATCACGATCGTGTTCCGGAAGTCGACCTTGCGCCCCTGGGCGTCGGTCAGCTTCCCGTCCTCCAGGATCTGCAGGAGGATGTTGAACACGTCCGGGTGCGCCTTCTCGATCTCGTCGAGGAGCAGCACCGAGTACGGCTTGCGGCGCACGGCCTCGGTGAGCTGACCACCTTCGTCGTAGCCGACGTAGCCCGGCGGCGAGCCGACCAGCCGGGACACGGAGTGCTTCTCCATGTACTCCGACATGTCGACCTGGATCATCGCGTCCTCGTCCCCGAACAGGAACTCGGCGAGCGTGCGCGCCAGCTCGGTCTTGCCGACGCCCGAAGGCCCGAGGAAGATGAACGAGCCCGTCGGCCGCTTCGGGTCCTTGATCCCTGCGCGTGCGCGGCGGATCGCCTTGGAGACGGCGACGATCGCGGCCTCCTGCCCGATGACCCGCTTGTGGAGCTCCTCCTCCATGCGGACGAGCTTCTGGGACTCGGCCTCGGTGAGCTTGAAGACCGGGATCCCCGTCCACATCGAGACGATGTCCGCGATCTCGTCCTCGCCGATCTCCGGCTGCTCCTCGTCGGCCTCGTTGCGCCAGCGCTCCTCGAGCTCCTTCTTCTTCTGCGAGAGCTTCCGCTCCTTGTCGCGGAGCGAGGCGGCCTTCTCGAACTCCTGCGCCTCGATCGCCGCTTCCTTGTCCGCCCGGACGGTCTCGATCTCCTCCTCGAGCTCGCGATAGCGCGGCGGCGCGGACATCGTCCGGATGCGGACGCGCGAGCCGGCCTCGTCGATCAGGTCGATCGCCTTGTCGGGCAGGTGGCGGTCCTGGATGTAGCGGTCGGCGAGCACCGCGGACGCGTGCAGCGCCTCGTCGGTGATCTTGACGCGGTGGTGTGCCTCGTAGCGGTCACGGAGGCCGCGGAGGATCTGAACGGTCTCGTCGATCGTCGGCTCCTCGACGCGCACCTGCTGGAAGCGCCGCTCGAGAGCGGCGTCGCGCTCGAGGTACTTGCGGTACTCGTCGAGCGTCGTCGCGCCGATCGTCTGCAGCTCGCCGCGGGCGAGGGCGGGCTTGAGGATCGACGCCGCGTCGATCGCGCCCTCCGCGGCACCCGCGCCGACGAGATTGTGGAGCTCGTCGATGAACAGGATGATGTCGCCGCGCTGGGTGATCTCCTTCATCACCTTCTTCAGGCGCTCCTCGAACTCGCCGCGGTACTTCGATCCCGCCACGAGCGCGGCGAGGTCGAGCGTGTAGATCTGCTTGTTCTTCAGGAGCTCCGGCACCTGGTTCGCAGCGATCCGCGCCGCGAGGCCCTCGACGACGGCGGTCTTGCCGACGCCCGGCTCGCCGATCAGCACGGGGTTGTTCTTCTGGCGGCGCGAGAGGATCTGCATCACGCGCTCGATCTCGGTCTGGCGGCCGACGACCGGGTCGAGCTTCCCCTCGGTCGCCTGCTTCGTGAGGTTGCGCCCGAACTGGTCGAGGAGCTTCGAGTTCTTCGCCTTCTCGCCCTGCGCGGCGCCGCCCGACTGGCCGGCCTGGCGCCGGCCGGGGCCGGACAGCATGCGGATGATCTCGTTGCGGATCTTCTCGGCGTCCGCGTCGAAGTCGAGGAGGATGCGCGCCGCGACCCCTTCGTTCTCCCGTACGAGGCCGAGCAGGATGTGCTCGGTGCCGATGTAGTTGTGACCGAGCGAGAGCGCCTCGCGCAACGCGAGCTCGAGGACCTTCTTCGCGCGCGGCGTGAACGGGATCTGGCCGGTCGTGACCTCGTCGCCCTGTCCCACGATCCGGGCCACCTGAGCGCGCACCTCTTCCACGGTGATGTCGAGCTGCTCGAGCACGCGCGCGGCGAGACCCTCCTCCTCGCGCAGCAGGCCGAGCAGGATGTGCTCCGTGCCGATGTAGTTGTGCTTGAGCGCCCGCGCCTCGTCCTGCGCGAGGACGACCACCTGCCTTGCCCGTTCAGTGAATCGCTCGAACACGGCTGCCTCGACCCTCCTTTCCGCGTGATCCGGACCCAGCATCCCGCCGGCCCCAGGTCAAAGGCACCTGTGATCGTACCCGACGCCCATGAGGCCGCCGACAGGCTCGCTAGGGTTTCGCCGCGATGCGCATCCTCGTCACGGGGTCATCCGGCCAGATCGGCACGAATCTCGCCCTGCGCCTGCTGCAGGACGGCCACGAGGTGTTCGGGATCGACAAGCGCCTCAACACCTGGACGGATGCCTTCCCGTACCTCCTGCAGGACCTTGCCGGCCAGTACGCCGCGTACCCGGGCGGGATCAACGGCGTCGACTACCCCGAGACCGACATCGTCGTCCACCTGGCCGCGCACGCCAAGGTCCACCAGCTCGTCCGCGAGCCGCACCGCGCGCTCGAGAACGCGACGATGACGTTCAACGTGCTCGAGTACGCGCGCCAGGCGAACGTGCCGATCGTCTTCTCCTCGAGCCGCGAGGTCTACGGCGACGTCCACCGCTTCGAGGGCTACAACGAGCAGGCCGCGGACTTCGCCTACACGGAGAGCACCTACTCGGCGTCGAAGATCGCGGGCGAGGCCTTCGTCTACTCGTACGCGCGCTGCTACGGGCTGCCGTACCTCGTGTTCCGCTTCTCGAACGTCTACGGGCGCTACGACAACGATCTGCACCGGATGGTGCGCGTGATCCCGCTCTTCATCCATTCGATGGTGCGCGGCGAGCCGATCACCATCTACGGAGGCCGGGACAAGACGCTCGACTTCACGTACGTCGACGACTGCGTGGAGGGGATCGTGCGCGGGATCGAGGCGCTCGCGGAGCGCCGCGTCGTCAACCAGACGGTCAACCTCGCGTACGGCCAGGGGAACACGCTCGTGCATTGCGCCGAGCGGATCGCGGCCGAACTCGGCACGGAGCCGGACATGACGCTCGCGCCGTCGCTGCTCGGGGAGGTGACCCACTACGTCGCAGACCTCTCGAAGGCACGCGCGCTGCTGGGATACGACCCCAAGGTGTCCCTCGACGACGGGATCGCGCGCTCCGTCGCGTGGTTCCTCGAGCACCGCGAGGCGCATCCCGACGAGAACGTCGAGATCGTCGCCGACCACGAGCGTTCGATCGACGTCGGCAGCGGCTGGAAGACGGCCGCGGCGCCCTCGTAGCGAGGCCCGCTAGGCCTTCGGGCCGGCGCCTGGCCCACCGCCGTGCGTCGGCATCAGACGGCCGCGCGGCGATTGCTCGCGGACCTTCCGACCCGCGCCCGGGGGTCGCGCCTGCGCACGGCCCGAGGCGGACCCGTGTCGGAGCAGCAGCTGGAAGTCGGTCGCGGGCAGCGGCCGCGCGAAGCGGAACCCCTGTCCCTCCCGCACCCCGAGGCGACGTAGCTCGGCGAGCTGGTGCTCGTTCTCGATCCCCTCGGCGACGAGCGAGAGGCCGAGTGCGCGCCCGAGGTCGACGATCGCCCGGACGAGCGGAACGGCGCCGCCCGATGCGCCGATGCGCATGACCGACGACCGATCGAGCTTCATCCCGTCGAACGGGAGCGCGTCGAGCATCGCGAGCGACGAGTAGCCGGTGCCGAAGTCGTCGAGGACGAGCCCGACCCCCATCGCGCGGAGCGCGTCGAGCATCCGCGTCGCGCGCGCCGGGTCGTGGACGACGCTCGCCTCCGTCACCTCGAGCACGAGCGCGCGCGGCTCGAGCCCTGCCCCCGCGAGCGCCTCGCGCACGTCGTCGACGAAGTCCGCGGCCTGCAGCTGGCGGGCCGATACGTTGACGCTGATCTGGAGCGCTCGGGCAGACGGCTCCTCGGCTCTCCACCGGGCGAGCTGCCGGCACGCCTCGCGGAGCACCCAGCGTCCGAGCGGCACGATGAGCCCGCTCTCCTCCGCGATCGGGATGAAGTCGCCGGGGGCCACGATGCCCCGCGTCGGATGCTGCCAGCGGAGGAGCGCCTCGGCGCCCACGACGTCGCCGGTCTCGAGGTCGACGACCGGCTGGTAGTGGAGCACGAACTCGCGGTCGATCCTCGCGCGCCGGAGCTCCCCGAGGAGCGAGAGGCGCTCGCCGAGGTCGTCGTCGAGCGATCGGTCGTAGACGACGGCCTGCGCCTTGCCCGTCGCCTTCGCGTGGTACATCGCGAGGTCCGCCTGGCGGAAGAGCCCGTCGACGTCGCCGCCGACCGCGACCCCGACGCTCGCGGTGACGAAGATCTCGACGCCGGCCATCTGCACCGGCGCGCGGAGCGCGTCGGAGACGCTCTGCGCCGCCTTCGCCGCGTCGCGCCCGGGGTCGTCGGACTCGACGAGCACCGCGAACTCGTCGCCGCCGATCCGCGCGACCGTGACGGTCGGCGGGAGTGCGACCCGAAGCCGCGAGCCGATGTCACGGAGCACGGCGTCGGCGTCCATGTGGCCGAACCGGTCGTTCACCGCCTTGAAGTCGTCCACGTCGAGGATCAGGACCGCCACGCCCTGCTCCGACCGCGTGATCGCGTCCTCGACCCGCTGCTTGAAGAGCGTGCGGTTGGGGAGCCCGGTGAGGTGGTCGTGGTACGCCTGATGGCGAAGCTGCTCCTCGGCCTCCTTCCTGGCTGTCACGTCGAGCAGGTAGCCCTGGAGCGCGACGGGCTCGCCGAGCGGGCCGACGATCGTCCGCGCCTCGTCGTGGACCCAGACGAGGCTTCCGTCGCGCGCGATCAGACGGTACTCGAGCGAGAGCCCCTCGCCCGTGTGCGCGCTGCGGTGCGCCTCGAGCACCCTCTCCCTGTCCTCCGGGTGCAAGATCCGCACGAAGAGAGTGCGATCGTGCCTCCACTCGGCGAGGGAGTATCCGAGGAGCGCCTCGACCTGCGGGCTCGAGTAGATGTTGGAGCTCTCGTCGTCGATGGCGTCCACGTACACCACGAGCGGAAGCTGCTCGACCAGCGTCCTGAAGCGCTCCTCGGCGGCGCGCACGCGCTCCTCGCTTCGCCTTCGGTCTCCGAGGTCGCGGATCGACGCGGTGAAGATCGGCGGGCCCGGCAGCTCGAGCCGCGTGATCGCGACCTCGACCGGGAACTCGTCGCCGTCAGCGTTCCGCGCGGTCACCTCGACCCGCCGGCCGAGCCCGTCGCCGGCGACATCCGCCGGGAATGCCTCCGACCAGCGCCTCCGGCCGCGCCGGTCTGTCCTGGGCAGGATGAGCCCGGCGAGCTCGCGCCCGAGGACGTCGTCCCGCCGATAGCCGAAGAGCTCCTCCGCCGCCCGGTTGAACTCGAGCACGCCCCCGCGGTGGTCGATCGTCACGACGACGTCGAGCACGGCCCGGAGGACCGCGTTCGCGTGCGCTTCGGCGAACTCCCGGGCCCTGCCGGCGACGCTCGGCAGGGCTCGGACGCCGGTATCGGCTCGGTACGCCGCCACCCTCTTCGTATCGTCGGCGGAGAGGAGGGTGGGCCACCCCTCGTCCGAGGTACCCCGACCGGGGTCAGCCCGCGCCGGACGAGGAGCGGAGCGCCGGGAAGAGCACCACGTCGCGGATCGACTCCTTCCCCGTCAGGAGCATCACGAAGCGGTCGATGCCGAAGCCGAGGCCCCCGGTCGGGGGCATCCCGTAGGACAGCGCCTCGACGTAGTCGGGATCGCCGCGCTCGCCCTCCACCTGCTCCGACTGCTGATCGAAGCGCGCCTGCTGCATCGCGGCATCGTTGATCTCCGTGAAGGCGTTCCCGAGCTCCATTCCTCCGGCGAAGTACTCGAACCGCTCCGTGAGCGTCGGGTCGTCGTCCGTCGGCCGCGCGAACGGTGACAGCTCGACCGGGTAGTCGTGGACGATCGTCGGTTGGACGAGGCCGGGCTCGACGTAGTGGGAGAACGCGTGGTCGACGAGCTGCGCCCAGTCCTTGTCCGCGTCCGTATCCACGCCGCGCTCCGTCAGCCAGGCGCGCAGCTCGTCCGCGTCGCGCGTCCACAGCTCGTGCCGCTCCAGCGCCTCGACGAACCGGATCCGCTCCCACGGCCCCGCGAGCTCGATCTCGTGGTCTCGGAACGTCACCACGGTCGTCCCGAGCACCTCGCGGGCGACGCGCTCGGCGAGCGACTCGATCCGCGCCATCGTGTCGTGGTAGTCGGCGTAGGCCTCGTACCACTCGAGCATCGTGAACTCGGGGTTGTGCTTGAAGGAGACACCCTCGTTGCGAAAGTCCTTGCCGATCTCGTAGACGCGCTCGAGGCCGCCGACGATCAGCCGCTTGAGGTAGAGCTCGGTGGCGATGCGGAGGAAGAGGTCGGCGTCGAGCTCGTTGTGGTGCGTGACGAACGGTCGGGCGAAGGCGCCGCCGTAGCGGGGCTGCAGCATCGGCGTCTCGACCTCCACGAAGCCGTCCTCGTCGAGCGCCCGCCGGATGGAGGAGATGACCCGCGAGCGGGTCACGAAGGTCTCGCGCGTCGCTTCGTTCATCAGCAGGTCGAGGTACCGCTTCCGGTAGCGCAGCTCGACGTCCGTGAGGCCGTGAAACGTGTCCGGCAGCGGCTGCGTGTTCCGCGCGAGCACCTCGACGGTCTCGGCGAGCACCGACGGCTCTCCGCGCCGAGATCGCGCGGGCCGCCCCACGACACCGACCACGTCACCGAGGTGGACGTCGAGCTCGCCGGTCACCGCGATGTCGCAGATCACCTGGATCCGCCCCGACCGGTCGACCACGTCGAGGAAGGCGAGCTTCCCCATACCGCGGCGGGCCATCGCCCGCCCCGCGATCCTGCAGCTGCGCTCGGCCTCTCCCCCTGCGTCGAGCGGCTCCGTCGCGGCGCGCACCGCGGCGATCTCGTCGCGGGCGGGAAAGCGCTTCGGTGGAGGCGTCGTCGGCATCGGCGGATGGTACGCCGCGCGGACCCACGCCGCCCCGCAACGACCTCCTCGAAGCGGCTCCGCCGCCGGGCGGCGGTTGGTGCGGGCACCGGGACGCGCCCGCCGGCGACTAGGCCGCCTTGATCTCCATGATCTTGAACTTCACGACCGAGCCGCGGGGTGTCGTCACCTCGACCGTCTCGCCCTTCTTGTGACCGATGATCGCCTTGCCGACCGGCGACTCGTTCGAGAGCTTCTGCTCCGCCGGGTTGGCCTCCGCGGAGCCCACGATGTGGTACTCGATCGTCTCCTTCGCGTCGACGTCCCGCAGCCGGACGACCGTGCCGACCGACACGACGCTCGTGTCCACGTCGGAGGTGTCGATCACGCGCGCGTGTGCGAGCCGCTCCTCGAGCTGCGCGATCTTGTGCTCGAGCATCGCCTGCTGGTTCTTCGCGTCGTCGTACTCGGCGTTCTCGGCGATGTCCCCGAACTCGCGGGCGATCCTGATCCGCTCGGCGATCTCACGGCGACGATCGCCGCGCAGCACGTCGAGCTCCTGCTTGAGGGAGTCGTACCCCTCGGGGGTGAGGATCACGTCCTTCAGGAGAAAGACCTCCGAGTCGCCAGAAACGAGAACGAGGCGCCGAGCGCGCCACGCGGACGCGCATGGTAGCCATCCGACCGGCCGGTCGCAACCCCCTCCGAGAGGGCCGGGCAGAGAGGCTCCGACTACGATCACGGGACGATGATCGACCTGCGCCAGGCCTGGCTCGTCGGGCCGGTCGAGATCCCGACGAGGCTCGTGCTCGCCCCGATGGCGGGCGTCAGCGTGCAGGCCTTTCGGCGGCAGGGACGCCGCTTCGGCGCAGGCCTCGTCTGCTCCGAGATGGTGAGCTGCGCCGGGATCGAGCACCGCAACGAGCGAACCCTCGGATATCTCCGTGTCGCCGACGACGAGCATCCTCTCGCGATCCAGCTGTTCGGGTCGGACCCCGACTCGATGGCCGAGGCTGCGCGAATGGTCGAAGCGGCAGGCGCCGACCTCGTGGACCTGAACTTCGGCTGCCCCGTGCGGAAGGTGACGAAGACGGGTGCCGGCGCGACGCTGCTCGACGATCCGGATCGGGCTGCGCGGATCGTCTCCGCCATCGCCCGGGCCGTCGACATCCCCGTCTCCGTGAAGCTCCGTCGCGGCCTGCGCAACGGGTCGCGCGACTGCCTGCGGGTCGGGCCGCTACTCGTCGACGCGGGAGCGTCGTCCCTGACGCTCCATCCACGCTCCGCGCAGCAGATGTACACGGGTGCAGCCGACCACGCGCTGACGGCAGAGCTCGTGTCGCTCGTCGACGTCCCCGTCGTCGCGTCGGGCGACATCGACTCTCGCGCGCGCGCCCAGGCCGTGCTCGCGCGCACCGGCGCAGCCGCGGTGATGGTCGGCCGCGCGGCCCAGGGAAACCCGTGGGTGCTCGAGGAGATCGTCGGCGGCGACCGGCGCGAGCCGTCGCGGGAGGAGGTCGTCGCCGAGCTCGTGCTCTTCGTCCGCGAGACCGTCCGCGAGCTCGGCGAGCGCAGGGCCAGCAGTTTCCTGAAGAAGTTCTACGGCTGGTATCTCGGCCGCGGCCGCTTCCCGCGACCCTTCAAGCAGGAGCTGGTCGTGCTCGACTCGACCGAAGAGGTCGAGAGGCGCCTGATCGCCGCCGCGCCGGGTGCGCTCGAGCTCATCGAGCGGCTCGAGTCCGAGATCCCCTCGGGCGACGAGGTCACCCTCGAGCTGCCCATCTCGATCTACGGCGGCGGTTAGAGACCGCGGGGAAACCCATGGTTCCCCCACGAGCCCCCTCCTTCAGCGCTGCGACGCGTTCACCGGAGCGTGGCCTCCCGGCCGGCCAAGGCAGGATCCCGCTCCTGCGGGATCCTGTTCGCGAACAAGCCTCAGTGCGACCGGCCGGCAGTCGCCGCGAGGGCGCCGAGGCCGACGAAGATCGTTCCCGAGACGTAGCGCTGCACGCGGAGGAACGTCCGGCTCTTGCGGAGCACGGCTCCGGCCGTCCCGGCGACGAGGGCCCACATCAGGTCGCTCGTGAGCGCGATCAGGACGAAGATCGCGCCGAGCAGGGCGAGCTGACCGCGCGTTGACTCGTGCGGGTCGACGAACTGCGGCAGGAAGGCGATGAAGAACAGGGCCGTCTTCGGGTTGAGGACGTTGACGACCACGCCGCGCCGATACGTCCGTCCGAGCGTCGACTCGGGTCGCCGCCCACCGATGCGGTCGTCGGCCGAGAGCAGCGTCCGGATCCCGAGCCAGACGAGGTACGCGGCACCCAGGATCTTGACCACGGTGAACGCCTCGGCGGACGCCGCGAGGAGGGCGGACAGCCCGATCACGGCGGCGAGGACGTGGACCAGGCCGCCGCTCGCGACGCCGAGCGCAGAGACCACCCCGGCCCGCCGTCCGCCGTGGACGCTCTGCGCGACGATGTAGAGGACCGCAGGCCCCGGGACGACGGCGAGCGCGAGCGATGCGAGCGCGAACACGGCCAGGGTGCCCGTGTCGGGGATCATGTGTTCAGCTCCCACACGAGCCGGAGCCCCTCGAGCGTCAGGAACGAGTCGACCTGCGCGATGGTCGAGCTGTGCGGCGCGATCAGCTCGGCGAGGCCGCCGGTCGCGATCACAGGGGCGTCCGGCGACGCGAGCTCGTCTCGAATCCGCGCCACGATGCCGTCCACCTGGCCGGCAAACCCGTAGACGAGCCCGCTCTGGAGGCCGCCGACGGTCGTCTTCCCGACGACGCTCGGCGGCGCCGCGAAATCGACGTTCACCAGCCGGGCGGCCCGGGCGAACAGGGCTTCCATCGAGATCTCGATGCCGGGCGCGATGACGCCGCCGACGTACTCCCCCTGCGGCGACACGACGTCGAAGTTCGTGGACGTCCCGAAGTCGACGACGATCGCCGGCGCCCCATACCGGGCCCGCGCGGCGACGGCGTTCACGATCCTGTCCGGCCCCACCTCGCGCGGGTCGTCGTAGCGGATCGGGATGCCCGTCTTGACTCCCGGCCCGACGATCAGGAGCGGGGCCCGCGCCCAGCGCTCCGCGAGGCGCTGCCATTCGCGGACGATGCTCGGCACCGTCGTCGAGAGACAGATGCCGTCGATCGAGTCGGGGTCGAGAAGACCGCCGAGGAGCACTGCGAGCTCGTCTCCGGTGCGCGTGCGGTCGGTCGCGACGCGCCAGTCCTCGGCAAGCTCCCCGGCCTCGTAGAGGCCGAGGACGGTCTGGGTGTTGCCGACGTCGACCGCGAGCAGCACGTGGGCGAGCGTAGCTAGTCCTTTCGCAAGCGGGATCTCGCGGAGCGAGATCCCGCGCTCGGATCCCCGCCGGCGGCGGGGCAGGTCCCTGAAGGCGCCCGCTGTCGCGGTCGCAACCGCCGTCCTTTCAGGTCCGAGCTGCCGAGCTAAAAGGCGTCGTCGTCGTCCGGCCGACGGAGGTCGCCGAGCCGCTCGGCCAGCGTCTCGGCGGTGAGGCGCGGCTCGTCGCCCTCCCCCCGCAGCTCCTCGACCGTGACGTCGCCAGAGGTGTAGACCTCGGCCCGCGGAATGATCCGCGTGGGCCGGTTCTTGTCCCACACCCACACGTCCTCCATCTGGGCGTGGAAGAACGGGTAGCTCGCCTGCGGTACCACCTTCAGGTCGAGCTTGTTGCACAGGTACGTCGCATCCTGGGTGAGGACGCAGTAGCGGAAGAGCGGGAAGACCGCGGTGTACTCGCGCTTCAGCTGGAGCTCGAGCTCGGCCTCGAACTCGTCCAGCTCGTCAAGGTGACTCACGCCCTGCAGTCTAGATGGCGAGGCTGGCGCCGCCGCGGCGTCACGCGCGCAACACGCGGTCGTACGCGGGGGGCCTGACCGTGCCGAGCTCCCGCTCGAGGCGGCGCACGATGCGGGTGAGCTCCTCGACCAGGACCGCGAGGACGGCTCCGTGGACGGACGGGGCGTCGACCTCGAGCCGTCGGAGCTCGTCGAGCGCGAGCTCGTGGCACTCGACGACGGTCTCGGCGACGACGTCGGCGGACCGGACGCCACCGTCGGCGACGCCGAGCTCGCCGACGACCATGCCCGGCGAGAGGGTCGCCGCCCTCGTCCCGTCCGGCCGAACGACCGTGAGCCTCCCGGACGTGAGGAGGTAGAGCGAGTCGGAAGCGTCACCGGCGCGCACGAGGGCCTCTCCCGGAGCGAGCGAACGCCGCTCGAGCACGGCGAGGAGCCGGGCCCGCTCCGCCGGAGCCACCCGTGCGACAACGGCATGGTCGGCGACGTCGAGCGGAGCGCCGGCCGCCAGCATCCCGGCGGCGTCGAGCAGCATGTCCTCGCAGCGCTCGAGCGCGCTGTCGAGGTCCTCCTCGACAAGGAGCGCCCCCTGCGGCAGCGTCGCAGCGACACGGGCGACCAACGATGCCGCAGGCCCGGCGACGATGCCGAGTGCCCCACCGACTCCCGCGACCTCGAGCGAGAGATCGGCGAGGAGGTCCTCGAGGCCGGCTTCGACCCGGGTCACGCGCGCGAGATCGAGGAGCACCACCGAGCCCTCGGCGACGTGCTCGAGCGCCGCAGCCGACACGCGCTCGTAGGCGGAGAGCTCGAGCTCGCCCTGGACCTCGACGACCCGGCAGGCCTCGCCGAGGCGATCGAGGGCTCGGCGCTCGTCCGGGGTGCGCGCGCGGTTCGACGGGACGTCGGCGAGGGTGTACGCGCGCCTGATCGGCTCGACAGCCGGCCGCCCGCCGTCGAGGAGATGCACGTCGAAGTCTCGTGCGATGGCGCTACAGGCGAGCACTCCTCGCACGCTGTTCCCGCGACGGTCGAGGCGGGGCGAGAACACCGCGATGCCGAGCCTGCCCGGGAGCACGGCGAGGACGGCACCCGACACGCCGCTCTTGGCCGGGAGGCCGACGGTGAAGAGCCACTCCCCCGCGCCGTCGTACATGCCGCAGGTGGTCATGACGCTGAGCACGTGCCGGACGAGTGACCCGTCGAGCGCCTGCCGTCCGGTCACAGGGTTGACACCGCCGTTCGCGAGCGTCGCGCCGACCAGCGCGAGATCGCGGCAGTCGAGCTGCACCGCACACTGGCGGAAGTACGTGTCCACCGTCTCCTCGACCTCGTCGTGGACGACGTCGCCGGCACGGAGGAGGTGGGCGATCGCCCGGTTGCGGTGACCCGTGATGCGCTCCGAGCGGTAGACCGACTCGTCGACCGTCAACTCGCGGCCCGCATAGAGCGAGACGGCGTCGAGAACCCTCTCGAAGCGCGAGCCTTCGGCGCCGTTGTCGGCGACGAGCGAGACGGTCGCGATGGCACCCACGTTGATCATCGGATTGACGGGGAGCCCCGACTCGACGTCGAGGCTGATGGCGTTGAATGCCTCGCCCGACGGCTCCACGCCTACCGTTGCGCGGACGCTCTCGATGCCGGCGTCCGACAGCGCGAGGCCGTACGTGAGCGGCTTCGAGATCGACTGCAACGTGAACGGGACGCTCGTCTCCCCCGCCTCGTAGAGGACGCCGCCCGGTGTCGCGAGGCAGATCCCGAACATGTCGGGATCGGCGCCGGCGAGCTCGGGGATGTAGGAGGCGACCTCGCCCGTCTCCACGCCGGCCAGCGTGTCGTGAAGGCGCTCGAGGTACCGCTGCAGGGGCGCGCGCGCGACGCGCCCGGACGTGCGAGGGACTCGCTCCGTGACCTGGACCATCTGACACTCCGTGCTCGGGGACCACGAAAAACGCCCCGGGGCTCCGAGAGCTCCGAGGCGTCGACGCCGACCGAGGCACCCCGTCGTGCCTCGTACGCTCGACCCTATCGGGTCTGGCTCGCCGTCGGCAACTGCCGGCTCATCCCGCCTGGTCGGCGAGGAGCTCGTCGAGAAGGGCCGTCACGGTCCCCTTCCCGGGAACGAGCGCATCGGGAGCCAGCTCGACGAGTGGCTCGAGCGCGAAGCGGCGCTCGTGGAGGTGCGGGTGGGGCACGACGAGACCGGGCTCCTCGACGACCCGCTCGTCGTACAGCAGGAGGTCGAGATCGATCGTTCGCGGGCCCCATCGCTTGCTGCTCTCGCCCCGGTCGCGACCGAGGCGTCGCTCGACGTCCAGAAGGACGTCGAGGAGCACGCGCGGATCGAGGCCGGTGTCGATCGCGACGGCGCCGTTCAGGAACGGCGGCTGCTCCACGGGCCCCCATGGGTCGGTCTCGCGCAATGCCGACATCGCCGTCACGGCGATGCCGTCCACCTCGTCGAGGTACCCGACGGCTCGGCGGATCGCCGTCTCGCGGTCGCCGAGGTTCGACCCGAGCCCTATGTACGCACGCATGCCCCGACCGTAGCCGTGAGGTGCGGAGCGCGGGCACGTAACACCGCCTTAATCCGAATCCCATGGTCTTCTCACGAAACGCCGCGAGCATGGGGCCTTCTTCCCGTGCTCCTCTCGACCTCAACGCGGCGCATCGCACTGGCGATCGGCTTCCTCGGCTTGGCGCTCGCGGCAACCCAGGTTGCTGCAGCCGCCGCACCGGCGACCGGTCCCGCGACGCTCGTCCAGCTCACCCCCGCCGCCGATCGCACGGAGGCCGTCGCGCTCACGCGCGCCGGCGCCAGTCGGGTCGACGCCGCGCTACGCCTGTGGCGGCTCGAGCCGAGCCTCGCGACGCGGGCTTTGCCAACGCTGCGCGCACACCACGCGCTCGTCTTCGCGCAGAAGGAGCGGACGTACACGGTCGCGACGACGGCGGACACGACGACGCCCGACCCGCTGCAGCCCGGGGAATGGTGGCTGTCGCAGATCGGCGTCTCCGGCCTGACGCCACCCGGCCCCGGCGTCCCGGTGACGATCGTCGACTCCGGGCTCGACGTCGGCCATGCCGAGTTTCTCGGGCGCCCCGACACGATCACGCTGAACCCGCAGGAGCCCGCGCCGCTCGGCGGCGAGCACGGCACGATGGTCGCGTCCGTCATCGCGGCGCCGACGAACGGCGTCGGGGTCGTGGGGATCTACCCGCGCGCCATCCTCCGCTCGTGGGACGCCGCCAAGGGCGACGGCACGCAGCTCGAGTCGAGCGAGATCGCGGGCGGCATCCTCGCGGCGGCGCGCGCCGGACGGAGCGTCATCAACCTCAGCCTCGGCTCCGACGCGAGCGACCTCTCGATCGACCTCGCCGTCAGCGAGGCGGTCGCGTCCGGCTCGCTCGTCGTCGCCGCATCGGGCAACGACGGCGACCGGGGCAGCCCCCTGGGCTACCCCGCCGCCTACCCGCACGTCACGACGGTCGCCGCGACCGACTCGCGCGGCGCGATCACCTCGTTCTCGAGCCGCTCGAACTACGTCGACCTCTCCGCTCCCGGCGCCGACATCATCGTCGCCAGCGCGCTCGGCAACGACTGGCGCCCGGAGTCCGGGACGAGCTTCTCGTCTCCGATGGTGGCCGCCGCGGCCGCATGGGTGTGGACGGCCCGACCCGATCTGAACGCCGGGCAGGTCGCCGAGATCCTCCGTCGCTCGGCCACGGACATCGCACCGGCGGGCCGTGACTCCTCGTCGGGCTTCGGAATGCTGAACGTGGCTGCCGCCCTCGCCCTGCCCACGCCGGTCCGCGATCTGTACGAGCCGAACGACGACATCGACGAGGTCGACCCGAACGCCAACGACTACCTCTCCAAGCAGCCCGCTCTCACGACGGCGACGAAGCGCTCGTCGCGTGTCGCCGGGCGGATCGACCGCTACGAGGACCCGCAGGACGTGTACCGCGTCTGGCTCCCTGCCCGCGCGCGCGTCACGGCGACGCTCACGGCGTCGACCGACGGCGACCTCGCGCTCTACTCGACCGCCGCAAGGACCGTGGTCGGACGGTTCGCGAAGGATGGCCGGCTCGGGCTCGCGACGACGAAGGGGACGCATGAGCGCCTCGTGTTCGCGAACACGGGCAAGGGCCGTTGGGGGTACGTCGTCGTGAAGCCGGGGGTGAGGGCGCTCGACGCCTCGTATTCGCTCGCCATGGGGTCGGCGAAGATCCCCGCCGCGGCGCGCTAGCGACTCCGCTCGACGACCACGGCGGCGTGGTCGACCGGACGCGGCAGGACGACATCGGGCTTCCGCACGCGGACGCGGACGCGCTCCACGGGGAATCTCGCGAGGAGCGTGTCGGCAAGCGCCGACGCGAGCGCCTCGAGCAGGTGGTAGGCGCGGCCGTCGGAGACCTCGAGGACCGAGGCGACGACGTCGCGGTAGTCGATCGCGTCCTCGATGCGGTCGGACGCCCCGGCGGTCGCGTCGCGATAGTCGAGGTCGACGTCGACGAGGAAGCGCTGGCCGTCCCGCCGCTCCTCCTCGAGGACGCCGTGGAACCCGAAGAGCTCGATCCCCTGGAGCTCGATTCTCACGGCTCGACGCTCCCCCGCTCCACGGAGGCGGCGACCGCGAGCGCCTCGACGTGCAGGCGGACGTCGTGGACGCGAAAGAGCGATGCGCCCCGGTCGAAGGCGGCGACCGCGGCCCCGACCGACGCCGCGTCGGTCGCCACCCGCGCGCCAGACCCGCCCGTGACACGGGCGAGCGTCGACTTCCGCGAGAGCCCCACGAGCACCGGCCGGCCGATCCCGACGATCCGGTCGAGGCGCCGTACGAGCTCGAGGTTCTGGTCGGGCGTCTTGCCGAACCCGATACCCGGGTCGAGGCAGATGCGCTCCTCGGGAACGCCTGCCGCCACGGCGTAGGCGAGCCGCTCTTCGAGGAAGGAGGCGACCTCGGAGACGACGTCCTCGTAGTGCGGCGCCGCCTGCATCGTGCGAGGCTCTCCCTGCATGTGCATGAGGCAGAGATCGGCCCCGGCGTCCGCCACGACGCCGGCGACGTCCGGGTCGCGCCGCAGGGCAGTCACGTCGTTGACCATGACGGCGCCGAGCGCGAGCGAGCGGCGGGCGACCTCCGCGCGCGACGTGTCGACGGACACCGGAAGGCCGCCCAGCAGCTCGAGCACCGGGAGGACGCGGCGGAGCTCGTCGTCGGGCGAGACGGGCTCCGCGCCCGGACGCGTCGACTCGCCGCCGACGTCGACGACGGCGGCTCCGGCCGCCAGCATCAGCCGCGCCGCCTCGGCCGCCTGCTCCGGAGAGTCGTACGCTCCGCCGTCGGAGAAGCTGTCCGGCGTGACGTTCACGACGCCCATCACCGTCGGCCGGCGCCAACGTTCCATCCCGATCGTTCGTCCCATCGGGCATGGACGCTAACGCGCGCCGCCCCGGCGGGTCGACGCGAGGGACGCTCGGAGTCGCCCTGGCGGTCGTCGCACTCGTCGCGGTCGTCGCGATCGCGTCGGGCGGGTCGGTCCCGCACGGCGCGATCGGCGCACGCCGGCCGTCCGAGGGGCTCCTGGACACTGCGGTCAGCCTCTTCGTCGTCGCGATGGCGCTCGGGACGGTGCTGGTCGTCGTGATGGTGTCGGTCTTCGGTCGCCGCGAACTGGACGGCGTCGCGCGCAAGCGGCCGAGCACGCTCCGATCACTGATCACGCTGCTGGTGGGCCTCGGGCTCCTCGGGCTCGCCGTCCGGGTGCTGGGCGGGAGCGTCGAGCGCCGGCTTCGGCCACCGTCGCTCGGACGCGACGCCGGAGCGAGCGGCACGGACAGCGCCTCGTCCTCGGCGTACGAGCCGCAGTTTGCGCTCTGGCCGGTGCTGGCGGTCGGCGCGCTTGCCGCCCTTGCGCTCGCCGCGTGGTGGCTGGCCGCGCGCGGCCGCCGCTCGACGCTCGGCCCGCCGCCGACGGCCCCGGAGGAGGCCCTCGCGGACGTGCTCGCCGAGACCCTCGACGACCTGCGCGCGGAGACCGACGCTCGCCGGGCGGTGATCAGGGCATACGGCCGGATGGAGCGCGCTCTCGCTGCATCCGGTCTCGCGCGCGCGCCTGCCGAGGCGCCGGAGGAGTACCTCGTACGCGTGCTCGCCGACCTCCCGGTCTCGCGGGGCTCGGCGGCGCGGTTGACGGCGCTCTTCGCCTGGGCGCGCTTCTCCGGGCACGATGTGCGCCCCGAGATGAAAGACGAGGCCATCGACACGCTCGAGCAGGTCCAGCGGGAGCTCGCGGCAGATGCCCTGCGCGCAGCGGCGCTGCCCATGGGGGCGCCCGCGTGAGACGGCTTGGCCGTCCGGTCTCCTACGGCGTCGCTCTCGCGGCCTCGACCGGCGCGCTGCTCGTCGTCTTCCCCGGCCATGCCGGGCTCGTGGGCCACATCGTGCTGGTCGCGGTGCTCGCGCTCGCGCTCGCAGCGGCGCTGCGGCACCTTCGGCGCGAGCTGCCGCGCCGCCCGTCGGCATTCGAGGCAGCCTTCGCGCCGACCAGGCCGACGCGCGCCCGGCCGGCCTCCCTCGACCGTGTCGAGCGGGAGGTGACCCTGGCGACCGGGACGGCGTTCGACGTCCACTTCCGGCTCCGCCCCGACCTACGTGAGGTCTCGGCGGGGCTCCTCGCCCGTCGCGGGGTCGACCTCGACCGGAACCCCGGACGTGCCGAGGCGCTGCTCGGGCCGGACGTCTGGGCGATCGTCCGACCGGATGCCCAACCGCCCGAGGACCGCACGGCCCCCGGCCTGACGATCGCCACCATCGAGCGCGCGCTCGACGCCCTGGAGCGCGTGGCGTGGAGCTAGAGGAGGTCGCGGAGCGCGCGAGCGCCGTCCT
This sequence comes from uncultured Actinomycetes bacterium, assembly GCA_963792245.1. Lineage (GTDB taxonomy): Bacteria > Actinomycetota > Thermoleophilia > Gaiellales > Gaiellaceae > Gaiella. The sequence goes on from CAWBVO010000002.1 coordinate 75,745, forward strand.
CGACGAGGTCGAACGGGCCGTCGTCGGCAAGCGCGACCGCCTCGAGCTTGTTCTCGCGGGGCTTCTCGCCGACGGCAACGTCCTCCTCGAGGACGTCCCGGGGCTCGCGAAGACGCTCACCGCACGGTCGTTCGCGGAGGTCACCGGGCTTCGCTTCGCGCGCGTCCAGTTCACGCCGGACCTGCTCCCCTCCGATGTGACGGGCTCGTCGATCTGGAACCAGCGCGACGCGGAGTTCGAGTTCCGGGCCGGCCCGATCTTCACGAACATCCTGCTCGCCGACGAGATCAACCGGGCCCCGCCGAAGACCCAGGCGGCCCTGCTCGAGGCGATGCAGGAGCGTCAGGTCTCGATCGACGGGGAGACGCGCCCGCTCGAGCCGCCGTTTCTCGTCCTCGCGACGCAGAACCCGATCGAGTACGAGGGCACGTACCCGCTCCCCGAGGCGCAGCTCGACCGCTTCCTGCTCCGCGCGGGCTTCGGCTACCCCTCGGCGGACGCGGAGTGGGAGATGCTCGCGCGACGTCTCGAACGCCGCGTCGACGAGGTCGAGCTCCGACCCGTGATCGACCGCGAGACGCTCCTCGAGATGCAGCAGGCGATCGAAGCCGTTCACGTCGACGAGAGCATCGGCCGCTACGTCGTCGAGCTCGTCGGCGCGACGCGGGAGAGCCCCAGCGTGTCCGTCGGCTCGAGCCCGCGCGGTTCGCTCGCCCTCGTCAAGCTCTCGCGCTGCCGCGCCGCGCTCGCGGGGCGTGACTTCGTCACGCCCGATGACGTGAAGAACGTCGCGATCCCCGCGCTCGCCCACCGGCTCGTCCTGCGACCGGAGCTCTGGGTCCAGCGCCGGACCGGTGCGGACGTCGTGCAGGAGGTCCTCGACCAGGTCCCGACCCCCGCGACCGAGACGCGGTGACGCGCGCGGCCGACGCCCGCCTCGGGGCGTACGCGCTCCTGGCGGCGGCCGGCCTCGTCGCGGCGCTCGCCCTCAGGCGCACGGAGCTGGCAGCGATTGCTGCGCCGTTCGCGGTGCTCGTCGCGCTCGGCGTCCGCGCGCGACCGCCTCGTCTCCGCGTCTGGCTGGAGGTCGACCGCGAGCGCACGCTCGAGGGCGACGTCGTCGAGGCGATCCTCACCGTCCGCGCCGAGGAGTCCGTCGACCGGCTCGAGATCGGCCTCGCGCTTCCCGACGCACTCGTGCCTGAGGCCCCGAGCCCGGTCGCGCTCCACCTGGCGGCGGACGAGGAGCGAGAGCTCGAGCTTCGCCTGCGCTGCGCACGATGGTCATCCGTCCAGGTGGGCGACATATGGCTCCGCACGCGCGACCGGGTCGGCCTCGTCCGCTTCGAGGGACGGCTCGACCGGCGTCGACCGCTGCGGATCTACCCGACGCCGGAGCGCCTGCGCCGGCTGCTCTCCCCCGCCCACACGCAGGCCGCGACCGGATCCGAGGTCGCGCGCCTCCGCGCAGAGGGCCTCGAGTTCGCGGACACGCGCCCGTTCGTCCCGGGTGACCGGGTCCGCTCGATCAACTGGCGCGCCACCGCGCGACGCGGCTCGCTCGTGGTGGACGAGCGGCACCCGGAGCGGAACGCCGACGTCGTGATCTTCCTCGACAGCTTTGCCGAGGCGAGGACGTCCGACGAGGGGACGCTCGAGCGTGCGGTGCGCACTGCGGCGACGGTGGCCGGACGCTTCCTCGAGCGCCGCGACCGCGTGGGGCTCGTCGCGTTCGGCGGCGTGGTGCGCTGGCTCGAGCCCGGCGCGGGGCTCGCCCAGCAGTACCGGCTGGTCGACGCGCTGCTCGAGACGGGCGTCGAGTTCAGCTACGCGTGGAAGGACGTCGACGTCATCCCCGCACGGACGCTGCCACCGCGCGCCCTCGTCGTCGCTGTCACCCCGCTGCTCGACGAGCGGTCGATCGGCGCTCTCTTCGACCTGCGCGCCCGGGGCCACGACCTCGTCCTCCTCGAGATCTCGCCCGAGCCGTACCTCGAGCCGGGTCGCGACCGCGTCGACGTGGCGGCCCTGCGGCTATGGCGGCTGCAGCGGATCAGACCTCCGCGGGCGATTCGAGCGGCTGGGTGCCGCCGTCGCCACCCTGGACAGCGAGACGACCGTCGAAGCGGCACTGGAGGGGGTGAGAGCGTTCCGGCGCCACGCCCGTCTCGTGCCGTAGCCGCGGGCGCCGCCGCCGTCGCCGTCGCACTGGCGACGACGGCGTGGCTGGCGATCGCTGCAGGCGACGATGCGGCGCTGCCGGTTGCCGCCCTCGGCGTCCTCGGCTCGCTCCTCACCGCCGCCGCGGTCGTGGCGCCCGCCGCGACCGCTCCCGCGCTCGGTGCGATCGGCGCCGCCTACGCCGCACTGCTCCTGATCGACGAGCCGCCGCTCGACACGCGCGCGGCGGGCGTCGCCGCAGCACTCGTGGTCGTCGGAGAGACCCTCGGCTGGGCGCGCGAGCTCGCCGGACGGGCCCGCGACGAGCCCGGAAACGCGTGGCGGCGCCCTGGATGGATCGCCGCTGCGGGGATCGGGACACTCGGCCTGGCGTGGGCGCTGCTCGCGGTTGCCGACCTCGCGCGCGTCCAGGGGCTCGCGATCGAAGCCGCCGGGGCGCTCGCGGCGCTCGCCGTCGTGCTCGCCGCGCCACGACTGGCGCGCTCGACGGATCCCTCCTAGGACGCCGCGGGATCCGGCGGCGGCTGCATCGCCGCGCCCGGAAGCGGGCGGGGCGACGGCTTGAGCTGCGGCTTCTTCTCCGGCTCCGGCTCGGGCTCCTCCGCGGCCGGAGGCGGCGTGTCCTCCGCGAAGATCGACTCCTCGCTCTCGCCCTGGAGCAGCCGCTCGAACTGGCTCTTGTCGATCGTCTCGCGCTCGATCAGGATCGCCGAGAGCTGGTGCAGCTCGTCCATGTGGTCGCGGAGGACGGTCGTCGCCTTGTCGTGCGCCTCCTCGATCACCCGGCGGATCTCGTCGTCGATCTCCTTCGCGATCTCCTCCGAGTAGTCCGGCTCGGCGCCCATCTCGCGCCCGAGGAACGGCATGTCGTGGTTGCGGCCGAGGACGCGCGGGCCGAGCTTCTCGCTCATCCCGAAGCGCATGATCATCTGCTTCGCCGTCGAGGTGATCCGCTCGATGTCGTTGGCGGCGCCCGTGGTGACCTCGTTGAAGACGAGCTCCTCGGCCGCACGGCCGCCGAGGGTCATCGCCATCTGGTCCATCAGCGTGCCCTTCGTCGTCAGGTAGCGGTCCTCCGCGGGGAGCGAGATGGTGTAGCCGAGAGCCTGCCCGCGCGACACGATGGAGATCTTGTGCACCTCGTCGGTGCCCTCGAGGTAGTAGCCGACGAGCGCGTGGCCCATCTCGTGGTACGCGGTGATCTTCCGCTCCTTCTCCGAGAAGAGGCGCGACTTCTTCTCGGGGCCGGCGATCACGCGCATGATCCCTTCCTCGAGCTCGTTCTGGCCGATCACCTTCTCGCCGCGGCGGGCGGCGAGGAGCGCGGCCTCGTTGATGACGTTCGCGAGATCGGCGCCGGTGAAGCCGGGCGTCGCCGCCGCGAGCACGTCGAGGTCGATCTGCTTGTCGAGCGGCTTGCCCTTGGCGTGCACCTCGAGGATCTGCTGGCGGCCCTTGCGGTCGGGACGGTCGACGACGATCTGGCGATCGAAGCGGCCGGGGCGCAGCAGCGCAGGGTCGAGGATGTCGGGCCGGTTCGTGGCCGCGATGAGAATGATGTTGTCCTTGAGCTCGAACCCGTCCATCTCGACGAGGAGCTGGTTGAGCGTCTGCTCGCGCTCGTCGTGGCCGCCGCCGAGCCCGGCGCCGCGATGGCGGCCGACGGCGTCGATCTCGTCGATGAAGATGATGCACGGGCTCGCCTGCTTCGCCTGCTCGAACAGGTCGCGGACGCGCGAGGCGCCGACGCCGACGAACATCTCGACGAAGTCGGAGCCGGAGATCGAGAAGAACGGCACACCCGCCTCGCCGGCGGTCGCGCGCGCGAGCAGGGTCTTGCCGGTGCCGGGCGGCCCGTACAGCAGCACGCCCTTCGGGATGCGCGCGCCGAGCGCCTGGAACTTCTTCGGGTTCTCGAGGAACTCCTTGATCTCCTGGAGCTCCTCGACCGCCTCGTCCGCGCCGGCGACGTCCTTGTACGTCACCTTCGGCGAGTCGGGCGACATCCGCTTGGCGCGGCTCTTGCCGAAGCTCATGACCTTCGAGCCGCCGCCCTGCATCTGGTTCATCAGGAAGATCCAGAAGCCGATCAGGAGCACGAACGGGAGGAAGCCCGTGATGAGCGCCCACCAGGCGCTCGTCCCGATCCCCTTCGAGTCGAACTTGACGTTGTGCTCCTCGAGCACGTTCTGGTACTGCACCTGAGACTGCGGCGACGGGTAGTTGACCTTCACCTTCTGCCCCGAGTCGAGCACCGCGGTGATCGACTGGCGGTTCGGCGAGAACGTGGCCTCGCTGACGTCTCCGTTCTTCGTCGCCTGGATCAGCTGCGAGTACGTCATCTTCTCGCTGCCGTCGCGGCGCGGCATGAGTGTCTGGCTCGCCAGGTAGACGAGCAGCACGATCACGACCAGCGGGAAGAGCGCGCTGCGGAAGAATCGGTTCACGTATCCGGAGGGTAGCAGCGTGCACCGGGGTTTCCAGACCCCAGAGGGGGCGTCTCAACGTGCCGGCAACACGAAGCTCCGCCGAAAAAGGCCTGCTAGATGCCGTTCGGCACGAGATCGGGGTGCAGAACACCGATGTACGGGAGGTTCCGGTACCGCTCGGCGAAGTCGAGCCCGTAGCCGATCACGAAACGGTTCGGGATCTCGAAGCCGACGTAGCGGACGGGCACGTCGACCTCGCGGCGCTCCGGCTTCGTCAGCAGCGCGCAGATCTCGAGGGAGGCCGGCTTCCGGGCGCCGAGCGTGCGCCGCAGGTACGACAGCGTCAGGCCCGAGTCGATGATGTCCTCGACGACGAGGACGTCGCGGCCCGAGATGTTGATCTCGAGGTCCTTGAGGATCCGCACGACACCCGACGAGTCCGTGCCGGCGCCGTAGCTCGAGATGGCCATGAAGTCGATCTCGCACGGCACCGTCAGCTCGCGCATGAGATCGGAGATGAAGAAGATCGCGCCCTTGAGGACGCCGAGCAGGAGAAGGTCCCGACCCTCGTAGTCGGCCGAGATCTCGGCCGCGAGCTCCTCGACGCGCGACCGAAGGGCGTCCTGTTCGATCAGGACCTCGCCGACGTCCGCGTGCACGGACGTCACGTCCGCCCGGTCTCCCGCACGGCCCGCACGGCTCCCTCCCAGCCCGGTGCCTCCTCGATGCCGACGACCGCCACGACGTCGCCCTCCTCCGTGGCGACGAGCGGCCATCCATCCCGCTCGCCCCTCGGCACCTTCGCGTCCACGAGCACATCCTGCACCTTACGGGATCGCCCTGCGAGGCGGTCCCCGGGGCGGCGGCCGCGGACGACGAGACCCGGCCGGTCGGTCTCGAGCCGCCACGGGCCCCACGTGACGGCGCCTTCGAGGAGGAGCGTGTCGTAGGCGCGTACCGCCCGCACGCCTCCGGCGAGGTCGACGGCACGCGTCCCGTCACGCGACGCGAGGAGCTCGACGAGCGACGCCTCGAGCGCGCGCGGGAGGCGCGGCCGGGCGCTCGCGAGGGCGAGCAGGTTCGCGCGCGCGCGCGGATCGAGCTCCTCGAGCAGCGGTAGGAGCCGCATGCGGATCAGGCCGCGCTTCGTGGCGGCGTTCGTCGAATCGACGCGCCACGAGAGACCCTGCTCACGGCAGTAGGCCTCCGTCTCCTCCCGCCAGAGGGCGAGCAGGGGCCGGACGACGCCGTCGGCCCGCCGGACGGGGATCCCACGCGTCGACCCGCTGGAGACGAGGCGATAGAGGACGGTCTCGACCTGGTCGGACGCCGTGTGCCCCGTCGCGCGGAGCCCTCGGCCCTCGGTGAGCGCGTAGCGGACGCTGCGAAGCTCTGCCTCCGTGCCGGCGGGGGGCGCCTGGACGATCTCCGCGCCGAATGCCACCGCGCAATGCTCCGCGTCCGCGTCTGCGTCGGCGCCGCGAACCCCATGGTGGACGTGCACCGCGCGGACGAGGTAGCCGAGGTCGCGCAGGACGTGCCAGAGGCACGTCGAGTCCGCGCCGCCCGAGACGAGGCACGTCACGTCCCCGCCGGGGTCGACGAGGTCGTGGACGCGGATGTGCGCCTCGACGCGCTCACGGACGCTCACCGCGTGAGTGTGCCGCATCGCCGACTCATACCGACGCCTCGCCGGTGGCGTCCGCGAACCGGGGTGTGGCAGCCCATGCGCGGAGCGTCTCGGCCGCGAGCCTCAGCGCGTCCGCCTCGAGCGCGAACGGCACGGCGTGCGGCACCCTGCCGATGCGCGCGGCGGGGAAGACCCCGTCCGATGCGTCGACGACGTAGCGGATCGGGAGGGCGTGCGAGACCGCGAGGACGACGTCCTCCTCGCGCGCGAGCAGGACGTCGAGGGCGTCGGCGATCCGCGCCGCCGCCTCGGCGCGGCTCTCGCCCCCACCCGGGCACTCGGCTTGCGGCTCGTGGCTCCACGCCCATGCCCGGTAGTCGGCGAGCGGGCCGCCCTCGAAGGCGCCGAAGCGGATCTCGTCGAGCGCGGGAAGCACGAGCCGCGCGGTCTCGCGGGAGCCGAGCGCGAGCTCCAGCGTCTCCTGCGTCCGCACGAGGCGTGTGGCGACGCCGAGGTCGATCTCGACGGCGGCGAGCGTCTCGCCCAGCGCCGCCGCCTCCCGGACGCCCGTCTCGGACAACCCCTCGCCCGGCGGGACGGAGCTGACGCGGTCGGTGGCATTGGAGCGGGCGTGCCCGTGGCGGGCGAGCAGGAGCCGCCTCAGAACAGCACGCTCCGGTAGTCGAGCACGTGCTCCATGCCGACCGACTCGTAGAGGGCGATCGCGGGGGCGTTCTCCGCGCGCACGAAGAGGCAGACGGCGGGAACGTCCTCGAGCAGCAGACGGATGAGGTCGCGAAGGGCCCGCGCCGCATACCCGTTCCGTCGCACGGGCGGGTCGACCCACACCTGCTGGAGCTGCACCGCCTCCGGTGTCCAGGCCGACGCCTCCGCCTTGAAGCGGATCACGCCCGCCTCGACCCAGATCCACGAGCGTCCCTCTTCGATCTGCGCGCGGGTCCGCCAGCGGAAGCCGTTCGGGTCGCGCCGCAGCGGATCGACGCCGAGCTCCTCGTGGTGCGCGCGGGCGCAGGCCGGGACGAGGAGGTCGAGATCCGCCCTCGTCGCCGCGCGAAGGCCCGTCCCGCCCGGCTCAGGAGGCGCGGTCGAGACGTAGACCGGCTGACCCATCCGGTTCTCCCGGGGCCGGGGAAGCTTGCGGCGCGCCGCCTCCCACAGCTCGGTCACAGCGTCGTGCTCGCCGATCAGCATCCGCGGCGACACCCGCGCTGCCACCTCGGCGAACGCGCTGCAGCCGCTGCCGGACGGCACGACGTTCGTCCCCAGGTGGCACAGCGCGCGAAGACCGCTGTCGCCGTTCTCCAGCGCGGCGAAACGGCCGCTTTCGCGTCGCGCGACGTCCTCGAGGAACACGCGCTCGACCGGGTCGTCGGCGCAGTAGGAGAGGATCTGCTCCGTCGACGGCTCCACCAGGCGCGCGCGCATGCCATCGACACTCTAGGGGCGGAAGCCGTAGGCTTCGCCGCCATGCCGATCCACGTGCGCGCGAACCAGGGCGACTACGCCGAGGCATGCCTCCTCCCCGGCGACCCGCTCCGGGCGAAATACATCGCCGAGACGTTCATGGAGGACGTCGTGCAGCGGAATTCCGAGCGGGGGATGCTCGGCTACACGGGCACATTCAAGGGCAGTCCGGTGTCCGTCCAGTCGAGCGGCATGGGATGCCCGTCCGCCGCGATCGTGATCGAGGAGCTCCACCAGCTCGGCGTCCAGAAGCTGGTCCGGGTCGGGACCTGCGGTGGGCTCCAACCCGACCTCACGATGGGCGACCTGATCGTCGCCCTCTCCTCGACCCCCGCCGACGCGACGTCGACGCACTACGTCCTCGGGGAGCCGCACGCGCCGACCGCCGACTTCGGACTCGTCCACGAGGCGGTGCACCAGGCCAAGGAGCTCGGGAAGCCGGTGCGCGTCGGCCCGATCGTGTCGAGCGACATCTTCTACCAGCCCGATCAGGGGCTGGCGGGCCGTTGGTCGGAACGCGGGATTCTCGCGGTGGAGATGGAGGCGGCCGTGCTCTTCACCCTCGGGGCCCTTCGCAAGATCCGGACGGCCTGTCTGCTGATCGTCTCCGACGTCGTCGTCGAGGGCGAGTTCGTCCGGATCACCGACGAGGCGATGCGTGCGGCGGTCGACGAGATGACCGAGCTCGCGCTGCACGTGGCGACGGCCGGCTAGCGACCCGGTCGCGCTCGGAGCCGGGATGGCGCCCGCAGAGACGATCTTCCTCGTCAACCCGGCGTCGGCCAACGGCTCGACGGGGCGGCGCTGGCCCGAGATCGCACGGCAGGCGGCCGCGGCGGGGCTGTCCGGCGACACGCTCTTCAGCGAGCGGCCCGGGCACCTCGCCGAGCTCGCGCGCGAGGCGGCGCTCGGTGGGGCGCAACGGCTCGTGGTCGTCGGCGGCGACGGAGCTGTCAACGAGGTCGCCAACGGCCTCGCAGGGCTCCCGCACGCCCCGGACGTGACCGTGCTCGCCCGCGGCACGGGCTGCGACTTCGTGCGGACGTTCGGCATCCCGCGGCAAGTCGAGGAGGCTGCGCGCGTCGGCGTGGCGGGAGACGTCCGTACGATCGATCTCGGGCGCGCGTCGTACCGCGCGTGGGACGGCTCAGACGGAACCGCAGTCTTCGCGAACGTCGCGAGCGCGGGGATGAGCGGCGCGATCGCCAAGCGGGCGAACGAGACGACGAAGGCACTCGGCGGCAAGGCGTCCTACCTCTGGGCGATCTTCGCGGTCTTCTCGGGGTGGGCGGCGGCAAACGTCGAGGTGACGGTCGACGGAGAGCGGCGCGCCGGGCCGATGTTCGACGTCGTGGTCGCGAACGGGCGGTTCTTCGGCGGCGGCCTCGAGATCTGCCCCGAGGCGAAGCCCGACGACGCGCTCTTCGACGTTCTCACGATCGGGGACGTGACGAAGCGCGACCTCGTCACGACCGTGCCGAAGATGTACCGCGGGACGCACCTGCCGCACCCCAAGGCGGAGCTGCTGCGCGGCGCGACCGTCACGGTGACGAGCGACGTGCCGCTGCCGATCGAGCTCGACGGCGAGCAGCCCGGCACGACGCCGATCACCTTCGAGGTCCTCCCGCGGGCGATGCGGCTGCGCGTGCCGCGGACGGAAGTGTCCGACTAGGAGTCGGACACCGGCCCACCCGCGCAAACGAGGTGTCCGACGTCGAGTCGGACACCGGCTGCCCCGCTGTGTCGCCTAGGGCTTCGCTGCGGCGTCGGGCTTCTGCGCTCGCTTGAGCGCGGCGACGTCCTTCTCGAGCCTGGCGACGCGCTTCTCGAGCTCGTCGACGCCCCGCACCTTCCGCGAGAGGTCGTCCACCCGGAGCTTGAGGTCGTTGAAGGCCTCCAGCGCGCGCTGGCCCCCCGGGAGGTCGGCGATCCGCCGGATCGCCTCCTCGCCCTTCCCCGCGAGCCGTGCGATCACATCGTCGGCCTTCGCTGCGTCGTCCTTCGTCGTCGCCATCGCGGTCATACTACGCGTTCTCCGACGTCGCATCGAGCGCACGTGCGATCTCCGCCAGCGTCGCACCCGCGGGCCCGCGCACGACGATCTCCGCCTCCGCGTCGTACGGTGTCTCCTCGAGGTTCACGATCGCGAGGGCCCCGCCCGCTCCGACCGCGTCCGCGGGCAGGCCCGCGACGGGCCAGACCTGGAGCGACGACCCGACGACGAGGAGCAGGCCCGCCTCGCGTGCGAGCATCGCCGCTCGCTCCATCGCCGCGACGGGGAGCAGCTCGCCGAACATGACGACACCCGGCTTGAGGATGGCGCCGCAGCCCTCGCAGATCGGGGCCTCGCGCGTCTCGAGCTGGGCCAGCACCGCGGCGAGCGGCTGCTCCGCGTGGCAGGCGAGGCACGGGAAGCGCGCGATCGAACCGTGGACCTCGACGACGTCCCGGGTCCCCGCGCGGGTGTGGAGCAGGTCGATGTTCTGCGTGACGACCGCGCGGACGTGACCCGCGCGCTCGAGCGCGGCGAGAGCGACGTGACCCGCGTTCGGCTCGGCCGCGAGGAGCCCGGCGATCCGCGGGCCGTACCAGCGCCACACGCGGCGCGGATCGCGACGGAACGCGTCGATCGACGCCACCTCGAACGGATCGACCTCCGCCCAGATTCCCGTCGCCGAGCGAAAATCCGGGATTCCGCTCTCGGTGGACATGCCCGCGCCCGTGAGGACGACGGCCGGGCCGCGGCCGCCGATCAGCGAGGCGAGCTCCGCCGCGGTTCCCACGGCAGCCATCCTAGGCGCGGGGTATATGTCCGGCTCGATGGACGGTCCCGCCTTCACACACAGCGTGCGAGTGCGCTTCGCCGAGACGGATGCGCAGGGCATCGCCCACCACGCGTCCTTCGTCGTCTGGCTCGAGGAGGCTCGCGTCGCCTACCTGGCCGCCTTCGCCGGCGGCTATCGGGCCATCCGCGACCGGGGCATCGAGGCGCTCACGACCGGCGTCCACCTCGAGTACGGGCGGGCGGCGGTGTTCGACGACGTCCTGACGATCGGCGTCCGCTGCGCCGAGATCAGGGGAGCCCGCTTCCGCTACGAGTACGTCGTCGAGCGGGACGGCGAGCGAATCGCCCACGGGTGGACGACGCACGCGACCGTCGACGCCGCGACGCACCGGCCGACGCGCGTGCCCGACTGGTTCGTCGAGGAGATCCTCAGGGCCGAGGCGTCGGCGCGTCCGCGGACGTCGTAGCGGATTCCGTCGGCTTTGCCGCGCCTCCCGCGGCGGCCGCCCCGCCGTCGGTGACCGTCTGCTTCGCCGTCTTCGCGGGCTTCTCCACCTTCGGCCGCGGCTTCGTGCCGAGCCGGACGACGGTCGGCTCGCCGACGTAGTACGAGCGCCACGTCGTGTTGTAGAGCGGCGTCCCGTCCGGCCGGTAGACGCGGCGCGTGACGCTGGTCGACCGGGGCGGCGCGCCCCACTGCTCGACCACTTTCTGTCCCTTGAAGAGCGTGTCGTCGTCGACCCGCTTCCACGGCACCTTGCCGTCGACGACGAGCGGCGCGGTCTCCGTCTCGACCCGGCGGTGCTGCGGCGTCCCGTAGATGTTCACCGTGAGCGAACCCGCGCCGACGAAGGTCCGCACGAGGAGCCATTTCTCCGTGTCGTTCGTGAAGACGAGGTCGATGTCGGGGTAGTTCACCGTCGCGTCGCGCCCGAGCGGGTAGTGGCTGATGTAGAGCGCGTGATTCGTGCGGCGGTCGATCGAGAGTCCGGCCTCGAACGCGGCGTTGAACACGGTCGTCGAGACCTGACACACGCCGCCGCCGATCCCGCTCTCCAGCTCGCCGTTGATGATCACCGGCGCCTCCTCGAAGCCCTTCGCGGCGTTGCGCTCTCCGGTCGTCTGGTTGAACGAGAACCGCGAGCCGGGGGCGACCAGGGCGCCGTCGATCAGGTCGGCGACCAGCTTGACGTTGTGCAGCCGGCCCGGTGTGCCGCCGTAGGTCGTCGTGTACGAGCCGACGATGCCCGTGATCCCCATTGCATCGGCGTCCGCCGTCGAGCGGTTGGGCTCGGTCGTCGCCGTCGCCACCGTCGCCGCCCGGTTCGTCGGGGAGAGGATCGCCCGCTGGATCGCCGCGAGCGCGGCGTCGACGTCGAGCGAGCGCCCGGGCCGCGCCGGGACGACCTCGATGCCCCCCGAGACGACCCTGAACGTCGCGTCGCTCGGAGGGCGGTCGACGGAGCGGGCGACCGTGGCGAGCCACTTCTGCGCGGCGGGGCCCGCAATCGCGACCCGCGTGGCGCCGCCGTTCGGAAGGTCGAGGAGCTGTGCGATCCGCCAACGCGCGAGCCGGAAGCGGGTCGGGCCGACGGAGAGGGTCACCGGCGCGGAGAGCGCCGTGCGGGCGTCCGCCGTCGCAGCGGCAAGCTGCTCCGCCGTGATCTTCGGTTCGGCACGGACAACCGGGAGCCGCACGGGGCCCGAGCGCTCGAGTGAGGCGAGCGCGGCGACGATCGCGGCCGACGCCCGGCCCCGGTCGAGCCGGACACCAGGGCGCGCCGGGCTCGTGACGATCGCGAGCCCGCGCCGTGCGAGGGCGGCGTCCACCGCAGGCCGGTCGACGGCGGCGGCGATGCGGTCGACCGTGTAGCGCACGGCGGACGGGTAGACGTCGACGCGCGGGTCGACGTCCGACCCGAAGATCCTCACCTGGAGCCGCTTCAGCCCGCGGACGGGCCCGAAGCCTCGTCCCGCGTCGCCGGCGCTACGCACGGCCGCGGCCCAGTCCGGCCGTAGACCGAGCTGCGACGCGGTGACCGAGAACGTGCGCCCCCCGGCGACGAACTGCACCGGGGCGTGGGACAACCCGGCGGAACGGGATTCGAGCGTCGCAGTCGCCGCGGCGGGCGCCATCCCGCCGACGTCGAGGCCGCCGACCGTCGTCCCCGCGGCAAGCTGCCTCGGCGATCCCGCGAGAAGGGTCGCCGCGACGATCCCGAGCAGCGCGAGGACGCCGACCGTGAGGACGACTCTGCGCACCGCGAGGCGGCGTGAGCGTCGGCGGCGCGCCATACCCGGGACGCTGGACGCGCCGGATGACACGAGCAGAAATGTAGCCGCGGACGGGGCGGCTCGCGGTTCAGAAGACGAAGAGCTCGACGCCTCCCGAGACGTTCAGCTCGATGCCCGTGACGTAGGCGGCGAGGTCCGAGCACAGGAAGGCAATCGCATTCGCGATGTCCTGCGGCTCCCCGGGGCGCTTGAACACGGTCCGGCTCGCGATCCGCTCGTTCATCGCGGGATTCGCCATGTGGTACGCCTCGGTGCCGATGATCCCCGGGACGATCGCGTTGCACGTGATCCCGTGGCGGCCGCCCTCCATCGCGAGCGTCCTCGTGAGGCCGAGGATCCCTGCCTTCGTGGTCGAGTAGCTCGCCTGGCCGAAGCCGCCGAGCGTCCCGGCGACCGACGCCATGTTGACGATGCGGCCGAAGCCCCGCTCCTTCATCTGCGGCCATACCGCCTGCGCGCAGTTGAACGCCCCGGTGAGGTTGACGCGGAGGTCACGCTCCCAGAGCTCGAGGCGCTGGTCGTGGAACTGCCCGACGTGGTCGAGCGTGCCGGCGTTGTTGACGAGGATGTCGACCGGGCCGAGCTCCTCCGCGACGCGCGCCACCGCGGCATCCACCTGGTCGCGGTCGGTCACGTCGCAACGAACGGCGACGGCGCGCCGTCCGAGCGTCCGGATCTCCTCCACCGTCGACTCCGTGTGCACCATCCCCTGGGCGACGGCCGCCTGTGCGAGCGGCCCGTAGGCCTCCGCGGCGGTCGTGTCCGACTCGACGAGAATGTCCGCGACGGCGACGTCGGCCCCCGCCCGGGCCAGCGTGAGTGCGTCCGCGCGACCGAGCCCGCGCGACCCGCCGGTCACGAGAGCAACCCGGCCGGAGAGGTCGATCTCGAGCGCCACGCGGCGATCCTATGCCTCGCGGGGGTAAAACGCGGGTATGCGACGGCTGCACGCGGAGGAGCGGCGCGCACGGCTGCTCCTGCGACATCGGCTTGCCCCGGCGGCCCGCGCGACCGGCCCGGTCGAGGCGGCGCGTGCAGTCGTGGCGCTCCATTCGACCGATGCTGCGACCGTCTTCCTCTCGACCTGGGCGAGGACGCGCGACTTCGCGCCGGAACACCTCGAGCGGGCGCTCTACGAGGAACGGGCGCTCGTTCGGATGCTCGGAATGCGCAGGACGCTGTGGGTGGTGCCGGACGAGCTCGCGCCGGTGGTGGACGCGGCGTGCACGCGGGCCGTGGCCGCGCGCGAGCGGCGCCGGCTGGAGCAGTTCGTCGCGCAGAGCGGCGTCGCCGAGGACCCGTCCGCCTGGATCGACAAAGCGGCGGCCGCGACGCTCGACGCGCTCGCGGCGCGCGGCGAGGCGTTTACCTCGGACCTCACCCGCGACGATCCGCTGCTCGGCACAAAACTCCGCCTCGGGATCGGAACCCGCTGGGAGATCGAGGCAAGCACCGCCTCGCGCATCCTTCCGCTGCTCGCGGCCGAGGGCGCCGTCGTGCGCGGACGGCCGCGAGGGTCGTGGGGAAACGGGCAGTACCGCTGGGCGCTCGCGCCCGACGGCCGCCCGGACATCGACACCGCCGTGGCCCAGGCGGAGCTCCTCCACCGCTGGCTGCATGCCTTCGGGCCCGCCACAGAGGCGGACATCCGCTGGTGGACGGGTTGGACGGCGCGCGAGGCGAGGGCGGCGCTCGCGGCCACATCGCACCACGTCGTCGAGCTCGACGGCTCGACCGGCTACGTCCTCGCCGACGACCTGGAGCCCGTCGAGCCGTCCGCGCCCGCCGCCAGCGCTCCTCCCCACGCTCGACCCGACGACGATGGGCTGGAAGCTGCGCGACTGGTACCTCGGCCCGCACGGGGGAGCCGTGTTCGACGCCAACGGCAACGCCGGGCCGACGATCTGGTGGGACGGGCGCGTCGTCGGCGGCTGGGCGCAGCGGCGAAGCGGTGAGATCGCGTGGAAGCTGCTCGAGGACGTCGGCTCCGAGGCCGAGGACGCGGTCGGAGCGGAGGCCGAGCGGCTGCAGGGCTGGCTCGGCGACGCACGCGTCGCGCCCGGGTTCCTGCCGCCGTTCCAGCGCGCGCTCGCGCGCTGACCGACACGCCACGAGAGCAGAAGTGGGAGTTGCGACCGCGAAGCGGGCGCCTTCAGGGGTCTGCCCCCGCCGCAGGCGGGGGATCGAGCGGCGGGATTCCGCGGGAGCGGAATCCCGCTCGCGAACAAGGTCAGCCCAGGAAGATCTCCTTCGCGATCACGAGCCGCTGGATCTGCGAGGTGCCCTCGTAGATCTGGAACAGCTTCGCGTCGCGCATCAGCTTCTCGACGGGGTACTCCTTGATGTACCCGTACCCGCCGAACACCTGCACGGCGTCGGTCGTCACCTTCATCGCCGTGTCCGCGGCGAAGCGCTTGGCGAACGACGAGTACTTCGTCGCCTTGCGGCCGTAGCCCTGGTCGATCATCCACGCTGCCTGCCACGTGAGGAGTCGGGCCGCCTCGATCTCCGTGGCCATGTCCGCGACGAGGAACGACACACCCTGGTTCATCGCGATCGGCATCCCGAACTGCACGCGCTCCTTCGCGTAGTCGATCGCGAGCTCGTACGCCGCCTGCGCGACGCCGACCGCCCCGACCGCGGTCCCCGGGCGTGTGAAGTCGAGCGTCTGCATCGCGATCTTGAACCCGTCGCCCTCACCGCCGAGGCGGTTCGCCTCGGGTACGACGACGTCCTGGAACGCGACGGCCGACGTGTCGGTCGCGCGCTGGCCCATCTTGTCGAGGTGCTTCTCGATCGTGACGCCCTCGGCGTCCATCGGGATCACGAAGGCGGTCAGCCCGCGGTGGCCCTTGGACTTGTCCGTGGAGGCGAAACAGACCATCCACGACGCCCGGCCCGCGTTCGTGATGAACATCTTCGAGCCGTTGACGACGTAGTCATCGCCCTTCCGCACCGCGGTCGTCTGGATCCCCGACACGTCGGAGCCGGCCCCCGGCTCGGAGAGGCCGAAGCAGCCGAGGATCGGCTCCGAGAGAAGCGGCGCAAGCCACTCGCGCTTCTGCTCGTCGGTTCCGGCGATCAGGATCGGGCCGGCGGCGAGTCCGTTCGCGCCGATCGAGGTCCCGATCCCCGAGCAGCCCCAGTTGAGCTCCTCCCCGACGAGCATCCCGTCGAACGCCGAAAGCTCCGGGCCGCCGAGCGACTCGGGCAGGTGGAGGTTCATCAGGCCGAGCTCGTGTGCCTTGGCGACGACGTCTGCCGGATGGGTCTGGTGCTCGTCGTACTCCGCCGCCTTCGGGCGGATCTCCTTCGCCGCGAACTCGCGCGCGAGCGCGCGGAGCTCTTTCTGCTCGTCGGTCAACGCGAATGACACGCCGTTCGCGAGCCCGGTCTCCATCGTCGCCATCTCGTGCTCCCAGGGACGTCGATTGACTAGTCAGTCAATGCTAGCGGCAGGCCGGGTACTGGGCAAGACGATCGCCTCACGTCCCGTCCGGAGGGGCCATGCCGGGGAGCACGCCCAGGAGCGGCTCGGGCGCGGGCGAGAGTGGGAGCCCGGCATCGCGCCAGCCGGCGACCCCGCCCTCGATGTCGCCGGCCTCTCGGTGCCCGAGGTCGACGAGCATGGCCGCGGCGAGGCTCGACGAGTAGCCGTGCGCGCAGAGGAGGATCAGGCGTCGCTCTCGTCCGTCGAGCTCCGGGTTGCTCCAGCCCGACTCCTGGTCGACCCTCCACTCGAGGACGGTCCGCGGGACGTGGAGCGAGCCGGGGACGATCCCGTCGCGCCGCCGCTCGTCGCTCGAGCGGAGGTCGACGATCAGCGCCTCGCCCGCCAGGGAGAGCGCCCATGCCGCCTCGGGGGCAAAGCGCACGATCCTCGCTCGTGCCTCCGCGAGGAGCTCGTCGATGCTGCGTCCAGTCCGTGCCGCCACGCGGACATGATCCGGGCGGCGTCATCCGCTGTCCAGCGCTCGGGCGCCACTACAATCACAGCGCCGGAGACCCAGGGAGGACACCGTGGCGACGACCGAGGCCCGCACCGCGCTCGACCCGCACGACTATCTCGACGTCGACGGGCTGCTCGACGACGAGGAGCGTGCGATCCGCGACACCGTGCGCCAGTTCGTGCGGGAGCGCGTCCTGCCCGACGTCGGGGACTGGTTCGAGCAGGGGATCCTGCCGCGCGAGCTCTTCGGCGAGCTCGCCAGGCTCGGGCTGCTCGGGATGCACCTCGAGGGCTACGGGCTGCCCGGCGCCAGCTCGGTGGCCTACGGGATCGTCTGTCGTGAGCTCGAGGCCGGAGACGCCGGCGTCCGGAGCGCCGTCTCCGTCCAGGGGTCGCTCGCGATGTACGCGATCTGGCGTTGGGGATCGGAGGAGCAGAAGGAGCGGTGGCTCCCGCCCATGCACGCCGGCGAGGCGATCGGCTGCTTCGGCCTCACGGAGCCGGACGCCGGCTCCGACCCGGGCTCGATGCGGACCCACGCGCGGCGCGACGGCTCCGACTGGGTCCTGAACGGGGCGAAGATGTGGATCACGAACGGGACGATCGCCGACGTCGCGGTCGTGTGGGCGCGGACGGACGACGGCGGCATCCGCGGGTTCCTCGTCGAGACGGGCACGAAGGGCTTCTCGGCGCCGGAGATCCACAAGAAGATCTCGCTGCGCGCGTCGGTCACGAGCGAGCTCGTGCTCGAGGACGTCCGCGTTCCCGGCGATGCGGTGTTTCCCGATGTGACGACGCTGCGCGGACCGCTGTCCTGCCTCAGCGAGGCGCGCTACGGGATCGTCTGGGGAGCCGTCGGCTCGGCGCGGGCCTGCTTCGAGGCGGCGCTCGACTACGCGCGCGAGCGGATCGTCTTCGGCAAGCCCATCTCGGCCTTCCAGCTGACGCAGCAGAAGCTCGCAGAGATGGCGCTCGAGATCAACCGCGCCTCGCTCGTCGCGCTCCATCTCGGCCGGATGAAGGACGCCGGGACGCTGCGCCCCGAGCACGTCAGCCTCGGGAAGATGGGCAACGTCCGCGGAGCGCTCGAGGTCTGCCGCTCTGCCCGGACGATTCTCGGGGCCAACGGGGTCACGCTCGAGTACCCGGTGATCCGCCACATGAACAACCTGGAGTCGGTCCTCACCTACGAGGGCACGCACGAGGTGCACACGCTCGTCGTGGGGCAGGCCCTCACGGGCGAGAACGCGTTCGGGCGTTGACCGCCCCGGCGCCGGGGCGGAGGTGGTCCGAGGCGGCGGCACGGCTCGTAGCCTGCTGGGTCGGCGCGCTGACGCTTGCCGCAGCATCTGCCGCGGCCACGGCGCCGCCCGACTCGGGCGTCCTCGTCCCCGGCCGCACGCTCGGCGGGATCGCGCTCGGCTCGAGCCGGGCGGACGTCGTCGCAGCCTGGGGACGCGCGTTCGGCCGCTGCCGGGACTGCGGTCTCGAGACGCTCTACTTCAACCGCTACGCGTTCCGTCCGGAAGGTGCCGCGGTCGAGCTCCGCGACGGTCGGGTGGTCTCCGTCTACACCCTCTGGGCACCGCCCGGGTGGCGGACGAGTGCCGGGCTCCGGATCGGCGAGCCTTCCCTTCGTCTCGAGGCGACGTACGGGCCGCTCGGCCGCATCGCGTGCCGCGGCTACGCCGCATACGTCCTCCGGGGATCAGGCCCCCGCTCGGTCGTCTACGTCGTCGACGACGCCGTGTGGGGCTTCGCGCTCCTCGGCCCCGGACGCCCGGTCTGCCGCTGACTCGGCCGGGATGAGCCGGGCGACGAGCGGGATCACGAGGAGGATCGGGAGCCCGAGCACCGGCCAGAGCGCCTGGTAGCCCTCGGTCGCCTCGAGGCGCGGCCGCATGAGATCGATCACCGCGCCGGCCGCGAGCGGCCCGATCACGAGCCCGATCCCCTTCGTCGTCGTCGCGAGCCCCGAGATCGCGCCCCGCTGCCCGGGCGGCATCAGCTTGAAGAGGAGCCCCCAGGCGAGCGTCATCACGGCGCCACCCGCGATCGCCACGAGGAAGATGAGCGCGAGGTACCACGTGTGCCACTTCGTGCCCAGCCCTCCGGCGACGAGCCCGGTGCCGTAGACGACGGACGCCACGACGATGACACGCGCGAGCCCGACCCGGTCGCCGATCCGTCCCGCGACCAGCGCCGCGACGATGTACCCGCCGGCGACCGCCGCGAGGATCGACGTCGACGTCGAGAGCGGCTGGTCGAGGCCGACCGTGACGTAGAGCACGACGAACGTCCGCGCGCCTGCGAAGGTCCCCTCCCACGCCGTGTTCGCGACGAGGAACGTCGTGACGTCCCGGTTCTCGCGGAGGACGCCCCACGACTGGGCGACGTACGTGCGGACGCCTTCGAAGACGCGTCCGTGGCCGCCGTCCTCGGTGACGAGGAGGATCGGCACGAGGCAGGCGCACGCGACGACGCCGGCTGCGACGAGGAACGGCGCCGGGTGCCAGGCGTGAAAGAGGTACCCGCCGCCGATCAGCGCACCGCCGATCGCGACCCCTCGGAGAACGTGCTGGACGCCCTGCGCACGGCCGAACACGCTCTCGGGCAGCACGTCCGGGTAGAGCCCGCGATAGGGCGGCTCGTAGACGTAGTAGGCGAAGAAGAGCGCGCTCAGCATCAGCGCGGTCGTCCAGAGGTTCGGCATGAACGCCAGCAGCGCGAGCGCGAACGTCATCGGGCCGACCGCGACGAGCATGAACGGGCGGCGGCGGCCGAGCGGCGTGTGGAACGTATCGCTCCAAGGGCCGATCACGAGCGGAAGCGTCAGGGCGAAGACGCCTTCCGCCGCCAGGACGAGCCCGACGAGCGTCGTCGACTCCGTGTACTCGCCGAGGATCGGCGGGAGGTACGCGGCGGTGGTGGTCAGCGCCCACGCGAGACCGAGCGCGCCCGCCCCGAGGGCGAGCGTCGTGCGGCCGGCCCCGCCGTCAGACGGCGACCGGGGTCTCGCCGAGCCCGCCGAGGACGACGTCGACGATCGTGCGCTCGGCACGGGCGACCTCCTCGTCGCCGTCGGGAAGCCTGCCCAACACCCAGCCCGTGAGGATCTCCTCGAGGCCGCCGTACACGATCCAGCTCGCGAGCCGCGCGTCGAGCTCCTTCCGGAAGACGCCCTCGGCCTGGCCCTGCGCGATCACCCGCTCGATGACCGCGAAGCCCTGACCGATCACGTCGACCTGACTCGCGAGGTGCGCGCTGCGACCGACCTCGCGGACCATCACCGTGACGAGGTCCGGGTCGTTGCGCCACGTCCGCAGGAGGATCTTCACGATCCCGCGGAGCTTCTCGTCCGCCGGCTCGCCCGACGCCTCGACCTGCTCGAAGCGGGCGAGGAGCTCGCTCCAGTTCTCGCGGAAGACCGTCTCCAGGACCTCGTCCTTCGACGCGAAGTAGTGGTAGAGCAGCCCGTGCGCCACGCCCGCCTCCTCCGCGATGTCCCCCACGCGCGAGGTGTGGAAGCCACGGCGCGCGAAGACGCGGACGGCGGCGTCGAGGATCTGCCGCCGCTTCTCCTCGGCTCCCGCCTGCCGCTGCGCGATTGAACGGTCAGTCAACTCGGGTTCAGGATAGGCCCGCGCCCGGGCCGGGCGCAACGGGTTCCGGCGCTCACATGAGGCCGAGGGCAGCGGGGAGCGCCAGGAGGGTGTCGATCCGATCGGGCTCGTCGACGTGGAGACCGTCACGATCCAGCAGGATCGCGCGCATCCCGAGCGCACGGGCGCCCGCGATGTCGTCGTCGTAGCTGTCGCCCACCATCGCGGCCTCCGCGGCCTCGACGCCGAGCGCTGCGAGCGCCGCCTCGAAGATCGACCGGTGCGGCTTGACGCGCCCGTGCGCGAGGGATCCGACGCACGCGTCGACGTCGAGGGAGTGGTGGCGGGCGAACTCCTCGAGGTCGCGCTGGCCGTTCGAGACGAGAGCGAGCCGCAGCCCGTGACGCCGGAGCTCGGCGAGTGCCGGCAGGGTGTCGTCGTAGAGGAAGAAGTTCTCGTGGCGCTCCCACGCGCGCACGAGCTCGACCGCGCAGGAGCGTGCGAGCACCGGGTCGCCGCCCATCCCGACGACGATGTCCTCCGTGAAGCGGACCCACAGCTCCGTGTCGTGGACGAGCTCGGGGTGGAGCCGCAGATCGGCGATCGCCGCGAGCCGGGCCGCCTCGTACCGCTCGGGGTCGAGGGTCAGCCCGTGCCGCGCGCCGATGCGGACGTATCCCTCCGGGCCGAGCTCGGGTCCCGGCCGGAACAGCGTGAAGTCGACGTCGAGGAGCACCGCCCGAAGCACGGGCCGAGGATACGTGCGACGTCGTCGGGCGCTCCGTCAGCGAACGGCGAAGAGACGCCGCCGGCCGTCGATGCCCTTGAGCTCGTACTCGCCGCGGTCGTCGAACGCGAGCCCCGAGCCCGCGACGAGATCGTGCGTGGTCGAGCTCACGAGCACCTCCCCGGCTCCCGCGAGCGCAGCGACCCGCGCGCACAGGTGGACGGCGAGGCCGCGCGGCTTCTCCCCCGGTTGTCGCTCGACCTCGCCCGTGTGGACGCCGGCGCGGACGCGAAGGCCGAGCGGCTCGAGCGTGTCGCGGATCGCGAGCGCGCAGCGGATTGCGCGGGCGGGCCCGTCGAACGACGCCAGGAACCCGTCGCCCGCCGTGTCGAGCTCCTCCCCCGAGAAGCGGGCGAGCTCGGCGCGGACGAGCGCGTCGTGGCGGGTGAGCAGCGCCGCCCACGACGCGTCGCCGAGGTGCTGCACCCGCTCCGTCGAGCCGACGAGATCGGTGGACAGGATCGTCGTCAGCACGCGGTACGACGGCGGGGCCG
Source organism: uncultured Actinomycetes bacterium (assembly GCA_963792245.1). Classification (GTDB taxonomy): domain Bacteria; phylum Actinomycetota; class Thermoleophilia; order Gaiellales; family Gaiellaceae; genus Gaiella. The sequence goes on from CAWBVO010000002.1 coordinate 97,382, forward strand.
GACGCGAGCCGGTGAGGAACTCCTCGACCTCGTCGACGATCTGGTCCGGGTCGATCGCGGGCACGTGGTCGGCGCCGCGGAGCTCGACGAAGCGGGCGCCCGGGATCCGCTCCGAGATGTACCTGCCCTCCTCCACTCGTGCGTCGCGGTCGTCCGAGCGGTGGAGCACGAGCGTTGGGCACTGGACGCTCGGCAGGAGCTCGCGCACGTCGGCTTTGGCGTTCATCAGGATCAGGTCCCGCGCGCCCGCGGGGCTGAGACCCGCGCGGCCGAGCCTCCCGAACCACGCCCGGAGCTCGTCGTCCGCGCCCGGCGCCATCGTCGACAGGTCGACGTTCTCGCCCCAGGTCCGCTCGAGCTCGACCGCAACGCGCTCGCGCTCCTCGGACGTCGGCGCCCAGGGGTAGTCCTCGTCGGGGTCGCGGCGCTTCGCGTACGTCCCGTAGAGGACGAGCGAGCGCGTCCGCTCGGGGTAGGTGGCGGCGAAGAGAATGGACATCGGACCGCCCTCCGAGTAGCCGAGAAGTGCGGCGGACTCGCTGCCGGCAGCGTCCATCACCGCGCGGACGTCGTCCATCCGCGTCTCGAAGTCGGGGAGCCCGACGTCGCGGTCGGAGAGGCCGGTGCCGCGCTTGTCGAAGCTGATCAGTCGGGCGAACGACTCGAGTCGCTCGAGGAAGTGGGCGTTGCCGGGATGCTCCCGGCCGATCTCGAGGTGCGAGAAGAAGCCGGAGACGAGCACGAGGTCGAACGGGCCACCACCGGTGACCTGGTACGCGATGTTGACCTCCCCGCTGCGCGCGTACCGAATCGAAGCGCTCACGGTGACAGGATCACACGTCGTGGCTCGACCGGAGCCCGATCGGAGCCGAGCGGGGCCGGAAGCGACTTCGACCCGGTGCCGTGGCAGCTGCGACCGCGAGAGCGGGCGCCTTCAGGGGTGGGATCCCCGCCGCGGGCGGGGATCCCGCAAGGCAGGAATCCGCTTTCGCGGACTCCTGCCTTGCGGAAAGTCGGGGTGCCCAGATTTGAACTGGGGACCTCTCCGACCCGAACGGAGCGCGCTACCAGGCTGCGCCACACCCCGAGCCGGCTCAGGGTACCCGTTCCCCGGGTGGGTCGGTGGGGCGTCCCTCCGGGCGCCGGCCGTAGACTCGGCCGATGGCGGCACGGGACGAGATCGTCACCTATGCGAACGAGCTGCTCGAGGTCGAGCGGTTCCCCGAGTTCGCCCCGCAGGGCCTCCAGGTGGTGGGCGCGAGCGACGTCACGACCATCGCCTGCGGCGTCTCCAGCTCGCGCGAGCTGTTCGAGCGGTCGGCCGCGCTCGGCGCGGAGCTCGTCCTCGTCCACCACGGTCTCTTCTGGCGAAACGAGCCGCTCATCGTCGACGCGCGGCTCCGCGGACGGCTCGAGGCGCTCTTCCGGGGGGAGGCGTCGCTCGTTGCCTACCACCTCGCGCTCGACGCGCACCCGACGCTCGGCAACAACGCGCAGCTGGCTGCGCGGATCGGCGCGATGCCCATCGGACCGTTCGGATCTGTCGGGCTCGGCTGCACGATCGACCCGGTCCCGGTGGAGGAGCTCGCGGGCCGGGTCGCCGGGATCGTGGGCCGCACCCCGCTCGTCCTGCGCGGCGGTGACCGCCCCGTCCGGCGTCTGGCCGTCTCCACCGGGGCCGCCGGCCACGACCTGGTGCGCGCCTCGCACGACGGCTACGACGCGCTCCTGACCGGCGAGCCGGAGGAGCCGAGCGCCGCCACCGCGCGCGAGCTCGGGGTCCACCTCGTTGCCGCCGGGCACCACGCCACCGAGCAGTTCGGGGTGCAGGCGCTTGCGTCGCACCTCGCCGAGCGCTTCGGCCTCGACTGGCGGTACGTCGACGTCGGGAACCCCGTCTGAGGGCGTTGCACGCCGCCCGGCCGGACGAGTATCCTCGGGGCACATGGACGTTTTCGGGAGGCGGGCCCGTTGACCCCCGCCGCCAACGGAGGAGCGAGAATCGAGCCCGCCCGCACGCAGTTGCGTCGGCGGGCTTTTTCGTCGCTCGAGGGAGGAACTCGATGGCGAATCACCTGACGCCCGAGGAGCTCGCGAAGGAGCTCAACATGGACCGCGAAGCGGTCATCAGGCTCTGTGTCGCGGAAGGCGTCCCGATCTACCAGGGAAAGATCGACAAGTACCTGTTCCAGGCCCAGCTCCAGGCCGCCGGCGTCGTCCAGGCGGCCGCGCACTAGGAAACGGCGCGCCGCACGACTCGTGGACGAGGGGCTGCGGCCCCTCGTTCCGTGTGTGGGCTACTTCCGGGCGGCCTTGCGGGCGGGACGCTTCTCGGCAGCCGGCTTCGCCTTGGCCTTTGCCTGCGTCGGCCGCGGCGACGAGCCCTTGGCCGCGGCGACGCTCGCCTTGAGCGCCTCGATGAGGTCGACCGCCGGCGCGGGCTCGGCCACGGGCTCCGGCGCCGCGATCTCCTCCCCGCGGAGCTTCGCCTCGAGGAGCGTCCGCAGGTCGCGGCGATACGCGCTCGTCAGCTCGGCAGGATCGAACTCGGCCGCGAGGCCGTCGACGATCTGACGTGCAAGCTCGAGCTCCGCCTTCTTGACGTCGGTCTCCTCCATCGCCTCGTCGATCTCGGACTGGGAGTACACGTCCTCCGCGAGGTACATCGTCTCGAGCACGAGCCCCTTCCCACGCGTCCGGACGAGGCAGAGCGACTCGCGCCCCGAGCGGACGAAGCGGCCGATCGCGCCGACGCCCGCCTCCTCCATCGCCTCGAGCAGGAGCTTGTACGGCCGCCGCTGCGCGGACGCCGCCCCGGGGACGAGGAAGTAGGTCCGGTCCATCCACACCGGATCGACGTCGGCGAGCGGGACGAACCGCTCGATGTCGATCGTCCGCGAGTCGTCGTGCTGCTCGAGGGCCTCGAGTTCAGCCTCCTCGACGACGACGAACTGCCCCTTCGCGACCTCCCAGCCCTTGACGAGCTCGTCCGGGCCCACTTCGCGGTCGTGCTTCGGGCACCAGCGCTTCTGCTTGATCGGCGTCAGGCACTCGCGGTGCAGCAGGCGGAACGAGACGTCCGACTGCCGTGCCGCCGGCTTGGTCGCAGGCGCGAGCCCGACGGGGATGCTGACGAGCCCGAAGCTCAGCGAACCGTTCCACGTGACGCGCATGACTCTCCAGTCTAGGGGCGGAGCGCCGTTCTTCGGGATCGACGGGCCGTCCCCTCCATCTAAAGTGACCCGTAGATGCCCGGAAACCGCACGATTCCACGCCTCTGGCGCGATGCCGTTGCCCGGAACACGGGGACCGGCTACCTCGTCGAGCAAGACGGCACCTGGCGGGAGGTGCCATGGGCCGAGGCGGCGGAGCGGGTCACGAACCTCGCAAACGGCCTCCTCGCGCGCGGCGTCGGCAAGGGCGAGGCCTTCGGCATCCTCGCGCGGAACACCCTCGAGTGGTCGCTCTTCGACTTCGCGCTCGCGCACGTCGGCGCCGTCGGCGCGGCGATCTACGCGAACTCGGCGCCTGGCGACGTGCAGTACGTCCTGGCCCATTCCGAGTCCGTCGGCGTCCTCTGCGAGGACGACACACAGCGCGCGAAGGTCGAGGCGGCCGGATCGTCGCTCCCCGGCCTGCGGCTCGTCCTCACGTTCGCCGACCTGCCGGCGCTCGAAGCGGAGGGCCGGGAGTACGCGGAGGCGAACCCGGGCGCGCTCGACGCCGCGGTCGCCGCGATCGACGAGGAGGACCTGTTCACGTTCATCTACACGTCCGGCACGACGGGCCCGCCGAAGGGCTGCATGATCCGCCACCGGAACTACTACGCGATGGTCGCGACCGCGGACGGCCTTCCGGACGCGGGCGGCCCGGGCGACGTCATGCTCCTCTACCTCCCGCTCGCCCACAACTTCGGTCGCCTGATGCACCTCTCCGGGCCGTATCTGGGCTACGCGATCGCCTTCCTGGCCGACCCGCTGGACGTCGCCCGGGCGATGCCGGAGGTCCGGCCGACGATTCTCCCGAGCGTGCCCCGCGTGTACGAGAAGGTGCATACCGCAGTGGCGTCGACGTTCGCCGAGGCGACGGGGGCGCGCCGCCGCCTGATCGAGTGGGCGATGCGGGTCGGCAGGCGGGAGAGCGCGCTGCGCCAGCAGGGCAACTCCGTCCCGGTCACGCTCGCCCTCCAGCACCGCCTGGCGGACAGGCTCGTCTACTCGAAGGTGAAGGAGCGCCTCGGAGGGCGCCTGCGCCACCCGATCTCGGGCGGCGCGCCGCTGGCGAAGGAGATCGCCGAGTTCTTCGACGCGATCGGGATCTGCATCTACGAGGGATACGGCCTCACCGAGTGCACGACGGCCGCGACGACGAACACGACCGAGCGCCACAAGTTCGGCACGGTCGGTCCGGCGCTGCCCGGCTTCGAGCTCCGACTCGCCGAGGACGGCGAGCTGCTGATCCGCAGCGAGACAGTGTTCGCCGGCTACTACAAGGAGCCCGAGGCGACGGCAGAGGTCCTCGGAGACGACGGCTGGCTCCGTTCCGGGGACATCGCGTCGATCGACGAGGACGGCTTCGTGACGATCACCGACCGCAAGAGGGACATCCTCGTCACCGCCGGCGGGAAGAACATCGCGCCGCAGAACCTCGAGAACGACCTCAAGACCTCGCGGTTCGTCTCGCAGGCGATCGTCGTCGGCGACCGGAAGCCGTTCCCGGCGGCGTTGATCACGCTCGATCCCGTCGAGATCGGCAAGTGGGCCTCTGCGCAGGGGATCGACGGCGACGCAACCTCACTTGCCGACGATCCCCGTGTCCGCGACCTGGTCGCGGGCATCGTCGACGACGTCAACCGCGAGCGCTCCCGCTTCGAGCAGATCAAGCGGTTCGCGATCCTGCCGCGGGACTTCGAGATGGATCGCGGCGAGGTCACGCCGACCCTCAAGCTGCGCCGCCGCGTCGTGCTCGAGCACTTTGCCGCCGAGGTCGCGGAGCTGTACGACGGCACGGCACCCGACGGCGCGGCACGGGCCGAGCGGACCGGCGCGGCGTAGTTAGGTGACGCGCTTCGCGCCGACGTAGGTCGACGCGTACCAGGAGTCGTCGAGGCTCGAGATCTTCACGACGTCGCCGGTGTGCGGCGAATGGATGAACTGGCCGCCGCCGATGTAGATCCCCACGTGGCCGAGGCCGTCGAAGAAGACGAGGTCACCCGGCTCGAGCTCGTCACGCGAGACGTAGGCGCCCACCGAGCCGTACTGCGCGGCCGCATTGTGCGGAAGCGAGATCCCGAGCTGCGCGTAGACGTACATCGCGAAGCCCGAGCAGTCGAACCCCGACGGGCTCGCGCCGCCCCACACGTACGGCGTCCCGAGGTACTGCATCGCGATCCCGACGACGCCGCCGTACTTCGCCGGAGGCGCCGACACCACCGGCGGCGCTGCCGTCGTCCCGTCCGCGGGGAAGTCGATCGCGGGGCCCGAGGAGAAGTCGAGCACCTGCGCACGCGACGCGGCGCGGGCCGACGCCGCAGCCTCGAGACGCGCGCGCGCCTGCCGCTCCAGCTCTGCCTGCCGGCGCGCCTCCGCGGCCTGCATTCGGGCGATCTCGTCCTTGATCGACGCCGCGAGCCGCTGTCGCTCGGCGAGCTGACCCTCGATCGAGCGCTTGCGGGCCTCCCGCTCTGCGACCACCTGGGTCTGCCGCACGCGGTCGGCGCGGAGCTTCACGCCACGGCGCTTCACCTCGGTGCGGAAGCGTCGTACGTCCTGGAGGATCTGCGCGTCCTGCCCGCCGACGCGCTCGGCGATGTCGAGCCGGTCGAGCAGGTCGTCGAGGCTCTTCGCACCGAGGATCACCTCGACCGCGCCGCCGGAATCGCCGTTGATGTAGAGGGCGCGTAGCCGCTGCGCGATGTGTCCCTGTGCGGCGACGAGGCTCGAGCGCGCGATCACGAGATGTCGACCGTTGGTCTTCAGGTCGGCGTCGATCTGGCTCAGCTCGATGTTCGCGAGGTTGTACGACTCGGTCGCGTGCCCGAGCTGCGAGTCGAGCGCCTGGATCTGCGCGAGAACGGCCTGCACCTGCTGGCGCTTCGAGGCGATCGACGGGTCGGCCGTCGCCGGCCCGATCGCGATGAGCAGGAACGCCGAGAGCGCCGCCAGAGCCGCAACGAGGAGTGGAGCCGGCCGCCTTGCGAGGAACGTCACGCCGCGTCCCGTTCGCCTGTCGACAGGCCCGCCGATGGTGGGGTCACCGGCCACAAGTCGGGGAGCCTAGCAGCGCGATCCGACGTCTGCACGCCCAACCGTCGCGAAAATATCTGCAAACAGCCGGGAATTCCTGTGCTACGGTCACCGGTCCTGTGCGGGGGCGTGGGCGATACCTCGTGCCGTGCGCGGCCGTTCTGCTCCTCGGATCGGCCGCCGGGACGTCGGTCGGCGCGCCGGGAGCACGCTCGGAGCTCGCCTCGCTCGCCACCGCCCAGCGCTCGGCCGAGCTCGAGCTGTACGCCGCCGAGTCGCGCCTCGCACGCGCCCGCGCCGGTGCCGCACGGCTCGAGTCGCGCCGCCGTGCGCTCGATGCTCGCGTGGCGCGCACCCGCCGCCACGTGACGGTCGTGCGCAGCTCGCTCGCAGCGACCAACGTGAGAGTCGCGACATTGCTCCGCCGGTTGTACGTCGAAGGCGAGCCCGACCCGATCGCCGTCCTACTGGGGGCCGGCTCGCTGCCGGCGATCCTGGCGGGGATCGACGAGCTCGAGCGCACGACGCTCGTGAATCGCGGCATCGCAGCCGAGCTCGGCGTGCGCTCGCAGACGCTCCAGACGCAGCTCGCGGTGCTCTCCCGCCTCCGACACGACGTGGCTGTCGTCGAGCACCAGGCGCGGGCGGCCGTCGCGACGCGCGAACGTGCCGCGACCGCGCAGCGTGCGACGGTCGACGCCATCCGGCGGCGTGCGGGCGTCACGCGGGCGCGTCTCGCGGCGATCCGCAAGCAGGCGCAGGCTGCCCAGCGAGCGTCCACGCGCCTTACGCGGTCGAGCGCGCCGGCGCTCGTCCCGTCGACGCCGGTCGGGTCGTCCGGCGCCACCCGGGGGCCGGCAACCCCGGCGCCCGCCGCCGGGACGCGCTCGCTGGTCGTCGACGCCGTCGCGTACCACCTCGCGGGCCGGACGGCGAGCGGGCTCCCGGTCGGGGTCGGCGTGATCGCCGTCGACCCCGGAGTGATCCCGCTCGGGACGCGGGTGTTCGTGCCGGGCTACGGGCCCGCGGTGGCGGCGGATGTCGGGTCGGCGATCCGAGGCGCCATCATCGACCTCTGGATGCCGAGCACGGCCGCCGCTCGGGCCTGGGGACGCCGCACCGTCACGATCACCGTCTACGGTTAACGGCCGTGCGCTTCCGGCTTGCGCTCTGTTGCGTCGCCGTCGCCGCGACCGCGGTCTCGGCGCCGCTCGCCGCCCCGGGCGATCTCGTCTCCCGGCTCACGAGCTCGCTGCGCGCGCCGTCCGTCCCTCTCGGGCGCACGTCGGCGATCGCGGTCGACGCGAGCACCGGGACGGTGCTGTTCGCCCACAACGCGACGCGCCCCGTCCACCCCGCCTCGAACGAGAAGCTCCCCGTCTCGTGGGCGGCCTTGACCCGGCTCGGCCCCGACCACCGCTTCACGACAGAGGTGCTCGGGGTTGGCCGCCGCGCCGGGCCGGTCTGGGTCGGGAACCTCTATCTGCGCAGCGACGGCGACCCGACGCTCACCTCCGGCGACCTTGCGGGGCTGGCCGCGACACTACGCGCGCGAGGGATCCGGCACGTCACGGGGCGCATCCTCGGCGACGAGTCCGCCTTCGACAAGCGCCGCGGCGGTGCCGGCTGGAAGGCGTACTTCGTCGGTGGGGAGTCGCCACCGCTGTCCGCGCTGGTCGTCGATCGCGCGCGGGGATGGCCGGCGTTCTCACCGCCGCTTCTGGCCGCACGCTCGCTCCGGGAGGCGATCGCGGCGCGCACGATCGTCGTCGACGGGAGACCGGGGCTCGGCCGAGCAGGGCCGGACGCGGTCGTCCTCGCCACGGAGCGTTCCGCGCCGCTCGCCACGATCGTGCGGACGATGAACCGCGACAGCGACAACTTCACCGCCGAGATGCTGCTCAAGCACCTCGGCACCCTGGACGGCGGGGTCGGCACGAGCGCGCGCGGTGCCGCCGTCGTGCTGTCCGAGATGCGTGCCGCCCGGATCCCGACCGCCGGCATCCGACTCGTCGACGGCTCCGGGCTCTCCTCCCTCGATCGCATGACGGCTGCGACGCTGGCGGCGGTCATCCGCGCCGGTCTCGAAAACCCGCAGATCCGCGATGCGTTCGTCGGGTCGCTCGCGGTGGCGGGGCAGAGCGGCACCCTCCGCGGCCGGCTTCCGGGTCTCGCCGGCGTGGTCCGCGGCAAGACCGGAACGACCGATCTGGCCTGCTCGCTCTCCGGCCTCGTGAAGGACTCGATCGTGTTCGCGGTCCTCCAGAACGGCTCACCCGTCGCGTACTGGTCGGCGCGGGCGGCGCAGGACCGGTTCGTCCAGGCACTCGCGGCGTCGCGCGCGCGAACGAGCCAGGGCTGAGGCGTCAGCGCTCCGCGAGAAGGGCGGTGAAGGCCGCCTCGTCGAGCGTCGGAACGCCCGCCTTCTCCGCCTTCTGCGCCTTCGAGCCCGGGCTCTCGCCGACGATCACGCCCGCCGTCTTCTTCGAGACGGAGTCCGAGACGCGGGCGCCGAGCGCCTCGAGCGCCGCCTTCGCCTCGTCCCGCGTGTACCGCTCGAGCGTTCCGGTGATCACGTACTGCCGCCCGCTCAACGGGCCGTCCACAGGTGCCTCGGCGTCACCCGACCGCATCGTGAGCCCGAGCGCGGCGAGCTCCCGTACCAGCGCGACGTTCTCCTCCTCGGCGAACCATTCGGCGACGAGCTCCGCCCGGTCGGGCCCGATGCCCTCCGTCAGCTCGAGGGATTCCTGCGTCGCGGCGATCAGGGCGTCGACGCGTCCGAAGTGGCGGGCGAGGTTCCGGGCCAGCACCCAGCCGATCTTCGGGATGTTCAGGCCGAAGAGCACGCGGGAGAAGGGCTGCGCCTTCGATGCCTCGATGGACGCGATCGCGCGCGCGGCCGAGACCTCGCCGTATCCGTCGAGCGCCGCCAGCTGGTCGGCCGTGAGGCGATACAGGTCGGGCATCGAGCGGAGGAGCCCTTCGTCCCAGAGGCGACGCACGAACTGCTCTCCCACGCCCTCGATGTCCATCGCAGCGCTGACCCAGTGGATCAACGTCTCGAGCCCGCGCGACGGGCACGCCCGGTTCGGACACCGGTGCATGACCTCGCCCTCGGGCTTCACGACCTCGACCCCGCAGAGCGGGCAGTGTTTGGGCATCCGAAACGGCTTCGTGCCCTTCGCATGCTCCCCGGCGGGGCCCACGACCTGCGGGATCACGTCACCCGCTCGCTGCACGATGACGAGGTCGCCCTCGCGGATGTCCTTGCGGTTGATGTCCTCTTCGTTGTGGAGCGTCGCGTTGGAGACGGTGACTCCGCCGACGTGCACCGGCTCGAGCTCCGCCCACGGGTTGAGCGCGCCCGTCCGCCCCACTCGGATGTGGATCCTTCGCAGCGTCGTCACCGCCGCGGTCGGCGCCCACTTGTACGCTCGCGCCCACCGGGGCCGGTCGTGCAACGCGCCGAGCCGACGCTGCTGGTCGAGGTCGTCCACCTTGACGACGATCCCGTCGATCTCGTAGTCGAGCTCCGACCGGCGCTGCTCCCACGCGCGGCATGCTGCGGCCACCTCTGCGATCGACTCGAGTCGCTGCGCGTGCGGGTTCGTCCGGAACCCGTGGGCGCGGAGCCAGTCGAGAAGCTCCCACTGCGTCCGCGGCAGGTCGCCCTCGTGCGCACCCGAGCCGTAGACCCAGAGCGACAGCGGACGCTCTGCGGTGATGCCCGCATCGAGCTGCCGGAGGGAGCCGGCGGCCGCGTTCCGAGGGTTCGGAGCCGGCTTCTTCCCCGCGGCGACCTGCGCGTCGTTGAACCGCGCGAACCCCGAGAGCGGGAAGTAGATCTCGCCGCGCACCTCGAGGAGAGGAGGAGGCGCCTCTCCCTCGACCGTCCTGACCCTGAGCGGGACCGCGTCGACGGTCCGGAGGTTGCGGGTGACGTCCTCGCCCCGGCGGCCGTCGCCCCGCGTCGCCCCGCGCACGAAGGCCCCGCCCTCGTAGACCAGGGAGACGGCCGACCCGTCGATCTTCGGCTCGATGACATACGCGACGGGCTCGTCCGTCCCGAGCCTCTTGCGGACGTCGGCAGCCCATTTCTCGAGCGCCTCGCCTGTGGTCACCTTCTCGAGCGAGCCCAGGGGCTGGAGGTGGTCGACCTTCGTGAAGCCCGCGGCAGGGCTTCCGCCGACACGCTGAGTCGGGGAATGGGATGTGACGAGCTCCGGGTGGGCGGCCTCGAGCCCCTTCAGCTCGTCGTAGAGGACGTCGTAGGCGGCGTCGGGGATCTCCGGGTCGTCGAGGACGTGGTAGCGGTAGTTGTGGTGCTCCACGAGCCTGCGCAGCTCGGCGACGCGCTCCGCCGGATCAGAGCGCGCCATGGAGCTCCTCGGCCGTGTGCACGAGCGCATCCGGCCCGGCGTGGAGCAGGCGCTCGTCCGGGTGGATTCCGCCCCAGCCGACGGCGACGGTCAGCACGCCGGCGGCGTTCCCTGCACGGATGTCGAACGGCGAGTCCCCGACGTAGGCCGCGTCCGCCGGATCGGCGCCGAGTCGGCGGAGCGCCTCCAAGACCGGATCGGGGTCGGGCTTGTGGCGCTCGGTGTCTTCCGCGCCGATCACGACGTCCATCACCTCGTCGAGGAGCGGGAAGCGGTCGAGCGCCAGCCGCACCGTCCGCAGGCGCTTCGCCGTCACGATCCCGAGTGTCCGCCCCTCGGCACGGAGCACCGGAAGCAGCTCGAGGACATCCGTGAACGCCTCGAGCGTCTCATGGAGCGGCTCGTTGTGCGCCCGGTAGGCGTCGACGAGTTCCTCGACGCGGTCGGGGTCGAGGTCGCGCATCTGTGCGACGAGGCCGGGGCCCCCGATGGCCGCGCGCACGACCTCCTCGTCCGGCTCCCGGCCGAGCACGGTGAGCGACGCGTGGCGCATGGAGGCGAGGATGATCGGCCCGGAGTCGATCAGGGTGCCGTCGAGGTCGAACAGGACGACGGTTCGCACGTCGGCGATCGTAGCCGGGCCGCCCGCTCAGGGATCGTCGGAGAAGCGGACGCGCTCGAGGGTCAGGCCCCAGGGCGGCGCGGTCGTTCCTGCCTCCGAGCGGGGCCGGCCGCCGAGCAACGACGCAAAGGCCGACGGGCTCGTCTCGAGCATCGTCCCCACGAGCGTCCGCACCATGTGCCGAAGGAAGGAGTCGGCCGTGACGGTGAAGTGCAGCTCATCGTCCCGGCGCTCCCAGGCCGCCGCCCGGATCTCGCGGGTGAAGACCTCGTGCCGCGTCTCCGTCGGCGTGAACGCGGTGAAGTCGTGCTCCCCGACGAGGGCTGCCGCGCACGCCTCGAGCGACCGCAGATCGACGGGCCGCGGCCACCAGAGCGCCCGCCGAGCCCGCAGGGGCGCCCGCACGCGGCGCGCCACGACGACGTAGCGATACGACCGGCCCCTGGCCGAAAACCTCGCATGGAAGCCGTGCGGCGCGTCCGCCGCCGCGACGACCGCGAGATCGTCCGGCAGCACCGTGTTGAGCGCCTCGGCCAGCCGGTCGACCGGCGGCCCGCCCGCCGCCTCGAGGCTCGCCACCTGCCCCGTGGCATGCACCCCCGCGTCGGTGCGCCCCGCGACTGCGAGCCCGCTCCAGGAGGGCAGGACCGCGTCGAGCGCCTCCCGGAGCACCCCCTCCACGGTCCGTCGCCCGGGCTGACGGGCCCATCCACGGAAGCCGGTTCCGTCGTACTCGAGCGTGAGGCGCAGCGTCGCCGAGGGCGAACCCGGCAACAGACCGTCGCTCACTCGTCCAGGCCGACGTCGAGGACGAGGCCGTCCCTCCCGGTGATGACGACGGAGCGCCCCGGTTCCACCTCGACGTCGGCGCGCGCCTCCCAGAGCTCGCCGTCGATGCTCACCTGGCCGCGCGGCGCGAGCGCACGGACGACGACGGCGCTTCGGCCGACGAGCGTCTCCGCCCCGACCGTGGCGCGACGGCGCTTCGACCAACGGGCGAAGAACCTCACCTCGACGAGGTCGATCGCCGCGCCAACGAGGATCGCGACGACGCCCCACGGCGAGGGGAGCACCGTGAGCGCAAGGACCACCGCGACGATCGTCAGCACACGTCAAGGCTAGAGCCTCGGCCGCCCCTTCGCGGCTACCGCCGGGCGGATAGCCCGGAGAACCGGCGCCCGGCCCTGAGATGCCTACGCGGTCGCTTCGAAGTCCACGAGCTCGAGGAGCGCCATGCTCGCGGCGTCTCCCTGGCGCGGCCCGAGCTTGATCACCCGGGTGTAGCCGCCGTTCCGCTCGGCGAAGCGCGGGGCGACGTCCGAGAACAGCTTGTGGACGACGTCGTTCGAGCGGAGCTCGGCCATCGCGAGCCGCCGCGCGTGGAGGTCGCCGCGCTTGCCGAGCGTGATCATCTTCTCCGCGAACGGCTTCACCGCCTTCGCCTTCGCCTCGGTTGTCTCGATCCGCCCGTGCGTGATGAGCGCACCGGCGAGATTCGAGTACAGCGCCTTCCGGTGCGCCGAGTCGCGGCCGAGCTTCTTGCCTGAGCGTGCGTGGCGCATGGCTACTGCGGGAGGTCCTCGCCCTTGAGGGTGAGCCCGTGCGCAGCGAGCGTCTCGCGCACTTCCTCGATCGACTTGCGACCGAAGTTCGGGATCGCGGCGAGCTCGTTCTCCGACTTCGACGTGAGGTCGCCGATCGTCTCGATGCCCACCCGCTTCAGGCAGTTGTACGACCGGACGCCGAGCTCGAGCTCCTCGATCGGGAAGTTCTCCATGCCGTGGGACGTCGACGGCATCTCCGCCTCGGCGGCCGCCACTGCATCCGCGAGACCCTCGATCCGCGCCGGATCGGCGAAGATCGTGAGCTGCTCGATGAGGAGCTCCGCGGCGCGTGCGATCGCCTCCTTCGGCTCGATCGAGCCGTCGGTCGAGACCTCGAGGAGAAGCTTGTCGAAGTCGGTGCGCTGGCCGACGCGGGCGGAGTCGACCTCGTACGAGACGCGCCGCACCGGCGAGAAGATGGAGTCGATCGGGATCACCCCGATCGTCGTCTCCGGGCCCCGGTTCTGGTCGGCGGGCACGTAGCCGCGCCCGCGTCCGATCGTGAGGGTCATCTCGAGCTTGCCCTTGTCCGCAAGGTGCGCCAGCTCGAGGTCGGGGTTCAGGATCTCGAGGTCGGCAGGCGCCTCGATGTCGGCGGCCGTGACGGCGCCGGCGCCCTTCTTCGAGAGGTGCACCTCGATCTCGGGCGACTCGCCGTGGAGCCTGCAGACGAGCTCCTTGAGGTTCAGGATGATGTCCGTGACGTCCTCGCGGACACCAGGGAGCGTCGTAAACTCGTGCGCGACGCCCTCGATCTTGACAGCGGTCACCGCCGCGCCCTCGAGGGACGAGAGCAGGACGCGCCGCAGCGAGTTGCCGAACGTGTAGCCGAAGCCACGGTCGAGGGGCTCGATCGTGAAGCGCCCCGAGCGCTCGTCGGCGTCCTCGGAGACGATCCGCGGCATCTGGAAGTCGATCAGGGAAGAACGGGTGGCCATGGGATCCTTTCGGGCGGTTCTTGGCGAAGATCGCGAAGCGCGGGCGGGCTCGCCGCTACTTCGAGTAGAGCTCGACGATCAGTGACTCCTGGACCGGCGTGTCGATCTCGGCGCGCTCGGGCCACTTGAGCATCTTGCCCGTGAGCCCGTCGTGGTCCGCCTGGAGCCAGGGCGTCACCGCAGCGGTGAGGTCCGTGGCGTCGCGGACGATGGGTTCGGCCGGGCTGCCCGACTTGAGCGAGATGATGTCGTCGGGCCGGACACCGAAGCTCGGGATGTTCACGCGGCGGCCGTTGACCATGAAGTGGCCGTGCCGCACCAGCTGGCGTGCCTGGGCGCGCGAGCCGGCGAAGCCGAGGCGGTACACGACGTTGTCGAGGCGGGTCTCCAGCATGCGCAGGAGGTTCTCGCCGGTCGGTCCGCTCCCCCGCGACGCCTTGGCGTACGTGTTGCGGAACTGCTTCTCGAGCAGGCCGTAGTACCGGCGTGCCTTCTGCTTCTCCCGCAGCTGGAGCAGGTACTCGCTCTGCTTGATGCGGCCGCGCCCGTGCTCACCCGGCGGATACGAGCGACGCTCGATCGCGCACTTCTCGGTGAGGCAGCGCTCGCCCTTCAGGAAGAGCTTGAGCCCTTCGCGGCGGCACTGACGGCACTTGGCTCCGGTGTCGCGAGCCACTTACCCACGCCTCCGCTTCTTGGGCCGGACGCCGTTGTGCGCCTGCGGCGAGACGTCCTTGACGCCGATGATCTCGAGCCCGGCGGCCTGGAGCGAGCGGATCGCCGTCTCCCGTCCCGAGCCGGGGCCCTTGACGAAGACCTCGACCTTCTGCAGGCCGTGCTCCATTCCCTTGCGCGCGGCGTTGTCGGCGGTCACCTGGGCGGCGAACGGCGTCGACTTGCGCGAGCCCTTGAACCCGGCCGAGCCGGCGGACTCCCAGGCGATGACGTTGCCGTCGTTGTCGGTGAGCGAGACGATCGTGTTGTTGAACGACGTCTTGATGTGCGCCTGGCCGATCGCGATGTTCTTGCGGACGCGGCGGCGGGTGCGCCCACGGGTGGCGGACTTGCGAGGCGGCGCCATTACTTCGCCTTCTTCCCGCGTCCGACGGTCTTCTTCGGGCCCTTGCGGGTCCGGGCGTTCGTCTTCGTGCGCTGGCCGTGGACCGGCAGGTTCCGGCGATGGCGGACGCCGCGGTAGCAGCCGATCTCCGAGAGGCGCTTGATCGCCTGGGTGCGCTCGCGGCGGAGGTCGCCCTCGACCTCGAGGTTCGAGTCGATGTAGGTCCGGAGCTTCGTGACCTCGTCGTCGGTCAGGTCCTTGACCTTCTCGTCGGGATCGAGCCCGAGCTCCTCGCACACCTTCTGCGCGGTCGAGCGGCCGATCCCGTAGATGTAGGTCAGGCCGATCTCGAGGCGCTTCTGGTTCGGAAGGTTGACGCCGGCGATGCGTGCCAAATGAATTCTCCTAGCCCTGCCGTTGCTTGTGCCGGGGGTTCGAGCAGATCACCATGGTGCGCCCGTGCCGCTTGATGACGCGGCACCGCTCGCACATGGCCTTGACCGAGGGACGGACTTTCACGTGGGCTCCTGGGGTTCGGGTCGGCTACTTGAGACGGAAGGTGATCCGGCCGCGCGAGAGGTCGTACGGGGAGAGCTCCACCTTCACCCGGTCTCCCGGCAGGATCCGGATGTAGTGCTTGCGCATCTTCCCCGAGATCTTGGCGAGAACCGTTTGCCCGCCGTCCAGCTCGACGCGGAACATGGTGCTCGGCAGGGCCTCCACAACCTCGCCCTCGACCTCGATCTTCTCGTCCTTGACTGCCAACCGACTCCTCGCGCAGGGTTCGCGCCCTGCCCGTCGTGGGTGTTCATAATGAGATCCGCGCGCACCCGAAGGCCTTCGCACGGGCCGCGCAGTGTAGCAAACCGTCGTCTCCACAGGCTTCGGGCGACGCGTCGCTCAGGCGGGCGCGCGACGCGCGAGCGCGGCAAGGCTCTCGCGTTCGACGGCGATGCCGACGCGCGGCGTGAGGATCCGGGGGCCGTCCGGGAGGATCGCGACGGTGTGCTCGAAGTGGGCTGCGCGCGAGCCGTCCGTCGTCGCGATCGTCCAGCCGTCCTCGGCGAGCCAGACCTCGGGGCCTCCCACCGTGATCATCGGCTCGATCGCGATCGTCATGCCCTCGGACAGCCTCGGCCCCCTGCCGGCCTCGCCGAAGTTCGGGACGTGGGGGTCCTCGTGGTAGTGGCGCCCGACCCCGTGCCCGACGAGGCTCTTGACGACGGAGAACCCGGCGCCCTCGACCACGGTCTGGATCGCGTGCGAGATGTCCCCGACCCGGTTGCCGAGCCTCGCCTCGGTGATCCCCGCCGCGAGCGCGTCCTGGCAGACGTCGAGCAGACGACGCGACTCGGCGTCGACCGAGCCGACGCCGAACGTGTACGCGCTGTCGGCGATCGATCCGTCGAGCGTCACGCCCACGTCGATCGTCACGAGGCTGCCGTCCTCGACGACCGTTCCGTCCGGGATTCCGTGGACCACGACGTCGTCGACGGAAATGCAGATCGCGCGCGGGTAGCCCTTGTACCCCTGCGAGGTGGGCACGCCGCCGTGATCCCTGATGTGACGGTCGGCGATCCGGTCGAGCTCGAGCGTCGTGATGCCGGGCTCGATCCGCTCGCCGACCGCGGCGATCGTCTCGGCGACCAGCGCCCCGGCCCGTGCGATGCGATCGATCTCCGCCGCGCTCTTGCGGATGATCACGCGGCCTCTCCGTCCTCGAGGAGCCCCAGCGCGCTCTCGATCTCGCTCGCGACCTCCTCGATCGGCCGCTCGGCGTGGAGCGGCACGAGCTTCCCGCTCGCCCGATAGCGCTCGACCACCGGCTCCGTCCATTCGTGGTAGAGCGCGAGCCTCCGGGCGATGACCTCGGCGCTGTCGTCCTCGCGCCCCTCGGCGACGGCGCGCCCGTGGATGCGCTCCGTGGCGAGCTTGTCGGACAGGTCGAAGTAGAGGATCCCGTCGAGCGTCCGCCCGATGGCGTCGAGCATCTCGTCGAGCGCCTCCGCCTGGGCGAGATTCCGCGGAAAGCCGTCGAGCACGAACCCGTCTGTCGCGTCGGGCGCGGAGAGTCGCTCACGGATGAGTGCGACGGTGAGATCGTCGGGCACGAGCTCGCCGCTCGCGAGGATCGGCTCGACCCGGCGGCCGAGCTCCGTGCCCTCGGCGATCGCCGACCGGAACATCTCACCGGTGGAGACGTGCGGGATGCCGTGCGCGGACGAGATTCGCTTGGCTTGCGTCCCCTTGCCGGAGCCCTGCGGGCCCAGCACGAGGAGGTTCACCGCAGGAAGCCCTCGTAGTTGCGCATCATCATCTGCGACTCCATCTGCCGCATGGTGTCGAGCGCCACGCCGACCGCGATCAGCACGGACGTCCCGCCGAGCGCGCGGGCGTTTGCCTGCGAGAAGCCGCCGTAGCGGATGAAGAGGCTCGGCGCGATCGCCACGGCGGCGAGGAAGAGCGACCCCGGCAGCGTGAGGCGCGTGAGCACCCGGTCGAGGTACTGCGCCGTCGGCGGCCCCGGCCGGATGCCGGGGATGTAGCCGCCGTGCTTGCGGAGGTTGTCCGCCTGGTCGACCGGGTTGAACTGGACCGCGGTGTAGAAGAACGTGAAGATCACGATCATCGCGCCCTCGACCAGGAGGTAGAGCCAGTTACCCGGCTGGAAGTACGTGTTGACGAAGTCCTGCGTCTGCGGGAAGTACTGCGCGACGGTCGGCGGGAACGCGAGGATCGCGGCGGCGAAGATCACCGGGATGACGCCGGCCATGTTGATGCGGAGCGGCAGATAGGTCGAGCCGCCGGACGTCATCCTGCGGCCCACCATCCGCTTCGCGTACTGGATCGGGATCTTGCGCTGCCCCTCCTGGACGAACACGACACTGGCGACGACGGAGAGCGCGATGAGCGGGAAGAAGATCCGCTCCATCGGGCCGCCGTTCCACCAGGCGGCGACACCGAGCGGCAGGCTCGTCAGGATCGACGCGAAGATGAGGATCGAGATGCCGTTGCCGATGCCGCGCTTCGTGATCTGCTCGCCCATCCACATGAGCAGCACGCTGCCGACGGTCAGCGTGACGACGATGAGGACCAGCCGGCCGGCGTTCGCCTGCAGGATGCCCTGGTTCTTGAACAGGAAGGCGTAGCCGAGCGCCTGGGCGGCGGAGAGGACGACCGTCAGATAGCGCGTGTACTGGTTGATCTTGGCGGTCCCCGCCTCGCCTTCCTTCTGGAGCTCCGAGAGCCGCGGGATGACCACCGTCAGGAGCTGCAGGATGATCGACGCCGTGACGTACGGCATGATCCCGAGCGCGAAGACCGAGAACTGCGACAGCGCTCCGCCCGAGAAGAGGTTGAGCAGGTTGAAGATGCCCCCGGTGCTCGAGAGGTACTGGTCGATCGCGTCGGAGTCGACACCGGGAGCCGGGATCCACGACCCGAGCCGGTAGAGCGCGAGGACCATCGCCGTGAAGAGCAGGCGCCGTCGGAGCTCCGGGACCTTCCAGGCATTGGCGAGCCAGCTGAACATGGGCGCTCCCCCGCGATCCGCGTGGGGACTAGGCCTCCTCGACGGTCTCCGCGGCCTCGTCGGCCGGGGCGTCCTCCGGCTCGTCGGGCTGCGGCTTGGCCGCGCGCGTCTTCGGCTTCTTCGCGACGGGCTCGCCGCGGAGCCAGGTGACGGTCCCGCCTGAGGCCTCGATCTTCTCCTTCGCGGTCTTCGAGAAGCCGTGGGCGGACACCGACAGCGCCTTCGACAGCTCGCCGATCCCGAGGATCTTGACGTCGACAGAGAGCTTGCGGATCAGCCGCTTGGCCTTCAGCGTCTCGGGGGTCACCTCCTCGCCGGCTGCGAAGCGCTCCTCGAGGTCGCGCAGGTTGACGGGCTGGCTGTAGGTGCGGAACGGCCCGATCGGCATCGCGTCCGCGGACGTGTTGCCCCGGAGCTTC
Source organism: uncultured Actinomycetes bacterium (assembly GCA_963792245.1). Lineage (GTDB taxonomy): Bacteria > Actinomycetota > Thermoleophilia > Gaiellales > Gaiellaceae > Gaiella. The sequence goes on from CAWBVO010000002.1 coordinate 116,184, forward strand.
GGCAGCCGCATGTCGATCGGCATCTGCCCGCCCTCGAACCCGGCGGCCATCTTGTGCGAGCCCGAGCGGGACTTCTGCCCCTTGATCCCGCGGCCCGAGTACCGCCCCTTGCCCGACCCGAGGCCGCGGCCGACCCGCTTGCGGTCCTTCCGCGGCTGCGCCGGCCGGAGCGAATGGAGGTTGAGCTCGTCCATCGGCCTACGCATCCTTTCCGTCGAGCGGCGTCACGGTCACGAGGTGCGCGACGTGGCGCAGCTGGCCGTCGAGTACAGCGCTCTGCTTGTGGTCGGCGGTGCGGCCGATGCGACCGAGACCGAGCGCGCGGAGCGTGCCCTCGTGCGCCCGGGTCTGGCCGATCGTGCTCCGGATCTGCTTGACGCGGATCGTCGTCATGCCGCAGGCTCCTCGGCGGGAGCGGCTTCCGCAGCCGCCTCGACGGCTGCCGGCGGTTCCGGCCGGAACGGCAGCACATCCTTGATCGACTTACCGCGCGCCCTGGCGACGTCCTCGGGGCGGCGCAGCCGCTTGAGGCCGTCGACCGTCGCCCGCGCCATGTTGATCGGGTTCGTCGTGCCGAGGCTCTTCGCCAGCACGTCGCGGATCCCGGCGAGCTCGAGCACGGCGCGGACCCCGCCGCCGGCGATCACGCCGGTTCCCTCGCTCGCGGGCCGCAGCACCACGCGGGCGGCGTCGAACCGGCCCGTGATCTCGTGGGTGATCGTCGCGCGGTGCTTCGGCACCGTGAAGAGGTTCTTCTTCGCATCGTCGACGGCCTTCGAGATGGCCAGCGGGACCTCGCGCGCCTTCCCGTATCCGACGCCCACGCGATCGACCTCGTCGCCGATGACGACGAGGGCGGTGAACGAGAAGCGACGGCCGCCCTTGACGACCTTCGCGACTCTGTTGATCTCGATCACGCGCTCCTTGAGCTCGCGCGACTCGGCTACTTCGACAGCGCTCATGTCAGAACTGGAGTCCTCCCTCGCGCGCGGCCTCGGCCAGCGCCTTGACGCGTCCGTGGTACAGGTAGCCGCCCCGGTCGAAGACGCAGGTGTCGATTCCGGCCTTCTTCGCATCGGCGGCCAGCGCCTTGCCGACCGCGCCGGCCTGATCGGTCTTCGTCCCCTTGAACGAGCGCTCCGAGAGCCAGCTCGCGGAGGCGAGCGTCCGCCCGGCCTCGTCGTCGACGAGCTGCGCGAAGATGCCTCTGTTCGAGCGGAAGACGACGAGGCGCGGCCGCTCGGCCGTCCCGGAGACCTTGCCGCGCACGCGCCGATGGCGGCGGAGGCGTGCTTCGCGAACCGACGTGCTCATGCGCGCTTTCCGACCTTCCTCCGCACGTGCTCGCCCTGGTAGCGGATTCCCTTCCCCTTGTAGGGCTCGGGCGGGCGCACCTTGCGGATCTCGGCGGCCGTCTGTCCGACCACCTGCTTGTCCGTTCCCTTGACGATCACCTGCGTCGGCAGCGGCACGTCGAAGGAGACGCCCTCGCGCGGCGTGATCGTCACCGAGTGCGAGAACCCGACGGAGAGCTCGAGCTCGGCGCCCTTCAGCTGCGCGCGATAGCCGACCCCCTGGATCTCGAGCTGCTTCTCGAACCCCTTCGTGACGCCCTCGACCATGTTGGCCACGAGGGTGCGCGTCAGACCATGAAGCGCGCGGTCCTCGCCCCGCTCGGTCGGACGCGCGACCGTGACGACGCCGTCGTCCTGGGTGATCTGCATCCGCGCCGGCACCTTCTGCTCGAGCGTCCCGAGCGGGCCGGTGACCTTGACGTTCCCGCCCGGCGACACCTCGACGGTGACGCCGCTCGGAACCTCGATGGGCTGTCTGCCGATTCTGCTCATGCCCTACCAGACGAATGCGAGCACTTCCCCGCCGATGCCGCGCTCGGCGGCCTGGCGGGTCGTGATCACCCCGGTCGACGTGGACAGGATCGCGGTGCCGAGCCCGCCGAGCACACGCGGCAGGCGATCCTTCTTCGCGTACACGCGGCGACCCGGCTTCGACACGCGCTTCAGGTCGGTGATCACGCGCTCGCGGTTCCTGCCGAACTTCAGCTCGATCACGAGCGTGTTCACGGGTGTCGCCTCGACGACGGAGAACCCCTTGATGTAGCCCTCCTCGTGGAGCAGGCGTGCGATCTCCTCCTTCATCCGCGAGGTCGGCATCGAGGCGCTGTCGTGCATCGCGCGGTTCGCGTTGCGAATGCGGGTCAGCATGTCGGCGATCGGATCGGTCAGCATTCGTCTCTCCCGAGCTCACCGTCGACTTCCGCTTGCGGAAGTCGACCAAACAACATCAACCAAGAGGTCGTGGTGATATCCATCATCACCACGAGCTCTTGGTCATGCCGGGGATCGCGCCCTCGTGCGCGAGCTCGCGCAGGCAGATCCGGCAAAGCTTGTACCTGCGGAACACGGCGCGCGGCCGGCCGCAGCGGTTGCAGCGCGTGTAGGCGCGGACGCCGTGCTTCGGCTGGCGCTTCTGCTTCACGCGGAGCGAGGTCTTGGCCACTACGAGTCCCTTCTCTCGGAGGCGAACGGCATGCCGAGCGCGCGCAGGAGCGCCCGGCCCTGCTCGTCGGTCTCCGCCGTCGTCGTGATCGCGATGTCGAGGCCCCGGATCGCCGGCACGGAGTCGTAGTCGATCTCGGGGAAGATGATCTGCTCGCGGATGCCGAGCGAGTAGTTGCCGCGGCCGTCGAAGGAGTCGGGGTTGAGGCCCCGGAAGTCCCGGATCCGCGGCAGCGCGATCGAGACGAGCCGGTCGAGGAACTCGTACATCCGAGCCCCGCGCAACGTCACGCGCGCGCCGACGGACATGCCCTCGCGGAGCTTGAAGCTCGCGATCGACTTGCGCGCCTTGCGGACCTGCGCGCGCTGCCCGGCAATCGTCGTCAGCTCCTCGATCGCGGCATCGAGCGCCTTGGCATCGGTCTTCGCCTCGCCGACGCCCATGTTGAGCGTGATCTTCGAGATGCGCGGCACCTGCATCACCGACTCGAGGCCCAGCTCGTCCTTCAGGGCGGGCTTGATCTCGTCCTCGTAGCGCTGCTTGAGGCGCGGCACGATCGTCTCCGTCGCGGTGGCCATCAGTCGATCTCCTGACCGCAGCCGTCGCGCTTGCAGACGCGCACCCGGACGGGCTCGCCCTTGACGTCCTTGAGCGTCACGCCGACGCGCGTAGGCTGCTTGCACGTCGGGCAGACGAGCATGACGTTCGAGACGTCGACCGGCATCGCCTTGTCGATGATCCCGCCGGGGATGATGCTGGCGCCGCCCATGCGGGTCGAGTCGCGCATCGGGCGCGGCTTCGTATGCCGCTTGGAGAGGTTCAGGTTCTCGACGATGACGCGGCGCTCGCGCGGCCGCGCGACGAGGACCCGTCCCTGCTTGCCGCGGTCCTTGCCGCTCAGCACCTGGACGAGGTCACCCTTCTTGATTCGCATCGTTGCCGACATCTTCTAGAGCACCTCAGGGGCGAGGCTGACGATCTTCATGAAGTTCTTCTCGCGCAGCTCGCGGGCGACCGGCCCGAAGATGCGCGTCCCACGCGGATTCATCTGGTTGTCGATGATGACGGCGGCGTTCTCGTCGAAGCCGATCAGCGTGCCGTCACCTCTGCCGTAGGGCTTCTTCGTCCGGACGACGACCGCCTTCACGACCTCGCCCTTCTTGACCGTGCCCTGCGGCGTTGCGGCCTTCACTGTAGCGACGATCACGTCGCCGACACGGGCGTATCGCCGGTGCGAGCCTCCGACCACGCGGATGCAGAGGAGCTCGCGGGCCCCCGTGTTGTCGGCCACCTTGAGGCGTGACTCCTGCTGGATCACTTCGCCGCCTCCACCACCTCGGCGAGCCGCCAGCGCTTCGTCTTCGAGAGCGGGCGGGTCTCCACGATCCGGACGACGTCACCCACCTTCGCCTGGCTCGACTCGTCGTGCGCGTGGAACTTGACGCTCCGCCGGACGACCTTCTTGTACCTCGGGTGCGCCTTCACCACGTCGACGCGGACGACGATCGTCTTCTCCATCGCGTCGGAGACGACCGTGCCCTGGCGCTCCTGCCGCCGGCCTCTCTCGTGGAGGGGCGTCTCGAGCCGGACGATCGGCTTCCGGGTGGCTGCCGGCTCGCGCGTCTTCCTCGTGCGCGCCGGGCGGAGCGCCCGCGGGAGGCGCTTCTTCTTGCGCTTCGGCTCGGCGGTGGCAGGTGCCGCGGCCGCTGCGGTCTCGCCCTCGGCCTCGGCGGCCGGCTCCTCGACCACGTCGGCGGCGACCGGCTCGTCGTCCGCGTCGGCGGCGGCCGGCTCCTCGACCACGTCCGGCGGCCGGCTCCTCCGGCTCCGTCGCCTCGGCGACGGGCTCGTCGGCAGGCGCCTCCGCCGCAGGCGCCGTGTCGTCCGACGCGGCGGTCTCCTCGGCTGCCTGGGGCTCCTTGATGTCCTCGGGCACATCCGCCTCGGCGGCGGCGTCCTTCGCTTTCTTGTCAGCCATGCGTCATCGTCCGTTCATTCTTGATCGTCAGGATGCGGGCGATCTCCCGCCGTGTCTTGCGCAGCCGCGCGCTCGACTCGAGCCCGCCGGTTGCCGATTGGAAGCGGATCCGAAAGAGCTCCTGCCGGCTCTCGCCGAGCTTTTCCTCGAGCTCCTCGTCGGTCATCGCCCTCAGGTCACTAGCTTTCAAAGAGATCAGCCTCCCGCTTCACGAACCGCGTCTTGACCGGCAGCTTCTGGGCGGCAAGGCGAAGCGCCTCGCGCGCGAGCGGCTCGGGGACGCCAGAGAGCTCGAACATCACGCGGCCCGGCTTCACGACGGCGACCCACCCCTCGGGCGAGCCCTTTCCCGATCCCATGCGGGTCTCGGCCGGCTTCTTCGTGAACGGCTTGTCGGGGAAGAGGTTGATCCACACCTTGCCGCCGCGGCGGATCTTCCGCGTCATCGCGATCCGGGCAGCCTCGATCTGGCGGTTCGTGACCCACCCGTTCTCGAGCGACTTGATCCCGTAGTCGCCGTACTGCACGTCGAGCTGGCCCTTCGCGTAGCCGGCGCGCCGCCCGCGGAACTGCTTGCGGTGCTTCGACTTGCGCGGCATCAGCATCAGGCGTCACCGCCCTCGGGCGTCGCATCGGGGGTCGCGTCCGTCACGGGCGGCGTCGGCTCGACGACCGGCGTCTCGGGCGCCTGGTCGGCGGGCGGCGCCTGCGTCTCGGGCGCCGCTCCGGCGCCCCGCTCGCGGTCGCGCGGGGGGCGACCCTGACCCTGAGCCTGAGCCCGCGGCCGCGGCCGCCGGGTCGGCGGCGCTTCTGCACGAGGCCGAGGCCCTCCCGATCCTGCCCGCGGCCTCTGCCGCTCTCGCGCGACGCGCCGAGCCCCTCGGTGTTCGACCCGCGCCGACGGCGTGAGCCGTCGGCCTCGGAGATCCGCTCGCGCCCGAGCGACCCCTCGTAGCCCTCGGGCATGATCTCGCCCTTGTTGACCCATACCTTGACGCCGATCCGACCGTAGGTCGTCTTCGCCTCGGCGAAGCCGTAGTCGATGTCGGCGCGGATCGTGTGCAGCGGAACACGTCCCTCCGTGTAGCGCTCGCTGCGGCTCATCTCGCCGCCGCCGAGCCGCCCGCCGCATTGGATCTTGATGCCCTGCGCGCCCGACCGCATCGCGGAGGCCAGCGAGCGCTTCATGGCGCGCCGGAACGAGACGCGGTTCTGAAGCTGCTCGGCGATCGACTGCGCGACGAGCTGCGCGTCGAGCTCGGGTCGCTTGATCTCGTTGATGTTGATGTGGACGGACTTGCCGGTGATCGCGTGGAGCTCCTTGCGGAGCGCATCCACCTCGACACCCGACTTGCCGATCACGATGCCGGGGCGCGCGGTGTAGATGTCGACCGTGATCCGCTGCTTGTCCTTGCGGATCAGGATGTCCGAGAGACCGGCATGAGCGAGCTTGCCGTTGATGTGGTCGCGGATCCGGATGTCCTCGAGGACGTAGTCGGCGATCTCCTTCTTGCCGGTCCACCAGTTGGACTTCCAGTCGTGGATGACGCCGACCCGCAGGCCGCCGGGATGCACCTTCTGGCCCATTAGACGGCCGCCCCTTCCTTCTTCTTCGAGCTCGTCCGCCGCTTCGGCTTGGTCTCCGCAGACGCCTCGGCCTCGGGCTGCGGCGTCTGCTCCGCCTCCGGCTTTGCCTGCTTCTGCGGGCGCGGCCGTCCCGCCTTCGGGCTCTCGGCCACGACGATCGTGATGTGGCACGTGCGCTTGCGGATCCGGTTCACCCGACCGCGCGCGCGGGCGCGCCAGCGCTTGAGCGTCGGCCCCTCGTCGGCGTACGCCTCGAGGACGACGAGCTCGTCGCCGTCGAGCCCGTGGGCGGACTCGGCGTTGGCAACCGCGGACGCGAGCACGCGGTCGATCTCGCGCGCCGCAGCACGCGGCGTGAACGCGAGCACCGTGCGTGCCTCGGGAACGGTGCGGCCGCGGATCAGGTCGAGCACCAGCCGCGCCTTGCGGGCGGACATGCGGACCCAGCGCGCCTGCGCGCGGACGGTCGTCTTCGTGTCGGCCGTGGCCGCCATCAGCGCTTCTTCACCTGGGCCTGTCGGTCACCGGCGTGGCTGCGGAACGTCCGCGTCGGCGCGAACTCGCCGAGCTTGTGCCCGACCATCTGCTCGGACACGAAGACCGGCACGTGCTTGCGGCCGTCGTGCACGGCGATCGTGTGACCCACCATCTGGGGGAAGATCGTCGACGTCCGCGACCAGGTGCGGATCATCCGCTTCTCGCCGGCGTCGTTCATCGCCTCGACCCGGGCGAGAAGCCGCTCCTCGACGAAAGGCCCCTTCTTCGAAGACCTGCTCATTAGCGACGCTCCTTGCCGCGGCGGCGGCCGCGGACGATCAACTTGTCGGATTCCTTGTGCTTGCGCCGGGTGCGCTTCCCGATCGTCGGGACGCCCCATGGTGTGACGGGATGGTGGCCCTTCGACTTGCCCTCGCCACCGCCGTGCGGGTGGTCGACCGGGTTCATCGCGGTGCCGCGCACCGACGGGCGCTTGCCGAGCCAGCGACTGCGCCCGGCCTTCCCGCTCGACTCGTTCGCGTGGTCCGTGTTGCCGACCTGTCCGACCGTGGCGCGGCAGGTGAGCAGCACGCGCCGCATCTCTCCCGACGGGAGGCGCAGGACGCCGTACGGCGCGTCCTTGGCGACGAGCTGGATGCCCGACCCCGCCGAGCGCGCGAGCTTCGCGCCCTGCCCCGGGCGGAGCTCGACGGCGTGGACGACGGTTCCGGTCGGGATGTCGGCGAGCGGCAGCGCGTTGCCGGGCCGGATGTCGGCGCCGGCGCCCGCCTGGACGGTCGCGCCGACGCGGAGCCCGACCGGCGCGAGGATGTACGCCTTCGCGCCGTCCGCGTAGTGCAGCAGCGCGATGCGCGCCGACCTGTTCGGGTCGTACTCGATCGTGGCGACCTTCGCCGGGACGCCGTCCTTGACGCGCTTGAAGTCGATCCGCCGGTAACGCCGCTTGTGGCCGCCGCCCTGGTGGCGGGTCGTGATGCGACCACGGTTGTTCCGTCCGCCCGTCTTCTTGAGCGGCTCGAGCAGCGACTTCTCCGGCGTCGACGTCGTGATCTCGTCGAACGACGAGGTGGCCATCTGACGTCTGCCGGCGCTCGTGGGCTTGTACTTCTTCACTGCCATCGGCTCAGACCTGTGCCCCTTCGAAGATCTCGATCGTCTCGCCCGCGCGGACCTGCACGATCGCCTTCTTCCAGCCGGGCCGCGTCCCCTTGTGGAGGCCGCGGCGCTTCGGCTTCGCCTGCACCTTGACGATGTTCACGCGCTCGACGTGGACCGAGAACAGCTCCTCGATCGCCTGCCGGATCTGGGTCTTGTGGGCGTCCGGGTGCACCTTGAACGTGTACCGGTTCTCCGCGATCCCCGAGTAGCTCTTCTCCGAGACGACGGGGGTCAGGAGAATCTGCTCGCTCGTCAGACCGCCGCTCACGCCGGCACCGCCTTCCCGGCGCGCTGCTCGACGAGCGGGAGCGCGCTCTCCGTGACGACGATCGACCGGGCCCAGACGACGGCTGCGACCTCGAGCTCCGAGGGCACCGTCACGAGCACTCGCTCGAGATTCCGGAACGATTTGACGACTGCCTCCTCGTCCTCGTGGGCGACGATCAGCACCGGGGTGTCCTTGCCCCAGCCGGCGAGCAGCGCCTCGGCCTGCTTCGTCGACGGCGCCTCGAACCCGCTCGGATCGAGCACGGCGAGCGTGCCGTTCGCCGCATGGTTGCTCAGCGCGCCCCGGAGCGCCGCGCGCCGGGCCTTGCGGTTCACCTTGACCTCGAAGTTGCGCAGCCCGGGCGGGAACGCGACGCCGCCGCCCGTGAACTGCGGCGCGCGGGTCGTGCCCTGCCGGGCGCGGCCCGTCCCCTTCTGCCGCCAGGGCTTCGAGCGACCGCCCGAGACGAGCCCGCGGCTCTTCGCGGCGCTTGTGCCGCTGCGCGCCGCGTTCAACTCGGCCCGAACGGTCTCGTGCACGAGATGCGGGTTGACCTCGGCCTCGAACACAGCTGCGTCGAGCGCCACGTCGGCGGCCTTGCCGCCGAGGACTGCTGCCTTGACGGCCATCAGCCGTCGACCCCCCGGATCTCCACCAGCCCGCTCTTGGCGCCCGGCACGGCGCCGCGGACGAGGAGCAGGTTCCGCTCGGCGTCCACCTCGTGGACGACGAGCCCGGGCTGGGTCACGCGGCGCGCCCCCATGTGCCCGGCCATCCGCTTGCCCTTGAAGACACGCGACGGCGTGGCGGAGGCGCCCACGGAGCCCGGCTTGCGGACGTTGTGCGAGCCGTGGCTCATCGGCCCGCGACTGAAGTTGTGCCGCTTGATCGTGCCCTGGAAGCCCTTGCCGATCGACGTCCCGGAAACCTTGACCCGGTCGCCGGGCGCAAAGGTCTCGACGGTGACGCTCTCGCCGATCTGGAGCTCGCTCGGGCCGCGGAACTCGGCGAGGTGGCGGTGCCCGCCGACTCCGGCCTTCCGGAGATGACCGAGCTCGCCTTTCGAGAGCTTGCGGTCGACGACCGGCTCGAACGCGAGCTGGACCGCGTCGTACCCGTCGGCGTCCCGCGTGCGCAGGGTGACGACGGGGCACGGCCCGGCCTCGATCACCGTGACGGCCTCGACGTTCCCGGTCTCCTCGTCGAACACCTGGGTCATCCCGACCTTCCTGCCGAGGATGCCTTTCACAGCTTGATCTCGATGTCGACGCCGGCGGGGAGGTCGAGGCGCATGAGCGAGTCGACGGTCCGCGGCGTGGGACTGTGGATGTCGATGAGCCGCTTGTGCGTGCGCACCTCGAAATGCTCGCGCGAGTCCTTGTCGATGAACGGCCCCCGGATCACGCAGTAGACGTTCTTCTCCGTGGGCAGCGGCACGGGGCCGGTGATCGTCGCACCGGTCCGCTGCGCGGTCTCGACGATCTGCGTCGCCGAGCGGTCCACCTGCTGGTGGTCGTAGCCCTTGAGTCGGATCCTGATCTTCTGCTGCGCCATGCTCGTTCTGCTCGATTCCTCGACGTGAGGGAGGGCGAAGCCCTCCCTACTTGACGATCTCCGTCACGACGCCGGCCCCGACGGTGCGGCCGCCCTCGCGGATCGCGAAGCGAAGCCCCTGGTCCATGGCGATCGGCTGGATGAGCTCGATCTCCATGTTCGTGTTGTCGCCGGGCATGACCATCTCCTGGCCCTCGGGGAGCTTGATGGAGCCGGTCACGTCCGTCGTGCGGAAGTAGAACTGCGGTCGGTAGCCGTTGAAGAACGGGGTATGGCGGCCGCCCTCGTCCTTGGAGAGGACGTACACCTCGGCCTTGTAATGGGTGTGCGGCGTGATGGAGCCGGGCTTTGCCAGCACCTGGCCGCGCTCGACCTCCTCGCGCTTGACGCCGCGGAGCAGCGCTCCGGCGTTGTCGCCCGCCTGCGCGAAGTCGAGGATCTTCTGGAACATCTCGAGCCCGGTGACCGTGGTCTTCTCGGTCTTCTCGTGGATCCCGACGATCTCGACCTCGTTGCCGACCTCGATCTTGCCCTGCTCGATGCGGCCGGTGACGACCGTGCCGCGACCGGTGATCGTGAACACGTCCTCGATCGGCATCAGGAACGGCTTGTCGATGTCGCGGGTCGGCTCCGGGATGTAGGAGTCGACGGCCTCCATGAGCTCGAGGATCTTCGCGGTCCACTCGGGGTCGCCCTCGAGCGCCTTGAGCGCGGACACCTGGACGATCGGGATGTCGTCGCCGGGGAACTCGTACTTGGAGAGGAGCTCGCGCACCTCCATCTCGACGAGCTCGAGCAGCTCGGGGTCGTCGACCATGTCGGCCTTGTTGAGCGCGACGACCATCGCCGGCACCTCGACCTGACGGGCGAGAAGGATGTGCTCGCGCGTCTGCGGCATCGGCCCGTCGGCCGCGGAGACGACGAGGATCGCACCGTCCATCTGGGCGGCGCCGGTGATCATGTTCTTGATGTAGTCCGCGTGACCCGGGCAGTCGACGTGCGCGTAGTGCCGGTTCGCGGTCTCGTACTCGACGTGCGCGGTGTTGATGGTGATGCCGCGCTGGCGCTCCTCGGGAGCGGCGTCGATCGAGGCGAAGTCGCGCGCCGCGGTGCCCGTGCCGTTCTCCGCGAGCACCTTCGTGATCGCGGCGGTCAGGGTCGTCTTGCCGTGGTCGATGTGACCGATGGTGCCGACGTTGACGTGCGGCTTCGTGCGCTCGAACTTCTGCTTGGCCATTGCCTCTTTCCTCCGAAAAACGACTCGAACTACAGGACGAAGATCGATTACCCGTCTGACTGCGTGGACACGATCGACTCGGCGATGGACGCCGGGACGTCGTCGTAGCGGTCGAACTGCATGGTGAACGTGGCGCGGCCCTGCGTCATCGACCGCAGGTCGGTGGCATAGCCGAACATCTCGGAGAGCGGAACACTCGCCTTGATGGACTGGGAGTTGCCGATCGGCTCGAGGTGCTCGACCCGGCCGCGACGCGAGTTGAGGTTGCCCATCACGTCGCCGAGGTAGTCCTCCGGCGTCACGACCTCGACGGCCATCGTGGGCTCGAGAAGCTTCGGCTTCGCGCGCTTCATCGCCTCCTTGAAGGCGATCGAGCCGGCGATCTTGAACGCGCGCTCGCTCGAGTCGACGTCGTGGTAGGAGCCCTCCACGAGCTCGACCTTGACGTCGACCACCGGGTAGCCGGCGAGGACGCCCGCACCGAGCGCCTCCTGGATCCCCTCGTCGACGGGCTTGATGTACTCCTTCGGGATCTTGCCGCCCACGATCTTGTCGGCGAACTCGTAGCCGGCACCGGGCTCCTGCGGGATGAGGTTGATGACGACGTCGCCGTACTGGCCGGAGCCTCCCGTCTGGCGGACGAAGCGGCCGCGGACGTTCTCCACCAGGCGCGACGCGGTCTCGCGGTAGGCGACCTGCGGCCGACCGACGTTCGCATCGACCTTGAACTCGCGCATCAGCCGGTCGACGATGATCTCGAGGTGCAGCTCGCCCATCCCTGCGATGAGCGTCTGCCCGGTCTCCTCGTCCGTCGACACGCGGAACGTCGGGTCTTCCTCGGCGAGGCGCGCGAGGCCCTGGCCGAGCTTGTCCTGGTCGCCCTTCGTCTTCGGCTCGATCGCGACCGAGATGACCGGGTCCGGGAACGTCATCGACTCGAGCACGATCGGCGCGCTCGCGATCGCGAGCGTGTCGCCCGTGGTCGACTGCTTGAGCCCGACCGCGGCGGCGATCTCGCCGGCCCCGATCTCGTCGCGCTCCTCGCGATGGTTGGCGTGCATCTGGAGGATGCGCCCGATGCGCTCCGTGCGGCCGTTGGTCGTGTTCAGGACCCGGTCGCCCGCCTTGACCTGCCCGGAGTAGACGCGGAAGTACGTGAGCTTGCCGACGTAGGGGTCGGACATGACCTTGAAGACGAGGGCCGAGAACGGGGCCTCTTCCGAGGCCGGCCGCGTGATCTCGTCCTCCGTCTTCGGGTCGGTGCCCTGGACGGCCGGGACGTCGAGCGGGCTCGGCAGGTAGTCGACGACGGCGTCGAGCAGCGGCTGGACGCCTTTGTTCTTGAAGGCCGAGCCGAGAAGCACCGGCGTGAGCGCATCGGCGAGCGTGCCCGCTCGGAGAGCGCGCCGGATCATCTCCGGCGTCACGGACGCCTCGTCCTCGAGGTAGGCCTCCATCAGGTCGTCGTCGTGCTCGGCGATCGCGTCGATGAGCGCGTGGTGCGCCTCGTTCGCCGCCTCTGCGAGCTCCGAGGGGACGTCGCCGACCGTGAAGGTCTGGCCGAGGTCGTCCTCGTAGACGATCGCCTTCATCTCGACGAGGTCGATCACGCCGCGATGCTGGTCCTCCTGGCCGACCGGGATCTGGATCGGCACCGGGTTCGCGCCCAGGCGGTCGCGCATCGACTGCACTGCGGCGTCGAAGTCCGCGCCCGTGCGGTCCATCTTGTTGATGAACGCGATCCGCGGCACGCCGTAGCGGTCTGCCTGGCGCCAGACGGTCTCCGACTGGGGCTGGACGCCTGCGACCGAGTCGAACACGGCGACCGCGCCGTCGAGCACGCGCAGTGAGCGCTCGACCTCGACGGTGAAGTCCACGTGCCCGGGAGTATCGATAATGTTGATGCGGTGGTCGCGCCACGACGCGGTCGTGGCCGCCGACGTGATGGTGATGCCGCGCTCCTGCTCCTGCGCCATCCAGTCCATCGTCGCCGCGCCCTCGTGCACCTCGCCGAGCTTGTGGGTCCGTCCGGTGTAGTAGAGGATCCGCTCGGTCGTCGTCGTCTTGCCGGCGTCGATGTGCGCCATGATCCCGATGTTGCGGACGCGGTCGAGCGCGACCTGGGCGATTGTCGTCGTGCTCATCGGGCTACCACCGGTAGTGCGCGAACGCCTTGTTGGCCTGCGCCATCCGATACATGTCGTCCTTGCGCTTGAAGGCGCCGCCCTGCTGGTCGATCGCGTCCATCAGCTCGCCGGCCAGCTTCGCCTCCATCCCCTTCTCGCGGCGCTCGCGCGCGTACGTGACGAGATAGCGGATCGCGAGCGTCCGGCCGCGGCGCGGCGGCACCTCGACCGGCACCTGGTAGTTGGCGCCGCCGACGCGGCGCGACCGCACCTCGAGGACCGGGGTGACGGACTTCACGGCCGCGTCGAGCGCCTCGATCGCAGGCTTGCCGGTCTTGTCGGCGACCTGCGTGAGAGCGTCGTAGACGACCCGCTCGGCGATCGACTTCTTCCCGTCGGCCATGAGCCGGTTGACGAGCTGCGTGACGAGCACCGACCCGTACACCGGGTCGGCCACGACGGTGCGTGGCTGGATCTCTGCGCGCCGGGGCACGGGGTCTAGCTCCCGCCCCTCTTCGCGCCGTACTTCGAGCGACCCTGGCGCCGGTCGGAGACACCGGAGGTGTCGAGGCCGCCGCGGATCACCTTGTAGCGGAAGCCCGGGAGATCCTTGACGCGGCCGCCGCGGATCAGCACCACCGAGTGCTCCTGCAGGTTGTGGCCCTCACCGGGGATGTACGCGCCGACCTCCATCTGGTTCGTGAGCTTCACGCGCGCGACCTTCCGCAGCGCGGAGTTGGGCTTCTTGGGCGTCGTCGTGTAGACGCGCGTGCACACGCCGCGCTTCTGCGGCGCACCGCGGAGCGCAGGGGTCTTGACCTTCGCCTTGGGCGACTTCCGGCCCTTGCGGACGAGCTGGTTGACGGTGGGCACGCTACTCCTCGAGGTCGGTCGATGGTTCTCGCACGGAAAGGGACGGCAGGCACGACGTCCCGCCGCCCGGGAGGGTGAATGGTAGCCGAAACGGCCGGCGGCGTGTCGGACGCGGCGTTGGGGTTCCCGAACGGGGCCGACCCGACTAGATTGCGTTTCGGGGAAGGGGTGGGGAGCGGCAATCTCGAGCGGAACGACCATCGTCCTGATCATCGCTGCGGCGGCTCTCGTGGGCCTCGGCGGGCTTGCGCTCGTCCTCGCCCGGCGCAAGGCGGCATCGCCGCGCGACGACCGGCTGGTCCAGGCCGTCGACGAGATGCGGACGCGCATGGACGATCTCGGGCGCGACCTCTCGGAGGCGCTCGAGCGCGCCGAGCGCGAGAGCAAACGCAACCGCTTTCTCAGCGATCTCGGCACCTCGATCGAGTTCGACGAGCTGCTCGACCGGGTCCTCGACGCCGGGCTCGAGGTTCCGGGCTTCGACGCGGCGATGGTCGCGCTCGAGGAGGGGGGCGGGCAGACGACCGTGGCCACGCGCGGCCTGACGCCGGAGGAGGCGGCGCACCCGCCGTCGTCCGGCGCCGGTGGCGCGATGCCGCCGGGGCCGATCACGGTGAGCTACCGCTACGGGGTAGCGGATGCAGCGGATACCCACCTGATCCGCGGCGGGCTGTTCATGCCGCTCGTCAGCCGTGACGGCAGTGCGCTCGGGACGCTCGCGCTCTTCTGGCGGACACCCGGGTACGAGCCGCCGCACGAGCGTGTCGTGGCGATCGAGCAGATCGCGGCGACCTGCATCCCCGCGATCGAGAACGCGCGCCGCTATCGCGAGGCGCGACAGATGGCGGAGACGGATGCCCTGACCGGCTTCTTCAACCAGCGCTACTTCCACGAGACCCTTCGGCGCGAGGCGCTCCGGGCACAGCGCTACGACCGGCGGCTCGCGCTCCTGATCCTCGATCTCGACGACTTCAAGTCGGTCAACGACCGGATCGGGCACCTCGCGGGCGACGCGGTGCTGGCGCAGGTCGCCGAGCGGCTGCGCAACTCGATCCGCTCCGTCGACGTCGGTTGCCGCGTCGGCGGCGACGAGTTCGCGGTGATCATGCCCGAGTCGACCGCGGAGGACGCGACACAGCTCTTCCAGCGGATGCACGACTCGGTGGCGACCGTCTCGGTCCCGGGCGGGGGACGCGTTCGCATCTCGGCCGGGATCGCCGAGCTGCGGCACGGCGAGACGGCAGCCGGCCTGTTCGAGCGGGCGGACTCGGCCCTGTACCAGGCGAAGGACCTCGGCAAGGACCGGGCGAGCGTCGCAGCCGACTGAGACGCCCGACCGTCAGGGACGGACGGCGGAGACGCGCAGCGGGCGGGACGGCCGCTCCGGCGGCGGCTCGACCTCCAGCGTGATCGCCACCAGCGCCCCGTGCCCCACCCGGCGGTCGAGCGGCACCGCACGTCGCGTCCCGATGAACGTCCCGACCCGCTGCGGCGTCGCCGAGCCGGCAGGGACGACCCACGCGGCATAGGTGCGCCCGTCGGGCGCCCGGCCGAGGCCGTCGAGCGCGAGCACCGCCTTCCCGTCGGGGTCGACGACGAGCGCGACGCGGCCGACCGAGCCGTGCAGGAGGATGCGCTCGGCGCGCGCGTTGGTGAGCACGGCGACCGCCTGCTGCAGCGTCGGATCGGGCGGTCCGGCGTCGGAGGAGCGGACGCTCGCGACGAGGGCCCAGGCGCCGAGCACGATCGCGACGACGCCGCAGCCTGCTGCGAGCGCGGCCAGCGTGGGCCAGCCGGGACGCCGCGCGGAGGGCAGATCGAGCGCCGGCAGCGGTACGGGCACGCCGGGGGTCGCCTCGAGGGCGTCGTCTGTCACGGGGTCGAGCGCGACGAGATGCGCGCGGGTTCGTCCCATCGCAGCGAGGATAGCTCCGCGCTCTGACGGCGCCGTGCGCGCCCCAGGCAACAGCCACCCCCCTCTGTAGGGTTAGCTCGATGGAGGGACGCGAGCCCGGCGCGACACGGGAGGGTGCGCAATGACCACCTGGCTCGCCGTCGCCGCGATCGCTCTGGCCGCGGCGTCCGTCGTTCTCTTCGTGCTCGCGCTGCGTCGGCTGCTCTCCCGACAGGCCGAGGTGACCGAGACCCTGCTTCGGCGCTACGACGACCGGCTGGCGGGATTCGCGCAGACGCTCAACGACGCGCTCGCCGCCTACCGGATGTCACGGCCGGTCGCGACCCTGGAGCTCGAGGACGATCCCGAGCCGATGGTGCGCGCGCTCGAGATGGCGCGCGAGCGGACGTCCGCCGACGGGGCGATCGCCCTCGTCACGAGCGGGAAGGGCACCCCGATCGTCGCGACCGTCGGCCTGTCGGAGTCGGAGACGAACCACATCGCGCGCATGGGCTTTCCCGACTACCGCGGAGCCCGCGCGATCGAGGTCGCGTTCGCCGGCGACCTGCCGGCGCCGGAAGGCGAGGACCCCGTCCGGTCGGGGCTCGTCATGCCGCTCCTCGCCGAGGACGAGGCCCAGAGCCTGCTCGGCGTCCTCACGCGTGACCGCGCCCGACGATTCAGCGAGGAGGACGTCGACGGGCTCGAGACTCTCGTCCAGACCGCGCGACCGCCGATCTCGCGGGCGCTCGACCTCCGAGAGGCGGATGTCGTGCCCGAGGTCGACATGCTCACGAACCTGCTCGACCGGCAGTCGTTCCCGACGATCCTCGAGCGGGAGATCCTGCGCGCGCGCCTCGCGCACCATCCGCTCACCCTGCTCGTCCTCGACGTCGACCGGCTGACCTGGCTCAACGCGAGAATCGGGATCCTCGCCGCCGACGGCGTGCTCCTCGAGGTCGCGCAGCGCCTGCGCGGAGCCGCACACCGGCTCGACTACGCCTTCCGGCTCGGTGGAGGACGTTTTGCGATCGTCCGTCCCGGCTCCGAGGGGGGAGACGCGTCGGCGCTCTTCGAGGCCGTGCAGACGGACCTCGAGGGACGTCCGGTCGGCGATGCCGGCACGGTCTCGGTGTCGGGCGGGATCGCCGAGCTCGAGCCGCGGGACGGCACAGATTCGCTGGTCGCCAGGGCGGATGCGGCACTCGCCGAGGCGAAGCGCGTTCGGCGCGGGTCGGTGGTCGACTCCGGCAGGGGCGCGAGCCACGAGCGGGCGAACGGGACGCTCCGCCAGATCGCGCCGGGAGAGATCGTCCTCGAGGGCTGATGCTTCCGGGCCGCGAGGTCGATACACGGAAGCGTGGACCCCACCGTCGCACTCGTCGTCCTCGGATTCGCCGCGCTCGTCGTCGTGCTCGCGACTCTGGTCGTGGCACGCACCCGGCGCGCGAGAGCGGCGCGCCGTGTCGCGGCGCTCGTCGAGGTCGCCGATCGGATCGACGCGGCCGTGTCGTCGCTCGGCGGGCTCACGCCTGTCGACGGCCCCGAGGCGCCGGCCGTTCCGGACGAGGTGACCGCGCCCGCCCCACCGGTCGAGGGCACACTCCCCGGCCGCGCGGGGCTCCTGTGGGCGATCGCGACGGGGATTGCCGATGCACGGTCGCGCGGGCTGCGGCTGGCCGCTGCCGTCGTTCGCTCAGGGGACGGGGACACGTCGTCACTCGCGGCGCACGCACGGTCGGTCGCAGACGTCCCGGTCTACGCCGTCGGGCCGAGCGCCGTGGCCCTGGTCCTCCCCGGGCTCGGCCGGGCGGACGCACTCGGCCTTCTCGCCCGCATCGAGGCGGAGTGCCCCTCGTCGTCGGGGAAAGCGGTCGAGCTCGAGCCCGACGAGGACGCCGTCGCGCTCGCGACACGGTTGCTCGGTGCGGGGCCGGATGCCTGACGGCACCCGGCCCCGCACCGGCGCGAACTACTCCTCGGTCGGGGTGTCCGGCAGCTCCGGCAGGTCAGGAGCTCGGGAGCTCAGGGAGCTCAGGCAGCGCATCCTCGTACCCCAACCCGAGCGATGCGAGGTCGAGACCCTCTCCGTCTCCGATCTCCTCGAGCGCGGCGAGGAGCTCGGCGTCGGTGCCGGACCCGAACATCGCCGCCGGGAGCGGCTCCGAGGGCTCGATGTCGATCCCGCGGTACTTCCTGAGACCCGTGGCCGCCGGGATCAGCTTCCCGATGATCACGTTCTCCTTCAGCCCGAGCAGGCGGTCGACCTTGCCCTCGATCGAGGCGTCGGTGAGCACCTTCGTCGTCTCCTGGAACGATGCGGCGGAGAGGAAGGACTCCGTCGCAAGGGACGCCTTGGTGATCCCGAGGATCAGAGGCTCGAACGTCGCCTCCTCGCCCTTGCCGGCCCGTGCGTTGTCGTTCGCCCGCTCGAGCACGACCTTGTCGGCCAGCTGGCCCGGCAGGAGCTCGGTGTCTCCAGGCGTCTCGACGCGCACCTTCTTCATCATCTGGCGGACGATGAGCTCGATGTGCTTGTCGTGGATGTCGACGCCCTGCGACTTGTAGACCCTCTGCACCTCTCCCACGAGGTACAGCTCGGTCGGGGTCGAGCCCCGCCCGGCCCGCGTCTGGAGCTCGAGCATGTCCGCGGGGTTGCGGGAGCCCTCGTTCAACGGGTCGCCCTGCTCCACCGTGTCGCCCGAGCGGACGAGCAGCCGTGTCCGGCGCGGGAAGGGGTACTCCTTGATCGGGAGCGGCTCGCCGTTCTCGTCGAGCGCGGTGGGCGTCACGGTCACCAGAACCGTGCGCTCCTGCTCGTCGACGGAGACCTTCCCGCCCAGCTCCGCGAGCGTGGCGGCCCCCTTCGGGTTCCGCGCCTCGAAGATCTCCACGACGCGCGGGAGACCCTGCGTGATGTCGTCGCCGGCGACGCCGCCCGTGTGGAACGTGCGCATCGTCAGCTGTGTCCCCGGCTCCCCGATCGACTGCGCGGCGATGATGCCGACCGCGTCGCCGATCTCGCACATGTCTCCCGTGGCGAGGAACGTCCCGTAGCAGGCCCGGCACACGCCGACCTCGCTCCGACACTTGAGCACGGTACGGACGGGGAGCACGGCCGTGTCGGCCGCCTCCTCGAGCTGCTCGACCACCTCACGGAGCCGAGGCTTGCTCAGGAGCTCGCCCTTCTCGGCGAGGACCGTCTTGCCCGGCTTGCCGTCCTTCAGGGGCTTGTGGACGTCGGCGGCGAGCACCCGGCCGGCTGCGCTGAGGTTGACCTGGCCGTCGAGAATCGCGGAGAGCTCGACGTGGTCGGAGGTGCCGCAGTCCTCCTCGCGGATGATGACGTCCTGCGACACGTCCACGAGGCGCCGGGTGAGGTACCCCGAGTCCGCCGTGCGGAGCGCGGTGTCCGCGAGGCCCTTGCGGGCGCCGTGCGTCGAGATGAAGTACTCGAGCACCGACAGGCCCTCCATGAAGTTGGCCTTGATCGGGCGCTCGATGATCTCGCCCTTCGGGTTGGCCATGAGGCCGCGCATCCCGGCCAGCTGGCGGATCTGGTTGAACGATCCACGGGCGCCGGAATTGGCCATCATGAAGATGGAGTTCGTCTCGTGGAGGTTTGCCTTCATGGCGTCCGCGACCTCGTCGGTCGCCTGCGTCCACTCCGCGATGACGCGCTCCTTGCGCTCCGCCTCGGTCATCAGGCCGCGCTCGTACTCGCGCTCGACGTTGGCGACCTTCACCTCGTACGAGGCGAGGATCTCCTCCTTCTCGGGCGGGATCACGATGTCGTTCTTCGACACGGTGATGCCCGCGCGCGTCGCGTAACGGAAGGCGAGCGACTTGATGGTGTCGAGCACCGTCGCGACCGCGTAGGCCCCGTACTCGCCGACGAGCCGATCGATGAGCGAGTCGAGCTCGCGCTTCGTCAACGCGCGGTCGACGACGAGCGCCTCGCTCAGGCCCTCCGTCACGGCGTCCCCGAGCGACTTCTCGAGCTCCAGCTCGAAGATCACGCGGCCCGGCGTCGTCAGCCGGACCTCGTCGCCGCGACGGAACTCGATCGGCTCCTGGAGCTCGAGCGAGTCGTCGGGGTCCTCGAGGGCGAACTCCACCTGCTCCTCGCTCGCGAACCGCCGGAGCCCGCCGACGCCGAGTTGCTTCGCGAGGTCCTCGGACGAGAGTGTCCCGAGGTCGTGCGTGCAGTAGGTGAGGTAGTACGCGCCGAGGACCATGTCCTGCGTCGGCGTCGCGAGCGGCCGCCCGTGCGCCGGCGAGAGGATGTTGTTCGACGAGAGCATCAGGATGCGGGCCTCCGCCTGCGCCTCCGCGGAGAGCGGCAGGTGGACCGCCATCTGGTCGCCGTCGAAGTCCGCGTTGAACGCGTGACACACGAGCGGATGGACCTGGATCGCCTTGCCCTCGACGAGCACCGGCTCGAACGCCTGGATCCCGAGGCGGTGCAGCGTCGGCGCCCGGTTGAGCAGCACCGGATGCTCCGCGATGACCTCCTCGAGGACGTCCCAGACCTCGGGGACCATCGACTCGACGTGCTTCTTCGCGGCCTTGATGTTCTGGACCGACTTGCGCTCGACCAGCCGGCTCATGATGAACGGCTTGAAGAGCTCGAGCGCCATCAGCTTCGGCAGGCCACACTGATGGAGCTTGAGATTCGGCCCGGCGACGATCACCGAGCGTCCCGAGTAGTCGACCCGCTTGCCGAGCAGGTTCTGGCGGAACCGGCCCTGCTTGCCCTTCAGCATGTCCGAGAGCGACTTGAGCGGCCGGTTGCCCGGTCCGGTCACCGCACGCCCGCGGCGGCCGTTGTCGAACAGCGCGTCGACGGCCTCCTGGAGCATGCGCTTCTCGTTGTTGACGATGATCTCGGGCGCGCCGAGGTCGAGAAGCCGCTTGAGGCGGTTGTTCCTGTTGATGACGCGCCGGTAGAGGTCGTTCAGGTCGCTCGTGGCGAAGCGGCCACCGTCGAGCTGGACCATCGGCCGGAGCTCCGGCGGGATCACCGGCACGGCCTCGAGCACCATCCACTCGGGCTTGTTCTCCGAGGTGATGAACGCCTGGACGACCTTCAGCCTCTTGATCGCGCGCTGCTGCTTCTGCCCCTTGGACGTCTTGATCGTGTCGCGCAGGCTGATGGACTCCTGCTGGAGGTCGAGATCCCGGAGCAGCTCCCGGATCGCCTCCGCGCCCATCCCGCCGCGGAAGTACACGCCGAACCCGTACGGCGAGCCGAACCGGTCCTTGAGCTCGCGGAACAGCTGCTCGTCGTTGACGACCTGCTTGACGTCGAGCTCGCGGAAGAGCTTCCAGGTGTCCTCGAGCCGACGGACGCCCTCGACCGCCGCCTCGCGCGTGTCCTCGCGGCGGCTCTCGATGTCGGCGACCATCTCCTTGACCTTGGTCGCCCAGTGCTGGACGGCCTCGAGGTCCTCCTTGCGGGCGCCCTCGACGAGGCAGAGGTCGTACGCGAGCTCGCGCACCTGCTCGGGGCCGGCGTCGGCGTCGGCGTGCTCGAGGACGTCGCGGAGGAGGCCGTTCCCGGTCTCGCGTGCGCGCTCGAGGTTCTTCGCGTCGATCGACGCGGCGAGCTCGGCGTCGTCGCCCGCGAGCTCCTCGCCCGAGAGCAGCTGGTCGAGCACCCTGTGGAGGTGCTTCGTGATGGCGCCCTTCTTCGCGCCCGAGGCCTTGTCGAGCTCGGCGCGGAGCGGATCGAGCGCCGCGCGGATCTCCTGCGCGGCCGTGCCCACGGACTCGATCTCGCGCGGCGCGAGCCGCCGGTCGTCGCGGGTCGCGGTCTGGCGGACAAGCTCGCGAAGCCGCTTGGGATCCTCGCCCGCGACCGTCTTCGCGAGGTCGGGGAAGATCCCGCCGGCCAGCGTCCGCGCGTCCTCGAGTGAGGGCATCACCTGGTCCTCGGCCCAGTTCGAGAGCCCGCGGGCCCAGAACTCGTCGTCCTCGTCGAAGCCCTTGTCCTTGCCTGCGGAGAGATAGTCGCGACGTCGCTTCAAGCGGTCGTCGAGCGCGGAGAGCTGCTCGTCGCGGTCGACGTAGATCTGCTCGGACTCCCCGCGAACCTTGTCCTCGAGGTCGACGAGGTCGGCGGCGCGCTTCTCCTGGTCGACGCCCGTGACGATCGACGCGGCGAAGTACAGGACCTTCTCGAGCTCGCGCGGGGCGATGTCGAGGAGGTAGCCGATGCGGCTCGGAACGCCCTTGAAGAACCAGATGTGCGAGACCGGGGCGGCGAGGTCGATGTGACCCATGCGCTCGCGGCGGACCTTCTGCCGCGTCACCTCGACGCCGCAGCGCTCGCAGATGATCCCCTTGTATCGGACACGCTTGTACTTCCCGCAATAGCACTCCCAGTCCTTCGTGGGACCGAAGATGCGCTCGCAGAACAGGCCGTCGCGCTCGGGCTTCAGCGTTCGGTAGTTGATGGTCTCCGGCTTGGTGACCTCGCCCATCGACCAGTCACGGATCTGCTTCGGTGAAGCGAGCCCGATCCGGATCGCGTCGAAGTCGTTGATGTCGATCTGCGCCAAGGGGTATCTCCTTCGGAGAGACCTGGAAGAGCTTCCAGGATCTCTCTATGTGAATTCGTTCGGCCTACTCTGTGTGGTCACGCTGTTTCTGCTTGTGGAAACCGCGAAGCGATTTCCACGACTGTCTAGTCCTCGACCTCCAGGTCGGCGGGCAGCGCGAGCTCCTCCTCCGCCGGCTCCTCCTCGAGCTTCTCGTCCGATGCGACCGTGAGGTCCGCCCCGTCCTCGGGCGCGCCTTCCTCGACCTCCTGGGCGGACGGCTCTCCCGCGGCGCCGCGGACGTTGGCGGGCGACAGGTCGATCCCGAGCTCCTCCGCGGCGCGGAGCAGCTCGTCGTCCTCCTCCCGCACCTCGACCTCGCGCCCCTCGTCGGAGAGGACGTGCACGTCGAGCGAGAGCGACTGCATCTC
The DNA here is from genome assembly GCA_963792245.1 of uncultured Actinomycetes bacterium. GTDB lineage: Bacteria > Actinomycetota > Thermoleophilia > Gaiellales > Gaiellaceae > Gaiella. The sequence goes on from CAWBVO010000002.1 coordinate 138,847, forward strand.
CTTGAGCAGCACCTTGAACGACTCGGGGATCGACGGCTCGGCGATGTTCTCGCCCTTGACGATCGCCTCGTACGCCTTGACGCGTCCGATCGTGTCGTCGGACTTGATCGTCAGCATCTCCTGGAGCGTGTACGCGGCGCCGTACGCCTCGAGCGCCCACACCTCCATCTCGCCGAACCGCTGGCCCCCGAACTGGGCCTTGCCGCCCAGCGGCTGCTGCGTCACGAGCGAGTACGGGCCGGTCGAGCGCGCGTGGATCTTGTCGTCGACCAGGTGGAGGAGCTTGAGGATGTACATGTAGCCGACCGTCACCTTCTGCTCGAAGGGCTCGCCCGACTTCCCGTCGAAGAGCTGCACCTTGCCGGAGCAGCGCCGGCCCTCGACACGGCTCTCGTCGACGTTCATGACGATGGTGTCGCTCTGCTTGGCCCATGAGACCAGTGCCGCGTCGACGTCCGCCTCGGTCGCTCCGTCGAAGACCGGCGTCGCGACCGCGCGCGGGTTGGGCGCGTTGATCGGCGCCCGCGCGTTGACGGGCTCTCCGTCGGCGAACACGCCGTGCGCTGCGGCCCACCCGAGGTGGGTCTCGAGGATCTGCCCGATGTTCATCCGGCTCGGCACGCCGAGCGGGTTCAGGACGACGTCCACCGCGCGGCCGTCCTCGAGGAACGGCATGTCCTCCTCGGGGACGATCTTCGAGATCACGCCCTTGTTGCCGTGGCGGCCGGCGAGCTTGTCGCCCTCGGCGATCTTCCGCTTCTTGGCGACGAACACGCGGACGAGCTCGTTGACCCCCGGCGGCAGGTCGTCGCCCGCGTCGCGGGCGAACGTCTTGACGCCGATCACCTTGCCGCCCTCGCCGTGCGGCACCTTGAGCGAGGTGTCGCGGACCTCGCGCGCCTTCTCCTTGAAGATCGCGCGGATCAGCTTCTCCTCGGCGGTCAGCTCGGTCTCGCCCTTCGGCGTCACCTTGCCGACCAGCAGGTCGCCCGACCCCACCTCGGCGCCGATGCGGACGACGCCGCGCTCGTCGAGGTTGGCGAGCGACTCCTCGGATCGGTTCGGGATGTCGCGCGTGATCTCCTCGTCGCCGAGCTTGGTCGAGCGCGCGTCGATCTCGTACTCGTGGATGTGGATCGAGCTCAGGACATCGTCCTTGACGAGCCGCTCGGAGAGCACGATCGCGTCCTCGAAGTTGTAGCCCTCGAACGGCATGAACGCGACCAGCAGGTTCGCGCCGAGCGCGAGCTCGCCGCGGTCGGTCGCGGCGCCGTCGGCGAGCACCTCGCCCTTGCCGATCGAGTCGCCCAGCGCGACCACCGGCTTCTGGTGGATCAGCGTGCCCTGGTTGGAGCGCATGAACTTCGTGAGCGGGTACTCGTCGCGCGTGCCCTTGCCCTCGACGACGATCCGCTCGGCGTCGACGTCGATGACCGTCCCGGAGTTCCGGGCGAGGACGACGTCGCCGGTGTCGATCGCGGCCCGGTACTCGAGCCCGGTGCCGACGAGCGGCGCCTGCGGGATCATCAGCGGCACGGCCTGCCGCTGCATGTTCGCGCCCATCAGCGCGCGGTTCGCGTCGTTGTGCTCGAGGAACGGGATCAGCGCGGTCGCGACCGAGACGATCTGCGCCGGCGAGACGTCCATGTACTCGACCTGTTCGGCCCGCGCGATCACTGCCTCGCCTGCCGCCGAGCGGCAGAGCACCTGCTCGTTGACGAACCTGCCCGTCTTCGGATCGACCGGCTCCGACGCCTGCGCGATCGTGTACTGGGCCTCCTGGGCGGCGTCGAGGTAGATGATCTCGTCCGAGACCCTCGCCTTCTCCACGACCCGGTACGGCGTCTGGATGAAGCCGAACTCGGACACGGTCGCATAGGACGCGAGCGCGCCGATCAGGCCGATGTTCGGCCCCTCCGGCGTCTCGATCGGGCACATGCGCCCGTAGTGGGTCGGGTGCACGTCGCGCACCTCGATCGGCGCCCGCTCGCGCGTCAGGCCACCTGCGCCGAGCGCCGACAGGCGACGCCGGTGCGTGAGGCTCGAGAGCGAGTTGGTCTGGTCGAGGAACTGGGACAGCTGCGAGGAGCCGAAGAACTCCTTGAGCGCCGCGACGACCGGCCGGATGTTGATGATCGTCTGCGGCGTGATCGTGTCGACGTCCTCGGTCGTCATCCGCTCGCGCACGACGCGCTCCATGCGGTAGAGGCCGACGCGGAACGCCTCCTGGATCAGCTCGCCCGTCGTACGCAGCCGGCGGTTGCCGAAGTGCTCGTACTCATCGAGCTCGCCGCGGATCGGCTCGCGGGAGATGATGGCCGCCTCGGCGGCGAAGTCCTTCGAGTCCTCGAGGACGCCGAGCGTCGCGGGGAGACTGACGAGCCTGCGCACGAGCGCGAGGATGTCCTCGGTCGTGAGCACGCGCACGTCCTCCGGGACGGAGACGCCGAGACGCTGGTTCAGCTTGTAGCGGCCGACCTTCGTGAGGTCGTAGCGCTTGGGATCGAAGAAGAGCGAGCGCAGGAGGTTCCGCGCGTTGTCCAGGGTCGGCGGCTCCCCCGGGCGCTGCTTCTTGAAGACCTCGATCAGCGCCTCTTCCTCACGCGTCGACGGGTCCTTCTCGAGCGTGTTCTGGATGTACACCCGCGTCGACTCGTCGAAGAGGGAGAGGATGGCCTCGTTCGTCGACGTGTCGAGCTCGAACCCGGTGGTCGGGTCTTCGGTCGGCAGCGCCCGCAGGAGCGTGGTGATCGGCAGCTTCCGCTTCCGGTCGATGCGCGCGTAGACGATGCCCTTCTTGTCGATCTCGAGCTCGAGCCACGAGCCGCGGGAAGGCATGAGATTCGCGGTGAAGACCTGCTTCGTCGCGTCCTTCGGCTCCATCAGGTAGGCGCCGGGCGAGCGCACGAGCTGCGTGACGATGACGCGCTCGGTGCCGTTGATGATGAAGGTGCCGTGCTCGGTCATCATCGGGAAGTCACCCATGAAGACCCGCTGCTCCCGGATCTCGCCCGTCTCGGTGTTGACGAAGCGGACGGTCATCGAGAGCGGCGCCTGGTAGGTCAGGTCCTTCTCGCGGCACTCCGAGATCGAGTGCTGGGGCGGGCCGAACTCGTAATCCCCGAACTCGACGGCCAGCGTGCCGGTGTAATCGGTGATCGGCGAGATGTCGTTGATCGTCTCGCGGAGCCCCTCGTCCAGGAACCACTGGAACGAGGCCTTCTGGATGTCGATGAGGTTGGGGAGGTCGAGGACGTGCTTCAGGCGCGAAAACGTCTTGCGCGCGCGCGGCGCGACAGCGGTGCTGCTCAAGAACAGCCTCCCTTACGTACGGCGGTCAGTGATGAGGACGGGCAGAGTGAGAGCCAGGCTCGAAGCGGAACAGCGAAGAATAGCGGACACGCATGCTCCGCCGCAACCCCGAAGGGGCGGCGGAAACAGTCCGCTACCGAGTGTAGCGCACCCCGTCAAGGGTGCGGGGGCCGGGGCGGTCGAGCCGCCCCGGCCCTCGTACGACGCCTACTTCAGCTCGACCGCTGCGCCGGCCTCCTCGAGCTCCGCCTTGAGCTTGTCGGCCTCGTCCTTTGCGAGGGCCTCCTTGACGGCCGCCGGGGCGCCGTCGACCAGGTCCTTCGCCTCCTTGAGGCCGAGGCCGGTCGCCGCGCGGACGACCTTGATCACCTGGATCTTCTTGTCGCCCGCGCCCGTCAGCACGACGTCGAAGGAGTCCTTCTCCTCCGCCGCCGCACCGCCGTCGCCGGCGGCCGGGGCGCCAGGCGCCGCCGCGACCGCGACCGGAGCGGCGGCGGTCACGCCCCACTCCTCCTCGATCGCCTTCTTCAGCTCGACGAGCTCGAGCACGGTCATGCCGCCGAGCGTCTCGAGCACCTTCGCGGTGTCCGTTGCCATCGTGTTCTACTCCTCCTCGGTTTCCGTATCAGCGTCGTCGGCGTCCGCGGGCGCATCGGCATCGGCGGCCGCCTCGGGTGTCTCCTCGGTCGCCTCTGCGGCGACATCGTCGGTCTGGGGTGCCGCGGCCGTCGCCTCGGCGACGTCCTCGACCGCCTCCACTGCAGCGGTCGCCTCCGGGGCGTCGGGCTCGGCCGGCACCGCCTCGGCGGACGGCTCGTCCGCGTCCGGCGCGGCTGCGGCGGAGGTGTCGCCACCCTCCTCGAGCTGGGCGACACGCGCGTCGATCAGCCCGACGAGATCGCGGAGCGGTGCGGAGAGCAGACCGACGAGCTGGGTCAGCGGCGCGACGATCACGCCGACGAGCTGGCTCTTCACCACTTCGGGCGCCGGAAGCTTCGCGAGCTCCTCGACCTCGTCGCCGGTCATCGCGCGACCGGACAGCGTCCCGCCGCGAAGCGCGAGCACCTTCGTCTCCTTCGCAGTGTCCGACAACGCCTTCGCGACGGCAACGGGATCGCCGTCGGCATCGACGAACGCAATCGCGGTCGGCCCCTCGAGCAGAGCGAGCAGCGACTCGGCGCCCGCCTCCTCGGCCGCGCGACGGGTCAGCGTGTTCTTGACGACCTGGAGCCGCCCGCCGCTGCCGCGCAGCTTCCCGCGCAGCTCCTCGAGCTGGGCGTTCGTGAGCCCGCGGTAGTCGGCGACGATGAGCGACTCGGTCGACCGCAGCCGCTCGGCGAGCTCTGCGACGACGCGTTCCTTCTCGGTCTTCAGCATGTGGGTTCCTCCGGAAACGACGAGACCCGCCGGAAGCGGGTCATCGCGACGCACGCGGCGCGTGCATCCACTGACCCACCTCGACCGGTCTTCTGCCCGAGGGCTGCCGGTGGTCTTCGGTGGTCTCGTCGAATGTGACGCTAGACGGTAGCAGCCGCCTCCCTCGCCGAGCCGGTCTCGGCCGTCTCGACGATGTCGCGGATGCGGGTCGGATCGACGTGGATGCCGGGGCCCATCGTCGTCGTCAGCGTGATGCCCTGGATATAGCGCCCCTTCGCCGCGGCGGGCTTCGCGCGGACGATCTCCTCGAGGACGGCGGCGTAGTTCTCGAGCAGCTGCCGCTCGCCGAAGCTCTTCTTGCCGATCGGCAGGTGGATGTTCGCGCCGCGGTCGGTGCGGTACTCGAGCTTGCCCGCCTTCGCGTCGGAGACGGCCTTCGCGATGTCGAAGGTGACCGTGCCGGTCTTCGGGTTCGGCATCAGCCCGCGCGGGCCGAGCACGCGGCCGAGCTTGCCGACGTTGCCCATCTGGTCGGGCGTCGCGATCGCGACGTCGAAGTCGAGGAAGCCGCCCTCGATCTTCGCGGCGAGGTCGGCTGAGCCGACGACGTCAGCGCCGGCGTCCTGCGCCTCGCGCGCCTTGTCGCCCTCGGCGAACACGGCGACGCGCATCTCGCGACCGGTGCCGTGCGGGAGCATGATGGTGCCCCGCAGCTGCTCGTCGGCGTGCCGGACGTTGAGACCGAGGCGGAAGTGGACCTCGACGGTCTCGTCGAACTTCGCGTCAGGGGCGGTCTTGAGCGCGGCGACCGCGTCGCCGGGCGCATAGAGCCTTTCGCGGTCGATCGCCGCGCGCGCCTCGTCGTACCGCTTGCCGTGCGCGCTCACGAGTCCACCTCCACGCCCATCGAGCGAGCCGTCCCGGCGATGACGAGCATCGCGGCCTCGACGTCGTTCGCGTTGAGGTCGGGCATCTTCGTCTCCGCGATCGAGCGGAGCTGAGCCTGCGTGAGGCGGCCGACCTTGGTGATGTTCGGCTCGGCGGAGCCGGACTGGAGACCGAGCGCCTCCTTGATGAGCACCGCCGCAGGAGGCGTCTTCGTGATGAAGGTGAACGAGCGATCCTCGAAGACGGTGATCTCGACCGGGATGATGCGGCCGTTCTCGTGCGCGGTCTGCGCGTTGAACGCCTTCGTGAACTCGACGATGTTGACGCCGTGCTGGCCCAGCGCGGGGCCGACCGGGGGGGCTGGGTTCGCCTGCCCGCCCGGGATCTGCAGCTTGATGAGTGTGAGAACCTTCTTGGCCATCGGAGTCCGTGCGGCGCGTCGCGCCTCCTCCTATCTGTCGTTAGTCGATCTTCTTCACCTGGTCGAACGCGAGCTCGACCGGGACCTGGCGCTCGAAGATGTCGACGAGCACCTTGAGCTTCTGCGCGTCCGCGTTGACGTCGACGATCTCGCCGTCGAAGTCGGAGAGTGGGCCGGATGTGACCTTGACGGACTCGCCGAGCGAGAACTCGACCTGCGCCCTTGTGGCCGGCGCGCCTGCGCCGCCGCCCGCATGGAGGATGCGGTCGACCTCGGCGGTCGAGAGCGGCGAGGGCTTCGCACCCGCGCCGACGAATGCCGTCACGCCGGGCGTGCCCTTGACGACCGTCCAGGCCTCGTCGTTCAGGTCCATGTTGACGAGGACGTAGCCGGGCAGCACCCGCTTCTCGATCTGGACCTTCTGGCCGTCCTTCGTCTCGATCACCTGCTCGGTGGGGACGACGACGCGCCGGAAGCGCTGTTGCTGGTTCATCGAGACGATCCGGTGCTCGAGATTGGCCTTGACCTTGTTCTCGTGCCCGGAGTAGGTGTTGATCACGTACCAGTGGAACATCTGAGCTCGTCTTCTCCCTACTGTCCGAGGAGCACGTCGCGAACGAACGGCTTGAGGATCTGGTCGGCGCCCCAGAGGTACGCGCCCACGACCAGGCAGGCGATGATGACGACGATCGTGCCCTGGATCACCTGGGCCCGGGTCGGCCACTCGACCTTCTTGAGCTCCGCGACCGACTCGCGGACGAAGCCGCCGCGGCGGCTCTGGTGCTCGACGGCGGGCGCGGCCGGCGCGGGGCCGGCGGGGACCGGCGCGGGCCTACCCGAGCGGGCCGGCTCGTCGCCGGCTGCGCGACGAGCGTCGCGCCGCTGCCGTCTGGTCTCTCCTGCCATCGTCGATGCCTCCGGCGTCTACCGCGTCTCGCGATGCAGCGTGTGGGAGCTGCACCACCGGCAGTACTTGCGCAGCTCGACCCGGTCGGGCGTGTTCCGCTTGGACTTCTGTGACTGGTAGTTGCGCCGCTTGCACTCGGTGCAGGCGAGCGTGATCGCGACTCGGACTCCGGTGGCCATTCTTCTCTCGTTCTCGTCGGGGCGGAAAAGGCGAAGGGGAAGGTAGCGGCGGTAGGACTCGAACCTACGACACGCGGATTATGATTCCGCTGCTCTAACCAACTGAGCTACGCCGCCGAGCCGTGCGTGAGTGTAGCAACGCCGTTCCAGGCTCCGGGCCGCTCAGGGGCTCAGGTGAAGGTCAGATCGCAGTCGAGCGCGTCGAGGTCGGAGCCGGCGTCCGAAACGGCAGCCCGCGCCGCGAGCCCGATCTCCAGCGCGGCCTCGTGGAAGACGTCGCCGCCCGGCCGATAGTCCGCCGTGAACTCGACCGCGCCGTTGACCTCGAGCACGACGAAGCCCTCGTCGGTCGGCAGAAGGTCGACACCCGCGAGCACGGTCCCGAGCGCCCGCGTCGCGGCGAGCGCCAGCCCGATCGCGGCAGGCGGCGGTGTGACCGCGACCCGCTCCGCGCCCAGCGCGACGTTCGTGCGCCACTCGCCTGCGGCGGCGACACGCCGTACGGCGCCGACGACCCGATGTCCCGCGACGACGAGCCGCAGGTCGTGTCCGACGGGTGGCACGAGCTCCTGGAGGATCGCGCCGTGCGCGCGGTACCACGTCTCGTGGCGGATCCGGTCGAGCTCCTCGTCGAGCGCCGCTCGGGTGGTGCAGAGCGCGACGGAGCGACCCCAGCTCCCGTGCCGGGGCTTGACGACCGCGGGCGGCTCGACCGACGGCGCCGGACGGTCGCCCCGCACGGACCACGTGCGCGGGTGCGGAACCGCAGCCCGGCGCAGGAGCCGGGCCGTGAGGAGCTTGTCGTGCGCCGCCAGGAGGGCGCCCGCGGGGTTCAGCACCGTGACGCCGCGCGCCGCGAGCACGCCGAGCGTCCACAGGCCGTCCTCGACGCCGTCGAGCGTCGGTCGAACGTCCAGGCGACCGACGGCCACGTCTCCACCATGGAGGCGCTCGAGTGCCTCGACCGGTCTCATGGGGACGAGATCGACCCCGTGGACGCGGGCCGCCGCGAGCGCGAGCGTGGCGGGGCTCGGGTCGGCGGACACCAGGGCGACGCGCACACCCGGAGTGAACAGAAGCCGCATACGGCGCGGCAAGGTCGTTCACCACACCGCCACCACGCCCCAACCGGTCGGCGGCCGGCGCCCTGGAGCGCCGGCCGTCCGCCGGCGGTTCTAGGATCCCGCTCGTGATCAGGGTGCCGCCGCAGCGGGGAGGCTGGCTCGAGGTCGTGTGCGGACCGATGTTCTCCGGGAAGAGCGAGGAGATGATCCGACGCCTCCGACGCGCGGAGATCGCAGGGCAGCGCGTGCTTCTGTTCAAGCCGCGCATCGACGACCGCTATGACGCCGCCGACGTCGTGAGCCACGCCGGCGTGCGGATGTCGGCCGTTCCCGTGGACGGCTGCGCCGAGCTCGTCGCACGCGCCCGGGGCTGTGACGTCGTCGGGATCGACGAGGTGCAGTTCTTCGAGCAGACGATCGTCGACGCCGCGCTCGCGCTCGCCGACGGAGGCGTGCGCGTGGTCGCCGCCGGGCTCGACCAGGATTTCCGGCGCCGGCCGTTCGGCCCGATGCCCGAGCTGCTCTCACGAGCCGAGCTCGTCGACAAGCTGCAGGCGGTGTGCCACCGCTGCGGCGGCCCGGCGACCACGACGCAACGCCTCGTCGACGGCATGCCCGCGCCGTACTCGGGCGAGACGATCGTCGTCGGCGCACGCGACAGCTACGAGGCGCGCTGCCGCGACTGCCACCAGGCAGGCACGGACGCCGTGCAGCTCGTCGCCTGACGGCGGCGCGGCTCCTCGTCGGTCCTCGCACGGTGCGCGCGCGGCCGGTGGCCGCGAGCGCACCGTGCGTGACCTGCCTTACTTGAGGCCGTTCGCCTTGAGGAATGCGTCGGCGATCTGGGCCGCCGGCTTCTGATCGACGTACACGGCGGTGTTCATCGCGAGCATCGCCTTCAGGGTCAGCTTCCTGCTGACCGCGTTGAGCGTCGATGTGAGCTTCGACCCGTACTCCGAGACGAGCTTGTTCGAGACGATCGGGACGACGTTCTGGAAGCCGAAGATGTTCTTCGGATCCTTCAGGACGACATACTTGCTCGTCGCGAGCGGCGGATCGGTCGAGAACACGCCCGCCGCCAGCACCTTGCCGTCGTCGAGCAGCTTGTAGGCGCTGATCCCGGCGAGCGGCGTGAACTTGACGTCCGTGACGCCGTACTTCTTCTTCATCCCCACGAGCCCGGTCTCCCGCGTACGGAACTCCGGGAACGCGGCGAGAGTGAGGTCGGGGACCTTCTTCAGATCCGAGACCGACTTCAGGCCGTACTTCTTCGCGGTCGTCCGGAGCACGGCGACCGCGTCGACGTCCTGGAACGGCGTCATCGGGAGGACGGTGTAGCCCTTCGCTGCGTAGAGCTTCTTGACCGTCGAGTACGTCGCCAGGGCGGACGCCGGGAACGTCTTCTTCTTGAAGGTCACGGTGTAGGCGATCCCCACGTACTCGGGATAGAGCGTGATCTTCCCGCTCGTGAGCGCCTTCTGAATCAGCTCCGTGGAGCCGATGTTCTCCTTGTACGAGACGTCGAGGCCCTTCGCCTCGAGCGCCTGCTTGTACAGCTCCCCGAGCACGAATGCCTCACCGAAGTTCTTCGTGCCGACGATGATCGGCGTCGCAGTCGACTGCGAGCTTGCGGCGGTCGCCGAGGCGGCTCCGCCGAGGATGATCGCGACCCCGAACGAGATCGCGAACGCCGCCCTCGCGGCGCGCCGGGTGTGTTTGCGGATCATCTTTCCTCCGTTCGCTCGTTGACCCCGGACGCCCTCGACCTTACAGAGTCGAGCCCTTCGTCCCGGGCTCCGAGACCAGCATCGTGTCGCCGACGCGACGCCCGCGGAGCGGCCGCGGCGTCACGCCGCGCTGGACGAGCGCGACGACACCGTCGCAGGCGAACGCGAGCGCCGACACGAGGATCGATGCGCCGATCACTCCCTCGATCCCGTAGCTCGCCTGGTTGACGATCACGTCGCCGAGCCCGCCGCCTCCCGCGATCGCGGCGATCGTCGCGGACGCGACGACGAACACGACCGCCGTGCGGATCCCGGCGAAGAGCAGCGGCGAGGCGAGCGGCAGCTCGACCCGTTGGAGGATCTGGCGCTCGGTCATCCCCATGCCGCGGGCGGCCTCCACCGTCTCCGCGTCGACCTCGCTCACGCCGACGTATGCGTTCGTGAGGATCGGCGGCACGGCCAGCACGACGAGGGCGATCAACACCACGGTGAACCCGACCGGGAGAAAGACGATGCAGACCGCGATCACCGCCAGGGTCGGCAACGCGCGGCCGATGTTCGCCACGTTGATGGCGACGAACGAGTAGCGGCGGAGATGGCCGAGCCCGATCCCGATCGGCAGCGCGACGAGGAGCGCCACCCCGATCGCCGCGGCCGAGAGCTCGAGCTGCTCGACGGTCTTGTCCCACAACAGCCCGGGGTTCTCCTCGATGAAGCGGAGCGCGTCGCCGAAGACCGAGATATCCCCGATCACGGCCGCGTCCTCACGCGCGTCCACGGGGTCAAGGCCCGCTGTGCGAGCACGAGCAGCCCGTCTGCCACGAGCGCCAGGCCGATCGCGAGGAGCGCCGTGACGATCAGCTCCGTGTTGAAGAACTGGCGCAGCGCCAGGAAGATCGGGCGCCCGAGACCCTCCGGGATCACGAACGCCGCGACCGTGGCCAGCGCGATGGTGGAGACCGTCGCGATCCGGACCCCGGCCATGATCGCCGGGAGCGCCAGCGGCAGCTCCACGCGCCGGAGGACCTGGAACGAGCCCATCCCCATGCCCCGCGCCGCCTCGAGCACGTCCGCGGGAACGGAGCGGAAGCCGGTGAGGAAGTTTCGGAACAGGATCAGCAGCGTGTAGGAGACGAGAGCGACCTCCACGGTCGTCACCGTCAACCCGGTGACCGGGACGAGCAGCTGGAAGAGCGCGATGCTCGGGATGGTGTAGACGAGCGCCGAGACAAGGTCGAACGGGCGCTCGAACCACGGCCGATGCCGCGCGAAGAGGGCCGCGACGAACGCCAGGACGAAGCCGATCGCGACCGCGATGATCGTCAGCTTGACGTGCTGGAGCAGCGCCGGCTGGAGCACGGGCCCCCAGTTGTCCCGCACCCAGTCGGGGCAGAAGAGGCGGTTGTCCTGCACGCACGAGCTGGCCTCGCCGAAGTCGGGGATCACGGGGCCCGACTGCGCGACGATGCCGCTCACGACGTGAGGTGCTCCGCCAGCGCGTCGAGGCCGAGCGAGCCGCGCGGCGCACCGTCGCCGTCGAGCACCACAACGACGCGCGTTCCCTCGCTGAGCATCAGCGACAGGGCGTCCCGGAGCGTCGTCGACCCGGCGAGTGCGGGGCCGCGCGCGCCGTCGAGCGGCCCGAGCGGGAGCTCGTCGAGCCGCGTGAGCGAGAGCCGCTTGAGACCGCGGTCGGCTCCGACGAAGTTCGCCACGAAGTCGTCGGCCGGCGAGGCGAGGATCGCCTCGGGCGTGTCGTACTGCGCGAGCCGTCCCCCCGGGCGCAGGATCGCGATGCGGTCGCCCATCAGGATCGCCTCGTCGATGTCGTGGGTCACGAAGATGACCGTCTTCCGCACCTCGCCGTGGATCCGCAGGAGCTCGTGCTGGAGGCGCGTGCGCGTGATCGGGTCGAGCGCGCCGAAGGGCTCGTCCATCAGCATCACCGGCGGGTCGGCGGCGAGCGCGCGGGCAAGACCGACGCGCTGCCGCTCGCCCCCCGAGAGCTGCGACGTGTAGCGGTCGCGATAGTCGACCGCGGGCAGCTCGACCAGGTCGAGCAGCTCGTCGACTCGCTCGTCGATGACGCCCGAGCGCCAGCCGAGCAGTCTCGGCACGGTCGCGACGTTCTCCGCGACGGTCATGTGGGGGAACAGCCCCGTCTGCTGGATGACGTAGCCGATGCCCCGCCTGAGCTCGGTCACGTCCCGGTCGCGCACGCTCTCGTCGCCGATCCGGATATCTCCTTCCGTCATGTCCACGAGACGGTTGACCATCTTCATCGCGGTCGTCTTGCCGCCCCCGGAGGGCCCGACGAGCACGCAGATCTCGCCGGCGGGAACGGTCAGCGTGAGGTCGTCGACCGCCGGCGCCGCCCGCCCCGGGTAGCGCTTCGTCACGTGGTCGAAGACGATGCGAGCGGCGGCGTCGGCCACCGGCGAAGCCTACGCGCCGGAGTGCCTGCCGATGCCGCGCGCAGCGCCGGCAGCCGTCGCGACGACGACCGCCCCGGCGGCGACGAGCACGATCGTCCCGCCCGGCGGGAAGTCCGCGTAGTACGACACGCTCAGCCCCACCAGCACGGCGAGGAGGCCGATCGCCGCGGACAGCGCGAGGGTGGAGCGGAGACTCCACGCGACACGCTGGGCCGCAATCACCGGGAGGACCATGAGCGCGGCGATCAGCAGGATCCCGACGATCCGCATGGAGATACCCACCGTCAGCGCCGCCAGAACGGCGACGACCGTGTTGAGGAGCGCAACCGGGGCCCCGGCCACGCGACTTCCCTCCTCGTCCAGCACGACCGCGACGAGCCCGCGATACAGGAGCGCGACCGCCGCGAGCGCAAGGCCGCCGAGCACGAGCACGACCCAGAGGTCGCCACGCGTGACGGTCAAGATCGAGCCGAAGAGGAACTGGAAGAGGCCGACGTCGAACCGGTTCGCGCTCGAGATCAGCACGATGCCGAGGGCGATGCCGGTGTAGAAGACGAGCGCGAGCGCCTGATCGCCGCTCGTCCCGCCCCGTGAGCGCAGCCACTCGATCGCGAATGCGCCGACGACGGCGAAGCAGAGCGCCGTCAGCACGGGCGAGATGCCGAGCAGGTAGCCGGCGGCGACCCCGGCGAACGCGACGTGGCCGAGGCCGTCGCCGACGAGCGACTGGCGCCGTTCGACGAGGAAGAACCCCACCGTGGGGGCGAGGATGCCGACGACGATGCCGACGGCGAAGGCGAGGCGCATGAACTCGAGCTGGAGCATCAGTGCGCGTGAGAGGGGTCGTGCCAGAGCGCAGGCAGGTCGTGCGGATCCCCGTCGAAGACGATCCCGCCTCGCACGAGAACGAGTCGCGAGACGACGTGCTCGACGGCGCCGAACTCGTGCGAGACGTAGAGGATCGTGACGCCGAGCTCGTCGCGGAGCCCGGCGAGGAGCGCCGCGAGCGATTCCTGCGACTCGGCGTCGACGCCGGTCGTAGGCTCGTCGAGCGCAAGGAGGGTCGGTTCGGCGGCGAGTGCGCGCGCGATGAACGCGCGCTGCTGCATCCCGCCGGAGAGCGTCCGGAGCGGCGCGTCGGCCCGGTCGCCCAGCCCCGCGCGCTCGATCGCACGTGCCACGGCGGCGCGATCGTCGGCGCGGAGCGGGCCGAACGGCCCCCGGACGGCGAGGCGACCCGCCCCGACGACCTCGCGAACGGTGACCGGCGTCGCGGAGGCGAGCTGGGCCCGCTGCGAGACGTAGCCGATCCTCGGGAGACCACGCGCTCCGGGTGGCGCGCCGAACAGCCTGACGCGGCCGGTCGTCGGGCGCTCGAGACCGAGCGCGAGACGCAGGAGCGTCGTCTTTCCGCCCCCGTTGGGCCCGGCGATCCCGAGGAACGCCCCCTGCTCGACCCGTAGCGTCACCCCGTCGAGGACCGGCGGCCCACCACGATAGGCGAACGTGACGCCGTCGAGCTCGACGGCCGGGAGGTCGGCGGCTACCGGCATCCGAGCGCTTCGCGGAGAACGGCGAGGTTGCGGTCCATGACGCTGAAGTAGTCGGAGCCCGCGCGTACCTCCCCCTCCGTGAGCCCCTCGAGCGGGTCCAGCAGCGCCGTCCCGACGCCGGCCTCGCGCGCAACCGTGTCGGCGAGCGCCGAGGAGGCGAGGGTCTCCGAGAAGACCGTCGTCGCGCCGGTCGCGCGAACCGCATGCACGAGCCGCTCGACGTCCCTCGGTCCGGGCTCGGCCTCTGGCTGGAGGCCGACGAGCGGCACCTGTCGGAGCCCGTACCGGGCGGCGAGATACCCGAACGCGGCATGGCTCGTCACGATCTCGCGGCGCCTGCACCGCGCGAGCCCGCGGCGGTAGCGCGCGTCGAGC
>CAWBVO010000003.1:0-21073 GCA_963792245.1 uncultured Actinomycetes bacterium
GTATGAGAGGTGGATGAGCGCTGCGCACGAGGCGAACTCCGCGTCGGATCTGATCGACGCGAGGATCGCGGAGCTCGACGACTGGCGGGGCGAGACGCTCGCCCGGCTCCGCGCGCTCATCCAGCGAGCCGATCCCGACATCGTCGAGGAGTGGAAGTGGCGCGGGACTCCCACGTGGTCGCATGACGGGATCGTCTGCACGGGCGAGAGCTACAAGAGCGTCGTGAAGACCACCTTTGCCAAGGGGGCGTCGCTGGACGATCCTGCGGGCCTGTTCAACTCGAGCCTCGAGGGCAACACCCGGCGGGCGATCGACTTCCGCGAGGGCGAGACGATCGACGAGAAGGCGTTCGAGGCTCTCGTTCGCGCGGCCGTCGCCTTGAACACGTCGAAGCAGCACTAGAGGGCGCCGCGGCGCGGGTCGCGTGCCTCTAGGCAGCGTCGATCGGCTTCTCCATCGCGACGCACGCGAGGACGACACCGTCCTCGAGCGCGACGTCCCGCTCCTCACCAGGCCGGAAGCCGTACGCGAGGTAGAGAGGCACGCCGGCCAGCGTCGCGAGGAGGGCGAGCCGGCGGAAGCCCTCGTCACGGGCGGCCGTCTCGCACGCCTCGAGGATGCGGCGGCCGAGGCCGCGGCGCGTCCAGTCGTCGCGGACGAACATCGCCCGGACGTTGGCCGCCTCGGTCACGGGGTCGAGCAGGCGCGCATCGTCGGGCGCGTCGCCGCTGCCGGCGTAGAGCCGGTGCCGGCGGCTCCACCCACCGCAGCCCACGATCTCCCCGTCTGCCTCGAGCGCGAAGAACGTCCCGTCTGCGAGCAGGAGCGGGTCGGCACGCGCGACGTACCGGACGGCGCTCTCGGTCTGGCGCGCGTCGTAGAACCGCGGGAAGAGCGCGGCGGCCGACTGCTGCATGAGGACGTCGATGGCCGGCTTGTCGTCGGGCTCGGCGACCCGGAGCGTGGGCTGGTGGTCGGTCACGGGCTCGGTGCTCCTATACTCCTGTCAGGAGCAATGGAAAATACTCCTATCGAGAGCAAGAAGCAAGCGCGCCGGCCAACCACGACGTCGTACGCGGTGCTCGCCATGCTCGCGCTGCGCGACCACTCGACCTACGAGCTCACGAAGCAGATGCAGCTGTCGCAGCACTACCTCTGGCCGCGGGCGGAGAGCAACATGTATGCCGAGCCCAAGCGGCTCGTCGCGGCCGGGCTCGCAGCCTCGCGCGAGGAATGGACCGGCGGACGCCGGCGCACCGTGTACTCGATCACCGAGACCGGGCGGGCCGAGCTCGCGCGCTGGCTCTCCGCGCCGAGCTCCCGCCCGCGCTACGAGTCCGAGGCGCTCCTCAAGGTGTTCTTCGGCGAGAACGGCAGCGTCGACGACATGCGAGCGTCGATCCGGGCGCTCCGGGAGGAGGCGACCATCGCGATCGAGCACTGGAACGGGATCGCCGACCGCTACGACTCCGGCGAGGGCGACTACCCGCATCGGTTCGCGCTCAGCGCCCTCGTCGCCCGGCTGCTCGGGGAGCAACAGGCGGCGACCGTCCGCTGGGCGGAGTGGGCCGAGCGCGTCGTCACCGCGTGGGGGCGCCCCTCCCCGACGGATGTCGAGTGGGGCGTCGACGTGATCCGCTCGACCGGCGAGCCGTTCGACCCCGACCCGCCTCTGTCCTAGGGCGAGGTCGGGTCCGCCGCTCCGGCGCGGAGCCACCGGCGACCCTCCGCGAGATCGTCGAAGCGGCCGAGCGCGATGCCCTGCAAGAGGGCGTTGCCGAGCGCGGTCGCCTCCGTCGCGCCCGGCACGACGGGGACGCCGGCGTGGTGCGCGATCCTCTCGAGCACGAACGACGATCCAGCGCCGCCGCCGACGACGGCAAGCTCGTCGACGGCCATCGACTGGTGTCGTAGCTCGTCCAGCACGTGAGCCACCGCGGCGGCGACCGACTCGACGATCGATCGCGCGACGACCGCCACCGGTGCGTCGGGGCCGAGCGCCGCGGCGTGCTTCACCGCGTCGGCCATCCTCGCGGGGGCGATGAGCCGTTCGTCGCCGACGTCGAAGACCGGTGCCTGGGGTGCGGTCGCGGCGAGCTCGAGCAGATCCCGGGCCGTCGCCCCCCACTCGGCTGCGCAGCGCTCGAGGAGCCAGAAGCCTGTCACGTTCCGCAGGTACCGAAAGCCCCCGAGAGCACCGATCTCGTTCGAGAAGTTCGCGGCACGCGCGTCCTCCGACGTGTCCGCGAGCTCGCGCTCGACCCCCACGATGAACCACGTGCCCGCGGAGACGAAGGCGCGCCCCCCGGTATCCAGCGGGCTCGCGACGAACGCGCAAGCAGTGTCGTGGGCGGCGACGAGGTGCACGGGCGTCCCGTCGTGCTCGCCGAGCACCCGGCCGACCGGCTCGAGTGGCGGCAGGATCCGAGGATCGACGCCGATCGCGACCGTGAAATCGCTCGACCAGTCCCCGGTCGCAACGTCCAGGAGGCCGGTCGTGCCCGCGTTCGTGCGCTCGCCGACGGCCGCTCCCGTCAGCTCGTGGGCGACGAGCTCCGGCAGCATCACCAGTCTCTCCGCCCGGGCCAGCTCCTCGCGGTCGTGGGCCGCGAGCTGGAAGATCGTGTTGATGGGCATGAGTTGGATCCCCGTGCGGCGGTACAGCTCGCGCTCGTCGAGCGAGTGGGCGACGCTGCGCCACCCCTCGGTGCGGGGACTGCGATAGCTGTGCGGGTCCGAGAGCAGGAGCCCGTGCTCGTCTACGAGGCCGTAGTCGACCGCCCAGCCGTCGATGCCGATCGAGGCGAGCGGCCCCAGCGCACGCGCGCGGTCGAGGCCGATACGGACGTTCTCGACGAGCTCGCGCCAACGCCACCGCATCGACCCGTCGGGCCGGGTCTCGGGCCCGTGGAGCCAGCGGTGGACGACGTCGACCTCGGGCGTCTCCTCGTCGAGATCGATCACCGCCACACGGACCGACGTTGCACCCATGTCGACCGCGGCGACGCGCATCGCGTCACTCCCCGGTCGAACGGGCGCTCATCGGACGACGGTGAGATCGAGATCCAGGAGATGAGCCACCTTCCGGATGCGCGCGACCTGGTGGCCGATGCCGAGCGCGACGTGGTGGGTGGGGCCTTCCGCGCACCAGTCGTCGAAGAACGTCGCGGGATCCCCGGAGAAGCGGATCCGGGAATTCGTGTTCCCGATCCGGAACGTGGGCCCGGCGATCGACTCGCCTTCCGCCGCGAGGAGCTTGAGCCGACCGTCGACGGTTTGCGTCAGACCGAGGATCGTGACCGGGCCGAGTCGGACCTTCATCTCGATCGAGAGCCCGGCGCCCGCCTTCCCGTGGTAGAGCCCGAGAGCGCGCGCTACCGGGCGCCCGTCCGCGATCCCGAGGTGGCCCGGGCCGTCGTGGCCCATGAGGACGAAACCCTCGTCGAAGTCGAGACCGTAGAACTCCGTGTACGACCCACCGGCGTCGAGCCGGTCGAGCAGGAGCATCGCGACGTCGGTCTTGAGGTCGCCTTCACCGGCGGCCGGGACGCCGCGCGCGGTGAGCAGCGAGTTGCCGACGATAAGGCCCGAGCTCACCCGCTCGGCGGCGTTGTCGCCGACGCCGCGGTAGTAGTACGTCAGCGCGTCGAGCTCGAAGTCCTCCACGAGGCGATCGAGCCCGACGGCGACGCGCGCCGACCAGGCGAGCACGTCGGGCGTGATCTCGGCCGCAATCGGGTCCGTGCCGGCGTCCGCCAGGTCGAAGACGTCCCGGATCTCGGTCTCCTTCCTTTCGATCTCGTCGGCGCCGGCCGACTCGACGCGGGCAACGAGGTCGTCGATCTCGAGCACCTCGACGTGTGCTCCGGTCTGCGCGTGCACCTGTGTGAAGTCGGAGTACATGTCGAGCATCCCCGGGTACGTATGCCCGAGGAAGCCGATCCGCGCTGCCCGGAGGCTCCGCGCAGCGCGTGCCGCGTCCAGCCATTCGCGCAGCGCGCCCCACGCGGGATCGCCCTCGAGGAGCGTCCCCGTGACCGTTCGGTAGCGGATCCCCGCCCGGGTGAGTGCGCCCGCGATCTCCGGCACGCAGCACGCGGAGCAGTTGGCGAGCCACTCGCCGGTCGTCATCCCCTCGTAGTCGAGCGTTCGCGTCGGTTGGAGGTTCAGGACGACGACCGGAGCGTCGACCGCCTGCACGACGGGGAGGACCTGTGACGACGTCGCGTAGGTCGCCGTATAGAGGAGGAGGACGTCGGGTCGCGCTGCGGCGAGCGCATCGCCTGCCGAGCGAGCCGCCTGCGGCGTGTCCACGAGCCCGGCCGAGACGACATCGGCCCCCATCTCCTCGAGCCGTCGCTCGATCCCGCGCTGGTAGCCCTCGAGCCGCTCCTGCAGGCCGTCGAACTGCGGCCAGTACGCCGCGAGCCCGATGCCGAACACCGCGACCCGCGGGTGTGCGTCGCGGCTCACCCGGCCTCTCTCCGCATCGAGACGGCAGCCTGGCGACGCGCTCCCGCCGTCCGCAGCCGAGCGCGCGTGCGACGGTAGATGTCGCCGAGATTGGGGACGATGACGCTCGCGAGGAGCAGCCCGCCGACCACGATGTTCTGATCCTGGGCCGGGATCAGGTCGGCGGTCATCGCGGTCTGGAGGCAGCCGAGAACGGCGACCGCCAGTACCACGCCGACGATCGTCCCGCGACCGCCGAAGATCGAGACCCCTCCGAGCAGGACGGCCGTCACGACGAAGAGCTCGAGCCCGATGCCCGAGTCGTAGCGGGCCGACGCGAACCGGAGCGTCCAGAGCACGCCGGCGAGCCCGCAGACCATCCCGGAAAGGACGAACAACCAGAACTTGATCCGCTTGACGCGGATTCCGGAGTAGAAGGCGGCCTCCTGGTTCGCCCCGATCGCGAAGATCGCGCGCCCGAGTGGTGTGGCGTGGAGGACGATCCCGAAGACGACGGCGAGGCCTGCGAAGATCGCGACCGAGTACGAGATGTGCGTGTGGGGGATCGGGACGACGCCGATGCTGCCCAGGCCCTGCGGGAACCCGCTGATGGTGTCGGAGGGCAGCACCCCCTGCGCGATGCCGCGGTAGAGCGTGAGCGTCCCGATCGTGACGGCGAGCGACGGGAGGCCGATTCGCGTGATCAGGAAGCCGTTGAATGCGCCGAGGACGCCGCCGAGGACGATGGCCGCCCCCATGGCCGGCCAGATCGGCCAGCCGTGCTTGAAGAGCTCGGCCATGAACAGCCCCGTGAGGCCGAGCATCGAGGCGACGGAGAGGTCGATCTCCCCGGTGATGATGATGAGGGTGAGCGGGAGCGCGATGATCGCGATCTCGCCGACGTTGAGCCCGATGAAGAACAGGTTCGTCCACTCCAGGAAGTACGGCGAGACGCTGGCTCCGTACGCGATCGAGGCGAGCAACAGCACCACGAGCAGCGCTTCCCAGCGCAGGAGGCCGCGGAGCGTGCGACCCCAGGGCGATCCGGCCTGCACGTCGTTGTCGGGCGTCGCGTGATCCGTGTCAGCCACGAGCACTCCTTCGCGTGCGCATCGCGGGCGCGACCCGCAGCGCGATCAGCCGGTCGAACGCGATTGCGGCGAGCAGCAGGCCGCCGGCGAGGGCCGTGCTCCAGAACGAGGAGACGTTCACGACGACGAGCGCGGTGTTGATGGAGTACAGGAGCAGCGCCCCGAGCGCGGCTCCGAGGACCGTCCCGCTGCCTCCGAAGATCGCCACACCTCCGACGACGACTGCGGCGATGACCTGGAACTCGTAGCCGACGCCGGCGATGGCGTCGACCGACGCGTAGAGCGAGAGCCACAGCGCCCCGGTGACTCCGGCGATCGCGCCGCTCAGCACGAACGCGAGGAAGACGCGGGAGCCGACGGGGATGCCGGCCAGGCGCGCAGCGTCCGGGTCGGAGCCGATCGCATAGAAGTCTCGTCGGCGTCCGGAAGCTGCGCATCGCGTAGGTGGCGACCGCAACCGCGATGATCGCGATCCAGCCGAGGTACGGGATCCCGAGCACCGTGGCGTACCCGATCCGGTTGAAGCTGTCCGGCAACATCGAGGCGTTGACCTGGTTCCCGCCCGCCCAGGCGCCGTCGATGCCGCGGATGATGTAGAGCGTCCCGAGGGTGACGACGAGGCTGGGAACGCGCCCGACGGTGACGATGAGGCCGTTGACGGCGCCGCAGACGGCGCCGATCGCCAGCGCGACCGCGAAGACGACGGCGAGCGAGACGTTCGGATGGTGGACGTACAGCACGCCGGTCGCGTACGCGGAGATCCCGAGGACCGACCCGATCGAGAGGTCGACGTTCCGGGTGATGATGACGATCGTCTCGCCGATCGCGAGCAGCGCGATGATGGCCGAGCCGGCGAGGATCTGCTGGACGTTCGCCGAGCTGAGGAAGAGGTGGTTGTCGATCGTCGTCGCCCCGACGACGATCACCAGGGCGAGCACGATCCCGAGCTCGCGGAAGCGCGCCAGGAACTCGGCGAACGCGTGCGAGCCGGAGCGAGTCTCGACGACGCCCTGCTCCTGGGCGACCGACGTCACGCCGCCTCCTCGACCAGACCCGTCGCGGCCCGCATGATCGCGTCCTCGTCGGCGTCCGCGCGTGCGAACTCGCGCATGACCCGGCCCTCGAACAGCACGACGACGCGGTCCGCCATGCCGAGCACCTCGGGGAGCTCGGAGGAGATCATGAGGATGGCGACGCCTTGCCCGGCGAGGTCGGAGAGCAGGCGGTGGACCTCCGCCTTCGTCCCGACGTCGATGCCGCGGGTCGGCTCGTCGACGATCAGAAGCGTGGGCTTGCGGCCGAGCCACTTGGCGAGGACGGTCTTCTGCTGGTTGCCGCCCGACAGCGTCCAGACCGGGTTCGTCAGCTTCGCGTACTTCAGCCGCAGGCGCAGCGCCCAATCTCGCGCGAAGGTGCGCTCCGACGCGCGGAGGACGAGGCCGCCTCGACGAACGGTGTCGAGGGATGCCAGCGCGATGTTGCGCTCGATCGAGAAGTCCATGACGAGGCCCTGCTGCCGCCGGTCCTCGGGGACGAGCCCGATTCCCGCCGCCATCGCCGCGGAGGGCGAGCCTGGGCGCAGGCGCTTGCCGTCGATCTCGACCGAGCCGGCGTCTGCGCGATCGATCCCGAAGATCGCACGCGCTACCTCGGTCCGTCCGGCGCCGACCAGACCCGCGAGCGCGACGATCTCGCCGCTCCGAACGACGAACGAGACGTCGGTGAAGTCCCCCTCGCGCGTCAGGCGATCGACCTTCAGCACGACGCGCCCGGGCTCGGTCGGCACCTTCGGGAACAGCGCGTCCATGTCCCGGCCGACCATTGCCCGGATCACGGACGGCACGGTCAGCTCATCGATGGGCTTCGTCCAGACGTGGCGGCCGTCGCGCATCACCGTGACGCGCCGGCAGATGCCGAAGATCTCCTCGAGGCGGTGCGAGATGAAGAGGACGGCGTTGCCCCGGGCGCGCAGCGTCTCGACGATGCGGAACAGCTGCTCGACCTCGTTCGTCGTCAACGCCGCGGTCGGCTCGTCCATCACGATCACCCGCGCGTTCGTCGTCAGCGCCTTCGCGATCTCGACGAGCTGTTGATCGGCGATCGAGAGCCCCCGCGCGAGCCTGTCCGGGTCGAGCCCGACGCCGAGCTGCTCGAACAGCGTTGCGGCCTCGCGCCGCATCCGTCTCCCGTCGATTCGTCGGAAGCGCTTGAGCGGCTGGACACCGACGAAGATGTTCTCGGCGACGCTCAAGTCGGGGAAGAGCGTCGGCTCCTGGAAGATGATCGCGATGCCGGCGGCCTGCGACTGCTTGGCGTTGTCGAAGATCGCCTCCTCCCCGTCGATCAGGAGTCGGCCCGAGTCCGGGCGGTACACGCCGGCGAGGATCTTGACGAGCGTGGACTTGCCGGCCCCGTTCTCCCCGACCAGGCCGTGGACCTCGCCGCCGAGCAACTCGATGTGCCCGTCCTCGAGCGCGTGCACCGCGCCGAAGCTCTTCTGCGCGTGCTCGAGGGAGATGACGGGCGCTTCGGGCGGTGTCGTCACGGTCGGCAGGAGAGAGGATGGGGCGCCGCGCTGGCGCGGCGCCCCGATCGGCCTAGAACTTGAACTTGTCGACGTTCTTGACGGTGAACACGTACGGCGGTCCCAGGATCACCTGCGGCCGCTTGTCCGGGCCGAGGATGATCTTGTACGTGCCGAGCTTGCCGGCCTTGAAGGTCTGGCCGACCTTGCCCGTGATCTTGCCGTCCGCGAACGCGGTGATCGCGTAGCCCGCGAGATACCCGAGGTCCTCGGGGTTCCAGAGCGCGAACGCCTTGACGGTGTTGTCGTGGACGTACTTCTTCATCTGGCTGGGAAGGCCGAGGCCCGTCAGCGCGATCTTGCCCTTGTACTTCTTCGAGGTGGAGAGGTACTGGGCGGCGGACGAGATCCCGACCGTCGTCGGGGACTCGATCCCCTTCAGGTTCGGGTAGGCCTGCAGCATGGCCACCGTTGCCTGCCTCGACTGGGCCGGGTTGTCGTTGCCGTAGTAGATCTTGACGAGCTTCATGTCCTTGTAGCGCGGCTTCTTCATCTCCAGCTTCATGTACTTGATCCAGGCGTTCTGGTTCGTCGCCGTGGACGCCGCTGACAGGATCGCGAACTCGCCCTTGTACCCCATCAACTTCCCGAGGAGCGCGATCTGACTGCGGCCGATCGTCTCGGTGTCGGCCTGGTTGATGAAGAGCTCACGGCAGCTCACGTCCGAGTCGAACGCGATGACGTGCGTGCCCGCGGCCTGCGCCTGCTTGAGAGCCGGGCACAACGCGTCCGGGTCGTTGCCGGCGATCACGATCCCCGCGGCACGTGCCTGGATCGCCGCCTGGACCGCCGGCTGCTGCGCAGCCGCGGTGTCCTCGGTGCCCGATTGCACGACCTGCTTTTCGCCGAGCTCGGTGAGCGCGAGCTTGCCGCCGCGGTCGGCGATCACCTCGTACGGGTTGAGCGTGTCCTTGGGGATGAAGTAGAACGTCCTGCCCGCCGTCGAACGCGTCGGGCCGCCGAGCGCGGCTGCGACAGCGACGCCTGCGACGAGGAAGGCTGCGGCGAAGACCGCCCATCTGCGCACATGCATGGATGGATCCTTTCGCGTGAACATCTGGGACATGAGACGAGCGGACGGAGTGCGCCTCCT
Source organism: uncultured Actinomycetes bacterium (assembly GCA_963792245.1). GTDB lineage: Bacteria > Actinomycetota > Thermoleophilia > Gaiellales > Gaiellaceae > Gaiella. The sequence continues at coordinate 9,222 of CAWBVO010000003.1, forward strand.
TCGCACTACCGCGGATATGCGGCGGTGACGCCGCCGTCGACGTTGACGACATTTCCGGTCGATTTGCGCGATCGAGGGCCGACAAAGAACGCGATTGCCTCTGCCACGTCCTCGGGCAGCACGGCGACGCCGAGCTTGGTGCGCGACTGGTAGTAGGTCTGGAGCTCGTCCTCGCTGACGCCGTAGGTGCTCGCACGCTCCGCCTTCCAGTCGGACGACCAGATGCTCGAGCCCTGGATCACGGCGTCGGGATTCACGCTGTTCACGCGGATCCCGTGGGAGCCGCCCTCCTCGGCGAGGCAGCGCCCGAGGTGGAGCGCCGCCGCTTTCGCCGAGGAGTACGCGGCGGCGTTCGCCCCTGCGACGAGCGCGTTCTTGGAGCCGACGAAGACGATCGAGCCACCGCAGCCCTGTTCGACGAGGACGCGGAAGGCCTCGCGCCCGGCGAGGAAGTAGCCGCGGGCGAGGACGGCGTAGCTCCGCTCCCAGTCGTCGAGCGTGGTGGCGGTCACGGCGGCGCTGGTGGCGAGCCCGGCGGACGCGACGAGGAAGTCCAGGCCGCCGTACTCGAGCACCGTCCTGCGAACCATCGCCACGACGTCGTTCTCGCTCGTGACGTCGACGGCGACCGCGAGGGCGCGACGATTGCCGTATGCCTCGACGAGCTCGTTCGCGACCTCCTCGGCGCCGTCCGCGTTCAGGTCGGCGACCACGACGTGCGCGCCGCGCGAGGCGAGCAGTCGAGCCGTCGCTCGGCCGATCCCGCTGGCCCCGCCCGTGACCAGCGCGATGCGCCCCGACAGCTCGCCTGGCGGGGGAGCTTGCGCGAGCTTGTATCGCTCGAGCGGCCAGTACTCGATCGCGAACGCCTCCGCCTCGCTGAGCGAGCGGAAGCCTCCGAGAGCCTCGGCAGCGTCCTGGACGACGATCGCCCGGTGGTAGAGGTCACGGGTCGTCCGGGCCCTTGCAGCGTCGAGCCCGCTCGTCACGATGCCGACGCCGGGAATCACGGTGACCCGCGGGCCGACCGGGTCGATCGGGAACCGGCGCGTCTCGTCGTCGACGTGCGCCGCGTAGTACGCGCGATACCACGCGCCGTACTCCTCGACTCCGCGTCGGAAGGCGTCGGCGAGGGCGTCGGCGTCGTCGGTCGCCGGGTCGAAACCCACGACGAGCGGCCGGTGCTTCGTGTTCACGAGGTGGTCGGGGCAGGGAGCCCCGACCTGGCTGACCTCGGGCGCCCGAACCGACGACGCGAAGGCCAGGGCTGCCGGGCTACGGTCGACCTCCAGGACGGCGCCGTCCGCGTCGGCGAGGAGCGAGCCGCGGAGCACGGGGAGTGTCTGCGCCAGGAGGGCGAGGCACTCGCTCTCCCCGAGCTCCGCGCTCGCCCAACCGCCGAGACCGAACCGGTCGGCTCCGGCCCGACTCACCGCCTCGGCAGCTCTCGTGACGAACTCGATGGTGCTCCTGTAGGCCTCCTCGGACGTCCTGCCCCACGTTACGAGGCCGTGGCGCTCGAGCAGGACGGCACGGGCGGACGGATGCTCGTCGAGGAGCTCCGCGATCCGCTTCGACATGTCGAAGCCCGGACGCTGGTAGTCGAGCCAGACCGCGTCCACGCCGAAGGCCTCCTCGGCGAGCAGGCGACCGTCGGGCGACGAGGACAGAGCGATGACCGCGTCGGGGTGGGTGTGGTCGACGTGGGCGGCGCCCACGAACGCGTGCAGCAGCGTCTCGATCGACGGGCGTGGCTGGTCGGGCCCGAGCGCGCAGCGCCGCAGGTACTCGACCATCGCCGCGTCGTGCATCGTCTCGCGCGAGCGAAGCGGCTCGACCTCGTCCAGCCGCAGCGCGGCGAACCCACTCCGTGTGATCGTGGCGAGGTCGGTGCCCGATCCCTTGACCCACAGGACGCGCTGCTCCCGGCCGGCGTGATCGACGACGGTGGCCTTCGCCGACGTGTTCCCGCCGCCCTGGTTCGCGACCGAGCGATCGGCCCCCAGGAGGGTCGACCGGTAGACGAGCGCGTCCAACGGGTCGAGATCCCTTGCCGCCGTCGCATCCCAGAGATCTCGGGGAGTGGCGATCCCGCCCAGCGCGACCGCGTGGCCGGTGCCCGGCATCAGGCCACCGCCTCGTCAGCCGGCACGACGCGGCGGAGATCCCGCGGCCGGACGGGAGGCGTGTCCCCCGGCCGTGGGTCGGCCGTGATCACGTCGACGCCCGCCGCGCGCCACGCAGCGACCTCCGAGGCGGGCGCTCCGGAGTCGGTGACGATCCCGGTCAGCTCCTCCACGGGGACGAAGGTGAGGAGGGCGCTGCGATGCCACTTCGTCCCGTCGAGGATCCCGTAGACCTGGTCGCACGCGTCGGCCATCTCCTGCTTGATCCGGACCTCGTCCGGGTTCAGGTCCATGAGGCCGCGCGGGAGGCTCAGGCCACGCGCGCCGAGGAACCCCTTGTTGATCCGCGTCGTCCGGAGGACGTCCGTCCCGAGGTCCCCGACGAGCGACATTGCAGAGAGGCGCAGGACCCCGCCGGTGAGGAGCACCGTGATCCCGGGCGCGTCGGCCAACGCGGTCGCGACGAGCAGGCCGTTCGTGACGACGACGAGCTCCCGCTTCGAGCACAGCTCGAGTGCGAGGTAATACGCGGTCGTGCTGGCGTCGAGCGCGACGGCCTCGCCCTCGTTGACCATCTCGGCTGCGGAGCGGGCGATCGCGCGCTTCGCCTCGACCTCGAGGCGCATCCGCAGATCGAAGCCGAGCTCCGACTGGCCCTGTTGCAGGGCACGCGCGCCGCCGCGGATCCGCGCGACGAGGCCCTGACGGGCCAGCTGCCCCAAATCGCTCCGCACCGTGACCTCGGAGACGGAAAACGTTTGCGAAAGTTCCGCAACCTGAACGTAATCCCGCGTCTCGAGCAGGCGCAGCACATGCTGCATTCTCTCGGTCTGCGAGAGGTTGGTGAGGTCGACCGCGTCGTCGATGCGGCGACAGTACGCCCCCTCTCTGTGGAAGTCAATACCTCTGGTTTGGTTTCGAAACTGTCCCTATCGAAAGCACGGTCGTAATGTGTTGAAGGATCAGGCAGACTCGCGCCATGGACGAACACCACGTGCTCACGAGACTCGCCGCACTCGAGATCGAGACCCCGTCGTGGGGGTACGGGAACTCCGGGACGCGATTCCACGTCTACCCGTGGCCGGGCGCCGCCCGGACCGTGCACGAGCGGATCGCCGACGCCGCGCTCGTCCACCGGCTCACCGGCTGCTGCCCGTCGGTCGCGCTGCACATCCCGTGGGACGTGGTCGAGGACTACGGAGCGCTGCGACGCTATGCGGAGTCGGAGGGCGTCAGGCTCGGCGCGATCAACCCGAATCTGTTCGGCGCGGACGAGTATCGGCTGGGCAGCCTCTGCAACCCGAGCGCAGACATCCGCGCCCGGGCGCTCGAGCACTGTCGCGAGTGCATCGAGATCGCGCGCGAGGTGGGGTCGCCGACGATCAGCCTCTGGCTCGCGGACGGGACGAACTACCCCGGCCAGGACGACCTCGCGTCGAGGTTCGCGCGTCTGACGGAGGCGCTGGAGCAGCTCTACGCCGAGCTGCCCGACGAGATGACGCTCCTCGTCGAGTACAAGTTCTTCGAGCCCGGCTTCTACAGCACCGACCTTCCCGACTGGGGGACGGCTGCACTGGTGTGCCGCCGTCTCGGCCCGCGCGCCAAGGTGCTCGTCGACACCGGTCATCACCCCCTGGGAACGAACGTCGAGCAGATCGTCGCGCTCCTGCTCGCCGAGCAGCTTCTGGGCGGCTTCCACTTCAACAACCGGAAGTACGCGGACGACGACCTGATCGTCGGCTCGGTCGACCCGTTCGAGCTCTTCCGGATCATGCGCGAGATCGCCAGGGCCGACGCCGCCGGAGCCGTGGCGTTCATGATCGACCAGTCGCACAACGTCGAGGGCAAGATCGACGCGATGGTGCAGTCCGTGATGAACATCCAGACGGCGTACGCCAAGGCGCTGCTCGTCGACGAGCAGCGGCTCGCGGCGGCCCAGGCGGAAGGGGACGTGTTGGCCGCCCACCGGACGGTGCTGGAGGCGTTCGAGACCGATGTCCGTCCGCTCCTGTCGCGCCTCCGTGCGGACGCGGGCGTGGCGGCAGATCCGGTCGCCGCCTTCCGTGACGGCGGCTACGCGGAGGAGCGGATCCGCGAGCGGGGCACCTCGTCGGTCGAGAGCGCGTACGAGCGGGCATGAGGCGCACCGCTCGATGCGCGCCCCCGTCCCGGTACGACGAGCTCGGCTCGACGACCAAGGAGGCACGATGACCCAGCGCAGCGCGTTCGTCCTCGAGGTGCGTCCCGAACGGATCGACGAGTACCTGGAGGCGCATCGGGACGTCTGGCCCGAGATGCTCGACGCGCTCCACCGGGCCGGGATCCGCAATTACACGATCTTCCGAAACGGCGCGCAGATGTTCGGATACTTCGAGTCCGACGATGTCGAGGCCGCATCCCGGTTCATGGCGGAGCAGAGCGTCTCGGCGCGGTGGCAGGACGCAATGGCCGAGCTCCTCGAGGATCGCGTCCCCGACGGTGGAGCTCCCGGCCTCGAGGAAATCTTCCGGCTCGACTGACATGGAGACGACTCGCCGGATCGTGACGTGTCAGAGCTTTCTTGGAGCCTGCCGGGTCGATGACGACCTGTTCGCTTCCTCGTCCCCGGTGACCTCTGGTTCTCGAACGGGATCGGGCACCTATCTCGAGGGGCGAAGGATGCAGCCGACGTCTTCATGTCCGGGCCGGTTCGTCGCGAGCACGGCGGCGGCGCCGGAGACCGACGCGCTCGCCTGACGCTCCTCGGGCGGACACGCTCGCCTGACGTGTCTTTCGGGCGCATGCGGTACGCGCCCCGCATGCGACAATGGAGCCATGACCGAGGCGGAGCTCAGGCCGCGGCTGCGCGGCGTCTTCCATCTGTGGGCATTCGTGGTCGCGGTCGTCGCAGGCATCGTCCTCGTCGCGCTGTCGGACGGCCCGCGCGAGATGGTCTCGTCGTGGGTCTACGGCGCCGCGCTCGCCGCGATGTTCGGCGCGAGCGCCCTGTACCACCGCTTCCCGTGGAAGAGCACGGCGCGCCGGTTGTGGGCGCGACGTCTCGACCACTCGATGATCTTCGTCTTCATCGCCGGGACGTACACGCCCTTCGCGCTCCTCTGCTTCTCGGGGACGACTCAGTGGCTCGTGCTCGTCATCGTGTGGGCGGGCGCGGCGCTGGGCCTCGCGCTCGAACTCGTCTGGATCGACTCGCCGCGCTGGCTCACCGCATTCGCGTACCTCGCTGTCGGGTGGGTCGGCCTCCTGGCTGCGCCGCAGATGTTCTCGGGGATCGGCGTGCCCGGCTCGGTGCTGGTGATCGTCGGCGGCGGGCTCTACACCGTGGGAGCGGTCATCTACGCGACGAAGTGGCCGAACCCGTTCCCGCTCACCCTGGGCTTCCACGAGATCTTCCATGCGCTCGTCGTCGCGGCCGCCGCGTCGCAGTTCGTCGCCGTCTCGCTGGTGGTGGTCTGACCATGGCCCGGAAGGTCGAGCTCACCGACGAGGAGTGGCAGGCGCGCCTCACGCCCGAGCAGTACGCCGTTCTGCGCGGGGCGGCGACCGAGCGCGCCGTTCACCGGCGCGTACACCGACACCGAGGAGCCCGGCGTCTACCGGTGCGCGGGGTGCGGCGCGGAGCTCTTTCGGTCGGACGCGAAGTTCCATTCGGGCTCCGGCTGGCCGAGCTTCGTCGAGCCCTCGTCGCTGGACTCGGTCGAAACGCGGCGCGACACGAGCCACGGCATGGTGCGCCAGGAGGTCGTGTGCGCGGCCTGCGGCGGGCACCTCGGGCATGTCTTCGAGGACGGGCCGAATCCGACCGGGCTGCGTTACTGCATCAACTCCTGCGCGCTGGAGCTCGAGCCCGCCGAGGATGGGCCTGCTCCCGGCTGAGACGCGGCTCGGCGCCATCCGGCTCCGCGCCGGCGATGCCGACCGCCTCCGTGCGTTCTACGAGCAGACGATAGGGCTCGAGTTGCTCGGCGACGCCGCGGGCGTCGCGACGCTCGGTGCGGGCGGGAGGCCGCTCGTCGAGATCCTCGCCGATCCCGCGGCGCCGCCGCGCCCGCCCGGGTCGACCGGCCTCTTCCACCTTGCTCTCCTCGTGCCCACGCGGGCCGACCTGGCGCGGACGCTGCGTCGTGTCGCCGACTCGAGGTGGCCGCTCTCCGGCGCCTCGGACCATCTCGTCTCCGAGGCCCTCTACCTCGCCGACCCGGAGGGCAACGGGATCGAGCTGTACCGCGATCGGCCGCGCGACGAGTGGCCGCGCTCGGCCGGCTCGATCGAGATGGCGACGCTTCCGCTCGACCTCGAGAGCCTCCTCGGCGAGCCCGGCGGCGAGCGGGCCGACACCCGGATGCCCGCCGGCACCACGCTCGGTCACGTCCACCTGCAGGTCGCCGACCTCGGTGACGCGGAGGCCTTCTGGGTTGACGCCCTGGGCTTCGACGTCACCGTCCGCGGATACCCCGGCGCCCTCTTCGTGTCGGCCGGCGGCTACCACCACCACGTCGGCCTGAACACGTGGGCCGGCGTCGGCGCGCCGTCGCCGCCATCGGGCTCGCGCGGGGTCGCGTGGTTCGAGGTGGTGCTTCCGGACGGGGCGGCAGTCGCGGCGGCAGCTGCGAGGTTGCGGCGTGTCGGCGATGTGACGGAGCAGGACGGATACGTCCTCGCCACAGATCCGTCGGGGAACGCGGTCTGCGTCCGCGCGTAGCCGTTCTTCTGCAGATCCCCGATGAGCGGATTGGATGGGACTAGCCCTGCCGCCGCGAATCCCTGGCGATCCGGCTAGCCCACGGGGTCTCGGACGACGGCACCATCTGCACGCGGGCGGTCCGGGGGGACGGCTGCTGGGAGTGACTACGGTCGTGACCGCTAGCCGATACCGCCCGCACTAGATTCGGTGACGGGGAGTGACTTCGTTCCCCGCGCAGGCCTGCGGCATCGCCTGCGCCCCGTCCGTAACTTCGGTCGGATTCCCCCGGGGGAAGGGGAAAGGGAACGAAGTCAACAGTCACCATACGCCCGTGCGGAGGGAAGATTGTGCGCGCAACTGTTAAGCGTCGCAGGCCCGGCCACCCAACGTCTCCGATCGAGTGCTGCATCGCGTCGACAGGCAGTGACGCGAGCGCCGAGACGATCTCCGCAGCACCAGAATCGGACCACGCGCCTTCGCGACACGGAAGGACCACGCGTGATTCCCGGGCAGACTCGATTGACCGTCGGACGTCTTCGTGGAACACTCCGTTGCGAACGACGGGGAGAGGGGCTGAACGGGGGAGTGTTCCGTCGATGCGGCGGACGGAGGTGTGGAAGTGGTTCCCGACACCCGGTCGGGCCGTGACCGCATTTTCCCCTCTCCTCGCTACCGCTTTGAACATGCGCCACGAGTCCGGGGTACGCACGCCCCGGCGTGACGATGACGGTGGGCTGGTCGAGGCGGCTCACGGGGCCTTCGCGGCGATCCGGAGAGCGCATTCTCGTGCCCGCAGCACCGAGCGCTCCTTGTCCTTGACCTCGAGGATGCAGTCGAGAGGTAGGTCGCCGACGTCCTCGGCGAACCGGGCGAAGGCATCGACGTCGATCGTCTCCGCGTGTGCGCCTGGTCGCTTTCCCGGTGCCTGGGTTGAGAAATGCACCTCCTGGCGGCCGTCGCGAGGCGTCCACGTCTCCGCGGCTCGAAGCACCAGCTCGCGGACCGCGAGCGGCTCCATCGATGGGGCGAGCTCGTGGTGGAACGCGTCGAAGACGACCGGGAGCCCGAGTCGCTCCGCCCAGTCGAGCGTCGTGTCGAGCGGCCAGCGCTCGTCGTTCTCGAGGACGAGCCGTCCGGCCGCTCCGGGCGAGAGCCGCGTATACCCGGCCGCGAACCGGTCGTAGGCCGCGCGCGGGTCCGCCACGCCGGCTCCGAGATGGAGCACGATCTTGTGCGAGCGGTCGAGGCCGAAGGCGCTCAGCAGCCGGTCGTGGTGGCCGAGCTCGGCCACGGCGGCCGCAACGACGTCCTCGCGGGTCGACGAAAGCACGATGTATTGCCCGGGATGGGTCGAGATCCGCATTCCGGCAGAGCGCATGAGGCGGCCCAGACGGGCGAGGCGGTCGGCGAAGACCCCCCACCAGGGAAGCGTGTTCGCCGGATGCGACCCGAACGGGATCAGGTTCGACGTGAGGCGAAAGACCTGTATCCCTCGGCTGCGGTTCCAGCGGAGGATCACCTCTAGGGCGCCGAGGTTCGCGTCGACGAGCTCGGCGATTCGCTCGTCCGTGACGTTCGAGAGCCGCGCAGTCCGAGCGGGCGACGTGAGCTGCGTGTTCACGCAGGCGTAGCCGAGCCTGATCCCGGTCATGCCTGTCGAGCGCGCCCCTCACGTCGAGCAAGCGCACTGCGTGCTGCCTCGTCGAACGGCGTGAGCTCGAGCGGCACCAGCTTGCGCAGCCGCTGGTCGTGCGCAACGGTCGGCGTCCGGAGGCCCTCGACGAGGGGACGCGCGACGCGCGACTGCACCGGCGTCACGAGCATGAGCCACCAGGAGGAGAGACGGGGCGACAGGATGGGGACTTCCACGATCAGCGGGTGCCGGCCGCGCATTCGCGCGATTCGCTCGATCATTTCTCGATAGGTCATGACGTCAGGCCCTCCGGCGTCGAACGACTCGCCGAGCATGTCCTCGCGGCCCGCGGCTCCGAGGAGGTAGGCGGTCACGTCGTTTAGGGCAATCGGCTGCGTCGACGTCGAGACCCAGCGCGGGCAGATCATGCCGGGCAGACGGTCGACGAGCGCCACGATCGTCTCGAACGCGGCGCTGCCGGGCCCGATCACCATCGCCACGCGCAGGGTTGTCACGGGCACCGATCCGGATGCGAGGTGTTCGGCCGTCTCGGCGCGGCTTCGCAGGTGAGGAGAAAGGTCGGGCGACTCGTCCCCGAGGCCACCGAGGTAGACGATCTGGCGGACACCCGCTCGCTCGGCCTCGCGCGCCGTGGTGGTCGCGGCGATGCGGTCACGCTCGTGGAAGTCGGCCGTGTCGAGCGAGTGGACGAGGTAGTACAGGACATCAACGCCTTCGAGGGCACGACCGAGCGCCTCGCCATCCGTGACGTCGGCCGCCACGCTGCGTACACCGTTCGTCGTCGGCGACGCGCGTCGAGAGATGGCGACGACCTCGTCCCGCTCGGCCAGCAGCGGGACCAGGGCGCGGCCGACCGTGCCCGTGGCGCCCAGCACCGCGACCTTCACCGGGCGGCCTCCGTGCGCAGGCGTGCGAAATACCGTCGCCCGAGGGCGACGTGAAGGCGAGTCTGCAGGTGTGGGTACAGCACGCCGCTCCAGCCGCGACGGACTCGCCGCGTTGCGAGCCGCGGGAAGAAGCCGTCGATCTCGGAGCGCACTTCGAGCGGGGAGCCGACGGTCTGGGTGAACGCAATCCAGCCGCCCGGTGTGCGTGCGAGGAGCCCACCGAGGATCGCGTACCGGCACGTGACCGAGTCGGGCGTCACCGTCGGCTCCCCGCGACCGAAGCGGAGCAAGGCGGGACCGATTCCCACCGGCCTGAGCACGACGGCGTCGTCGCTGACCCGCGCGCGGACGAGCCCGAACGTCGATCGGTTGAGCTCCTGCCAGTAGAGATCGCCGAGCCGCCTCGCGCCGGCCGGCGAGTGCTCGACCGCCGGAGACGGCAGCGAGGCTCGCTGCACGGAGGTGAACGCGCCGGTCGGCCCGCGCGACTGGCTCCACGCTCGAGGTCTGCGGTTGATCACGTGTTTCCCTCGGCGATTCTCCCCGCCGCCGTGACGGGGTCGTCTCCGAGGAGCGTCGCCCCGATCTCCTCTGCCAGCCGAGCCGACGCGCCCGCACCTGCGAGAGCGACCGGAACCGTACGAGAGAGTTCGGCGAGCTCTGCCTTCGCGGCGCGTAGACGCTGTCCCGCAGTCGCGGAGATCACGACGCGCTCCGGATGCAACTCGGCGAGCGTCTCCCGGATCGTCGCGATCGGCGTGTCAGCGCCGAGATAGGTGACTGAACGTCCACGGGCGGCCAGCACCAGCCCGAACATCATCAGCGGAAGGTCATGGAGCTCACCGGGCGCGCAGGCCAGCACCGTCGTCGCGCCAGAGCCGTTTCCCCAGCCGCGCGCAAGGCCGAGCAGTCGCCCTCGAAGGACATTGCTCGCAAAGTGCTCCTGCGCAACGGATATCTCGCCGCGCGCCCAACGCTCGCCGAGCTCGCGCAGGTAGGGAAGCAAGACATCTCGCAGGACGGTCTCCGTCGTGAGAGACGCGAGCAGGCGGTCGAGGGCAATGTGAGCGGCCGGTTCGTCGAGGCGATCGAGGGCCTCCCGCAGCTCGTCAGGGAGAGTGGCAAGTCCAGTCGACGACACGGCCTCGTCGTCGAGCGTCTCCGCGAGGGCCAGACGCGCCGCTTGGGCGGCGGACACCCCTGCGCTGAGATGGCGACGCATCGCGCGGACGCGCTGCTCGTCGGCGGACGAGTAGAGCCGAAAGCCGCCGTCCGAGCGGAGGGGCTGGAGCAGGCCGTAGCGCTGTTCCCACGCGCGGAGCAGCTCCGGCGAGACGCCGACCCGTTCGCTCAGCGCACCGATGCGCAGATATGACCCTTCCACCCTCCGGACTCTATACGAACATTGCACAAAGATTTGACATCCCGGCAGAGAGCGGCTAATGTCTCTACATAATCTCTACAAACTCTCTACAAGGAGGTGCGACGTGAAGAAGTTGGACATGGCAGCGGCCGCGCTCTTGATCGTCGGCGGTCTCAACTGGGGCCTCGTGGCGATCGCGAAGTTCGACCTCGTCGCAGCGCTGGTCGGGCTCGAGTTCGGCGAGACGAACGCAGTCAGCCGGGTGATCTACGGCCTGGTCGGCGCCGCAGCCGTCTACCAGATCGCCCAGCAGCACGCCATCCGACGGCGCTGGAGCCGCGACCCACGCGTCTCCACCGCGTGAACGACCCTGAATGTACGACCCCGACCTGTACGACCGACGCAAGGAGATGGGACCATGACAGCGGCACACGCCCGTTCCCGATCGTTCCTCGTCGTCGCCGCTCTTGCCGCGTCGCTGGCGGCAGCCGCGATCGCGGCGAGCCTGGGCAGCAGCCCGGCTACCGCAGCCTCCGGCGAGCAGACGATCGTCAAGACGGCCGCTCAGGCCGGCCAGTTCGACACCCTTCTGACCCTCGCGAAGAAGGCCGGGCTCGTCGGGGCGCTGTCGGGCAGCGGCCCGCTCACCCTCTTCGCGCCGACGGACACTGCCTTCAAGGCTGTCCCCAAGGCGACGCTCGACAGCCTCGCGACGAACAGGGCGGCCCTCCGGCGGGTCCTGCTCTACCACGTCGTGAAGGGCAACGTCCCCGCCTCGCGCATCGTGACGCTCAAGTCCGCGAAGACGCTCGCTGGCCCCACGATCACGATCCGGGTGGCGGGCAAGGCCGTCTTCCTCAACCGCTCAACGAAGGTCGTCAAGACCGACATCGGCGCGACCAACGGCACGATCCACGTCATCAACAAGGTGCTCCTGCCACCGGCGAAGTGAACGACTAACTCCGGAGGCGAGGCGACGCTGCCGTCTCGCCTCCGGCGCCTCACCCGTCCGGCCCGGTCGGCGGTCGCTACAACCTGGCGAAGAGAGTCCGCTTGCGCGCGCGGAGCACCGGATAGCCCACCCGCCTCACCGGACGATGGGGATGTGACCCGGTCGCCGCTCCTCGCGGGGCAGCCC
>CAWBVO010000004.1:0-23645 GCA_963792245.1 uncultured Actinomycetes bacterium
GTCGCGAACGGGCTCCGGTACGACGACTACACCGTTGCGCGGGGACCGGCGCGTTCTTCCCGTTCTATCGCGCCTTCACGACCGACCACATCGTCCGTCCCGACAACGGGCCCGCCTCGCGGGAGCTCGCCGACGCGGTGAGACGTGACCTGCTGCCCGAGGAGCCCTACCGCTCGTACGGGATCACCCTCGACGAGTTCTTCGAGCGCGGTGGGCCGCGCGAGTTCGAGGACGTCGTCGGGATCACCGACCGCCTCTGGGGATGGGACTCGGACTACGCGCACATGCGTGCCGTCGGCATCGAGGCCGTCAGGGCACATCCGGTCGAGTACATCTCCGGTGTGGGGAAGACGACCTTCGAGGAGCTGTGGAAGCCGCTCTTCGTCGCTCTCACGAACGACCCCGCCGAGGCGCCGACCGCTCCGGCGCAGCCGAACGAGACGACGCAGCCGGCACCTGGTCCCGGACTTCCGGTGCCGACGGACGGAGAGGTGATTCCCTCCGCGCACCAGGGATTCTTCTCGACGACGCCGGACGGGCACATCCGAGAACGGTGGACGTCGCCGGTGGATCACACGCTCGTCTTCTCGACACGGGAGATGCAGCAGCGCTACGACCAGACAGGCCGCGACGCGGGCGCCCTCCTGGACGACGTGCCGCCCTACGGTGGGAACGAGTGGCTCACGCTCCAGTTCAGCCGCTCGTCGAAGCTCTTTCCCCCGCCGGTCCTGTGGCTCGTCGCGGGGCTCGTGGGCGTGGTCGTCCGGCGGCCGAAGCGGCTGGGCCTCGCGGTCGCTCTGGCCGGTGCCGCTGCGCTCGTCGTCGGCTCCCAGGCGCTCGCCATCTACACGATCATCGAGTTCGCGATCCCCGTGCGGCGGCGCTTCATCGTGTTCGGCGCCGCCGGCCTCGTCGGGACCCGCTCGGTCGACCGGAAGCGAGCGTGACCAGCAGCCGCGTCAGGTACGGCGGAAGATCCGCCAGCCGCCCGAGGACGAGAGCTGGAGACGCCACCCCCTCGCCGCGAGGCGACCCGCGTTCGTCGGCCTCGACGGGCCGACCACTAGCCAGTCGGCATCCTCGGGAACCTGGCCGCCGGCGGGGACGAACAGAACGGTGCGTCGCAACCCGGCGTCCCAGGCAGGGTAGAGGTAGGTGTTGGGTGCGACGTCGAGCGCGATCGTCGCCGCTGGAGGAACCCGGTCCGCGAGAAAGCGGAACGCGTCGAGGTCTCCGTTGCCACTCTCCGCCTGGACGAACCAGCGGGCCGTCCTGTCGGGAGTTCGATTCGCCGAGAAGAGGGCGAGACCCGCGGGGCGGGGGACGAAGTACGCGACCGACAACGCGAGCGTCACCGCCGTCAGCGACACCGTTGCCCATGCCAGCGGCCGTACGCGAAGCGCAGTTCCGAACACCGTCGCGGCCAGGGCGACGGAGAAGGCCACGTAGCGCATGCGCTGAGGGTCGTAGGCCAGCGCAAGCGCGGTCAGAAGGACCGCCGACGGCACGCCTACGAGGGCGACGAGTGCTGCACCAGGCAGTCGCCGACGCTGCACGTCGCCCACGACGAGAACGCCGGCGCCGATGAACAGCACGACGAACGCCAGCCCGTAGGACGAGTGCATCGGGGACTCGATGAACCCCGGCGGCAGGCGTGATGCCGGTCCGCTCCCGAGACCGACCGCAGAGCGGGCGTGCGCGAGCACCCGATCGGCCACGTGCGCCCAGGTCACGATCAGCGGAGTGGCCAGGAATGCGAGCATGCCGACGACAAGTGCGACCCCACACGCGCGGAGGTGTCCGCGGACGGCGAGGACGGCTCCCACGACCGATGCGACGACCAACGCACCGAGCCCCCAGAGCGGCGAGGCGAGGAGACCTGTCCCCTCGGCATTCGACAACTCGAAGAGGTCGACGAAGGACAGCCTGACCCGCTCGAGCAGAGGATCGACGCCCCGGTCGAGCGTGACGCCCCCGCGTGGATCACCGGTCTCGACGAGGTTGAGCACGAACCAGAACGACCCGGCTGCGAGACCCGCCGCTCCGGCTCCCGCAAGAGACCACCAGCGCGACCGAGGCTGGCTCGTGAGCACGAACGCGGCGAGGACCGGCAGCGCGTAGACGACCGTCCCTTTCGTGCCGATGCCGAGCGCGAGGGCGGTCGCTGCGAGACCAAGCTCGACACGTGACGATCCGAGCGCGAAGTACGCGCAGACGACCAGCAGCGACGCGACGACGAGATCGTTGAGGGCCGTCGGCGCCTGGAGCGCGACGACGGTGAAGGTCGCAAAGGCCAGCGCCCCGAACAGCGCCGCTCTGCGGCTCAGGCCCAGACGTCGCGCGATCCCGACGATCGCACCGCACGCGCCGGCGAGCGCGAAGAGCTGGACAAGGCCGACGTACCGGTCGCCGTCGCTCAGGACCATCGAGGCCATGGCCTCGATCTCGGCGACCGGAGGGAATGCGTCGATCCGGTTGTCCGGAACATCGAGCACGTACGCGACGGCGTGCTGTTGCTTCCAGAGCGCAGCCCGCGGCAGGTGGTAGAGCAACGTGTCCGGCAGGCTCTGCGGGAACGTGAGGCTGACGAGGAGCAGGTAGAGATGCACGGCGACCGCGAGAGCCGCCAGCGCGGCGACGGCCCGGTCGTCGAGAGCGTCGCGCAGAACGTGCGCCACGCGGGCCAGGGGTGGTCTGGGACGCTCGCACCGCAGCCACAGGACGAGCGCCAGGACGAACGCGGCGGCGATGACCGCGATCACGGCGAGCCGGGTCAGCGCACGAGCGGGTGAGAGAGCCAGCGAGACGACGACGATCTCCGTCGTGGCGAGAAGGTAGACGGCGAGGAGGAAGGCGACCGTCGAGCGCAGGCGCAGGCAGCTCGACGCGAGCGCTGCGGTCGCGACGACGAGTGCGAACGCGCAGCCCAGGATCAGCGTGCCCACGCGTCCAGGCTAACCAGCTAGCCCTCGCGGCCCGAGCCTACGCGTCCGGGCGCTCGACCCGATCCTGGCCACCGACAAGGGGCCAAACCCGACCCCGTGGTCGCCACCGCGTCGTCGAGCGGTTCCGGAAGGTGGGCGTGCTACGGTCGAGCGCCGTACGCGATGACCCACGCCGCGCCCGAGATCTCCGTCGTCATCCCCTGCCTGAACGAGGAAGAGGCCGTGGGAGGGGTTGTCGACCAGGCCCTCGAGGGGATCCGCCGCTCAGGACGGTTGGGCGAGGTGATCGTCGTCGACAACGGCTCGACCGACCGCTCCGCCGAGATCGCCGCAGACCACGGCGCGACCGTCGTGCGCGAGGAACGGCCCGGCTACGGCAGCGCGTACCTCGCAGGGCTCGCGGTTGCGCGGGGCGAGTACATCGTCATGGGAGACGCCGACGAGACCTACCCGATGGCGGACCTCGCGCCGTTCGTCGAACGCCTCGCCGCCGGCGACGATCTGGTGATGGGCTCGCGCTTCGAAGGCACGATCCACGGCGAGGCGATGCCGTGGCTCAACCGACACGTCGGCAACCCCATCCTCACCGGCCTTCTCAACGTCCTCTTCGGCGTGAAGATCTCGGACGCCCACTGCGGCATGCGCGCGGTGCGGCGCGACGCGCTCACGACGCTCGACCTCCACTCGACCGGGATGGAGTTCGCCTCGGAGATGGTGTTCAAGGCGTTCCGCCGCAAGCTCCGCGTGAGCGAGATCCCGATCGACTACTACCCGCGGGTCGGCGAATCCAAGCTGAACCGCTTCGGCGACGCGTGGCGCCACGTCAAGTTCATGCTCCTGTACAGCCCGAGCTGGCTGTACTTCGTACCCGGCGTGACACTCCTCGTGGTCGGCGTCTTCGGCGCCCTCGCACTCGCCGCGGGTCCCGTCACGATCCTCGGCCGCACCTGGCAGATCCACTCGCTCTTCCTCTGCATGTTCGCGGTCCTGCTCGGGATGCAGGTCGTGCAGCTCGGGATCTTCGCGCGCGCCTTCGCCGCAGCGCACCTCGGGGAGACGGACAGCTTCGTCGAGCGGGCGCACGGACGCCTTCGCCTCGAGCACGGCCTCGCGGGAGGCGGGATCCTGCTCCTCGCGGGCATCGTGACCCTGCTCGCGATCTTCGTCAGCTGGGCGGTTGGTGGCTTCGGCGCGCTCTCCCACGAGTACGCAACAGCGATCGGGTTCACGCTCGTCGCGGTCGGCGTCCAGGTGGTGCTCGGGTCGTTCTTCCTCAGCCTGCTGACGATGCGCACCACCGATCCCTCGCACGCAACGCTCGTCGAGCGCGTCCCCGTCTGATGAGCGGGTACGTGCCGCTCAACGAGCGGCCGCAAGGCGGTCATGCGCGACTCCTCTCCCTCGCCCTCGCCGACGGCCCGGGCGACGTGCTGGACGTCGGCTGCTCGTCCGGCTACCTCGCAGCGCCCCTCGCCGCGGCGGGGGCACGGGTCGTCGGCATCGAGCTCGATCCGGGCGCGGCCGAGGCCGCACGGGCGTTCTGCGCCGAGGTCCTCGTCGGCGACGTCGAGTCCATGGAGCTGCCGCTCGAGTCGGCGTCGTTCGACGCGATCGTGTGCGGCGACCTGGTCGAGCACCTCCGCGACCCGACGACCACCCTCGAGCGTCTCCGCCCGTTGCTGCGGCCGGGCGGGCGGCTCGTCCTCTCGACGCCCAACGTCGCCAACTGGGCGATGCGGCTCTCTCTGCTCGGCGGCCGGTGGCGGTACACCGACAGAGGGATCCTCGACCGGACGCACACGCACCTGTTTACGAGGAAGACGCTCGCCGAGACGGTGGACGCGGCCGGCTATCGCGTGCTCGAGCTCGACCACACGGCGCCTGTCCCGCTGATCGGCACCCCCGCCGTCGAGCGCACTGCGCACGCGATCACGCGGGTGCGCCCGTCGCTGCTCGCCTACCAGTTCGTCCTCGCTGCGACGCCGCGGTGATCTCGGTCGTCATCCCGGTCAGGAACGGCGGCGCGGACCTCGTGCGCTGCCTCGCCGGGATCGCCGCGCAGGAGGTCGGGGAGCAGGTCGAGGTCGTGGTCGTCGACTCGGGCTCCACCGACGGCGGCCCGGGGCGCGCCCGTGCCGCCGGCGCGGTCGTCCACGAGATCTCGTCCGAGGAATTCGGTCACGGCCGCACGCGGAACCTGGGCGTGAGCCTCGCACGAGGCGAGACCATCGTCTTCACGTCGCAGGACGCAGTCGCGGACGACGACGGTTGGCTCGCGCGGCTTGCGGCTGCAGCGCACTCGGGACCGGACGTCGCCGGCGCGTACGGCCGCCAGCTCCCCCACGCGGATGCCCGGCCACCCGAACGCTTCTTCCTCGACTTCCTCTACGGGCCGGAGCCCCGCATGCAGCGCCTCGCACCGGGCGCCGACCTGACGTTCGAGTCGACGCTGTTCTCGAACGTCAATGCGGCGATCCCGCGCGCTGTTCTCGAGCGCTACCCGTTCCGGGACGACCTGACGATGAGCGAGGACCAGGAGTGGTCGCGCCGCGTCCTCCGCGACGGGCATGCGCTCGCCTACGAGCCGCTCGCGGCGGTCCGCCATTCACACGCGTACACGGTGCGTTCGGCGTTCCGGCGATTCTTCGACTCCGGCGTGTCGGCGGAGCACTCCTACGTCGAGGGGGATGAGTCGCGCGCAGCACTCCGTCGGGCAGGCGCACGGTATGCGCGCGAGGAGCTCGACTGGCTCTGGCGTACGGGCCGCAGGCGCTGGATCCCGTACACGGCGGTCTACGAGCTCGGGAAGTTCGCCGGCCTCCAGCTCGGCCTGCGGCACCGCCGCCTGCCGCGGTCGCTCGCACGCAGGCTGGGCAGCTACGACACGGGATGAGCGGCGAGCACGTCCTCGTCGACGTCGCAGCCCCACCCCGGGCCGCCCGGGACGACGAGCACGCCGTCACGAATCTCCGGCACCGCGGTCGTGAGCTCCTCGCGCCACGGGACGTCGTCCACGTCGACCTCGAGTAGCCGCACGTTCGGGATCGCGGCGCACCACTGCGCCGCGATGAAGGTCGCGAGGTGGCTGTAGTAGTTGTGCGGCGCGCAGGCGACCTCGTGCGTCTCGGCGAGCGCCGCGATCTTGAGCGACTGCGCGAAGCCATTCCAGATGACGTCGACGGACGCGACGTCCATCGCTCCGGCCTCGAGATACGGCCGGAAGCCGCGGAGCGTGTAGAGGTTCTCCCCCGAGCAGAGCGGGACCGGCGAGCGTCGCCGGGCGTGCGCGAGCGCCGCAGCGTCGTACGAGTCGACCTCGAGCCACGCGAGGCCGAACGGCTCGAGCGCTCGAGCGACGCGCACGATCCCCTCGGTCGTCAGGTTGAAGTTCAGGTCGACGATCGGCTGCGCCTTGCCGCCCGTCCCGTCGCGAAACGCGTCGAGCAGCCGGGTCAGCGCGTCGATCAGCTCCGGCGTCGGGTTGCGGTCGGTGCCGCCGTCGCGGCCGAAGCCCGGCATCAGGACGCGTGGCTCGTCGCCGGGGATGACGATGTTGGTCTTGAAGACGCGGTACCCCTGCTCGACGACCTCGCCGCCGAGGGCGACGACCGCGTCGTAGGAGTCGAGCTTCGGGGTGCCGGTGACGTCCCAGGCCCGCGCGCGCGTCGTCCCGCAGTGCGACCAGTACAGGGGAACGGTCTCCCTCGTCGGCCCGCCGAAGAGCTCGGCGACCGAGACGCCGAGCGCCTTCCCCTTCACGTCGAGCAACGCGTTCTCGATCCCCCCGATGGCCTTCTGCACGATCGAGCCCGGGCTCTGGCGCGTCCGACGGTAGAGATCCCAGTGGATCGCCTCGACCGCGAGCGGGTCGCGTCCGACCACGAGCGGCGCGAGGTCGCGGACGACACCCGCGAGCCCCGTCGGCGAGCCGTGCGAGTCGGTGACCTCCGACCACCCGACGAGGCCCTCGTCGGTCGTCGCCTTGACGAAGAGCCACGGCCGCCAGCCGGCGTCGCAGGCGAGCGTCTCGACAGAGGCGAGTCTCACGAGGCGGGAGGATACGCGCTGCTCAGTCCGTTCGATGCTCCGAGACCGCGAGGCTCATGTCGTCCCACGCGATGGCCCTCGAGCTCCATCGGCCGACGGGCCACGGTGCTCACCGTGGAGCGCGTGCGTCCACGACACGCCTCAGTGAGAGGTGCTCCGCTCCTGAGCAGGCGAAGACGATCGTGCCGCGTTCGTCGAGTCCCGGGGCCACGAACACCGCGCGCCGCACCGGAAGGGGCGCAAGCCCGCCGACCGAGAGGCGGGCGCTCGGAGTGGCCTTGTCGAACAGGAGCCACGTCCCCAACCGTCCGGCGCGGGCGCGCTCGCCCAGCCCGCACGTCACCGTGTCGGGCGCGCCGCGAACCGACGGTGCGCGGCGGAGCGTCGCGGCCAACTGTGGATCCGGGTCGGTGGCGACCACGCCTGCGGGCGGGAGGCGGGAAACGGCATCCGCGAGCCCGTAGAGGTGCGGCGCGAGTGCACCGACCCAGCGCCAGCGTGTCATGAACCCGAGCTCGTCGCGAAGAGGGTCGTTCACGAGTAGGTACCGGTACCCATCGCGGTGGATCGCGTCCAGGGCGGCGTCCTGCGCGTGCGTGGTCACCATGTGCCCGCGCCGGTGCGCGTAGTAGAGGACGGCCGGCGACCAGTCGAGGCCGACGGTCGCGACGAGGTCGTCGCTCGACGTGTGCGATGCGAGCTCACTCGCCAGCGGCATGACCTGTGGGTCGTCGGAGCCACCATGGATCCGCAGCCAGTAGCCGCGGCCGAGCTGCAGTGTCCCCAACGCGAGCAACAGGACGGCGCACGGGAGCGCAGCAACGAGCCAGCGCGGTCGAACGACGCTCCACACCCAGCCGACTCCAAGCCCGACCACCGCGGCGACAGCCGGGCTCACGGCTGCGAGGTAGTAGTCGTGAACGACGTAGAGGTTCATGAAGGTCAGGAGTGGCAGGACGACCGCGGAGGCGACAGCGAGCCAGAAGAGCCGCTGCGTCGAGCGCCAGGCAGCGATCGCCGCGGGAACGAGCAGGAGCACGTAGAGCCCCAACAAGTTCGGCACGGCCCGCTGGAGGATCACCCGCCATGCCTCCGGATCGAGCCGCTGTCGCGTCCACCCGAAGTTCCAGCGTCGGAGGTTCCACCCCGTCAGCCACTCGGTAACCGGGCTCGCAGCCTTGATGGCGTCGGCGTGTCGCGTCCACAACGCTCCGGCGAGCAGCGGCAGGATGACGACGACGACGATCCAGGGGTCGACCCGCCTCCTCGGCGCCGAGCCGCCGCTCCGCGTCCGGGGGCGGTACGCAAGCGCGGGCAGGATCCAGAAGACCGCCGTCGTCGGCTTCACGAGCATCCCGACGAGACCCGCCGCGAGCGCTGCCACAAGGAAGAGGTGGTGTCGCCTGTCGCGCCAGAGGATCACGGCGTACGCGAACCCGACCGCTCCGGCGGTCGCGAGGTACTCGATCATCGAGGTGCGGCTCCAGACGAGCGCAAACGGCGTGCAGGAGAACGCGACCACCGCGCCGACCCCACTTGCCGGCCCGGCCACGTGGCGTACGAGGCCCCACAGCAGCAGAGCGGTCAGGACGAAGCAGACGAGGCAGGTGAGTCGAAGCGCGGTGTCCTCGGCAACCCCCAGGTCCATTGGGAGCGTCGCGAGCGCCTGGAAGAGCGGGAACTCGAAAGGCGCCTCGAACGGGGCTCCGAAGACGGGGAGCTTCGGGTGAAGAAAGTCGATGCCCTCCTCGCGGAACTCACGAGCCGTCCATGCCGTCTGCGTCTGGCGGAACGCGTGCCCCTCGAGCAGCGGCGCATGCAGGGTCGGCGCCACGTACACCACCAGGGCCGCAAGCACGGCGACGACCGCCCCGATCTCAGCGACGCGCTCGGCGGCAGGGGACGAGCGCACCCGCGACCAGACCGGTTTCGGGAGAACGTCTCCTCGCTGGGTCGTCATTCCGACAGGGCCGTCGGATAGGGAGCCCGCCCGACGTCGGGCAGACTCGCGAGACCCTCGGCGATCAGACGCTCCGCCTGCGCGAAGTCGTCCTCGTCGTCGATGTTGAGACCCTCGAAGCCCTCGGTGAGGAACGGCGCGAGCATCCTCCCCTCGCGGGTCCCGGTCGCCTCGACCACGCGCGTCCAGGCGATCTCGAGCGCGCTGTTCTGCACGTACACCGGCGGGAGGGCCTGGTACTGGCCCGCATGCCACGCGACGTCGAGGTGCGACTGGTCGAGGAGCGGGCGCATCAGCCGCCCTGCCTCGTCGACGATCCACATCTTCCCGGGATGCTGCTTGACGCGCTCGACGGCGCGGATCGAGTCGGCCTCGGGCGTGGCCAGCAGCTGGTCGAGCCCGCGGCGGATCACGTCCGGCCCGCGGAACGGGTTCGTCGCCCGCACGATCGCGAACAGCTCGTACCGCTCGTCGAGCCGCGGCAGTGTCCACGCGATCCACTCGATGTCCGGGGACGTCGCAGTCGCGTACTCGTCCGGTCGCAGGAACGGGACGTCGGCACCGTACCACCGTGCGACCTGGGCGATCCGTTCGTTGTCCGTCGAGACGACGATCCGGTCGAATACCTCCGACTGTCGCGCGGCCTCGATCGCGTAGGCGAGCAGCGGGTGGCCCGCGAGAAGGCGGACGTTCTTCCCCGGGACGCGCTCCGAGCCGGCGCGCGCGCCGATCAGCGCTACGACGCGCGGCACGACGCCTCCTCGAGGAGCTCGGCGAGCGCGGGCGTCGGGACACCGAGCCTCACGCCGGCGCGGACGACGGAGCCGGCGATCGCGTCGAGCTCGGTCCGTCGGCCGGCAGCGGCATCGCGGGCGGCGGACGTCGTCGAGTCGTCGGGCATGCCCACGATGATCGCCCATTGACGAGCGGCGTCGAGCTCGACGCCGTCGCCCTCGGCGACCGCGCACGCCTCGGCGAGCGCCGCCTCGAGGCGCGGGCGCCACGCGGGATCGTCGCGGAGCGCGCCGATCGAGCGCGCGGCCGCGACCGTCGCGGCGGCGAGCACCGACAGCCGTGCCGCTTTCTCCCAGAGCACCGCGCCCTCGTCGTCGCCGACGACGACCTCGATCCCGGGGACAGCGAGCGGCGCGAGCCGCTCGGCGAGCTCCGCCCGCTCCAACTCGAGGGAGGCGGCGCCGATCGTCGCAGCCGTGCGCGTCTCCTGGACGACCACTCCCGGCTCGGGCGACGACGCCGACACGTGGCCGATCGACCCTGCCGCGACGGAGGGTCGGCCCTGCAGCGTGCCCCGTTCGTGCGCAGCGCGCGCCCTGATCGCCGCGACGTGCTCGAGGCCGTTCTGGAGCGGGAGGATCAGCGCTCCGTCGAGCGCCGCGGGAGCCACCCGATCGAGAGCCTCGTCGAGGTCGTACGCCTTGACGGCGACCACGACCAGCGCGACCGGCCTCTCGAGCCGCGACACGGCCTCGAGGCGCACGTGCGTCACCTCTCCACCCTGCACGAGTCGCAGGCCCCGCTCGCGGATCGCGTCGACCGTACGCTCCGAGCCGACGCCGAGCGCGCCGGTTCGCGCCGCGACGAGGCCCCCGATTCCACCGAGACCGAGCACGGCGATCCGCCCCGTCACGTGAGGCCGGGGTCGACGACGAGATTCACGTACCGGGTCTCGGAGTAGACGTCGAGCGCCTCGACCCCTGCCTCCTTCCAGCCCGTCCCCGACTGCCCGACGCCGCCGAAGCCCATGTGCGGCTCGCTGCCGTGCGTGCCCGCGTTGACGACCACGACGCCCGCGGCCACCTGCTCGGCGAACTGCATCGCGCGGTGGATGCTCGCCGTGTGGATCCCCGCGGTCAGCCCGTACGGCGAGTCGTTCGCGATCACCACCGCCTCCGCGAAGCTCCGAGCGCGGTAGAGGGCCGCGACGGGCCCGAAGAGCTCCTCGCACGAGAGAGGGGCGTCGAGCGACACGTCCTCGACGACCGTCGGCGCGACGTGCCAGCCCCGATCTCCCACGCGCGTGCCGCCTGCGAGCACGGTGGCCCCGCCCAGGCGAGCCCCCTCCACCGCACGCAGGATGCGCTCCATGCTCTCCTCCGAGATGACCGGCCCGACGGTCTCGACGCGACCGACCGCGTGGAGGAGGCGCGCACGGAACTCGTCGTAGACGGCATCCATGACGACGATCCGGCTCGCCGCCGCGCACCGCTGGCCGGCGTTCGAGAACGCGGAGGCGACCGTCCACTCGACTGCCCGATCGAGGTCGGCGTCGTCGCACACGACAAGCGCGTTCTTGCCGCCGAGCTCCATGACCGTCTTCGCGAGCCTCCGTCCCGCGGCCTCCGCGATCGTGCGCCCTGTCGCAGCCGAGCCGGTGAACGAGACCAGGTCGACCGCGGGATCCTCGACGAGCGGCATCCCGGCCTCGGAGCCGAGGCCCTGCACCACGTTCAGGACGCCCGGCGGCAGCCCGGCCTCGAGGCAGAGGCGCCCGAACCACCAGGCCGACACCGGCGTGTGCTCGGACGGCTTGAGCACCGACCCGTTTCCGCAGAGGATCGAGGGAAACGCCTTCCAGGCCACGTTCGGGAGCGGCGTGTTGAAGGAGATCAGCAGTGCAGCGACGCCGACCGGCCGGCGAAGCGTCAGGACGGTGCGATGCGGCATCGAGGCGGTCGTCGTCCTCCCGTAGGAGCGGCGCCCCTCACCGGCGACGAAGAAGCCCATCTCGACCGCGGCGTCGGTCTCGCCGAATGCAAGCTCGAGCGGCTTGCCCGTCTCGGCGGCGACGATCTCGCTTGCCTCCTCCCGCCGTGAGCGGAGGAGCTCCGCGATCGCCCGGACGACGTTCCCACGGTCGACCGCCGTCCGCGCACCCCATTCCGCCTGCGCCTCGCGCGCGGCTGCCACCGCCGCGGCGGCATCGGCCGCTCCCGACCGCGCGACCCGGCAGAGATGCCCGCCGTCGGCGGGCGACGCCTTGTCGAGCCACGCGCCTCCCGCGGGCGGTCGCTCGTCCCCGCCGACGAGGTTCGGCACCTCGCCGGGGATCACCAGGCCGACCAGCCCCCGTCCACGACGAGGTTGGCGCCCGTGACGTACGACGACGCGTCCGCGGCGAGGAACACGACGGCGCCGACGGCCTCGGACACGTCCATCAACCGACCAACCGGCGAGCGCGCGGCGAACGCCTCGACGAACGCGGCCGGTTGGCCGTTCTCGATTCCGTGCGGTGTGAGCGGTGTTGACCCGGACGCCGCTCCGCCCCCAGTACGTCGCGAGGTAGCGCGTCAGGTTGACCAGGGCGGACTTGGAGACGGAGTACGCGACCGGCTTGAAGAACTCGTCGCCTGCCTCTCGACGGAAGTCGTAGAGGCCCTGGTCGGGCGAGAGAATGCCGTAGACGGAGCCGACGTTGACGACCGAGCCGCGCCCCGCGCGCGCCATCGCGCCGCCGATCACCTGGCAGGGGACGACGACGCCGAGGACGTTGACGTCGACGACGCGCTCGAGGGCGTCGAGCGGGACGTCCTCGAATCGGCCGACCTCGGAGGCCGGGGCGTCGGGCGGCGCGTCGATCGCGGCGGCGTTGACGAGGAGGTGCGGGACGCCCCAGTCGACCTCGACCAGGGCCAGCGCCGCCTCGACGTGCCTTCGGTCGGTGACGTCGCACTCGAGGACGCGGACCGTCCGCTCGTCGAGCGCGGTCGCGAGGCCTGCGGCGCCGGCGCGCGGCGCCGTCTGGACGTCGAAGATCGCCACCCGCATGCCGCGAGCCGCGAGCGCCACCGCGAGCTCGGCCCCGAGCTGTCCCATCCCGCCCGTGACGACGGCGACACGGCCGGAGAGGTCGAAGAGCGGGTCGCCCACGGCGCGATCGTAACCCTGACCGAGCAGGAGAACGACGGACTCCGCGCGCTCGTTGCCCGAGCGTCCCGGGTCGGGCTACCGCATGCCGCCGCCGATCGGCGGGGTAGGCTCGCCGAGGATGGGAGGCGCGCTCCTCCTCGCGGCAGCGGTCGTTCTGCTCGGCTGCGTCGGGTGGTACCTCCCCGCGGCACTCGGGATCGACTCGCCCGCTCTCCGCGTCCTTGGCGCGTACCCGATCGCCTGGGCCGGACTCGTCGCGGCGGCCGTGCTCCTATCGATCCCCGGATGGCTCGACGGTGGGTCACTCGTCGTCGCGATCGCGGCACTCGCCGCGGCCTCGTTTGTCGTCGCCCGGCACCGGAGTCCCGGTCTGGCGCCCGTGCCGTGGACGGCCTGGCGCGAGGCACTCGCCGACCCGGTTGTCCGCACGTTGGCAATCGCCGTGGCCGTCGCCGGCGTCTATCTCGCCGCTGCCGCGTTCCTCACGACGCCGAACGACTGGGACGGGCTCACGTACCACGAGACGCGAGCGCTCCTCTGGGACGCTCAGGGTCGTGTCGGCTACGTGCCCTCGGGAAACGATCCTCGCCTCGACGGGAACCCGCCGGTCTCCGAGATCGGCCTCTATGCGGCGCTGGTCCTTCCGCACTCGGAGCGGTTCGCGGCGCTCCCCCAGTTCGTCGCGCTCTGGGCGAGCCTGCTCGCTGTCGTACTCATCGCACGGCGGCTCGGCCTTCCTCGCGCAGCATCCGCATTCGGTGGCCTCGTCTTCGCGACGTTGCCGGTGGTCCTGCTGCACGGCGCCGCCGTCTTGAACGACCTTGTCGTCGCGTCGTTCCTCCTCGTCGCGGCAGGCTTCCTGGCCGGCCGCTCGCGGGCAGAGCTCATCGTCGGGAGCGTCGCGCTCGGCCTCGCCCTGTCGACGAAGTTCAGCGCCGCGCTCTCGCTTCCGGTCCTCGTCGCCGCGGTGCTCGCCCTGGCGCCTGCACGACGGCGCGCCGCGAGCCTGGTCGCCTGCGGTGGGGGCGTGCTGCTCGGGGCACCCTGGTATGTGATCAACCTCGCCGAGACGGGATCGCTCGACGGAGGGCTCGGGGACACCACCGGCCAGGCAGCCGACCACTCCGTTCGGGGCGTCCTCGGAACCCTGCGCGCCCTCGTGTTCGACGTCGTCGACACAACGGGTCTGTGGCGCTCGGAGCTGTACCTCGCGGTCGTGGTGGGCGCCGGCATGGTCGCACTTGGCCTGTTGCTCATGAGACGTGCTGCGATCTCCGGTCGCGCGCTTGCGTGCGGCGGACTCGTCGTCGTGTCGGTGCCGCTCGTCCTCAGGGCAGTCGAGCGCCCCACCAGCTACGCCTGGCGGCACTTCTGGTTCAAGATCGGGCAGAAGGGCATCTCGCTCGATCACGGTGACGCCTGGAAGGTGCTGGGCCTCCCGGATACGTCGCTGTCCTGGTACGGGGCGCCAGGGGCGATGGTGATTCTCGGCGGCGTGGTTGCGGCGGTCGTCGGCATCAGGCGCGGGGCGCTGAGGCGGGGAGCGCTTCTCCTCGCGCTCGCCCCGCTGACGCTCGTCGCCACGTTCGCTCTCACGATCGTCTACGACCCCTGGCGCGGCAGGCTCGTGATGTTCGCAGTCGGCCTCGCCTGCGCAGCGTGGGGCTGGACGATCCGCATCCGATGGCTCTCGGTCGGCCTTGCCGCCCTCTGCGTCACGACGGCTGCGCTCTCGCTCGTTCACTCGTACACGAAGCCCTCGGGACTAGGCCTACTGGAGTCGTCGATCTCGCGCTCGGTGTGGCATCGCGACCGGATCGACACGCTGACGGTGATCCGCAACTACGACGGGACTCCCGCTGTCCTGCGCGCGGTGGAGGACGACGTGCCGGCGGACGCCGTGCTCGCAGTCGCAACGCCGATCGACACGTTCCTCGCCCCACTGGCAGGACCGCGGCTCTCGCGGACGCTGCGTCTCGTCGCCGACGGCGAGAGGGTTCCGACCGACGCGATGTGGCTCGTGAGCAGAGGGCCGGCCGTTGCGTCGGGCTGCCCTGCCGCCTGGTCGACGGTCTACGCGGACGACGAGAGCGGCTGGCGACTGTTCCGGCGCACGGCGCCGGACGCATGTGGAGCGGCCGTATCGGCGCTCTGACCGCGCGCCGCCGTCAGGTGGCGGCGGCGGCGGAGCCGGACGAGACGACGTCGTCCGCAACGTCGCCGACGCAGTCGGTACGAATCGCCTCGTCCTCCGCGAGCGGCCGGACCAGTGAGCGCCCGCGCAGGTCGTCCAGCCGGTAGGGCGGCAGGCCGCCGTCCGCGGGCGACTTTGCCACCAGGTCACCGTCGGCGAGGACGTGCCCGGCGGCGAGCGGGCGGGCGGCCACGAGCTGCTTTCCCATCTTCTTGAGAGGCGCCTCCTCGCTCGGCAGCGGGCGCTTGTTGCCGGCGCCGATCGCGGCGGGGACGCGATGCAGGTCGCGGACGAGCCTCCGCATCCCCTCGGGCATCAGCGAGAACGCGTGGTCGGTGCCCTTCGCGGCGTGGCTCGACGTGAAGTGCTTCTCGATCACCCGCGCGCCGAGCATGTAGGCGACCGGTGCCATCGCGATTCCGTCCTGGTGGTCGGAGAGCCCGACCACCAGCTCCGGGTAGCGCTCGCGGTACGTCGCGATCACGCCGAGCTCGAGCTCCTCGACCGCAGCCGGGTACGACGCCGTGCACTGCAGGAGGCAGACCTGGGGGTTGAGGGCCGTGACGGCGTCGACGGCACGGTCGACGTCCTCGATGGTCGCGCCCCCCGTGGACACGATCATGGGCTTGCCGAAGGAGGCGACCCGACGAAGAAGCGGCGTGTTCCGAAGGTCACCGGACGCGATCTTGTATGCCGGGATGTCGAGCTCCTCGAGAAGATCGGCACTCGCCTCGTCGAATGCTGTCGCGAAGAAGACGAGCCCGAGCTCGCGCGCCCACGCCTGCAGCTCCTCGTACGCGCCGCGGTCGAGCTCGAGCGCCTCGCGGTGCGCCCCGTAGGTCGGACCGAAGCTGTTCTCGTTGTCGTACGGGCTGTCGTAGAGCTCGCGCGTGAAGAGGCGCCGGTTGTCGCGCTTCTGGAGCTTCACCGCGTCCACGCCCGCCTGCTTCGCCAGGACGAACAGCTCCCGTGCCTTCTCCACCGAACCCTGGTGGTTGTGGCCGATCTCCGCGATCACGAAGCAGGCCGTGTCGTCGGCGATCCGGCGGCCGTCGATCGTCAGCTCGCGCACCGCGCGATGGTACCCCTCAGGTCTCGAGTCGGAGCTGCCGACACACAGCGGGTGAGCTCCGACACCTCGGATACGGTGGCGCCCATGGCGACGTCGCTGTCGATTCTGATGCCCGTCTACAACGAGCTGGCGACGGTCGAGCGCGCGATCGACGATGCGCTGACGGCTGACCTCCCGGTCGAGTCGCGGCAGCTCGTGATCGTCGACGACGGATCGACGGACGGGACACGAGAGCTCCTCCAGGAGCACGAATGGCCCGACACCGTGACGCTCGTGCTCCATGAGAAGAACCGCGGCAAGGGCGCCGCTCTCCGCACGGGTCTCGAGCATGCGACCGGGACATGGTCCGCGGTGCTCGACGCGGATCTCGAGTACCGCGCGTCGGACCTCGGGCCGCTGCTGGAGCCGCTCCTCGCGGGTGACGCGCGCGTGGTGTTCGGCACCCGCTCGTGGGCGAGCCATTCCGCATACAGCTTCTGGTACGTCATGGGCAACAAGGGCGTGACGCTCGCGACGAACCTGATCTACAACTGTTGGATCTCGGACGTCATGACGTGCCACAAGGCGATGAGCACGGCGCTCTTCCGCTCGCTCCGCCTGCGTGAGCGAGGCTTCGCGATCGAGCCGGAGATCGCCGCGCGCGTGCTCCGCTCCGGCGAGCGGATCTACGAGGTGCCGATCTCGTACGCGGCGCGCTCGCGCGAGCAGGGCAAGAAGCTCACCGCGCTCGATGGCCTCCGGGTGCTGCGGACGCTCGCCCGCTGCCGCGCGGACTGACGGCGTCCGCATAGACGGTCCGCACTGCCTCCGCGGTCGTAGCGAGGCTCGCGCCCGCCGCTCGCTCGCGGCCCGCGCCGCCGAGCCGCGCCCGTAGACCGGCGTCGCCGAGGAGCCGCTCGATCGCATCGCGTAGGCCCGCGACGTCCCCGGGTGCGACGAGCAGGCCTGTCACGCCGTCCTCGACGGCGTCGATCAGACCTCCGACCGCGGTCGCCACAACGGGCCGACCGTACGCCATCGCCTCACGGGCGACCATGCCGTAGCCCTCGCGCCGCGACGGGACCACCACCACCGCCGCTCGCTCGTACCAGGAGCCGAGCTCACGCGGCGGGACGAAACCCACCGCCTGCGGGAGGAGCGAGCGCAGCGGCCCGTCGCCGACCACCACGAGGGGAATCCCGTCGGCTGCCGCGGCGAGCTCGCGGACGCCCTTCTCCTCCGAGAGTCGTCCGGCGTAGAGCGCATGCGGCGGGGTGTCGGGCGCGGCCACGGACTCGGGGATCGTGACCCCGCTCGGGATCAACCGCACGTCGTCCGCGCCGAGCATCCGGGCCTCCTCTGCGAGCGCGGACGACGCGCAGACGACGACGCGCACCGACCCGACCATGCGTCGCGCGAGCGGGCGCATCCGCTGTGCGAGCGCAACATCCGAGCCCCAGAGCTGGAGCACGACCGGCTTCCCCGTCGCCCTGGCCGGCAGGACGCTCGGCAGCCAGTGGGCGTGGACGACGTCGACGTTGCCCGCCGCCCGCCGCGCCGCGCGTGCGAACGAGAGCAGGAAGAGCGGCAGCGCGAGCGCCTTCCACGGCCTGCGCCGAAGGTTGTTGACGATCCCGTCGCCGTAGGCGATCCCGTAGTGGCGGAAGCTCGCGGGCGAGACGACGCGCACCTCGACCCCGGCGTCGCGCAACGCCTGGACACCGTCCCGTACGAACGTGCCGGCGACGTCGTCCGCGTCGCGCGGGTACGACGTCGTGAGCACGAGGATCCGCACGGCCACGGGCCACCATATTCGTCCCCGGGCTCGTCCTGCGGCTGGCCGGCGTCGGCGACACGTAACCCCCGGCGATAGACTCGCCGCCTCGCGTGTCGACCTCCCGAGACCGTCCGATCGCTCGCTGGACTCGACCCCCGGACGACGTCGTTCGCCTCCGTGACCGGGGCGTCGACCCACACGCTCCATGAGAGTGCTCGTCACAGGAGGCGCGGGCTTTATCGGAGCGAACCTCGCAACCGGGCTCGCCGCCCGCCACGAGGGCTGGGAGGTTACGGCATTGGACAACCTCCAGCGGCGCGGCTCCGAACTCAACCTGCCACGGCTCCGGCGCGGCGGCGTTCGTTTCGTGCACGGCGACGTCCGGGTTGCAGACGACCTGAGCGCCGTCGGACCAATCGACGCGATCGTCGAATGCTCCGCGGAGCCGTCGGTCATGGCAGGGGCCGACGGCAGCGGGCTCGACCGCGTGGTAGGGACGAACCTCGTCGGCGCGTACGCGTGCCTCGAGCTCGGCCGCCGGCACGAGGCGCAGCTTGTCTTCCTCTCGACGAGCCGCGTCTACCCGATCGGTCCGCTGAGCTCGCTTCCGCTGACCGAGACGCAGACCCGCTTCGAGCTGACCGACGACCGTGCGGCGCAAGGGGCCTCGGCTCGCGGCATCTCCGAGAAATTCTCTCTGGAGGGACATCGAACGCTCTACGGCGCGACGAAGCTCGCTGCAGAGATCCTCATCGAGGAGTACGTCGCAACGTTCGGTCTGCGTGCCGTCGTCAACCGCTGCGGAGTGGTCGCCGGCCCCTGGCAGATGGGGAAGGTCGACCAAGGCGTCGTGGCGTACTGGATGATCGCCCACCGGTTTCGGAGACCGCTCGCCTACATCGGCTTCGGCGGCGGCGGCAAGCAGGTGCGGGACCTCCTCCACGTCGACGATCTCCTCGGTCTGGTCGACCTCCAGCTCTCCGATCCTGGGTCGTGGACGGGGGTCGTCGTCAACGTCGGGGGTGGTCCAGAGCGCTCTGTCTCGCTCCTCGAGCTCACCGAGATCTGCGCCGACGTCACGGGCAACTCGATCCGGGTCTCGGCGTCTCCGGGAGACCGGCCCGGGGACATCCCGTGGTACGTCACCGACTCGACGCGGCTCAACGATCTGACCGCGTGGCGGCCGTCATCGAGCGTGGGCGCGATACTCAGCGACGTGCACGAGTGGATCATCGACAACGAGCACGAGCTCGGCGCGGCGCTCGCCATCGACTAGGGGTGAGCTGAGACGGCACTCGCGATCGTCACCGGCTCCGGAGGGCTCGTCGGCTCCGAGTCCGTCTCCCACTTCGTCGAGGCGGGCTTCGACGTGATCGGCCTGGAGAACGACATGCGCTCGTACTACTTTGGCCCGGCCGCCTCGACGGCCCGTCAGACCGAACGGCTCCTCTCCGCGTATCCGGACTCATTCCGCTCGCTGGCCGTGGACATCCGCGACTTCGACGCGGTCAGCCGCGTCTTCGCCGACAACGCGGCCGCACTGGAGCTCGTCATCCATGCGGCCGCGCAGCCGTCTCACGACTGGGCCGCCTCGGATCCGCTGACCGACTTCTCGGTCAACGCAACGGGGACGGTCAACCTGCTCGAGGCGACCCGTCTGCACAAGCCGGATGCGTCGTTCGTCTTCACGTCGACGAACAAGGTCTACGGAGATCGTCCGAACCTCCTCCCGCTGGAAGAGCTCGAGACACGCCTCGACCTCCCCGCGGGCCACGAGTACTTCGGCGGGATCCCTACGACGATGCCGATCGACCGCTGTCTCCACTCGCTGTTCGGCGCGTCGAAGGCCGCGGCCGACCTCGCAGTCCAGGAGTACGGCCGCTACTTCGAGATGCCGACGGTCGCGTTCCGCGGGGGGTGCCTCACCGGTCCCAACCACGCCGGGACGGCGTTGCACGGGTTCCTCTCGTACCTGATGCGCTGCACCATCACCGGTGACCGCTACACGGTCTACGGGTATGCCGGGATGCAGGTCCGCGACAACATCCACAGCGCCGACCTCGTGCGTGCATTCGCAGCCTTCCACGCGAGCCCGCGTGCGGGCGCGGTCTACAACATCGGAGGAGGGCGGGCCAACAGCTGCTCGATGCGCGAGGCGATCGCGCTGTGCGAGCGGGTCGCCGGGCGAGACCTCCGGTGGGGGCTCGCGCCCGAGCCTCGGGTCGGCGACCACCGGTGGTGGATCAGCGATCTGACCCCGTTCACGATCGACTATCCCGATTGGCGACTCGAGTTCGACCTCGAGCGCATCCTCACGGAGATCCGCGACGCGAACCACGAGAACTGGACGACGGTCGCGCGATGAAGCTCTCGATCGTCATCCCGGCGCACAACGAGGCGGGCTCGATCCGGTCGACGCTGGTCCAAGTCGCCGAGCATCTGGACACTTGGGGCATCGACTACGAGATCGTCGCCGTGGACGACGCGAGCGACGACGGGACGGGGGCCGTCATCCGGGAGGTCGGCCGAGCCAACCCCCGCATCAGGTATCACCGCTCCCATAACCCGCCGGGCTTCGGCTTCGCCGTGCGCGCGGGGCTCGACGTGTACACGGGAGACGCCGCCGCGATCGTCATGGCCGACGGATCTGACAGCCCGGAGGACATCGCGACCTACTACCGCGTCCTCTCCGAAGGCTACGACTGCGCGTTCGGGTCGCGCTTCGTCCGCGGCTCCCGCGTGACCGACTACCCAGGGATGAAGCTCGCGCTCAACCGCATCGTCAACCTCGGGATTCGGATGCTGTTCCGACACGGGTACAACGACACGACGAACGCGTTCAAGGCATACCGCCGCGAGGCGATCGACACCTGCCGCCCTCTCTTCTCGAACCACTTCAACCTGACCGTCGAGTTGCCG
Source organism: uncultured Actinomycetes bacterium (assembly GCA_963792245.1). Lineage (GTDB taxonomy): Bacteria > Actinomycetota > Thermoleophilia > Gaiellales > Gaiellaceae > Gaiella. Next base: position 20,782 of record CAWBVO010000004.1, read on the forward strand.
CTCAAGGCGGTCGTCCGAGGACACAGCTACAAGATCGTCCCGATCTCTGGACCAACCGAAGGGCCGGCGTCTCGAAGCTCAAGCTCGAGGAGATGGGGGGCCGGTATCTCTTCGTCGTGCTCTACGCCTTTCTGGAGCGACACCTCGCGAAGGGCGACTACCACCACGCGCGCCCAAGACCGACGGATCCTACGGAACGAGAAGCTCCAGATCGCGAGCTCTCGGCTCGCCCGTGAACGACGCTGATGCCAGCAACGCGACCACGGGATCTATCGCGGGCCGTTCTCCGACGCCGACGCTCGAGAGAAGGACAGGATCTGGAAAGAGTCTCCGGTTCCAGCAAAGCTACGTCGAAACGGATGCCTCAGTACTCGACGTCGCCTGCGATCGAGGCGATTTCATTCGACACATCGTCGCGCGGAGAAGTGGCGACGGACATCCGCGACATGGCTGCGCGCGACTGCCGGACGAGATCCATTTCGTGCAGGTGGACGGACTCGAGCTTGACCGTGCTGTGCCGCTCAGCCATTTCGACGTCGCTTTCATGAGCAACTACCTCGAGCACCTCGGGAGCAGCCGCGGTGATCGATCAACTGCGGGTCGTGCGGCGTGTCTCAAGCCTGGCGGCCGGTCATGACCTCCAGCCGAACATCCGGCTGGTCGGCGGCGCTATTGGGACTTCATCGACCACTGGGTCGCGCTCACCGAGCGGAGCCTGGTCGAAGCGGCCGAGCTCTCCGGCTTCGAGACGGAGCATCTGATCAAGCGGTTCCTGCCCTACACGACAAAGTGCCGATTTCCTCGGTCGCGGTCGATCGTGCGGGGTATCTCCGTTTCCACCGGCGTGGCGTGTCTTCGGGAAGCAAACGCTGTTCGTCGGGCGAAGCGCCCGCGATACCTCCTGACGGAAATGGGTAACGGCGCCCTCCCTTAGCGGCGCGGAAGCACGATGCGGGCGAAGGACACTTCAATTCCATCTGCGTACCCGCGAAACCGATCGTGGTCTGCCCGCACCGTGATCGTCTCGACAGCGTTGTCCGCGAGAGAGCGCTGCCAATGCGTCGTGGTCATCGCCGCGAATGCCTGGCGATCGGCTAGGTAAGGCGACAGGAGGAAGCCCGTCCGGGCGACCGCGGGGACGAGCCGGTGTAGAACCCGGCGACCGTCGGCAAGACGCGCGCCGAGGCGGAGGGGGGCCGGCCGAATGGCCAGCTCCTCGAGGTGGCCGAGAACTGTGCGCCGCACGGCGATTGCTCACCCAGATTGGGCCGGAAGCCACGGTGGGGACCCTGATGGACGCGCCGAGTCTGCGCATGCACCGTCACCAAGGGTCGGAGGCGATAGCCGACCCGAGCCGCTCGTTCGAACACGAGGTAGGAAGGCGTCCGGGCACGCAGGCGATAGTCCGAGAGAATCGATCACGAGGTTCGGCGCGTCCTCGGACGAGGGCCAGCGACCGTCGATCGGCGCGAGGTCGACGAAGATCGTCCGAGGTCGATCCTGTGCCGCGGAGGTGCGCCTCGTTGAGCGCGATGAGCCGGGGTGTGTAGGCGAGGTAGCTCTGGAACAGCGGGCCTCGAGAAGCGCGTGAGGCGGTTCGCGACGAGCACGAGCTGGTCGTTCGGGTAGAGGTCGACCGTGCCCCCGACGTGCGGGAGGGGCACGCTGCGCGCGGATCGCGGCGAGCGGCGGACGACCATCCGATCCGGCGGGACGCGGCCGCCTCTGCCCGGTGCCGCGAAGAAGACGAGCGTGTCGTCCGTCGCTCGCACGATGTCGGCAACGTGCTGCGCGGGGCCTGGGACCGCCGCGACCGCCCACGTCCCGGCGGCCGTCGCGATCGCCGATGGCCAGTCGCCGCCAGCTGTCTTCCGGGCCGCGAGCGGCGAAGCCGAAGCGCCGAACAGCGGCAGCTGCCACCAGAGCGACGACGGCGACGGCGAGCAGGGCGATCGGCGTGTGCACCCTGGTCCTGCCGGACGAAGCCTGCCTTGAAGGCGACGTACAGCGCCACGCCGTACGCTAGCGGCCATCACGGGGAACCTGCGCCCGCACTGCCCCGCTCGAGCAGGAGCACCAGCCCCAGCGTGGCTACGGTCCCGCGATCAACGGAAGACGCTCGCGAGCGCAGGATCTCGACCCCAGTCGCCATCGCCGGCGCGTACCCGGCCGCGGCCGAGAGCGCGTCGAGGACGTAGTCGGGGATCGCGCGGACGGGCTGGCGCGCAGCGAGCCAGAAGATCAGCCAGGCGAGGACGATAGGCGGGGAGCGCCGGCCCGACGCGGCGACGCGTGACGAGCAGCCAGATCGGTCAGGAGCGCGACGACCAGCGATCCCGAGGCCGAAGTACGTGAACTTGACCAGGCCGAGCCACGCGAGGAGCGCGGCGAGCACCGACCGTCGCACTGGTCAGAAGCCGCGATCCGCCGCAGCCCCGCCGACAGCGACGACGAAGAGCGCTAGCCACGGCGATGAACGGAGCGGCCTCTCCTGAGCAGCATGCCTCCTCCTGCGCCTCGTTCCCGACGCTCACGAGCAGCAGGAGCAGCCGACATCCACAAGCGCCGCCCAGAGCGGGCTGACGCATCGTGGCGAGCGCCACCGCGAACGCCGCGTACCAGATCGACTGCCGCGAGCGCGATCCACCACACGAGGAGCCAGCCGAACGTCCCGGGCACGTACGATCCTCGTGGCGACGAATCCCCACGGACCGTAGGTGAAGACGATGTCCTGGCCGAACGCCGAGGCCCCGTTCGAGGAAGGCGAGGTGGAGCACGACCATCCACGAGGCGTCCAGGTAGGGCGCGTCCCCATGGGACGGACGCGGGTCGCCACGGGACGATCGTCCAGAGGGCGCACAAAC
>CAWBVO010000005.1:0-19968 GCA_963792245.1 uncultured Actinomycetes bacterium
GGGTACGGCTACGCGCCTCGCGGGCTTGCGGGACCGAAGCCGTTCGCGGGACCCTCGCGCGTCCGGGGCGGATCCGTGCGCGACGTGGGTCTCGCGCTCGCGGCCGACCATCTCGCCCGGACAAGCGACCGAGCGGTTCCCGACCGGGCGCTCGTGTCTCAAGGGCCGTCAGTCCACGCGGCAGCGCAGCAGCGTCCGCAGCACCCGTAGCCCATCGATCGCCGTCAGCTTCTTGCCCTCCTCGCGCGAGCGCGCCGCGTACGTGATCGGCACCTCGTAGATCCGCTCGCCCGAGCGGAGCACGCGCGCCGTGATCTCCGGCTCGATGGCGAAGCCCCGCTCCCGCAGCTTCAGCGAGCGGAAGAGCTCGGTGCTCATGACCTTGTGGCAGGTCATCACGTCCGAGATCCAGCAGTTGTAGAGGACGTTCGTCGCTTGCGTCACGGCCTTGTTGCCCATCACGTACCAGAAGCTGAACGCCGAATGACTCGACCAGGACCTCGTCCCGTAGACGACGCTCGCCTCGCCCGCGAGCAGGGGCTCGAGCAGAGGCGCGAGATCCGCGGCGCGGTACTCGAGGTCGGCGTCGAGGATCGCGGAGAAATCGCCGGTCGCGTGGCGAAGGCCGGTCTGCAGCGCCGCGCCCTTCCCCCGGTTGCGATCGTGGAGGACGAGCGTGACGGTGTCCGGCCAGTCGCGACCGGACAGCAGCTCGCGCGTACCGTCGGTCGAGCCGTCGTCGACCAGCACGAGCTGGCGAGACGCGACGGGAAGCTCGGCGGTGAGCGCGTCGTCGATAGCGCGCTCGACCGTCGAGCGCTCGTTGTAGACCGGCATCAGGATCGTGAGCGAGCTGGACATCGGCGCAGGCTACCCCGATCGGCAGGCCCTGCCCGGGACGTGACGGTAGACCGCCCACTGCTGGGAGCGCAACGCCGGCTCCCACCCCGGAACGCATCCATGCCCCCAGGGCAGGACCGCCCAGGCGGCGCGTTGGTTCGTCGCCTCGCGAAGTGTCTTGGCGTAGGCGATCCGGTGCTCGATGTCGGGCCAGCCGACGTACGTGAACGGGTAGACCCACCAGATCGGGGTGACGGCGATCGTCGTCCCGGGAGCGGCATTGGCATCGAGGTAGGCGACCATGCGCGAGATCTCGGGCTGCATGTTGCGCGACCACGCCGGCGGTAGCCTCCAGATCGACGTGCGCTTCGCCGGCTCGAGGAGACCGATGCCCATCGGCCGCTCGTCGTACACGACGAGCGCGACGGCGACGGTTGTGGCGGCGACCGCGACGGTCGCCACGGCCGCGGCGGACGAGCCGCGAAGAACACCCCAGGTGGCGGCGCCGAGCGTGACGCCTCCCATCGCGTAGCGGCCGTCGAGGGGGTGATAGGCGACGATGAACGACGTCCCGACGAGCACCACGGCGGGCGACCAGGCCAGTACGGCGGCGACCCACGGGAGCGTCCTGCGAGCTGCCCGCCGGGTCACGACGACGACCGAGACGAGGGTCAGCGCCAGGCCCACCGGCCCGTACCATGACGCCATGCTCGAGGCGGAGGCGTCGCCTCGAGAGGCGCCGAGGACGGTTGCCTCCGGGTACCCGACGAACGTCCAGCCGTGCCAGTAGACCGAGTACATCACCCGTTCGAGGGTTGGAACCGCGAGCGGTAGCAGCGTCAGCGCTGCCGCGCCGAGCACGAGGAGCCTCCGTCGCCCGAACGCGAGACCGCCGATCGCGACGACGACCGCCGCGATGCCGTACACCCCAAGATTGCGACCTTCCACCGGCACCTCGAGCGTCTCGACGACGTAGCGCGTCGTCCGGGCGGCGATCGACAACACGCCGCCGCCGTACCCGCTCGCGCTTGCGGAGTCGCCGAGCACCCCGCTGCCGCTGCCGCTGCCGGCGGTGACGACGGCGTACCACGTGGCACCGAGCCCGATACCCGCGATGCCGACAGCCAGTGCGGCCACGAGACGCTTGCCTCGGTAGGTGAGGACACAGACGAGAAAGAGCAGCGGCACCGCGAGCAGGCCGGTGGGCTTCGTTCCGACGAGGAGCGCGAGCGCTGCTCCCGCGAGCCCGATCTCGCTCCACGTCCGCCCCAGCGTGAAGTACGCGACGGCCACGACGAGTGCTGCCACGACGAGGTCGTTGAGCGCGGTGGGCGCCTGCAACGCGACGACCGTGAGGGTAGGGAAGAGCAGTGCGCCGAACGCGGCGCTCCGCCGCGCGAAGCCGATCCGGCAGGCCGTCCCGTAGATCGCGAGAACGGCAACGACGAGCGAGGCGAGCTGAACGAAACCGACCCAGCGGACCGAGCCTGACAGCAGCATCGTCGCCCCCTGCGCGATCTCGGCGTTCGGCGGGATTTCATCGATGCGAGGGTCGGTCGCACCCGGGATTGCACCGATGCGATGTTGCTGTATCCAGAAGACCGCGCGGGTTAGGTGGTACGAGTTGACGTCTCCCTCCGTCGGCGGCGTGAAGAGCGCCAGGGCCGTCAGGTACCAGAGTTCCAGCAGGACGACGACGGCGAGGACGGTGACAACGGGGTCGCCGGCGAGCTCGCGCGCCGCCGCGCCGACCCGACCGAGGTCAGGCCCGCGCGGCCGAACGACCGCCGTCACACACACCGTCACACCGGCCAGCGCGGCGACGCTGAAGAAGAACCAGCCCCGTGTGTACTCCCCGACGAGCGAGAGCGCGTGCGAGATGGCGACGATCTCGGCGAAGGCTAGGACGGCGACCGCCAGTGCAAAGCTCACGATGCCGCGCAGGCGCAGGAGCGAAGCGCCGCATGCCGCGGCGAGGCAGACGAGAAGCCAGGCTGCGACGAGCATGATCATTGCGTCGTCATGTCCAGCGCCGCGGATGCGCTACCGATGCGAGCGGGCGGACAGCGGCTACGCTCACGCGCAGGGAGGATATCGACCGGTGTGACGGTACGATCGCGCGGTGCGCGAGCTCGAGATCGACGGCCGCAGGATCGCCGATGACACGCCTTGCTTCGTCATCGCCGAGATCGGCCACAACCACCAGGGCTCGGTCGAGAAGGCGCAGGAGCTGTTCGTGCTCGCGAAGCAGGCCGGCGTGGACGCGGTCAAGCTCCAGAAGCGGGACAACAGGCGCCTGTTCACCCGCGCGCTCTACGACAGCGCCTACGACAACGAGAACAGCTTCGGCCCGACGTACGGCGCCCACCGCGAGGCGCTCGAGCTCGATCGCGGCGCCTTTGTCGAGCTGCAGGCGTGCGCCCGCGAGCTCGGCCTCGTGTTCTTCGCGACGGCGTTCGACGAGCCGAGCGCCGACCTGCTCGCGGAGCTGGACGTCCCGGCGTACAAGATCGCGTCCGGCGACCTCCGCAACACGCCGCTCCTGCGCCGTGTCGCTGCAATCGGCAAGCCGCTGATCGTCTCCACCGGCGGCGCGACGATCGAGGACGTCGATCGCGCCGTCGAGACCGTGACGGCGATCAACCCGCAGCTCTGCCTGCTGCAGTGCACCGCGTCCTACCCGGCCTCCGTCGAAGAGCTCGAGCTCGGCGTCATCGCCACGTACCGCGAGCGCTACCCGGAGCTCGTCGTCGGCCTGTCGGACCACCAGGACGGCATCGCGATGGCGCCCGTCGCGTACATGCTCGGCGCGCGCGTGATCGAGAAGCACTTCACGGTCAGCCACACGGCGAAGGGCACCGATCACGCGTTCTCCCTCATGCCGGAGGGGATGCGGAAGCTCGTCCGCGATCTCCACCGCGTCCCCGCCGCGATCGGCGACGGCGTCAAGCGGCCGCTCCCGAGCGAGGAGGCGCCGCTCGCGGAAGATGGGAAAGCAGCTCGTCGCGGCGCGTCCACTCCCGGCGGGTCACGTGCTCGCCGAAGGCGACCTCGTCGCGAAGTCGCCCGCCGACGGCGGCCTGCCGCCGTACCGACTGGACGACCTGCGCGGGCGCTCGCTCGTGCGGCCGCTCGCGGAGGACGAGGCGATTCGCACCGACTGCATCGGCGGCGACGCTGCGGGCGACGTCGTCTCGTCGGGCTCCGCAGCCGCCGGCACCTGACGGCCGCGTGCGGTCAGAGCGGCGTCACGGCCGCTCCGCAGGCGTCCGGCGCAGTGCGACGGAACAGGCCAGGCGCTCTCGTCGCTCGCCGCCCCGTTGGCTGTACGACCTTCTCAGGCGCTGGCTCGTCCGGCAGCTTGCCAAGGAAAACGAGCGATGCGAGCGACCGCGTCGGGGATCCGGCTGTACGCGGCAGTGTGTACTTGCCGCGACGCCGCTCGCCGTGCCGCTGAACTGACGCAGCGGCCTACGAATGCCTCGGAGCGACGAGCACGGTCGACGTCGCGCAGCGCGAGTCAGGGCCGGTCCGCTCCCAGACGCCCCAGCCGAACGGGCCGACGCGACGTGCCGCCCACGCCGCCGGACAGCCGCGGGGCGTCTTGCCGGGTGACGTGACGAGCCACATGATTGCAGCGGGAATCGTGTCGCCTTCGTCCACGACGACCACATGGCGGGTCAGGTGGGGTCCGAAGTAAGGGAAGCCAAAGCTGTTCCCCACGAGTGCGATTCCGATCGCCGAGTCCAACGGCACGTTATCCTCCACGTAGCGCAGGGTGTTGATCTCGTCTCGCTCCGGCTCGGTCGGCCGGAGTATCCCCTGTTGTTTCCAGCGTGGCATCCCCCAAATCCCGGGCTTAGCGTCGCCGCGGAGGAGCTCGAACCCCGACGGCTTACCGAGGGAGTTTGCGAGGCAGAGCGTGCCCGTCGACGACCGCGACGGCCGCAATGCCGTATCGCATCGGCCGCCACCGGGCGACTGCACCCCACGTGGCGGCGGCGAGCGCGACGGCCGACGTGAAGTACCGCCCCTGGTACGGGAGATACACGATGGTCGATGAGACGATCGCCAAGGCGAGAATCGGCGCGAATCCCGCGACGAGGGCGGGGCGGCGGAGCGCACCGCGCAGCGACGAGAACCGTGCTGAGAGGTGCAGTGGCAGCGACGGCAAGCACACCCAGTGGCCCGAACCAGGAGAGCGCGCCATCCGAGGCGGTCTGAAGCTGGTGACCCCGGAACCACTCCGCGAGCCTCGTGCCCCCACGCGCGTCCCACGCCCGCGCCGAGACCCACGCGAGCGACTCGTGCGCGGCGCTCACCGCGGCCGGGAAGAGCGCGACGATAAGGCCCGCCGTGACCAGCCACCATGCCGTCGGCTTCCCGGTGAGGCGCCCGCCGAGAGCGGCGAGGACGAGCAGGAATCCTGCGCATGGCATAGAAGCGCGTGTCGGAGCTTGATGGCTGCCTGCGCCGAGACCCACGCAGACGACCCTTGTGCGGCGACCGCCACGGTCAAGAGGAGCGAGACGATCAGACCCGCCCGGGCGAGCCGCCATGCGGTCCGCTTCTCGGTCACGGCGCCAGCCGAGAGCGGTTACCACGATCAGGAACCCGACGATCGTATAGAGGCGTCTGTCGGAGCCTATCGCGCCCGAAAGGTCGAGGAACTCGAGGACGTATCGGTTGAGCGAGCCGAGCACGGCGAGATGGGGCACACCTGGACCCACTCGGTATCGACGCCGCCGAGCTGTCTCGTTCGCACGGAAGGCGTTTGTCACGTACCAGACTCCTCCGCAGGCTCCGCCGACGGTGCCCGCGAGCGCGAACCAGCCCAGACGCCGTAGCGGTTGGGCGACGACGACCGTCAGGGCGACGATTGGCGAGAAGCAGCGGTCCGAGGAACTTCGTGCCCGAGCGCGAGCCCCACGGCGAGCCCGAAGGGGAGGAGCTCCATCTGCGACGAGCCAAGCGCGAAGAAAGCCGCCGCTACCAGGAACGCCGCGAAGACAATGTCGGTGAAGCCCGTCCAGCGACTGGAGCGAGGACGACCGGGAAGAACGGGAACGAGAGCGCGCCGTACGCCGCCTCCCGTGGCGGGAGACCGAGACGGCGGGCGACGCCGGCGACCGCCGAGATGCTCAATGCGAAGACCGCTGTGAACTGTCCCAGCGCCACGAAGCGGTCGGAACCCGAGACGCAGCATCGTCCCGAGCTGACCCGATCTCCGCGTGCGGTGGGCTCTGATCGAGGCGCACGTCATATGACGGCGCTGATGGCACTAACACCGTGCTGCTGGCGCCAGAACGCCGCGCGCGTGAGCTCGTAGACGAGGGGGTCGCCGTCGTTCGTCGCGGTGGTCAGCGCGACGATGCACGTGTATGCGTAGGCTAGGCGCCGAGCGGCCAAAGAGAACGAAGAGAGCCGGGTCTCGAAGGATTTCGCCGACGTGTCTCGAGCCATGGACGCACCCGAGGAAGGGGCCGCCAGTGCCGTCCAAGAGGGCGATACTAGAACACAGCCGGTGATCCCAACGAGCGCGACGAGGAGAGCTCGCGCGGTCGAGCGATCGCGCCATCGAGAGGATCGCGACGTCGCGACCAGACCAGCCCACGCGACGAGGTACGCCGCCAGAACACGAACGGCGAACGAATGGAGCTCATAGGCACGAGGCGAGATGATTCCCGATAGAGATATGGACAGCAACACGACGCTGACGACGAGGATCGTCGCATCTATCGCTTTTATTAAAAAAAAAAAAAAAAAAATGCGCCACTTTACGATCTGATCGAGATGGTTCTCCTGGTCGGTAGGGTTACGATCGCGCCGTGAGCGACCCGCTCTTCGACCTCTCCGGCCGCGTCGCGGTCGTCACCGGCGGGATGGGGCAGCTCGGCGCCGAGCTGGCGGTGGCGCTCGCGGCGCGCGGGATGCGGGTGGCGATCCTCGACCTCGAGACGGAGCCGCGCGCCGGCGCCGCCGGGCCTCGCGACCGCGCTCGACGAGGGGACGGTGCGCGTCGCACGCGTGCGACGTCACCGACCGCGGCGCAGGTCGAGGCGGCGCTCGCGCTGGTCGAGGTCGACTGGGGCGTCCCGCACCTGCTCGTCAACGCCGCGGCGATCGACGCGCCGCCCGACGCGCCCGCCGAGGAGGTCGGCCCGTTCGAGGACGTGCCGCTCGACGTCGCTCGAGCGCGTCGTCCACGTCAACGTGCTCGGCGTCGTCGTCCCCTGCCAGGTGATCGGCGGCGCGATGGCGCGCGCTGGGCGCGGCTCGATCGTCAACGTCGGCTCCGTCTACGGCTCCTCTCGCCCGACCAGGGCCTCTACGACTTCCGTCGGGAGGCGGGCGACGAGTTCTTCAAGCCGGTCGCGTACTCCGTCTCCAAGTCGCGCTCTGGTCAACCTGACGCGCTACCTCGCGACCTACTGGGGGCGGAGCGGCGTCCGCGTCAACACCGTCACGCCGCACGGGATCGAGAACGGCCAGCCGGCGCCGTTCGTCGAGGCGTTCGCGGCGCGCTCGCCGCTCGGGCGGCTGATGGACGTGTCCGAGGCGGTCGGCGCCGTCGTCTTTCTCGCCTCGGACGCCTCGTCCTACGTCACCGGGCGCCAACCTCGTCGTCGACGGGGGCTGGTCGGCCTGGTGATCCCCGGCGGAGGTGCCGAACCTCGTCGCCGGCGAGGAGCGGCCGCCCGCGGGGGGCGCATGGCTCGACAAGGCGTCGCCCCGCGGACGGCGAGCATCTCTGCCGCGTCGCGCGCTCGGGAGCGGCCGACGCCGCCGCGGCGGTGGCGGCCGCGCGCGAGGCGCAGGCGGAGTGGGGCGCGCGAACGGCGGTCGAGCGCGGCGAACGTCGTCCGGGCGATCGCCGAGCTACTGCGCGAGCGGCGCGAGGAGGCGAGCGAGATCGTCGCCGCCGAGACGGGCAAGCCGCTCGAGCTGGCGCTCGGCGAGACCGACGCGGCGGTCGAGATGGGCTTCTTCGTCGCGGGCGAGGGCCGCCGCTCGTACGGGCGGACGACGACCGCCTCGATGCCGCATCGCACCGTGCTGACCCTGCGCCGGCCGGTCGGCGTCGCGGCGCTCCTGATCTCCTTCAACACGCCGCTCCCGAACGTCGCCTGGAAGGCGTTCCCCTCGATCTTCTGCGGCAACGGCTCGGTGCTTGAAGCCGTCCGAGCACGCGCCCGTGTCGGCGTGGTGGCTCGGCCGGCTTTGCCTCGAGGCGGGGCTGCCGCCCGGAGTGCTGAACGTCGTCCAGGGCCTCGGCCCCGAGGCCGGGATGCCGCTCGTCGAGGATCCCGCGCGTCGATCTCGTCTCCTTCACCGGCTCGGCCGCGACCGGGCGCGCTGATCGCCGAGGCCGCCGGACGCCGTCTCGCGAAGACGGTGATGGAGCTCGGCGGCAAGAACGCGCTCGTCGTCTGCGACGACGCCGACCTCGATCGGGCAGTCGAGTGGACGGTCGCCTCCGCGTTCTCGAACGCCGGCCAGCGGTGCGCGGCGGCGAGCCGGATCGTCGTCATGGACACCGTGTACGACGAGTTCCGCGAGCGCCTCCTGCATGCGGTCGGGCGCGTCGAGACCGTCGGGCCGGTCATCTCGGAGGAGAGCATGGAGCGGATCCTGCGTGCGGTGGAGGCGGCGCGCGCGGGCGGCGCCGACCGTGCTCGCCGGCGGCGCGCGCGTCGGGAGATCGGGGCTGGCACGTCGCGCCGACGGTCGTCGAGGGCGTGTCGCTCGACGCGCCGCTCTCGTGCGAGGAGCTCTTCGGCCCCGTCGCGGCGCTCTACCGTGCTCGGAGCTTCGCGGACGCGGTGGTCATCGCGAACGACTCGCCCTACGGGCTGACCGCCGCGATCCACACGGCGAGCATCCACCGCGCGATGCGGTTCGCCGAGCAGGTGGCTGCGGGTGTCGTGGTCGTCAACGCGGGCACGCACGGCAGCGAGCCGCACATGGGCTTCGGCGGCGTCAGGCAGTCGGGGACCGGCTGGAAGGAGGCGGGGGTCGAGGCGCTCGACGTCTACTCGGAGACGCGGTACGTGAACCTGGTCGTCGATCCGGCCCTCACGTGACGGGACGGATCGCCGTGCTCGGTCTCGGAGGGATCGGCGGCCTCCTCGCCGTCCGAACCGGTGCGCTCTGCGTCGGCTCCGAGCGCACGGTCGACGCGATCGGCGAGCGGGGTCTGCGACTCGTGCAGGGCGGGGAGACGACGCATGCGCGTCTCGAGGCCGTGACGCGGCTCGACACGCCGGTCGCGCTGCTCGTTGTCGCCGTGAAGTCGTACCACCTCGACGGGGCTCTCGATCGGGTGGCTCCCGAGGCGCTCGACGGGGCGATGATCCTCCCGCTCCAGAACGGCCTCGAGCACGTCGCGGCGATCCGGGCGCGCGTCGAGGGCGCGCACCCCCGACCCTCCGTCGCGGCAGGGTCGATCGGCCACGTGTCCGCGTCGTCGCCGGAGCCGGGCCTGGTCGTCCAGGAGACGCGCACGGCCGCGAGGATCAGCGCCGCCTCGCACGAGCTGGAGGCCGCGGAGCTCGCCGAGCGGCTCGCGCCTCTCGCCGTTCCCGGGATCGAGGTCGTCGTCGGCGACGACGAGGGCGCGGTGCTCTGGGAGAAGGCGGCGCGGCTGTCGGTGCTCGCCGCCGCGACGGTCGCCGCCGGCCGCTCGATCGGCGCGCTCCGCGACGATCGTGCGTGGCGCCCGCGTCTCGAGGCGGCGCTCGCCGAGGCATGCGCGGTCGCGGCGGCCGACGGCGTCGAGCTCGACGCCGCTCGCCAATGGGCGATCATCGCGGGCATGCCCCACGACCTGACGACGTCCGCCGCGCGCGATGCCGCCGCCGGCCGGCCGGACCGAGCTCGACGCGATCGCCGGCTCCGTCGTTCGCGCCGGCGCGAGGCTCGGCGTCCCGACGCCCGTGCTCGCCGAGCTCCTCGAGGAGGCATCGTGCCGCGCGTCGTAGCGCTGATCGGCGCGCGCGCCGGCTCGGAGCGCGTCCCGGGGAAGAATGTCCGCCGTCTCGCGGGCCACCCGCTGCTCGCCTACGCGATCGAGACCGCGCGACAGTCGGAGGTCTTCGACCGAATCGTCGTCTCGACCGACAACGAGCGGATCGCCCAGGTCGCACGGTGGTACGGCGCCGACGTCCCGTTCCTGCGACCCGACGAGTATGCGACCGCGACGTCCCCGGACATCGAGTGGATCGCGTGGACGCTGCCGCGGCTCGACGAGCGCTACGAGCTGTTCGCGATCGTGCGGGCGACGAACCCGTTCCGCGGGCCGGACGTGATCCGCCGCGGGCTCGACCAGCTGCTGGCCACGCCCGAGGCCGACTCGATCCGCGCCGTCGAGCGCGTCAAGCAGCATCCCGGGAAGATGTGGATCGTCGACGAGGCGGGCCGGCTGATGCGCCCCCTCCTCGACCAGTCGCATCTCGACGTCGCGTGGCATGCGGGCCAGTACCAGGCGCTCCCGCCGGTGTACGTGCAGAACAGCGCGCTCGAGATCGCCTGGACGCGCGTCGTGGAGGCGACCGGGACGCGCGAGGGGAGGATGCTCGCGCCGTTCCTCACCGAGGGCTTCGAGGGCCTGAACATCGACGACGAGGACGACTTCGCCCACGCCGAGAGGCTGGTCGCGAGCGGTCGCGTGGCGTTGCCGGTCGTCGAGCGCGCGCCGTATCCCGGAGATCCGTGACCGACGGGCGCGGCGCCTCGCTCGCGGCGTCCTCGACGCTGCGACTCTGGCTCTGTGGCGTGGCGGTCGTGTATGCCGTCCTGTCGATCGCGGGCGTGACGACGTCCTCGCTCGGCGTCCAGTACCTCAGCGAGGCCCAGGGGCATAACGCCCCTGGAGTGCTCGTCGGTACCCCCCGCACGATCCGTATCGACGAGTGGAATCGCGGGACGCCCTGGCTCCTGGGTCTCATGTCGCGCGGGAACGACGGGTTTGCCTCGCCGCTCGCGTTCCCGGACGTCGCGCTCGTCGCGCCGACGGCGCGCGACGTGCCGTCCGCCCTCCTCCACTGGGAGGCGGTGGCGGCCAGAGCTGCCGCCGTCCTGCCGGACTCGATCGTCTTTGCCGCCATCTGGTGGTTCCCGGTTGCCATCGTGGCCGCGTTGCTTCCGCTCTGGCTCGTTCGCCTCGGCGCTCGACCCGGGATCGCCGTCGCAGCGACGTCCCTCGTCGTTCTCGCGCCCGCCAACCACTGGTGGTCGTTCGGCCCGCTCGGCGTGCTGGCGCCTCCACTGCTCGGCGCTGTCCTCGCCCTCGCTGCTCTCGACCGGTGGCGGGCGAGGGGTGCCGGCGGCGGCGTCGTCTGTCGGCGCCCTCGCCGTCGCTGCTCTGTGCGTCGCAAAGGCGGGGCTCGGGTACGCGCCGTGGACGATCCCGCTGACCACGGCGGTGTTCGTCCCGACGCTCGCCGCCGCGCTCGCTTCGGGCGGTCGCCGCCTTGCGCTCGTCTGCCTCGGCTGCGTCTTCGCCGCCGGCGTCGCGGTTGCGGCGCTCATCGTCGTGCAGTCGGGCGCGGCCGACGTGATCGCCGGCACGGTGTATCCCGGCTCCCGGCGGAGTCTCGGCGAGTTCGTCGGGCTCGGACTGCTCTTCGGGGCCCCACACACGTGGATCCTCCAACTGGGTACGACGATCGCGTCGGGAACGAACGAGTCGGAGCTGACCAGCGCCTACCTCGTGCTCGCCGTGCCGAGTCTCGTGCTGGCGTTTGCCGTCCGCTGGCGGGCGCTGCCCGTCCGGGCCCCAGCGATCGCCGCGTCTGCCGTCCTGCTCGGGTCTCTGGCGTGGGTGGTCGTCGACTGGCCCGCGTCGATCGGCCTCAGGCTCACGCCGTTGACCCTCGTTCCACCCGACAGGATGGCCCAGGTGGTCGGCCTCGTAGCGACGATCGTCTTCGCGCTCGTCCTCTCCGCCTGGGCGGATGCGCCGTGCCGCGACCGGCGGATGGTCTCAGCCGTCACGTTCGGGCTGACGGCGCTGGCAACGATGCTGGGCGGTCGGACGCTCCGCGAGGAGGGGCTGCCGAGGCTGCCCGTGGTGGCCATCGTCGTCGTCGCCGTGGTCGTGGGGCTCGCCGTCACGGCGGCGGTCTGGCGGCCCGACCGATCGCTGGCGCTCGCCGCGCTTCCCCTCCTCGCACTGCTCGTGGTCTTCGCCGCCAACCCGCTCCAGCGCGGTCTGGGCGACCTCCGCGGCTCACGTGCAGCGGCTGCCGTGACCGAGACGGGGCGGTCGCTCGGCGACGGCGAGCGCTGGGCCTCGGACGACTTCACCTTCGACGCGCTCCTGATGGCGGCCGGGCAGCCGTCGCTGACAGGCCAGCAGTGGGTCGGCCCGCGGGAGCCGGCCTGGACGGTGCTCGATCCCCGCGGCCGCAGCCGGTCCTCCTGGAACCGCGGCGCGTCGTACATCCGCTTCGAGTGGACACCCGGGAAAGCTGACGCGGATCGACATCACCGGCCCGGACGGGATCCGCGTCCGGATCGATCCGTGCGCTCCGGAGCTCGAGCGGCTCGGCCTCAAGCTCGTCGTCTCGATCGAGCCTCTCCATGCGCCCGTGCCTCGTGCCAAAGGGCAGGATCGCCTGGGGAGGGGCCAACCGCTGGGTGTACGGCGTCTGAGCCGAGTCGGCGCGCGCCTCGTCGACGTCCCGCGCGAGCCGTATCCTGGCGAGGCGTGACGGAGGCCTATCCGCCGGCAAGCCCGGCCAGGCTCAGGCACCGCGTCTCCCTCGCCGCCGTCGACGGCCGGCGAGGTGCGCTCGTCGTCTTCCTCGCCTCGCTCGCGTGCTTCGGCCTCCAGAGCCTCGCCGTGTCGCTGACCCTCGGGCGCGACGCCGAGGACTACCTGATCGACGGCTGGGAGATGTTCGCAGCGCCATCCGCTCTTCCCCCACCTGATGCTCGCCCGGACACCCGTCTCGGGCCTTGCGATCGACCTCTTCGACCGGTTGGGCGGGGTCGCGGGAGTCGAGGTCGGGCTCGGAATCCTCTTCGCCTTCGGCGTCCTGTGCTGGGTCTCGGCGGCGCGCGCCTACGGCCGCAAGGCGGCCGGCGCGATGTTCGTCCTTCTCGCCGTCCTGCCCGCGTACGGGTTGTTCTTCCACCGGGTCTCGAGCGACCCGGTGTTCGCCTCGGTGCTCGGGCTCGTCGCGCTGCTCGCCGTCCGGCTCGCGAAGCGTCCCACCGTGGGCCGCTCCGTCGCTCTGGCCCTCGCTGTCTCGCTGCTGATCCTGACGCGACCGTCGGGACAGCCGTTCCTCCTCCTCGCGGTCCTGCCGCTCGTGCTCGGCGGCCCCTGGCGCGTGCGGCTCGGGCGCGCGGCGGCCTTCTGCGGCGTCGCGGTGGCCGTCCTCGGTGCGTGGGCGGTCTCCAACTCCATTCGCTACGGCGAGCTCACCGTGGCGCACGGCGGCAAGTCCGGCGTCCCGCTCTACCGCGTCTTCGTCATCGACCCGGAGGTGCGTCGCGCGAACGGCCCGGCGTCGCGCAAGGTCGCGTCCGCGGTCGAGAAGCGCCTGCTCGACGTCGAGCCCTATCGCTCCTACGGGTTCGACGTCGACGAGATCCTCGCGGCGGGGAACACGTGGGCCCTCGACGACGTCGTCGGCGCCGTGGAGTCGGAGTACGGGCCACGCGAGGGAAGCGACCTGTTGTTCCGCACCGGTGTCGAAGCCATCCGCGCGGCTCCGGGCGCATACGCGAAAGGCGTCGCGCTGGGGCTCACCGGTCTGCTGCTGCTCCCCTACACCGAGGCGGTCGAGAGCAACGGGCCCGCCGCCGTCGCGGGGACGCCGATCGGCGACGCCGTCCTCGGGCCGCCCGGACGCGGGCGCCGCCTGCCCCCCGACGTCCTCACCACCGGGGCACTCTGGGCGCGGGCGGTCGTCAAGAGCTGGAGCCTCGACGACACCGGGCGGTATTCCGTCGAAGGCGGGCTGCGCAACCTCCCCGACGGGATCTGGCAGCTCGAGCGACGCCGGCTGGTCTGGTCCGACCCCGCCGACGCCGCGCGGTACGCCGTGCTCCGGGAGCGGCTCCGCCGGTTCGTCCAGGACACGTCGAGCGGCGATCGACGCCCGGGGCTCGGCCGGGCGCTACGGGTGGGGGCGCTCCTCCTGCCGTCGAGCGGGTTCTGGCTCCTCGTCGCCCTCGTGTTCTGCCTGAGGTTCCGCCCGTCCGGGCTCGCGGCGCCTCTGCTCGTGGCCGGAGCCGGGATGCTCGTCCTGCTCGAAACGGCCCTTGCCTTCCCGCCGAGCCCGGACTATGCGCTGCCGTTCGTCCCCGCGTTCGCCCTGGTCGCCGTCGCGGCGCTCGCGCAGGGGCGGCGGGGGAGACGCCCGACGGAGTCCTCGACGTGATGCGCCTCGCCGGCGACGCGGTGCCCGCGTATCCTCGGGCCCCGTGAAGGTCGCCTCGCTCGAGACGCTCGCCTGCGACGCCGGTTGGCGGCCGTGGCTCTTCGTCAAGGCGACGACCGACGACGGCCTCGTCGGCTGGTCGGAGGTCACCGACTCGCACGGCTCGCCGACGGGCCTTCAGGGCGTCGTGCGCGACCTCGCGCCGCTCGTGGTCGGACGCGACCCGCTCGCGGTCGAGGCGATCCACTGGGATCTCTACCGTCGGACGCGCCAGAGCCCGGGCTCGATCGTGCAGAAGGCGATCGGGGGGATCGAGAACGCGTTGCTCGACGTGAAGGGGAAGGCGCTCGGCGTCTCGGTCGCCGAGCTCTTCGGCGGGCCGACGAGGGAGACCGTTCCCCTGTACTGGTCGCACTGCGGGACGACACGCGCGCGGGCCTGGGACGTCACCGGCACCCGGAAGCTCGACTCCTACGACGCGGTCGTCGCCCTCGGCGGCGAGGTCGTCGAGCAGGGGTACCGCGCCTTCAAGACCAACATCGTCGTCCCCGGCGACGAGCCACGCGTCCTGATGCCGGGGTTCGGCCGTGACGGCGGCACCGACCGCAACCCGACGCCGGAGCTGATCGACGCGCTGACCCGGCTGCTCGACGCGTTTCGCGAGGGGACGGGCGGCAAGGCGCAGCCGATCGTCGACCTGAACTTCAATCTGACGACCGAGGGGATCGTGCGCGTCGCTCGAGCGCTCGAGCCGTTCGGCCTCGCGTGGCTCGAGGTCGACTCGTACGACGCAGCGGCGCTCGCGCACGCCCGGCGACGCTCGCCGGTCCCGCTCTGCTCGGGGGAGAACCTCTACACGCTCCGCGGCTTCCGGCCGTATCTCGAGGCCGGAGCGATGGACGTCGCATCCGTCGACGTGATCTGGAACGGCTTCGCGCAGTCGCTCAAGATCGCGGCGCTCGCCGAGACGCACGAGGTCGCCTGCGCCCCGCACAACTACTACAGCCACCTCGCGACCTTCATCGCGGCGCAGTGGTGCGCCGCGATCCCGAACGTGCGGCTGCTCGAGGTCGACGTGGACGACGTCCCGTGGCGCGAGGAGCTCACCACCGCGGTGCCGGAGATCCGTGACGGCGTGCTCGTCGTCCCGGGCGGCCCGGGGTGGGGCTGCGACGTCGACGAGGACGTGCTCGCCGCTCATCCCGTGTCGTAGCTGCCCAGCCTGCGTGCGAGCGACCGCGGCAGGCGGCGGTGCCGCAGGCCGAGCTGGAGGCCGGCGAACTTCCCGAGCTCGTAGACCGCCGTGTACGGGATCCAGCGCCTGCGGCCCGTGCGCCAGAGCCAGCCGAGCTCCTCGCGCGCATACCGTGCGCCTGCCCGACGGAGTGCCGCGCGCGACTCGTCCCCCTCGACGTAGGAGTGCTCCGCTGACACGCCGGAGTCGAAGAACCGCCGGAACGCCGAGCGCACCGTGTACGCGTGTGAATGCCGGACCGCCGCGAGCGGCTCGTACACGAGCGCATGCCCGTCGCGGAGGACGCGGCGCGACCACTCCTGGTCCTCGCTCATCGTCAGGTCGTCCCGGAACGGGTAGTGCTCGAGAACAGCGCGCGGGATCGCCGCATTGACGTTCGAGAACAGCGTCGACTCGAACGTCAGGTCGGCGCCCGCTGCGAGGCGCTGCATGCGGGGCTCCGGCCCGTAGAGGAAGTCGAGGAAGAAGCGTTCGGGTGGCCGGGCGTCCGGGTGGGGGAGCTGGCGGCCGTACGCCCCGGCGACGTCCGGCCCCGAGTGCGCTGCAGCCGCAAGCCGCGCGAGCCAACCGTTGTCGTCCGCGACTGCGTCCTGCGACGTGAAGACGATGGTCTCGCCTCGTGCGAGGTTCACGCCCAGGTTCCGCGTGCGGCCGTGACCGAATTCCTCGGACGAGATCTCGTGGACGACCGCGCCGGCGGCACGGGCGCGCTCCGGGCCGCCGTCGGTGGAGCCCGAGTCGACGACCACGACCTCGACCTCCTCCTCGACCTCCTGCGCGGCGATCCCGGCAAGGCAGCGCACGAGGTCCGCGCCGCCGTTCTTGACCGGGATGACGACCGAGATCACCGCGGCGTCGCAGCGAGGACGAACTGGTAGGCGAGCAACGACGGGCGCACCCGCGTGATCGCGTGCGCGGTCCGCTCGACGGCGGGGGTGCCGATCAGCGGGACAGGCGCCGTGTGGTCGAGCTCGAGCACGCGATAGCCGGCCGCGTCCACCGTCTCGGCGAGCGTCTTCCTCGTGAAGAGGTGCGTGTGCGTCCGGTCGAGGATCCCTCTGTCGGTGTACCGCCACCGGCCGCCGAGCAGAGAGAGCCGCATCGCCCAGTTGGCGACGTTGGGCGTCGAGAGGACGAGCCGCCCGCCAGGCCGCAGCAACGGGCGGAGGCGCTCGAGGGTCGTCCTCGGGTCGCGGAGGTGCTCGACGAGGTCGCCGCACACGATCGCGTCGAACGACGCCGACTCGAGCGGCAGCTCCATGGACTCGACGTCGCCGACGAGGACGTCGGCGCAGAATGACCGTGCGGCCTCGGCCGCGCCCGGATCGAGCTCGATGCCGACGACCCGTGCCCCCGCCGCGGCGAGGGGCGCTGCGAGGTAGCCGGACGAGCAGCCGACGTCCAGCACGTCGCCCGGGCCGTCGGCGAGGGCCAGGGAGAGGAGCCGCGCATGACCGCCTTGCGGCCGCTCGTTGAGCGGCACGTACCCGCTCATCAGACGGGGACGCGCTCGACGAGCGTTGCGTGCGAGGGATCGGTGGTGCGCATCGTCAGCAGGCTGAGGAAGAACGACCCGAGCACCACCTGGACGCCGACCGCGACGAGCGTGAACCCGATCGCTGTTGCGTACTCGTGGGAGAGCGCGCCGAAGCCACCAACCGCCCAGCTGACAAAGATCGCGAGCAGGGTCACGATGCCCGCGAGGAGCAGGATCCCGCCTCCCGCGAGGCCGTGCTCGAGGCGAAGGCGTCCGTGCGCCCGCTCGACGAAGCTGTCCGTCTCCCCGAGATGCGCTGCGGCGAAGGCGCGCGCGAAGATCCCGAGCTGCACGACCTGCATCCCGAGCAGGATCGCGAACATGCAGAGGAAGAGCGAGTGGATCTGCCAGGTGCGGCCGAGGATCGTGACGGGACCCGCGGCGAGTGCGAGGGCTCCGAAGACGCCGACCACGAGGAGTGTCACGCCGGGTACGAAGTACAGCCAGCTCGGGCTGTACAGGAGCATGAACTTGACGTGGCGCCACGCGTCGCCGAAGCGGTTCAGCTTGGATTCGCCGACCCGCGGGTAGTAGTCGATCGGGATCTCGCTCACGCGGAGCTTGCGGCGGAACGCCTTGAACACCATCTCCGAGGCGAACTCCATCCCGGTCGAGTGGAGGTCGAGCGTCGCGAGCGCGTCGCGCCGCACCGCGCGCATGCCGCAGTGGGCGTCCGAGATCTTCACGCCGAAGAGGACGTTGAGAAGGCCGGTGAGGATGGGATTGCCGACGTGTCGGTTCGAGCCACGGCATCGCCTCGCCGTGGATCGTGCCTTCGAAGCGCGAGCCCATCACCAGGTCGTCGCCGGCAGCGAGGCGCTCGACGAACGGCGCGAGGTCCGCCATCGGGTAGGTCTCGTCGGCGTCTCCCATGACGATGTACTCGCCCCGGGCGACCGCGAGCCCCGCGAGGTACGCGCTGCCGTAGCCGGGCCGTTCCTCGCGCACGACGGTCGCGCCGTGGTCTGCGGCGATCTCGGCGGAGCGGTCGGTCGAGGCGTTGTCGACGACGATCACCTCGCCCAACCGTCCTGAGCGGCGGATCCCCTCGAGGGCCTGGTCGACAACCCCTCCCACGGCCTCTTCCTCGTTCAGGCAGGGGATGACGACGGAGATCTCGGGCGCGGCGTGGGTCATCGCGTACGGCGCCCGACCGTAGCACGTCCACCTTCCGGAACCGCTCGACGACGCGGTGGCGACGACCGGGTCGGGTTTGGCCCCTTGTCGGAGGCCAGGATCGGGTCGAGCGCCGGGACGCGTAGGCACGGGCCGCGAGCGCTAGCTGGTTAGCCTGGACGCGTGGGCACGCTGATCCTGGGCTGCGCGTTCGCACTCGTCGTCGCGACCGCAGCGCTCGCATCGAGCTGCCTGCGCCTGCGCTCGACGGTCGGCTTCCTCCTCGCCGTCTACCTTCTCGCCACGACGGAGATCGTCGTCGTCTCGCTGGCTCTCTCACCCGCTCGTGCGCTGACCCGGCTCGCCGTGATCGCGGTCATCGCCGCCGCGTTCGTCCTGGCGCTCGTCCTGTGGCTGCGGTGCGAGCGTCCCCGACCACCCCTGGCCCGCGTGGCGCACGTTCTGCGCGACGCTCTCGACGACCGGGCCGTCGCCGCGCTGGCGGCTCTCGCGGTCGCCGTGCATCTCTACCTGCTCCTCGTCAGCCTCACGTTCCCGCAGAGCCTGCCGGACACGTTGCTCTACCACCTGCCGCGGGCTGCGCTCTGGAAGCAACAGCACGCCGTCGCGTACGTGCTCGATGTTCCGGACAACCGGATCGACGCATTCCCTCCGGTCGCCGAGATCGAGGCCATGGCCTCGATGATCCTGAGCGACGGCGACCGGTACGTCGGCCTCGTCCAGCTCTTCGCGCTCGCCGGCGCGTGCGGCGCGATCGTCGGGATCGCGCGACGTCTGGGCCTGAGCCGCAGAGCGGCGCTGTTCGGGGCGCTGGCCTTTGCGACGTTCACCGTCGTCGCGCTCCAGGCGCCGACGGCCCTCAACGATCTCGTCGTCGCGTCGCTGCTGGTCGTCTGCGCGTACTTCGCGCTCGGATCGTCACGTGTCGAGCTCGGCCTCGCAGCGACCGCCCTCGCGCTCGGCATCGGCACGAAAGGGACGGTCGTCTACGCGCTGCCGGTCCTCGCCGCGTTCGTGCTCGCGAGCCAGCCTCGGTCGCGCTGGTGGTCTCTTGCGGGGAGCCGGAGCGGCGGGTCTCGCAGCCGGGTCGTTCTGGTTCGTGCTCAACCTCGTCGAGACCGGTGATCCACGCGGGGGCGTCACGCTCGATCCGGGGCGTCGATCCTCTGCTCGAGCGGGTCAGGCTGTCCTTCGTCGACCTCTTCGAGTTGTCGAATGCCGAGGGGACGGCCTCCTCGCCTCGCCGCTCTGGGGGCTCGGTGCGTTGGTCGTCGCATCCGTCGTGGGAGCCGTCCTCGCCATCCGCGGACACCTCCGCGCGGGTGGGGTCGCACTTGTTCGTCGGCGTGCTCGCATTCTTCGCCACTCCGCTGATCGTGACCTGGGCGCACGTCGCCGATCGGGTGCTCGCGCACGCCCGCTCTGCGGTCGGCCTCGGGAGCGGGCCGGCGATCACGCCTGCCGCAGGGTTCATCGGAGTCCCGGTGAACTCGTCGTACGGGCTGGCGTTCGTCGTGCTGTCATCGGCGCCGGCGTTCTCGTCGTGGGCGACGTGCAGCATCGGCGACTGCCCGGTGGTAGCGCTCGTCGCCCTCGTAGGCGTGCCGTCCTGGGTCCTCCTGACCGCGCTTGCGCTGGCCTACGACCCTCAGCGCATGCGCTACGTGGCCTTCTCCGTCGCCCTGTCCGCGACGGTGTTCGGAACTGCGCTTCGCGTGCGGCCGCTGGCATGGACAGCGGTGTCGCTGACGGCGGTGACGCTCGCGTTCTCGGTCGCGTACTTCGTCCCCCGCCCCGCGGGTCTC
>CAWBVO010000006.1:0-116605 GCA_963792245.1 uncultured Actinomycetes bacterium
GCCGGACGAGCACCCCCGTGACGCCGTCCTCGACCGCGTCGACCAGGCCCGCCGACCGCGGTCGCCACGACGGGCCGCCCGTACGCCATCGCCTCGCGCGCGACCATGCCGTAGCCCTCACGCCGCGACGGGACGACGACGACCGCCGCCCGCTCGTAGTACGGGCCGAGCTCCGCGCGGCGGCACGAAGCCGACCGCCTGCGGGAACAGCGGCGCGCAGCGGCCCGTCGCCGACGACGACGAGCGGGAGCCCGTCGCGCGGCTCGCGCGAGCTCGCGGACGCCCTTCTCCTCGGAGAGGCGCCCGACGTAGAGGGCGTGCGGCGGCTCGTCGGGCTCGCCGACGGACGTCGGGGATCGCGACGCCGCTCGGGATCACGCGTACGTCGCGCGCGCCGAGCGCGCGTGCGTCGCGCGGCGAGCGCCGTCGACGCGCAGACCACGACCCGCGCGCGCCGGACGAGCCACCGCGCGAGCGGTCGGGCGCGTCGTGCGAGCGCGACGTCCGAGCCCCACAGCTGGAGCACGAGCGGCTTCCGCGTCGCGAGCGCCGGCAGCGCGCTCGGCAGCCAGTGCGCGTGGACGAGGTCGGCGTCGCGCGCCGCCCGCCGGGCCGCCGCGGCGAAGGAGAGGAGGAAGAGCGGCAGCGCGAGCGCCTTCCACGGCGCGGCGCGCAGGTTGTTCACGATCCCGTCGCCGTAGGCGATCCCGAAGTGGCGGAAGCTCGCCGGCGACACGACGCGAACCTCGAGCCCGGCCGCGCGCAGGGCGTCGACCCCGTCGCGGACGAAGGTCCCGGCGACGTCGTCCGCGTCGCGCGGGTACGACGTCGTCAGGACGAGGACCTTCACGTCTCGTCGAGGCGCCGCGCGAACACCGCCGGAGCGGCGATCGCGAGCAGGGCGATGACGTAGAAGTAGTAGAAGGACATGGTGAGGTAGAAGACGTTCGACGCCATCGAGGCGACGATCGCGGCGGTGAGGCCCCATCCGAGCGGCCACACGCGCGCGGCGAGCGGGTCGCCGAGCGCGGCGAGCGCGCGGCCGATATGCCGGGTCGCCCCCGCGCGGCGGAAGAGGTAGACGAGGAACGCGGCGAACACGATCGTTCCGACGAGGCCGGTCTCGACGAACGACGCGACGTAGAACGAGTGCGGCCCGAAGTTCGTCTTACCGGTCTGGAACTCGTAGTAGACGGAGAAGGTGTTGAGGCCGAGACCGAAGAGCGGATGCTGCGCCAGCACGTCGGGGATGAAGTCGTAGACGAGGAAGTGGGTCGACGAGCCGCGGCCCTCGGTCGAGAGCCGCGAGGTCAGCACCTGCTCGAAGAACGCACTGCGGCGCGCGACGACGACGAAGAGCCCGGCCAGCACGAGCCCGAGCGGCACGAGGAACCGCGCCGTCAGGAAGTGCCGGCGGTAGGGGATCAGCAGGACGAGGAAGCCGCAGCCGAGCCCGAGCATCCCGCTCCGCGAGAGCGTCGCGATCTCCACGACGAAGAGGAACCCGAGCAGCACCGCGAGGCGGCGTCCGCCACGCGTGCCCCGCCTCGAGCCGCAGGTAGATCGGCAGCATGAGCACGAGCACCGCGGCGAGCTCGATCCCGAGGTGGTTCGGGTCGCCGGTCAGCGCGTTGATGCGGAAGACGTTCTGCCCCTCGATCGCGCCGTAGATGTTGATCTTGCTCGCACCGCCCGTCAGCGGCTGCAGCCAGCCCGCGTCGAGGTTACGCCCGGTCCCCTCGGCGACCAGAAGCTGCGCGACGCCGTAGGCGGCGTTTGCCGTCACCCCGGCGACGAACGCGCCGAGGGTGAGCCAGTAGAACCGGACGCCGCGGCGCGCGATGAGCGAGACGCCGGCGACGAGGAACAGGAAGTGGAGCAGGAACTTCACCATCCCCTTCGCCCACTGCGCGAGCGACTGCGTCGTCTCGAGGTTGAACCAGCCGATGAGGTAGATGAGCAGGAAGGCGACGAAGAAGCCGAGGGTGATCAGCGCCGCGCGCTCGATCCGCGCGTCGAACCGCTCCGCCCGGTACACGAGGAACGCGAGGAGGAAGAGCGCGGTGACCACGTCGGAGAACGAGAGCGTTCCTGCCACCTCCCACTGGAGCTTCGCGTACGTCACCGTGAAGACGGTCATGAAGAAGAGGCCCTCGACGAAAGGCGCGCGCTCCGCGACGGTGCGCGGACGGTCGAGGGCGATCGCGGTCACGGCGGCGTCATGGTACGGCGCGCGCGGGCGGGCTACGGCGGTTGGATCTCGAGCCGGGCCTCGAGTCCGGCGCCACGGGCCTCGGCTACCGAGCTCGCGCCCTGCGGGTACGAGGTGATCCCGTCGTACAGGACCTTCCACTGTCCGCATCCCTCCAGGCGCACCTCCGCGTCGACGTAGCCCACGGCGCGGACGCGCTCGAGCAGGCGTTCGGCCTCGCCGGGCGTGTCGCGGCGGCCGAAGACGAGGTCGAGTCGGGGCGAGGACCTTCACGTCTCGTCGAGGCGCCGCGCGAACACCGCCGGAGCGGCGATCGCGAGCAGGGCGATGACGTAGAAGTAGTAGAAGGACATGGTGAGGTAGAAGACGTTCGACGCCATCGAGGCGACGATCGCAGCGGTGAGGCCCCATCCGAGCGGCCACACACGGGCGGCGAGCGGGTCGCCGATCGCCGCGAGCGCGCGACCGATGCGCCTGGTCGCCCCCGAGCGGCGGAAGAGGTAGACGAGGAACGCGGCGAACACGAGCGTTCCGACGAGGCCGGTCTCGACGAACGACGCGACGTAGAACGAGTGCGGCCCGAAGTTCGTCTTGCCGGTCTGGAACTCGTAGTAGACGGAGAACGTGTTGAGGCCGAGACCGAAGAGCGGGTGCTGGGCCAGCACGTCGGGGATGAAGTCGTAGACGAGGAAGTGGGTCGACGAGCCGCGGCCCTCGGTCGAGAGCCGCGAGGTCAGCACCTGCTCGAAGAACGCGCTGCGGCGCGCGACGACGACGAAGAGCCCGGCCAGCACCACCCCGAGTGGCACGAGGAACCGCGCCGTGACGAAGTGCCGGCGGTAGGGGATCAGCAGGACGAGGAAGCCGCAGCCGAGCCCGAGCATCCCGCTCCGCGAGAGCGTCGCGATCTCCACGACGAAGAGGAAGCCGAGCACGCACGGCGAGACGCGTCCGCCACGGGTGCCCCGCCTCGAGCCGCAGGTAGATCGGCAGCAGCAGCACGAGGACCGCGGCGAGCTCGATCCCGAGGTGGTTCGGGTCGCCCGTCAGCGCGTTGATCCGAAAGACGTTCTGCCCCTCGATCGCGCCGTAGATGTTGATCTTGCTCGCGCCGCCCGTCAGCGGCTGCAGCCAGCCCGCGTCGAGGTTCCGCCCCGTCCCCTCGGCGACCAGGAGCTGCGCGACGCCGTAGGCGGCGTTCGCCGTCACCCCGGCGACGAACGCGCCGAGGGTGAGCCAGTAGAACCGAATGCCGCGCCGCGCGATGAGCGAGACGCCGGCGACGAGGAAGAGGAAGTGGAGCAGGAACTTCACCATCCCCTTCGCCCACTGCGCGAGCGACTGCGTCGTCTCCAGGTTGAACCAGCCGATCAGGTAGATGAGCAGGAAGGCGACGAAGAAGCCGAGGGTGATCAACGCCGCGCGCTCGATCCGCGCGTCGAACCGCTCCGCCCGGTACACGAGGAACGCGAGGAGGAAGAGCGCGGTGACCACGTCGGAGAACGAGAGCGTTCCTGCCACCTCCCACTGGAGCTTCGCGTACGTCACCGTGAAGACGGTCATGAAGAAGAGGCCCTCGACGAAAGGCGCGCGCTCCGCGACGGCGCGCGGACGGTCGAGGGCGATCGCGGTCACGGCGGGGTCATGGTACGGCGCGCGCGAGCCGGCTACGGCGGTTGGATCTCGAGCCATGCCTCGAGGCCCGCACCACGGGCCTCGGCGACAGAGCTCGCGCCCTGCGGGTACGAGGTGATCCCGTCGTACATGACCTTCCACCGTCCGCATCCCGTCCAGCCCGCACCTCCGCGTCGACGTAGCCCACGGCCCGGACGCGCTCGAGCAGCTCGTTCGGCCTCGCTGGGCGTGTCGCGGCGACCGAAGACGAGGTCGAGTGGGTCGGTCTAGCCGGGCGGAGCCGGCCGGACGCAGTCGTCGGGCGAGGGGAAGTGCGCCCCGTCGGCGCCGACGAGGAGCGGGATAGCCGACCAGAGGGACGACGACGATCGCCACGGCGTGCGAGACGGATGCGGACGCGCTCAGGGCTCCTCGTTCTTCGCCAGACCGAGCCAGCAGGAGCGGCACGGCGGCGGCCGCGAGGAAGATGATCGATCCCGTGTAGCGGACGATCGGGTTCCCGCGACTCGTCCGCGCTGATCGCGAGCTCGGCGAAGCCTGCGGTCGACCAGACGCCGCCCGCGAAGAAGAGAAGACGCAGCGAGTGCCGACGAAACCGGCCAGACGCCGATCGCCCCAGACCGCAGCCGCACCGAGCGGCGATCGTCGCGACGAACGGAAGCACCGACCAGCGCCCGTTCGAGTAGAGAACGTCGAACGAGAGGTCGAGAGCGCCGCTCAGCACGCCCGCTGCCGAACGGCGACGTCGGCGCCTCCGGGGCGATGTCGTGCCTGCGCGCCCAGATCCGCCACGGGAGCGGCTGCGAGAGAGCCACGAAGAGGGATGCAGACGGCGAGCCGTGCGCCACTGCCGTGGTCGTGAGAAGACGAACGCGGCCGCGAGCACGCAGGCCGCGAGAAGAGATCCCTTCGCGCTTCGTGTTCGCGGCGCCGGCGAGCAGCACTGCCGCCGCCGCGAGCCGCCAACCGTCCCGGTCGCGGAGCCAGAGGACCAGGAGCAGGGCGGCGACGACGACGAGGACGTCCAGCAGGACGTCGGCCTGGGGCGCCAGCAGCCGCTCGCCGAAGCGCGGCACCACGAGCACGAGCAGGAGCGGCGGCCAGAGAAGCCACGGCGGTGCATGCCGATGGAGCAGCCCGGCGACCGCGGCGACCGCGCCGACGACGAGGAACCAGAACTGCACGTGCAAGGTGACGACGTCCGCCCCGCCCATCGCATGGAAGGCGGCCGCATCGAGGATGGGCTGGAGCGGCGGGTACGACGGGTTCGGAGCCGTCGTGAAGACGTGGCTGTCGAGACCGTCGAAGAAGAAGATGGCCTTGCGCCTTCGGCACCCAGAACGCCCACGCGTCGTACTCCTGCAGGCTGCTCAGCCGCGCCGTGCGGAACAGCGCCTCGAGGAAGAGCGCCGTCAGCGCGATGCCCGCGGCGGAGACGAGGACGATCGGACGTCCAGGTGACGCGAGGGAGACCACGCTGCAGGCGCGCCCCGCGGAGCCTGCCGGCAACGACGCCTGCCGCGACGAGGGCGATCAGCGACACCGCGAGCTCGACCCGGCCGAACGGGACGCCCGCGACGAGGAGCGCCGTCCAGACGACGCCGAACGCGGCGAGGCCGAGCAGGTACCCGAGCCCGGCGAGCCGGAGCACGCCGCCCCACGTTCGAGAGAGGCGAGGGGCCCCCAGAGAAGCGAGAGACCGACGACGGCGTACCCGAGGTTCAGCGCCGCGATCCCGGTGAGGGCGCGCGCGCTCACGACGGGCGCTTCAGGATCGCGAGCCCTGCTCGGTGTCCTCCCAGACCGGCTGCGCGTCCGGGATATGCGCCCCGGTCGCAGGCGAAGCAGAGGATCCAGGGCGCGTCAGGATCGGTACTTGCGGGGCAGGAGGAAGTACCGCATGAAGTTCTCGACCGAGGCAGGGTCCGCAAGGACGCTCCACCCGGGTTGTCTCGGGCCGACGCCACGGCGAACGTGCCGTGCGCGGGGATCCGCCCTCGCGCTTCGATCGCGATCGCCTGAGCGGGGAGCACCGAGTTGCCGCCGCCGAGCTGCCCGATCGATGTTGTCGAGCCGGGCATTCGCGCGCGCGGCGCGGTTGGCGTCGTTGAACGCGTGTGGGTAGAGCCATGCCAGCGCAACCACCATGACGAGCGACGCAGAAGAGCAACGACGAGTCGCCCGAGCGCGCCTGGTGAGCCGAAGAAGCGACGTTCGAGCGCGTCGTCGATCAGTCAGGGTAGCGCGCAGCACGGCGGCCATCTCCTCGACACGCGTCCTGCGGGAGAGCCGGTCCCGCCACTCCGCCGAGAGGTCGACGTCGGGAAGCCGACCGTCGCGCCAGCGGGAGTGGAGCTCCTCGAGGGCCTCGCGGATCGCCCCGGGGTCGTCGGGAGGGGCGACGACGCCGGCGCCGGTGTCGCGGACGAGCTCCGCGGCGGCCCCGTCGAGCGGGACGGAGGCGAGAATCGGGCGCCCGACCGCGACGTACTCGAACACCTTGCCCGAGAGGACGCCCTTGCCCCGGCCGCCGGCGTCGGGGATGAGGAGGAGCAGCGCCTCGGAGTCGCGCTGGAGCGCGAGCGACTCGGCCCTCGTCGCGTACGGCAGCAGCTCGAGCCGATCGCCGAGGTCGAGACCCGCCGCCCATTCCCGGTCGGCGTCGCGAAAGTCGCCGAGAAAGCGGGCGACGACGTCGAGGCCGGAGTCCGCGAGCGCCTGGATGAAGGGGCGCGGGTCGCGTCGTCCGAAGAAGCTCCCGGTGTGCGTGATGCGGAACCGCTCCGACGGCTGCCGCTCGAGACCCAGCCACGTCGTCGAAGTCGGCGCCGTTCGGGATCGTGACGACGGGGCCGCGCGGCTCGAGCGACCGCGTCTCCTCGCTGATCGCCTCCGACACGCAGGTGATCGCGTCCGCGCGGGACGCGACCAGCCGCGCGACGCGCTCGTGCAGCGCAGCCTTGGCCTTCGTCGCCGTGGTGTCGGCGCGGCGGTGGGCGTGGAAGACGAGGGAGTCGCGCAGGTCGGCCACCCAGCGGACGCCGGTCGCACGGGCGATCGCCGCGGCGATGAGATGGGTCGAGGGCGGCGGGGACGTCGAGACGACGACGTCGATGCCGTGCTCGCGCACGAGCCGGATGCCCGCGGGAATCGCGGTCACCGCCCAGGTCGCGTTCTCGTCGGGGACGACCAGGCGACGGAGCTGGAGCCTCGCGCGGGTGACTGCGCGCTCGAGCCCCTGGGTCCCCGCGAGCACCTCCGACGGCTTGCCGCCGGACACGCCGACGTACCGCGACCGGTGGATCCACGCCTGCGAGGGCATGCGGAGACCGTCGTCGCGGTGGATCCAGCGCGGGTCGTCGGGCGCGAGGACGTGCGTCTCGATCCCCATCGCCGGGAGGTACTGGGCGAGCTTGAGCGGTCGCTGCACGCCGCCGCCGCCCGCGGGCGGGAAGTAGAAGCTGACGATCAGGGCCTTCACGGCGGCGATCGTACTCGCGGCCCGAGTCGCGCCTCAGAGCCGGTAGAGGACCCACCGCTCGTCGCGGTGGACGACCGGCAGGTCGGGACGGAGGCCGGGGAATCGGTCGCGGTCGACGAGGAGCCAGGTCGCGCCGCACGCGCGCGGGATCGCGAGGTCGCCGGTCCGGACGAAGCGGCGGAACTCCGCCACCCGCTCCCGCGGCCGGTTCTCGACCGTGTCGGCGACGTGCCCTGGCGGGTTGACGCACACGCGGATCGGCGCGAGGGCGCCGAGGCGGTAGCTCGCCTCCGGAGTTGCGTAGACGATCGCGCCGACCGGGACCTCCTCGTGCACCGCCGCGACGAGGCTGTCCGTCAGCGGGTTGGGCCGGCGCGCGTCCGAGGGCGTCCAGTGGGTCAGGCCGTGGGCATACGTCGGGAGCAGGACGAGCGCCGACGCGAGGGCTGCGGTGCGCTCGAGCGGCGGCCTGCGGCGGAACCCGAGACCGAGAGCGACGAGCACGCCCAGGACGGCGATCCACGTCGCCCAGGCCGGGCCGCCGTGGTCGAGGGCGTAGCCGAAGTCTCCGGGGTAGGCGAGCTGGAGCACGATCCCCACGGCGAGCGCGACGGGGGCGGCCGCACGGCCGAGGAGCCGGGCGAGCACGCCCATCCCCCCGGCGAGCGCGAACGCGAGCGGGAGGAAACCGGCGAGCCTGCGCGACTGCGAGAGCGACACGACGTCCGAGAACGGCGTGAAGACCCAGGGGACGAGACAGAGCACGAAGACGGCGAGCGACCCGCCGACGACGTAGGCCGCCCAGCGCCGCCGCGACGCGAGGCCCGCCAGAGGAATCAGGAGCAGTGCGGCCACCGCGACCGCGCCCGTCCGCCCGAAGAGCTCCGGGACGACCGAGAACCGGTCGGCTGTCCCGGTCAGCTGTCCGGCGTACTGGTCGAACGCACGCGTCCGCTCCGAGGCGTCCGGTGCGACCGACGCGGTGTCGGCGACGACGGGCAGAAGCCAGGCGAGGAAGAGCCCGGCCGGGACGACGAGCGCGGCGAGCGCCAGCCCCCCTTCGCGCGCGTCCCGGCGCTCCCAGAGCCATCGCACCGCCAGGAACCCTGTGAACGGGATCCAGAGGAAGACCGCGTACGTCGGGTGGACCGCCGCAAGGACGAGCGAGCCCGCTCCTGCGGTCGCGAGGGTCGCAGTCGTCGGCCTCCGTACCGCCTCGAGGGCCAGCGCGAGCGCGGCGGGCACGAGCACCTGTCTGGATGCCGTCGCCGGGAGCGCGAGCGCGGTGAGCGCGCCGCCGTGCGAGGGCGCCATCGCGGCGATCGCCACGCCCGCTGCGACGGACGCGGCCGCCGGGACGGGGCGTCGGAACAGCGCCCAGCCCGCCTCGTAGACCACGAGCACGAGGAGCGGTGCGAGCACCGTCGGCGCATGGAGGACGACGTCGACGGGCTCGGCGCCCGAGGTCTTCGCGACGAGCGCCAGGAAGCCGTGCCACAGCGGGAACGCATAGCCGGGGTGCAGCCCGCCGTCGGGGAACTCGTTCGCGCTGGAGAGCGAGAGATCGCCGAAGGCAAGCAGCTTCTGGATGCGGGCGAGATGGAAGAACCCGTCTCCACCGACGTGACCCGCGACGTGCCAGAGGAGAAGGCCGAGGAGCGCACCGATGCCCGCCACGGCACCGCGGTGGGGGACCTTGCCGTGATTCGCCACAAGCCTCCCCGGCTGCTGCCGGTGGATGCCCACGGCCAGGGCGGCGGCGCCGCCGGCCAGGACGAGGACGAGCGTCAGCGTGAGCGAGCCCCCCACGAGGAACGTCACGGCGAGGGCTGCGAAGACGACCGCCAGCGACCATGCGAGCGTCGCCGACACGCTGCGGACGCCGATCGTCCGGGCGACGAGCGCGCCGGGCGCGAGCACGACGGCGAACCCGAAGACGAGCTGGAGCAGGAGCCAGACGCCGCTCATGCCGCGAGGTGTCGCCTCATCCGGCGAGCAACGCCTCGACGTCGCCCGAGCCGAGCCACCGAGCCGCGGCGCGGTAGAGCGCACCGCGCTCCCCCCGGTACAGCCGACCGCGCGCGACGAGGGCGGCGCGCATCACCAGGCGCGCCCGCTCGGCGTCGCCGGGCCGCCCGTGCAGCGTCAGGTAGAGAAGGTGCCCGCGGACGTTCTCCCGGAGCATGCGGCCGCCGTGGGCGGCTCCACCGACGTGGACGCAGCGCGCGTCCGGCGTGAAGACGACGGACCATCGCGCGTCGGTCGCGCGGCGCATCCAGTCGACCTCCTCGCTGAAGAGGAAGAAGCGCTCGTCGAACGGGCCGACCTCGTCGTACGCGCTTCGCCGCAGCAGGAAGCAGGCACCCATCACCCACTCCACCGCGCGCGTGCTGTCGTGGTCGAACCCCGCGCCGTAGAACGCGTTCAGGGCACGCGAGCGCGGCGCGAGCTTGCGCAGGTACAGGTACTCCGTCGCGAGCCGCCACGGCGTCGGAAAGCCGCGCACCGACCGCTGGAGCGTCCCGTCCGGGTCGAGCAGCCGCGGTGCGACGACCGCAGCCCGTGGAGTGGCGTCGGCGAGTGCCACGAGGCGATCGAGGGCGTCCTCGACGAGCCAGGCGTCGGCGTTCAGGACGAGCACGTGCTCGGCGTCGGTCTCCGCGATCCCCCGGTTCCAGCCGGCCGCGAGGCCGCGGTTCTCGGCCTCGACGAGTCGGACGGCCGGGAACCGCTCACGCACGACGTCGCGCGTGCCGTCGGACGAGCCGTTGTCGACGACGACGGTGGGGGCTCCCGCGACGCTGGCGAGACACTGCTCGATCCATGGGAGCGCGTCGTAGGTGACGACGACGCAGGCGACCCGCGCGCGGTCGTCAGCCATGCTCGAGCCGCGGACGCGAGCCGCCCCGGATCGACTCCCAGAGCAGGATCCCCGCCCCCGGCAGTGCGAGTGCGGTCGTCACGAGGAAGAAGAGGAACCCGGACGCAAACGCCTGGTCGGCGGGGACGCCGACGCTGCCGAGGAAGCTGACGAAGAACGCCTCGCGGACGGCGATCCCGTTCAGCGTGAACGGGACGAGCAGGACGAGGAA
This sequence comes from uncultured Actinomycetes bacterium, assembly GCA_963792245.1. Lineage (GTDB taxonomy): Bacteria > Actinomycetota > Thermoleophilia > Gaiellales > Gaiellaceae > Gaiella. The sequence continues at coordinate 10,421 of CAWBVO010000006.1, forward strand.
GAAGAGCGGGCCCATCACGTAGTAGATCCGCGGCCCGAGGTCGATCCCAACCGCCTTGCCGGTCGCCCAGATCGACAACACACGGACGGCCTGGATCGCGGTCGTGAAGACGAACACGCCGATCAGCAGGCGGACGTGGCCGCGGTAGTGGTGGACGCCGTCGTAGAGCGCCCGCATCGGCCGGTCGACCCGGAGCCGGACCAGCAGCGGTCGGGTGCGGGCCAGGAGCGGGCGGGCGGAGCGCGCGAAGAACAGGAAGATCAGGAGCAGGGTCCCGAGGACGAACGCCCCCTCGAGCCACAGGTACGCGCTCACGTCGTACGTCCCGATCGCGAGCACGAAGCCGATCGCGCCGAGCAGGACGGTCCCGGCCCCGCCGAGCCCCCGCTCCAGCAGGATGATCGAGGTCACGTCGCCCGTCCGCCCGGGATGGCGCTTCGCGGTCTCGAACACCCGCATCGCGTCGCCGCCGATCGACGTGGGGAGCACCTGGCTCGCCGTGTACGAGACGAAGTAGGCGCGGGTCAGCCACGCGAAGGTGTCGGGCATCCCCTGGGCGCGCATCAGCCATTGCCAGCGGAGCGCCATCGGCAGCGCGGTGCCGATCATGATCGTCACGGAGAGCAGGAACCACCACGGGTTGGCGTCGAGCAGCGTGTCGACGATCTCGTGGATGTCGACCTTCCAGACGAGGTACCCGATCGCCAGGCACGTGACGAGGACCGTCAACCCGATCCGGAGCGGGCGCTTCATGCCGTGAAGCGCCCGTGCACGCGACGGACGGCGTCGACCGCGTCCGCGATGTCCTCGTCGGTGTGCGCGGGCGAGAGCGGGAGCGAGAGGACCTCCTCGCCCGCGCGCTCGGCGACGGGCAACGGCGGCTGGTCCGGATACCGCTCGCGGAACCACGTGAGCCGGTGTACGGGCAGGAAGTGGATGCTGGTCGCGATGCGCTCCTCGGCGAGCGCGCGTTGGTACTCGTCGCGACGAGCGCCCGCGGCCTCGCGATCGATGCGCACGACGTACAGGTGGAGCGCATGCGCGTCACGCGGGTCGCGCGCGAGCGGCGCGATTCCGTCGAGGTCGGCAAGGCCCTCGTCGTAGGCGGCGAACTGCCGCGCGCGGATCGCCGCGTGGTGGTCGAGGCGCTCGAACTGAACGAGCGCGATCGCAGCGAGGACGTCCGAGAGGTTCGCCTTGAACCCCCACGTGAGCTGGTCGTAGCGGGCCCCGTCGCCGCGCCGGGTCAGCCGCATGCTCCGGATCCTCTCCGCGAGGTCGTCCCTGTTCGTCGCGACGAGCCCGCCTTCCCCGGCGGCGAGGTTCTTCGTCGCGTAGAGCGAGAAGCACGTTGCGTCCGACAACCCGCCGAGCTTGCGGTCCCGGTAGCGGCTCTCGAGGGCGTGCGCGGCATCCTCGACCACCGGGAGCCCGAGCGCATGGATCGCGTCGAGGTCGCACGGCTGCCCCGCGAGGTGGACCGGGAGGATCGCCTTCGTCCGCTCGGTGACGAGCCCCGGGAGCAGCGACGCGTCGAGGTTGAGGTCGTCCTCGCGCACGTCGCAGAAGACGGGCCTCGCGCCGGTGTGCGCGATGACGTTCGCCGTCGACGGCCACGTGATCGGCGAGGTGATCACCTCGTCGCCGGGGCCGACGCCGAGCGCGACGAGCGCGAGATGCATTGCCGCAGTGCCCGAGCTCAGGGCGAGGACGTGGTCGGCCTCGAGGTACGCGGCGAGGCGCTCCTCGAGAAGCGCGGCGCGGGGGCCGGTCGTCAGCCAGCCCGAGCGGAGGGCATCGGCGACGGCGGCGACCTCCTCCTCGCCGAGCGCAGGCGGTTGGAAGCCGAGCGGGGTGCTACGACGGGTCCGCATCGATCCGGAAGCGTACGGCGTCCGCCGCCCGGCGCCCCCGCTCGAGCGCCTCGTCACGGTCGTTCCCGGTCGTGAGCACGGCCCCGGCGCGATCGGCCCCGCGCCGCAACGGCCCGAGAACCTGCCCCGGACGGCGGTAGACCCGCGCCCATCGGACACCGGGGAGCGCCTCGGCCTCGGTGACCCCCTCGACCGCGGCGAGCCTCCCGACCGGCGGCACGAGGAACACGACCGCCGCCCCACCCTCCGGCCGAAACCCGTGCAGCGGGCTCACGTCGGCGTCCTCTCCGAGCGCGAAGGCGACGGCCATCGCGTTCAGATCGACGCCCGTCGCGGCGGCGCACAGCTCGGCGTCGTGGCCGCCCCCGAGCCGCGCGGCGACCTCCATCACGACCGGGCCGTCGGGCCCCAGTCGAAGTTGGGTGTACGAGGGGCCGTTCAGGATCCCGAGCGCCGCGACCGCGCGACCGGCGACGGCGGCCGCTTCCTCGACGTCGTGCGCGGACGGCCACGCGTGCGCGAGCGCGACGCCGAACGCGGGCGGAGCGGCCGTCAGGCGGTCGGTCACCGTGAGCGGCACGAAGCGGCCGTCGAGCGACACGGCGTTGACCGTCACCTCGGGCCCCTCCACGTGCTCCTCGACGAGGACCGCGCCCCCGCGCGACTCGGCAAGCGCGCCGGCGATCGCGGCGTCGAGATCCTCGGTCGACCGCACGAGCGAGAGGCCGCGCTGCCCCTGCCGGTCGGGCGCCTTGACGACGACGGGGAACGCGATCTCCGGGTCTCGGAGGTCGACCTCACGGGCGTGTGGGACGCCGGCAGCCGCGAACGCCTCGCGCTGGCGCGCCTTGGACGTCGCGATCGACCCGACCCGGGCGGAGATCGGGTGCGCGAGGCCGATCCGGCCCGCCACACGGGCCGCGATCCCGACGGGCCAGTCCGCCCCGGGCGAGACGATCCCGTCGACGTCCCTGCGCGCGCGCGAGCCGGTCGACCGCGTCCTCGTCCTCGGAAGAGAGGACCGCCCGCTCGTCCGCGAGGGAGAGCCCGACCGCCTGGGCGTCGCGGTCGACCGCGATCACGAAGACGTCCTCTCGGGCCCGCGCCGCCTCCAGCAGCCCGAGCTGCGCGGGGCCGGCCCCTAGGACGAGGAGACGCCGACGCGCCCGAGGACGCCCCGCCACCAGGCCTCGTTCTCGCGATACCAGGCGACGGTGCGCTCGAGCCCTTCCTCGAACCCGATCGATGCACGCCAGCCCGTCAGCAGCTGGAGCTTGTCGGTCGACCCGATGTGCCGGTCGACCTGACCGGGCCGCTCCTCGACGTGGACGGTCGTCCCGAGCGGGTCGCCGACGGCCGCGAGCACGAGCCGGGCGATCTCGTTCACCGAGATGTCGACGCCGGTCGCGACGTTCACCACCTCGCCGGCGATCCGCTCGAGCGGCGCGTCGATCAGCGCCTCGATCGCCGACGCCGTGTCGTCGACGTGGAGCCAGTCGCGGCTCGCGCGACCGTCCCCGTGGATCGTGAGCGGCTCGCCCGCGAGCGCCTGTGTGACGAAGCGGGGCACGACCTTCTCGGGATGCTGGCGCGGGCCGTAGTTGTTGAACGGCCGGACGATCACGACCGGGAGCCCGTAGGTCACGCGATAGCTGTACGCGAGCCGGTCGCCGCCCGCCTTCGTCGCGGCGTACGGGCTGCGCGGGTTGAGCGGATGCTCCTCGTCCATCGGGTCGCGCTCGGCCGTGCCGTAGACCTCGCTGGACGAGATGAGGAGGAACCGCTCGACCGGGGTCTCCCGGATCGCGTCGAGCAGGATCTGCGTTCCCTCGACGTTGGTCGTGACGAACTCGGAGGCACCCTCGCGGATCGACTTCTCGACGTGCGACTCCGCGGCGGCGTTGACGATGACGTCCACCCCGCCGACGATCTCGCCGACGAGCCCGGCATCGCGGATGTCGCCGTGGACGAACTCGAGTCGCGGATGGCTCATGACGTCGGCGAGGTTCTCGAGGTTCCCCGCATACGTGAGCGCGTCGAGCGAGATCACCTCGTGCGTCGTGTGCTCGAGCAGGTGGCGGATGAGGTTCGAAGGGATGAACCCGGCCCCGCCGGTGACGAGGACACGGCTCATCAGCGGCCGCACCCGCCGTCGGTCCGGCAACGGTCGAGTCGAGTCGACACGAGGGTTGCCTGCGGCGCCCGGGCCGCGTGCGGCTCTCTCCGATGCCGGCTCACAGCTCTTTGTCGACGAGGTAGAGGGGCCGGTGCTCCACGACGCGCTGGATTCTGCCGAGATGCTCGCCCACGAGAGCGAGGATGAAGCCCTGGACGCCGAGGACGGCGACCACGAGGGCTCCGAGGAGGAGCGGCCCGGGGAAGTCGTCGTTCGCGATCCAGTACACGAGCCCGTAGACGCCGAGCACGAGCGACGCGAGCGAGCAGACGGTGCCGAGCACGATCCCGGCCGTCTGGATCGGCTGCGGCCAGAAGCCCGCGAGCACGTGGAGCGCGAGGCGGGTGAGCCGGAGGGGCGAGTAGCGCGAGGCGCCCTGACGTGCGGCGTGCCCGACGTCGACCTCGACGACCGTCGCGCCACCCGAGAGGACGAGTGCCTTCGTGAACTTCTGGCGGCCGATCGCGCCGAGCATCGGCTCCAAGGCGTCGCGGCGGTAGGCGTTGAAGGCGCAGCCGAAGTCCGAGATGTCGACACCCGTGAAGCGGCGCAGCATCCCGTTGATGAGCCGGGAGGGCAGCGTCCGCCCCCATGAGTCGTGCCGCGCGGCGCGGCGACCGCTGGCGACGTCGTAGCCGGCCTCGACCGCCTCGACGAGCCGCGGGACGTCCTCGGGTGGGTTCTGCAGGTCGCCGTCCATCGTGACGACGATCCCGCCCCGGATGCGGGAAAGACCCGCGTGCATCGCCGGGTGCTGCCCGACGTTGCGCTTGAGGCGCACCGCCCGCACCCGCACGTCGGCCTCGTGGATGCGCTCGAGCGTCGCGAACGTGCCGTCGGTCGAGCCGTCGTCGACGTACAGGATCTCGTACGCCCGACCGAACGCCTCGAGCGTTGCCGTGAGTCGGCGGTGGAGCTCCTCGAGCGTCGCGCGCTCGTCGAAGAGGGTCACGACGACGGAGAGCTCGGGAACGCCTCCCGCGTCGCCGTCCGGAACCGCGGTCTCACGCACCTGCGTCTCGGCCATCGGGAGCCTGAGGGTACACCGCAGCAGGCCTCCGGGCCCTCGCGGGAGGAGGATCGGCCCCGCGAGTCATCGTCGTCCGGACGGTCGGACGGTCGCGAGCAGGCCGCGCGGCGTGCCGTGTGGTTGTCTTCCGCTCGTGGACGTCTACCGCCCACGCACGCTCGACGAGGCCCTGCGGATCCGGGCGGAGCATCCGGAGGCGCAGCCGATCCAGGGCGGGACGGACGTCATGGTCGAGCTCACCTTCGGCGACGAGCGCCCGCCTGCGCTCCTCGACCTGAGCGAGCTCACCGAGCTCCGCGGCGTCGCCGAGGACGGCGACGGGCTCAGGCTCGGGGCGGCCCTCACCTACACGGAGGCGATGCGGGCGCCAGTCGCAAGACGCCTTCCCGCCCTCGCCGAGGCGGCCCGCACCGTCGGTTCCCCCCAGATCCGTAATCGCGGCACGATCGGCGGCAACCTCGGCACGGGCTCGCCCGCGGGGGACGCGCTGCCGCCGCTCCTCGCAGAGCGCGCCGAGGTCGAGCTCACGAGCGTCCGCGGGATGCGGACGCTGCCGCTCGAGGAGTTCCTCCTCGGCGTGAAGCGAACGGCGCTCGCGGCGGACGAGCTCGTGACCGCAGTGCGTGTCCGGCCGAGCGGCGGCGCGCAGACGTTCGCGAAGGTCGGCCCGCGGAACGCGATGGTGATCGCGATCTGCTCGCTCGCGGTCGTCGTCGACACGGCCGCGGGCGAGGTCCGTGCGGCATTCGGCTCGGCGGCCGTGACGGCGAAGCTGGTGACCGTGCCGCTCGCCGTAGCGGCGGATCTCCCCGACCGAGTTGCGGAGGCGGCCATGCCGATCGACGACGTCCGCGCCAGCGCCGCGTACCGGCGCCACGCCCTCCGTGTGCTCGCGGGCCGCGCGCTCGAGAGGTGCCTGCGCTCGTGAGGATCGCGCTGACCGTCAACGGCGAGCCCCTCGAAGGCGACGCCTGGGGCGGCGAGAGCCTGCTCACCTTCCTCCGCGACACGCTCGAGCTTCCCGGCTCGAAGAACGCGTGTGAGCAGGGCGAGTGCGGCTCGTGCTCCGTCCTCCTCGACGGCGCCCTCGTCTGCGCGTGCCTCGTCCTGGCGGCACAGGCGGAGGGGCACGACGTCGTCACCGTCGAGGGCCTCTCCGCGAACGCCGCGCCGCTCCACCCCGTCCAGCAGGCGTTCGTCGACGCGGGCGCCGTCCAGTGCGGGTTCTGCACGCCCGGGCTCGTCGTCGCGGTCGCGGATCTTCTCGCGCGCACGCCGCACCCGACCGACGACGAGATCCGCGAGTCGCTGTCCGGCAACCTCTGCCGCTGCACCGGCTACGTCAAGATCTTCGACGCCGTCCGTCTTGCGGCAGGGCGCGCGTGAGCGTCACGACGGAGCGCTCGCGGCTCGCGGTCGGCAGGATCGGCGAGCGGGTCCTCCGAGACGACGCCGTGCCCAAGGTGACGGGTGCGTTCCTCTACGCGAGCGACCTGTCCGCGCCGGGGATGCTCTTCGGCGACACGCTGCGCAGCCCTTACCCGCACGCGCGGATCGTGTCGGTCGACGCGACCCAGGCGCTCCGGCTCCCCGGCGTCCACGCCGTGCTCACCCACGCGGACGTTCCCGGCAAGAAGCACTACGGCCTCGAGTTCGCCGATCAGCCGGTGCTCGCGATCGACCGCGTTCGCTACGTCGGCGAACCCGTCGCCATCGTCGCGGCCGAGCATCCCGAGCAGGCGCGGCGCGCACTCGACGCCGTCGTGGTCCGGTACGAGCCGCTCGAGCCGGTCGTCGACATGGAGCGCGCCCTCGAGCAGGAGCCGCTCCACCCGGACCGCCCGACGATGGGTCACGGCTACCGCGACGACCCGCGGCCGAATGTCGTCCGCAGCATCGTCGTCCGGCACGGCGATCCGGAATCGGGCGGCGAGGTCGTCGTGGCCGGGACGTACGAGGTCGGGATCCAGGACCAGGCGTTCCTCGGCCCGGAGGCGGGCCTCGCCGTGCCGGACGGCGAGGGCGGGGTCGACATCCACGTCGCGACGCAGTGGCTCCACGTCGACCGCGATCAGGTCGCGCCCTGCCTCGGCCTGCAACCCGAGCAGGTGCGGCTCCACCTGGCCGGGGTGGGCGGCGCGTTCGGGGGGCGGGAAGACCTGTCGATGCAGATCCACGGCTCGCTCCTCGCGCTGCGCACCGACCGACCCGTGAGGATGGTCTACGACCGCGCCGAGTCGTTCACCGGGCACGTACATCGCCATCCTGCCCGGGTCCGCTGCGAGCACCGGGCGACGCGCGACGGCCGGCTGACGTGCGTCCGCATGCAGATCCTGCTCGACGGCGGCGCGTACGCCTCGAGCTCGACCGCGGTGGCCTCGAACGCCGCCTCGTTCGCGCTCGGCCCCTACCGGGTCGACAACGCCCTGATCGAGGCCACGGCGGTGTACACGAACAACCCGCCCTGCGGCGCGATGCGCGGCTTCGGCGCCGTCCAGACGTGCTTCGCGACCGAGGCGCAGATGGACCTGCTCGCGACGGAGCTCGGCATCGATCCCGTCGAGCTCCGGCTCCTGAACGCGCTCGAGCCCGGGGACGCGCTCCCGACCGGCCAGGTCGTTCGCGGCTCGCTGCCGACACGGGAGGTGATCCGCCGCGCCGCGGCGCTGCCGCTGCCGGACGAGGAGCCCCTGCCACGCGACCCGCTGCGGCTCCCGGGCGGCGCGGGCAACACGACGACCGGCGAGGGCGTTCGACGGGGCGTCGGATTCGCGCTCGGCTTCAAGAACATCTGCTACTCGGAGGGCTTCGACGACTTCTGCACCGCCCGCGTCCAGCTCGGCGCGGACGGGAGCGCCGTCGTGCACTCCGCCGCGGCGGAGGTCGGCCAGGGCGTGGCCGGCGTGATCCTCCAGGTCGCGCGGACCGAGCTCGGCACCGACGACGTCGCGCTGGCGCCGCACACGACCGCGGCGGTCGGCTCCGCCGGCTCGGCCTCGGCGTCACGGATGACGTGGATGGCGGCCGGCGCCGTGCGGGACGCCTGCAGGGCGGCGCTCGAGGAGCGGGAGCGGAGCGGCGGCGAGGTCGACGTCGAGCGTGTCTACCGCCACCCGCGCACGACACCGCTCGACCCCGAGACCGGGCAGATCACGGGCGAGCGGGCGCACGTGGCGCTCGCGGTCGCCGCGATGCGCGTCGTCGTCGAGGTCGACGTCGAGCTCGGCCTGACGCGCGTCGTCTGGATCGGGACGGCACAGGACGTCGGCAAGGCGCTCAACCCGCTCGCGGTCGAGGGCCAGATCGAGGGCGGGACGGCGCAGGGCCTCGGGCTCGCGCTGATGGAGGAGATCGTGACGCGCGACGGCGAGATCCTGAACGCGAGCTTCACCGACTACCTCCTCCCGACGACGCTCGACATGCCGCCCGTCGACATCGCCCTCGTCGAGGTGCCCGAGCCCGACGCGCCGTACGGGGTCAAGGGGGTCGGCGAGCCGCCGACGGTCGTCTCGACCGCCGCGATCCTCTCCGCGATGCGAACCGCAACCGGGCGTCCGCTCACCCGCGTGCCGGTGCGGCCCGACGACATCTGCCTCTAGCTACGCGCTCCGGTCGCCGACAAGTTCCGCGAGCACCGCGGCGGCCGCGTCCGGCTCGAACTCGAACGGCCCCGGCCCACCGACGTACGCGAGCCGCCCACCGCGCTCGGCGACGTACAGCCGTTCCGGCCAGGCCGCGAACGCCGCGCTGACGGCGTCGTCCATGTCGTCCACGAGCACCGGCAGCGTCAGGCCGAGGCGCTCGACACCCTCGCGGGCAGCGGCGAACCGGTCCTCGAGGTGTACGTGCTGGCGGAGCAGCACGCCCTCGTCGACGTTTGCCTGCATCTGCCACTCGTCGACGGCGTGCGCCTCGGCGATGTAGACGAAGACGGCGTTCGCGCGGCCCTGGAAGCGCCGGTGGATCTCCTCGACGTCGCCGGACCTGCGACGAAACGGCGGTCAGGTGAAGCTGCCGAAGACGAGCAGGAGCGGGTCGTCCACGACGAGCGCGCTGAGCCGGACGGGTGCTCTATCACCGAGCGAGATCGCCGTCAGATCCGGGAGGGGGTCGCCGACGGCGAGCCGTTCGGGGCGCCGATGGCGCGCGACCGTCGCGACGACGACCTCGCGCTCGCCGGACTCGAGGCTCTCGGCATATGCGCGGTCACGAGGATCGAGCCCCTCGAGGCGCGGATCGACGCTCACGACACGTACCGGGTGAGAGCGGCCGCGACCCGATCGACGTCATCCTCGCTCGTCGTCGTGGCGAATGGAAGCGCCAGCGCGCGCTCGAACGCCTCGTCCGCACCCGGGAAGAGGCCACGGTCGCGGTACGCGGAGAGGCGCTGGAGCGCGTAGGTGCCGATCTGCGCCTCGATGCCCTCCGCGCGCAACCCCGCAAGCGCCTCGTCCCGTCGGTCGATCCGCACGACGTACGCCTGCCATCCGTGCCGGTCGCCTTCGTCGGCACCGGGGGTGCCGACGAGGTGCTCGAGGCGCTCGGTGTACCACCGCGCCACACGCTCGCGCGCGGCGAGGAGGCTCTCGAGACGCCCGAGCTGGGGCAGGCCGAGCGCGCAGAGGACGTCGGGCAGGCGGTAGTTGAAGCCGGGCGCCTCGATGTCCATGACGCCGCCCGCGGCGATCCCGTGATGCCGGAGCCGGCGGACGGCCCCGGCGAGCTCGGCCTCATCGGTCGTCACGGCGCCGCCCTCGCCGGTCGTCACGATCTTCCGGGGGTGGAACGAGAGGCACGCGAGAAGGCCGAGAGCGCCGCACGGCGTCCCGCGATAGCTGGCTCCGAGCGCGCCGGCGGCATCCTCGACCAGCACGACGTTCTGCGGCACCGCCGTCTGGAGCTCCTCCCACGCGACCGGACGGCCGAACAGGTGGACCGCGAGGACGGCACGCGTCCTGTTCGTGATCGCCTCGGCGACGAGCTCCGGCCGCACGAGGAACGTCTCGGCGTCGACGTCGACGAGCACGGCGCGTGCCCCGCACAGCTCGACGGCGTTCGCGGTCGCGGGGAAGGTGTACGCGGGGACGATCACCTCGTCGCCCGGGCCGATCCCGAGCGCGAGGAGCGCTAGGTGGATGGCCGCGGTTCCCGACGAGACGGCGACCGCGTCGGCGGTGCCGACGGCGCTCGCGACCGCACGCTCGAACGCCTCGACGTACGGCCCCATCGTCAGCTGGCCGCTCGCGAGCACCGCCGCGACCGCCGCGAGCTCGTCCTCGCCGACGTCGGGCCGCGCGAGCCGGATCGGCTCGCCGCTCACGCCGGCGTTCCGAGCCTCGCCCGATACCACGCGATCGTGCGCGCGAGGCCCTCGTCGAGCTCGACCTGCGCCTCGAAGCCGAGCAGCGAGCGCGCCTTCTCGACGTTCGGGATGCGGAGCTCGACGTCGGTGTACTCGAGCGGGACGAAGCGGATCTCGCCGGGACACCGGGTCAGCCTCTTGATCCGGGTCGCGAGGTCGTAGATCGTGACGGCCGAGCGGGCGTTTCCGATGTTGAAGCTCTCGCCGATCGCGGCCGGATGCTCCAGGGCAAGAAGGACCGCCTCGACCATGTCGTCGACGTAGCACCAGGCGCGGATCTGCGAGCCGTCACCGTGGATCTCGAGGTCGCGCCCGGCGAGCGCCGCCTCGATGAAGGCGCGGATCGCGCCCCCGCCGATCTGACCCGGGCCGAAGATGTTGAACGGGCGCACGGACACCGCAGGCAGCCCGTGCTCGGCGGCGTAGGCGTGCGCCATGTGCTCGCCGGCGAGCTTCGACACCGCGTAGGTCCATCGCGCCTCGCCGACCGAGCCGATCGACGTCACGTGCCCTTCCTGGACGTTGAACGCGTGCTGCCCGAACACCTCGCTGGTCGAGAACTCGACGAGCCGCTCGAGGGTGCCCAGCGTCGCGAGCGCCGCCTCGAGCGCGTTGTACGTGCCGATGACGTTGACGCGCATCGTCCGGACGGGGCTGGTGAGCACGGTGTCGACGCCGGCGATCCCCGCCGCGTGGACGATGTGCGTGCAGCCCGCGGCGAGCTCCGTGAGCCGCTGCGCGTCGAGCACGTCTCCCTCGACGAAGCGGAAGTTCGGATGCTCGGCCAGCTCGGTTCCCGAGAGCGCGTCGCGGTGGAGGTTGTCCACGGCGACGACCTCGTTGGCGTCGACGAGCCGCGCGGCGAGCGTCGTCCCGATGAACCCCGCCCCGCCGGTGACGAGCACCCGCTTTCCCGTCAGAGACACGGCCGGATCGTAGACGCGGGCGCCGTCGCCCGGCCGTCGTTCGCCGGCGGCGGCGTCCGCACGGTCGCCGATCCCCGAAGACGTCCAGTTCGGACATGCCCCGTTCGGCTGCTGATCTCTGGGCCGCCGGCCTCCTCCCCACGGCTCGAAGCCTAATTGGACAACACAGTCGGATGGGACACGACTTCGTGCCGTCTTCGTGCCCATCGCTCCACAGTCGTGTGCACCACCAGCCGGGCCGCCGGACACGCCGCATCGGCCCACACGAGACCAGCCCACAACACCGCAGGACGCTCGTCTAGCATCGCGCCGTGTCGAGCGTGCTCTTCGTCGGCGCAGGACGCCACCAGCGCCGCGCGATCGCGCAGGCGCGCGAGCGCGGGCTCCGGGTCGTCGCGGTCGACCGCAACGCGGCGGCTCCGGGCCTGGGGCTGGCCGACGTAGCCGAGGTCGTCGACTTCGCCGACATCGACGCGGTGGAGGACGTCGCGCGGCGCCACGGAGTGGACGGGGCGCTCACGGTCTCGGCGGATCGCGCGGTGCCGGTCGTCGCCGCCGTGACCGAGCGGCTCGGGCTGCCGACGATCGGCACCGCCGTCGCGCATCGCATGACCCACAAGATCGCGATGCGGCGGACGCTCGCCGAGGAAGGAATCCCCCAGCCGGCATTCGCGGCCGTCCGGGGCCTCGCCGAGGGGCGCGCGGCGATCGAGACAGTGGGGTTCCCGGCGGTTCTCAAGCCCGTCGACTCCGGGGGCCAGCGCGGGCTGTTCCGCGTCGAGACGCAGGGCGACCTCGAGTCGCATCTCCACTCGGCGCTCGCCGAGTCGCCCGGCCGCGAGGCCATCCTCGAGGGGTTCGTCGAGGGCACCGAGATGAACGGGATCGTCGTCGTCCGCGACGGGGACGCACGCACAGTCACCCTCTCCGACCGCCTCCGGCCGGCGGGCGTCGGCTTCGGCGTGGGGTGGATCCACGTCTATCCCGCCTCGATCCACTCCGACCAACTCTCGCTGGCCGAGCGTGTGGCCGAGCGCTCGGTCGCCGCGCTCGGGCTTCGCGACGGGATCGCGTTCCCGCAGCTGATCGCGTCGCCGGACGGCGGCGTGTCGGTCGTCGAGGTCGCGGCGCGCATCCCCGGCGGCCAGATGGCCGACCTCGTGCGCCACGCCGTCGGCGTCGACCTCGTGGAGGTCGCGCTCCGCTTCGCCCTTGGCGAGCCGGTGCCGGACGAGGTTGCGCTGCCGCGCTTCTCGCAGCCGCTCGCGATCCGCTTCCTCACGGCCGCGCCCGGCCCGCTCCCGACAGGGACGGTGATGCGCGTCGGCCCGCTCGACGCGGTGCTCGGAGCACCGGGCGTCGTGCAGGCCGAGACGTACCTCGCCGAGGGGGAGACGATCCGGCCCGTCCGCCTCGACGGCGATCGCCGCGGCTACGTGATCGCCACCGCGCCGACCTCGATCGAAGCACTCCGGCGCGCCGAGCACGCGGCCGGCCTGCTCGAGGTCGAGGTCGCATGAGCGAGGACGCGGGACGTCCTGCATCCGGCGGAGGTGGCCACATTCCACCGCACGGCGGCGAGGCGACGAACTGCGCATTCACGCTCGACCACTACCGGGAGCTCCTCGACGCCGCGCGGGCCGGTGGCTACCGGTTTGCGCACTTCGACGAGCCGCCGGGCCGCGGGGTGGTCCTCCTGCGCCACGACGTCGACCTCTCGCTCGACGCGGCGCTCGCGATGGCCGCCGTCGAGGCAGACGCCGACGTGTCGTCGACCTACTTCCTCATGACCGAGTCGGTGTTCTACAACCTCGCCTCGACGGAGGGCGTTTCCGCAATCGCGCGGCTGCGCGAGCTGGGTCACAGAGTCGGGCTCCACGCCGTGTACCCGCGGGCCGTCCTCGACGAGCGCTTCGACCCGGTCGTCGCCTGGCACAACCCCGACCCCGAGTACATGAGCGCGCCGATCGCTGGAGCGGTGAACGTCATGCAGGACGGGTACTTCGACCCTCCGACGTACCGCTCGGACTCGAATCAGCGCTGGCGCTTCGGCTGTCCGCACGCGGAGCTCCGATCGGCCGGCTTCCCGTGGCTGCAGCTCCTCACGCACCCCGAGATCTGGGTGTATCCGGGGACGACGATGGGCGCGACGATGCGCGCGATGCTCGACGCGGAGAGGGAGCGCCGCCTCGTCCAGCTCGCGGCCGATCGGATCGACCTCTCCTAGAGGCGAGCGCCGACGACGACCGGCGCTGCTTGGATACGTGCCCGTGAGCCTCCGGCCGGTCACCGTGCTCGTCTCCGCCTCGGGCGCTCCGGGCACCGCGGCGCTGCTCCAGGCCCTCCGCCGAAACGGCGAGCGCGAGCTCCGCCTCGTCGGCACGGACATGTCGGAGCGGTCGGTCGGCCGGCACCTCTGCGACGCGTTCCACCTCGTGCCCGCAGGCTCCGACCCGGCTTTTCCGGAAGCCATGCTCGCCGTCGTCGAGCGCGAGGGCGTCGACGTCGTGCTGCCGCAGTCGTCCTTCGACCTCGAGGGCCTCGCGGCGCACCGCGAGCGGTTTCCCGTGCCGGTGCTCGTCTCGAGCCCGGATACGATCCACCGGTCGAACGACAAGGCCGAGACGTACGCGTTCCTGCACCGGATCGGGGTGCCGGCCCCCGCGTATCGGCGCGTGCGGGGGGCGGCCGAGGTCGCCGAGGCCGCCGCCGAGCTCGGCTATCCCGATCGTCCGGTCTGCTTCAAGCCCGTGTTCTCCTCGGGTTCGCGCGGGTTCCGCGTGCTCGATCCGACGGTCGACCGCGCCCATCAGCTGCTCCACGAGCGTCCGGGCTCGGTGGCGATGCGCCTCGAGGAGGCGGTCGAGCTGCTCCCGGACGACGACGGCCCCGACCTGCTCGTGATGGAGCTCTCAACGGGCGGCGAGCGGACGATCGACGGCATCGCGGACGGTCGCCACGTCGTGCTCGGGCACCCGAAGACGCGCGAGGCGATGCGCGCAGGGCTCGCGATGTACTTCGTGACCCTCGACGACCCGGCCCTGATGGACATCGCCGACCGGATCGTCTCGGAGCTCGCGATCGAGTGGTTCTTCAACATCCAGCTCGTGGGCGATCACGTGATCGAGGTCAACCCGCGTATCTCGACGATCGTCTATCAGGAGGACCTGAATCTCCCGTACCTCGGCGTCAAACGGGCGCTCGGGGAGATCTCCGACGACGAGCTCGCCGCGCTCCGCACGCGGATCCGGCCCGGCCGCACGGCGTTGCGCTACTTCGACCAGATCGAGTGGGGTTGAGCACCGGCCCCGACCCCGCACCGTGAGCTCGAAGCGCCCGTTGCGGGTCGTTCTCTGCCCGGTCAACACCGCCGGCATCCCGTGGACGAACGTCGAGGCGCTCCGCCGTCGGGGAGTCGACGCATCGCTCGTCGTCTTCAACCGCTACACACTTCATCCGGAGGCAGACCGATCGCTCGAGCTCGAGGGAGGCCTCGCCCGCCGCCAGCTGGCCCAGTGGCAGGTGCTCGCCGGGCTGCTCCCCCGGACCGACCTCTTCCATTTCACGTTCGGGCTGACCCTCGTCCCGCAGTCGCTCCAGTTCCCGATCCTGCGCGCGTTTCGCAAGCGGTCGGTGATGCACTACCTCGGGTCCGACATCCGCGGCAAGTCCCCGGACGAGCTGGCGTACGGGAAGAAGGCGGGCGCGGAGATCGTGGGCAGCTACGACGCGATCCGCTGGGTTCCCGAGGCGACCGTGATCCCGCCCGGGATCGACCTCGAGCGCGTGAAGCCCGCGCCGCCGTCGCAGCGGCGACGCCCCGTCGTCGTGCACGCCCCGTCGTCGAGGCGGCGGAAGGGCACGGATCACGTCGTTCGTGCGTGCGCCGAGCTCGACGTCGAGCTGCAGATCGTCGAGGGGCTGCGCCACGACGAGGCGCTCGAGCGCTACCGCGACGCGGACATCGTCGTCGACCAGATGCACGCCGGCTGGTACGGCGTCTTCGCGATCGAGTGCATGGCGCTCGGCAAGCCGGTCGTGACGTTCCTCCACGAGGAGGCGATCGAGCGAACCGAGGCGGCGTTCGGCGTCCCGGTGCCGATCGTCAACGCCTCGGCCGCCACGCTCGAGGAGCGGCTGGCCGAGCTCGTGGCGCTCGGGCCGGACGGCCGGGAGGAGATCGGACGTGCGTCCCGCGCGTACGCCGAGCGCGTCCACGACCTGGAGCGCGTGACCGACCAGCTGCTCGACGTCTACGCCTCGGTCGTCGAGCCGGTCCGCGACCGGCACGCCACGATCGCGGTGCCGCCGCCGCAGCCCGCCGACCTCCCCGCCGCGCTGCCGATGGGGGACGACCAGCTCGAGGCCGGGCTGCCGTCGGAGCCGGGGATCGGCGCCACCGGGCGCGAGGAGGTCCCCGCCGGCCTGGCCGCGCAGCTCCGCCGGCTCGGCCGCCACTCCGCCATCTACGGGATCGGTGGCCTCGTCTCGCGGATCATCGCGGTGATCCTCCTGCCCCTCTACACGCGGTACCTGACGCCGTCCGACTACGGGAAGATCGAGACGCTGCTCGCCTTGACGACGGTCATGGGCCTGATCCTGCGGGCCGGCATCACGAGCGCGTTCTTCCGCTTCTACTTCGACGTGGAGGACGATGCGGGCCGCCTCCGCGTGCTGCGCACGTCGTTCTGGTTCACGATGGGCGGCGGCACCCTCGGGCTCGTGCTCCTGCTCGCGTTCGCCGGGCCGGTGTCGACGCTGCTCTTCGGGACCGCGAGCGCGGCAAACCTCGTCCGCGCCGCGGGCGTCGCGCTCTGGGCGACGGTCAACTACGAGCAGATGACCTCGCTCTTCCGGGTCGAGGAACGGTCGGTCGCGTTCGTGTGCGCGAGCCTCGCGAACGTGTTCCTGACGATCGGCATCACGCTGCTTCTGGTCGTCGGGCTCGAGAAGGGCGCGCTCGGGGTGATCGTCGGCAACTTCAGCGGCACGCTGATCGTCTATCTCGCCCTCCTGGGCTACCGACGCGAGCAGCTCGGCCTCCAGTTCGACCGGCAGCTCCTGCGCGAGATGAACCACTTCGGCCTGCCGCTCGTCCCGACCGCCCTGTTTCTCTGGATCACGAACTTCTCCGACCGATTCTTCCTCGTGAAGCTCGCAGACGTCTCCGAGGCCGGCCTCTACTCGGTCGGGGTGCGCGTCGCGTCGGCGATGGTGCTCCTCCTGACGGCATTCCGGATGGCGTGGCCTGCGTTTGCCTACTCGATCAGGGACGAGCGCGAAGCGCGTCTCACGTACTCGTACGTCCTCACCTACCTCACGGTCATCACCACGTGGGGAGCGCTCGCGCTCACGCTCCTCGCCCCGTGGCTCGTCGATCTTCTCGCCGCGCCCCGGTTCTCCGACTCCGCGTCGGTGGTCGGCCCGCTGGCGTTCGCCACCGTCTCCTACGCGGCCTACATCGTGATCGCGATCGGCGTGGGGCGCGCCCGGCGCACCCAGTTCAACTGGGTCGTGACGGGCGCGGCGGCGGTCGTCAACGTGGCGCTGAACTTCGCGCTGATCCCGACGTACGGGATGATGGGCGCAGCGATAGCGACCGTCGCCGCATACACCACCATGGCCGTGGGGATGGCGTGGTGGTCGCAGAAGATCTATCCCGTGCCGTACCAGTGGCGCCGGGTCGCGACAGCCGCCCTGGCCGGGGTGGCGCTGGCCGCCGCCGGCAAGGAGCTCGACGTCGGCCTCGGGGGAGCGGCCGTCCTGGCGCTCGCCTACCCGCTCGCGCTCACCTTCCTCGGCTTCACGAGCGCGGAAGAGCGGCGGCGCATCAGTCGGCTGGTTGCGCGCAGACGTGTCCCGGCCGGCTGACGCCGCTACAGCAGCGTCTGCTCGAGCAGAAAGCCGTTCAGGCAGATGATCAGCACGGCGATCGCCGCCGCGAGCGCCGTCGTCGAGCGGCGGTTGACGAGCACCCCCATCAGCGAGCGGTCGCGGCAGAACCAGAGCAGCGGGATCAGGGCGAACGGGATGCCGAACGAGAGGAGCACCTGGCTCAGCACGAGCGCCCGGGACGCGTCGATGCCGAGGGCGATGATCAGCAGCGCGGGCGCCATGGTGATCGCCCGGCGGAGGAACAACGGGATGCGACGGCGGATGAAGCCCTGCATGACGACCTGGCCGGCAAGGGTCCCGACGCTCGACGACGAGAGCCCGGACGCGAGGAGCGCGACGCCGAACAGGAGGTTGGCGTGGCCCCCCAGGTGCGCCTCGAGCTGGTCGGCAACCTGGGCGAGGTCGTCCCCCACGTCGTACAGGCCGTTCTCGTAGAACACGGCCGCGGCGATGATCAACATGCTCATGTTGACGATCCCCGCGATCCCCATCGCGATCACGACGTCGACCAGCTCGAACCGGAAGATCCGCCGCTTCTCCTCGTCGCTCGTGCCGACCACCCGGTGCTGCGTGAGCGCCGAGTGCAGGTAGATGACGTGGGGCATGACCGTCGCGCCGAGGATCCCGACCGCGAGCAGCACGCTCTCCGAGCCCTCGAAGCCCGGAACGAACCCGTGCAGGACGTCGGCGCGATCCGGGTTCGCGAGGAACACCTGCGCGGCGAACGCGACGACGATCACGCCGATGAACGCCACGATCACGGCCTCCAGGCGCCGGAACCCTCGCGCCTGGAGCGCGAGGATCGCGAACGCGGCAACGCTCGTGATCAGCGCGGCGGGGAAGAGCGGGATGTCGAAGAGGATGTTGAGCCCGATGGCCGCGCCGATGAACTCGGCGAGATCGGTCGCCATCGCGATCACCTCGGCCTGGATCCAGAGAAGCACGGTCGCGACCCGCGGGAATCGCTCGCGGCACACCTCGGGGAGGTTCATCCCCGTGGCGATCCCGAGCTTCGCGCTCATCGACTGGATCACCATGCCCATGAGGTTCGCCATGAGGATCACCCACAGCAGCAGGTAGCCGAACTGTGCGCCTCCGGCCATGTTGGTCGCGAAGTTGCCGGGGTCGACGTACGCCACGGAGGCGACGAACGCCGGGCCGAGGAACGGCCAGAGACCGCGCGGCCCGCGGCGGCCCCCGGCCAGGGACTCGTGCGCCGCCTCGAAGACCCGCGCCTCGCCCGGCAGGACGTCGTCGAGCGGGTGGACGGGCGCCGACCGGTCGTGCTCGCGCGGTGACGGTGCCGGGCTGTCGCTCACCCGACGAGCAGCCCGGTCGCCCACATGGCGGCGATGCCGGCGAGGTAGCCGCCGACGGCCCATCCCGAGCGAAGGCCGCCCGGCGCGATGCGCGCGACGTGGCGCGCGACCTCGACCACGACCTGCAGTGCCGCGCCCGCCGCGAGCGCGAAGAACACCGGGGTCAGGAGATCGCTCGAGCCGTACCCGCCGATCCAGGTCCCGAGGATCGCGGGCGCCCCCGCGACGAGCGCGAGCCCCGCGAGCTGCCACAGCCTGACCCGCGCGCGCGTTGCCGGCGCGGCGATCCCGAGGCCCTCGGTGACGTTGTGCACCATGAAGCCGATCACGAGGAACGCGCCGAGCTGGACCTCGCCGGTCGCGAACGACGTCCCGATCGCGAGCCCTTCGCCGAGATTGTGGACGCCGATCCCGATCGCGACGAGCAGGGCAAGGGCGAGGCCGCTGAGGCCGACCCGCCCGCGCGAGAGCCTCGCAGCGAGGAACGTCATGCCGAGCGCACTCGCGGCCAGGCCGAGCAGGACGAGCCCCGGCCCTCCGAACGCAGGCGGCAGCCCCGCCTGGAGCGCGAGCGCCTCGAACAGCGCCTCGACGCCGAGGAACGTCAGCAGGCCGGCGGTCAGGGCCATGAACGCGGCGATCCAGGCAGGGCTCGCCCGGCGGAGCGACGGCAGCCAGAGCAAGCCGAGCGCCACGGGGACGACGCCGACGAGCAGGCCGATCAGCCCGTAGCCGAGAACGCCGCGCGCTCCCGGCTCCGGCGTCTGCACCGCGGCCGCGATCTCGTGCGTCGTCTGGATGCCCGTCGAGCTCGTGACCCCCACGGCGAGCGGGTCGCCCGGGACCCAGTCGTACGGGACGACGATCGTGCTCGACCGCAGGCGTCCCAGCGTTGCCGGCCCGTCGAGGGTGTACGGGACGATCGCGTCGTCCACCGTCACCGCGGCGATGGTGAGGTCGTCGCGCTGCGGGTTCCGCACGAGGACCCGTACCTCGCCCGGCCGGAGCTCGACGCGTCTGACGTCGAACTCGTCCGCCGGTGGCGCCGTTCCGCCGACGAGCTCGACGACGCGGTCGCCGACCGAGACGACGACCGCCACCGCGAGGGCGAGGCCGACGAGAGGGACGAGGGCCCAGAGCCGCCATGCCAGGCCGCCGGCCGTCTCGGCGCCCGCTGCCGTCACGGCTCCTCGACCTGGAAGTACCCCATCCAGCCGAGCTCCGTGAACTCGGACTGGTGGGCGTGGAACATGAACGTCCCCGCGTGAGCGAACCGCACCTCGAGCACCCCGCGCTGGCCCTGGCACTGCATCACGGTGTCGGTGTACTCCCAGTGCTCTCCGGTCCCCGTCGGCTGGTACCGGAAGAAGTCCGCGTGGAGGTGGAAGGAGTTGATCAGGTCGAACTCGGTGAGGTTCGCGAGGTAGACGCGGACGAGCTCGCCCCGGCGCACCCGGATCGGATAGCGCGCGTAGTAGAACGTCCGCCCGTTGACCGTGTAGAAGTTGTTCTCGCCGTCGCCGTCCGTGTCGTAGCCGTTCATCACCAGCACGAGCTCGCGGGCAGGCTCGCGCGGCGCCTTGGGGTCGATGATGAAGGCGCCGTAGAGGCCCTTGTGGATGTGCTTCTTGAGCGGCGTCGAGTGACAGTGGTAGACGTGGAACCCGGCGGGGCGGGCCGGGAACTCGTACGTGAAGTCCTCGCCGGGCCCGACGATCTCGAACACCCCGTCCATGTTCGTCGGGTGGATCCCGTGGAAGTGGATCGTGTGCGGGTGCGCGCCGGCGTTCGCGAACCGGACGCGGAGGACGTCGTCCTCGGTCGCGCGGATCACGGGCCCGGGGACGGTCCCGTTGTACGTCCAGGCGGGGAAGAAGACGCCCGGTGCGATCTCGAGCTCCTCGTCGCGGGCGACCAGCGTGTACTCGCGCACCCGCCCCGGCCGATGGGGAAGGGCGGGCGGTGGGTGGAGCAGCGCGTCGAGGTCGTTCGGCCCGCCGACCGCAGGCGCCCCGTCGCCGATCATCGCCGCGTGACCGGCCGCGGCGGTCGAACGCGTCGCGGTCGCGCCGTGTCCGGCGTGGTCGTGGCCCGCCGCCTCTGCTTCGCGCCCGAAGGCGAGCGTCACCCCGAGCGGCGCCGCGGCGAGCGGCGCCGTCGCGCACAGCAACCGTCGTCGCGTGAGTTTAGGCATGCCTAAACTCTACTTGCGATCTTTAGCCCTGTCTAAACCCCACAGCGGGCGGGCGGCCGCCCGAGGAACCGCAGCGTGCCCCGGCAGAGCCCGACGGCGGCGCGGTGCCGCACGGCGTCCGTCGCGAGCGCGCGATCCTCGGCAGGATTCGTCATGAAGCCAAGCTCGACGAGGATCACGGGGACGTCGGCCCAGTTGAAGCCCGTGAAGTCGAGGTGCTCCTGGATCCCGCGGTCGGGGAAGCCGAGCGCGCGCACGACGTCGGCCTGGACGAGCGACGCCGCGCGCCGGCTCGGGCGGTAGACGTCGTCGGTCCAGCCCCGGCGGTAGGCGGGGGTCAGCGTGTGGGTGCCCCGCGCAGAGGCAACCGACGCGCCGTCGGCGTGGACCCGCAGGAAGAGCGCCGCTCCGGCCCGGTTCGCGATCCGCGCCCTGGCGATGTTGCCCATGCTCTTGCCGGCGGTGCGCGTGCGGGTCATCACGACGCGGACACCGGCGGCGCGCAGGAGCGAACGCAGCCGCAGCGACACGTCGAGCGTGAGGTCCGGCTCGCGGATCCCGGTGACGACGCCGCGCGTGCCGCCCCCGTCCTCGATCTTCCGGGTGGCGGACCCCGGCCCGATCGGCTCCGTCGCGAGGTTTGCCTGCGCGTCGTGTCCCGGATCGATCACGACGACCGGACCCGGGGCCGCGCGCGCGGCGCCTGCCACGAGCGTCGCTGCGGCCGCAGCGACCACCAACGCCCTCACCGCGGCGGCATCCGGGCGCGCATCCAGACGTACGTGACGAGCGCGCCCGGGACGAAGAGCGCGGCAGCGGCGATCATGAGCGCCTTCGCCTCTGTCGAGTCGAGGTCGACGGCGAGGGCGCCGATCATGCAGAGCCCCGCGAGGAGGCACAGCGCTGCTCCGAAGGCGCCGATACGCACGCGGAGCAGGCTAGACGAGCTCAGCCGCCGCGGGCCGCGACGAGCTCGATGAACCCGTCCACCGCGGGGGCTGCGCGCATCTCGTCGGCAGCGCGCACGGCAGACGCCCGATAACGGTCGTCGCCGAGCACCCGCGCGAGCCCGTGCCCGATCCCGTCGATCGTCGCGACGACCCCGGCGCGCGCCGCGGCGACGCTCGCGACGTTCATCGGCTGGTCGCCGAACAGCGGCACGCCGACGAGTGGGCAGCCTGCGGCGAGCGCGCTCAGCGTCGTCCCTGTCCCGCCGTGGCCGACCACCGCGGCGGCGTGCCCGAGGATCGCCGGCTCGTCGACCCACCGCTCGACCCGGACGTTGCCCGGCACGTCACCGAGCTCGACGTCGTTGCCTCCCGTCGACAGGAGCACGCGCACGGGAAGGTCGGCGAGCTGCTCGAGCGCGTGGGCATAGACCTGGGCTGCCGGCGGGAACGTGGCGGCAACGCTCCCGAAGCTGACGTAGACGAGTGGCCCGTCGAGCCCGGGCCACCAGTCGGGGAGCGCCGAGGGTTCCGTGTCGGACGCCGGCAGGCGCACCCGCGTCACCTCGAACGGGGCGGGATCGACCGACGGCGGGAAGTACGTCAGGTACGGCGACTCGACGACGCGGTCGAAGATGCCCGCCAGCCTTTCCTCGATCACGGGCCCCGCGATGCCGAGGGCGCCATGCTCCACGTACGACGTGGAGGCGGCGACGCGGACGTGCGGAACCCCGTGCCGCTCGGCGGCGATCGCCGACGCGAACTCGGCGGACTCGCGGACGACGAGGTCGGGTCGCCACCGCTCGAGCACCTCGTCGTGCTTCGGGAGCATCGCGTCGACGTTGAGGCGGGCGAAGATGACGCCGACGACAACGACCTCCCCCTGCGCGGGCGGAAGCGTCGGCATCGACCGCCACAACGGCCCGAGGATCTCGTCCGGCGGGGTGGCTCCTGCCTCGAACTCGTAGCCGCGGGCCTTGAGCGTCGGCGGGCCGACGACGAGCGTCTCGTGGCCGTTTCGCCTGCACGCGTCGATGAGCGGGATGAGCGGGCCGAAGTGCCCGGTGCCCTGCGTCGATGCGAACAGCACCCGCACCGGGCCGACTCTAGACGGTGTCAGTGGTAGGCATGGACGACCGCGTGGCCGCGCCCGCGCGCGATCAACCAGCGGTTCACGGGGTAGGCGGCGGCGCCGGCGGCGAGGAGCGAAAAGGCGAGGCTGCCCCAGAAGAGGACGTCCGCGAGCCCGGCCTCGATCGCTCCCGGGATGAGAAGGACGATCGCGTTGTCGACGATCTCCATGATCGCGATCGAGACGGTGTCGGAGGCGAGCGCGACGGGGATCGCGGCGCCGACGGCGACGCCGCTTCGCACGAGCGGGAGCATCGTCAGCGAGTAGCCGAAGAGGAACGCGAGCACGACCGAGAGCCCGACCGTCGCCCAGTTGCCCCAGCCCAGGGCGGTGCCGACGACCATCCCCAGCACCTCGCCGATCGCACAGCCGGTGAGGCAGTGGAGGGTCGCGGAGAGCGCGATCCGGTTCAGCGAGCCCTGTGCGTGAGCAGCGTGGTCATGCCCGGCCATTCCGTCACTATACCCCCGATGGGTATCTCGGTTCTCTCTTGCTATGCGACCAGGCGGTAGACCTGGAAGACCTCGGCGTAGTCGCGATTCACGTTCGTCCCGTGGACGCGCGCGAGGTTCCAGATGTACTCCTCGTCCGCATAGCGCCGGTGCTGCTGCGACGCGTAGCGGGCGACCGCGGCGACCTTCCGCTCGACGTGCCTCCGCTCGAGCGCGAGGTAGGCGCCGTAGGAGAAGTCGAAGTTGTTCCAGGGGATCTCGTAGCCGAGGATCGTCGTCCGCTTGAACGCGCGCAGACCCTCCTGCGCGATCGTCTGGTGATCCTGGTGGACGTCATGGTGGGAGGGCTGGAAGACGACGTCCGGGCGCCACTCCTCCCAGAGCCCGACGAGCAGCTCGAGGATGTCCTGGCGGCGCTCGGGGAACGTCCGCACGTCGAAGTCGTGCACGGTCAGGTGCGAGTCGGGGATCCCGAGCTCGGCGGTCGCCTCGCGCACCTCGCGGGCGAGCGTGTCGGGCGCGAAGCCCGCCGGCAACGAGCGAGTGGCGATCGAGAACGCGACGTAGCGCACCTCGCAGCCCGCCTCGACGAGCCGGGCCATGGTGCCGCCGCAGCCGAACTCGCCGTCGTCGGTGTGGGGCGCGAGGACGAGCGCCCGCTCGAGGCCGGTCAACACGGTCGCGAGTCTATGCCGTGGCGGTCGGCGCGGGCTCCGGCACCACGGGCTCGACCGGCTGCACGACCGGTGTGCGCGGGACGGTCGGCCCCGCCTTCTTCGGCACCCGCGCCGAGAGGCCGACGAGGCCGAGGAGCGCCCACGTCATGGGATCCTCGAAGAACGCTGCGTAGAACAGGCTGTGGATGCCGATCGCCACCAGGACGACTCCGGTGGCGAGCGCCACGCGCGACGTGAACCCCCGGCCAAGGCCGCGCAGCGTCGCGAGCAGCGCGGCGGCGAGCAGCCAGGCGAGCAGCGCGAGCCCCACGACGCCGAGCTCGGCCGCGACGGTGACCGGCATCGTGTGCGAGGCGACGCGCTTCGGGTCCTTGCCGGGGATCCCGAGCCGGCGCTGGTACTCGTGCGAGAAGCCGCCCGCGCCGACGCCGGTGATCGGGTGGTCGAGCGTGATGCGGAGGCCCTGGCCGACGAGGTTCGCCCGGCCGGACGTGATGCGGTTGACGCCGGATCGCGACTTGCCGAGGAGCTCGTGCCGCACCTGTGGCACCGCGAGCAGCACGACGATCGTGACGGCACCGAGCGCGACGAGCGCGACGGTCGCGCGACGGCCCCAGGCGACCGCCACGGCGACGACGATCCCCGCCGCGAGCGCGACGAAGCTCGACTGGGAGAACGAGATCAGGAGCCCGAGCCAGGTCCCGATCACCACGGCGTAGAGACCCGCCATGCGCCAGCCACGGACGCCGCCGAGCAGGATCCCGGCGAGCGAGGCGAGGATGGCGACCGTCAGGTAGCGGCCGTAGACCGACGGGTCCCAGAAGACCGAGTTGACACGGAAGAACGGCGCGTACGCGTTGAAGACCTTCACGCTCGGGTTCCAGAAGACGTCGCGCGTGAACCACTGGTACCCGCCGACGGCCGCGTAGAGGAGCGCCGTCCCGACGAGGCCCGCCCAGAGCCACGTCAACCAGCGGCCGCGCCACGGGAGCCGGGCGAAGCCCACCGCGAGCAGCCCGAACGGGAGCAGGAAGGCGCCGAGGAGGATCGACCCGCGGTGGACGTCGACCGCCCACACCATCGACAGGCCGCTCCACCCGACGAACGCCGCGAGCGGCCAGGCGACGGGGCCGAGCTCGCGCGATCGGTCGTCGCCGCGGAGGAGCGCCCAGGCGAGCGCCACGGCCAGCCCCGCAACCACGCCGTAGAGCGGGACCAGGAGGTTCACCTTGTCGTCGCCGATGTCGACCGGCAGGCGAAGCGGGATACAGGCGAGGGTCGCGAACGCGAGGAAGTACGGCCAGCGCCGGAGGACGAGCGCGACGACGGCCGCGAGGACGAGACCGCCGACCGCGGCCGCCGCGAGCTTCGTGCGACTCAGGTCCGGCAGCAGCGTGACGCCGAGCACGCCCAGCCCGGTCCCCCAGGCGACGAGCCCGGCGAGCCGTGCGGCTCGGGACGGCGCGAGGTACACCGCGACGAGGCCGGCGCACCCGACGACGGACGCGACCTGAGCGGCCGCGTTCACGGCGCGGCTTTCCGGACGACGACGACGGCGCGCTTCACGTGGCCGTTCGCGTCGACGCGCAGCACGTAGCGACCGGGCTTCGCGGGGGCTCGAAGCCGGAGTGTCCCCGGCCGCGCGACGCCCGAGCGCTGCCCCAGCGTCCAGCGGAGCGTCCGCGCCTGGGAGACGGCCAGGATCGCGAACCGCGCGCCGGGTGTCGTCAGGACGCGGTCGCGCCCGAGCGCCAGGAAGCGGATGGCCACCGTGCGCGAGCCCGAGCGGGGTCCGAGGTTTCCGGCGAGATCCCGGGCCACGAGCCGAAGCGTGTGCGGCCCTTCGGGCAGCGGCTCCCCGCCGGCCGTGCCGAACCAGTCCATGGTCCCCGACGTACGGGTGCCGAGCCGTCGGAGCGCGCGAACGCCGCCGACATAGAGCTCGACCGCGGCGCGCTCGTCCAGGCGATAGCGGATCTTCGCCCTGTCGAAGCGCCCGTCCCCGTCCGGCGAGATGACGACCGGGCGAGCGGTGAAGGTCTTGACCCGCGGGGGCGTCGTGTCCACGCGGATCCGGTTCGGCATGACGATCGTCCTGCGCTGCGCGTCGAGGTGGACACGTGGCCGGTACGTGCCCTCCGCGACCACGCGCCCGGCCGCGTCCCGGCCGTCCCAGAGGTACGTCACGAAGCGGCGGCCCTGCCGGCGGTCGCGCGCGAGCTCCCGCACGACATCGCCGCCGGAGTCGACGATCGCGACGCTCACCCGGTCGGGCTTGCGAAGGCGGAAGCGGATCTCCGCTGCGGACGTGTCGCAGTCGCAGACGGGCGAGAAGACCTTCGCCACCGTCGGCCCGATGATGGGGCTGCGCGTGAGCTTGAGCTTCTCCGTGACGACGAACGCCGCGGAGGTCGCGACGAGGAGCGCGGCGACGAGCGCCGCCGGTGCGAGCCGCGCCCTCATCGCCGCGCGCGCGCGATCACCGGGGAGGGCCGCGCGCGCCCGGGTCGGCGCGCAGTCGCCTCGTCGTGAGGAGAGCTCCCGGCCACCTGAACGGCGATTGTAAGGACGGCCGGGCGCAGCCCGGCGGGATAGGCACACTGCGTCGTCGGCATCCGCCGCCGACCCCGCGCAT
Organism: uncultured Actinomycetes bacterium; assembly: GCA_963792245.1. Taxonomy (GTDB): domain Bacteria; phylum Actinomycetota; class Thermoleophilia; order Gaiellales; family Gaiellaceae; genus Gaiella. Next base: position 37,040 of record CAWBVO010000006.1, read on the forward strand.
GCGCCGCCGCCTCCTTCTCGTCATCCCCGCCGTCCTCGCGCTGGCCGTCGGCCTCGCGATCGCGTACTGGGCGACGCGGAAGCCCCCCTCCGGGAAGCTCGAGACGGCGGTAACGGACGTCACGGTCGTCGCCCCCACGATTCCCGAGCCTCCCCGGCCGACGCCGCCCCCACCCGCGCCGGCGCCCGACGTCGACCGCCGCTGCTGGCCGATGTTCGGCGGCGGCCCGACGCGCGACCTCGCACGGCTCGGCATCCATCTCGGCATCCCCGCGAAGAAGCTCTGGGCGCGCGGTCTCAAGTCGTACGTCGAGTACCCGCCGAGCTACTGCGACGGGATGCTCTACGTCAACACGTTCAAGGGAGACACCTGGGCGATCGAGGCGGCCACGGGCAAGGTCCTCTGGCGGCGGGTCAGCGACGCGCACAAGCCGTCGACGCCGGCGATCTCCGGCGACAACCTCATCGTGAGCGCGAAGGACGGGACGGTTACGGCGCTGACGAGGAAGAGCGGCAAGGTCGTCTGGCAGCTCCGGACGAACGCGATCGTCGAGTCGTCGCCCGCCGTGGTCGACGGGGTGGCGTACTTCGGCGCCACGGACGGCCGGCTGTTCGCGGTGGACGCGGACACGGGTCACGTGCGCTGGGCGTACGACACGGGTGGGCGGATCAACTCGAGTCCGTCCCTCGCCCGGGGCCGGGTCTGTATCACGACGTACGCGGGCTCGATCTTCTGCCTGCGCCGGTCGGACGGGACGAAGCTCTGGAGCACGTACGTCAAGCGGGATGCCTTCCGGTACGAGAGCTTCTACGCGAGCGCCTCCACCGACGGCGAGCGCCTCTACACCATCGCCCGGTCCGGGAAGATCGTCGCCCTCGACGCCGCCACCGGCGACATTCTCTGGACCGACGAGGTGAGCTCGCTCGGCTATTCGACGCCGGCAATCGGTCGCGACCGGATCTTCGTGGGCGATTTCAACGGCGGCCTGCGGGCGTATCGCAAGACCGACGGCCGCCTTCTGTGGCGCACCGCCGTCGGCGGGCGGATCCTGGGCGGCGCAGTCGTCGTCGGCGACCTCGTGTTCTTCTCGACGCTCGAGACCGAGACCTACGCGGCCCGTGCGTCGGACGGGAAGATCGTCTGGCGCTTCCCGATCGGCAAGTACTCCCCGGGGATCGCGACCGAGCGCGCGTACTACTTCACCCTGAACGGGATCCTCGTCGCGTTCGGCGGCAAGGACGGGCCGCAGTAGCCCTTCCCGAGCCGCGGCTCGGCCATCGGTGTCAGACACCGAATCCCGTCAAGGGGAAACCGTGCCGATCTCGCGCCAACTCGTCCACAGGCGCTCGCCGGCAGCGACCTGTGAGCTCCGGCCCTCCGACGGACACCGCTCGGCCGCGCTCAGCGGCCGGTCGGCGGCGCCTGGCCCCCGGTGTCAGACACCGGTTCCCCGAGGATCGGGTGGCGGCGGCGCCAGAGAGGCGAGCGCTGCGTGACCGCGCCGACGGCGCGCCACGCCCGGGTCTTCGCCTCGTACGCCACGAGCCGCCGCCGGTCGCGCCCGGCGGTCGAGACCGGGTAGCCGAGCTCGTCGAGCAGATCGCCCGCGACCGCCTCGAAGGCAGTCACGTCCGCCGGCGCCATCTCGGTGCGCCAGTCGCGAACGCCGATTCGCGGCGGCTCGTTCAGCCGCTGCTGGTGCTCCTTGCGGGCGGAGTCCGTCTGTCCGACGTACCCGAGCATCTCGGGGTCGTAGACGAGCGCGGCGAGGCGGCAGACATGGCGGAGCTCCGCCTCCGGGTCGGCCACGAGCGTCTCGTAGCGCACCTCGTGGTAGCGGGCCGCGCCGACGCGGGCACCGAGCGCCCGGGCAGCCCGCACCTCGGTCGCCCACTGGCACGCGAAGCCCCGCGCGTCCCGCGGGTAGCCCCAGCCCTTGGTCATGATCCCCGGCGGCACGGCGAGGAACGAGAGCGCGGCGTCGCGACCGTCGCGGATCAGGTGGATGAAGCACGCAGTCGGGAAGAGCCGCTCGAGCAACGGGAGATGCTGCATGTAGAGCGGCGTCTTGTCGCCCCAACGCGGCTTTCCGCGCTCCGAGGCGTACGCCGCGAAGATCGCCGCGATCGCCTCCCCCGTCGACATGCCGGCTCTGAGGCGGGCGGCGACCACCGCCGGGGGGAGCCCCCACTCGACCAGCGTGGGGAGGCGACGCAGGTCGTCGACGAAGGCATCGGGGTCGACCGTTCCCGCGTGCCGGCGCGCAAGCTGCGGGACGAAGTACGACTCGTCCGGGATCGCGAGCGTTGACGCCCGGTCGAGCATCACACGCAGGAGCGTCGTCCCCGAGCGGCGGACGCCGAGGACGATCAGCGGCGCGTCGGACACGCCGCCACTGTACGGCGATGCGATACTTCCCGAAATGAAGCGACTCCCCCGCCGCGCCGACCCCTACCGCGACACGCAGCTGATCGACGAGCGGGCGCCGCGCGTCAACCAGACGGTCGTCGGCGCCCTCTCGCTCGTCGCGGTGCTCACTGGCTGGTGGTGGCTGCTTGCGCTCCTCGCGCTCCAGCTGGCGCTCGGGCTGACGCTCGGACGGCGCTGGTGTCTCGCGTGCGTCGCGTACTTCGAGCTGATCCAGCCGCGGCTCGGCGAGGGACGCCTCGAGGACGCGCGCCCGCCGCGGTTCGCGAACATGGTCGGCCTCGGCGTCCTGAGCGCGGCCTCGCTCGCGTACCTGGCGGGGCTGGACGTGCTCGGCGCGGCGCTCGGGCTGCTCGTCGCGATGCTCGCGTTACTCGCGGCGACGACCGGCTTCTGCGCCGGCTGCACCGCCTACAAGCTGGGCTACCGGCTCACCGGCAGGACGTTCGTCTCCTGCCCGCTCCCGCCGCCGCTCTAGCCCGCTAGTCCGGCTCGGGCGCGGCAACCGCACGACCGGCGAGCCAGCGCGCGGTCGCGTAGAGCGCACCGATCGCGGCGATCACGACGCCCACGATCACGATTCCGTCCGCTCCCGGGGGGTTGACGAGCTTGATGCCGGCGAGCGTGAGCGTCGCCGCGAGCGCGATGCGAAGGGCGCGGTCGGGGAGCTTGACGGTGAACCGGCCGCCGATCAGGACGCCCGGCACCGAGCCGATCAGGAGCCAGCCCGTCGCTGCGAGGTCGACGTGCCCGACGGCGAGCTGCCCGGCGCCGGCGATGGCGAGCAGCACCGCCGCCTGGAAGATGTCCGTGCCGACGATCTTCGCCGCCGTGAGCGGGAAGGCGATGAGCATCACGAGCCCGAACAACGTGCCGCTACCGACCGAGGTGAGGCCGACGACGAACCCCCCGACCACGCCCGTGGCGACGGCGATCACGCGATCGCGGTTCGAGAGGATGAACGGCTTGTCCGCAGGGCTCGAGTGGAGGTACGCCTTGACGAGGAACGCGATCCCGCAGAGCATGAGCGCGACGCCGAGGATGGACTTCGCGGTGTCCTCGTAGCCGTCGCCGTACTCCTTCTTGAGCCACCAGGAGACGGCAACGCCGACGAGCGAGAACGGCGCCGACCCGAGCAGGATCCACGCCGCCAGACGCGCATGCACGTGGCCCATGCGACGGTGCTGCACCGCGCCGAAGGACTTGAAGATCGCGCCGTGGACGATGTCCGTGCCGATCGCGATCGACGGCTGGAAGCCGAAGGCGAGGACGAGGAGCGGCGTCATCAGCGACCCTCCGCCCATCCCCGTGAAGCCGACGAGCAGCCCGATCAAGAGCCCGGCGAGCGAGAGCTTCCAGTCCACGTCAGCGCCCCTGGGCGCGGGTGCTAGGCGATCGGCGCAGGGTCGTCCTCGCGGTCGGGCTGCTCGGCGAGCAGGACTTCCCTGAGCGTGTCGCCGCGGAGGCCGAGGCGGAGTGTCTCGAGGGGGATCACCTCGTCGGGCGGGATGTTGCCGAGATTCACGTTCGGACCGAAGTGCTTGACGAACCAGGCCTGCGACGACTTGGTCGGCGCCTCGAAGAGGACATCCTCGATCGCCGCGCCGTGCGCGATCTCGTCGAGCAGGCCCGTGCGCATGTCGCCGTCCGAGCGGAAGATGCCGGCGGTCCCTCCCTCGCGCCCCTCGGTGATCACCTTCCAGGCGCCCGCCGAGAGCTCCTCGTTGATCCACTCCACCCACTGGTACGGCGCGAAGACGACGTCCGAGTCCTTCGAGCCGACCTCGGAGAGCACGGTGAAGTCGCGCGCGAAGTCGGCGATGAGCTCGAGCTTGCGCTCGCGCGGGATCTCGATCGTGCCGTCGGAGATCTCCACGTGCGAGAAGCGGTGCTCGACGAGCCAGGCCTTGAAGTCGTCGATGCGCTCGCGCGCGTAGACGGCCTCGAAGAGCGTCCCGCCGCAGACGACCGGCGTCTCGAACGACCGGTAGAGCGCGATCTTCTTCTCGAGGTTGTTCGTGACGTAGCTCGTGCCCCAGCCGAACTTGACGATGTCGACGAACTGCCCCGCCGTGTCGAAGAGGCCCTCGATGTCGCGCAGGTTGAGGCCCTTGTCCATGACGTGCGTGACACCGACCTCGCGCGGCTTCCCGGGGCGCGCCGGGACGCCGAGGAAGCCGTCATTGAAATCTGGCATAGAGCTCCTCCAGCTTCGTCTTGGCGCGATCCTGGACATCGCGGTAGAGAGAGTTGCCGTGCGCGTCGATGCCGACGGTGAGCGGCCCGAAGTCCTTGACGCGGAACTTCCACAGGCACTCGGGCATGAGCTCCTCCCAGGCGACCTCCTCGATCTCCTCGATCTGGGTCGTCTCGAGCGCTGCGGCGCCGCCGACGATCGCGAAGTACACCATCCCGAGGCGCTGCATCGGCTCGATCGCCTCGTCGGGGAACCCGCCCTTCCCGCAGATCGCGCGGACGCCGTACTGCTCGCCGAGACCCTCGGTGAACCGCACCATGCGGGCGCTCGTGGTGGTGCCGATGCAGATCTTCTCGTAGCGGCCGGGGCCGAGCTTGCGCACGTTCGGCGCCGTGTGGAGCAGGAACGCCCCCGCCAGGTCCATCGGCGGCTCCACGCCCTGGTCGAAGATCCGGATCTGCGTCCGGTCGCGGATGCCGATGATGTGGCCCTGGACGACCACCTCGTCGCCGGCCCGGAGCTTCTCGATCTCCGCCGGGTCGGTGATCGGGAACGTCACCTCGTGCGTCGCCATCAGAACTCCCTGTCGAACTCGACCGAGCCGTCGGCTCCGACGTGCGCCGACGCGCGCCGTGCAGCCCAGCACTGGTAGTTGACCGCGACCGGGTTCAGCGTCATGTGCGTGTCCGCGTGCTCGATGTGGCACTGCAGCACGGTCACGTCGCCGCCGAGGCCCATCGGGCCGATCCCGGTCTCGTTCAGGAGGTCGTACAGCTCGTCCTCGAGCTGCGCCACGAGCGGGTCGGGGTTGCGCGTCCCGATCGGCCGCGCGATCGCCTCCTTCGCGAGATGCATCGCGTAGTCGGCCGAGCCTCCGATCCCGATGCCGACGATCCCGGGCGGGCAGGGCTTGCCGCCCGCACCGACGATCGACTCGAGCACGAACCGCTTGATCCCGTTCACGCCGTCGGCCGGCACGAGCATCTTGAGGAACGTCATGTTCTCCGAGCCGGACCCCTTCGGGACGCACTTCACGTCGAGGCCGTCCCAGTCGGGGATGAAGTCCCAGTGGACGATCGGCACGCGGTACCCGACGTTCGGGCCGGTGTTCTCGCGTGTCAGCGTGTGCACCGTGTTCGAGCGCAGCGGATGCTCGACCGTCGCCTGCGCGGTCCCCGCCCGGAGCGCCCGGTAGATCCCTGCCGGGTGGAGCGGGAAGTGCTCACCGACACGGCAGTAGTAGACAGCGATCCCCGTGTCCTGGCACACGAGGTTCTTCTGCTCGTCTGCGATCTCCACGTTGCGGTGGATGGTCTCCAGCACCCGGATCCCCGTCACCGACGTCTCGCGGTCGCGCGCCGCGGCGAGCGCGTCGCGGAGATCCTGCGGAATGTCCTTGAGCGCCCACACGTACAGGTGGGCGGCGGCCTCGAGCACCGCGTCCTCGAGGCTTACCGTGGTCGTCGACATGTCTCCTCAGCCTCTCGTCGTCTCGTATGCCGCTCTCCCCGCGCGCCGTCCGAAGACGACGCACTCGAGGAGGCTGTTGCCCATCATGCGGTTCCGTCCGTGCGTCCCGCCTGCGATCTCGCCGCAGGCGAAGACGCCCTCGAGCGTCGTCTCGGCCTGTGCGTCGATCACGAGCCCGCCGTTTTGGTAGTGCAGCACGGGATACGTGAGGAGCGGCTCGGCCAGCGGGTCGATGCCCGCCCCGCGGTACCGGCGCAGCATGTACGGGAGCGAGATCTCGGCGTCGGCCTCGGCGATTCGGGTCGTGTCGAGCCACACCGCCGGCCGCCCGTCGTCCGTCTCGACGCCCCTTCCGGCCTCGACCTCGTCGAAGATCGCCTGGGACACGGCGTCGCGCGGGCCGAGCGGGTCGGTGAACTCGTCGCCGTCACGGTTCAGGAGCACGGCGCCGTAGGCCCGCGTCGTCTCCGGGATCGAGTACCCCTGCATCGTCGCGGGCCACGCGCCGCCGTTCGGGTGGTACTGGAGCGCATCGAGGTCGCGAGCCTCGGCCCCGGCGTCGAGCGCGATACGGGTGGTCTCGCCCGTCGCGTTCGGGTGGTTCGTCGAGAGCTCGCCGCGCGTCGCGGCCTCCGCGAAGCAGCGGCCACCGGAGGCGAGCACCACGGCCGTCGTCTCGACGTCGTCGGTGCCCTGCGGCGTCTCGAAGGTCGCGTGCCACCCGGCCGCCGCCGGCTCGAGGGCGGCGAGCCGGTGATGCGCGAGCACCGCGCCTTCCCCCGCCTCGAAGCCGTCGCGGAGCGCCTTCGTGATCGCATGTCCCGTCCGGTCGCCGACCTGGAGGAGGCGCTTGCGCGACGCGCCGCCGCACCGCGCCAGCCGGTAGCCGCCGTTCTCTCGCGTGAACCGGCAGCCGAGCTCCTCGAGCCAGGCGATCGCGCCCGGCGCCTCGGACGTGAGCACGTCGACGAGCATGCGGTCGGCGGTCTCGTGCGAGGAGCGCATGACGTCCTCGGCGTGGAGCTCCGGCGAGTCGTCGTCGCCGAATGCCGCCTGGATGCCACCCTGCGCCTTCGACGAGTTGTTCGCCTGGAGCGTCGTCTTCGTCGCGACCCCGACGCGCGCGCCCGCCCGCTCGGCGGACACGGCCGCGGCGAGCCCTGCGGCGCCGCTGCCGATCACGAGCACGTCGAAGGAAGGGCCGGCGGGCACGCGCCCGATCGTACCGTAATCGACGATTCAGCTAATGCCGTCGATTAGCAATTCTTATCGAAATGAAGCCGGGGTACACTCCGGGCGTGGGAAACCTCTCCGACGTCATGCGCAGCGACCCGATCGAGGTCGCCCCCGAGGACACGCTCGGCGAGGTCGCCGAGCGCATGAGCGGGGCGAACGTCGGGGCCGTGATCGTCAAGGACTTCGGGCGCCTGATCGGCATCCTCACCGAGCGCGACATGCTGAAGGCGATGGCCGCGCGTGTCCACACGAGCGAGGCGCGCGTGCGGCAGTGGATGACCGACGACCCGATCACGGTTCCCGTGGACACCGGTCTCGAGGAGGCCGCCCGCATCATGCTCGAGAACGGCTTCCGGCACCTACCCGTGGTCGACGAGCTGGGTCAGGTCGTCGGCATCGCGAGCCTCCGCCGCGTCGCAGGCGCGACGCAGGCCGCCGCCAAGCCGGCCTGAGGCTCAGCAGGCAGCCCCGGTCCCCCGGGCCAGCGCCTGCGCCGCCTGGTCGGGGGTGACGTGCATGCGCCGGAGCCGCGCCTGCAGGCGGCCGTCCTTGCGGATGCCTGCCGCGAGCTGCTGCCGGGTCGAATCGGGGGTGGCCTTCGCGAACACGCAGTCGGCCGGGCTCCGCCGACCGCCGATCCAGCCCTCCGCATAGAGGTAGCGGAGCGCGGCGCGCCCGTACGGCGCCTTGGCCATGACCGCCCGGGCCTCTGCCGGGGAGACCTTGCTCGCCCGCGCGCTCTTCGAGACGAGGGCCTGGGCCCGCGCCGCCGTCACCGGGAGCTGCCGCCCGAGCTGCGACTCCGGGATCATCGCGAGCGACAGGGCGAGGCTCGCGACGACCGCCGTGATCAGCGCGTACTCGGCCATGCCCGGAGCATCGACCGGAACGGGCTCCAGGTCAACGGTCGAACGCGAGCCCGGAGGCGCTCAGTACGCGCCGCGGCCGCCGAGCACGGCCGGGATCGTCCGCGCGATGATCGACACGTCGAGCCAGATCGACCATGCCTCGATGTAGGCGAAGTCGAGCCGGACCAGGTCGTCGAAGTCGAGGCCGGAGCGGCCGGAGATCTGCCACAGCCCGGTCATCCCGGGGAGGACCAGCGAGCGCGAGCGATGCCAGTCCTCGAGCATGGCGTGGTCTCGAAGCGGCAGCGGGCGTGGGCCGACGAGGCTCATCTCGCCCCGCACGACGTTCCACAGCTGCGGCAGCTCGTCGATCGAGAGCCGGCGCAGCACACGGCCGACCCTCGTCACGCGGGGGTCGTCGCGGATCTTGAACAAGGCGCCCGACGCCTCGTTCTCGCCCTCGAGCTCGCCCTGTCGATCCGCGGCGTCGGCGACCATCGTCCGGAACTTGAGCATCCCGAACTCCTGCTCGCGGACCCCGACCCGCCGGTCGACGTAGAGCACGGGGCCGCGGGACTCGATCTTGATCGCCGCCGCGACGAGGAGCCAGAGCGGGAGACCGACGCCGAGGAAGACGATCGAGACCACGACGTCGAACACCCGCTTCGTCGCCCACTCGAGCCCCGTCAGCATCGGCGGACGCAGCTCGAAGAGCGGAATGCCTTGCCCCGGCACGTACTCGCCCTCGTGGACCAGGAGCTCGGTCGTCGAAGGGGCGAGCTTCACCTTCACGCCGTACCGATGCGCGAGCTGGACGACGTGGAGCACCGTCTGCTCGTCGAACCGGGCCTCGGCGAGCACCAGCTCGTCCGGCCGCTCTTCCTCGAGGAGGGCCGCGAGCCGATCGACCGCGGCTCCGAGACCCGCGGGCCCCGGATCGATCGCCAGGCGCCCGACGACCTCGACGCCGATCCCGCTGCGGTTGGCGCGGAGCGGGCGCTCGAGCTCGACGAGCGTCGCGCCGTCGCCGACGAGCAGCAGGCGCCGGCGGACACCGGCGCGCTCCATGAGCTCGAGCGAGACCGAGTCGTACGCGGCACGGAGCAGGCCGATCGAGATCGCGGAGGCCGCGACCGCGGTCGGGATCAACCCGGTCGTCGTGAAGTCGTAGTCCGTCCCGAGACCGAAGGCGAGGACGATCAGCGCGACGAGGACGAGGGCCGCGAGGATCCGGCCCGAGCCCGCGCGGCGCTCCCGTGGCGCGTACAGGCCCGCCTGGAGGAAGACGATCACCGTGATCGGCGCGAGGAACGGCAGCCAGTCGGCGGGCCCCGTGTCCCAGAGCAGCGACCAGTAGATCGTGTCGCCGTAGACGAACGAGCGCAGCACGAGTGCGAGGTAGACGCCGAGCGCGAGACCGGCGACGTCCGCCGCGACGAGCGCGGCCACGCTGACGACCCTTCGCACGAAGCCCACGACGGGCCCGCGCGAGAGGACGTACACGCGGGAACGGCGGATGTCACCCGGCTCGCCGGCGGGGGTAGGCACCGGGACGGGGGGCCCGCCGGTCTCCGGCTCGGCCGGGGTCGTCGTGGGTGCCTCGCTCGGCACCCCGGGATTCTACGTCGGTTGGTCGGTCGCCTCGCCGCGCGCCACGTCCTCCCAGCGACGCCGATCGGGTCCGCTGCGGACTTCGGCGGCGATCGCGTCCAGGTCGCTCGGCGGCCGCCGCCGTCCGAGGATGGTCAGCGCGGCGAGGATGAGCCGTCGCCGTCGCGCGTCGACGAGGTCGGTGTCGTGGAAGTAGGCGTGCACTCTCGGCGGGAGGCCCGGCCGCGCCAGAGCGCGCGCGAGGTCGCCGGCGCCATGCGTCGTCGGCACGGCGGCGAGCGTCCGATCGCCGACCTCGAGACGCGAGGGCTCCTCGAGCTCGGCCCAGGCCGCGCCGTCCTCGAGGTAGGACGGTCGCCCGCGCCGCGGCGTGCAGTCCACGTACCCGAGCTCGGCACACGCGAGCGCCACCGACCGGTCGGTGTACCAGCCGCCGCCGCAGAACACGCTCGGCGCAAGTCCGCGCTCGCGCAGCCACGCGCCCTCGCGCAGGACGCGCGGGCCCGTGTCGCCGTCCGTCGGCCGCGCATGCGTCGGGCTCGTGAAGTGCGTGTGGTGACCGAGTGGCCCCCGCGCCGCCGCCTCCCTCGCGCGCTCGAGCCAGCGCTCCTCGTCCGTCTCGCCCGCGGCCGCGTCCGGCGGTCGCATGAGCGCGGCGATCGTGAGGCCGCCGGGCCGCCGCAGCTGCAGCGCGCCGAACGCCGACCACACCGCGTCGTCGAGCGGTCGTTCGACGTGGCACGAGACCACTGCGTACCGTTCCGGAGTCGTGGGCGGCATCGCGCAACGGATACCACGCGGCGCCGTCCTCCTGGTGGTGGCAGCGTCCGCCGTGCCCCGCCTTCTCGCCCTCGCGATCGAGCGCGACCAGATCCTCGAGGCGTACGTCGAGAAGAGCGACACCTTCGCGCGGACGCTCGTCGAGAGCGGCACCTTCGGGTTCCTCCCCGGTGTCCCATCGGCCTACACCCAGCCCCTGTACGCGTGGTTCCTCGCAGGGCTCTACTGGCCGCTCGACCGCTCGTGGGTCGTCGTCGGCGTCGCTCAGATCCTTGTCGCCGTGGCGACCGCGCTGCTCGTGCTGGTGATCGGGACCCGCCTCGCCTCGGCGCGCACCGGGGTTCTCGCCGCCCTCGTGGCCACCCTGCACCCGTACCTCGTGTGGCACGACATCCACGTCAACCGCGAGATCCTCGACGGCCTGCTCGCCGCCGCAATCGTGCTCCTGGCGCTCGTCGCCTATGAGCGGAGGTCGCTCCCCTACGCCCTCGCGCTCGGGGCCGTGTCGGGGCTCGCGATCCTTTCGAACGCACGCCTGCTGCTCCTTCCGCTCGTCCTTGCGCCGTACGCGGCCTGGCGCATCCGCCCGGCCGGACGGGCGGTCGTCGCCGCGGTCCTGGTCGTCGCCGGCGCCGCGCTCGTGACCGCGCCGTGGGTCGTCCGCAACCAGGTGGTGATCGGCTGCGCGACGATCACCACCGACACGCGCGCGCTCTGGAAGGCGAACAACCCGGCGACGTACGACGTCCTCGCCCGCGGCGGGTGGATCGACGACGTGCCCGATCTCCCGGGGGTGCCGCCGTGGCCCGAAAAGGCGGCCGGGATCTCGGTCGCCGCGGCGAAGGCGGTCGACGAGTGCGCGCAGGCGTCGTTCTACCGCGACGAGGTCTTCGACTTCTGGCGCGACCATCCGGGCGAGAAGGCGCGGCTCGCCGTGCAGGCGGTCGGGATGCTGTGGTCGCCGTTCCTCAGCGTGACGGCCGACGACGCCGGGCAGCAGGGCGCCTCCGACCTGGCCCAGCGCACGGTCGAGCCCGCATTCGTGCTGCTCCTCTACGCGTTCGCGCTGTGGGGTGCGTTCCTCGCGCCGCGACGGTTCGTGGCGCTCGCGGTGCTGCTACTCGGGCTCAACACGCTGACGGCGATGGTGTTCGCCGGGACGGTGCGCTATCGCGCGCCGTGGGACTTCGTGCTCGCGCTGCTGGCCGCGTTCGCGCTCGAACGGGCCTGGGCGCTCCTGCGCCGGCGACGATCTCCCGCCGCGGCGAGCGCCGTCCCGTAGAGGGCCTCGATCCGGTCGGTGCAGCGATCCTGCGAGAACACCTCGAGGGCACGCACCCGCGCGGCCGCGCCGAACGCGGCGGCACGTCCGGGATCGGACGCGAGATCCACGAGCGCCTCCGCGAGACTCGCCGCGTCCCCCGCCGGGACGAGAAGCCCGGTCCGACCACCGTCGACGATCTCCGGGAGCCCTCCGACGTCGCTCGCCACGACGGGGCGCCCGCGCTCGATCGCCTCGAGGGCGACCATCCCGAATCCCTCGCCGAACGACGGGACGACGACGACCTGGGCGCGCTCGAGCACCGGGGCGACGGGCGAGACGCGGCCGAGGAAGCTCACCACGTCCTCCAGCCCGAGCCGCGCGACAGAGGCGCGGAGCTCGGCCTCGAGCGGTCCGTCGCCTGCGACGTCGAGGGTCATTCCGGGAACCTGCTCTCGCGCGGCGGCGACCGCGCGGAAGAGGACGTCGTGGCCCTTGATCGGGACGAGACGGCCGACGATCGCGAGTCGCGGCGCGCCGGGCAGCGGCGGCGGCTCGGGTCCGGGCTCGATCCCGTAGTGGACGATCTCGAAGCTCGCCGGGTCGAAGCCCTCGCTCTCGCCGAGGTAGCGGGCGAGCCCCGCGGAGATCGCCACGTGGACGTCGGCGAGGGCAGCGACCGCACGATCCGCCGCCGCGAACGCCCGGCCGTCGCGAAACGCGTTGAAACCGTGCTTCGTCGACACGACGACCGGGACGCGCGCGAGCCGGGCCGCGGGCAGCGCGTGGAAGTCCGCGTGCACCAGGTGGGTGTGGACGATCTCGGGCCGGGTGCGGCGGATCGTCCGGAGGATGCGAGAGAACGACAGAGGATCCGTCGCCCGCCCGAGGCGGATGCGCTCGACCGGGACGCCGCGTTCCCCGAGCCGTGCCGCGAACTCCTCCGCACCGGGCTCTCCCTCGTGCAGCATCGTGGCGGCGACGTCGAACCCGCGCTCGCGCAACGCCGGCAGCAAGAGCAGCAGGTGGTTCTCCGCGCCGGAGATCCCGGCGACCTTGACGACGTGGAGGACCCGCACGCTCATCGGGCAAGCTCGACGACGCGCTCTGCCCAGACGTCGACCGAGTGCTCCCGCAGGACGGTCTCCCGCAAACGGCCGCCCACAGCGTTCCGGTCGATCTCGCGCAGGCGGCCGATCGCGGCGGCGAGGCCCTCCACGTCTCCGTGCGCGAAGCGAAGCTCGTCGGGCAACAGGCCGTCGAACGCCGGGTTGGAGGCGATCACCGGAAGGCACGTCGCGGCGGCCTCGTAGACGACCTTGTCCGTTGCGCCCGCGCGCATGTCGTTGACGAGCGCGTCGACCTGCGCGTACAGGCCGGGGACGGCGTGGTGTGGCACCGGGCCACGGACGTCGACGCGGTCGAGCAGCCCGAGCTCGATGACGCGGCGCTCGATCGCGATCCGGTAGAGACGCTCCTCCTCGGTCACCGAGGGGCCGACGACGAGCAACCGCACGTCGGGCACGAGTTCGACCGCCCGAAGGATCGTCTCGAGCCCCTTCGCCGGGGACGTTCGGCCGAGCACGAGCAGCGTCGGCGGCTCGCGCCCCGGCCGGTCGACGCATGCGAGGCGAGAGACGTCGATGCCGTGACCGATCGCGACGAGCTTCCTCGAGCGCAGGGGAAACGTCCGCGGGTCGACGCTCAGCACCTTCGTCGAGAGCCTCTCCGCCGTGCGGAGCACGTTGCTCTTGCGCCAGTGGGTGAACCAGAGGAACACGTCGACGCCGAGCGGCCGTGCGAGCGGGGCCGCGAGCACGGCGTAGATCGGGCACATGTGCGCGAGAACCGCGGCGGGTCGTGGCCGCCGGGCGAGCTCGCGGCCGAGCGCGCTCTCGAACCGGAGGCCGCGCCCTGCGCGTCGCGAGGAGCGGAAGAGGCGCACGCGGCAGTTGTCGGGCAACGAGCCGTCGACGGCGCTGTCCGCGAGCACGACGAGCTCGTCGACGCGCCGCGCGAGGGCACGGAGCTTCACGACGGTGGCGCCGAGCACCGGGCTCGCCGGGTCGACCTGCTGGGTGACGACGACGAGCCTCATCCCCGGCGCGCCTCCGTGGCGCGTGCGACCAGCGCGGCCACGTTGTCTGCGTACTCCTCCGCCGTGTAGGTCCAGGCGGCGGATCGCGCCCGACCCGCCGCGCCCAGGGCCTCGGCGAGCGCCCGGTCGGAGAGGATCCGCACGAGCGCGTCGGCGATCTCCGCCGGCCGGCCCGGGTCGACGAGGACGCCCGTCTCGCCGTCCCAGACGACATCGGGGATCCCGCCCGCGCGCGCTCCGACGACCGCGCGGCCGCGGCACAGCGCCTCGAGCACGACGCGAGGCGTCCCCTCGGAGCGGGAGGCGAGGAGCAGGAGCCAGGCGTCGTCGAACGCCCTCACGACGTCGGCCGTCTCGAGCCGGCGCTCCCACGTGACGCTGCGGGGGAGGTCGCGGACGAGCGACTCGGCCACGTCGCGGTGGCGTCCGTCCCCGACGATCCGCAGAAGGCCGCCCGGGACGCGCGGCGCCGCGAGACGCCAGGCCTCGGCGATGGCATGGATGTTCTTGTACCGCTCGAGCACGCCGACGAAGAGGGCGACCGGGCGGTCGGGGAGCGGCGCCACGGGCGGCTCCGAGAAGGCCGCGAGCTCCGTGTACGTCGTGAACACGCCGGCCGGCTCGACGCCCACGTCGCGGACGATGCCGGTCGTGAAGGACGAGAGCGTGCGCACGGCGTCCGCCCGCCGAAGGGCGACGAGTGCTGCGCGGTCGGCGAGCGGGGCGACGAACGCGCGCGCGGGCGAGCCGTAGAGGCGCGACCAGGTCCGCCAGTCGCCGTGGATCTCGACGACGACCGCCGCGTCACTCCGCGCAAGCGTTCGGCCCGCGAGCGCGGCGAGTGCCTCGTACGGGCTCTGGGCGAGGATCGCGTCGGCGGGCCGGTGATGCAGCTCCCGCGCGATCCGGGCCGGGAGCGTGCCGTAGAAGCGCGCTCCGTCGAGCGCGGGGAGGGCGGTGCCCCGCTGGAGGGCGAACGTCCCGTCGCCGGCAGGCGCCCCGCGGGGTGCGGAGGCGAGGACGCGGAGCGAGAGCCGCTCCTCGAGGGCCGCGAACTTCCGCTCGAGGGACCCGTTCAGCGGGAGCCGGTAGCGCGTGCGCCCGACCATCAGAACCCTTGGCTTCATCCCTGGTCGGCCACGATCGTCTGCACGATCCGGCGCAGGATACGCGGCTCGGCGAGCTCCTCGACGGAGGCCGCGGCCGACGCCGCGAGCGACGCGCGGAGCTCGTCGTCGCCCAGGATGCGGTGGATGGCCGCCACGAGGGCGTCGATGTCGCCCGGCGGCACGAGGAGGCCGTTCTTCCCGTCCTCGACCACCTCCGGGATCCCGCCGACCGACGTCGCGATCACCGGCGCTCCCGCGGCAAGCGCCTCGAGCAGGGTGTGCGGCAGGTTCTCCCACGCCGACGTCACGAGCGCGGCGTCGGCCGCCCGGAAGAGCGCGATCACGTCGTCCCGCGAGCCCGGGCCCAGGAAGCGCGTGCGCCCGCCGACGCCGAGGGCTGCGGCACGCGCTTCGAGCCGGGACCGCTCCGGGCCGTCTCCGAGGACGAGCAGCCGCACGTCGGGGACACGGGCCAGCGCCGCGAGCGCGCCGTCGAGGGCCTTCTGCGCGGTGAGGCGACCGGCCGCCGCGAGCACCCGTCCGTCGACGTCGAGCGCGGCACGCGCCTCGTCTCGCGTCGGGCGCGCCGGCACATCGGGCGCAGGGTTCGGGACGACGATCACACGCGCGGGGTCGAGCCCCCACCCGAGCGCGATCGCGCGGAGGTAGGAGCTCGGGACGGCGATCCGACTCGCCCGGCGCAGCGCTCCCGTGCGGGTGGCGCGGAGGATCCGGGCGCGCGGGCCGCCGCGCACCAGCTGGAACTCCTCGAGCGAGCCGGTGAAGCGCCCCGTCCGCCGCTCGCGCTCGTACGCCTCGTCGGCCACCAGCTTCACGATCAGCGGCCGCCGGGCAAGCGCCGCGCCCAAGGCGCTGCGCCGCACCATCGTCGTCGCGTAGACGCGGTCGGCATCGCGTGCGGCCCGGCGCACCGCCCGGACGACCGCGAGGTGGCGAAGCGGGGCCGGGCGACCGCGCGGCACCCAGCGCACCGGGTAGGGACGCGGCGCCGGCGTACGGTCGGCGGTCGTGACGACCTCGACCTCGTGGCCTGCCTCGAGGAGCGCGGCCGCGAGCGCCGGCGCGTGACTCGCCGGACCGCCGACGTCCGGAGGCCAGATCCCCGAGACGACGACGACCTTCACGGTGCAGCCGCTCTCGGCGGGCCGACGCGGCCGGCAGCGCGGAGCTCCGTCCGGAGGCGGACGAGGACGACGGCCCACGCCGCGGCGAAGACCAGGGTGGAGACGAGGATCGCGACCGCCGCGCCGGTGACGCCGTTACGGTCGCCCAGCACGACGACGAGCGGGAGCAGCACGAGCGTCTCGATCCCGTGGGTCACGATCCGCAGGTGCGGCCTGCCGACCGTCACCGGCAGCGACTTCGACCACCCCAGCACGAGCTGGATCGCGGCGGCCACGAGGACGATCCGCGCCGCGTCGACCGCCGAGAGGTACTCCGCGCCGAACACGACGCGGACGAGCCACGGCATCGCGAGGAGGAACACCGGCACCGCGACCGCGGCGACCGCCGCTGCGGCGAGCGTGTAGCTCCGAAGCCCGCGGAGGACGTTCTGCTCGCGGCCGTGCTCCCAGTCGCGCGTCTGCTCGGTGAGCAGCACGAGCCTGACCGGCGCGCTCGCGGCGGAGAAGCCGCTCTGCGGGGCGAGGGCCACGCGGTAGTAGCCGACCTGCGTCGTCCCGGCGACGACGCCGAGCAGGACGGGCGTCAGCGCCGACCGGAGGGAGATGACCCCGGTCGCGACGCTCGACTGGACGACGAACGAGAAGATCTCGCGCCGGTCGGCCCCGAGCGGGTGCGGCTCGCGGCGTGGGAAACGACGGAGGGCGGACGCGCCCGCAGTGCCGACGATCGCCGTCGCCGCGAGCTGGCCGAGTGCGAGCGCACCGAGCGCCGCAGTGACGCCGATCGACGCGCCGACGACGATCGCCACGAGCCGGATCCCCATCGTGACCGAGAGGAGGGCGCCGCGTAGGTCGTAGCGCCCGCGGAGGAGCAGCGCGCTCGCGGAGACGTTCTCGGGCGAGGCGAGGAACGGGATCGCGGCGGCGGCCGCCATCGGCGCGGCGAGCCCGTCCGTCCCGAAGAGCGTGTCCGCGAACGGCGCGAGCGCAAGGATCACGAGCGACGCGAGCGCGCCGCCCACGAGCTTCAGCTCGAGCGCCCGCCGGAAGAGGCGGTGCAGCTTCCCCCAGTCCTCGGCGGCGACGTACCGGAAGCCGAACTTCGTGAGGCTCTCCTCGACGGTGAGGTCGAGCAGCGTCTGGGCGAGCCCGACGATCGCCATCACCGTCGCGAACCGGCCGAAGTCCGCGAGCCCGAGGATCCGCGCGGCGGCGATCGTGCCGAGGATCCCGAGGGCCACCGAGAGATAGAGCCCGGCTGCGGTCGCAGACCGGCGCCGGAGAGCGCTCGGTGCCATCGTGGGGAACCAGTCTATGTCTGCCCGCAGGACGGGATCCGCCGAGCGGATCCCCGTCGCGTGAATCCCCGCCTTCGGCAAGGCACACTCCGGCGGGAGGCGTCGAGCGTCGCACCGCGCTACAGTCCGCCGCGTGACGGCCGAGCCGCTCCCCCGGGCGAACCCGCCGGCCGGGATCGTGCGGACGATTGCCGGCGACGCCGCGGCCGAGGCGCTCGCCCTCGCCGTCGCCGTCCCGTTTCTCTTCCTCCACGCGACGTACCAGCCGACCGTCTCGCTCGGCCTCGGATCGACGTCCGTCGACGTGACGCTGGCCGACGCGGCCATCGCCTGTGTGCTCGTCGCCGCAGTGCTCCGGGCTCGCCGTGAGGGCTGGGAGCCCCTCCTCCGCGCCCGGGTCGTGCTCGGGCTGGCCGCCGGATTCCTGCTCGTCTGCGTCGTGTCGCTCGCGACTCCCGCGCTCCTCGGCGAGGACTACGACGTGACGCGCCATGCCGTCAGCCTCGCGAAGTTCGGCTGGTACGCGACGCTGCTCCCGGCGACAGTGCTCCTCGTCCGCTCGGCCGTCGACGCCGTGCCGCTCGTCCGCGCCCTCGTCGTGTGGAGCGTCGCGGCGACCTCGTGGGGCCTCCTCCAGTTCCTCGGCGTCGTCGCGGAGTTCGAGGGAAAGCGGCCGGGGCAGCGGGAGCCGTCCTTCGTCGGGATCCACGACCTCGCGGCTCTCTCCGGCGCAGCGCTCGTCGTCGGTGCGGTTGGCGTCGCCCTCGGTGACAGCGGGCCGGGAGGCGCGACGGCGAGGCTTCCGGGCGGGCGGCGGTGGGCCGTCGCGGCGCTCGTCACGGGCGCCGTCGGCGTCGTCCTCTCGGGGGCGATGACCGCTGTCCTCGGCCTCTGGCTCGCGCTCGCCGCAGTGCTGCTCGGCGCGCGGGCGATCGGCGCCCTCCGCGCTCGGCGGGCGCTCGTCCTCGTGGGGGTCACCCTTCTCGTCACGGTCGGGACGGCCACCATGCGCGCCGACACGATCGAGCGGTTCGCGGAGTTCATCGGCATCCGGGAGCGCGTTGCGGACACGGGGGTCGAGAGCTACGCGCACCGGACGCTCCTCGCGTACATCGGCGGGCGAATCTGGCTCGACCGGCCGGTGACGGGCGTCGGCTGGCAGGCCTCGAGCGAGGAGTGGGCCTACGGCCCGTTCCTCGACGACGCCCGCGCGCGGTTCCCGAGCGAGCCTGACCAGGCCTTCCCCTCGCCCGAGCACCCGTGGGGGATCCAGATGCTCTACCTGCAGGTCGCGGCCGATCTGGGCCTGGCCGGGATCGCGCTCCTGCTCGGCCTCGCCGCGGCGGGGGTCGCCGCCGCCGTCCGCGGCCTGCGCTCGTCCCCCGTGCCGCTCGTCGGGCTCGGCTGGCTCTGCGTCGTTGCGGGCGTCTGGACGGGGATCGGCCTCGTCGCAGGACTGCCGCTCGAGGCGTTGACCTGGATCGCGTTCGGGCTGGTGACCGTCCGTGAGTGACCCGCGCCTCGACCCGCCGCTCTCGATGCCGACGTACGCCGTGCGGGCCCCGCTCGCGCGCTGGCTCGCCGCCGAGGCCGCGCGCGCCGGCGCCGACCTCGGGCCGTACCGGCTCCTCGACGTGGGCTGCGGCGAGATGCCGTACCTCGCGCTGTTCGAGCCGCACGCGCGCGAGGTCGTCGGCCTCGACACCTGGGACAACCCGCGCGCAGCCCTGCGAGGGCCGATCGAGGCCGTTCCCGCCGGCGACGCGTCGTTCGACGTCGTCCTCTGCGCGCAGGTGCTCGAGCACGTCGACGATCCGGCCCGCGGCGTCCGGGAGCTCGCGCGCGTGACGCGCCCCGGCGGCCGCGTGCTCCTGTCGACCCACGGCGACGATGGTCTACCACCCGAACCCCGTCGACCTCTGGCGCTGGACGGGGCCGGGTCTGGAGCGGCTGTTCTCCGAGAACGGCCGATGGGCTTCGGTTACGGTGTCCGCCGGCTCCGGCACGGCCTCGTCTCTCGCGATGCTGAACGCGATCTACCTCGAGCACGTCCTCCGCCGCACGCCGCTGCGCGCCGTGCGCGGGCAGCTGGTCGCATCGCTGAATCGCGTCGCGCGGGCGCTCGATCGCCGGGTCGCCGAGCTGCGAGACGAGGGCCCGGGGACGCTCGCCGCGAACTACCACGTCGTCGCCGAGCGAGCGGCATGACGCGGGTCCTCGTCACCGGCGGCGCAGGCTTCATCGGCTCGAACCTCGTCGAGGCGCTGCTCGAGCGCGGCGACGACGTCCGCGTCCTCGACAACTTCGCCACCGGAAGCCGCGCCAACCTCGCGACGCTGGGGCGGGACATCGAGGTGGTGGAGGGTGATCTCCGCTCGTACGAGCGCGTCCACACCGCGGTGCGGGGCGTCGAGCTCGTCTTCCACCAGGGCGCGCTCGGGTCGGTCCCGCGCTCCGTGCAGGACCCGCTCACGTCGACCGCCGTCAACGTCGAGGGGACGCTCAACGTCCTTCTCGCGGCCCGGGACGAAGGCGTGCGGCGCGTCGTCGCGGCGTCGTCGTCGTCGGTCTACGGCGACGGAGGGTCCTTCCCGCGCGTCGAGACGCAGGCGCCGAACCCGATCTCGCCCTACGCGGTCGCGAAGCTCGGCGCCGAGCGCTTCTGCGTCAGCTTCACCCGTGTGTACGGGATCGAGACGGTCGCCCTGCGGTACTTCAACGTGTTCGGGCCGCGCCAGGACCCGACGTCGCAGTACGCCGCGGTCGTGCCGCGCTTCATCCGCGCGATCGCCGACGGCAACCCGGTCACCGTCCACGGCGACGGCGAGCAGTCGCGCGATTTCACGTACGTCGAGAACGTCGTCGCGGCGAACCTCCTCGCGGCCGACGCGGCCGAGGGCGTGGGGCGCGTGCTGAACGTCGCGACCGGGGGCTCGGAGACGGTCAACACGCTCGCGGAGACGATCGGCGCGATCCTCGACAAGCCCGTCGAGAAGGAGTTCGGGCCGGCGCAGCCCGGCGACGTGCGCGAGTCGTGGGCCGATGTCAGCGCGGCCCGCGAGGCGATCGGGTACGACCCGCGCGTCGGGTTCGAGGAGGGGCTGCGGCGCACGATCGATGCCATGCTCGGCACGAAGGGAGCGAGATGAGCCACGGGTTCGGGACGATCGACGAGATGGGCGACGGGTACGGGTTCCGCAAGGTGCGCCAGGCGCTCGGCGTCGAGGCGTTCGGCGTGAACGTGATCGTGATGCCGCCGGGCTACCTCGGCTTCCACCACTACCACGACGAGCAGGACGAGCTGTACTTCGTGCACTCGGGCACGGCGCGCGTCGAGGTCGAGGGCGAGGAGCGAATCCTCGGCCCGGGCGGGCTCGTCCACGTCTCGTCGACCACTCCGCGCAGGGTTTCGAACGGCGGCGAGGAGGATCTCGTGATGCTCGTCATCGGCGCAAAGGGCGGGTACGTCGGCCGGGACGGCCACATGGTCGACGATGCCGACGTCGAGCGCCGCGCGAGCTTCGGCTCGGGCGCCTCCTGACGAGAGGAGCGGCGCGGAGCCGTGGTTCAGGCCGCGCTCTCCGGCGGCGGGTCGCCCGGCGCGAGGCGGAGCGCCGCGCCGGCGAGCGCGAAGACCACGACCGACAGCCAGTGGATGCCGATCACGTCGGTCTGCAGCCCGAGCACCGCGACGGCCGCGACCGACGCGGCGAGCCAGGGCGAGCGCCGCCGGAGGGCGAGGAACAGCGCGACGAGCCACCCCACGAAGGCCGCCAGGCCGAGCACGCCGGTGTCGACACCGAGCTCGGTGTAGGTCGACTCGCCCGCCTTCGGAGTGACGCCGGTGCGGGACGCGGACACGCCGGAGTTGCCGAGCCCGTAGCCCCACGGATGGTGCGCGACCGTCCGGATCCCCGCGCGGAGTGCGCTCAGGTGGCTCGACGTCGAGCTCTCGCCCGTCGAGAACGGGTCGTCTGTGGGGCTCCCCTCGACGGCCGCGTTGCCGCGCAGGCATGTGAGCTCGTCGGCGGTGTAGGTCGTCGTCGGGCCGATCGTGGGGAAGAGCGCGACGAAGCCGACGGCGGCGGCGATCGAGCCGGCGGCGAGAACGGCCGGCGTCCACGACCGTCGGAGCACGGCGAGGACGAGAAGTCCGACCGGAAGGGCGATGAACGCCGCGCGCGTGTGCGTCCAGAGGAGCCCGGCGTACACGATCGCCCCCGCGGCGACCGTCCAGCGTCGCGGCCGCATCGCGGCGAGCAGGAGCAGCACGACGACCAGCGCATACGCCGTCGCGAGCGGGCTCAGGAAGGTCGAGACGAGGCGGCGAGCCGGGCTCTCCTCGTCCGTGTTGAGAATCCAGTTCTCGGGGAGCCCCGAGAGGCACCGGTAGGCGAGCCCGAGCTGCTCGGAGAACCAGTCGGGGACACCGGAGTCGCGCCACCAGTCGAACGGGACGAGGTACACGTCGACGAGCCCCCAGGCCGCGAGGCCCACGCCGATGCCGATGAGCGTCAGGCCGATCCGGCGCCACCAGGAGCGGTCGAGCACGACGAGTCGTCCGAGGACGTACGCGCCGAGCGGCAGGAGGTGGTGGCGCAGCGCGTAGAGCTCGCCTCGCCCCGTCGCGTCCCCGCCGAGCCAGGACTGGGGTGCGACGGCGTATACGACGACGAGCCCGCCGTAGGCGAGCGCGAGCCGGTCGGCCCAGAAGAGCTGCGGGATCGACCCTGCGGCGAGCGCGAGCACGAGCGCCGCGAGCAGCAGGACGTCCTTCCAGGCGGACACTGCGTCGAGGGCGGTGTCACGGACGCCCGCCTGCCAGAGGAGCGCCATCGCGAGGTTGTGCAGCACGAGCCCGACGACGAGGACGAGCAGCGAGACACGGGCGAGACGCGCGGTCACGCGATCGCCACGAGCGTCAGGCCGAGATTGCGGATCTCCACCGGGCCGGGGAAGAGCGACCCGAGATCGGACGGGCCGAGCAACCGGTTCTCCCGCGCCCACGACTTCCCCGCGAGGTCGTAGGCGCGACCCGCGGGCCCCTCCGGCAGCCAGTGGACGAGCGGCAGCCTCGTGTGCACCTCGATCGGAAACCAGCGGTTCGGCGTCGTGACGAAGACGCGACGGCCGACGCGGAGCGCCTCGCGGACGAACGCCTCCTGGCGCTCGCGCCCGCCGACGTGCTCGATCACCGCGTTCGAGTACACGACGTCGAACGCACCGTCCGCGAAGGGCAACGCGCAGGCGTCGCCCTGGACGTACGCGATCTGTGGGTACCGCTCCCGAAAGCGGGCGCCGTCGTGCAGACCGAGCGCCGTGAGCCGCTCGGGCCACGGGTACCGCTCCTCGAGGAGGTTGTGCGTCGTGCAGCCGCTCTGCCCGCCGGCGTCGCCGAGGGACACCTCGTCGACACCGACGTCGAGGACGGTCGTCGCGGGTGTCGGCCCCATGACCTCGAGGAACAACGCCAGCTTCCGCCTCCGCGAGCGGAGGGAGATCGCGTCGGCCAGGCGCACGGGCCGAGCCTACGGATGGATCACGACGGGCGTGCCGAGCGGAAGCCGTGCAAGACGACGCAGCGTCCGGTCGGTGGCGTGGAGGCAGCCCGCGCTCGCGGGCGCGCCGATCGACTCGGAGGACGACGAGCGGCCGTGGATCGCGAGCCGGTCGCCGCCGTTCCAGCCGGCCGGAAGGTGCGGCTGGGTCCCCGAGAGCACGACGATGCAGCAGCCGAGCCGCCACCTGCGGCCGGAGAGCTGGTCGGTGACGTGGTACCGGCCGACCGGGGTGGGCGAGTCCGCGGCGCCGATCGAGACGCGCCGTCGGAAGACGATCCGCCCCCGGTCGCGGAGCGTCAGGAGACGGGTGGAGAGGTCGGCCTCGACGCTGTAGCGGGTCGCCTGCAGCCGAACGCCCGCCGTGCGCGGGACCCAGCCGACGACGCCGTTCCCGAGCACGTCGCTCTCGACGGCGAACCAGTTGCCGCGACGTGCGACGACCCGGAGCCGCCGCACCGACCCGAACGGCGTCTTCCAGCCTGCGACGGCGAGCATCCGGCTGCCGGGAGCCCGGCGGATCGGGACCTTCGCCTTCCAGTCGACGACGAGCGCGAGGCCCTCCGCGGCGCGGGCCGACGGCTCGGCTTCTCCCGGTGTCGTCGCGACCAGCGCGGCAGCGCACACCGATCCCAGCGCGAGGGCCCGAAGCGGGCGGCGGAGCAGGCGGCGCGAAGTCGGCACGAAAACCCCCCGGCAGGATCGGGTGTCTGACACCGAGGTCCGCCAGCCTAGCGCCCCGGTAGTGTCGGCCCGTGCTCGAAGACGTCGTGGCGCCGGCCGGCCCCTTTCGCCTGCGGCACGTGGCGCGGACCGGGATATGGCAGGGCTCACTCCCGGGCGGACGCGTCGTCGTCGCCTGGCAGCTCGGCGACGGCCGCGTCGTCCTCCAGGCGCCCGACGAGGAAGGACTTTCGACCGGCCGGTTCATGCTCGCCCTCGACGACGATACGTCCGGGTTCCACGAGCGGTTCGCGCGCGACCCTCTGCTCGGCCCTTCCGCGCGCGCGCTCGTCGGGTTCCGGCCCGTCCGCCGCGCGACGGTGACGCACTCGGTGGTGCGGGCGCTGTGCGGTCAGCTCATCGAGGCGCGTCGAGCACTTGCCATCGAGCGCGCGATCGCTCGTGCGTGCGGGGCGACCGTCATCACCCAGGACGCGCTCCGGCGGCTCGCGCCCGTCGAGCTCCGGCGGCTCGGCCTCGCGCAGCATCGGGCGACGGCCCTCGCGCGCCTCGCCTCGACGATCGACCTCGAGCGGCTCCGCGACCTGCCCGGCGACGTCGTCGACGCCCGGCTCGCCCGCGAGCGCGGCATCGGCCCCTGGTCGCTCGGGCTGATCGCCCTCGAAGGTCTCGGCCGCTTCGATCGGGGTCTCGTCGGCGACCTCGCGCTCGTGAAGCTGCACGCCGCGCTGAGCGGCCGCTGGGTCGAGGGGGCGGAGACCGCGGCCCTACTTGCGCCGTACGGGGAATGGCAGGGCCTCGCGTGCGAGGTCCTCCTGCGCGGCTGGTCGCGGGGCCTCGTCCCGGGCGCATCGGTCGACCGGGCGCGCATCGCGCGACGGCGAGAGCGCCGAGCTGCATAGTGTCTGGCATGGCGGTCGACGAACGACGCATCGCAGTGCTCGGCGCGGGACGGATCGGCGAGGCGCTGATCTCGGGCCTCCTCTCGTCCGGATGGCGCCGTCCGGAGGACATCGTCGCGTCGAGCCGGCGGGCCGAGCGCCTCGTCGAGCTCGCCGAGCGCCACGGGATCGAGACGACGCAGGACAACGTCGAGGCCGCGTCAGGGGCCGCCCTCGTCGTGGTCTCGGTGAAGCCCCAGGACATCGAGGCGCTGCTCGTCCAGGTCGGGCCCGCGATCACGACCGAGCAGACCGTCCTCTCGGTCGCCGCGGCGATGCCGACGGCGGCGATCGAGCAGCATCTCGCGGCGGGCGTCCCGGTGGTGCGGGCGATGCCCAACACGCCGTCGACCGTCCACGAGGGGATCGCCGGGCTCTGCGCGGGATCGCACGCGGACGACCTGCACGTCACGCTGGCCGAGGAGGCGCTCGCCCACCTCGGCTCGGTCGTCCGCGTCCCCGAGCGCTCGATGGACGCCGTGACCGCGGTGTCGGGCTCCGGGCCCGCCTACTTCGCGCTCCTCGCCGAGGCGATGATCGAGGCCGGCCTCCTGCTCGGGCTCTCGCGCGAGATCTCGACGCAGCTCGTCGTCCAGACGATGCTGGGGACGGCGAAGCAGCTCCGCGACGAGGGGCTCCACCCGGTCGAGTTGCGCGAGATGGTCACCTCGCCCGGCGGCACGACCATCGCTGCAATCCGCGAGCTCGAGTCGGCCGGTGTCCGCGCGGCGTTCCTCAACGCGATCCAGGCTGCGATGAACCGGGCCCGCGAGCTCGCCGCCGGCGCCGACTAGCGACTAGGAGGCGGGCAGCAAGTCCGACGACAGGGGCGGTGGATCGAGGCCACGCTCCGACGCGAGCGCGTCGAGGACGAGCACCGTGTCCGCGACCGGGACGCCCTCGAGGAATGCATCCCGCTCCTCGAACGACCGAAGGACCGCAACGCGTGCGCGCTCGTACCCGGCACGATCGGCACGGGCGATCGCCCCGAGCGCGTCGGCCACCGAACGCGGCTCGAGTCCCTCTGCCGCGATCCGCGCGGCGACATCCTGCGCTTCGCCGTCCCGGCCGACGACGAGGAGCGCGAGCGTCGCGCAGTAGCCGCCGATCGGCCCCGGTGCGTCGAGTGCTCCGGCCGCGAGCGACGCCGTGGCATCCGCGCGCGCGCCGGCGAGATCCCCGGCGATCAGCCGACAGCGCATCGCGGCGATCGGCCGACCCCAGCTGCCGGCGGGGGCCGCGCGCCAGCTCGCCGCGTACTCGTCGGCCGCGACGACGAGCCGGCGGCGGGCCTCGTCCTCCCGGCCGAGCATCAGCGCCGCGAGCCCGGCCGCCCACGATGCACCCGCGATACCCGCGAGCCGGAGGTCGTCGCGCTCGCCCGGCCTCGGCTCGGCCGCGCTTCGACGCTCGCGCTCGGCGTCGGCCCAGGCGAGCTTCGCCTCCCAGTCCACGATCGCAGTATCGCGATTCGTTCCTGATTGACCAGTCAGTCAATAGCCGGTGTATCCTGAGCGAGTGGCACGTGAGCTGCGAGAGGTCGTGTACGTGGACGGTGTCCGCACCGCCTTCGGCAAGGCGGGCCCGGGCGGTCTCTTCTGGAAGACGCGCGCGGACGACATGGCGGTGAAGGCCGTCCGCGAGCTGCTCCGCCGCAACCCGGAGGCGCCCCCGGACCGGATCGGCGACGTCGTGATGGCCGCGACGGCACAGGTCGGTGACCAGGGACTCACGCTGGGCCGGGACGTCGCGCTGCTGGCCGGGCTTCCGCACACGGTTCCCGGCTTTGCCGTCGACCGGATGTGCGCAGGAGCGCTGACCGCCGTCACGGCCGCCGCGGGCGAGATCGCGATGGGCGCCTGCGACGTGGCGATCGCCGGCGGCGTCGAGCACATGGGCCACCATCCGATGGGGGAGGACGTCGACTTCAACCCGCGCTTCGTCGCCGAGCGGCTCATCGACGAGAGCGCCGCGGTGATGGGGCAGACCGCCGAGAACCTCCACGACGCGTTCCCGCACCTGACGAGGGACGACGCCGACCGCTACGCCGCGGAGTCCCAGCGGCGCGCTGCCGACGCGTGGAACGACCCCGCGGGCGTGTACGCGCGGACGGTCGTCCCGATGAGCGTCTTCACGGACGAGGGCTGGACGGTCGCGGCGCGCGACGAGTTCTTGCGGCCCGACACCACGCTCGAGGGCCTGGCAGGCCTCCGCACGCCCTTCCGTGCGGGCGGTCGCGTGACCGCGGGGAACTCCGCCGGCCTGACCGACGGGGCAACGGCCGCGCTCCTCGCATCGGAGGCGGCGGCGGCCGAGCTCGGACTCGAGCCGAGGATGCGGCTCGTCGGGTTCGCCTACGCGGGGGTCGAGCCGCACCTGATGGGCCTCGGCCCGGTACCGGCGACGACGCGCCTGCTCGAGCGCGAGGGCCTGACGATCGACGACGTCGGCCTCTTCGAGCTGAACGAGCCCTTCGCGATCCAGGTGCTGACCTGGTGCGACGGGGTCGGCGTCGCACCCGACGACCCGCGCCTCAACCCCTACGGCGGTGCGATCGCCTGCGGGCACCCGCTGGCGGCCACCGGCGTCCGCCTGCTTGCGCAGCTGGCCTACGGCTTCGAGCGGCGGCCGGACGTCCGCTACGGGCTCACCGCGCTCTGCATCGGGCTCGGGATGGGCGCGGCGCTCCTCTGGGAGAACACGCGCGGTGGCTGACCAACCCGTGACGCGCTTCCACCTCCGGACGCTCGCCACTCGCGTCGGTCCGGTCGCGCTCGTGACGATGGACAACGGCGCCGACTGGCGCAAGCCGACGACCTTCGGCGCGGAGGCCCTCGGGTCCCTCGCCGAGACCCTCCACCACCTCCACACCTCCGACTGGAGCGGGCTCGTGCTCACGGGAAAGCCGCTCGTCTTCGCCGTCGGCGCGGACGTCACCCAGTTCCCGGGCATCACGCCGGAGCGGGCGCGCGAAGGCGGGAAGGCCGGACACGAGCTCTTCGGCCGCCTGCGCGAGCTGCCGTTCCCGACGCTCGCGGCGGTGAACGGGGCCGCGCTGGGCGGCGGGCTCGAGCTCGCGCTGCACTGCGACATCCGCACGATGGCGGCGAACGTCCGCCACGTGGGATTCCCCGAGGTGTTCCTCGGGCTGTTCCCCGCCTGGGGCGGGACGCAGTTGACACCGCGCCTCGTCGGCGCGGAGGCCGCGGTCCGCCTGATCGTCGACAACCCGCTCAGGCAGAACCGCCTGATCCGCGCGGCCGAGGCGCTCGAGCTCGGTCTCGTCGACCACGTCCTCGAGCCGGTCGAGTTCCTCGACGAGTCGCTCGAGCTGCTCCTGCGGCGGATCGAGTCCGGCGGCGGGAAGCGCCGGCCCGCAGCCGACCTTGCGGACGCATCCGAGGTCGTCCGGAAGGCACGCTCCCGCGTCGACGACGTCGTCCACGGCCAGGCGCCCGCACCGTACCGCGCGCTCGAGCTGATCGAGGGCGCCGCCTCGTGGAGCCTCGAAGAGGGGTACGCGGCCGAGGAGGACGCGCTGGCCGAGCTACTCCCCGGTCCCGAGGCCCAGGCGTCGATCTACGCGTACGACGTCGTCGAGCGCCGGATCAAGCGGCCGGCCGGGATCCCGGACGCCCAGCCGCGGAAGGTCCAGGCGGTCGGCATCGTCGGCGCGGGGCTGATGGCGACGCAGCTCGCAACGCTGTTCCTCCGGAGGCTCGAGGTGCCGATCGTCCTGACGGACGTCGACGCCGACCGGGTCGACGCCGCCGTCGATTCGATCCGCGGCGAGCTCGCCGCACTCGTCGCGAAGGGACGTCTCGGCGAGGGGAAGGCCCGCTTCCTCGGCTCGATCGTGACCGGCGGAGCCGGGGTCGACGCCTACGCGGGCTGCGACCTCGTCCTCGAAGCCGTCTTCGAGGAGCTGGCCGTCAAGCGCGAGGTCTTCGGCGGGCTCGAGCGGGTCGTCTCACCCGACTGCCTCCTCGTGACGAACACGTCGTCGCTCTCCGTGGCAGGGATGGCCGACGGGCTCGAGCACCCGTCGCGGGTCCTCGGCCTCCATTTCTTCAACCCGGTCGCCGTCCTGCCGCTCGTCGAGGTGGTGCGGACGCCCGCCACCGACGAGGCCTCCCTCGCGACCGCGTGGGACGTCACTCGCAAGCTCGGCAAGCGTGGCGTCCTCGTGCGCGACGCGCCGGCGTTCGTCGTCAACCGGATGCTGACCCGCCAGTCGACGGTGCTGATGGGCGCTCTCGAGCGGGGCTCGACCTTCGAGGAGACGGACGAGGCCGCGCTCCGCCTCGGCATCCCGATGCCGCCCTCCGCCCTTCTCGCCATGGTCGGCCCCAGGGTCGCGAACCATGTCCTCCACACGCTCCACGGAGCATTCGGCGATCGCTTCCCGCTGTCGCCGACGCTCCAGGCGCTCGCGGACGGCGACCTGCCCGTCCTCGAGGAACGCGACGACCGCCCGAGCGTCGACGAGATCCACGGGCAGATCCTCGAGGCGCTCGCCGACGAGGCGCGCCGCATCCTCGACGAGGACGTCGTGGCAAGCGCGGCGGAGATCGACGCCTGCCTCATCCTCGGCGCCGGGTACCCGTTCTTCCGAGGGGGCATCACGCGGCATCTCGACGAGACGGGCGTCTCCACCCGCGTGTCGGGACGGCCGCTCGCCGACGCCTGACCGGGCTTGCCGACCGGCGGGATTACGGTAATCTCCGGGGTGCAGCGACGCCGGCGCGCGAACGACGCCCGAGTGAGCTGCCTTCCTCGAACGGTTGCGGAGAACTAGGCGGCACGTTTCGAGGCTGCTGCGCACATGCAGGAATCCACTGCCACTCAGATCACCGTGCCAGGTTCGCTTCCCGACCTGGAGGAAGCCGCGCACCGCGCCGAGCGCTGGTTCGGCGAGCCCTTCCTCCATTCGGGCGAGGAGGCGGGTGTCGCGCTCGCGCCCGGCACCGCACGCAGGCGGGCGCTCGACGATGCGCTCGACGAGATCGAGGCCGGGCGCCGGACCCCGTCGCCGGGCTGGAAGGTGCGCTACGGCCTCATGCTCGGGCTGGAGCGGGTTCTCGCTGCAGAGACGCCCACGACCGCCGCGGGCACCGCGCTCCGCCGCCACCAGATCGACGCGCTCGCCGGGATGCTGACGGAGCTCATCGCGGCCACGCAGCGCAGCGCGGAGGAGAACGGCAACGGCTCGACGAACGGCAGCGTCGCCGAGCTCGTCGAGGAGGAGGAAGACGAGGAGGACGTCGACCTGGTCGACGAGGAGGGCGACGAGCCGGAGGAGCCGTCCTTCACGGGCGAGGATCCGGGCGCGTCACGCCGATACCGCTTCCGCCACCCGACCGCGTCCGGCAAGACGATCGCGGCGGCGGGCTTCGTCGAGGCCGCGCGCCACCTCGGCGTCCTCATCCTCACCCACCGCCGCCTCCTCGTCGACCAGTTCCGCCGCGACCTGACGACGGAGGGGTACGGCGACCGCCTCGTCGACGCGATCGAAGGTGGCAAGGAGCCGCTCGGGCCGGACCCCCTCACCATCCAGACGTACGCCTGGTTCGCCCGCCACGGCAACGAGCTGTCGCGGAGCGCGTACCAGCTCGTCATCTGCGACGAGGCCCACACGGCGCTCGGCGAGAAGACCTCGACGGCGATCCGCTCGTTCTCGGAGCCGCTCTACATCGGGATGACGGCCACCGAGCAGCTGATCGCGAAGCAGGTGTCGGACGTCTTCCCTGCCTCGGTCGACGACCTTCCTCTCACCGACGCGGCCCGGCGCGGCCTGATCGCGCCGCTCCGCTCGCTCCGCGTGCCGCCGGTCGCCGCGATCAACTCGGTCCCGATCGTCGGCGGCGACTTCGAGGAGCGCGCCCTCGCGGCGGCGCTCGACCATGTCGCCCTCAACCAGGCCGCCGCGAGCCTCTACCGCGACCGCTTCGGCGCGACCCCGGGGATCGTCTACGCGGCGGGTGTCGACCACGCCTACAACCTCGCCCAGGAGTTCCGCGCCGCCGGGCTCAAGACGATGGCCGTCTCCGGCCGCACGCCCCCGCGCGAGCTCGCCGAGACGCTCGCGGCCTACGAGCGCGGCGAGATCAACGTCCTCGTCAACGCGCAGCTCCTCGCCGAGGGCTGGAACTCCCCGCGCGCCACCGTGTGCATGCATCTCGCGCCGACGGCGTCGAAGCGCGTCTACCAGCAGCGGATCGGACGCATCATGCGCACGCACCCGCGCAAGGAAGCAGGCATCGTCGTCGACTTCGTCCCGAAGGGCGCGACCCACTCGGATCGGGTCGTCTCGCTCCACTCGCTGCTCGACTCCGACTTCTACCGCGAGGGAGCCCGCGTCACGCCTGCCCCCCGACGGCGGTCGGCGCGACGCGCGCGCCGCCGTCTGTCGCCGGCGCCCTGGCTCGTCCCCGTCACGCAGGACGTCGGCCGCCGCCTCGCCGTGATCCAGCGGGAGTGG
Source organism: uncultured Actinomycetes bacterium (assembly GCA_963792245.1). Classification (GTDB taxonomy): domain Bacteria; phylum Actinomycetota; class Thermoleophilia; order Gaiellales; family Gaiellaceae; genus Gaiella. The sequence continues at coordinate 68,184 of CAWBVO010000006.1, forward strand.
CAGCGTGTCGACCCGCGCTTCCTCGACGAGGACGAGCAACGCTTCTGGGCGACGATCGCGGGGCGCCAGATCCGCTTCGACCAGCGCGCCGAGTTCGCGCGGAAGTTCGCCGAAGGGCGCGCCGACAAGGTCGCGCTCGAGACGTTCCTCTCCGTGTGCGCCGCGGAGAACCCCAACCGCCGGCTCCGGATGACGGCGCTCGCCGACCGCGTCGCGACCCCGATCGACCGCGCCGACTTCGACGATCTCGTCACCCTCGTCACCCAGGCGCCGCCGTGGGACAAGGATCGGGCGGCCGGTGTCCGCATCCTCCTCCGGGCGGTGGGAGACGGCAAGGCGGCCGCGCCCGAGCAGATCCTCGGCCGCTGGACGTGGCGCCTCGCGCGCGCCGTCCGCAAGACACTCGACCGCAAGGCGAGCCAGGAGTTCCCCGAGGCAAAGCGTCTTCTCGGCGCCGTGGCGAACTCGCGCGGGCACCGCCACGAGGAGAACGTCGCGCAGCTCGTCCGGATCGCAGCGGCGCTGCCACTGCCCGTGGGGGCCGCGCTCCTCGCGTCGGCCGAGGGCTACACGCCGCGCGCGAACGCGACGCTCGACGGCGCGCGCGAGGAGCTCGGACCGATCCAGGACATCGCAAGCTCGCTGGCCGAGAGCCTCCCGGCCCCGAAGGCGCCGGCTCGGAAGTCCCGCCGGCGCAGGCGCAAGAAGAAGCCCGCCGACGCCGACACCGCCCAGGCGGCGACGGACGGCTCGTCGAACGGCGTAGGCCCGGACGAGCCGACCCCGGAGCGGGGCAAGCCGGACGACACCGCCTCGACGGCCGAGACCCCGGCCGAGCAGGCAGCCGAGCTCTAGGGCTGCTGGCCCTCCGGCTCGTCCGTCGGGCGCTCTCGGTGCTCGTGCTCGCGGAGGAACCGGGTCAGCTCGGCAGCGAGCGACTCGCCGGTCGGCAGCTCGCCGCCCTCGGCGAAGGACTCGATCGTGTCCGCGCGCTGCTCGAGCTCCTCGACGTACGCCTGGGTGTCCGGGTCGGAGGCGACCGCCTCGCTCACCTGGGCGGCGTACTCCGCCTCGGCCTCGTCGAGCTCGGTCATGTCGATCGGTGTCCCGAGCAGGTCGGAGAGCCTGACGCACAGGGCCTTGGCGGCGCGCGGGCTCGGCGCGAGGGACACGTAGTGCGGCACGGCCGACCAGAGGCTGACCGACCGTAGACCGGCGCCGCGACAGGCGTCGTGCAGGACGCCGACGATCCCCGTCGGCCCCTCGTAGCGCGACAGCTGGAGCCCGAGCTCCTCGACCAGGGCGGGATCGGTCGCCGCACCCGTCACCGGCGCGGGACGCGTGTGGGGCACGTCCGCCAGCAGCGCGCCGAGGGTCACGACGAGCTCGACGCCCAGATCGTGGGCGAGGCCGGTCACGATGTCGGTGAACCCGCGCCAGCGGTAGTTCGGCTCGACGCCGACGAGGATCACCGCGTCGCGATCGGCCCCCGGGATGGAGGCGTGGTAGAAGGCGTTCTCGGGCCATTCGATCCGCCGGCTCAGGCCCTCGTCGAGCGTGACCGTCGGCCGCACGGCCTGGAAGTCCATGAACGCCTCGGGGTCGATGTCCGCGAAGCGTGTCGCGTCCCACTGCTGCACGAGGTAGCCGGCCGCCACGGTCGCCGCCTGGCCCCCGTCGTTCCATCCCTTGAAGGCCGTCACCATGACCGGGCGCCGGAGCGTCGGGTGCTCCACGACGCGGAGATTCTCGGAGGCCATGGCTGCAGCGTAACGACCGTCAGCGTGACCGCAGCGGCTCGCCGAGCGCCTCCGTCCGTCGGACGGCGGGTGCGACGAGCGCAAGCGGCGGGCGCCAGAGGACGTAGGCGACGGCAACGGTCAGCCCCCAGATCGTCGCGGCGAGCGTCACGTGGACGAGCACGAGACCCCATGGGAGCGCATTCCGGTACTGGATCTCGCCCACGAGCATCTGCGTGAGCAGCACCGCGAGCAGGACGAGCGCCAGGCGCACGACCCCGGGCGCCTCACGCCGAGCCCGCAGCAGCTGCCACCCGACGAACAGGAGGCCGATCCCGAACACCGCGGTCGCCCGGACGTGGACATAGACGGTGTCGCGGATCCCGAGACCGAGCCGATGCACCTCCTGGTCGGCTCCCGGATGCGGGCCGGACGCCGTGGCGATCGCCCCGGTGACCACCATCGCGGCGCACGCGACGACGCCGACGAGCCCGACGAGGCGCAGCCACCGTGGCACGACGGGTGCGCCGAGGCCGCTCACCAGGCTCCACGCCTCGAACGCGACGACGACGGAGAGCGCCACCACGACGAGCGCGAGCAGGAAGTGGGACATCACCGCCAGCGGATGGAGATCGAGGATGACCGTGATCCCGCCCAGGGGGATCTGCGCCACCGTGCCGAGGAACGCGGCCAGTGCCACGCCGACCACCCAGCGGGGGAGGCCGGCGACCCGGCGCGCGGCATACCACGTCAGGAGCGAGGCGAGGATCCCGCAGACCGCGACCAGCCGGTTTCCGAACTCGACCATCGGGTGGAAGCGGAGCGCGGGGAACGGCGTCGAGCCGCATCGCGGCCAGTTGTCGCAGCCGAGGCCCGACCCGGTCAGACGCACGAATGCCCCCGAGGTGACGACGAGGCCGAGCACGACGACCGTGGCGACGGCGAGACGGATGAAGCGCTCGGGCGCGACCGGCTCCCGCAGGCGGGCGCGCAGGCTCACGACAGCGCCACCCCGCGTCCCTCCTCCACGGTCCCGACCGCGTAGAGCGGAAGCCCCGCGGCCGCGAACGTCGCCTCGAGGACGACGCGCTTGTCGCGCGGGAGCGTGACGAGCAGCCCACCGGCCGTCTGCGGGTCGTAGGCGAGCGCCGCCAGCTCGGGCGCCGCGTCGCAGTCGACGTGCGGGCCGGCGAAGTCCCGGTTGCGCGGGTCGCCGCCCGTTCGCACGCCGGCCGCGGCAAGGTCGAGCGCGCCGGGGAGCGCCGGCAGCCGCTGCGCGGACAGCTCGATGCGCACACCCGACCGCTCGGCCGTCTCGTGTGCGTGACCCAGGAGGCCGAAGCCCGTGACGTCCGTCACCGCGTTCGGCGAGAACGAGTGCAGCGCGTCCGCCGCGTCGCGGTTGAGCTCGGTCATCGCCTCGATCGCCGCCTCGAGCGCACCCTCCGGTGCACGCCCCTCACGTACGGCCTGGAGAACCAGCCCGGTGCCGAGCGGCTTCGTGAGGAAGACCGCGTCACCCGGGCGCGCGCCGCTCTTTCGCCACACTCCCTCCGGGTGGACGGTGCCGACGACGGCGAGCCCGTACTTCGGCTCGTCGTCGCGAATCGTGTGTCCGCCGGCGAGGATCGCGCCGGCCTCCCGCGTCGCCTCGGCGGCACCTGCGAGCACCTCGCCGAGCACCTCGACCGGCAGCTCCTCCGGGAACGCGGTCACCGAGAGCGCGAGCAGCGGCCGCCCCCCCATGGCGAACACGTCGTTGAGAGCGTTCGTCGCCGCGATCCGACCGAACGTCCGGGGGTCGTCGACGACGGGCGGGAAGAAGTCGACGGTGAAGACGAGCGCCGTGCGGTCGTCCAGTCGATACACCGCGGCGTCGTCCGCAGGGTCGAGGCCGACGATCAGGTCCTCTGCGTCCGCCGGGACGATGCCACCGAGGAGCTCCTGGAGCCGTGCGGCCGGGTACTTCGCCGCGCACCCGCCGGCCCTGGCGAGGCTCGTCAGCGTCGGCTGCGTCACCCTGCGAGTGTAGGGAAGGACTCGCGCCCGCGACCTCGTAGACGGTGGCCAGACGAGAGGACTCCCCCCTCCCCCTCTCTCGTGCACCGCGGAGGCCGCCGGACCCGGGCGGCCTCCGTCTGTGAGAGGATCGCCGCGTGCCGAGCGCGCTCGTCACCGGTGGGTCGTCGGGTATCGGGCTCGCGATCGCGCGCATGCTGCACGACGAGGGGTACGGGCTCACGCTTGCGGCCCGGAAGGTCGAGCGGCTCGAGGCCGCCGCCGGCGACCTCGGGGCAACCGCGGTGGCGGTCGACGTCAGGCAGGAGGAAGACTGTGCCCGGCTCGTAGCGGCGCACCTCGAGGCCCATGGTGGCCTGGACGTCCTCGTCAACTCGGCCGGCGTGGGGATCGGGGGCAACATCGGCGACATATCGACGAAGCAGTTCGACGTCCAGCAGGAGGTCAACCTGCGCGGCGCCTTCCTCGTGACCCGCGAGGCGCTCGCGGCGCTCAGGGTCTCGCGCGGGTACGTCGTCAACCTCGCGTCGATCGCCGGCACGATCGCGACGCCCGGGCTCGCGATCTACGGCGCCTCGAAGGCGGCTCTCATCGCCCTCACGCGGTCGCTCGTCCGTGAGGAGACGCAGACGGGCGTCCGGGCGACGGCGATCTGCCCCGCGTTCGTCGACACGCCGATGGCGGCGTGGACCGGCATCGAGAGCGCCGACATGATCCAGCCGGAGGACTGCGCCGAGATCGTGCGCACGCTGCTCCATCTCAGCCCCGCGGCGCGCGTACCGGTCGTCGTGATCGAGCGCGCCGGCGACGTCGTGTAGCGGTCAGTCGTCGCCGGATGCGAGCTCGCCGAGGGCCTCGTCACCGCCCGTCAGCCCGAGGCGGCCGTAGAGCGCGAGCTTCCCCCGCGAGTCCTCGATGTCGAGAAGGCGCAGCGTCAGCTGGCCGATCCGGTCGAGCGGCCCGAAGGCCGCATCCTCGACCCGTTCCATCGACAGGCGCTCGGGGCGGTACGTCGCGTTCTCCGAGACCGTGTCGAGGATCGTCCAGTCGTCGCCGCGCCGGAGCTCGACCGTCACCTCGCCGGTCACGGCGCCGCCCACCCAGCTTGCGAGGCTCTGGCGCAGCATCAGCGCCTGCGGGTCGAACCAGCGCCCCTCGTAGAGCAGCCTCCCCAGCCGGCGACCGCTCGCGCGGTACTCGTCGATCGTCGACTCGTTGTGGATCGCATTCACGAGCCGCTCGTAGGCGAGGAAGAGGAGCGCCATGCCGGGCGCCTCGTAGATGCCTCGGCTCTTCGCCTCGATGATGCGGTTCTCGATCTGGTCGGACATCCCGAGCCCGTGGCGGCCGCCGATCGCGTTCGCCTCGAGCACGAGCGCGACCCGGTCGTCGAACGCGGCGCCGTTGAGCGCCACCGGCCATCCCTCCTCGAAGCGGACGGTCACGACCTCCGGGGCGATCGCGACCGCCGGATCCCAGTGCGCGACCCCCATGATCGGGTCGACGAGGTGCATCGACCGGTCGAGGAGCTCGAGCTCCTTGGCCTCGTGCGTCGCGCCCCAGATGTTCGCGTCCGTCGAGTACGCCTTCTCGACGCTCGCCCGGTACGGGAGGCCCCGCTCGGCGAGCCACTCGCTCATCTCCTTCCTGCCGCCGAGCTCGTCGACGAACAGCGGGTCGAGCCACGGCTTGTAGATCCTGAGAGAGGGGTTCGCGAGGAGCCCGTAGCGGAAGAACCGCTCGATGTCGTTGCCCTTGTACGTCGAGCCGTCGCCCCAGACGTCGACGCCGTGCTCGCGCATCGCGTTGACGAGCATCGTCCCCGTGACGGCCCGCCCGAGCGGCGTCGTGTTGAAGTAGGTCTTGCCTCCCGACGAGACGTGGAACGCGCCGCAGCGGAGCGCGACGAGCCCCTCGTGCACCAGGTGCGGACGGCAGTCGACGAGGATCGCCTCCTCGGCTCCGACGGCGGTGGCGCGCGCCGGGATGCCGGCGACGTCGTCCTCGTCGTACTGGCCGAGATCTGCCGTGAGGGCGTACGGGACGGCTCCCTTCTCGCGGATCCACGCGACCGCCACGGTCGTGTCGAGGCCGCCGGAGAACGCGATCCCGATGCGCTCTCCCACCGGGAGCGAGGAGAGGACGCGCGTCACGGGAGGAGCGTAGCCGGGCTCGCGGCACGAGCGACGCGTGAGCCGGGCGCACGCACGACGAGGGCGCCAATGCGGAGGAGTAGAGTTGCGCCATGCGTGCGTACGCGATCTGGGGCACGGCCACTTCGCCGGAGCACGAGGCGTGGGTCCGGTCGGTCGGGGCGGCATTCGAGGCGGACGGGTTCACCCTCGTCGACGACATCGCCGACGCCGACTTCGTCCTCAACATGTTCGACGCGAAGGAGCCGAAGGCGTTCCGCCGGCAGTCCCGCGGCACGTACTCCGCGTCGTTCTACGAGCTCGACGCCATGCCGGAGGACGTGCTCAAGACGAGCTACCCGATGCTCGTGCGCACGCTCGCCAACGTCGTCGTCCTCCATGTCCCCGACCAGGGCGTCTGGTTCACGACGATGGAGCGCGGGACGTACAAGATCTCGGACGACCCGCAGGAGGTCTTCGACCGCCTCGCACCGCTCGCGAAGTCGAAGCTCGTGATCGACAACGAGTTCGTCCCCGACCTCGAGCCCGAGCTCTGGGACGGCGACGAGGTGACCGCCGACATCGGCGCCGCCGGCAAGCGGATGCAGGATCTCGACCTCCTGCCCGCGCCCTTCCCGGTGCACGAGTACCTCGACGAGCGCGATCTGCGCCACGTGATGCGGCTCTATCAGGTCGGCGGCCTCTCGTACGGCAACCTCTCCGCGCGCAAGGACGCGAACCGCTTCTGGATGAGCGCGAGCGGCGTCGACAAGTCGCAGCTCGAGGTGGCGGGCCGCGACATCCTGCTCGTGACCGGCTACGACGAGCCGAACGCGAAGATGGTCATCAGCGTCCCGCCGGGGATCGAGCCGCGCCGCGTATCGGTCGACGCGATCGAGCACTGGATGATCTACCAGGCGCACCCCGACGTGGGCGCGATCCTCCACGTCCACGCCTGGATGGAGGGGATTGCGGCGACGGACATCAATTACCCCTGCGGCACCCAGGAGCTCGCGGAGTCGGTCGCCGACCTCATCGACCGCGAGCCCGATCCGTCGCACGCCGTGATCGGCCTGCGCAACCACGGGATCACCGCGACCGGCGACAGCCTGATGGAGATCCTCGACCGCATCGAGTCGAGCATCCTCCGCCAGGTGCCGATGACGTAGCGCCCGCCGGCCCGGCCTAGTCGGACGCCAGGCGGACCCGCCAGACCGTCAGCACCGCCAGCAGCGGGACGAGCACGAGGTCGTTCACGAGGCACCAGATGCACCAGGCGTCGATCACGAACGCCTGCAGGGTGACGAGGTACACGACGAACCCGACCGCCGTGAGCGCGACGGCGGCCGCAAGCGTCCGGGCGAGCTCGCTGTCCCACGCGACGAGCACGAGCACCGCCACGTAGGAGAGAAGACCGAGCAACGCGACCGGCACGCCGAACAGCTCGGCGTAGGAGGAGTCCTGGACCGTCTCGCACCCCCCGCCTGCCGTGCAGATGAGCGCCTCGGGCTGGTAGTGGACGTACGTCAGGTACCCGGCGAGCGCGACGCCCGCCAGCGCGACGACCGCAACGCCGATCCGGAGCGCCCGGTCGCTCATCGCGCGCAGCTAGGAAGCCAACGCGTCGTCGAGGATCGAGCGGAACGCCGAGGGATCGAAGGAGCCTGGCTGCACCTTGTAGGGCTGGTCGTTACCGACCTGGACGTAGAACGTCGGCGTCCCCTCGATCTGGCGCTGGTTCGCCTCCGCCGCCATCGAGTTCGCCTGCTGGAGGGTCACTGCGCTGTCGGCGTCCTTCTTGAGCTTCGCCCAGTCGAGCCCGAGGCCCTTGGCGATCTGCTCGAGGAGAGTATCCGTGACCCAGCCGGAGTTCTCCTCGCCCTGGTTCGCGTAGAGCGCGTCCTGGAACTGCCAGAGCTTGCCCTGCTCGCCCGCGGCGAGCGTGTACAGAAGTGCCTTCTCGGAATCGGGCCCGATGAACGCCATCCCGACGAAGCGCAGCTTCACCTTGCCCGGCCGCACGTACTCGTCCACGACGCTCGGGAAGCCCTCCGCCTGGTAGCGACGGCAGATCGGGCACTGGAGATCCTCGAACTGGATCATCGTGACCTTCGCCTTCTGCGAGCCCAGCTCCGCCCGGTCCTGCGGGATCCCGTCGAGGAGCGCCGACGCCTCCGCGATGCCCGTGACGCCGCCCGTCGCCGAGTCGCCGCCGGAGTCGCCGCCGCGGAGCAGGAGGCTGGCGCCCACGAGGACGACGACGACTGCCGCGGCCGCTCCTGCGGCGATGAGGAGGTTCCTGTTGGCGGAACCTTTGCGCGGCGGCGGCTTGCGGGGCTTCGGCGGCATCCGCGATCAGTCTGCCTGCGACAGGACGGGAACGGCGCGCCTACCTAGCGCGTGAGCTCGAGCGGCACCTCGACGACATGGAGCTGGCTTCCGTCCTTCGCCGACGCCTCGTACGCCACGACCGTGACGTCACCGGGTTGCGCGGGGACGTCGACCCTCGTGTCGAAGGTGCCGCGGGTGCCGGTACCGGACGTGGCGGTCGTGAACGTGCGCTCGAGGATCGCGCCGCGTGCGTTTCGGACATCGATGGAGACGGTCGCCTCGAAGACGTTCGCCGTGCCTTCGAGCCGGATCGGGCTCCGGACGGTCTCACCCGGAAGCGGCGATCGGACGAGGATCTGCGGCGTCTCGGCCTCGAAGTCGTGGCCCGTCAACGGGCGGCCTTCACGCCCGTCGACGACGAACGCCACCCTTTCGACGCCCGGGAGGTCGGTGAGCGTGTAGACGACCTGCGCCTGCGCGAGCCGCGAGAGCGGCCCGGCCTCCGTCACGACCCGCGCGACGCCGCCCGCTACCTCCACGTCGCCATGCCGAGGCGGGACGGCGTTCACGTAGCCGGCGCTCCGCTCCTCCGCCGTCGGCCGTGCGCGCGTCAGGGCGTCGAGCGCCGACGACACGGCCTCCTCCTGCGGCGCGTGGATCACGCGTCGGACGGGCGCGACCTTGCCGTCGCGCGCCAGGTAGACGGCGATCGTCCGCGCCGCGTCGTCGGCACCGGACGTCGAGCCGGACGAGGCCGTGTCGCCACCCCCCGTGCACGCCGCGCACGCAACGACGCAGACCACGACGCCGACGATCGCGGATACCCGTCCCATCGTGCGGATGGTGCACGGCAGTTGTTCGGAATTCAGTCTGCGGCGGCGCGCGCGAGCGCAGCGAGCGTCCGGCCGACGATCGGCGCGAACTTGAACCCATGCCCCGAGCAGGCCGAGCCGACGACCACGCGACCCTGCCGCTCGAGCACGAAGCGCTCGTCGGCCGTGTTCGTGTAGAGGCACGTCTCGCTGGCGAGCGCCGCTCCCGCATCGGGATACCGGCGAGCGGCCCACTGCGCCGCCCAGGCAGCCACCCGGCCGTCCGGATCGGGGTCGTCGTCGGGGTCGGTTGCGGGCCCCGAGTGGTGCAGCCCGGCCTTGAGGCCCCGACCCGGCGCGGCGAGCGAGTACGCGGCCTGGCCGACCCGCGCGATCCCCCCTTCGCCCTTCGCGGGCACACTGCCGTAGTCGATCACGGGCGGGAGGCGCTCCGCGCCCGGAAGGTCGACGTAGACGACCGTCTCACGCGTCGGCACGACCGCGAGCTCGATGCCCGTTCCCTCGACGAGGCCCGCGGCCCACGCGCCGGCCGTCACGACCACCGCCCGTGCCCGCAGCTCGCCCCCGTCGTGGCTCAGGACGACCGACCCGCGGTCGCTCGCGAGCGCGCGAACGGCCGTCGCGGCGCGCACCTCTACCCCCCGCTCGACCGCCTCGCCGAGAAGCGCGGCGTATGCGCGGTCCGCGTACAGGACGCCGCCGTCCGGCTGGAAGACCCCTGTCTCGCCCTGCTCGACCGCGATCGGCCAGCGTTCGGCGACGTCCTCGGCGGCAAGCGTCTCGTAGCTCGCGCCGCACGCCGCGAGCGCGCGGGCGGTACCGGCGGCGACAGGTCCGAGATCGAGGCAGCCCACCCGCTCGACGAGGCGCTCCCCGCGCTCGGCCTCGAGCTCGCGCCAGGCGACGTCGGAGGCCATGGCCATGCGCACGAAGCGCTCATCCGCGTAGTTGAGACGGAAGATCCGCGACGTCCCATGGCTCGAGCCGCGGGCGTGCCCGACGTCGAACTGCTCGAGCACGACGACAGACCCCGGGTACCCCGCGAGCGCGCGTGCCGTCGCCACGCCCGTGATGCCGGCGCCGACCACGACGATGTCGGCATCGCGTCGCACGGCGTGGATCCTAGGTGGATCAGGCTACGAGAGTGCTCTTGGCCGCGTGCGTCGCCGCCCGTGACAACGCGCGGTAGGCCTTTGCGAGCTGGTCGCGGTCGCCGGCGGCCTCGGCCGCTTCGACCGCGTCGACCGCGTCCGACACGGCGGCGTCGATGCGGTCCCTTCCGTACGCGAGCACCGACTCGCTGATGCCGATCCGGCGCGCGAGCTCCCGCATCACCTGGAGTGAGGGAACGCGTTCACCGCGCTCGATGCGCGAGATGTATGCGGCGCTGCAGCCGGGGAATGCGAGATCCCGCTGGCTGATGCCAGCGGCCTCGCGGGCGGCGTGCAACCTCCGACCGACGGCGACCGGGTCGTCGTAGTGGGGCGTCCGCGGACGCTTGAGGTTCACGCCCCCATGATGGCACGGGATCGACGCCGGGGAAACTGCCAGGATCCTCGGGTGGAGCTCGACCTTTCCGCCCTGTTCCGTACCGGGTCCGCGCGAGCCAGCGGGTGGCGCCGGATGCCGGCGGTCGTCGGCCGGTCGATGATCGCGACGAGCCATCCTCTCGCCTCGGCAGCCGGTCTGGCGACGTTCGCCGAGGGAGGCAATGCGGTCGACGCCGCGCTCGCCGCGGCCGCGGTGTTGACCGTCGCGGAGCCGACCGACAACGGCCTGGGAGGAGATGCGTTCGCGCTCGTGTGGCACGACGGAAGGCTCCACGGCCTCAACGGCTCCGGCCGCTCGCCGCTCGAGCTGGACGAGATCCGCGTCGACGTGCTCGGCCCGCGCTCCGTGACGGTTCCGGGAGTCGTGCGCGCCTGGAGCGACCTCGCCGAGCGGTTCGGCCGCTTCGGGCTCGATCGGGCACTCACACGGGCAGCCGACGTCGCCCGACAGGGCGTCGCCTGCACCCCCAGGATCGCGGACAAGTGGGCGAGAGCCGCGACGCCGCCGTATCCGGCCCCCGAGATCGGCGGCCGCTTCCTGCTGCCCGATGTCGCCGGGACGCTCGAGCTCCTCGCCGGCGAGGGACCGGAGGCGTTCTACCGCGGTCGTGTGGCCGCGGCGATAGCCGGCGCGTCGTGGCTCACCGAGCAGGACCTCGAGCTCCACCGCTCGGAGTGGGTGGAGCCGCTCAGGCTCACGTATCGGGGCATCGAGGTCTGCGAGCTTCCCCCCAACGGCCAGGGGGCGGCCGCGCTCATCGCCCTCGGCCTCTACGACGGCCTGGAGCCCGGTGTCCACTCACAGATCGAGGCGATGAAGCTCGCGCTCTCGGATGTCTACGCGCACGTCGCCGACGCCCCGCTGCCACGGGAGCTGCTCGACCCGACCCACCTCGCCGTACGGCGCGCGCTCGTCGACCAGGGCCGAGCGCTCGACCCGATTCCGTCCGTCCTGCCACGGGGAGGCACGACGTACCTGTGCGCGGTGGATGCGGACGGCACCGCGATCTCGCTCATCCAGAGCATCTACGAGACGTTCGGGTCGGGCGTGGTCGCGCCGGGGACGGGCGTCGTCCTCCAGAACCGCGCCGCGTCGTTCGTGGAGGACGAGGGCCACCCGAACCGGCTCGCCCCCGGGCGCAGGCCCTTCCACACGATCATCCCGGGGATGCTCCTCGAGGGCGGTGCGCTTCTCGGCCCGTTCGGCGTGATGGGAGGCGCGATGCAGCCGCAGGGGCACGTCCAGGTGGTCGTGCGGCTCGTCGACCACGGCGACGACCCGCAGGCGGCGCTCGACGCGCCGCGCTGGCGCGTCGGTCCCGGCCGGGAGGTGCACCTCGAACCGGGCCTCTGGCAGGACGAGGAGCGCCTCATCCGTCTCGGCCACGACGTGCGGCGAGCGCAGGTCCAGCACCCCTTCGGGGTCGGCCAGGCGATCCTCCGCGTCCGCGACGGGTTGATCGCCGGCTCCGACGGACGCGGCGACGGCATGGCCGTCGGGCTCTGACGGTCGCTCAGGACCGGTTACACCCCGGGTTACACCCCTCGACGAATGGATCACTCGAACGAGGGACGGAAGAATCGCGCCATGACGAGGACGAACACCGTCACGGAGGCGCCGCTGACCGTCCGCCAGCGCGAGGTTGTGGCGCTGATCGCGGCCGGGTGCTCGAACGACGAGGTGGGGCGCTCCCTCGGGATCTCCGCCCGGACGGCGCGGGCACACAGCGACGCGCTCCGCGTGAAGCTCGGCGTCCCGCGGCGGCGACAGATTCCCGCCGCGTTCCGCCTGCTCACCGGTGAGGACCCATACGTCCCCGCCCTCGTCAGGCTCCGACCCCCACGGAGCCGCTGACGGCAGGCACCCGCGGCCCGCCGAGGCCGGCCGCGGGTGCCACTTTCCAGACCGAGGGGAGAGGAGTAGCGTCAGCGCGACCCCGATGGCAGACGAGCCACGGAAGCCGACGATCCGCGGGCGCCGGATCATCGAGCGCCCTCGGCTCACATGCGCCCTCGACCTCTCGACCGCGCGCATCCGGATGCTCGTCGCAGGGTCGGGGTACGGGAAGACGATCCTCCTCGAGCAGTGGGCTCCGCGGGACGGCCGGGTCGTGGGGTGGTTCCGTGCTCGACCGTCGGCGACGGACGTGGCCGTCGTTGCGCGTGGATTGGCTCGCGCGACGTCGATCGTCGTTCCACGAGCCGGCACACGGATGCTCGAGCGGCTCGGCATCACGCAGGATCCCGAACGCGAAGCCGTTCTGCTCGCGGAGATGCTGGCCGAGGATCTCGGCTCGTGGCCGGACGACGGCCTGGTCGTGATCGACGACTACCACCACCTCGCCGAGTCCGAGGCAACGGAGCGATTCGTCGAGACGCTCGCCGGTGCTGCCCCCGTAGGGCTGCTGCTGGCGAGCCGAGTGCGCCCTGTATGGGTGCCTCCCAGGGACATCCTGTCCGGCGCGGTGCTCGAGGTGCCCCAGTCCGTGCTCGCGATGAGCACCGACGAGGCAGAGCTCGTCCTCGACGGCTCGCGCGTGGAGACGCTCGGGCTCGTTGCGCTGGCCGGCGGCTGGCCCGCCGTCGTCGGTCTCGCGGCGATGGTTCCCGACGCCGGCGTCGACGAGCAACGCTCTCCCGCGGCCCTCTACGACCTCTTCGCGGAAGAGATCTATCGTGGGCTCGACCCGACGCTCCGCACGGGGATCGCGACACTCGCTGCGATGCCGCTCGTCGACCGGGAGCTCGCCGCGACCGTCCTCGGCGCCGACAGAGCAAGGACGACCTGCGACGAGGCGCTCGCACTCGGCCTGATGGACGAGCGCGACGGTCGTCTCGAGCTGCACCCCCTCGCCGAGGCCTTCTTCGGAAGCCGAGGCCGGACCGACGCGACGCGCGAGCTCCGAGGTGCGGCGGTCGACGCGCTCGGCCTGTACCGCGAGCGACGCGACTGGGATCCAGCCTTCGAGCTCGTTCGACGGTTCGAGATCGACGACGAGCTCGGCGACCTCATGCTCGACGCGATCGACGACACGCTCAACGCGGGCCGGCTCCCGGTGCTACGCGAGTGGGTGCGCTACGCCCGCGCACGGCGTTTCCGCGGGCCGATCGTCTCGCTCGCCGAGATCGAGCTCGAGCTGCGCCGAGGACGGCATCTGACCGCGCTGACCCTCGCCCGCGCCGCACTCTCGGACGAGCAGACGACGGGCGCGCTGCGCTACCGGATCGCGATGACTGCAGCACGTGCGGCCCACGCCGGGTCCCGCGACGAGGAAGCGCTCGACCTGTATCGCGACGCGCTCGGGTTCGCGCTGACCGAAGCGCACGAGCGCGACGCGCGGTGGGGCGAGCTCGTGTGCACGGCAGCCCTCGAACGCCCCGAGGCGCACGCGCTGCTCGACGGCCTTCGGAGCTCTGTCAACACGTCGGACGTACGGGACCAGGTGCGGCTGGCCGACAAGCAAATGTTGGTGGGGCTTCGGTTCGGTGTCGTACGGCATCTTGCGGAGAGCAGGGCGGCAACAGAACTTGTGGATCGAATCGACGACCCATTCGTACGCTGCTCTTTCCGCACCGTGCACGGATGGGCGCTTGCTCTCGGGGCGCACTACGACGAGGCACTCGTCACGACTGAGGCGCTTCTGCACGACGCAACCGACCATCGCGTCGATCTTGGTTTGCCGTACGCCCTCGCAACGCGGGCCGTGGCGCTTGCGGGGCTCAACCGATTCGACGACGCCCTTTCGGCCGCAGACCTCTCCAACCACGAATCAAGACGGCTCAATGATGTGGCTGGCGTCGTCAACGCGTATGCCATTCGTGTCCGGATTCTTCTTCAGGCCGGGGAAGTCGCGGAGGCCTGCGCGACGGAGCCGCCAGCGTACGGGGATCACATTCAGCCCTCGATTATCGGCGAGGCACTTGGGTCACGTGCGCTCGCACTTGCGACGATCGGACGTGTTGAGGATGCACGGCGCCTCGCCGAGGCGTCGATCGCTCGTACTCGCGGTGTCGAAACGGTGTCTCTCTATGAGGCGGTGGAAACCGTCTGTGCGGTGAAGCTGCGCGACTCTGATGTGGTCGGACGGTGCGAAGAACTGTTGCGCAGGGCGCTCGATCGCGGAGCTCTGGACTTCGCCGTGACCGCGTATCGCGCGAACGTGGCGATCCTCAGTTCGCTTCTGTCCTCGAACATGCGCGACGAAGCTCTGTTCGTGGTTCGACGTGCGGGTGACGGACGGCTGCTCGGATCACTTGGGCTTACGACTGCCGCCATCCTCGACCCCGCAGCGACGCTCTCTGCGCGCGAGCAGGAGGTCCACGCGCTGGTCTGTGAAGGCCTGTCCAACGCGGAGATTGGGCGCCGCTTGTTCATCGCAGAGAGCACGGTGAAGGCTCATACGCACCGTGTCTACGACAAGCTCGGTGTCCACTCGCGGAAAGCGCTGATGCTTAACGCTGCGCAGCGTGGCTACGCGACGCCATCCGATGCAACTGCAGACACGGGGGCGATGTCAGGCGGAGACGCTACCTCGTCCGCAACACCGAATCCGGGGCCTCGGGCGTAGCGGTAGTCCTCCCCAGCATCAGCCAGCAGCGAGACGAGAGCCACGACCGCGTCGGTGTGGAACTGGCTCCCCATTGCCTGGAGGAGACGGTCTCGAGCGGCTGGATACACCATGGCCGGGCGATACGGTCGGTCCGAGGTCATCGCGTTGTATGCATCCGCCACGCCGATGATTCGCGAGATCGTCGGGATCTCGGGTCCGAGGATCCCGTCGGGGTAACCGTGGCCGTCAATGCGCTCGTGGTGATGACGAACGATCAACGCAACGTCGGCGTATGCATCAACCTTGGACAGGATCCGCTCCCCAATCTCGGAGTGGCGCTCCATCTGGCGGCGTTCATCAAGCGTGAGGCGGCCCTCCTTGTTGAGCACAGAGGGCGGCAGCCCGATCTTCCCGATGTCATGGACGAGACCGGCTACGAAGCTGCGCTCCTGCTCTTCGGGCGGCAACCCCAGCGCGGCGGCGATGTCGCGTGAGTACGTAGCGACGGCGCGGGAATGACCTGCCGTATACCTGTCACTCTCTTCGAGCGTTTGCACTAGCGCTGTGGCAAACGACAGGTTTGCGTCCCGCAGAAGTCGGTTGGCGACCTTGAGTCCGTCAGAAAGCTCAACTTGCTCTTCGTAAAGCCGCGCCTTCTCCTGATACAGGTTGAAGAGTTGCTGGGCGGCGAGCGCTGGCGCGAGGAAGAGGAGCGCCGACCAGGGTGAGATCTCTTCATATGCAAACGTGAGGCTGGCAACAACCGGCGCGTACACACACACCGCGGTCGCCATCATCGGACCGACGGTTCGAATCACGTTGGTGCGACTGCGTCGAACCCAGCCCGTGAGGGCGGCAAAGCCGATCTCCGACGCCTCGCCGACTGCTGACGCTGCGATCGTCGCCAAGAACAATCCAACCGTGGAGGCCGACTGGGCGAGGATCGCCTGGGCGGTGAGTCCCATCAGAGCGCCCGAGATGAACCGGGTGCTCGTGTAGGTCAGCCACTTCAGGCGTGGCGAACGGTTGTTGGTGGATCGGTGGAAGAGCTCGCCATCACCGAGTTCTGACGCTGCCCCTACCAACCCTCCTGCGAGCGGCCCGAAAAGGACTGCCGCGAAGAGCGTCACAACCGGAGACACAGTGAGATCCGTCGTGTCGCTGAGTCGTACTGACGCTCGATCCGTTAGCACCGCAGCAACGCAGAGAGCGATGACCACCCACGGATTTCCAATCGCAGCGCCAGACAAGACAAGCGCTGCGCCGATGGCGACCGCTAGACCACCAAGACCTACCGAGTAAGCAAGGAGCTTCCAGCGAGCCGTGTCCCGAGACTGGACGCGCGTAGGGACTCCCTCAACCGAGGCTGGCGCATCCCCCGTTTGAGGTATAAGCTTCCGATCGCCGTCAGTTCCCAACCTAGGAGTAGATGTGCGCAAGCTCATCGTCCGCAACCTTCTCCGCGCCGTCGTGTCCGCCGGCGTGAGGGAGTGGTAGAAGAAGGCAGATCCTCGTCGCTGCGAACCTCATAGGCGTCCCCCGTCCGGGGGATCGCCAGAGAGGCAAGGGGGCGAGAATGGCCCGCGAATGTGTTAAGCGATGAGCCCACGCCGGAAGCCAACGGCTACGGCGTGGGCTCTGCTGCGCGCCTGAAGCTTCGCCAGCAGATGGCGGACGTGCGACTTGACCGTCTCCTCTGAGAGGAAGAGCCGCTGACCGATCTCGCGGTTCACCAGGCCGTCGGCAACCAGCTGGAGGACCTCGATCTCGCGGGCGGTCGGTTCCTGCTCGAGCTCGCGGAGAGCGGGCGGCGGCGTGAAGGGGATCACGGCCCCGGAACGCGTCGAGTTCCGGCGCGCCGCAGCCGCCTCGAATCGGCGGCTGTGGTCGCGGTAACGGTTCAGGATCTCCTTACGCTCAGCGGCGTCCACAGAGTGCGTATCGGCGCGCTCGGGATCGCGCTTTAGGGTGAGAGGTACCTCGAACGAGGTAGGCCACCCGGGCGCGCTACGTCGGCGGCAGGTCGGGCAGCGGCTCGGCGCGCGACTCGTCGAGCTCGGCGTCGAGCACCGGCTCGCGGACCACGGGCTTGATGGATCCGGCACGGATCTGCTCCGCGAAGTGACACGCTACGAGATGACCGTCGAGCGTCCGGAGGATCGGCTCGTCCTCGCGGCATCGCGTCGGCTGCACGAACGGGCAGCGCGTGTGGAACCGGCAGGCGGCCGGAGGGTTGGCGGGGCTCGGTAGATCGCCCTGCACAAGGATAGGGCGGCGGTTTCGCTCGACGGCCGGGTCCGGGATCGGGATCGCCGAGAGGAGCGTCAGCGTGTAAGGGTGGAGCGGGTTGTCGTAGAGGTCGTCGGCCGGTGCGACCTCGACGATCTTCCCGAGGTACATCACGGCGATCCGGTCGGAGATGTGCCGCACGACGGCGAGGTCGTGCGCGATGAAGAGGTACGTCAGCCCGAACTCCTGCTGGAGGTGCTCGAGGAGGTTCACGATCTGCGCCTGGATCGAGACGTCGAGGGCGGAGACGGGCTCGTCGCAGACGATGAACGCCGGGTTCACGGCGAGCGCCCGGGCAAGGCCGATCCGCTGCCGCTGGCCACCCGAGAACTCGTGCGGGTAGCGGGTTGCGGCGTCCGCGGGCAGCCCGACCCGCTCGAGCAGTAGACGCACACGCTCGTTCGCCTCGCCTCGGCTCTGCGTGATGTTGTGCACGCGCAGCGGCTCGCCCACGATGCGGCCGACGCTGTGCCTGGGGTTCAGCGACGCGAACGGGTCCTGGAACACCATCTGCATCCGCCGGCGGCTCTGGCGCAGGTTCGACTCGCTCGCGTGAGTGATGTCCACTCCGTCGAACACGATCTTCCCCGCCGTGGGCTCGTAGAGGCGGATGATCGCACGCCCCACCGTCGACTTGCCACATCCCGACTCGCCCACGAGACCGAGCGTCTCTCCGCGACGGATCGAAAGCGTCACGCCGTCGACGGCCTTGATGTCCCCGACGTGGCGATCGAGGACGAGCCCGCTCTTGATCGGGAACCAGACCCGAAGCTCTTCGACGTCCACGAGCACGTCGCTCACGTGACGCCCTCGCGCACGCGCTGCCACGCGTCGGCGGGGACCGGGTTCACACACCGCGCATCGTGGCCCGTATCCATCGGACGGAGCGCCGGCACGTCGTGCAGGCACTGGTCGATCATGTACTTGCAGCGCGGCGCGAACGGACACGAGGTGGGGGTGCTGAGCATGTCGCGCGGCGTGCCTTCGATGGGCAGGAGCTTTGCGCGACGTGCCGCGTCGAGACGAGGAACGCTCTGCAGCAGGCCGAGCGTGTACGGATGGCGCGGTCGCGCGAACAGGTTCTCGGCGCTCCCCGTCTCCGCGAACATGCCCGCGTACATGACATGCACGCGCTCGCACATGCCGGCTACGACGCCGAGATCGTGCGTGATCAACACGAGCGCCGTGTTCTGCTCGGTGGCGAGCGAGCGGAGAAGGTCGAGGATCTGGGCCTGGATCGTGACGTCGAGCGCCGTCGTCGGCTCGTCCGCGATCAGAAGCTTCGGCTCACAGGCCAGCGCCATCGCGATCATCGCGCGCTGCCGCATGCCGCCCGAGAACTGGTGCGGGTAGTCGCGAAGCCGATTCCTGGCACTGGGAATCCCGACCTGATCCAGAAGCTCCGCTGCTCGCGCGTCCGCCGCGGCTCGCCTCATCCCGAAGTGCGTTTCCAGCGCCTCACGGATCTGTCGGCCGACCGTGAGGACCGGATTCATGCTGGTCATGGGATCCTGGAAGATCATCGCGATCTCCCTGCCGCGTACCCGGCGCAGCTCGGCGTCCGAGAGCGCGAGCAGGTTGCGCCCGCCGAACATCGCCGTTCCGGCGACCACCTTCCCCGCGCGCGGCAAGATGCCGAGCAGCGCCAGCGATGTCACGCTCTTGCCGCATCCGGACTCGCCGACGATGCCGAGTGTCTCGCCGGGGCCGACGTCGAAGGAGATCCCGTTGACCGCGTGGATCGTCCCGCGCTCAGTCCAGAACTCGACGCGAAGATCGTCGACCGAGAGCAGCGGCTCGGTCAACGGCTACGGAGCTTCGGATCGATCGCTTCCCGCAACCCGTCGCCGATCAGGTTGAAGCCGAGCACCGAGATGACGATCGCGAGGCCGGGGATGATGGCCAGGAACGGTGCGTTCTGGAGATAGTTGTTGGCGTTGGTGAGCATCGCGCCCCACTCCGGTTGGGACGGATCCTGGGCGCCCAGGCCGAGGAACGTCAGGCCCGCGACGTCGATGATGGCGGTCGCAAGGGCCAGCGTCCCCGCGACGATCACGGGCGACATCGAGTTCGGCAGGATGTGAGAGACCAGGATCGAGCGACGCGGCACGCCAACGGACCGGGCTGCAAGCACGAAGTCGTTCTCGCGCTGGGCGAGGATCGATCCCCGGACGAGGCGTGCGAAGATCGGGATGCTGGCAACACCGACCGCAACCATGATCTGCCATCGTCCCGGTCCCAGCATCGCCGCGACCCCGATCGCGAGGAGCAAGCCCGGGATCGCGAGCATGATGTCCATGAGGCGCATCACGATGGAGTCGCTGTATCGGCCGAAGTAGCCGGCGATCGCCCCGAGCACGAGGCCGACGGACATGCCGACTGCAACGGCGACGACCCCGATCACGAGCGACGAGCGAGCCCCGTAGAGGACGCGGGAGAACTCGTCCCGGCCGAGCTCGTCCACTCCGAACCAGTGCTCGCGGGAGGGTCCGGGGCAGCACCCGTTTGCGATCAGGCTCAAATCCTGGTCGAGTGGCGAGTGGGGTGCGAGCCACGGGGCGAAGATGCCGACGAAGACGAAGAGTCCCACCAGGACGAAGCCGACGATGGCACCCGGGTTCTTCCGCAGGCGCCGCCACGCATCGCTCCAGAGGCCGCCGGCGGCGGGGTGACCCTCGAGCTCGTGTGCCTCGATCTCGGCGATGCTCACGTCAGCTCACCCTGACACGCGGGTTCAGGAGGGCGTAGGTGATGTCGACGAGCAGGTTGACGAAGACGAACACGACCGCGAGGAAGAGGATCCCTCCCTGGAGGACCGGGTAGTCGCGGTTGAAGATCGCTTCCTTGAGCCACGAGCCCATTCCCGGGATGGCGAAGACCGTCTCGGTGAGCACCGCGCCGCTCAGGAGGAGGCCCATCTGGAGGCCGATGATCGTGGTGACGGGCAGCAGCGCGTTGCGCATCACGTGGCGGCGGTCGACCGTGCGCGGCGCCAGCCCCTTGGCCCGGGCCGTGCGCACGTAGTCCTCGTTCTGGACGTCGAGCACCGAAGCGCGGGTGATGCGCGAGATGATCGCCAGCGGGATGGACCCGAGCGCGATCGCGGGAAGGATCAGGTGCTTGATCGCGTCCCAGGACGCCGCCGAGGTTGCCCGTGATGATCCCGTCGAGGACGTAGAAGTTCGTGGGGTGCTCCGCCTCGCTGAGCGTGTCCTCGCGACCGATGCTCGGGAGCCAGCCGAGCCGCACGGAGAAGATGTACTTGAGGATGATCGCGAGGAAGAAGATCGGGATCGAGATCCCGATCAGCGATGCCGCAAGGCCCGCGTGGTCGACGCCGGACCGGTATCTCTTCGCCGAGAGGAAGCCCAGCGGCACACCGACGCCGATCGCGAAGATCATCGCCGCGAGAGCCAGCTCGATGGTCGCCGGGAAACGGTGCTCGAGCTCGTAGGTGACCGTGCGCGTACTCGCGATGCTGGTGCCGAGGTCGCCGCTCGCGAGCGTCTTCAGGTACGCCCAGTACTGGACGTAGACGGGCTCGTCGAGCCCGTACTGATGACGGATCTGTGCGACGGCCTCCGGCGTGGCGTGCTCGCCCAGGAGCGACTCGGCGGGTGATCCCGGCAGCGCCCTGATCCACACGAAGACCAGGATCGAGAGCCCGATGAGGATCGGTATGAGAAGCAGCAGCCGACGGACGATGAATCGAAGCATCTAGTCGTCCGTCGGCTGCGTTCTCGACTTTCTCTCCCTAGCCGAACGAGAGGGAGGACATCGGCTCGTTGACCGTCCCGACGGGGCTCGGAACGAAGCCCTTGACGCTGCTGTCGAAGACGATCGCTCCGGCCGCCCAGACGTACGGGATGACCGGCAGCTGCTTCATCACCTGGACGCTCGCCTGCTGGTAGAGCGCAGCCCGCGCGTCCGCGTTCGACGCGGCGTCTGCCTTTGCCAGCAACGTGAACAGCGCCTGGTTGTCGAAGCCGAACTGCGCTGTCTTGCTTCCGAAGTGGACGTTGAGGTAGTTCGCCGGATCGATGAAGTCCGGGTTCCAGCCGAACAGGAACAGCTGAGCCTTGCCCGCCTGCACGCCTGCGCGGTAGTCGGGCCGCCAGGGCGAGGAGTGCGCCTCGACCTGGAAGCCTGCCTTGTTGAGGCTCGCCGCGAACGCCTCGAAGTTGCGCTGCGGATCAGGCATGTACGGGCGGGAGATGCTCGTCGGCCACCAGAAGTCGATCTTCACAGGGGGCGTGAGACCCGCCTGCTTGAGGAGTGCGATCGACTTCGCGGGGTCGTACTTGTAGGCAGGGACGCCCTTCTTGGCGAACCCGGCGAGTGACGGCGGCAGGAACTGCGTCGCCGGGGTACCGACTCCGCCGTAGAACGCCTTGGCCACGGCGGCGCCGTTCAGGCCGTACGCCACCGCCTGCCGCACGAGCGGGTTGTTCATCGGCGGGAGCGACTGGTTGATCCCCACGTAGCCGAGGCTCGTCGGCGGGCGGAGGTACAGCTTGAACTTCTTGTTGCCCTTGATCGTGGCGAAGTCCTGCGGCGCCGCGTTGTCGTACGCCTGGATCTCGCCCGACTGCAGCGCCTGGAGGCGTGCCGACGGGTCACCGATCGGGATGTAGATGATCCGCTTGATCTTGGGCTTCGGCCCCCAGTACTTCGGGTTGGCGACGAGCACCATCTTGTTGCCCGGCGTCCACGACTGGAGCATGTACGGGCCGGTGCCGATCGGATGCTGCGTTGCGAACGTGCCCGTCGGATGGAAGACGCCGGTCGCGTCGACGGTGCCGGCATCCGCCTCGTACTTCTTGAGCGCCGTGGGGCTCGCGATCCCGAAGTTCGGCAAGCCGATCGCCGCAAGGAACGAGGACGACGGTCGCCTGAGCAGGATCGACACGGAGTACTGGCCGTGCGCCTTGCAGCCCTTGTAGAGGCTCTTGTCCGGCCCGAGACCGCCCGGTGCCGGCTTGGCGAACCCGCCGAAGACCGTCTGCCAGTAGTAGCTGAGAGCGTCGCTCTGCAGCGGCGCCGGGAACGAGTACCAGCGCGTGAAGTTCGCGCAGACCGCCGCCGCGTTGAAGGGCGTGCCGTCCGAGAACTGGACTCCCTTGCGCAGCTTGAACGTCCACGCCAGCTGGTTCTTGCTCGTGGTCCACTTGGTCGCGAGCGACGGCACGACGGTGCTCGTGCCCTTCTTGAATCCGACCAGGCTGTCGAAGATCTGGCCGGTCGGCCGCAGCGACTCGCCGTCCGACGTGAGCGACGGATCCAACAGTGACGGGTCGGCCGACGCTCCGTAGACGAGCGTGTCGCTCGCCGCACCGCGGTCCGATGCGGCGAACGCCGCCGTCGCGGTGAGTAGCGCTACCGCTCCCAGAGCGAGAGCGACCTTCAATCCCTTAGCCATCGTGCTCCTTTCCCTCCTCTATCCCTCTCCGACGCCGGCCGTTCGCCGGCGCGGCCGCACATTATGACTCCCGTGACGCCCAAAGGTTGAATCCGTTCCCCTTTGTCAGGGAGGAGGCCCCGCGTGGTCTAGGCGGCGGCCAGCGAGGCGAGCTCGCGGAGCGCCGCGAGCCGGCTCAGCGCCTGACCCTCGAGCTGCCGAACACGCTCACGCGTCAGGTCGAGCTCGTGGCCGATCGCCTCGAGCGTCCACGGCTCGCCCTCGAACCCGAACCGCAGCTCGAGGATCCGGCGCTCGCGCTCGGGGAGCGCGTCGAGCGCCCGGCGGACACCCTGGCGGCGGAGCGACTCCTCGGCCTCGTCGAACGGGTCGACGGCCTCGCGGTCGGCGAAGAGATCGCCGAGCTCGCCCTCGTCGTCCGCGCCCACCGACTGGTTGAGCGAGACCGACGCGTGCGCAGCGCTCATCGCCTCCTCGACGTGCTGGAGCGGCAGGCCCGTCGCCTCGGCGAGCTCCTCCTTCGTCGCCTCGCGACCGAGCTCGACCTCGAGCCGGCGCGCCGCCCGCGAGAGCTTCTGCTGGCGCTCGACGACGTGGACGGGCACACGGATCGTGCGCGCGTGATTCGCGACCGCCCGCTGCACGGACTGCCGGATCCACCAGGTCGCATACGTCGAGAACTTGAACCCGCGGCGCCAGTCGAACTTCTCGACGGCGCGGTTGAGACCGAGCGTGCCCTCCTGGATCAGGTCGAGGAACGGGACGCCGAGGCCGCGATAGCCCTTGGCGATCGAGACGACCAGACGGAGGTTCGACTCGATCATGTGGCGCTTCGCAACCGGGTCGCCGCGCTCGATGCGCTTCGCGAGCTGCACCTCCTGTGCCGCGTTCAGCAGCTTGTGGCGCCCGACGTCGGCAAGGAAGAGCTGGAGGGAGTCCGCGGCGCCGGAGAGGGACTCGCTGGCCCACACCGCGGCCTCCGCGGCCTCCTTCGCCTTCTCCGCTTCCGTCTCGATCGGCGCGCCGATCTCGAGCCCCATGGCCTCGAGCTCGCGCGCCACCTGCTCGACCTCTTCCGCCGCGAGCTCCTGCTCGGTGACGAAGGTCTCGAGCTCGGCCGGGTCCACCCAGCCGCGCTCCTCGGAGCGTTCCAGGATCGCCTTCAGCTGCTCGGTCTCGAACAGTTCGATGAGCTGGTTCTGCGTCAAGCCGGTGTGCCTGTCCTTTCGCTGCGGCGGAGCACAATCTCCCTGACTCTACGTGCAGTTCTCCGTTCTTTCCACGAGATCCGGACGACAAACCGTGTCACGAGCCAGCAACGCGTGCGCAAGGTGCGGTATTCCGTCACCGTTGCGCCGTGTGGTGCGTGGGTCGTGGGCGAGTCGTCGCGCTGTTGACATGATACGACGGCCGAACGGCGCCCGTGTTAGCGGCGCGTTCCGCTGCGTCGACGCGGCTGCGCCGGCCCTTTCGCGCGACGCTCGGCCATCAGCTCGAGCGCGCGCTCGAGGGTCAGGGCCTCGACGTCGTCGCCGCGGCGCAGGCTCGCGTTCGTCTCGCCGTCGGTGACGTACGGGCCGAAGCGACCGTCCTTCACGACGATGGGCTTGCCGCTTCCCGGGTCGGTGCCGAGGTCCTTGAGCGGCGGCTTCGCGGCGCCGCGACCGCGGCGCGGCTTCGGCTGCGCGAGGGTCGCCTCGGCCTCGGCGACCGTGATGGAGAGCAGCTGCGCCTCCGACTCGAGCGATCGCGTATCGGCACCACGCTTGACGTACGGGCCGTAGCGGCCGTTCGAGACGAGGATCTCCTGGCCGTCCGACCCTTCGAGCATGCGCGGGAGGGTGAGCAGCTGCTCCGCCTCGTCGAGCGTGACCGTCTCCGGGCTCATCGAGGCGAAGAGCGACGCGGTGCGCGGCTTCTCCTCGGTGCCCTCGGGCGGCGCCTCGGTGACGTACGGGCCGTAGCGGCCGACCTTGACTGCCACCTCGAGCCCCGTCTCGGAGTGCCTCCCGAGCGAACGCTCGACACCCGCGGGCGTCGCGAGGAGCTCCTCGGCACGCTCGACCGTCAGCTCGTCGGGCGCGAGATCGTCCGGCACGCTCGCCCGCTCCTCGCCCCGCTCGAGATACGGGCCGTAGCGGCCGACGCGCACGACGATGTCGGAGCGCGGGATCGTGATCGAGTTCACCTCGCGCGCGTCGATCCCCTCGAGGTGATCCGTGACGAGAGCATGCAGACCCGGGTCGCCGTCGCCGTAGTAGAAGCGCTTGAGCCAGGCGACACGGTCCTCGTCCCCCGCCGCGATCCGGTCGAGGTCGTCCTCGAGACGCGCGGTGAAGTCGTAGTCGACGAGCCGGTCGAAATGCCTCTCGAGGAGCTGGGTGACGGCGAACGCGAGGAACGTCGGGACGAGCGCCGTCCCCTTCTTGTAGACGTAGCCGCGGTCGAGGATCGTGCCCATGATCGACGCGTAGGTCGAGGGGCGCCCGATGCCGCGCTCCTCGAGGGCCTTGACGAGGCTCGCCTCCGTGTAGCGCGCGGGCGGGCTCGTCTCGTGCCCCTGTGGCTCGAGCGCCGACGCGGTCAGCTCCTGGCCGACGGCGAGCGCCGGCAGCCGGCGCTCCTCGTCCTCCTCGGCCGGGTCGTCGCGACCCGACGAGTAGGCGAGCATGAAGCCGGGGAAGGTGATCACCGTGCCGCTCGCACGGAAGGTCGCATGCGTGCCGTCCTCCGCGGCGGCGCCGAGCTCGATCGAGACCGTCTGGCCCGCGGCGTCCTTCATCTGGGACGCGATCGTCCGCTTGAAGATCAGGTCGTAGAGCGCGAGCTCGTCCCGGCTCAGCTCGCGGGCGACCTCGGCGGGCGTGCGGAAGACGTCGCCGGCCGGCCTGATCGCCTCGTGGGCCTCCTGGGCATTCGCGACCGCGCGCTCATATCGCCGTGGCTCGTCGGGAACCGTCTCCGGGCCGTGCTCGCGGGAGGCGTGGGCGCGCGCAGCCTTGAGCGCACCGTCGGAGAGCGTGACGGAGTCGGTGCGCATGTAGGTGATGTGGCCGTTCTCGTAGAGCCGCTGAGCGAGGCTCATCGTGGTCTGGGACGAGAACCGCAGCTTCCGGCTTGCCTCCTGCTGGAGCGTCGACGTCCGGAAAGGCGCGGCGGGCCGCCTCGTGTGGGGCTTCTCGTCCACCTTGTCGACGCGGAAGGCCCGGCCTTCGAGCCCGGCCGCGAGCGCGCGAGCGCGATCCTCGTCGAGCACGAGGACGCCGGCCGCCGGGGCTCCGGTCTCGTCGAAGTCGCGCCCCTGTGCGACGCGGGAGCTCGGGACGTCGCCCGATCGCACGGCGACGAGCCGCGCCTCGAACGACCCGGGCTCGAACGTCCCGACGACGTCCCAGTAGCTCGCCGCCACGAACACCCAGCGGTCGCGCTCGCGCTCGACCACGAGGCGCGTGGCGACGGACTGGACACGACCGGCCGACAGGCGCGGCATGACCTTCTTCCAGAGCACGGGCGACACCTCGAAGCCGTAGAGCCGGTCGAGGATGCGCCTCGTCTCCTGCGCGTCGACGAGGCGCTCGTCGATGTCGCGGGTCTGCTCCAGGGCCTGCCGGATCGCGTCGCGCGTGATCTCGTGGAACACCATCCGCCGGACCGGGACCTTCGGCTTCAGCACCTCGCGGAGATGCCACGCGATCGCCTCACCCTCGCGGTCCTCGTCCGTCGCGAGCAGCAGCTCGTCCGCGCCGCGCAGCTTCTGCCGGAGATCCGAGACGACGCGCTTCTTGTCGGCGTCGACGACGTAGAACGGGTCGAACTCGTGATCGACATCGACGCCGAGCTTTCCGTAACGCGGCCGCTGCTCCTTCGGCACGTCCGACGCGCGGTTCGGCAGGTCACGGATGTGCCCGATGCTCGACTCCACGACGAAGTCACCGCCGAGATAGCCGGCGATCGTCCGGGCCTTCGCAGGCGACTCGACGATGACGAGACTGGTCATGTGGCCGAACAGGGTAACGACGACGTCGCGCAGCGCTTCTCCGGCAGCCGAGCGTATCCTCCGCGCGGATGACGCGCCCGCCGAGGCCCAGTTGGTTCTACTTCCTCGTCGCGGCGCTCAGCTGGCCCGTGCTGAGGGTCTTGTTCCGCCTCCGCTCGACGGGCCGCGAGAACGTGCCGGACGGAGGCTGCGTCCTGGCCGCGAACCATTGGTCGAACTTCGATCCGTGGCCGCTCGGCGTGCCTCTGTTCCCGCGCCGCTACCTGCGCTTCATGGCGAAGAAGGAGCTCTTCTGGCCGCCGCTCGGCTGGGTCGTCCATGCCGGCGGGGGCTTTCGAGTCGACCGCGGGAAGCGCGACCAGCAGGCGATCGACACCGCGGTCGCGCTGTGCCGCGAGGGCCACGCGGTGGTGATGTTCCCCGAAGGAACGCGTCGGTCGAAGGGGATGCGCAAGCGCTACGAGGCGCGCTGGCACACGGGCGCCGCACGAATCGCGCTCGAGGCCGGCGTGCCGCTCGTCCCGGCCGGAATCGTGGGCACCGACCGGCTCGGGCGCCTCGGTCCGATCCGCGTCGCCTACGGTCACGCGGTCGCGACGGAGGATCTTGCAGCGCTCGACGTCGCGGAGGCGGCACAGACCGCCACGGAGCGGCTGCGCGAGTCGATCGCGGCGCTCGAGCTGGCCGCAGTCGGGTCCGCGCCGTGACGCCGAGGCGCGAGAGAGACGGCGCGCCGCGGGCTTCGCTGCTCGTGATCGACGGCGACTCCTTCGCCCACCGCGCGTTCCATGCGCTGCCACGATCGATCCGACGCGCGGACGGCAGCCCGGGCAACCTGCTCACCGGCCTCACCTCGATGGTGCTTCGGCTCTGGCAGGCGGAGCGCCCGCGAGCGGTCTTCGTCGGCTGGGACACCCTCACCGTGCCGACGTACCGCCACGAAATGCTCGCCGGCTACCAGGCGGGGCGCGAGTTCGATCCGGAGCTTCTCGAGCAGCTCGATCTCGCACCAGGCCTGCTGAGCGCCGCGGGAATCGCATGCGCGAAGGCGCCGGGCTTCGAAGCCGACGACTTCCTCGCCGCGGCCGTCGCCTCCGAGCGCGCTGCCGGTGGCACGTCGCTCGTCGCCACCTCCGACCGCGACGCGTTCCAGCTTGCGGCGGACGACGTGACGATCCTCCAGCCCGTGAAGGGGGTGAGCGAGCTCGCCCGGATCGGGCCCGCGGAGGTACGGGAGCGATACGGCGTGGAGCCCGCGCAGGTGCCGGACTTCATCGCTCTGCGAGGCGATCCCTCGGACAAGATCCCGGGCGCGCGCGGTGTCGGCGCGAAAACCGCTGCGTCGCTCCTCACCGAGCATGCGACCCTCGAGGCGCTGCTCGTCGCGGGGCGCTTCGGGACCGAGGCCGAGGCGCTCCGCAGCTTTCGGCACATCGCGACCCTCGATCCCACGGCGCCGGTGCCGGCACTCCCGGACCGCGAGCCAGACTGGCGCGCCGGGGCCGTTGCCGCCGATGCCCTCGGGCTGCCACGACTCGCCGGCCGTCTCGAGGAGGCTGCATCGAGCTGATCTCGCACCCGGCGATGGGTCACCTCCACCCGACGGGACACCACCATCACCCGGAGCGGCCCGAGCGGCTCGCCGTCCTCCTCGAGGCGCTCGGCGGCGCACGCCACGCGGCGCGTGCAACCCGGCCGCAGATCGAGCGAGTCCACGATCCCGGCTACGTCGACGTCGTGGCCTCGCTCCGGGAGGAGACGTGGCTCGACGGCGACACGCTCGCGGGTCCGACCTCGTGGGAAGCTGCCCGGCTCGCGGCGGGATGCGCGATCGCCGCGGCCGAGCTCGGCGGCTTCGCGCTCGTGCGTCCTCCGGGTCACCATGCGCTCAGCGGCCACGCCATGGGGTTCTGCCTCTTCGACAACGTCGCCGTTGCCGCGCGCCACGCACAGGACGCGCTCGGTGTCGATCGCGTGGCGATCGTGGACTGGGACGTCCACCACGGGAACGGCACGGACGCGATCTTCCGGGGCGACGATTCGGTGCTCGTCGTCTCCCTCCACCAGTGGCCGTTCTACCCCGGGAGCGGCGGCCCGGGCACAAGTGACGCGTCGACCCTCAACCTCCCGCTGGCAGCCGGCGCGGGCGACGCGGAGTACGAGACGGCGTTCCGCGAGCAGGTCGAGCCGGCGGTCGCGGCGTTCGACCCCGACCTCGTGCTCGTCTCAGCCGGATTCGACGCCCACGTCGACGACCCGCTGGCCGGGATGGCCGTGACCGAAAGCGGGTTCACGGAGCTCGCGCGCCGCTCGGCGCAGCTCGGCCCGCGGGTGGCGGCCGTGCTCGAGGGGGGCTACAACCTCGCCACGCTGCCCCGGCTCGTGGACGCTGCGCTCAGCGGCTTCGATGCCGCCTAGACCGAGAGGCTGCGGTCGGGGCCACCCTCCGCGCTCACAGTGGCCGACCCTGGGCGTCACACGGCGCCGAGACCCCTGGCGCGACGGACGGTAGGACGTCGTCCAGGACCCGGAGTGAGCGTTCCATCGCCACCGGCTGGAGCCCGCCGACACCCGGGTGGAAGGGCCGATCGAGGGACGCCAGCAACAGCAGCAGCACGGTGATCACCGAGGCGACGGCACCCATCAGCATCCCCTGGGTCACGGCCCGCTCGCCGCTGTCGGCGAAGAAGAGCATGTAGGCGAAGATCACCGCCGAGATGAAGAAGAGGACGACCCAGAGCTGCGCGGGGATCACCCCGACCGCCCCGTGGACCCGGTCGCGGCGCGCCTCCTCACGGGTCGACGTCTGGTCGAGCCACTTGTCGTACGCCGACTGCTCGCTGGCGGTGCGAGGCTCGACGCCGCGGAGCGTGCCGAACAGCTCCAGGGCCCACGGGTTCGGAGCGTCGCCGACCGTTCCGTCCTGCATGCGCGGCCACTCGACGCCGACGACGGAGCGCCCGTAGCAGACGAGCTGGCCGGTCAGCGTCGGCGCCACGGCCGGCGGGAACTGCTGCGCGTTCTCGACCTGCTGCACGAGGACGAGCGCCTCGGTCTCCGCTCCCGACCGGGACTGGTCGTAGCTCTCGAAGGCCAGGAAGATGATGAAGCCGAGCAGGACGGAGAAGCCGGTGGCGAGGACGCCGAAGACGCCGGATGCCCGATCGCCGTCCGAGAAGTAGCTGCCCTCCGGCGCGCGGCGGCGCACGAGGAGCATCGCCGCGACGGCGACCCCGGTCGACAGGGCGACGACGAGTGCTCCCCAGACGAGGTTCACGCGACGGCACGCTACAGCGCTGACCGCACGGGCAGGGTCGCGTGAGCCGCGACTCACCCCGGTGGTACGGTCGAGGGACGGACGCAGGCGCTGCCATCGCGATCGCCCCGCTCGGGCGCGACGACCTGCCGGAGGCGGATGCGGTCCTCCGCCTCGCGTTCGGGACGCAGGAGGGGCTCGCCGACCCGAGCCGGTTCGCGGCGGGCGCGGAGATGGTCCGCAGCCGCTGGGCGACCGGCCCGGTCGGCGCGTTCAAGGCGACCGCCGACGGCACGCTCGTCGGCTCGGCGTTCGTGACGTGCTGGGGAAGCTTTGCCGTGTTCGGGCCGCTGACCGTCCACCCGGACATGTGGGGCCGCGGCGTCGGGTCACGGCTCTGGGAGGCGTGCGTACCGCTCCTCGAGAGCTGGGGCGTGACGAGCACCGGCCTCTACACGCTGCCCGCGAGCACGAAGCACATCCACCTGTACCGGAAGCACGGCTTCTGGCCGGGAGCGCTGACGGCGCTGACCGAGAAGGCGGTCACGGCGTCGCCCGGGACGGTCGAGACACACGGCTCCCTCCGCGGAGGGCAAGCCACGACGCTCGAGGCCTGCAGCGAGCTCACCGACGCGATCTATCCCGGGCTCGACCTGCGACGGGAGTTCGACGCAGTGGCGGAGCAGGGCGTCGGTGACGTCGTCCTCGTGCGCGACGGCGACGAGGTCGCAGGCTTCGCCGTCTGCCACGTCGGGCCGGGCTCGGAGGCGGTCGAGGGGTCGTGCTACGCGAAGTTCGCCGCCGTTCGGCTCGGCGACGACACCGATCGCCTCGACGCGCTCCTCGACGCATGCGAGACGTTCGCGGCGGTCAGGGGCGCCACGCGGCTCGAGGTGGGGGTGAGCCTCGCGCGCCGGAGCGCTGCGGAGCGGCTCGCAACCCGGGGACACCGCACGTTTCGCCATGGCGTCGCCATGCACCGCCCCGTCGACGGCGCGTTCGATCGGCCGGACGCGCTCGTGCTCGACGACTGGCGCTGAGCTCAGTCGGGCAGGAGCGGCATCTCGAGGCCGGCGCGACGACGGAGGAGCACGGCTCGCGTGATCGCCGCGGTGCCGTAGCGGTCGCGGATCTCGTCGACCGCCTGGTCGAGCGCGGCGCCTCCGGCCGCGTCGAACGGAAGGACCAGCTGCACCGCTCGCGCATCCTGAAGATTCGCGACGGCGAGCCCGATCAGGGTCAGCCCGCGGGCGTCGACCAGATCCTGCGCGGACACGAGGAGCGCGCGCGCTGCGCGCAGGATCACCTCGGTCTCCGCGGTCGCCCGCGGGAGCGTGTGCGACCGCGTCGCGCGCGCGAAGTCGTCGAAACGAAGCCGGAGGACGACCGTGCGGCCCGCACGGCCCGCCCGTCGCATGCGCCCGGTGACGCGGTCGACCAGCGCGACGAGCGTCGCGTCGATCTCCTCCCGGCTGCGCGTCCGCCGGCCGAGCGCGCGCTGCGAGCCGATCGAGCCCCGACGGCGGCCCGTCCGCACGCGGCGGCGGTCGTGGTTGTGCGCCAGTGCGTGGAGGTGCCTGCCCGACGCGCGCCCGAGCATCGCCACGAGCGCCTCCTGCGGCAACTGGGCCACCTGGCCGACCGTCCGGATCCCGCGGTCGTGCAGGCGCTCTGCGGTCTTCGGTCCGACGCCCCACAGACGCTCGACCGGGAGCGGATGGAGGAAGTCGAGCTCGCCGTCGGGTGGCACGACGAGCAGGCCGTCCGGCTTGGCGACCCCGCTCGCGACCTTGGCGAGGAACTTCGTCCGCGCCACGCCGACCGTGATCGGGAGACCGACGCGGTCGCGCACATCCCGACGCAGGCGCGCCGCGATCTCGGCCGGCGCCCCGGAGATCCGCCGCATGCCACGGACGTCGAGGAACGCCTCGTCGATCGACAGCCCTTCGACGAGCGGCGTCGCGTCCTCGAAGACCTCGAACATCGCCTTGCTGGCCTCGGTGTACGCCGCCATCCGAGGGGAGACGACGATCGCGTGGGGGCAGAGTCGACGCGCGTGCCTCCCGCCCATCGCCGTTCGGATGCCGTACGCCTTGGCCTCGTAGCTCGCCGCGAGCACGACGCCTGCCCCGACGATCACGGGGCGGCCGCGCAGGCGTGCGTCGTCCCGCTGCTCGACCGACGCGAAGAACGAGTCGACGTCGGCGTGCAGGATGGTCGCCTCCATACGAACACATGTTCGCAAGAAGACATCGCGGACGCCAGGGTGTCCCGGCGTGGCTCAGCCCGTCGCCGTTAGCCTCTGAGCGCCGTGGCCCAGTGGAGAGCGGCACAACCCGGTCGTCCGGACGCGGGGCATGGGCTTCGAGCCGAGTGACGGGGCGAGGCGCGCTGCTAGCTCCGGAATAGGAAAAACCCTGCTCATCACAGGGTTTTTCCCGTAGCAGGCCTGTAAGCCGGATTCTGTCGTGGATGGCCATCCATCTGGGCCTCCGGTCCCCCGGAGGCTCGAGCGGCGTACCCGGTCCCTCGGCGGGCCACCTCGGCGGGACCTGCTTCGCCTTGCACCGGACGGGGTTTGGCAAGCCGGCCGTGTCACCACGGCCGCTGGTGGGCTCTTACCCCACCGTTTCACCCTTACCGGTCGTTCGACCGGCGGTCTCCTCTCTGTTCCACTTTCCGTCGGCTTTCGCCGCCTGGGGTTTCCCCAGCGTCCTGCCCTGTGGTGTCCGGACTTTCCTCGAACGGCCGAGGCCGTCCGCGGCCATCCGGCCTGCGAGCCCTACGGTAGCGTGGCCGGCGCCCGCCGTCCTCGGCCGGGAGCGTCCGCACGAGGACGCCCGCGACGCTTCGGGGCGGGACTGGGCCCGGCGGCCGACGCGACGGGCCCGCCCTTCATCCGCACGGAGCGGCGGAGCGCGGGAGCACGACCTCGGGCACCTCTCTCCCGTCCGCGAGCAGCGACCGGCACTCGGGGCACACGAGGACGCCCCGCAGGCGCATCACGAACTCCCCACAGCAGGGGCATTCGAGGCTCGCGCCGCGCGACAGCGCGAGGAGCTCCTGGTCGAGCGTGCGTGCGAGCGAGGTGACGGGCGCGCTCATCGCAGGCTCCGGAACACCCCCACGACCTTGCCCAGGATGCGGACGTGGTCGGCGTAGATCGGCTCGAGCGAGGCGTTCTCGGGCTGGAGCCGGATCCGCCCGTCGCTCTCCCGGTAGAAGGTCTTGACGGTGGCCTCGTCGGCCGACTCGTCCTCCCCGACGAGAGCGACCACGACGTCCCCGTTCCGCGCGTCGTCGCTTCGCTGGACGACGATCGTGTCCCCGTCGAGGATGCCCGCCTCCATCATCGAGTCCCCGTGGATCGTGAGCAGGAAATCGGCGCCGCGACCGAGGGACTCCGGCACGGCGATGACGTCCTCGACGTTCTCCTCGGCGAGCAGCGGGCCGCCGGCCGCGACGCGGCCCAGGAGCGGGAGCCGCGGGACACTGGCGGCCGCTGCGGCATCGACGCGGCGGTGGCCGCTCAGCTCGATCGCGCGCGGCTTCGTCGGATCGCGGCGGATGAGACCGACGCGCTCGAGGTTCGCCAGATGGGCGTGGACGGTCGAGGGCGACGCGAGCCCGACCTCCTCGCCGATCTCGCGCACCGTGGGCGGATAGCCGTGGTCGTCGACGTACACGACGAGGAACTGCCAGATCTCCTGTTGGCGTGCGGTGAGCGGGATGTCGGCGGGCACGGAGCGCCTCCTCGTCGTGGGCCTGACGAACGTATGTTCGCCGTCAAGCGTACGACTCCTTCCGGACGACGTCAACTCTCCCGGCGCCGACCGGCCGCCCCCGGAAACGCGACGGCGGGCCATACGGCCCGCCGTTCACGCATGCGCTGGAGAGGACTTGAACCTCCACGACCGCAATGGCCACCAGGCCCTCAACCTGGCGCGTCTACCAATTCCGCCACCAGCGCGTGGGGTGGTGATGATAGCGGCCGCTCCGTGGGCGGGCGGTGCTCCCGCCCTGGCGCGCCTACGCGAGGAGGCGGTAGAGCACGACGGTGTTGGCCGCAAACAGGGTGGCCACCACGACCGTCAGCCGCGTGAGGTTTCGCTCGACGATGTGCGTGCCGCCCTGCGAGGTCGGCGTGAAGCCGATGCCGCCGAAGCCCGCGTCGCGGCCCGAGTGCATGAGCACGAGCGTGATGAGCGCGGCGCCGAAGAGCACCTGGAGGACGGCGAAGACGGAGACCATCGAACGCGCCATGGTACCGGGCGTTACGCTGCTCGGATGGCCGCGGGAGACGATGCGCGGGCGAGGATCCAGCGGCTGCTCGTGACCGGCGACAACCGGCTCAAACAGGGCGTCGACCCCGAGAAGGTGCGCGAGAGCTACGAGCAGGCGCTCGCCGCGGCACGCGAGGCCGGTCTCGAGGACGCTGTGCGCCCGCTCGTCGAGATCCGGCTCGCGGATCTCGACGCCCGCGAGAGCCCCTGAGTCAGCATCGGCAACAGCCGACCGCTTCAGCAGACTGAGCGCGTCCCGACCACTCGAGCACAAAGGGGCGTCATGGGGAAGTTGCACAAGTACCTCGCTGAAGCGCTCGGCACGTTCACGCTGGTTGTGGTTGGCTCGTTCGCGATCGTCTCCGCGAACCTGTTCCCGGCCGCCGGTGCGGGGATCGTCGCGATCGCGCTCGGCTTCGGTTTCGCGCTGCTGGCCGGCCTGTACGCGTTCGCCGCCGTGTCGGGCGGGCACTACAACCCCGCCGTCTCACTCGCCATGTTCCTCGACGGACGGCTGTCGATTGCGGACATGGTGCGCTACTGGATCGCCCAGGTCGCCGGGGCCATCGCCGCGTCGCTCGTGGTGCTCATCGCCTACGACGACAACGTGGTCGCGACCACGACGACACAGGCGTCCGACGTCTGGGCGGCGGTCGTCGTCGAGGTCGTCTTCACCGCGATCTTCATCGCGGTGATCCTCGACTCGACGAGGCCCGAGCGAGCCCATGGGACCGCACTCATCGCGATCCCGGTGACGCTCGTCGCGATCCATGTCGCCGCGATCCCGATCAGCGGGGCGTCGGTCAATCCCGCCCGGAGCCTCGGGCCGGCAATCGTCGGCACGGAGTTCCACGACCTCTGGATCTACCTCATCGCACCGCCGATCGGAGCCTTGCTCGGCTGGATCGCCCATCGGATCGTCGTGATGGAAGACACGAGCCTGAGGCCGGTGCAAGCCCCCGGCGAGGGAGCGACCGGCTAGCTGCGTCGGTCGGGAGCGCCCGCGGCGGCGGGCGCTCCCGCCGCACGCTCGAGAAGGGCCTCGATCCGCTCGACCTGGAGGCGCACGTCGTGCGCCTCGGCGGCGACACGCGCCTCGTAGTTGGGCCGCGACAACACTGCTGCTGCCGACAGCGCCGCGACGAGCGCATCCTCGTCCTCGGGGTCGACCAGCACGCCCGCGCCCGCCGGCACGAGCTCTGCCGGGCCGCCGACTGCCGTCGCGACGATCGACCGGCCGCAGGCCAGCGCCTCGAGCGTCACGAGACCGAACGGCTCCGCGAGGCTCGGCTGGCAGACGACGTCGGCGGCCTGGAGCCACCGGGCGACGTCCTCGTGCGCGACCGCCCCCGCGAGATGGATGCCCGGCCGGCCCTCGAGCGCGCCTCGCAGGGCGCCGTCACCGACGAAGGCGAGCGAGCCCTCGCCGCGCCGCTCGAACGCGCGCGCCAGCCGCAGCACGTTCTTCCGCTCCGTCAACGACCCGGCGCAGACGAATGCCGTCCCTTCCGGCCGCCAGGCGATCGCGCCGCGGGCCGACTCCGGGTCGGCGGGCGCGAATCGGTCCAGGTCGACACCGCAGTCGATCACCTCGACACGGCCGCGGGCCTCGGGCACGACGGACTCGAGTCGCGAGCGAAGCCACCGGGAGACGGCCACGATCCCGGCGGCGCGCCGGACCGTGATGCGGGTTGCGTTTCGCACGAGGGCGGAGCGAACGGCGTTCTCGACGTCCTGGCCATGTGCGGTGACGACGGCCGGCGCGCCGCCCGCGACGACGGCCAGCAGACCCGCGGGCACGAGGAAGTGCGCGTACACGACGTCCGGCCGGAATCGTCGCGCCGTGGCGACCACATCCCGCGCGAGCACCACGTGACGCAACCGGCCTCCGCGCCGGTCGACCACCGCGCGCGCGAGCTCGTGGCCGCGGTCGGCGAGCCGCGCCTCGAGATCCGCGACGAACGTGCCGAGGTCGGGCGCCTCGGGGCCCGGATACATCTGCGAGACGAGGAGGATGCGCACGCCGCGCGTCTATCGCGGGGTGACCTGGAGGATGCCGAGGCACATCTCGTCGGTCGACCCCTCTCCCCAGAGCACGTACCGCGGCACGCCCCGCCGGAGGCTCGTGTCGTACCGGCACGTGACGCGGACGACGTCGCCCGGGCCGGCTTCGACGGGCTGGGCGAGCTGATAGACGGCCTGCCAGTGGAAGCTCCAGCTCGGGATCTCGAGCAGGAGCCGCGCCCGCGGCGTCCCCGGGTTCAGGTCGACGCGGATCGAGCGTCCGAGCAGGTGCATATGGCCGCCGACTCCCTGGATCGTGACGGGGCCGCTGAAGCTGCGGCCACAGGTGCTGACGGGGCTCGCGGCCGGATGGGCGGCGTCCTTGCCGCAGAGCAGAAGGAGGCCCGTCGGGATGAGCGCGGCGGCGGCGCCGAACCGGTCGACCTGGTCGAAGACGGCCGCGGTGCGGTCGCAGAGCGGGCCTGCCTCGCCTTTCCGGCAGGCAAGCTCGACCGGAGCGGCGACGAGCATCGTCTGCACCGGGATGGGCCCGGTGGCGGCGGGCACCGTGGTCAGCACGGCGCGGGAGCGATCCGGGCTGCTGCCGTTCAGGAGGTTGTAGTGCACCTGCATCACGATCCGGCTCCCGGCGGGGAGCTCGATCCCGGTTCCCGCCCGGAGGCGGCCTGCGCCGAACCCCGGCGCCCAGGCGGCGATCCACCCGGCGTCGTCGAGGATCCCGCGCGGGCTGCCGCTCGTCCCGCCTCCGACACCGGGACCGCCGAAGCAGGTCCATCCCGGGCCCCGGGCGCCACTGTCGAGTGCTGTAGCCCGGGGCACGGAGGCCTCCGGGATCCGGTAGAGGATCACGTGATGGACGATGGCGGCGTCGCCGGGGACGATCCGCGCAGAGGTGACGAAGGCATCCCGCGCCAGCTTCGGGTCGAGGAGGAAGCAGCGGTAATCGTCGGTCGAGCCCTTCGCCGCGGCAGGGCGGTAGGACGTCGGCATCGCCAGCTCGAGGCGCGACTCGCCGGGCCGCGGCGCCGTCGGCGGCGCGGGCGGCGGCCCGACCGGCGTGCCACGCCGTGCGGCTCCCGGCCGGACGAGCTGCGCGCGCGCCCAGTCGACGAGCGTCGTGCGCTCCCGGGCGTCGAGCGTGTGGGCCGCCTCGCCCACATACTGCGGGGAGGCAGCGGAGGGCGGCCACGGCGGCATGCGGCGCCCCTCGAGCGCCGCGACGACGAGGGCCGCGCGGTTCGCGAGGTCGCGCTCCGTCCGGAACGCGAACGGCGCGATGCCGCCGTCCCGGTGGCAGCCGAGGCACGTCTCGCGGACGATCGGAGCGACGTCGCGCGCGAAATCGGGAGCCGCGGTCGTCGCGGCCGGTGCCGCCCCGCCGCGCCCGAGCGCAAGCCCGAGAAGCGCGACGACGAGTCCCGCCGCGAGCCCAGCCGACACCACCCAGCCGCGTGCCACGCGGCTCATCGTACGGCGTCGTACGTCCCCCACAGACCGCGCAGCGCGCCGCAGAGCTCGCCGACCGTGGCGCGCGCGGCGAGCGCGCGGCGGAGCGCGGGCAGCAGGTTCTCGTCCGTCTCCGCGACGCGCACGACCTGGGCCACCGCCTCCTCGACCGCGGCGGCGTCCCGCTCCGCGCGGAGGGACTGGAGCCGCGCGTGTTGCGCACGCTCGATCGCGGGGTCGAGGCGGTGCAGCTCGACGAGGTCGGGCTCGTCCGTCGTGAAGCGGTTGACGCCGACGATCACGCGCTCGCCACTCTCGACCTCCCGCTGCCAGCGGAACGCCGACTCCTCGATCTGCTCGGAGACCCACCCGGCCTCGATCGCGGCGACCGCGCCGCCGAGCGCGTCGACCCGCTCGATGAGCTCTCGGGCGCGCGACCCGAGCTCGTCGGTCAGCGCCTCCACGTACCACGAGCCGCCGAGCGGATCAGCCGTGTCCGTCGTACCGGCCTCGGACATCAGCACCTGTTGCGTCCGCAGCGCCAGCGTGGCGGCCCGCTCGCTCGGGAGCGCGAGCGCCTCGTCGAAGGCGTTCGTGTGGATCGACTGCGCGCCGCCGAAGATCGCGGACAGCGCCTGGGCTGCGACCCGGACGAGGTTGTTCTCGGGCTGCTGCGCGGTGAGGGTGGAGCCGCCGGTCTGGGCGTGGAACCGGAGCGCCTGCGCCGCCGTCGTCGTCGCGCCGAACCGGTCGCGCATGATCTCCGCCCACAGCCGCCGGGCGGCGCGAAACTTCGCCACCTCCTGGAGCAGGTCGTTGTGGGCGTTGAAGAAGAAGGAGAGCCGCGCGCCGAACGAGTCGGGCGACATACCCGCGGCGACGGCGGCCTCGCAGTAGGCGATGCCGTTCGCAAGCGTGAAGGCGATCTCCTGCACCGCCGTCGAGCCCGCCTCGCGGATGTGGTAGCCCGAGATCGAGATCGTGTTCCAGCGCGGGATC
Source organism: uncultured Actinomycetes bacterium (assembly GCA_963792245.1). Taxonomy (GTDB): domain Bacteria; phylum Actinomycetota; class Thermoleophilia; order Gaiellales; family Gaiellaceae; genus Gaiella. The sequence goes on from CAWBVO010000006.1 coordinate 107,052, forward strand.
CGCTCGGCGCAGTAGGCGAACAGATCGGTCGTGAGCCGCATCGAGGGGCGGGGAGGGAAGATGAAGTTCCCGCGCGCGACGTACTCCTTCAGGATGTCGTTCTGCACCGTGCCGCGGAGCGCGTCGCCGGGGACGCCTCGCTCGGCCGCGACGAGCTCGTAGCAGAGGAGCAGGAGCGCAGCGGGCGCATTGATCGTCATCGACGTCGACACCTCGTCGAGCGGGATCCCGTCCAGCAGGCGCCGCATGTCCTCGACCGAGTCGATCGCGACCCCGGTCCGCCCGACCTCGCCGACGGCGACGGGGTCGTCCGAGTCGTACCCGAGCTGCGTCGGAAGGTCGAATGCGACGGAGAGGCCCGTCTGGCCGCGGCCGAGCAGCGTCCGGAAGCGCCGGTTCGTCTCGTCGGCCGACCCGAAACCGGCGTACTGGCGCATCGTCCACGGGCGGCCGCGGTACATGTCCGCGTACGGGCCCCGCGTGAACGGGAAGGCCCCGGGCTGGCTCGGCCGGCCCCGACGCGTCGTCCGGGCCGTAGACGGGCTCGACCTCGATGCCCGACTCGGTCACCCGGCGGTCCGGCGAGGTCGCCATGCGCTGATCCTATGTCCGCCCCGGCGGGTCCGCGCGGCCCGCCGGGACGGTTGCCTCGCACCGTCGCCGGATCGGGCCGTGCGGTCAACCCCTCGCACGAGGGTGTCGTCGAAGAGGGCTACAGCGCGCCGCCGGCCCGCTCGACCGCGTCGAGTGCGATGCGGCGCCCCGACTCGACGTGCCGGGTGATCGCCGAACGCGTCGCGACGCGGTCGCGCGCCTCGAAGCCCGCAACGATCCTCTCGTGCTCCGTGACGAGGTGCTCGTGGCGCTCGAGTCGCCCGCCACGGATCACCTCCATCATGAGGTTGACCGACAGCTCGCGGTAGAACCGCGAGAGCAGCCCGTTGCCGGCGAGGTCGACCTGCATCTCGTGGAAGGCGGCGTTCGCCGGATCCCACTCCTCGTGCGACATCGCGTCGACCGTCGCGCGGTGGCGTGACCGGAGCTCGGCGATCTGCTCGTCCGCCGCGGTGTCCACCGCGACGTCGGCCGCGTGGAGCTCGAGCGCGAGGCGCACCTCGTACCCCTCGAGCAGCGCGTGGGCGGTGACAGGAGTGACGAAATAGCCGCGCCGGGCCTTCACGGTCAGCAGGCCCTCCGAGACGAGGCGGGTCAGCGCATGGTGGACGGGGCTCCGCGAGACGCCGAGCTCGGCCGCGAGCTCGTGGAGGCTGAGCTTCGCGCCCGGACCCGGATCGCGCGCCAGGATCCGCCTGCGGAGGGTGTCGTAGACCTGGTCGTTGAGGTTGGCCCGAGGGATCAGGATCGCCATGGGTGACTTGTAACATGACACCGCGGCGGATCAAGGCAGCGGTGAGGCACGCAGGCACATCGACCCTCCTTCCCGCACGCCGTCGATGAGCGGTCGCGGCGCGCAGACGCGACGCGACCGGGACGATCCTCGCGACCTACGGCCCGTAGCCGAGCACAGGGAGAAGCGTCGCGGCGCTCCTCCCCGCCCCGCCTCTACGCTTCGCGTGTGGCGCTGACCGTCATCGTCCGTCTGTTCGCCGGGCTGCGCGAGCTCGCCGGGACGCGGCAGCGCGAGCTCGAGCTCGTCGACGGCGCCTCCGTCGACGACGTCTGGCAGGCGCTCGGGCTCGGGCCCGAGCCCGCCGGCCTCGTCTTCGCGGTCAACCACGCGTACGTCGAGCGGGGGACGCCTCTCGCCGAGGGCGACGAGGTGGCCCTGATCCCGCCCGTCTCCGGGGGAGACTTCCTGCTCTCCGACGAGCCGCTCTCGGTCGAGCGGGTGGCTGCCGAGGTCGCATCCGCCGAAGCGGGGGCGATCGCGACGTTCGTCGGCACCACACGGGCGCGCTCGCGCGGACGCGACGTGGTCCGGCTCGAGTACGAGGCGTACGAGGGAATGGCCGAGGCAGAGATGGAGCGGATCGCGGGGGAGCTCCGTGCGCGCCACGAGATCATCGACGTCGCGATCCACCATCGCGTCGGGCCGGTCGAGATCGGCGAGACGAGCGTCGTGATCGCCGTCTCGGCGACGCACAGGGCAGCGGCCTTCGACGCCTGCCGCGCGGCGATCGACACGCTCAAGCAGACGGTCCCACTCTGGAAGAAGGAGCTGTACGTGGGCGGCGAGGAATGGATCGGGCAGGGATCGTGATCCGGCGCCAGCGCTCGGTGGAACGTCGATGAGCGGCCGCTACGACCCCGACCTCGAGCCGGTGACGGCCCCCGAGCCCGCGACGCTCCCGAGCGAGCACGACCGCTCGCGGCGGTCGCTCCTCGGTCGGATCGCCGCGACCCTCGCGGTCGCCGCGGGAGCGTTCCTCAAGTTCGGGGTGTTCGGGCTCAAGTTCTTCGGGATCTTCCTCGCGGTCGGCGGCTACGCGCTGATCTGGGGATGGCGGTTCGGGATCGGGATCGTGCTCCTCATCCTCGTGCACGAGCTCGGTCACTACGTCGAGGCGAAGCGGGCCGGACTCGACCCGCAGCTTCCGGTCTTCATCCCGTTCCTCGGGGCGTACGTCGCTCTGCGGAACATGCGCTTCGATCCGTGGGTGAACGCGCGGGTGTCGATCGCCGGGCCGATCGCCGGAGGGATCGGCGCGGCAGCCTGCCTCGCCGCGGCGAACGCGTACGACTCCGACCTCCTCCGCGCGCTCGCCTACACGGGCTTTCTCCTCAACCTCATCAACCTCGCTCCGATCGGGATTCTCGACGGCGGCCACGTTCTCCGCTCCTGGCGGGTCCTGCGGGCGGGAGGCGGTGCCGCGAGCCCGGATAGCGCCAGGCGGCGCGCCGCGATCGTCGCACTCGTGTCGCTGGCGACCGCCGCCGCACTCGTCGTGGGGATGGTCGTCGCGCACATCCCGCAGGATCGGCTGTGAGCACCGGGACCGAGCTCGACCGGCGCCTGCTGCGGAGGCGGACGCACGGGTCGCTCGTCAGCGACGTGTCGCTCATCGCGTCCGAGTTCCTCGCGGGCTTCCAGGCGATCCAGCGGATCGACCGGCCCGCCGTGACGATCTTCGGCTCGGCGCGCGTGCGGGAGGGCTCGGCGACGTACACGGCGGCCCGGGAGACCGCGCGGCGTTTCGCGGAGGCGGGGCTCGCCGTCGTCACGGGAGGCGGCCCCGGCGCGATGGAGGCGGCCAACCGCGGCGCGAAGGACGCCGGCGGCCTCTCCGTCGGTTTCAACATCCTGCTCCCGCACGAGCAGGGGCTGAACCCGTACTGCGACATCGCGCTGACGTTCAAGCACTTCTACGCCCGCAAGGTGATGTTCGTGAAGGCGGCCGAGGGGTTCGTGATCTTCCCCGGCGGGTTCGGCACGATGGACGAGCTCTTCGAGGCCCTGACGTTGATCCAGACGGGCAAGATCGGGACGTTCCCCGTCGTCCTCTTCGACTCGGGCTACTGGGGCGAGATGCTCGACTGGGTGCGCGGCGAGATGCTCGGCGACGGGCTCATCTCACCGTCCGACCTCGATCTGCTGCACGTCACCGACGATCCGGCGCAGGCCGTCGACAGGATCGTCGAGATGATCGACTCGCGCGCCGAGGAGGGCTCGGCCTGAGCGAGGCCCTGGACGCCGCGGTCGCTGCGATCGCGGGCCGTTCCGAGCTTCGACCGACGGTCGGGGTCGTCCTCGGCAGCGGTCTCGGAGGGTTCGCGGACGCCGTCGCCGACGCGGTCGAGATCGGCTACGCGGACATCCCCGGCTGGCCGCCCTCCACCGCCGCGGGGCACGCCGGCACGCTCGTCCTCGGCCGCTTCGGCGACACAGCGATCGTCGTCATGAAAGGTCGCGCGCACCTCTACGAGGGCCATCCGCCCGCTGCCGTCGTCTTCGGGGTCCGCGTTCTCGGCCGCCTCGGCGTCCGCAGCCTCGTCCTCACGAACGCCTGCGGCGCGATCGATCCATCACTCGAGCCCGGCCGGCTCGTCGCCGTCTCCGACCACCTGAACCTCCAGGGGACGTCGCCGCTCGTCGGCCCGAACGACGACGCGCTCGGCCCCCGCTTCCCGGACCTGACCGACGCGTACGACCCGGCGTACCGGGCAGCGGCCCGCGACGCTGCGGCACGGATCGGGCTCGAGCTCGGCGAGGGCGTGTACGCGGCCTGGCTGGGACCGGCGTTCGAGACGCCGGCCGAGATCCGGATGATGCGCGCGCTCGGGGCCGACCTCGTCGGGATGTCGACGGTGCCGGAGGTGCTCGCGGCCCGTCACATGGGCATCCGGTGCCTCGCGTTGTCGTGCGTCACCAACGCCGCCGCGGGCGTCCGGCCCGAGCCGATCGACCACGAGCAGGTGCTCGAGGTCGGGGCCCGGGCCGCGGGTGATCTCGTCGCGCTGCTGCGCGAGGTCGTGCCGCTCCTAGACTGAGATCGTGGACCTGCGCGACCTCCCGTCGGTCGACCGGCTGCTTGCCGACGAGGCACTTGCGGCCGCACCTCGCGCGATCGCGGTCGAGGCGGCGCGGACGGTTCTCGAGCGGGCGCGGGAGCAGATCGCAGCCGGCGAGGAGCCCGGCGACGTCGTCGCCACGGCGCGGGCCGAGGTCGAGCGCCTGTCCACGCCCTCCCTGCGCCGGGTGCTCAACGCGACCGGTGTGATCGTCCACACGAACCTCGGTCGGGCCCCTCTCGCGCCGTCCGCCCTCGCCCGCGTCGAAGAGGTCGGCCGCTCGTACTCGAACCTCGAGCTCGACCTCGAATCGGGCGCCCGGGGGTCTCGCCAGGCGCACGTGAGCGAGGCGCTGCGACGCGCGACAGGAGCCGAGGCAGCGCTCGTCGTCAACAACAACGCCGCCGCGGTCCTCCTGGCCGTCGCCGCGCTCGGAGAGGGCCGCGAGGTGGTCGTATCACGCGGCGAGCTCGTCGAGATCGGCGACGGGTTTCGGATCCCGGAGGTCCTCGCCCGCTCCGGCGCGCGCATGGTCGAGGTCGGGACGACGAACCGGACCCGCGCCAGCGACTACGAGCGGGCGATCGGCCCTGAAACGGCAGTGCTGCTCCGCGTCCACCAGTCGAACTACCGCATCGTCGGGTTCACGGAGGCCGTGCCGACGCGGGAGCTCGCCCGGATCGCGCACGCCGCCGGGCTCGTGCTCGTCGACGACCTCGGATCGGGGTCCCTCCTGGACATGGGGGACGAGCCGACCGCCGCCGGCAGCATTCGCGACGGCGCCGACCTCGTGTGCTTCTCCGGCGACAAGCTGCTCGGCGGCCCGCAGGCGGGGATCGTCGTGGGTCGAGGCGACCTCGTCGAGCGGCTCCGCCGGCATCCGCTCCAGCGGGCGCTGCGCGCAGACAAGCTCACCCTCGCCGCGCTCGAGGGCACGCTGGCGGTCCTGGCCGACCCCGAGCGCGCTCGGGCGGAGATCCCCGTGCTCCGGATGCTCGACGAGCCCCTCGGCGTCGTCCGCGAACGGGCCGAGCGCCTCGCGATCCTCATCGGAGGCGAGGTCGAGGAGACCGTCGCGCGGGTCGGCGGCGGCGCCTTGCCGCTCGCCGAGCTTCCGAGCGCCGCGTGTGCGATCGAGGAGAGCCTCGCCCCGCTCCTGCGCCTCGGCACGCCGCCGGTCGTGGGGATCGTGCGCGACGGGCGGCTTCTCCTCGACGCGCGGACGCTGACCGCGGACGAGGTGGACGACGTCGCGCGGGCGGTCCTGCAGGCGCGACGACGGAGCTTGTGTTGAGTCGACACAAGCTCTCTCCGCCGTCATGCCGCTGACGGTCGGCACCGCGGGGCACGTCGACCACGGCAAGACGACGCTCGTCCGCGCGCTCACCGGCAAGGACACCGACCGGCTCCCCGAGGAGCGGGCGCGGGGGATCTCGATCGAGCTCGGCTACGCACCGCTCGAGCTGGCGTCGGGGCGGACGCTCTCGCTCGTCGACGTCCCGGGCCACGAGCGGTTCGTCCGGACGATGGTGGCCGGAGCGACGGGGATCGACCTGTTCCTGCTGGTCGTCGACGCCGCCGAGGGCGCGCGCCCCCAGACCCACGAGCACCTCGCCGTGCTGCGCCTGCTCGGCGTCGAGCACGGCGTCGTCGCGGTGACGAAGACCGACGCCGTCGACGACGAGACGCTCGAGCTCGCGCTCGAGGAGGGGCGCGAGCTCGTGCCGGGCGCGCCGGTCGTCGCCGTGAGCGGCGTGACGGGCGCCGGGCTCGACGACCTGCGTGCGGCTCTGGACGAGATCGCCGCTGACATCACGCCGCGGCGGGCGGACTTCCCGGCGAGGCTCTTCGTCGACCGTGCTTTCACACTGCGCGGAATCGGGACGGTGGTCACGGGGACGCTCTGGTCGGGGACGGTCGCGGAGGGCGACCGCCTACGGGTCGAGCCCGCGGGTCGGGATGTCCGCGTCCGCTCCGTCCAGGTGCACGACAGCCCCGTCGAGCGTGCCGAGGCCGGCCAGCGCGTTGCCGTCAACCTTCCCGGCGTCGAGCGGCGCGACCTCCGGCGCGGCGACGTCCTGGTGGCGCCGGGCGCATTCCCATGGTCGTACCGCCTCGAGGTGGCGCTCGAGGAGCTCACGCCGATCGCCGACGGCGCGCGGCTCACGGTGCATCACGGGACGAGCCGCATCGCGGCACGTGTCGTCCGCGTCGGCGACTCGCATGCGCAGCTCCGGCTCGCAGCCCCGGTGGTCGCCGCCCGCGGCGATCGAGTGGTGCTGCGCGGCGAGACCACCCTCGGCGGAGGCGTCGTCCTCGACCCCGCGCCGCCGCGCAGAGTCGACGCAGAGCGCGACCGGCTGCTCGGCGGAGACGACCCGGCCTCGATCGTCCGCGCCCTCGTCCACGCCCCGGTGAGCGTCACAGCGCTTGCGACTCGCGCGCTTCTCGACGGCGCCGCCCTCGAGGAGGGTCTCGACGCCGTCCGGGTGGTCGACGGCTGGGCGTTCTCGGACGCGTGGCTCGAGGAGACGGGCGCCGCGGTCGAGGTGCGGCTCCGCGAGCAGGCCGAGCGCTCTCCGCTCGATCCCGGAGTGGCGCTGGGCGAGCTTCTCCCGTCCGAGCCGTGGGCGGGAAGCGTGCTCGGCCTGCTGCCTGTCGAGCGACGCGGGCCGAAGGCGTACCTTCCCGGGGCGGCTGCGAGCCTCGGGACGCGTGCCGACGCGGCGGGTGCGCTCGAGGCAGATCTCTCGCACGCCGGGTTGTCCGCGACGAAGGTCGACGACAGGCAGCTCGCACGGTTTCTCGAGTCCGAGGGCCGACTCGTCCGCCTCGGAGACGGGTTCGCGGTCTCATCGGGCGCCTACCAGGTCGCGCGGGACCTCGTGATGAACGAGGCGGCGGCTGCGGGTGAGATCACGCTCGCGCGGTTCCGCGACCTCGCGGGGGTCGGCCGCCGCGACGCGCAGCTCCTGCTCGAGCGGATGGACGTCGATGGGGTCACGCGCCGTGTCGGCGACCGGCGTGTCCTTCGGCGCGCCGCTCGCACCGGCGGCTGAGACCCCGGGGAGGAACAATGGCTCCAACGTCTGCGAGAGGAGCCGCCATGGCAGGGAAGTCCGACTTCACGGAAGAGGAATGGGAGCAGTTGAGGCGGGGCGTGACCGGCGCCGGCCTCCTGGTCGCGACGAGCGACCGGGCGTTCTTCGACAGCTTCAAGGAGGCCTCGTCGATGGCGAAGTACCTCGCGGGCTCGCGGAGCTCCGAGAGTCAGCTCGTCCGCGAGCTCGCGTCGGAGCACGGGATGGGATTCGGCTTCAAGGACTCGGCGAGCGAGCTGGAGACCGGTGCGATCGACGCCCTCCGAGGCGCCTCCGCGACCCTACGGGCCAAGGCGCCCGATGAGCTCCAGCCGTACCGCATGTTCGTGCTCGAGCTCGCGCGTTCGGTCGGTCGCGCGGCGGGCGGCGGCGATGCGGCCGAGACGGCCGCGATCGGGAAGCTCGAGGCCGCCCTGGACTAGATGTTCCCGGATCCCCTCGGCTCCGCGTTCGGCCGCACGAGGTGCGCGACGACGCGATCCTGCGAGCAGCGCCACCGGTAGCCTCGTCCGCGGAGCGGCATGGGCCCGGTGGCCCAGCAGGTCTTCAAAACCTGTGCGGTGTGGTAGCCCCACGCTCGGTCGGTTCGACTCCGGCGCCGCTCCGTCAAGCCGATCTCGGCTCCCGGACGGGCCTCGCGGCGCGCCGTGTCGGACCTTCGGCACGTAGGGCGATGCCGCCCGAGACCGCTCGGAGCCGCCTCGCGCTGTGGCGGACTGTGGCGCGAATGTGGCACAGCCGCGGTTGTCGGGTTCGGTCGTCCGCGGGACGTCAAGCGAGAGCACGGTCGGACATCCAAGAATTCTCCACACCTCGCGTGCCAGGTCTGGGCCCGCCGGGCGTCACAAGCTCGTACCCCCGGATACGGTGAAGGCGTGAACGCTGCTCGCCGCGCGGTCGCAGCCGAGGTCCTGGCCGCAGCTCGAGAACACGACGCGGCGCAGTCCGACCGGCTTGCCCGCTTCCGCAATGTCGAGCCGGAGACTGCGGAGCTGCTCGGCGTGCTTGTCCGTGCGGTTCGCGCGGCGAGCGTGCTCGAACTCGGCACATCGAACGGGTACTCGACGATCTGGCTCGCAGACGCCGTCGAGGGCGTTGGTGGCCGTGTCGTCAGCGTTGACGTCGATGCCGAGCGCGTCGCGCTTGCCCGCGACAACCTCGAACGGGCGGGGCTCGAAGCGGATCTACGGGTAGCCGATGCGGCCGAAACGCTTGCCCAAAGCTCAAGCGGTGCCTGGGACGTCGTCTTCCTCGACGCCGAGCGGGGCGCCTACGCCGGGTACTGGCCCCATCTGTTGCGAGCACTTCGCCCCGGTGGTCTGCTCGTCGTCGACAACGTCATCTCCCACGCCGACGAGGTCGTCTCACTCCTTTCCCTGGTGTCCACCGAGTCGGCAGTCGCGAGCACCCAAGTGCCGATCGGCGCAGGTGTGCAGCTGATCGTCAAGAACCCCTGATCAAGGCTGCTCCGGCGGTGCGGTGTGGCAACCCCACGCTCGGTCGGTTCGACTCCGGCGCCGCTCCGTCAAGCCGTTTGCGGCGTTCCGACGGGGCGTAGCTGCGTGTCCGAACTCGATGTCCGACTAGAGCGAATGCCGGTCGGGGCTTATACCTGAGATGAGCATTCTTTTTCAAGCGCATGGCGGCGGATCAGCCGAACAGATCGACCTCGGCGAGGACGCCGATGATGCCGACCACCTGATTACCGCGGAGGAGGGTTTGCGAGTCGCGATGGCGCGTCAGTAAGGAGCCTGCACCGCTGGTCGACCGGGTTCGTTCAGCCGGCCCGCCTCGAGCTCCCGCTCCTCGATGCCCAGGTAGCTCGCGAGCCAGCCCGGCCGTTGACCGCGGGAGCTAGCTGAAGAACGATCTGACGTAGCCAAGCGGTCCGCGATCGCGATGGCCGCGACCAGTCGAGCTGCGAACGCTCTTGCTTGAGTCGGAATCCGCTCGAGCGATGTACGCGTTTCTCGCGCAATGTGG
>CAWBVO010000007.1:0-10281 GCA_963792245.1 uncultured Actinomycetes bacterium
TGAACAACTTCCTCGCGTCCGGCGGGGACGGGTTCAGCGTCTTCAACCAGGGGACGGACCAGCTCGGCGGTGAGATCGACATCGATGCCTTCGTGGCGTACTCCGAGAAGAACTCGCCTGTCGCCCCCGGCCCGCGCGACCGCATCACGTCGGCTCCCGTAGTCACAGCTCGACGGTCTCGCCGTCCCGGGGGATCACCACCTCCGGGACGGCGGCCGCGAGCTCGGCCCGCGTCAGGAAACAGTGGTTGAGCGCCTCGAGGTGCACCGCCACGACGGCGGGCACGCGCGCGACGACCTCCCGGGTGTCCTCGATCCCCATCACGATCAGGCCGCCCTCGAGGAACGAGGCGCCGCCGGCGTTGACCACGGCGACGCGCGGGCGAAAGCGCTCGATCGTCGCCTCGACGGCCTCGTACCAGACCGTGTCGCCGGCGAGGTAGAGATCGTCGAGGACGAACCCGCTCACCGGCGCGAGGGCATCGGCGATCGCGCCGGATCCGTGCCGGGCGGGGACGCGATGGATGACGAGCCCGTCCCAGTCGAGCGAGTCGCCGATCGGGCGCGCGTCGAGACCGAGGTCGCGAAACGCCGCCGCGTCCTCGGGTTGACAGAAGGTCGGGATGTCGCGCGGGAGGAGCCGCTCGGCGGTGCCGTCGAAGTGGTCCCGGTGACGGTGGGTGACGAGCACCGCGTCGAGGCCTCGCACGACCTCCTCGGCGGGAAACGGGAGCTCGACGGTCGGGTTGTACACGGGGTTCGCCGTATTCTCGATCGGCGGCCGGGCGCGGGCGGGGTCGAGCATCGGATCGACGAGAATCCGCCTGCCGGCGAGCTCCAGCACGACCGTCGCACTGCGAATAAGCGTGATGCGCATAGGTGCTTTCTAGTGGATCCGCGGCGCCGATTCGCGGCGAATCCCCCGCTATACTCCGCGCTCCGATGAGCAACCACACACTCGAGACACCCACCGAACCCGAAGCCGGGGTCTGGACAACAGGCCCAGACGGGGAGCTGATCCCCGACTACGAGGGCACCTTCCCGACGATCAACGAAGGGCAGGTCGTCCACGGCACGGTGGTGCGCGTCGACAAGGACGAGGTGCTGGTCGACATCGGCTACAAGTCGGAGGGCGTCATCCCCGTCGCCGAGCTTTCGATCCGCCGGAACGTCAACCCGGCCGACGAGGTCTCGGTGGGAGACGAGATCGACGCGCTCGTGATGACGAAGGAGGACGCCGAGGGGCGACTCCTCCTCTCCAAGAAGCGCGCCCGCTTCGAGCTCGCCTGGAAGGCGATCGAGGCGGCGGCGGAGAGCGGCGAGCCGGTCAACGGCCGTGTGATCGAGGTCGTCAAGGGCGGCCTGATCCTCGACCTCGGTGTACGCGGCTTCCTCCCGGCTTCACTCGTCGACATCCGCCGCGTGCAGGACCTCGACGAGTTCCTCGGCAAGGAGCTCCGCTGCAAGGTGATCGAGCTCAACCGCTCGCGGAACAACGTCGTGCTCTCGCGTCGCGCGGTCCTCGAGGACGAGCGCAAGGAGATGCGCCAGGCGATCCTCGACCGGCTCAACCCCGGCGACGTGGTCGAGGGGACGATCTCGAACATCGTCGACTTCGGCGCGTTCGTCGACCTCGAGGGCATGGACGGCCTGATCCACATCTCGGAGCTCAGCTGGTCGCACGTCAACCATCCGTCCGAGGTGCTCGAGATCGGCCAGACCGTCAACGTCAAGGTGCTGGACATCGATCGTGACCGCCAGCGGATCTCGCTCGGTCTCAAGCAGACGCAGTCCGACCCGTGGCAGCAGGTGCTCGACCACTACGGCGAGGGTGACGTCGTCGAGGGCCGCGTGACGAAGGTCGTCACGTTCGGCGCATTCGTCGAGATCCTCCCCGGCGTCGAGGGGCTCGTCCACATCTCCGAGCTCGCGAACCACCACGTCGAGAACCCACGCGAGGTCGTCTCGCAGGGCGACCCGGTGAACGTCCTCGTGCTCGAGATCGACGGCGACCGCCGCCGGCTCTCGCTCTCGCTCAAGCGGGTCGAGGAGGGCGCCGTGCCGGTGCCCCGCGCCGACGGCGGCGACTCCGTGCACTCGATGCCCGACCTGCGGCTCTCGGAGGAGGCCTTCCCGTCGAGCGGCGCGGTGGTCGACGACATGGAGCCGGTCGCGGGCAGCGAGGACGAGATCGTCGAAGGGTCGCTCGTGGTCGAGGAGGCCGAGGACGCAGCCCAGCCGGCCGTCGAGGCGGACGCCCAGCCCGAGGCGGAGCCGGAGGCCGAGCCTGCGGCCGAGGTGGATGCCGAGCCCACGGTCGACGCCGAGCCCGAGCCCGAGCCGAGCCCGAGCCTGCGGCCGTGGCGGACGTCGAGCTTGCGGTGGAGCCGGACGCCGAGCCGACGGCGGAGGCTGATCTCGAGCCCGAGACCGCCGCCGACGCAGCAGACGAGCCCGAGCCCGAGGCCGACGCGGACTAGTGCGCCGCCCGATCGCGGTCGCGATCACGGGGGGAATCGGAGCCGGGAAGTCGACGGCGCTCGAGGCGTTCGGCGCTCAGGGGGCCGCGATCGTCTCGAGCGACGAGATCGTCCACCATCTCCTCGCGTCGGACGACGCAGTCCGCGACGCCCTCGTCGAGCGACTGGGGGAGGGCATCCTCGGCGTCGACGAAAGGCCCGATCGGGGCCGGATCGCGGAGGCGGTCTTCGGCGACCGGGAGCAGCTCGCCTGGCTCGAGGGGCTCCTCCACCCGCTCGTCTCGCGCGAGTACCTCACCTGGCGCGAGCAGCTTGCCGCCCTCGACGATCCGCCCAGGATCTGTGTGACCGAAGTTCCGCTGCTGTACGAGGTCGGGGCCGAGACGCGCTTCGACAAGGTCGTCGTCGTAACGGCGCCGACATCGCTTCGCGAGCAGCGGCGCCGCGTGGCACGGGACGATCGCGACGCCCGCCTGCTTCCCGACCGGGAGAAGGTGCGTCGCGCCGACTTCCACTACGTCAACACCGGCACCTTCGACGACCTCTTCGCGTGGGTCGGTGGCGTGATGGCGCAGCTCGAGGAGCAGGCCGACACGCCGTCGCCGGCATGAGGCGGGCCGGGATCGTGGCCCTCGTCGCCGCAGCGGCGGCTGCGGGCGTGGTGGCCTGGGTCGTGACGGCGCAGCCGCAGTGGTACGAGCGCATCCGGTACCCGCTGCGGTACGAGGCGATCGTTCGCACGCACGCGCGGAACTACGACCTGCCGCCCGCGCTCCTCGCGGCGGTGATCTACACCGAGAGCCGGTTCGACGCCTCCGCCCGCTCGCAGGCGGGCGCCGTGGGGCTGATGCAACTCCTCCCCGCGACCGCGAAGGGGATCGCGGTGCGGACGGGCGGCGACCGCTTCGTCGAGACCGACCTGCTCGACCCGGAGATCAACGTTCGCTACGGAGCGTGGTACCTGCGCCACCTCCTCGACCGCTACGACGACGACCTCCCTGTCGCTCTCGCCGCCTACCACGCCGGTCAGGGGAACGTCGACGCGTGGCGTAGTCGCGGCGTCGGCATCCAGTTCCCCGAGACGCGCACGTACGTGAAGCGCGTCCTCGACGCCGAGCAGGTGTACGCCGACGCCTACGCGGGCGAGCTCCCGGGCGGCTGAGGTGGGCGCGTCGCGTCCCGCACGAGCCGGAGCAGCAGCTCGCGGGGCGGCGGGTCGAAGCCGAGGGCGCGCTGGGTGACGATGCCGTCGACGACCACGCCGAGGAACTGCAACACCTGCTCCGCCGAGATATCGGCGCGGATCTCCCCCGCGGCCTGGGCCGCCTCGATCCATCCGCGGCCGCGCGCGCGGGCCTCGGGCGGCGCGATCGCGAGCCAGCGCTCGCGGAGGGCCGCGTCCTCCTTCAGTCGGCGGCCGAACTCGAGGTACACGGCGAGCCAGTCGGACTCGTGCTCGGTCAGCGACTCGAGCAACGCGTCGAAGCCCCCCTCGGCGAACAGGTCGAGGACGCGGGCGTTGTCCTCGGCCGCGAGCGCGAGGAACAGCTCTTGCTTGGAGGGGAACCAGTTGAAGATCGCGCCGCGTGAGAGGCCGATCTCCCGCTCGAGGCGGACGACCGTGGCGCCGTCGTAGCCGTACCGCGCGAAACAGCGTCGCGCGCCGTCCAGGACGCGCCGCCGCCGCACCTCCTTCTCCGCGTCGCTCAGCTTCGGCACCGGTCGAACTTTACAAAACAGTACGTACGTCTTATATTGTTGGCCATGGCTGACCCACGTGATCGCGAGCTCGCCGAGCTCCTCGTCGACACCTGCATCGGTGTCCAGCCGGGCTGGCAGGTCGTCATCGGCGGCTCGCCGCCGGGCCGTCCGCTGATCGACGAGATCGTCCGCGTCGTGGCCGAGCGCGACGCGTACGCGCTGCTCCGGCTGACGTTCGACGACTCGACGTTCATCTCGCGTACGTGGACGCGGTTCGCGCCGCTCGAGCGGCTCGCGTCGCTCGCGCCGATCGAGGCCCACGGCATCGAGACCTGTGACGCACTCATCGTGATCGTCTCGCCCGAGAACACGCGCGACGCGTCGAGCGTCGATGCCGAGCGGATGGCGACTCTCCAAGGCGCGTATCGGCCCGTTCTCGAGCGCGTCTTCGGCGGTCAGGTGCCCTGGGTCGGATGCCAGTACCCGACGCCGGCCCTGGCGCAGGAGGCCGGCATGGCGACGGAGGAGTTCGCCGACTTCCTCTACGGCGCCTGCCTGCGGGACTGGGACGTCGAGCGCGAGCGGATGCAGCGCTACGCCGACCGCTTCGATGCGGCAAGCGAGGTGCGGATCGTCGGCGCGGAGACCGACCTCCGCCTCTCCCTCGCCGGGCGCACGATGAAGGTCGACGCGGGCGGGGCGAACATGCCGGGCGGCGAGTTCTTCGGCTGCCCGGTCGAGGACTCGGCGGAGGGCACGATCGCGTTCACGGAGTTCCCGGCCGTCTACGTCGGTCGGGAGATGAACGGGATCCGGCTCCGGTTCGAGCGGGGCCGCATCGTCGACGCGTCTGCCGAGACCAACGAGGCCTACCTGCTCGAGACGCTCGACTCGGACGAGGGAGCGCGCCGCCTCGGGGAGCTCGGCATCGGCTGCAATCCCGGGATCACGCGCTACATGCGCAACACGCTCTTCGACGAGAAGATCGACGGCACGGTCCATCTGGCGCTCGGCAACGGGATACCGGAGGTCGGCGGAGTCAACGAGTCCCGCATCCACTGGGACATCGTCAAGGACCTGCGTATGCCGGGCACGCGGATCGAGCTCGACGGCGAGGTCGTCCAGCAAGACGGCGCCTGGCTGACCTGACGCACAGCCGGGCCCGGCAGCGGTCTACTCGGGCTCGTCCCGCTCGGTCATGTGCCGCCAGAGGTTGTCGAGGAGCTTCATCCCCGGCGGCGTGTAGAGGACGGCCGGGAAGTCGAGGACTCCGGCGGAGAACACGCGCGCCCCGGTGGGCGTCTCGTGGTACGTCATCTCCGCGTTGAGCCCGGTCCCGAACAGGTTCGGGATGAGCGCCAGGACTTTCGTCCCCGGGGGTGAGAGCGGGGTCGTCATGTCGATCTCGATCCCGAACCCGCCGACTTCCTCGCCGAGCCGGTCGTTGTTCTGGAGCCCGGTGCCCTCGAAGAGCCACGGCGCGGCATCGTGGTCGGTGACGATGTACGGCGCCTGGTGCTGGCCGTCGTCGTTCGCACGGTACTGCGCACCCAGCATGCGTGCCTCGGGTCGTCCGAGCGCGCGCCACTGGGCGATGCGGCGGATCGCCTGCCCGCCGCGCTCGACCTTCCAGAAGAAGTTGTTCGCCGACAGCAGGATCATCCGACCGCCGAGGGCGTAGTAGCGCTCGACGACGTCGTACGCGTGCGTCGTGACGTACTCCGTGTGGCCCGGGAACACGACCAGGTCGTAGAGCCCGCGTAGCTCGTCGCCGCTTGCGAACGCATCGAGGTCGTCGTCGCTCAGGAAGTCCGGCTCGCGCCGCGTTTTCTCGAGCCACCGGAGGAACGGGAAGTCGTAGCGGAAGAACCGCGGTGGCACGCCGCGGTCGCGGTAGGGACGGTCGAGCATCACGGGCGGCGTGCCACCGGCGTACCACGTGTCGCCCCAGCCGTCGCCGTCGGCGTCGTAGAGGTTGTACGCCTGCCAGGTGTTGGTGGGGAGGACGACGGCGATCCGCCCCTCACCCGGGCTCGTCGGGCGGATCACGAACGGCGCGAACCCGACGCGGCCGTCCGGGGTCTCGAGCTTCGCGGTGTAGAGCCCGCTCGGCCAGCCGACCCCGCTCTGGACGACGATCGTCTGCCGGGCGGAGCGCTTGCCGTTCCAGTCGACGGCGATCGGGTCTCCCATCGGCAGACCCGTCATCTCGTCGCTCCGCGGGCTCGGGTCGGGCCCGTAGCCGACCCGGAGGAACGTCAGCGTGAACGAGGGCGTGTCCGCGAGGACGCGGAGCGCCATCCGCTCCTCCGCGACGTACGACCGCCGCGTGAAGGCCGCCTCGACCCCGAGCACCCGGACGACGGGTGCTGTGGCCCGCTCCGGGCTCGTCGGGCGCCGCCGGCCGTAGACCCGGCGTCCGCCGTGGCCCTCGACCGTCAGCCGCATGACGTACGAGCCGACGGGGATGTCGGCCGCAGGGCGCCAGGCGAGCCGGTGCGTCCCCGCGTCGAGCGTTTCCTGCGTCGACCAGCGGACGCTGGTCGTGCCGATGCCGGTGCGGACGGCCTCGAGCCTCACGCTCGCGCGGCGTCCCAGCGCGAACAGCACGGTCGCCGTGTCCCTGCCCTGGCTGCCGGGGGCGATCGTGACGAACATCGGGCGATCCCCCGCGAAGGGCTTCGTCGCGCCGCGGACGGCGAGGCCGACGGCGTGGGGGATGCCGGTGTCCTTCCCGAACGCGAGCCGCGGGAAGGCCGCGACCGCCGCCCCGACACCGACGGTGGCCCGGAGTAGCCGCCCCCGTGTGAGCCCGACGCCGCGCACCGTCGGGAACGCTACCGACCCCGGCGGCTCGATCGACCCGGTCGGGGGCCGCCCCACCGCGGGCCCCCGACCGGACGCTCCCCCCGGCGCCTACGGACAGGTGCCGTTGACCTGAGTCGAGGCTCGCCCACCTCAGGGCGACCCACGCGGCGGCCGCACCTGCGCGCGTCAACCGCGCACCTCGACGCGCACGACGAGGCGCCCGTCGCGCGACTCCGACGTGCCGACCTGGGCGAGCACAATGTCGTCCGCCGCAACGGGGACCTCGAGCGCGAGCCGCGCGTTCCAGACGGGGCTCGCGCAGCCGAGGAACGTCGGCCACCCTGACGTGGGTCCTGCCACGCGGTACACCCGCACGACGGGGTCGGGCGGCGTGCTTCCCGTCAGGTCGACGACGAGGGCGCCGATGAGACCCGGGGGGAGCGCGTACCAGACCGACGCGGCCGAGGGCAGGCAGGGCGACGGCTCGTTCGGCCGCGCCGTGCGCCCGGAGACGTCGATCGTCTGGGCGAACGGGAGGCTCGGTATCGGGACGGGCTCCTCGAGGGTGCCGAGCTCCGTCGTCTCGAGCTGTGTCATGACGCGTCCTCCCCGGTGGCGTTTGCCGGGAAGGCTGTCGTGTCACGCCAACGATCCGCTAACAGCCTGCTCTGTACTTCGGGCGGGTCGAGGAGTAGCGTCGCCGCACTCGAAATGGCGAGCGACGTTGAGTTCCTCGTACTAGGCCCGCTCGAAGCGCGAGTTGGCCGGGAGCGGATCCCGCTCGGTGGCCCGAGACAGCGCGCCGTGCTTGCCGACCTCGTCCTGCACGCGGGCTCGGTCGTCTCCACGGACACCCTGATCGACGACCTCTGGGCCGGCGCGCCGCCGCCGACCGCGGAGGCGATCGTGCAGAACGCCGTCTCGCGGCTACGGCGCCTGCTCGGGAAGGCCGCGATCGAGACGCGCGCTCCCGGGTACGTGCTCCGCGTCGAGCCCGGCGCGATCGACGCCAGACGGTTCGAACGGCTCGTCCACGAGGCGCGGCCGCTGCCACCGGCGGAGCGGTCCGCCGGGCTGCGCGACGCGCTCGGGCTCTGGCGCGGCTCGCCGTTTGCCGACCTCGGCTTCGAGAGCTTCCTCCAGGCAGAGGTCGCGCGGCTGGACGAGCTCCGGCTCACGGCGCTCGAGGACCGCATCGAGGCCGAGATCGAGCTCGGGCGCCAGGACGACGTGATCCCCGATGCTGCCCCGCTCGCTGCGCAGCACCCCGACCGCGAACGCCTCTGCCGTCTCCTGATGCTCGCGCTCGCACGGGCAGGCCGGCAGCAGGAGGCACTCGACGCGTACGAGGCGATGCGCCGCGCCCTCGACGTGCAGTGGGGTCTCGAGCCGTCCCCCGAGACCCGCGCGCTGCATCAGATGATCCTCACGCAGGACCCGGCACTCGCCCTGAACGACCCCGTCCCGACGACGGTCGCGCAGGTGCGTCGCCCCGTCTCCCTGCTGCTCGTCGAGCCGCTCGTCGCCGACGACCTCGAGCTCGAGGCGGCCGGGGCGATCGTCCGCGACGTCCGTCGGGCAGTCGGCGACGCCGTGTCCCGCCACGGCGGGGCGCTCTCACCGGAGTCGGGGGTCGAGCTCGTCTCGGCGTTCGGGGTCGAAGGAGCCCACGAGGACGACGTCGTCCGCGCTGCGCGCGCTGCCGTCGAGATCCGCGAGATCCTCCGCGACCGCCGTGTCGAGGCACGGCTCGCGGTGGGGACGGGGCGTCTCCTGGTCGAGGGCTCCACGCCCGTGCTCGTCGGCGCGGTGGTCGGCAGGACGCGCCGCGCGCTCCACGACGCCGGCGTGGACGAGATCAAGCTCACCGACGTCGCCGCCCGCCTCGGGGGCGCAGCGTTCGAGCTCGACGCGGACGGGAGGTTCCTCGGGGTGCGCCCGGGCAGGCCACGCCCGGGCGCCGGGGGCGCCGAGCTCGTCGGCCGCTCCGAGGAGCTCGCGGGACTCTCGGCGGCCTTCGACCGGGTCCTGGAAGACGGGGCGCCTCGCCACGTCGTCGTCGTCGGCGACGCCGGGATCGGGAAGAGCCGCCTCGTGGCAGCGTTCGTCGAGGACGTGCCTGCCGTCGTCCTCGAGGCCGCGTGCACCCCGTACGGCCAGGGCATCACGTTCCTGCCCCTCCGTGACCTTGCCGACCGGGCCGCGGCGCTCGACGACGACGCACCGCGGCTCGGCGAGATCGAGAGCGCGGATTCGGCTCTCTCCGCGGCGCGCACGCTCATCGAGCACTTCACCGCGTCCTGCCCGGTCGTCGTCGTGCTCGACGACCTGCACTGGGCGGTCCCGACGTTCCTCGATCTCGTGGAATACGTGGTCCGCGCCGTGGAGGGCCCCCTGCTCGTGGTCTCCGCGACCCGACCGGAGCTTCTCGAGCGGCGACCCGCATGGGGCCACGGCGCGACGGTGCTCGACGCGCTCGCGGGAGACGACGCCCGCCGCCTCCTCGATGCCCTTCCCGAGCGCGACGCGCTGGACGAGACGCTCGCGACGGCGATCCTCGAGGCGGCCGAGGGCGTGCCGCTCTTCCTCGAGCAGCTCGCCGCGCACGCAGCGGAGTCCGACCTCGCGGATGAGGGGGTCCCGGCGAGCCTCGACGCGCTCCTCGCAAGCCGGATCGATGCGCTCGAGCCGGGCGAGCGTGCCGTGCTGTCGCGGGCGGCCGTCGTCGGCCGGGTGTTCTCGCGCGAGTCGCTCGGCGCGCTGACGCCCGACCGGGAGACCCGGGAGCTCGCGGGCCGGCTCGCATCGCTCGGGCGGCGCAGGCTCGTCCGCACGCGCGGCGACGACCACGAGTTCGCCCATCCGCTGGTGCGCGGCGCCGCCTACGGCGCGATCGCTCGCCCCGAGCGGGCCGCGTTGCACGAGACGTTCGCGCGCTGGCTCGACAGGCGCGGCGAGGGCGACGAGCTCGTCGGGACGCACCTCGAGCGGGCAGCGCTCGATGCGAGCGACCTGGCGGCCAGCGCTCCACTCGCGCGCGAGGCGTCGGCTCGTCTCGGGGGAGCCGGGCAGCGTGCGCTCCTGTCGTTCGACTACGCGGCCGCCGCGAACCTCCTGGAGCGCGCGGCGGCGCTCCTCGACGACGAGGCGCTGGGTCGAATGGAGATCGAGTGCGGGCTGGGCTACGCGCTCAAGGGAGTCGGCCGGCTAGGTGAGGCAATCGATCTCCTCGAAGCCACAGCCGTACGCGCCCGCGATGCGGGGCACCGACCGATCGAGCTCCGCGCGCGCGT
>CAWBVO010000008.1:0-71775 GCA_963792245.1 uncultured Actinomycetes bacterium
CGGTGGCGCGGTCGCGGGCGCCGCGACGGCGATCTCGGTGCTCGACGAGTACTTCCAGGAGCTCTACCGCATCGAACGGATCCCGCCGTCGGTCTCGATCACCCAGGGAGTCGTCGAGCTCACCCTGCTTCTCGATGCGCCGCGCTTCGAGATGGTCACGCCGGCGACAGGCGATCCGTACACACGACTGCTCTTGACCGGGAGCGTGGAGCGGCACTTCGGAGGCGGTCCACCCGAGGTCTTTCCGCTCGACGTCAAGGTCCTGCTGAACATCGTCGAGCTGCCTGGCGCCACGGTCGGCGTGCAGTTCGGCGGTGTGGACGGCGCTCCGTCGGCGCCGCTGACTCCGGCGATGTCCAGGGCCTCTTTGCCGGCCCGGTCTTCTTCCCGCTCCTCGACGGCATCCGGATTCCGTCGGGCCAGAGGATCATCGCCGGTCTGAGCGGCCTCGATCCCCAGTTCGACATTCCCGTCGCCAGCTGGGCGTTCGACCTCACGCTCATGCCGGCGGGAGCGACACGGTCGACTCGTTCCTCGCATCGGTCGGGCTCCTCAATGCGCGTCCGGCCCTTCGCGAGAGCTTCGTGCCGGAGGGGCAGGAGTTCGCGATCGCCTTCAGCCAGTGGTTCCTGGACTTCATCCTGGACATGGGTGCGAAGGCGCAGGAAGGCCAGGACGTGGGGGAGGGACGATCCAGGCGCCCCTCGGGATCTTCATGAACCCGGACTCGATCCAGGTCGACGGCAGCGCCGTGAAGGAGGTGCCCTGGATCCTGCCGGACGTGACCGTGTCGTTCGTCGGGCCGATGCACCCGTTCCTGGTGCGCGGCACCACTGTCATGGGCTTCGACATGGGCGACATCGAGATCGATGTCGGAGACTTCGCGGAGGCCTTCTACTGGGTGGCGAAGTGGTTCCTCACCATCTTCGCCGGCGTCGCGCTCGTCTCCGGCGTGGGCTCTCTCACCGTCGTCGGGATCCTGACTTGGATGACCTTGGTGCAGGTCGCGTGGAACGCCGACGTGGCGATCGGGAACGCTCCGAACCTCGTCCGCGACGGCCTGGCGAACGCGCTCGGCTCGGGCCTCGCCGCGCTGTCCGAGAGCCTCGACGACGAGACCGCCCTCGGTCAGGTTCGGATCGACTCGACGCCCGACAGCCTGCAGGTCGTCGACAGTCACCTGATCTTCCTCGCGCAGGTGCTCGTCTCGCCGAGGTCGATGCAGCTCGTCGCAGCGGAGTACTCCAAGAAGCTGCGCCGCTTCGTCGTGTTCGAGCTGGAGGGCGGGCGACGGTTCCGGGCGCAGGAGCTGGCGCGGTTGATGTCGACGGGCAAGGTTGCGGTCCCTGGCTTCCACCAGGTCAGAGAGAACTACATCCGTGCCGACCCGGACAACGTGGCTGCGAACAACCTGCTCAGGACCTTCAAGGCCAACCTCACGTCCGAGGTCGCCCTGCGGAACGCCTGAGGCGACGCCGATGAGTACTGCTTCTGCAACATCAGCCACCCATGAAGCAACAGTCGTGACCTGACCAAGAGGGAGGGCCTGCCGCCCCCGGCGAAACGACCGTCGCGCGTTGGCGTCTGCTCGCGGAGACGGCTGCTCGTCCCGGCGAGCTAAGGGCTCATCTCGTCCATCTGAGACATCGGGCCGCTCCCCGGAATGGTGAGTGCGGGAATCGTGTCGGGAGCGGCGAGCAGGAGCACGCCGAGCACGAGCAGGATCGTCGCCGTCCCGTAGGTCGCGGCACGACGGGACGGAATCAGCTTCTCGAACGCGATGAGCCCGGCGACCACTGCCATCCAGACGATGCTCATGACCCCGAGCGCGAACAGCGATGCCATCAGCGCCCAGCAGCAGCCGATACACCACGCCCCGTGCCTCGCTCCCATCTGGAGCGCCCCCGAGCGTCCGCTGCGCCAGGAGCCGAGCAAGAACCCGAGCGGACTTCGGCACTTGCCGAGACACACATCCTTGAGCGGCGTCAACTCGTAGATGGCCGCGACGATCAACGTTGCCCCTGCTATCCAGCGACCGGCACGATCCCATGCGAGCACGTCACCCGATACGCGGTCGCCCACGGTCGCAACCGCGAAGGCGAGCACTCCGATGCTCGTCCAGGCGGCGAGGTACCCGGACGTGAAAAGAAGCGGCGCGATCGGCGAGCGACTCTTCGTCATGCTCGAGTAGAGGGCGACCGTCGGAGCGACCGACGGAAACATCATCGCCGCCATCATCACGATCCAGACGCCCACGAACCACCCGAGCGTCCCGAGTTCCGTCCACGGCCCACCGTCCATGTCCTGCATCTCGTCCGCCGTCCACAACCAGCCGACAGCGGCAAGACCGAAGAGAAGGGCGATCAGCCCGAGCCGCGTCCGGGCAGCGGCAAAAGCGGGCGCGAGTCCTCCGGTACCGGGAGCGCGTTCCTGGGTCGACGCGATCAAGAGATCAAGCGGCCCAGGAGAACGGGAGCTGACAGCCCCGACTTTCCCTCGTACTCGATGCCGAAGGCGCTTATCTGTGACCGCGTCGCTTCGGCAGCGGTCAACTCCGAGCCGACGGGGTGGAACACGCCGACAGGCGAGCCGGCTCCCCGGTCTCGATGCCGAACGGCACGATGTCCTCGACCTCGAAGTCGATCGCATCTCCGATCCGGACACTGTGGCGAAGGCCCTCCTCGACAACCTCGATCGGGGCTCGCTCGACGCCGAGCACCTCGCCAATCAGCGGGGCCAGCCCTTCCATCGGCCCGCCCTTCTGCCCGCCGAAGACCGGCGCTCAGCTTCTCCACCTGGTCGTCGTTCGCGCCATCGTCGACGAACATGCCGAGACGCCAGTTGCCTTCGGTCATGACCTTCGGCGTGTCGGCTATGACGGCGACCGTACGTCCGCTGACATCGGTTCCCTCAACGTCACCCTCTGCGACGTTGAAGACGAGCGTGACGCGGCAGTAGTCGTACGTCGCACCGTGGTCGAACGAGAAGTTGCACGGGCACATGAGATCGCAGGAACATGTCTCGAAGTAGCTGCCCTTGAGATTCCAGGACACGTCGACCTCCCTTCTCCGCGGAATAGGCCGAGGCGATTCTCAGCCCATGAGCGAGTCGTGTCAACTGTCGCGAGGCGAGTGCGATCCGGCCTGAACGCTCCGCGACACAAGCCTCTCTCCCCCTCGCGATGCGTTCGGGTGGTGGGGCCTGCTGACGGGCCGTTGGGGGGCGCGCCAGTTGCGCGCCAGTGGGCACCCAGATCCAGCCGTCTTGGCCTTTTCAGACGGTCAACGGGACGCAGGCGGGCGCGGTGGCTCCGAGGGGCCGCGAGCGGCTGGTTCGGCCAAGCGGAAACCGTCTAGCCAGGCCCGACTACGTGACAGTGCCCGCGGCAAGAATGGACGCCTGTGGCGGTCGAGGGGACGGGAATCGAGCTCGAGGTGGCCGCCGGAGGTTCGGGGACGCCGCCCGCCCCTCAACCCCGAAGCCGTGGCACATCTCAGAGCCCTTGGCCGGCGGGCCTTCTCCGTTCTCGGAACCTGATGGACGCGATCCTTTCTCTTAGAGCCGTTCGCGCTGCCGCCAGACGTGCTCCTGTAGGCCGCCGCCCGCAGCTGCGCCGGCTCCTCGGGGCAGTCCGTGAACACAGGGGGAGTAGCCCTAGCCGGTTTCGGCGGGATCGCGAAGCGGCTGGCCGAAGGCGATGTCGTGGCCGTCCGGGTCCTGAACACCAAACTCGCGGAACCCGTGCGGGGCGTCATAGATCGTGTAGTCGATCTCGGCACCGCGCGCTTGCACTTCGGCATAGATCGCGTCTGCATCGTCCACGCGGATGTACGCATTCCAGACCTTGTCGACGATCTTCCAGTTCGGAACGATCCGTGCTGGCTCCGGGCAGAGAGCGAACAGGAGCGTCGCTTCGTCGCGTGACGCGACCACGAAGTCCGGCGGATCGCCGTACACCCCACACTCGAAGCCAAGCCGGTCGCGATAGAACGTCACAGCCCGCTCGATGTCAGCAACGAGAAGAACGGGCGAGATCCCAGTCAGCGTCGGAATACGAAGAGGTTACGCCGCGACCGCGTCTGGTCACGGGTGGTGGCAGCGTCTCGTCGTGCTCGTCGATGCTCGCCACGTCCCTCGGTAACCGCCGCCTCGAGACGGAGTTCATCTCGATGTCAGCCTGCGCCTGCGACCGCGCCGATCGGCCCGGCGTCGGTTGAGATCCCATAGATGGGGCTTAGCGAACGCGCGGGCTCGCGCCTAATGCCCCCGGCAAGAATCGAACTTGCGCACGCGGTTTAGGAAACCGCTGCTCTATCCACTGAGCTACGGGGGCGGAAACTGCCCATTTGCAGGTAATTCATCTGCAACGGGCGCGCGCCGAGTCTATCCGATACGGACACGATCGGCGTCTCGGAGGTGGAGATGCCTGCTGCGATGGAGGCGCCCGCGGCCCCGGCCGGGAGACGCACGCTCTCCCCCGGGCGTGCGTCAGCCGGCGACGCTCGTCGCGGTGCGGGCCACGGCCGCACCCAGCGCGCCCGCGAGCTCCGTCTCGGGCGCGGGATGCGCTGCGGAGGCTCGCCAGGCGACGAACCCGTCCGGCCGAACGAGCACGGCCCCTTCGGGACCCGTTCCGTACACCTCCTCGAGCGTGCCGGTCGGGTCGATCACGTCCTCTCCCACGCGGTGCACGTCGACGGGAACCCCGAGCGTGCGGCCCGCGGTCCGTGCCGCCGCGCGCCAGCTCTCCCCGGCCGATCCGGCGAGGACGACGAACCGGCGCCCGAACAGGTCGACCGTCGAGCGCTCGACGCCGCCGATCGTGACCGGCAGGTGCGGCGCGCGGAAGCCCGGCCGGCCCGTCGGCTCGGTCGGGTCCTCCCAGGTCACGTCGTCGTCGGCCGTACGCGGCGACGGCAACCGACCGATACCGATAGCCGAGCTCCACGGCGGCCTCGCCGACGAGCGGCACCAGATCCTCCGTCCCCAGGGTGGGATCGAGCCGGAGCACGTACCGCGCGTAGGCCTGCTCCGTCGTGAACGCGCCGACCGGCTGACGCTCGGCCTCGTAGGTGTCGAGCAACTCCTCACCCGCGCGGCCGTCCAGCACGTACGCAAGCTTCCAGGCGAGGTTGTACCCGTCCTCGATGCCGCTGTTGCCACCGAATCCGCCGGTGGGGGGCATCACGTGTGCCGCGTCTCCGGCGATGAACACGCGGCCTTCCCGCAGCCGCTCGGCGTACTCCGCCGACGCCGACCAGCGCTGCACGTCCTCGATCTCGACCGCGATCTCGGGATCGCCGAGTGCCTCGCGGACGTAGCGGACGCAGGTCGCCGGGCTCATGTCCTCTCCGATGCGGACGGATCGCGCCCCCTCCTCGTCGACCGTCGAGTTCACCACGAGGAACCCCGCCTGCAGGTCGATCGAGAAGCGGAAGAACCCCTGCAGCCACGGCCCGAAGACGTAGATCACGCTGAGGTTGCGATCCCCCATCAGCCGGCGGACATCTGCCTTGAAGTAGATCGTGATGCTGTCCGAGAAGCTGCCGTGGCCGAGGACGGGGATCCCGAGTCGCTCGCGGATCGGGCTGTGTGCACCGTCGGCTGCAATCACGTACTGGGCCCGCACGGTTCGCTCGGGCCCTCCGTCTCTCGGGCGGACGACGACG
Organism: uncultured Actinomycetes bacterium; assembly: GCA_963792245.1. Classification (GTDB taxonomy): domain Bacteria; phylum Actinomycetota; class Thermoleophilia; order Gaiellales; family Gaiellaceae; genus Gaiella. The sequence continues at coordinate 5,670 of CAWBVO010000008.1, forward strand.
GTGACTCCCTCTCCGTCCTGCTCGGCCGAGACGGCCTCGGACGCGTGCTCGACCCGCGCTCCCAGGCGCTCCGCAGCTCGGAGCAGGACCGGCTCGAGGCCGATCTGCGTCACGAAGAGCCGTGCCGCCGGGCTGATGTCCTCGACACCCTCGTTGATGTTGCGGAAGTACCAGTCGAGCTCCTTCCCGCCGAGGCTCTCGACGGACACGATCGCCCCGTTCTGGACGAACTCGCGGCCCGCCGCCTCCTCGATCTCGCTCTGCAGGCCGACCGCGCGGTACGCCTCGACCGAGCGCTGGTTGACCAGTGCGGCGCGAGGGTGGATCGCGGTGCCGCGGTGCCGCTCGACGACGAGCGAGGGCACACCGTGATGACCGAGGAACACGGCCGTCGACAGCCCGACGAGGCTGCCGCCGACGACAAGGACGGGAACGTCGTGGTTCACCCTGTGGCCTCCTCGACTCGCACACCGAATCACCGCGTCCTGCGCCTCTCGTGGCGGAAACACTAGTCCCGTTCTCGACGGCGGTCGAGTGCGAAGCGTGCCGTGAGGCTGCACAGAGCAGGGCGAAAGCGGGCGGGCGCCCGATAGAGCCTGCTTGACCCGCACCTGCCAGTCGTTTATTCATACTGGACAGTGCGCGACTCTCACGACCCGAGACTCGCCGTCGGGTTGATCGGTCTCGGCAACATGGGCACGGCGTTCGCGGAGCGCCTGCTCGACGCGGGATACGAGCTCGTCGTGATGAACCGGACGCCCGGGAAGTCGGCGACCCTGGAAGCGCGCGGCGCCACGGTCGCACCGACGTACGTCGACCTCGCCGAGCGCGTCGACGTCGTCTTGACCTCCCTGGCGGACGACGAGGCGCTCGAGGCGGTCGCGGCCGGGATCCTCGGGGCGGCGCGGCCAGGCACCGTCCTCGTCGACACGAGCACGGTCTCGCCGGCGGCCTCGGCACGGGTCGCCTCGCAGGCCGAGGCGGCGTCCGTCTCGTACCTGCGCGCGCCGGTCAGCGGCAACCCGACGGTCGTGCGCGCCGGGACCCTGAGCTTCGTCGTCTCCGGGCCGCCCGAGACGCTCGAGCGGGTCGAAGCGGTGATCCGGGCGATCGGTCCGACCGTCTACCACGTCGGCGAGCGGGAAGAGGCAAGGATCGTGAAGCTCGCGATCAACCTGATGATCGGCGGGCTGGCGCAGCTGATGGCGGAGGCGCTCGTGCTCGGCGAGGCATCCGGCGTGTCGCGTGCCGCGCTCCTCGAGGTGATGGGAGGCTCAGCGGCCGGCGCGCCGTTCGTCAAGTACAAGACGGACGCGCTGCTGCGCGACGACTACTCGGCTACCTTCACCACCGCGCTCATGGGAAAGGACATCGACCTGATCCTCGACGCTGCCGGGGACGCGGGTGTCGCGCTCCCGGTGACGACGGAGATGAGGACGATCATCCGCGCGGCGATCGAGGCGGGCTACGCGGACGACGACTTCATGGCGCTCTTCCCCTTCCTGCGGAGCGCTTCTCGGGCCCACGCGGCGGCGGCGCCGCTCTCACAGGAGGTGACGCAGTGAGCACGCGAAGCCGTACGGTCGGGTCGCCCGACGCGACGCGGGCAGTGGACTGGGAGCAGCGCATCGACTTCCCGCGGCTGCGCCGCGAGCGGCTCGAGCGTGCCAGGGCATCGCTCGAGCGATCGGAGCTCGGCGCCGTCCTGTTGTTCGACCCGAACAACATCCGCTACGTCACGAGCACCCACATCGGCGAGTGGGCGCGCGACAAGAACGCGCGCTTCACGCTGCTCGCGCGCGGTGCCGACCCGATCCTCTGGGACTTCGGGTCCGCCGCCCGCCATCACCGCATGTTCGCCCCCTGGCTCCCGGAGGAGAGCTTCCGGGCAGGCGTCGCGCCCATGCGCGGCGCGATGCCCGTCGAGACGGGGATTCCCGACCGTCTGGCCGCGAAGATCGCCGACGAGCTGCGTGAGCTCGGGCTCCAGGACGAGCCGCTCGGCGTCGACATGGCCGACCTCGTCACGATCGAGGCGCTCCAGCGCGCCGGGCTCCACGTCACCGACGGCTCTGCGGTGCTTCTCGACGCTCGCAAGATCAAGACGGCGGAGGAGATCGCGCTCCTCGACCAGTCTGCCGGCCTCGTCGACGCGGTCTACGAGGAGATCTACCGCATGCTCCGGCCCGGGGTGTACGAGCACCAGATCGTGGCGCGTGCACACCAGCTGCTCTTCGAGATGGGCTCGGAGCAGGTGGAGGCGGTCAACGCGGTCTCGGGCGATCGCTGCAACCCCCATCCGCACGTGTTCTCGGACCGGCTCCTGCGGCCGGGCGACCAGGCGTTCTTCGACATCATCCACTCGTTCATGGGCTACCGGACGTGCTACTACCGCACGTTCAACATCGGCGGCGTCACCCCCGCCCAGCTCGACGCGTACAAGCAGTGCCGCGAGTGGCTGGACGCCGCGATCACCCTCGTGCGGCCCGGCATGACCACCGACCGGATCGCGGAGGTCTGGCCGACCGCCGAGGAGCTCGGCTTCCCGGACGAGGAGACGTGCTTCGGGCTCCAGTTCGGGCACGGGATCGGGGTCGGCCTCTACGAGTCGCCGATGATCTCGCGCGTCCATTCTCTGGACGCCCCGGTCGAGCTCGAGGAGGGGATGGTGTTCGCGCTCGAGACGTACTGCGCCGCGACCGACGGGCGCTCGGCGGCCCGGATCGAGGAGGAGGTGGTCGTGACCGCGACGGGTTGCGACGTCATCACGCGCTTCCCCGCCGAGGAGCTCCTTGTGGCGGGTCGCACCTACGTGCGGGGCGCCGACCTCCTGCGGGGCGAGGCGAACAGCCCGACCGACATCGCCTCGGGTCTCGCCGCCGCCGTGGCGTCCTCCGCCGTCGTCAAGCCGGCGGGCGTCCTCGAGTGACCGGCGAGACCGGCACACGCGAGCTCGCGGACGGGCGGCCCGGGTACCGCCTCGTCCGGCGTGAGGACGTCGCACTCGCCGACGCCCTGCCCGGGCGCTCGAGCGGCCTGACGACCTGTCGGCTCGTCGACGGCACGCTCGGCTCGACGCACATGGCGCTGACGCTCGTCTCGCTCGAGTCGGGGCACGTCGATGCGCACGTGCACTCCTTCGAGACGAGCTTCTACGTGCTCGAGGGCGAGCCGGTGCTGTACCTCGAAGGGCGTGGCGTGAAGCTCGGCCCGGCCGCCTGCGGCGCCATCCCCGTCGGATCCCCCCACGCCTTCCGCTGCAACGAGCGTGCGCTCTGGATCGAGATGGCGGCGCCGCGTCCCCGCCTCGACGGAAGCGACACCTTCTTCCTCGGCCCCGCGCCGGACGCCGACGCGATACCCCTCGACGCGCGCGACCCGCGCAACCACAACCTCTTCCTGCTCACAGAGGGCGAGATGGACCTCGACCTCCTCAAGCGAGGCCAGGCAATGGGCGCGCCGACCGTCTCGGGCAGCATGGCGACCGCCGTCCTCGCCTACAGCGGCATCGCCGTCAAGATGCTCGTCGACCAGCGCCTCGACGCGCAGCTCCACACGATGTTCATGGTCGACTACGAGCCTCGGGCCTGCGCCAATCCCCACGACCACCCGTTCGAGGAGTCGTACTACATGCTCGAGGGCGAGGTCGACGTCGTCGCGAACGGCGAGCGCCACACCCTGCGGCCGGGCGACGCCTTCTGGACGGGTACCGGCTGCGTGCATGCCTTCTACGAGATGCAGGGCGCGCGGGTGCGGTGGCTCGAGACCTCGGCGCCGGGACCTCCACCGCGCCACTCGTACCGGCACGAGCGCGACTGGGACTACCTGGCCGAGCGCCTGTCCTCCGATGCGGAGGTCGGAGCCAGATGAGCCGCGTCGGCGAAAGAGCCGGGACGGCGGCCGTCGAGGATCTCGACCGCCTCATGGAGATGTACCGCCGGATGCTCCTCATCCGGGGCTTCGAGGACCGCGTGCAGAGCCTCTTCCTCCGCGGCGAGGTCTACGGGACGACCCACCTCTACTCCGGGCAGGAGGCGGTCGCGGTCGGCTTCGCGAGCGCTCTCGGGCCGGCCGACCGGGTGGCATGCACCTATCGCGGCCACGGCCACCTCCTCGCGATGGGAACCGACCCCGAGGGCCTGCTCGCGGAGCTCGTCGGGCGGGAGACCGGCGTCAACGGCGGCCGCTCCGGCTCGATGAACGTCGTCGACCCGGAGCACGGCGTCCTCGGCTGCTACGGCATCGTCGGCGGCAGCATCGCCGCGGCCACGGGTGCCGGGCTCTCGCTCCGCGGGACCGGGGCGGTCGCGGTCGCGTACTTCGGCGACGGCACCACCAACCAGGCCTACTTCTTCGAGTGCCTCAACTTCGCGAAGGTCTTCGAGCTGCCGGTGGTGTACGTCTGCGAGAACAACGGCTACGGCGAGTACACGCCGTTCGAGGCGGTCACGCCCGGCGGGATCGTCCCCCGCGCCGCGGCGATGCAGCTCCCGACGACGGAGCTCGACGGGATGGACGTGCGCGCCGTTCGCGCCGCCGCGACGGAGGTCGTCGAGCGTGTCCGCGGCGGCGCCGGTCCCGAGTTCGTCGAGGCGCGGACGTATCGATTCGTCGGTCACTCGCGCAGCGACCCGGGCAAGTACCGGCCCGAGGGCGAGCTCGACCGGTGGCGCGCGCGCGACCCGCTGGTCGTCGCGGAGACGCTGCTGCGGGACGAGCACGGCACGAACGCCGACGCGCTCGCACAGGTGGCCGAGAGCGTCGAGGCCGAGCTCGACCGGATCGAGGCTGCCGCGCTCGCGGCACCCTTCCCGAGCGAGATCTCGCTCCCGGAGTTCCACGACGGTTGATGAGTGCCGCGAGCGACACTCGACTGGTCGACATCGGGATGCCCCGGCTGTCCGACTCGATGGAGGAGGCGACGATCCTCTCCTGGCTCAAGCGCCCGGGCGACGACGTCGCCCGCGGCGAGCCCCTCGTCGAGGTGGAGACGGACAAGGCGACGATGGTCTACGAGGCCGAGACCGACGGCGTGCTCGAGGAGATCGTCGTCGACGACGGGGCGACCGCGACGCTCGGCGCGGTCATCGCGCGGATCCGCGTCCGTGGCACCGGCGGGGCGGCGTCCGCCGGTCCGGCACCGACGGCGGCCACCCCGGCTCCGGCGCGCCGAGCGGGGGCCGGCCCGACCGCCGAGGTCGAGTTCCGCGAGGCCGTGCGCCAGGCGCTCGACGAGGAGCTCGCCCGCGACGAGCGCGTGTTCCTCTTCGGGGAAGACGTCGCCGCCGCGGGCGGCGTGTTCGCCGTGACGCCGGGCCTGCACGAGAAGTACGGGCCCGACCGCGTCTTCGACACGCCGATCTCGGAGCTCGCGATGACCGGTGCGGCCTACGGCGCCGCGATCACGGGCAAGCGGCCCGTGCTCGAGATCATGTTCGGGGACTTCCTCGCCCTGTCGATGGACACGCTGATCAACCAGGCGTCGAAGTACTGGTTCCTCACAGGAGGCACGCAGAGCGTCCCCCTCGTGATCCGCTCCGTCGTCGGTGCCGGCGGCCGCTTCGGCGCCATCCACTCGCAGATGCCCGTCTCCTGGCTCACCGGCATCACCGGTCTGAAGATCGTCGCGCCCGCCACCCCCGCGGACGCAAAGGGTCTTCTCAAGGCCGCGATTCGCGACGAGAACCCGGTGGTGTTCCTCGAGCACAAGCGCCTCTACTCGCTCAAGGGCGAGGTCGGCGGCGACGAGGTCGTCCCCCTGGGGCGCGCACGCATCGCGCGCGAGGGCCGGAGCCTCACGCTCGTGACGGCGATGAAGGGCGTGCACGACTGCGTCGCGGCGGCGGACATGCTCGCCGGGGACGGCATCGACGTGGAGGTGGTCGACCTGCGGACCCTGCGCCCGCTCGACCTCGAGACCGTCCTCGCCTCGGTGGCGAAGACGAACCGGGTCGCAGTCGTGGAGGAGGGCCCTCTCACCGGCGGATGGGCGGGGGAGATGCTCGCCCTGATCGCCGAGCACGGCCTCAGCGACCTCGACGACGCCTGGCGGATCGCCACGCCGGACACGCCGATCCCGTACAGCCCGCAGCTCGAGGACGCCCATCTGCCCGGGCCGGAGCGGATCGCCGCCGAGGTCCGGCGCCGGGTGCACTAGATGGCTGATCAGCACGTTACGGTCTCGCGATGAGCGACCCCGCTCCGACCCCCGTCTCTGCCGACCGCGGCTTCGAGGCCTCGAGGGTCGGCGGCAGGCTGCGCGCGGAGCGGGAGCGTCGGGGGATCAGCCTCCGCGAGCTCGCACGGCGCGTCGGCGTGTCGCCGAGCCTCGTGTCGCAGATCGAGCTCGACCGCGTCAACCCGTCGGTCAGCACGCTCTATGCGCTGGTCACCGAGCTCGGCATGACGATGAGCGACGTGTTCGGCGAGGAGCGGCAATCCGTGCGCGTCGTTCGCCGGTCGAGCGACCGCGACGGCCTGGCCGAGCGGCCCGAGACCCGCCGCGTGATCAACCTGGCCTCCGGTGTGCGCTGGGAGCGGCTGACGCCGCACTGGGACGGTGACGTCGAGTTCCTCTACGTCGTGTATCCGGTCGGCGCCGCGTCGTGCCCCGAGGACGCGCTGACCACGCACGGAGGGAAGGAGTACGGCTACGTCGTGAGCGGCACGCTCGGCGTGCGGGTCGGCTTCGAGGAGTACGAGCTCGGCCCCGGCGGCTCGATCGCGTTCGACTCGTCGTCACCGCACCGGCTGTGGGCGATCGGCGACGAGCCCGTCGACGCGATCTGGGTGGTCATCGGTCGCGCGGCGGACCCACGTGCCCAGGTCGTGCCGCCGCCCCCGCCGGGTTAGCCGGCCCCTGCCGCCGGCGCTTCCCGTTCGCGCCTCAGGCGTCCCTGCGTCCGGAGGCGGGACAGGAGCTCGGGGCTCTCGTAGAGCACGAGCGCCGCCAGGATCAGCACGCCGATCGTCATCTCGGAGTACTCCGTCGGCTGGTGGAAGAGGGGGAGGACGTTGTCGATCAGCGAGAGGAAGAGCGCTGCCAGCAGCGTCCCGACGTACGAGCCTCGTCCGCCGGCGAGGCTCGCGCCGCCGAGGACGGCCGCCGCGATGCTCTCGAGCCCGAAGTTGCCGATGATCGGCGAGCCGATCTGGACCTGGGCGGCGAGGTAGAAGCCGGCGATCGACGCCATCACGGAGCACATGACGAACGCCAGGAACACGATGCGTCCGGTTCCCATCCCGAGCCGGCGCGACGACGTCTCGTCCAGGCCGACCGCCCGTAGCGCGAGGCCGCTGCGTGTCCGGTACAGCCAGACGTCGGCGAGCACGGCGAGCACGACGACGCCGACGAAGGCGAACGGGACGAACCCGACCGACCGGGTCAGAGGGTCGGTCACGTCGCCGGAGATCGGGCCCTCGGGGTGATCGCGGAGCCAGAGCGACGCGCCCTCGAGGATGCTGAACGTCCCGAGCGTGGCGATGATCGACGGAAGGCGGAAGACGCGGATGATCACCGCGTTGAAGACCCCGGTCAACAGCCCCACGCCGACGAGGGCGAGGCCTCCCGGGAACAACGCCCAGCCCGACGTCGTGGGCGTCATCGTGTACGAGGCGACGACGACGCAGAACGTCATGAGCGCCGCCACGGAGACGTCGAAGCCGCCGACGAGCAGGGCGGTCGCCTGGCCCAACGAGACGAGGGCGAGCGGCATCGTCGCCAGCAGCAGGTTGTTGAGGTTGTAGCTCGAGAGAAACGCGTCCTGCCGGATCGCGGTGTAGCCGCCGAGCGCCACGATCAGCGTCGCCATCAGGAGCAGGGGCAGCCACCCCCGAAGCCTCGGCGACAGGCTCACGCGGGATCGACCTCGGTCGCGGTCGCGCGCGCGGCACCCGACCCGACGATCGCCTCGACGATCCGTCGCTCGCCGAGATCGTCGCGCTCGATCTCGTCGACGATCCGCCCGCGGGACATCACCACGACGCGGTCACAGAGCCCCGCGAGCTCGAGCGGGTCGCTCGACTTGACGATGGTCGCCACGCCTTCGCTCGCCTTCTCGCGCAGCGCGTCGTAGATGTCGAACCGGGCGGCGACGTCGACCCCCTGCGTCGGCTCCTCGGCGAGGATGACCTTGACGTCACCGCGCAGGAACGGCCGCGTGAGGGAGACCTTTTGCTGATTGCCGCCGGAGAGAAACTCCACCGGCTGCTCGATCGACGCCGCCCGGATGCTGAGGCGCCGGACGAGGCTCTCGACGGTGCGGCGCTCGCGGCGGCGGTGCAGGAAGCCGGCGCGCCCCATGCGCCGGAGAACCTGAATCGTCGTGTTCGCGCGGACGCTCAGGACCGGGAAGAGCGACTCCCCCGTCCGATCACCGCTCAGCAGCACGACGCCGGCCCGAAGCGCCGCGAGAGGCGACGTGGAGTCGAGCTGGCGACCATCGCAGACGGTGCTTCCGGTCGAGCGCTCCGCGCCGGCGAGGGCGCGGAGGAACTGCACCTGGCCGTTGCCCTCGGCGCCCGCGATCCCGAGGATCTCGCCCTTCGCCACGTCGAGGTCGATCGGCCCGAACCGGTCGCCGCTCAGGCCGGAGACGGTGAGGAGGACCTCCCGGGCCGTCGCAGGGCCCTGCCGATCCGGGAAGGCGAGCTGGAGCGGACGCCCGATCATCAACGCGACGAGCTGGTCCTCCGACATCGTGGCTGCCTCGAACGTCCCCTGGCAGATCCCGTCGCGCAGGACCGTGACACGGTCGGCGATGCTCAGGACCTCCGGCAGCCGGTGGCTCACGTACACGATCCCGACGCCGGCACGGCTTCGCTCGACGACGAGGGCGTGGAGGCGCTCGACGTCCTCCAGCCCGAGCGCCGTCGTCGGCTCGTCGAGGAGCAGCACCTTCGGCTCGGCGAGCAACGCCTTGACGACCTCGAAGAGCTGCCGCTGCGCGAGCGAGAGCGATCCGGCGGCTGCGGCCGGCGGAATGCCGAGCCCGAACGCCGCGAGGTGCGCCGCCGCCCACTCCTCCATGCGCCCGAACGTCGGTCGTAGCTCGGCGGGCGCCGCCAGAAAGAGGTTTTCGGCCACCGACAGGTCGAGCACGTGCGAGTACGTCTGGTAGGCCATGCCGAGGCCGAGCCTGCGCGTCTCGCCCGGGGAGACTCGCCGGCGCTCCGTGCCGGCTATCTCGACGCTGCCGTCGTCGGGGGCGAGAAACCCGCTGGCGACCCCCAGCAACGTCGACTTCCCGGACCCGTTCTCCCCGACGAGCGCGTGGATCTCCCCGGCGCGGCACTCGATGCTGACGTCCCGAACGGCCTGCACTGCGCCGAACGACTTCGAGATGCCGCGGAGAGCGAGCACGTCCGAGCTCATGTGTCCGCCCGTTCCATCAGCGGTGCATGACCGGGAAAGGCGCCTCGTGGGGGAAACAGCGTTTCCCCCACGAGAGCGAACCTGATACGAGCGACGCTCGTTGGCGCGAGACTCGACACCGTCGTGTGGCCGGGATCAGGTTCTGGTGCGTTCGATTCCTCTACGGGTACATCTTCTTGAGCAGGCTCAACGGGATCAACGACGTCGCCGAGGCCTCCTGCGGATAGCCCTTGACGCACGAGTCACGCACACGCTGGTTCTGCAGCTCGATCGGGAACACGATCTGCGGCGGGATCTTCGCGCCCTTGAGCTTCATCATCGCCGCCGTGAACGCGACGCGGATCTGCGAGTTGCCCGAGGTGTAATAGAACATCTTGAGCTTCGGATTGTTGAGCTGGTTGAACGTGCAGCCCATGCCGACGTCGTCCGTCCGGAGCGTCAGCACGGTGTCGAACGACTTGCCCGCCGCCTTGTAGGCCGAGAGCGCGCCGGTCGCCATGCCGAGCCCGTACTCGTAGCTCCAGCCCTTGATGTCGGGATGCGCGGCGAGGACGCCGGCGACCACCGACTGGACCTTCGACGGATCCCAGTTCGTCGGCTCCTCTGCGACGACCTTGATGTTCGAGTTGAGCGCCGGCTTCTCGCACTTCTGCCAGCCCGCGGACAGCGGGTTCCCGGGGAAGCCGCCCAGGAAGGCGATCTCACCGGACTTGACCTGTTGGTTCATGACGTACGCGTACGTCTTGCCGAGTGCGCACGTGTCCTCGCCCACTACGGTCAGGTAGTTCGTGCCCGGGCCGGTCACGAAGCCCCAGGCGTACGTCGCAACGGGGATGCCGGCATCGGTTGCCTGCTTCATCACGGGCAGCATCGCGTCACCGAAGTCCGGATAGGTGACGATCAGGCTGACCTTCTGCGCGATCGCAGCCTTGAAGTCCGCGATCCCCTGGTTCAGGTCGGAGTGCGCGCTGCGGTAGATGATCGTGCCGACCTGGGGATACGTCAGCGCCTGAAGGATGAACTCCATCTTCGACATCTGACGGAAGACGTTCTCGCCGAACTGCTCGATGTAGGCGACGGTCATCTTGCCGCCGGTGCCGGTCTTGCAGCCGTTGTTCTTCCAGCATCGGAGCGCCAGGGCCTCGTTGACCTTCCGGTCGGCGCGGCCGAGCCCCGCCAGGGCGATGCTTCGCGACGTCTTGTCCTTCGGGAGCAGCGTCGCCTTGAAGAGCGTCTGCTTGAGGGTGGACGCCTTGGCGGCGTACACCTCGCCGAAGCCCTTCCCGGCCGAGATGACCACGGGTTTCGCGGCCGCCGCCTGCTTCTTGTCGGTGCCGCCGCTCGACACCGAGACCACCATGAGCGCGGTCGCGAGCAGCGCGAGCGCCAGCACGCCAACCCCCACCGGGCGGATGCGAGACGCTGCGGACTTCTGCCGACCCTCCATCGTGCCTCCTTTTCTCCCGAGCCTCAGCTCGTGTTTTCCTTCACTTCGGGACTGGTGCCTGCCGTGGATTCGATCCTTCGCAGGAGACGGCCGAGGAACGAGGCGATCCGATCGCCGGAGATCAGCATCCCGACGATGATCGCGGCGCCGAACACGATGAACTGCAGCGCCGTGGAGAGACCGAGGATCAGCAGCATCTGCGTGAGGAACGTGAGCGCGAGCGCCGCGACCCACGTCGAGGTCGCGCTCGCCAGCCCCCCGGAGAGCGCCGCCCCGGCGATGACGACCGCGGCGATCGGCGCGAGCAGGTACGACGCTCCGAATGCCGGATCGATGCTGATGCGCAGCGCCCCGAGGAGCACCGCCGCACCGCCGTACAGCGCGCCCGCGGCGGTGTACGCGAACGCGACGTGCGTCCGGACACGCAGCCCCGCCATCCACGCGGCCCTGGGGTTGGCGCCGACGGCCTGGAAGCGCCTGCCGGCAGCGGTGTACCGGAGGACGAGCGCAAGGAGCAGCGTGAGGGCGGCGCCTGTCCAGAAGACCGCGCTGATCCCGAGAGGCTTGTGCGCCGCCCAGGTCGACAGCGCGTTCGGCACATTGGGATTGGCAGCGATCTCGCGGTTGTACCGCACGCTCCACGCGAGGGCGATCTGCCCTGTTGCCAGCGTGACGATCAGCGGGTTCAGCCTGACGATCGCGACGAGGAAGCCGTTCGCGAGACCCACGAGCGCGCCCAGCCCGATGCTCGCGAGAATGCCGAGCGCCAACCGGCTGTCGGAGTTCGCGCTGACGCCGACGAGGACGTTCCCGCACAGCGAGATGACACCGGCGGTCGAGAGGTCGATGCCGGCCTGCATGATCACGAGCATCTGGCCGAGCGCCGCGATCGCGAGAATCGTCATGTACGGGAGCACGAACGCCCACGACGTGCTGCGGAGCGCCGCCGGCGCGATGACGGCCGCGACCAGGAGCAGCGCCACGGTGGCGATCCAGATGGGCAGAAAGCGTGCGCCGACCAGCGCGTCCGCGACGGCCGGCGCCAGACGGCGTCCGTGACGGAGCGCGACGCCCTCGCCGCCACTTCGCTCGTTCACGGCGCCTCTGAAAACCTAGCCCCGACCAGATGTCCATTCTCGGGCACGCCTGGTACGGGTGTCAACCATCATCGAACGAAACCCGCGATCTCGGGCCGAGCGTCCATCACTGCTTAACGCTTCGGCGGTGTGATGGCACTCACGTTGACGGGTCGCACGACGTGCGTTTATGCTCGCTGCACATGCGACGGCGCCAGGCCGCGCATCCCCGATTCACGCACGCCAAGGAGAGAGAGGCATGAGCGCTGAGCGCCTGTTGATCCGTAACGGCTTCGTCGTCTCGATGGACCCCGGCGTCGGCGACATCCCGAAAGGTGACGTCCTGGTCGAGGACGGGAAGATCGTCGAGGTCGGCCGCGGCCTGTCGGCGTCCGAGGCAGAGGAGATCGACGCCTCGGGCATGATCGTGATGCCCGGGTTCGTCGACACGCACCGCCACACGTGGCAGACGCCCGTGCGGGGCGTCCTGCCGTCGTGCACGCTCGACCACTACTTCGCGGTCATGCTCGGCCAGGTCGGCGGCTTCTATCGCCCGGAGGACGTGTACATCGGCGACTACGCAGGTTCGCTCGAGGCTCTCAACGGGGGCGTCACGACGCTGCTCGACTGGTCGCACATCAGCAATACGCCCGACCACTCGGACGCGGCGATCCAGGGGCTGAAGGACGCCGGGATCCGCGCCGTCTACGCCCACGGCATGCCGACGGGCGGCGAGTGGTGGATGATGAGCGAACTCAACCATCCCGAGGACATCCGGCGGATCCGGGAGACGTACTTCTCGTCGGACGACGGCCTCCTCACGCTTGCCATGGCCGCGCGGCAGCCCGGCAACGTGAACGCCGACGTCGCGAAGCACGACTGGGCGCTCGCGCGCGAGCTCGACATCCTGATCAGCGTCCACGTCGGGATGCGGCTCCACAACCTGCACTACGAGCCCGTCAAGGACATGCACGACCTCGGGCTGATGGGCGAGGACGTCTGCTACATCCACATGACCGACCTGACCGACCACGAGATGGACCTCATCGCGGAGACGGGCGGCAAGGCATCGGTCGCGCCCTACGTCGAGATGCTGATGGGTCACGGGCCGCCTCCGACGGGCAAGCTGCTTGCCCGCGGCGTCCGCCCGTCGCTCAGCGTCGACGTCGTCTCGAGCGTCCCGGGCGAGATGTTCACGCAGATGCGGACGGCGCTCGTCTACAGCCGCATCCTCGAGTTCACCGACACGCCGGACGAGGCGTTCGCGCCGAAGCTGACGCATCGGGACGTGCTCGAGTTCGCGACGATCGACGGCGCCCGCGCCTGCGCGCTCGAGGACAAGGTCGGGTCGCTCACCCCCGGCAAGCAGGCGGACATCGTCCTCCTCAAGGCCAACGCGATCAACACGGCGCCGATGCTCGATCCGATCGGGACGATCGTCGTCTTCTCCGACACGTCGAACGTCGACTCGGTGTTCGTCGCCGGTCGGGCCGTGAAACGCGACGGGAAGCTCGTCGACGGCAACCTCGACAGCGTGTTCGCCAAGCTCGACGAGTCGAGGAACCACATTCTGTCCGCAGGCGGCCTGCTTCCGGACTGGGCGGCCGAGACCGTCGCCGCCGGATAGACCGTCGTCGTGGGACCTGATCCGCCGAGGCGGATCGAGGTCCGGCGCAGTTGCCTCGAAAGGAGAGACCGACATGGGCACAGGGACCGTCGTCGTCGTCGGCGGCACGCAGGGCCTCGGCCGGGAGCTCGCGCAGTCCTACGCGGACGAGGGCCGCGATGTCGTCGTGACCGGCCGCGACCCGGCCCGCGCGGAGGCAGCCGCGGCCGAGATCGGCGGCGGCACTCGAGGGATCGGGTTCGACCTCGCCGAGCCGCATGCGATCGCCGAGCGCCTCGCGGACGTCGGGGACGTGCAGTTCCTCGTACTCGCGGCCATCGAGCGCGACACCAACAAGGTCGCCGAGTACGACATCGCGGGCGCGCTGCGGCTCGTCACGCTCAAGCTCGTCGGCTACACGGAGGTCGTCCACGCGCTACTGCCGCGCCTCGGCGACTCGTCCGCGATCCTGATCTTCGGAGGCCTCGCGCGCGACCGGCCGTACCCAGGGTCGACGACCGTGACGACCGTCAACGGCGCGGTGACGAGCCTCGTCCGGACGCTCGTGATCGAGCTCGCCCCGAGGCGCGTGAACGCGCTGCACCCCGCGATCGTCGGCGACAGCCCGCAGTGGATCGACATGCCGCCGGAACGACGCGAGGCGCTCGAGCAGCGCACGCCGATCGGCCGGCTCGTCACGATGGCGGAGGTCGTCGGCGCATCGCGCTTCCTGCTCGAGAACCAGGCCGTCAACGGCATCAACCTCGCCGTCGACGGCGGCTGGACCTGCATGTAGGCGCACGCCGGGGCCGCGCTCGCGGCGTTCGGCCTCTCGCGGGAAGCTCGACGCCCCTTGCCGACGGGTCGGGCACAACGGCGTCAGCGCGTAGCCGCCACGGCGGCTCGACGCACGCGGTTACGGTGCGCCGAACGACGGGAGGAGAGCGACGTGCAGTACGTGAACCTCGGCGACACGGGGCTTCGGGTGTCGCGCGTGTGCCTGGGGATGATGAGCTTCGGCGCGCACGAGAGCCGCCGCTGGTCGCTGGCCGAGGCGGACGCGGCGCCGATCATCCGGAGGGCGGTGGAGGGCGGCATCACGTTCTTCGACACCGCCGACGTCTACAACGGCGGCGAGAGCGAGGTCGTCACGGGGAAGGTGCTCCCGAAGCTCCTGACCCGCGAGGAGATGGTCGTCGCGACCAAGGTCTGCATGCGCACGATGCCCGGCGAGAATGGACGGGGCCTGTCGCGCAAGCACGTGATGGCATCGATCGACGGGTCGCTCCGGCGACTCGGGATGGACTACGTCGACCTCTACCAGATCCATCGCTGGGACCCGCTGACGCCGGTCGCGGAGACGATGGAGGCGCTCCACGACGTCGTGAAGGCCGGGAAGGCGCGCTACATCGGCGCCAGCAGCATGTTCGCCTGGCAGTTCGGGAAGGCGCAGGCGGCGGCAGAGCGCCGCGGCGGCACGCGGTTCGTCTCGATGCAGAACCACTACAACCTCGTCTACCGCGAGGAGGAGCGGGAGATGATCCCGCAGTGCGTCGACGGGGGCGTGGCCGTGCTGCCGTGGAGCCCGCTCGCGCGCGGCCTCCTCGCAGGGAACCGCACGCGCGAAGGGGAACGACGCACGACGCGGGCCGAGAGCGACCCGTTCGGCGACGCGCTGTATGTCCCGGAGATCGACTTCGACGTCGTCGACCGCGTGGTCGAGGTCTCCTCCGAGCGCGGCGTGCCGAGCGCCCGGGTGGCGCTCGCCTGGCTCCTCGGCCGACCGGGCGTGACCGCGCCGATCGTGGGCGCCACGAAGCCCGAGCACGTCGACGACGCCGTTGCTGCTGTCGAGCTCGGGCTCACGGCGGACGAGATCGTCCGGCTCGAGGAGCCCTACGTCCCGCACGCCGTCTCGGGGCACGAGTAGGCCAGGCGGGCCTTCCGCTAGAGCTCAACAGGCGATGCAGACGGGCCGCTCGGCCGGGGCGGGCCGCGGGCGCCCGACGAGCGCCGTCAGGAGCCCCGTCACGCGGCTGCGCGCCGGGCGGCGTCGTGCGTGCGCGCGCTCGCGCGCATCGGGGGCCGCCACGAAGAGCAGCGGGTAGCCGTGGAGCTGTGCCGCGACGAAGAAGCCGAGCCGGTCTTCGAGCGATGTGGGGTTCATGCCATTCATGGCGACCTTTCGCGTCGTGCGTTGACCAGGCAAGCATCGCGCAGAGCGCGGCGCGCGCCACGGCGGCTAGCCCGCCTCCCACGGTGCGGCGCGCCGAACATCGCCGCGCCGAGGAAGACCGTTCAGCTCGCGCGGACGACGACGACCCTCACCGGCACTCCGTCGACGCTCCGGGCCGCGCCCTCCTCCGGGTCCAGGACGTCCGTCACCGCGTCGCGCTCGCCGGGGCCCACGGCCACCAGGATCTCCTCGGCCGGGAAGGTGGCGAGCGCGTCGCGGATCGCGAGCGCGACGTCGGCCTCGCCGGCGGCGGCGGCGACGTCGTCCGCGGGCAGCTCCTCCGCGGTCTCCCCGGCGACCGCCTTCGCCTTCGAGAACGCGTGCTCGTCGTTCGCGAGCCAGTCGAGGAAGCCCTGCTTGACGACGGGGACGACGACCTTCACGTGGTCGTCAGCTCCGACAAGGCCCCCAAGCACGGCTGCCTCCTGCTCGAGCGTGCTCACGACGAGGACGTTTCGGCCCATGCCCGCCGTCGTACCCGGATCCCGCACCGGCCAACCCTCAGGCGACGCGGCGTAGCGCTCTGCGAGAGCCACGACGGTATGCAGGGGCCGAGGCCCGTGCGAGTCGTATCGTGGGCACGTGAAGCGCCTCTTCCTCCTGCGGCACGCGAAGTCGGCCTGGGACGATCCCACGCTTCGGGACCGGGACCGGCCCCTCGCCCCACGCGGACGCAAGGCGGCGAAGCGGGTCGGCCGCTGGGCGAGACGGCACGATGTCCGCCCGCAGCTCGTCGTCTGCTCGAGCGCCGTGCGGGCGCGGCAGACGCTCGAGCGCGTCCTCCCGGGTCTCGGCGAGCCGGCGGTCTGGATCGAGGTCACGCTGTACGCCGCGGCGGCGGACACGCTCCTCGCACGCGTCCGGGCGCTCCCCGAGGAGGTCGACGAGGCGATGCTCGTCGGCCACAACCCGGGGCTCATGGAGCTCGCGCTCCTGCTCGCGGCGCCGGGCCCGAAACGGAAGCGGGCGCGGTCCAACGTCCCGACCGGCGCGCTCGTCGAGCTCGAGATCGAGGCGGGACGCTGGGCCGACGTCGAGCCCGGCGAGGCGCGCATGACGCGATTCGTCGTGCCGCGCGATCTCGCGTAGCGCGGGGCCGCGGGCGCGCCGACGCCGCGAAATACGCGCCTCGCGGTGAGCGTTGACAGGGTTGTCCCACGCAATCGATCCGAGGAGGCGCGTTGAGGTCGAGGACCGCAACGCTGGGAGTGCTCTTCGCGACGACGACCGCGATCGTCTGGGGCGGTCAGTTCGTCGTCGGGAAGTCGGCGCTCGAGAGCGTGAACGCCTTCCCACTCACGACCGTCCGCTACGCGATCGCGGCGGTCCTGTGGCTCGTCGTGCTCGCCCTGGTCGAGGGGCCCGGCGCACTGCGGCTCGGCGGCCGCGGCTGGCGTCTCTTCTGGCTCGGCTCGCTCGGGTTCGCCGGCTTCAACCTGCTCGCCTACACCGGCCTCGCGCATGCCCGGCCGGAGACGGCCTCGCTCATCGTCGCGCTCGGCCCGCTCCTCACCGCGCTCGTCCTGTGGCGCCGCAGCGGCACCCGGCCGGCGCGGACGACGTTCGCGCTTCTCGGTGTGGCGCTGCTCGGCGTCGCGCTCGTCGTGAGCGCGGGGCACCCTTCCTCGATCATCCACGGCGCGATCGGCTGGGGCGAGCTCCTCGTCCTCGCAGGGGTCTTCAGCTTCGTGCTCTACGGTCTCGGCGCGGCCGAGTTCCCCGACCTGTCGCCGCTCCGCTACACGGCGCTCACGGCGGGTCTCGGCTGGCTGACGATCGCCGGCGCGACTGCCGTTGTGGTCGCGACGGGGCTCGTCGAGCTCCCGTCGGCGGGGCAGCTGGCCGCGGTGTGGCCGCAGATCGCGTACCTCGCGATCCCCGGCGCGTTCGTCGCCGTGCTGACGTGGAACGCGGCGATCGCGTCGATCGGCCCGCAGAACGCCGTCCTCTTCAGCAACCTGATCCCGGTCACGACGTTCGCGATCGAGATCGCCCGGGGCTACCGCCCGAACGGCGTCGAGCTGCTCGGCGCAGGGCTGACGGTCGGGGCGCTCGTGGCGAACAACCTGCTCGTCCGCCGGTCGCGCGCCCGAAGCGCGGCACCGCTTCCCCCGCGCGAGGCCGAGCTTCCCGAAGCCGCGTAGCGCTCGCCACCGCGTCACCGGAACGTCACCGGACGGTCACACTCGCCCGGAGTAGGGTCGCACGATGGACGCCGACCGTCTCGCCGCGATCCCGATCTTCGCCGAGCTGCCGCCCGAGGAGCTCGCGGCCGTCGCCGAGTTCGCCGACGAGCTCGACGTCGGAAGCGGCGGCAGCGTCGTGAGCGAAGGCGACTTCGGGCACGCGATCTTCGCGGTCGAGAGCGGGACCGCCGAGGTGATCATCGACGGGGTGCACGTCGGTCACGTCGGTCCCGGCGACGTCGTCGGCGAGATTGCCGTCCTCGCCTCGGGGCGGCGGACGGCGACCGTCACGGCGACGTCGCCGATGCACCTCATCACCTTCTTCAAACGCGATGTCTGGGCCCTCGAACGGCGCGCCCCCGAGGCGGCACGACGGCTGCGTCACCTGCTCGAGGAGCGCGCGGGGGCGGCGGACGACGCGCCGGCCGCGTCCGAGCTGTCACACGACGCCGCGGGCTGACGATCCGCCTGGGTTGCGGGAAACCCGCAGCGCAGGTCCGGAGCCGCGCTGAGGCCGCCGCGCCGAATTGTTCCTACGTTGCTTGTGAAAACGATCAACGGAGGCTCAGATGTCCAGTCATCCCGTATCGCTCAGGGCGCCCCGCGGCCGGGCCGGCGACGGAGCGTCCGGCGCCGTCTGGAAGGTCGTCGCGCTCCTCCTCGGGTTCGCGGTCGGCGTCCTCGCGATCGCCGCGGTGGTCGCGATGCAGGCGGCGGACCAGGCGCGAGACGAGGCAGGCGCGGCGGCCGGGGGCGGCCCGGCGATCGCCATGCAGCACGACCACTCCGCGCACGCCGGGGCGGCGACGGCCCAGAGCCTGCCGCTCCAGAGCTTCGCGGGGACGACCGCGCCGAATGCCGATGCACTCGCGAAGGCGCACCCCGCGTACGACGCGACGCTCCCGCCCGTTCCCGCCGGCAACCTCGTCAGGATCCACATGACGCTCAAGGACATGACCGTCCAGATCGCGCCCGGCGTGAAGTACGCGACGTGGGCGTTCGACGGCCACGGCGCGCCCGGCCCGATCCTGCACGTCCGCCAGGGGCAGACCGTCGTGATGACGCTCACCAACGGCGGCGTCATCCCTCACTCGATCGACTTCCACGCCGCACGCATCGCACCGAACATGGCCTTCAAGGACGTCGCGCCGGGCGACTCGTTCACGTTCCGCTTCGTCGCCGGCGATCCCGGCGTGTTCATGTACCACTGCGGGACGAAGCCGGTGCTGGCGCACATCGCGAACGGCATGTACGGCGCGCTGGTCGTCGACCCGGCGACGCCGCTGCCGAAGGCCGACCACGAGTACGTTCTCGTCGCCAGCGAGTGGTACCTGAACGGCGACGGCATCTCGGCGCCGGCGTCGCTCGACATGCAGAAGGCGCGCGCCATGATGCCCGACTGGACGACGTTCAACGGGTACGCGAACCAGTACGTCACGCATCCGCTCACCGCGAAGCCGGGCGACACGACCCGCTTCTACGTCGTCGCCGCGGGGCCGACGCTCGACACGAACTTCCACGTCGTCGGCACGATCTTCGAGCGTGCCTGGGCGAACGCGGACATGACGCACTACCAGCAGGGCGTCCAGACGGTCGCCGTTCCCGCGGGCGGGGGCGCGGTCTTCGACGTGAAGATCGACGACGAAGGGCTCTACCCCTTCGTCAGCCACGCGTTCGCCCACGTCGATCTCGGCCAGGTCGGGCTGCTCAAGGTCGGCAACCCGAAGGGCACGATGAGCCACTGAGACACCGATGCCTCGGGCCGCGGGATGTCCCGCGGCCCCGGCGCCGAAGCGACCATGACGGACCCGACCGCCCTTCACCGCGCTCTCGCCGACCCCCGCCGGGCCGAGCTCGTCACCGCCCTCGAGGAGGCGCTCGGGGCGCTCGACGCGAGCGAGCTCGGTCAGCGCGTCGGGCTCCACGCGAACACCGTGCGCTGGCACCTCGGAATCCTCGAGGACGCCGGCGTCGTCACCTCGCATGCCGAGCGCCGCGACACGCCCGGCCGCCCGCGTCGCGTCTGGGAGCGGGCTCCGGACGGCGTGAGCGATGCGGAGGACGCTCACAGCGCCCTCGCCGAGGCGCTGGTCTCCGTGGTGGCCGGGCTCCCCACGGCCGAGGCCGACGCCGAGGCGGCGGGTCGCGCGTGGGGCACGCGTGCGGTCGACGGGGCCGTCGGCGAGGAGACGGCCGAGGGCGCCGTCGGTGCGCTCGTCCGCCTCCTGGCCGAGCGCGGCTTCGAGCCACGCCGCGACGGGCTCGAGGTCAGCATGCACCGGTGCCCCTACGCCGACCTTGCCCGCCGGAGCCCCGCGGTCGTGTGCGGGATGCACCGGGGCCTCGTCGACGGCGTGCTCGACGGCGTCGGCTCGGCGCTCGAGGTCGACGAGCTCCAGGTGTTCGCCCAGCCGGGCGTGTGCGTTCTCCGTCTGCGGCGCGGGCGAGCCGGGGCGCCCGACCGGGCGTCGGGCACCCCCTAACGCGTCCGCGATCAGACGAGCCGGCTGCGGTGACCCCGGCCGATGCCGAGCTTCGACGTGATCCACAGGATCACGAGCGCGCCGACGACGGCGGCGATCCAGGTCGACAGATCGAAGAACGTGTCGATCGGGTCACCGAGGCCGACGAGCGAGGCGAGGAGCCCGCCCAGCAGCGCGCCGCCGATCCCGACCAGCGTCGTCAGGATCAGGCCGAAACTCTCGGTGCCCGGAAAGATGGCCTTCGCGATGATCCCCGCCAGCAGTCCGAGCACGATCCATCCGATGATCCCCATCTCATTCTCCTTCGGCAGATTCAGGCCGGCTGGGCGTCGGCGTCGGCGGCCCGGCGGGCGATGAACGCCCCGAGTGCGACTACGGCGCTACCGACGATGCCGGCGCCGAGCACGAGCTTCCGCCGGATCCGGGGGCCCCGAGCGATTGCCTTCAACCGGCGCTCGAGGCGCTTCCGCGCGATGCGGGTGACGATCCAACCGACGAGTGCGTTTCGCTTCGTGAAGACGTGCATGTCGGCTGGAGTACCCCTGGCCGACCCCCCGTAAACGGCCGGTCGCCGCTCCACCCCTTACGGGGCTGGCACCACTCCTCCCGTGGTTGACTGACGTCGTGACGGGCGCGTCGGGCCTCGAGCGCCGCCGGGCCCGCGAGGGCCAGCTCGCGATCCTGGTCGCCGCGACCGCCTGGTCGACCGCCGGCCTCGCACAGCGCGGGCTCGACGCCAGCCCGGCGACCCAGGTCACGGGCCGAGCGGCGTTCGCGGCAGTCGCGCTCTTCGGCTTCGTCCTCGCGGCCGAGCGGCGGGGAACGCTGCGCGCGTTCCGCAGGATGGGCCGTTCGGGCCTCGCGATGGCGGTCTTCCTCGCGATCTCCTCCGGGTCGTTCCTCCTCGCCCTGAACTACACGACCGTCGCGAACGTGCTCTTCATGCAGGCGGCGGCGCCGATGATGGCAGCGCTGCTCGGCTGGGCGCTTCTGTCCGAGCCCGTCGACGGCCGGACGTGGGTCGCGCTCGTCCTCGCGGCCGCAGGCGTGGCGCTGATGGCCGCGGGCTCGTTCGACGCCGGCACGACGGCGGTCGTGCTCCCGCTCGTCGTGACCGCGTCGTTCGCGGCGGTGATCGTCATCGCCCGCCACCGGCGGGAGGTGTCGATGATGCCGGCGACGTTCGCGTCGCAGCTGATCGTCATCGCGGCCTTCCTCCCCTTCCTCGACGTCGGCTCGGCGAGCCGGAGCGACTGGGCGATCCTCGCCGCGCTCGGTGTCGGGCAGATGGGAATCGGGCTCGCGTTCCTCACGATCGGCGCGCGTCTGATCCCGCCCGCGCAGGTGGCGATCATCTCGCTGCTCGAGGTCGTGCTCGGGCCGCTCTGGGTCTGGCTCGCGTACGACGAGCGTCCGGGGGCGTCGACCCTCGCAGGCGGCGCGATCGTGGTGGCCGCAGTCCTCGTCCAGGCACTCGGAAGCGCGACGAGCGCGCCGGTCGCCGCGGGCGAGGCCCACGCCTGACCCGGCCCGCGGCTCTCAGGAGAATCCGAGGAACGTCACAGCACCCTCTCTGCGACCGCCGGTTCCCTTGGTGGCTCCCCCCCGAACCGAAGGAGAACCGAGAGACATGGACGACAGGGCGACGACGCTCGCGCCGCTGAACGCACCCGCCGCGCGCGAGACCGTCGAGCGGGCGCTCTTCGAGATCCGCCGCGTGATCGCAGGGCAGGACCGGATGCTCGAGCGCGTGCTCGTGTGCCTGCTCTCCGGAGGACACCTCCTCATCGAGGGCGTGCCCGGACTCGCGAAGACGCTGACCATCAAGACGACCGCCGCCGCGCTCGGCGGCACGTTCCACCGCATCCAGTTCACACCCGACCTGGTGCCGAGCGACCTCGTCGGGACGCGCGTCTTCCGCCCCGACTCCGGGACGTTCGACACCGAGCAGGGACCCGTGTTCTGCAACTTCCTGCTCGCCGACGAGATCAACCGCGCGCCCGCGAAGGTGCAATCGGCGCTCCTCGAGGTGATGCAGGAGCACCAGGTCACGATCGGCCGCGAGACGATGCCGGTGCCGGACCCGTTCCTCGTCATGGCGACGCAGAACCCGATCGAGTCCGAGGGCACCTATCCGCTCCCCGAGGCGCAGATCGACCGATTCATGCTCAAGGTCGTCGTCGGCTACCCCGATCCCGAGGACGAGCTGACCGTCGTCGAGCGGGCGCTCGAGCCGGTCGGAGAGGTGCGCAGCGTCGTCGACCTCGACGAGCTGGCTGCGCTCCGCGCACTGGTGGGACGGGTCTACGTCGACCCCGCGGTCTCGCGGTACGCGGTCGCTCTCGCCGGCGCCACGCGGTCGCCCGAGGCCGCCGGGATCGCGGAGATGGGGCGGTACGTCGAGTTCGGCGCCAGCCCGCGAGGCTCGATCTCGCTCGTCGTCGCCGCGCGCGCCCTCGCGCTGATCCGGGGGCGGGACTACGTCGTGCCGCAGGACCTCGTCGACCTGGCCCACGACGTCCTCCGCCACCGGCTCGTGCTGAGCTACGAGGCCATCGCCACCGGTGTCGGCGAGGACGCCCTGATCGACGCGGCGCTCGCGGCCGTGCCGGTGCCGCGGCTCGACGTCGCGGAGCGTGCGGCATGACGGCCGCGCTTCCCGAGATCGAGCGGACCCGGGCGAAGCCTGGGCCCGGTCCGGTCCCGGCGGGTCTGCTCCGCGCTCTCGACCTCCGCGTCGCGCGGCGGACGGCGAGCCTCGTCGACGGCGGGCATCGCGCCAATCGTCTCGGTCGCGGCTCCGAGCTCGCGCAGGTGCGGCCCTACGCCGAGGGCGACGACGTCCGCCGGATCGACTGGAACGCGACCGCCCGGAAGAACGAGCTGCACGTGCGGGTCGACGTCGCCGAGCGAGCCGTCTCGACGTGGCTCCTGCTCGACGTCTCGCCGTCGATGGGGTTCGGGACGGGCGACCGCCGCAAGGCCGACGTCGTCGAAGGCGTCGGGCTCGCGCTCGCACACATCACCTCCCGCCGGGGGAACCGGGTCGGGGCGCTGACGTTCGGCAGCACGAGCCCGATCGCCGTCCCGCAGCGCCAGGGGCGCCGCGGGCTGGTCGGCGCACTGCTTGCGGCGCGGCAGGAGCCCGAGACCGAGCAGGTGGGCGCGACGTCGCTCGGTGCGGCGCTCGAACGCCTGAACGCCGTCGCCCGGCAGCGAGGCGTGGTCTTCGTCGTCTCCGACTTCCTCGGGCCGCGCGACTGGCGCGACCCGCTCCTGCGGCTCGCCTCGCGCCACGAGGTCTCGGCGCTCGAGATCCGCGACCGGCGCGAGCACGCGCTGCCCGACGTCGGCCACCTCTGGCTCGTCGACCCGGAAACGGGGCGGCGGATCCAGGTGGACACCCGGCGTCGGAAGACCCGCGAGGCGTTCGCGGCCGCCGCCGACGCCGACCGGGCGGACGTCGCGCGCGAGCTCACGTCCCTCGGTGTGGCGCACTGCACGCTGTCGACCGACGAGGACTGGCTGCGCTCGCTCGGCTCGTTCCTCACGCGCGAGCGAAGGAGGCGGCGATGAGCTTCGCCTGGCCTGCCGCCCTCCTCTCGCTCGCGCTGATCCCGCTGCTCGTGCTCGCCTACGCGCTGATCCAGCGGCGGCGCGTGAAGTACGCGATGCGGTTCACGAACCTCGACCTGCTCGCGAACGTCGTCGACCGCTCGCCGGGCTGGCGGCGCCACCTGCCGCCGGTCTTCGCGCTCGCCGCGCTCGCGGCGCTGCTCGTCGCCCTCGCGCGCCCGGAGACGACCATCGCGGTTCCGCGCGACGAGGCGAGCGTCGTGCTCGCGATCGACGTGTCCGGCTCGATGATGGCGACCGACGTCCCGCCGACGCGGCTCGACGCGGCGAAGCAGGCGGCCTCGACGTTCGTGAAGGCGCTTCCGGACCGGTTCGGGGTCGGCCTCGTGTCGTTCTCGACCGGCGCGACCTCCCTGGCCGAGCCGACGGACGACCGCGACCAGATCCTCCACCTGATCGCCGGGCTCGACGCGCACACGGGGACCGCGATCGGCGACGCGATCGCGTCGGCGATCGACCTCGTGCCGAAGGACGACGACGGCAAGGTCCCGACGGGGAAGGACGGGAAGCCGCTCGTCTCGATCCTCCTGCTCTCCGACGGCGCGAGCACGCAGGGGATCTCCGTCGACGACGCCATCGGCCTCGCGAAGAACGCCGGGATCGCGGTCAACACCATCGCGCTCGGGACCGACGCCGGCACGGTGACCGTGCCGAACGAGCTCGGCGAGATGCAGACGGTGTCGGTCGCCCCCGACCGCGACACACTGCGCCGGATCGCCGACGAGACCGGCGGCACGTACTTCGACGCACCGACCGCCGACGACCTCAACGCGGTCTACGAGTCGGTCGGGTCGCAGGTCGCCTGGGACGAGCGCAAGCAGGAGGTGACCGTCGCCTTCGCGGGCGCGGGCGCCGTGCTCCTGCTCGTCGCCTCCGGCCTCTCCGCACTCTGGTTCGGACGGCTTCCCTGACCCACGACGCGAGAGGAGGTGAGGCACATGGAAGAGACGACTGCATCGAGGTTCGGCCCGGGTGCCGTACTGGCCGCGCTCGGTCTCGCGTTCGTCGTCGCTGCGATCTGGGCAGCGGCTGCGTTCGCGTCCGGCGGAACGTCGAGCGGCTCGGTGGGCACGTCGGCGCCGCTCGGAGGCGGGCCGCCGGCGGGCTTCGTCCAGGACTCTCAGGGCGCGGCAACAGCTCCGTCGCGGGACGACTGTCCCGGTCACGACGGCGGCTCCGGTGGCGACACGGCGCCGTCCGACGGCTCCAGCTCGTCGGGCAACGCCCTCTGAGCGCCCACGTGGCCCGGCGCCCGATGCGCCGGGCCACGTCCACTCGGCGCCTGTCAGCGGGGCAGGACCTTTCCGGGGTTCATGATCCCGTTCGGGTCGAAGACTCGCTTGACGCCCCGCATCAGCGGCAGGAGATCGCCGTGCTCGGCCTCGAGGCCGTGGATCTTCCCGAGGCCGATCCCGTGCTCGCCGGTGCAGGTGCCGCCGCGGGCGAGGGCGTCCTCGACGAGCAGCTCGATCAGCTCGTCCGACCTCCGCACCTCGTCGGCGTCGTCCGGATCGACCATCAGCGAGAGGTGCACGTTCCCGTCCCCGGCGTGCCCGACGAGCCCCGCGACGAGCCCGCGCCGCTCGAGCTCCCGCCGCGCGAACGAGACCGCCGCCGCGAGCTCCGAGAGCGGGACGCAGATGTCCGTCGAGCGGTGGCGCTTCCCGGGGGCGGCGCGCCGCCGTCGCGTACGCGGACGCGTGACGTGCGGCCCAGAGGCGCGTGCGCGCCGTCGGGTCGCGCTCGGCGACGACGTCGAGCGCTCCCTCGGACTCGGCGATCGCGGTGACGAGCTCGAGGTCGGACGCCACCGTCCCCTCGGCCCCGGCCGCTTCGACGAAGAGCGACGGTCCCACGGGGAAGGCCGTCCCCCGGTACGCGTTGACGGCGGCGATCGTCCAGGCGTCGAGGAGCTCGACCCGCGTGACGCCGGCGCCCGCCGCGACGATCGTCGCCGCCGCCCGGCACGCGGACTCCACGTCGGGGAAGGCGAGACGGAGGACGACGGCTTGCTCGGGAATGCCCTGGAGGCGGAGCGTCAGCTCGGTGATCACCCCGAGCGTCCCCTCCGAGCCGATCAGCAGCCCCAGCAGGTCGTATCCCGCCGACGTCTTCGGCGCGCGGCTCCCGGCGCGGACGACACGGCCGCCGGGCAGCACCGCCTCGAGCGCGAGCGTGTTGGCGCGCATCTTCCCGTAGCGCACGCTCGTCGTCCCCGCGGCGTTCGTCGCGGCCATCCCCCCGAGCGTCGCGTCGGCCCCGGGGTCGACCGGGAAGAAGAGCCCGTGCTCCGCCGTCGCCCGCTCGAGCGACGTGCGCGTGACGCCCGGCTGCGCCGTCGCGGTCAGGTCGGCGGGGTCGACGGCGAGGACGGCGTCCATCCGGGTGAGGTCGAGGGAGATGCCGCCGTCGAGCGGGATCACGTGCCCCTCGAGGCTCGACCCGGCCCCGAACGGCGTCACCGGGATCCGGTGCTCGTCCGCGAGCGCGAGCACCGCGACGACGTCGTCGGTCGACGTCGCGTAGACGACGACGTCGGGGCGGTGCGGACGGTGGAACGAGAAGTCGCCGGCGTGGAGGTCGCGCTCGGAGTCGCCGTCGGCGACGCGCCGCGGGTCGCCGAGGGAGCGCACGAGCGCGTCCCGCAGGTCGTCGGCCCCCAGCGACATCACTTCTCCCGGGGCTGCCAGTCGAAGCGGCGCAGCGCGACGGCGAGCCCCGCCACGCCCCAGGCGACCACGACCGCGACCGCGCCGAGGTCGTGGACGAGGGACTCGCCTCGGAGGTACGCGGCCTGGATGAGACGGATCAGGTACGTCAGGGGCAGCACGTCGGCGACGGCCTGGAGGACGTCGGGATAGTCCCGCGTCGGGCCGAACGAGCCGGAGAGGAACGCCATCGGCAGGACGACGAGGTTGACGACCGCCGAGGCCCCCTCGTCGGAGCGGATCAGCGACGCGAGCCCGACACCGAAGCCTGCGAAGGCGGCGGCACCGAGCAGGAGAACCGGGAGCAGCGCGGCCCAGCTCGCGGCGCCGCGCGCGTCGTAGAGCACGACACCGAGCGCGACCGTGACGAGCATCTGGAGCAGGAAGACGATCAGCGTCGAGACGAGCACCGCCGTCAGGTAGGTCGGAGCCGGGAGCGGGGTCGCGCGCAGCCGCTTCAGGAGCCCACCCTCGCGGCGGACGACGAGGGTGATCGCGAGACCCGCCAGCGCCGTGTTGGCGCAGCCGTAGCCCATCATCCCCACGAGCAGCCGGTCGACCGCGGGGACGCCGTCGATCTTCCCGTTGTACACCGCGCCGAGGAGAAGGAAGAGCAGCGGCGGGAAGACGAAGATGAACACCGCCGACTCGCGGTTCCGCCAGAACAGGAGCTGCTGGATCCGCAGCTCGTGCCAGAAGAGCCTCACGCGCGCCCTTCCTCGGACGTCCTGCTCGTCGACGAGGTCGAGGTAGACGTCCTCGAGCGTCGGACGGCGCACCTCGAGGCCCTCGAGCTCGCGACCCTCGGCCATCGCGCGGCCGGTGAGCTCGGCGAGGACGCGCGTCGGCTCGCGCGTCGCGAGGACCACCTCGCGTCCGCTCTCGCGGTAGCGGATCTCGACCTCCGGCACCGCGCCGATCAGCTCGTCGGGCGTCCCGATGCGCACGAGCCCGCCCTCGCGGATGACCGCCACGCGATCCGCAAGCTGCTGCGCCTCGTCGAGGTAGTGCGTCGTCAGGACGACCGTCTTCCCGAGCGAGCGGAGCGAGCGTACGAGCTCCCAGGCCGTCCGCCGGGCGGCCGGGTCGAAGCCGGTCGTCGGCTCGTCCATGAACACGAGCTCCGGATCGCCGACGAGCGCAACGCCGAGGTCGAGCCGCCGCTTCTGGCCGCCGGAGAGCGTCTTCACGCGGTCGCCGGCCTTGTCCGCGAGCCCGACCAGCTCGATCACCTCGTCGACGTCGCGCGGACGACGGTAGTAGCCCGCGAACATGCGGTGCACCTCGCCAACGGTGAGCGACGGCGGCAGCTGCGACTGCTGGAGAACGACGCCGATCCGCTCGCGGTGGGCGCCGTCGCTCCGCCACGGATCGACGCCGAGCACCTCGACGTCGCCCCCGTCGCGCGCGCGATAGCCCTCGAGGATCTCGACCGTCGTCGTCTTTCCCGCGCCGTTCGGCCCGAGCAGGCCGAACACCTCGCCCGTCAGCACGTCGAAGTCGATCCCGCGGAGCGCCTCGCGGCCGTCGTACGACTTGCGCAGGCCGCGGACCCGGATCGCGGCGTCCGCCGTCACTTGGGCCCGAGCTCGAGCTCGGCCATCGCGCCCGGCGCGAAGCCCGGGTCGGATCCCGTCAAGGCGACCGCGATCTCGGAGCAGTCCGGCTGGTGGCCGACGGTCGCGACCGGCCCGGGCCGGCCCGCGATCGCGTCCAGGAGATCGTCGAACGTCGCCCCCGGTGCCAGCCGTGGCTCGATCTCGAGCACCGCGCTCGTCGCGGAGGCGATCGCCTCGGCCGTCTGTCGCGCGCGCACGAGCGGGCTCGCGAGCACGAGGACCGGCGGCGCAGGGAGGCTCGCGAGCCTCGCACCGAGCGCTGACGCCTGGTCGCGACCCTTCGCCGTCAGCTCGCGCGTCTCGTCGGGGTCGCCGGGCGCCGCCTTCGCGTGTCGGCAGAGATAGACGCGCACGGCCGACGAGGATAGTCGGGCATCGCTCCGCCCGCGGCGAATCGCCGAGCCGACGGCGATGTCGGCTTCCATGATTTTTCTCTTAAACCTTTCGTCGACACCGGCCGGCGACTGTAGAAAGGGAGGATGGACGATCGTGCAATCGGGCGCGCCGCGTTCCTCGGGGTCGTCGGGGCCGGGCTGGCGGGTCTCTTTTTCGCACGGGATGCGACAGGGCTCCTCGGTCGGATCCTCCCCGACCAGGTCGCGGCGATCGTGCCGACGCGGGGCTGGCGGATCTACACGATCGGGCCATCGATCCCGCGGATCGACCCGGCCTCGTACCGCCTCACGATCGCCGGCGCCGTCGAGCACGAGACGACCTTCACGCTCGCCGACCTCCACCGCCTGCCGACCGCCCAGCAGGTGTCGGACTTCCACTGCGTCACGGGCTGGGGCGTCGACGACGTCCACTGGCGCGGCGTGCGGTTTGCCGACCTGCTCGCGCAGGCCCGGCCGCTCGCGAGCGCGGTGACGGTGCGGTTCGTGTCGGACGAGGTCCCCTACGACGACACGCTGACGCTCGAGCAGGCGCTCTCGCCCGACGCGATGCTCGCCTACGGCATGGACGGGAAGGCGCTCACCGCCGCACACGGGTTCCCGGCGCGCGTCGTGATGCCGCGGATGTACGGCTACAAGAACGTCAAGTGGGTGACGCGGATCGAGCTCGAGACGAACTACGACCGGATCGGCTACTGGGAGCAGCGCGGCTACGACAAGGACGCCTGGGTCGGCAGGTCGAACGGTGCCGCGACCGTCTACTGACCCACGGATGATCCGGCGCTTCGGCCGGACCGAGAGGCTCCTCCACTGGGTGCATGCGACGGGCTTCCTCGCGATGCTCGCCACCGGGTTGATCCTCTACCTCCCGGCGCTCTCGGAGCTCGTCGCGCGCCGGAACCTCGTGAAGAACGTCCATATCTTCACGGCGATCGGATGGGCGGTCGCGGTGACGCTCGTCGTCGCCCTCGGCGACCGCGCGCGGCTGGCCGACGACTGGCGCGAGGTCGAGGCGATCGACGCGGACGACCGACGGTGGCTCGCCGGCCGCCCCGCGCGGCAGGGCCGCTTCAACGCCGGGCAGAAGCTGAACGTGATCCTGACCGCCGCGCTCGCCGTCGTCTTCGTCGTGTCCGGCTTCTTCCTCTGGCTCGGCGAGCGGGACCACCGCTTCCTCCTCGACGGGACGGGGATGGTGCACGACGTGGCGATGTACGTGTCCGTCGCGCTTCTCACTGGGCACCTCTACCTCGCCCTCGTCCACCCGCGGACGCGGCACGCGCTGCGTGGGATGACCCACGGCGACGTGCGGGAGGACTGGGCGCGGGAGCACCACCCGAAGTGGGTCGAGGCCGAGCGCGGGCTGTGACCTAGAGCATGGCCGACTCGTACCGCTTCGTCGTCGCCGACGTCTTCACGTCGACGCCGCTCGCCGGCAACCAGCTCGCGGTCTTCACCGACGCGCGCGGCCTCGACGACGGGACGATGCAGGCACTCGCCCTCGAGATCGGGTTCTCGGAGACGGTGTTCGTGCTCCCGGCCGCGGCCGACGGCACGGCGCGGATCCGGATCTTCAACCCGCGCCACGAGATGCCGTTCGCAGGGCATCCGACGCTCGGGGCCGCGCTCGTGCTCGCCGCGCCGCTCCAGCTCGGGGTCGTCCGGCTCGAGACCGGCGTCGGGACCGTTCCCGTCGTGATCGAGCGCGACGAGTCGGGCCGGGTCGTCTTCGGTCGCATGACGCAACCGGTGCCGCGCATCGAGCCCGTCGAGCGACCGGAACGGGTTCTCGCAGCCGTCGGCGCCGCACGCTCGCTGTTGCCTGTCGAGCTCTACGACAACGGCGCGCGACACCTCGTCCTCCTCGTCGAGGAGCGCGAGCTGGGCGCGCTGCGCCCCGACCGGGAGGCGATCGCCGAGCTCGCGGTCACGGGCGTCAACTGCGTGGCGAAGACGTCCGACGCATGGCGGTCCCGGATGTTCTGGGAGCACGGCGAGGACCCGGCCACGGGGTCGGCCGCCGGCCCGATCGCCTGCCACCTCGCCCGGCACGGCCTCGTCCCGTGGGGCGACGAGATCGTGATCGCGCAGGGTGTCGAGATGGGCCGCCCCTCGACCCTCCACGCGCGCGCGGAGGGCGGGGAGGGCGCGATCACCGCGGTCGAGGTCGGCGGCAGCGCCGTCGTCGTCGCCCGCGGCGAGTTCCGGGTCTAGCGGGCCTACCCTCCGAACTTCGAGACCAGCCGGTCGAGATCGTCGTTGGAGGGCAGCCGGCCGTTCGGGCTCACGCCGTTGACGACCTGCGGCAGGACCTTCGCGAGGACGAGCCTCCGTTTCTCCGAGGTTCGTCCCGGATCCTGTCACACGGCGACGGGCGGGAACGCGATCGCGGTGATCGCAGGCAGCTCGACCGCGAGCGCCGACCAGAAGCGCCCGCCGTCGTGCGAGACATGGATTCGCTCCTCGGTCGCGACCGCGACCAGGTCGGGATGCACGGGCGAGATCGCGACCGCTACGGCCCGGCCCAGCCCGGCGCCCGCCTCTCGCCAGGTGCGGCCCCCGTCGTTCGAGACGACGAGCGGCGGTCGGCGGTCGACCACCGCGACGACGGTCGAGCCGTGCGCGGCCGCCGCGACGAGCAACGGGAGCTCGACCGCCGGCGGGTCGGTCGCCGGCAGCGCGTCGTCGACGACCTCGGCATCCTCTTCCTCGTCGAGATCGACGGCGACGGTGCCGAGGGCGCACGCGACGAGCAGGGGGGTCACTGGACGGTGATCAGCTCGGTGACGACGTGCGCCGCGCGCTCGGCCGCGGCCGCCGGCTCGAGCCCGTTCGCCCGGCCGTCGACATAGACGAGGGAGAACGCGTCGCCGGCGCCGGTCGGGTCGACCTCGCCCTGAGCCGGGCGCGCCGCGACCGGCGTCAGCTCCCCGCCTGCGAGGACCTCGGCACCCTTCGAGCCGAGGGTGAGCACGACCTCCGGCACACCGAGCGCCTCGAGCCGCTCCCGCTCGAGCCCGCCGGCGAGCATCAGTCCCTCCTCCTCGTTGAGCTTCAGGACCGCGAGATCCCGCAGCAGCCCCCGGTCGAACGCCGCGTCCTCTCGGAGCGGCCCGAGCTCGGCGACGCGGGTCACTCCCTGGGCGTCGAGGAGAAGGCGTCGGCCGCCCGCCGTCAGGGCGTCCGCCGCCGCCGCCTCGAAATGGGAGCGGAGCAGGCCTCCGACCAGCACCCACTCGCATCCGGCGAGGGCGTCTGCGGCCCACCCCTCGACGTCCGCAGCGGTCCAGGGGTCGCCGATCGCTTCGACCGTCATGATCCGCAGGTCGCCCTCGTAGTGGAAGCTGAACGCCGTCGTCTCGGAGGCGTCGGCGCAGATCACGGGGAGGCCGAGGGCCTCGAGCGGGGCGAGCGCCACACTCCGGTCGGCCGGGGCGCAGCGGGTCACGACGACCGCGTCCGTCCCGAGGCCGACCGCCGCGCGGGCGGCGTGGAAGACCCCGCCGCCGGGCCTCGGATCGCCGCCCGCGACCCGGTCGACCGCGAGGTTGCCGATGAGCGCTATCCGGCTCACGCGCGCGCGGCCCCGGCGCCGACACGGCCCGTCGCCGCCGAGACGGCGAGGGCGAGGAGGAACGAGACGGCGAAGCTCGGGAGCGTCGCGCCGATGCCCCAGGTGGGGGGATCGAGCCGTTGCACCTGCTCGACCCACCAGGTCGGCCCCGTCGGCGAGAGCCACTGGTAGGCAACGAACCCCGCGATCCAGGCGGTGACGAGCCCAGTCCGGACCTGGTCCTGCCCGAAGACGTCCTCGGGCTCGTAGCGGCGCCCGCTCGCGAGCCAGTCGGCGAGCAGCACGGCGAAGAGGGGCACGAAGAACGAGCCGAGCAGGAAGAGGAACGACTGGAAGCTCCCGAGCTGGAGCACGAGCGCGCCGGCGGTGCCCACGGTCGTCGTCGCGACGACGAGGAGGCGCTGCGGGACCTGCGGGAAGAGGTTCTGGAGCGACACGGCGCCCGAGTATGCGTTCGCGAACGCCTCGTCGGTCTCCGCGACGGTGAGGGCGAGGAGGACGAGCAGCGCGACGATCCCACCCGCCGCGACCGCCGCGGGCAGCGCCGCGGCGTCGGACACGTCGCGGGTCAGAAGGACGACCGCCCCGAGCGCGAGCAGCAGGGCGTCGGGCACGAAGTACCCCACGCCCGTGCCCCAGAAGGCCGCGCGAGGCGACCGCGCGAACCGCGTGTAGTCCGCGGCGAGCGGGATCCACGAGACCGTGACGCCGACGACGATGTCGATCCCCTGCCACGTCGACAGCCCGCCCTCCCCGGGTCGGTCCCACGCGTCCGCGAGCCCCCCTCCCGTGAGCGCCCACCAGCCGAGGTAGGCGACGGCAAGCGGGACGATCCAGATGGCGACGCGCCGGACGACCGTCCGCACGACCCCGATCGGGCCGAGCATGCCGAGCACGAGCGTCGCCGCACCGAAGGCCACCGTCCAGGCCCAGCGGGCCTCGAAGCCGAGCACCTCGTCCGAGAGGGCGGCCGCCGCGGTGGCGATGACGAGCAGCTCGAAGACCGTCCAGCCGATGCACTGGACGACGTTGATCGCGGTGGGCAGGTACGAGCCGCGCTCGCCCAGCGGGGCGCGCATCAGCACCATCGCGGGGACGCGCGCCTGGGCGCCGATCGCACCGGCGACCGCGAGCATCAGGTTGCCGACGAGGCAGCCGACGAGGATCGCCGCAAGCGCCGCGGGCAACGAGAGCGCCGGCACGAGGATCGCCCCGGCGACGATCACGAGCAGCGACACCCCGAGGTTCCCCCAGAGGAGCCCGAGGTCGACCCCGCCGAGCACCCGGAGCCGCTCCGGCACCGGCTCGATGCCCCAGGACGTGTCGTCGAGCTTCACGACCGGCGAGGGTACCCCGCGTCAGGAGGACGCGAAGCCGCCGCGGACGCGGACGAGCGCCGGTGCGTCGGAACCGTGGTCGGCGCGTTCCACGGCGCTGACGAAGAGCGTGTGCGTCCCGGCCGGGACCTCGTCGCGGAGCTCGCACTCGAGCCAGCCGAGCGCGCCCGCGAGGCGCGGCGCCCCGTCGCCCCCCGACTGGATCGCAATGCCCTCCCACATCCCGATCGGAGGCACGCCGCGGGCGAAGTGCTCCGCGAGCGCCTCCTGCCCCGCCGCGAGGAGCGAGATCGTGCACCGCCCGGCCTCCCGGAGCAGCTCGTGGAGCGCGGCCTGGCGGGCCACGGAGAAGGCGACGAGCGGCGGGTCGAGGGAAAGACCGACGAGCGTCCCGAGCGTCAGCCCGAGTCGCTGCCCGCCCCTATCGACCGTGACGACGGCGACGCCCGAAGGGAAGCGGCCGAGCAGGGCGCGGAAGTCGCCGGCGTCGGCCATCGCCCGATCATCCCAGGCGCGGCGGTGTCGGGCTGGTCGGGGAGCAGCGGTGTGTCGGACCGAAGCGCGACACCGCGCGGGCCCTACGCGGCCGCCAGCAGCTTCCGCAGGACGTACGGAAGGATCCCGCCGTGCCGGACGTACTCGCGCTCGCGCGGCGTGTCGAGCCGGAGGATCGCGCCGAACTCCCTGTCGTCTGCCCGGACAGTGACCTCGCGTGCCTCGCCGTTCTCGACTCCCGTGACCGAGAACACCTCGCGCCCGGTGAGCCGGAGCGACTCGCGGCTCTCACCCGGGAGGTACTGGAGCGGGAGGACCCCCATCATGAGGAGGTTCGAGCGATGGATCCGCTCGTAGCTCTCGGCGATCACCGCGCGGACGCCGAGGAGGTTCGGCCCCTTCGCCGCCCAGTCCCTCGACGAGCCCGACCCGTACTCCTTGCCTGCCAGCACGATCGTGGGCACGCCCTCCGCGAGGTAGCGCTCCGCGGCCTCGAAGATCGTCGCCTCCTCGCCCGAGGGCACGTGCACGGTCCAGGTCCCCTCCGATCCGGGGACGAGGAGGTTCCGCAGGCGCACGTTCGCGAACGTGCCCCGCACCATCACCTCGTGGTTCCCGCGCCGGGAGCCGTAGGAGTTGAAGTCCTTCCGCTCGACGCCCTGCTCGACGAGGTAGCGGCCCGCGGGCGCGTCGGGCTTGATCGAGCCGGCCGGCGAGATGTGATCCGTCGTGACCGAGTCGCCGAGCGAGACGAGGCAGCGTGCCCCGACCACGTCGTCCACGCTCCCGGGCTCGCGCGCCATCCCGTCGAAGTACGGCGGCTGCTGCACGTACGTCGACGCGTCGTCCCACGCGTAGAGGTTCCCCGTCGGGATCTCGAGCTCGCGCCACTCGGGGTCGCCGGTGTAGACGTCCGCGTAGGTGCGCTCGAACATCTCTCGCCCGATGGCGCCCTCGACCGTCTCGCGGACCTCGTCCGCCGTCGGCCAGACGTCCGAGAGGTACACCGGCTCGCCGTTCGCGTCGTGGCCGAGCGGCTCGGCGACGAGGTCGACGTCCATCCGGCCTGCGAGCGCGTACGCGACGACGAGCGGTGGGCTCGCGAGGTAGTTCGCCTTCACCTCGGGGTGCACGCGCGCCTCGAAGTTCCGGTTTCCCGAGAGCACGGCGCAGGCGACGAGGTCGCCCTCGGCGATCGCCTGCGAGACGGGCTCGGGGAGCGGGCCCGAGTTCCCGATGCACGTGGTGCAGCCGTAGCCGACGGTGTGGAAGCCGAGCGCCTCGAGGTAGGGAGTCAGACCCGCGCGATCGAAGTAGTCGCTCACGACCTTCGACCCGGGCGCGAGGCTCGACTTGACCCACGGCCTCCGGTCGAGGCCCCGTTCGACGGCCTTCTTGGCGAGAAGGCCCGCGGCGACCATCACCGACGGGTTCGAGGTATTGGTGCACGACGTGATCGCCGCGATCACGACCGCCCCGTGCGCGAGGTGCACGACCTCGCCGTCGAGCTCGCAGGGGATCCCGGCGGTCCGCGTCGGCGCAATCGCCACGGGCGCGGCCTCCACCGCCTCGGTGCGCTGCGGCTCGAGGGCGCCCGGCTCGGTGTGCGCCGGGGGGTCACTCGCCGGGAAGGACTCGGCGACCGCCTCGTCGAGGCCGTTGCCGTAGTCGACGCCGAAGCTCGCGAGCGCCTCCTGGAACGACGCCTTCGCGCGCGCCAGCGGGATCCTGTCCTGCGGCCGGCGCGGTCCCGCCAGCGACGGCTCGACGGTCGAGAGGTCGAGCTCGAGGACCTGCGAGTACGTCGCGGGCTCCGAGGCGTCGTGCCAGAGCATGTTCTCCTTGCAGTACGCCTCGACGAGGGAGACGCGCTCGTCGCTGCGACCCGTCAGGCGGAGGTAGCGGAGCGTCTCGTCGTCGACCGGGAAGAACCCGCACGTCGCGCCGTACTCGGGCGACATGTTCCCGATCGTCGCCCGATCGGCGAGGGGGAGCCCGGCGAGGCCCTCCCCGAAGTACTCGACGAACTTCCCGACCACGCCCGTCCGCCGCAGGATCTCGGTCACGGTGAGGACGAGGTCGGTCGCCGTCGCCCCCTCGGGCAACTCGCCGTGGAGCCGGAAGCCGACGACCTGCGGCACGAGCATCGAGATCGACTCCCCGAGCATCGCCGCCTCGGCCTCGATCCCGCCGACGCCCCAGCCGAGGACGCCGAGGCCGTTGACCATCGTCGTGTGCGAGTCGGTGCCGACGAGCGTGTCCGGGAACGCCTGCCCGCCGCGCGCCTCGACGACCCGGGCGAGGAACTCGAGGTTCACCTGGTGGCAGATGCCGGTGTTCGGCGGCACGACCTGGAGAGCCTCGAACGCGCCCTGCCCCCACCGCAGGAACGCGTAGCGCTCGCGGTTGCGGCGGAACTCGAGCTCGGCGTTGCGCCGGATCGCGAGGCGGCTCGCGAAGTCGTCGACCTGCACCGAGTGGTCGATCACGAGCTCGGCCGGGATCAACGGGTCGATCCGGCTCGGGTCGCCACCGAGCGCCGCCATCGCGTCCCGCATCGCCGCCAGGTCGACGACGGCCGGGACGCCGGTGAAGTCCTGGAGGAGGACGCGGGCCGGCGCGAACGTGATCTCGCTCGACGGCTCGGCGCTTGCGTTCCAGGCGGCGACCGCCTCCACGTCCGCGGAGGTGACGGTCTCGCCGTCCTCGCGGCGGAGGAGGTTCTCGAGCAGGATCCGCAGCGTGTAGGGGAGGCGCGCGACGTCGAAGCGGCTCTGCAGCGCGTCGAGGCGGAACACCTCGTGGTCGGCGCCGCCCGCCGAGAGCGTGGAGCGGGCGCCGAAGGTGTCGGGATGGGTCATGACGGGCCTCTCTTGTCTCGCCGGATTGTTTCTTTCAACAGAACAGTTCGTCTCGTTCAAAGATACAAGATCGGGCGACCGCCGTCAATCGCCCCCGAGGGCCGCGCCGATCCGCTCGGCGCACGCGAGGACGAGCCGGGCGAGCCGCGGCTCGTCGTCCGGATCGAAGCGCTGCGTGGGGACGCTCAGGCCGACCTCCCCGAGCACGATCCCACCCGCGCCGAAGACGGGTGCCGCGATGCCGACGCCGCCCAGCCGGCGCTCCTCCTGGCTCGACGCATAGCCCCGTGCGCGGACCTCGGCGAGCACCGTCTCGAGCTCGTCCGCGTGCGTGATCGTGTGCTCGGTCGCGGGCGCGAGCTTCGTGCGCTCGACGATCGCGCGTCGCTCGTCCTCGGGCAGGAACGCCATCACGGCGCGGCCGCTCGCGCCCGTGTACAGGTCGCGCCACTCGTGGAGGTTCGAGACGTAGCGGAACGGTGCATCGCTCTCGACGACGGCGAGCACGCACGTCTGCTGCCTGACCGGGTCGTAGAGGCCGAGCGTGACGGTCTCGCCGCTCGCCGCGGCGAGCTCGCGCATGTGCGGGAGCGCCGCGCTGCGCACGGGGTGCGATCCGGCCGCCGTCCATGCGAGGCGCAGCAGCTCGGTGCCGAGACCGTAGCCCCCGCCGGGGTCGTCCTGGCGGACGAGCCCCTCCTCCTCGAGCAGGCCGAGCAGGCGGTGGACGGTGCTCGGATTCATCTCCACGCCCTTCGCGATCTCGCGCACGCCCCACGGCCCGTCCTCGCGCGGGGCCATCCACGCGAGGATCCGGAACGCGCGGCCGATCGGGTTCCGCGTGCCTCGTGACGCCGTCGTCTCCACGACCCGATTCTAGGGAGGAGCCGCCCGGGTCTCGCGGCGCGCCCCGGCCTTGCCGGCGGTCGAGCGCGCGTCCTCGTTAGCATCATGTCGATGGCCGCCGACGCGATCCGGTCGCTCCTCGAGCAGGCGTTCCCCGGCGGGACCGTCGACGTGCTCGACCGCACGGGAGGCGGCGACCACTTCCAGGTGATCGTCGAGAGCCCCGCGTTCGAGGGCGTCTCGCTCGTCGAGCAGCACCGGATGGTCAACCGCGCCCTCGCGGCGCCGCTCGCCGACGGCACGATCCACGAGCTCCGCATC
Organism: uncultured Actinomycetes bacterium; assembly: GCA_963792245.1. Classification (GTDB taxonomy): domain Bacteria; phylum Actinomycetota; class Thermoleophilia; order Gaiellales; family Gaiellaceae; genus Gaiella. The sequence goes on from CAWBVO010000008.1 coordinate 43,866, forward strand.
CAGACGAAGGGACTCCCCGCATGACGCTCCACGACCAGATCCAGCAGGTGATCGACGACGAGCCCGTCGCGATCTTCATCAAGGGCACGCCCGAGCGGCCTGCCTGCGGCAACTCGCTCCGCGCACTCCAGGCGCTCCGGGGGGCGGGTGCGCCGATCACCGCCGTCGACATCCTCCCCGACCCCCAGATCCGGGTCGAGCTCTCCGCGATCTCCGACTGGCCCACGATCCCGCAGGTCTTCGTGCGGGGCGAGCTGATCGGCGGCGCCGACATCACGGAGCAGCTCCACGCCTCCGGCGAGCTCGAACGCAAGCTCGACGAGGCGCTCGGCGCCGACCGCGAGCAGGTCGTGAAGACCATCGCGGTGGTCGCAACCGCCGCTTAACCCCCCACAACCCGGGGTTCACGGGTCGCTGCCTATAACGGGTGGGATGAGCCTCTCATCCCCCCATTTCGACGTCCATCCCTCCGATACGGCCACCGCGGCCCGCCCGCGGCGGATCGGGTCCGTGGCGCGGCCCCTCGCGGCGCTCGTCGCCGCGTCGCTCCTCGGCGGCACCGCGGCGCTCGCGGGCGCCTGGGCGCTCGGCGCCTTCCACGACCCGGCGCCCGTCGTCCAGGCCACACCCGTCGCGGCGTCCGTGCCGGCCCGCGCCTCCGCCACCGGCTCGACGACGATCAACGTCGCCGACATCTACCGCCGAAGCGGCCCGGGCGTCGTGCAGATCACGTCCACCTCGCCCGGCCAGACCGGCGTCGACGTGTTCGGCAACCCGACGCAGGGTCAGGCGCAGCAGGCGCTCGGATCCGGCTTCGTCGTCGACAAGGACGGGCACATCGTCACGAACTTCCACGTCGTCCAGGGCGCGTCCCGGGTCGAGGTCAGCTTCTCGAACCAGGACACGGTGAAGGCGACCGTCGTCGGCACCGACCCCTCGACCGACCTGGCCGTGCTCAAGGTCGACGCGCCCGCGAAGGCGCTGACGCCGCTCGCGCTGGCCAACTCGGACGCCGTCCAGGTCGGCGACCCGGTCGTCGCGATCGGCAACCCGTTCGGCCTCGACCGGACCGTCACGGCGGGGATCGTCAGCGCCCTCCAGCGCGAGGTCCGCGCGCCGAACAACTACACGATCGACCATGTCATCCAGACCGACGCCCCCATCAACAGCGGCAACTCGGGCGGCCCCTTGATCGACGCACAGGGCGCCGTGATCGGGGTCAACTCCCAGATCGAGACGGCGAGCGGGGGCGGCGGCAACGTCGGCATCGGCTTCGCCGTCCCGTCGAACACGGTCAAGAGCGTCGTCGCGCAGCTGCTCGCCGACGGACGCGTCGACCGCGCCTTCCTCGGCGTGACGCTCCAGGACGTGCGCCCGAACGTCGCGGGCGTCCTGCGCCTCCCGGCGGACAAGGGCGTGCTCGTCGGCGCCGTGAAGCCGGGCAGCCCGGCCGCGAAGGCCGGCGTCAAGGGCGGGACCACGCAGGTCGTCGTCGCGGGCGAGAGCTACCAGCTGGGCGGCGACATGATCGTCGCGCTCAACGGCAAGCCGGTCTCGTCGGTCGACGAGCTCCGCGACGCGATCGCTGCGCACAAGCCCGGTCAGACGGTGAGCCTCACCGTCGTCCACGCGAACGGCACGAAGTCGACGATGAACGTCGAGCTGGGAAGGGCTCCGGCAACGCCCGCCTCGTAGCCCACGAGTGTCGGCGGGCCGTCTCCCCTCTCGGCCCGCCCGCAGAAGCAGAGGCCGGATGCCTGCCCGCCTCTGCCGGCCGTTCGCCCGCCTCGGCGGGCGAACGGCTCTAATCGCGGCGCTCGGAGAGCGCCGCCGCCGTCTGCTCGTAGCCGAGCTCGATCAGCGCGTGCTTGGCCTCGACCGGCCACTCGAGCCCCGGACGGAAGCTCGACTCGAGCGACAGCTCGCCCGGATCGCCGCGGACGAGCGTGACCGGTACCGAGCGGTCGTGGCGGAACGGAAAGCTCGCGCCCGCGAAGATCGCGTCGATCTCGGCGACCGCCGACCGGCGCCGCCACGGGAGCGCGCTGCGGCCGACCGTGTCCCGCACCTCCGCCCGCAGGGCCTCGAGAGCGCGCAGCCGACTCGCCGCGCGCCCGCACCGAGCGGATCTCGAGCTCGGTGTTCCGGGCGACGGTGACCCGCATGAGGCGACGGATCATGTCGGCGAGATGGGGCGGCTCGCCACGCTCCTCGCGCTCCTCCGCGACGCGGAGCTCACCGATCAGCGCCCGCACCGGTGGGACGGCGCGGAACGGCTCGAGCCGGCGGCGAAGGCGTGCGAGGTTCTCCTGCGACCCCTGCGCCGAGCGCGAGACGTAGCGAAAGCCGACGATCTCCGAGACGGCGGGGTTGTCGCACGCCTGGCCGAGCGGGAAGTTCCGCACCCAGCCTCCGTCGGTCCCGATCACGTCGCCGACGCGGAGGGGAAGCACGAGGGCGCTGATCGCCGCCGAGGCGAGCACTGCGCGGGCCATGACGTCGACGGGCGTCGTGCGGCTCGAGTAGACGTGCTCGTATGCGTGGAGCTCGTCGGGTAGGCCGCCGTCGGTGACGTCCGTGACGGTGACGAGAAGCTCGACCGGGGAACTCGCGACCTCCCGGGCCAGCTCGTCGATCGGTGCGAGCCGCTCCGCGAGCGTCTCGGGCAGCGCATAGTCGCGCAGTCCGTTGAGCGGCGTCTGCCAGAGGCGGTTCGGCCGAAACGTCTCCTCGGGTCGGAGCCCGAGGACGAAGGCCTCCATGTCGTCGAGCCGGTCGACGGCAGCCATGACTCCCGCGAGCGCGCCGGCGGACGTGCCGTAGATCCACCCGACGCGGGGCCAGAGCGGCGTCTCCCGCACGCGCTTGAGGAATCCCAGCTCGAGCAGGAGCCCGTTCATGCCGCCGCCGGAGAGCACCAGCGCCAGATCGCGGTCGCCCATCGCATCTATTGTGCTGGCGTGACGGACGAGGCACCGCGGAGAGGCACGCTCGACGTCCTCGACGAGGAGCTCCTCGAGGACGAGGACCTCTGGCGGGACGACGACTCCGGCGACCACGCCGGCTGGTGGTGCGTGAGGACCGACCCGTTCCCGTGCCCGGCGGATGGCTGCATGTTCGTCGCGGAGTTCATGACGGCCGCGCACCTCGTCCTCGTCTGGCAGGAGCGCGACGACCCGAACCTGCTCTGGCACGCGAACCGCGCAAAGCAGGTGGGTCGGAACCCCCGCGTCGTCTCCTACGCACGCGCCTACGGGCCGAGCGCCTCGTACTACGCGTGGGAGGCGGCGGGACGCCCCGTCCACGGGATCAAGAACGAGCGACCGGTGTCTCACTGACGCCGGTTGCATCTTGACCTGCAATTGTCCTTGACCGGTGGCGCGGCGGGGGCTACCGTCGCGAGGTGGCGTCGCAGACCCAGCCCGGCGGTCGCACGCCGGCACCCGAGCCGCTCGCGCTCGTCCAGGACTTCGTCAACACGGAGGTTCCGGACTGGCACCAGGACGACATCGCGACACCCGACGCGCTCGCAGCATGGCTCCGTGACCGGGGCCTGATCGGGGGAGACGACGACGTCGACGCCGATGCCTTCGTGGCCGCCCGCGCTCTCCGGGCCGCGGTGCGCGAGCTCGCCCTCGCGAACACCCTCGGCGTCGCGCCCGGTGTGGAGCGCCGTGAGGCGATCGACGCCGCGCTCGGCGCCTTCCCGCTCGTCGTCCGCGCGGGCATCGACGGAGTCGGCGTCGCCCCGGCCGGCGCCGGCGCGCGGCGCGGCCTCGGCGCGCTCGTCGCAGTGATCGCCGCAGCCCGGGCGGCCGGGACCTGGGACCGGCTCAAGGCGTGCCGCCAGGAGACGTGCGGCTGGCTCTTCTACGACGTGTCCCGCAACCGCTCCTCGAGCTGGTGCTCGATGCAGGTCTGCGGCGGCCGCGAGAAGTCGCGCGCGTACCGCCGCCGCCGGTCCGGATGGGCCGCGTGATACGGAGCGCGTGGTACGTGACCGCCCTCGCGCTGCGTCGGCTCGTCCGGCCGCAGGGCGGTGCGCTCGGCGCGGCGCTCGGGATCGCCGCGGCGACGGCGGTGCTCGCCGGGATCCTCGTGGGTGCGACGGTCGCGAAGGACCGGAGCGTCGCACAGGCGGTCGAGCGGCTGCCCGCCGCCTCGCGGGCGGTGCGCGCGTCGTGGTTCGGCGTGCCGGCGGGTCGCGACGAGGCGTGGCCGGCCCTCGACCGCCGCGCGCGCGCCGCGCTCGCGCCGCTGCCGGCCGGAGCTCCGGTCCCGATCGTCCTCTTGCGCGAGGCGACGCTCGGCGGGGCATTCGTCGGCCTCGCCGCCGTGGACGGGCTCGCCCCGTACGTCCTGCTCCGCTCGGGACGGCTGCCGCAGGCCTGCACGCCCGAGCGGTGCGAGGTGCTGCGGCTTCGCGGCCGCGGAAGGCTGCCGGACGTTCCCGGCCTCCGCGTCGTGCAGGTGGGTACGGCGACGCTCAGGTCCCGCCAGCTCTTCGGGGACTTCCTCCCACCGACCGACAACGCGCTCGCGGACGCCGAGCTCGCCCCGGCGCTCGCCCGCGCCGACCGGTACCACCGCCCCGCGCCGGGGCCGCTTGTCGTCGCGGAGGGCGTCTCGGGCCTCGTGTCGTCACCCGTCCTCGATCGCGCGTACCGGAGCTACAGCTGGGTCCAGCGGCTCTCGGGCGGGACGCCTCGCCTGTGGCAGATCGACCGGCTCGTCGCCGATGCCGACCGGGCCCGTGCGGAGCTCCAGGCGGGCTCGGACGCGTGGTCGGTGTCGGTCCCGGTCCAGGAGCTCGGCTCCGCGAAGCAGGACGCGACGATCTCCGGACGACGCCTGCTGCTCGTGGGCGGCGAGGCGGCCGCGCTCCTCGTGGCGTTCGCCGTGCTCGCGGCGGGGACCCTCCGGCGCGACCTCGCCGCGGCCCGGCGGCGCCTCACGTGGCACGGCGCGCAGCGTTGGCAGCGCGCGCTCCTGACCGGAACCGAGAGCGGGGTCATCGGGCTCGGGGGAGGCGCGTTGGGTTGGGTGATCGGCTCCGCCGTCGGCGCGCTCGCGGCCGGCCTCGCCGGCGCGCCGGTCGGTGCCGTCCTGCGGGAGAGCGTGCTCTCGCCGGGTGGGCTCCTCCTCGGTCTGGCGGCGGCCGTGCTTGCCGCGCTCGTGATCGCCGTGACGGTCTCCCTCGACCTGGGCCGGCGCGGCCGCGTCGGGCCGCTCGAGATCGCGGCCCTCGCCGGGGTCGTGGCCGTCCTCGCCGTCGTTGCGAGCGGCTCCGTCGACGCGGGAGAGCTTGCTCACGGCGGCGCTGCGCCCGCGATCCTCCTGCTGCTCCCGGGCCTTGTGGCGTTCGCCGCCGCCGTCGCCGCCTCGAGGCTCCTCCCCGCGACGGGTCGCGCGCTCGCACGGCGCGGCCGGTCGGGCGCGCGCCTGGCCGGTGTCTCGATCGCCCGCTCGCCCGGCGCCGCCGGGGTGGCGGCCGCGTTTCTCGCCCTCGCGATCGGACTCGCCGTCCTCGCCGCGGCGTACCGGTCGACGCTGCAGACCGGCGAGCGTGACCAGGCCGCCTACGCCGTCCCGGCGGACGTCGTCGTCCGCGAGGATCTTCGCTCGCTCGTCCCGGTGCTCCGTGCGGCCCCGATCGGGCGCTACTCCTCGCTCCCGGGCGTCGAGGCCGCCTATCCGGTCTTCCGCGGCACCGCGAGCGCCGGGCCGGCCTCGTCGGTCTCCGGCGTCACGGTCCTCGGCGTCCCCGGCGCGGCCATCCGGGCGATGCCGCTCTGGCGGAGCGACTGGGGCACGAGCCTGAACGGGCTCGCGGATGCCGTCGCGCCCTCCGGCCCGACCGCGCTCCGCGGCCTCCGGCTGGCGGGGCCGCGGCTGCGGCTCGCCGTGGGCCCCGGCCTCGTGTCGTACCGGGCGACGGTGAGGCAACCCGACGGCTCCTTCCGCGTCGTCGACCTCGGCCGTGCCGACGGTCGCCGCCCGACGGTCCTCGCAGCCGAGCTGCCCGTGCAGGCGCGCGGCGGCAGCCTCGTCTCCCTCACCCTCGTCCCACCACGGATCGTCGAGCGCGGCTCCGACGAGGGTCTCGCCCTGCGTGGGTCGACGACGATCAGGCTTCTCGGCGCCTCGCTCGGGGACTGGGTCGGCGGGGGCGGCGTCACCGTCGTGGCGCGACCCTCCAAGCCGGGTGCCGTTCGTGTCGACTACACGTTGACGCCCCAGCGGAACGGCGTCGTCCGCGCGCGGCAGCCGACGGACGACGCGCCGCCCGCGGCGGCGGTCACGCCCGCGCTCGCGCGACTCGTCGGCGGCGTCGGCCGTGTCCTCCCGCTTCGCATCGGCGGCGACCCGGTCGACGTGCGCGTCGCCGCCGTCGTCGACCGGATCCCGGGGACGGAGGGGGACGCGCTCCTCGCCGACCTCGGCGCGGTCTCCACCGCGATCGACACCGTCGCCCCCGGCACGGCACAGGCCTCCGAGCTGTGGCTGGATGTGGCAGCGGGACAGGGCGACGCCGTCTCGACGGCGCTGGCGCGCCGGCCGTTCGCGGTCCTCGAGAAGGACTCGCGCGCGGCGCGCGAGGCGGACGCGCGGCGCGACCCGCTCGGCCACGGAACGCTTCTCGCACTCGCCGCGGCGGCGCTGGCGGCGCTCGCCCTGGCGGCGGCGGGGCTGGTGCTCGCGATTCGCGCCGACCTCCGCGACGACCGCGGGGAGCTGACCGACCTCGAGGCGCAGGGGGCGAGACCGGCAGACCTGCGCCGCGTCGTGACCATGCGCGCGACCCTCGTCGGCGCGGTCGGCGTCGCGGTCGGCGCCCTTGCGGGCGTCGCGCTCGCGCTCCTCGTGACGCGGGTCGTCTCTGTCACCGCGCGTGCCGCCGCGCCGCAGCCGCCGCTCGCGACGACGATCGACCCCCTCACGCTCGCACTCGGCGCGGCCGCGTTCACCGCGGCGGCCGTGGCCGTCGTGGTCCTCACGACCCGCCGGGCGTTCGCCGACCCGCGGGGGCCGGGAAGGATCGGAGGCGAGGGTTGACACCCCTCGTCGATCTGCGCGACGTGTTCGTCGTTCACCCCTCCGAGGACGGCGGCGTCGCCGCGCTCCGCGGCCTGACGCTCGGGGTCGAGCGGGGCGAGATCTGCGTCGTCCTGGGCCCGAGCGGGGCCGGCAAGTCGACCCTCGTCCGCGTCGTCGCCGGGCTCGAGCGTCCGTCGGCCGGCCTCGCGCTCGTCGACGGGCTCGACGTCGGCGCGGCGTCCGCGTCGGCGGTCGCGCGGCACCGGGCCCGCGTCGTCGGGTATGCGGACCAGCACTACTGGCGAGCGCTGTCCGGCGACCTCACCGCCGTCGAGCTCGTCGCCCTTCCGCTTGGCCTCCGCGGCGCGACCGGCGATCGCCGCGATCGCCGCGCGCGGGAGCTTCTCGAGCGCGTCGGCCTGCTCGAGCGGGCGGACGCCCGCCCCGCCGAGCTCTCGGGGGGCGAACAGCAGCGAATCGCGCTCTGCGCCGCGGTCGCCCACTCGCCCGCCCTCGTCGTCGCAGACGAGCCGACCGGCGAGCTCGACGAGACGACGGCCCGCGGGGTGCTCGACCTCCTCGCCGGGCTCGCGCGCGACGAGGGCGCGGCGGCGCTCGTCGTCAGCCACGACCCCGCGTCCGCGGCGATTGCCGACCGGGTCGTCCAGGTCAGGGACGGGCGCGTCGGGGAGGAGCGTGGTGACGAGGGCGACACGGTGGTGATCGGTAGGGGCGGCTGGCTCCGGGTCCCCGAGGAGACGCTCCGCGCCGCCGGGATCGGCGAACGTGCCGCGGTGAGGCTCGGTCGCGGTGTCGTCGAGCTCCACCCCGTGGGAGCGGCAGCGGTCGAGGACGACCCGCGCGACGCGCCGCCGACAGCGGTCGGCGCGCTCGTCGAGGCCCGGGGCGTGACGCGTCGGTTCGGGTTGGAGACCGCGCTCGAGCGCGTCGACGCGTCGTTCGAGCCCGGAACGCTCACCGTCGTGACGGGGCCGTCGGGCTCGGGCAAGTCGACGCTCCTCGCGCTGCTCGCCGGGCTCGACACCCCGGACGAGGGCGAGGTGGTCGTCGGCGGCGTCGTGCTCTCCCGTCTCGACCGCGACGCGCGGGCCGCGTTCAGGCGCGAGCACGTCGGCGTCGTCGGGCAGACACCCGGCCTGTCGGGGCTTCTGAGCGCGCGCGAGAACGTCGAGCTGGTTCTCGGCATCCGCGGCGTCGACGGCGTCGAGGCGCACGAGCGGGCCATGGACGCGCTCGCGATCGTGGGGCTCGCCGACAACGCCGGCCGCGCGGTGGACCGGCTCTCGGCCGGCGAGCGGGAGCGCGTCGCCCTGGCGCGGGCGATCGCGAGTGGGCCCGGCGTGCTGATCGCCGACGAGCCGACGGCACGCCTCGACAGCGGCACGACCATCGCGATCGGAGGCCTGCTCGGCGACCTCGCCCGCGAGCACGGCACGACCGTCGTCTGCGCGACGCACGACCCGCTGCTCATCGCGCTCGCGGGCGCCGAAGTGCCGCTCGCGAGGACGCCGGTACGATCGGGTTGATGGCGAGCGCGACCGACACCTTCGAGGTCTCCGGCGTCCGCTGCGAGCGCTGCGTCATGCGGCTCGCCTCGGCCCTCGAAGGCCAGCCCGGCCTCGAGTCGGCCAACGCGAATCTCATGGGTCGGGTGACCCTCGCCTGGGACGACGAGGTCACCACCCGCGCGGCGCTCGCGGCCGTGCTGGCGGGCGCCGGCTTCCACGAGCGCCCGGCGATCTGACCTCCGCCGGGAATAGCAGGGCCGCCGAGGCCGTTCACTCTCCCGGAACGACGTTGATACGGTAGGCCGCGTGGGCGAGCCGGACACGGCCGGGCCGGAGGAGGCGCGCCGCATCGCGACCGAAGCACGCGATCGTGTGCGCTTCGAGGAGGAGGCTCTCGCGCTCGCCGACCAGGTCTACCGGGTCGCACGGCGGTTTGTCTCAACCCGCGAGGAAGCAGAGGACTTGGTGCAGGACACGTATGCGAGGGCGTTTCGGAGCTGGCAGTCCTACACGCCCGGGACGAACCTCCGCGCCTGGCTCCTCCGGATCCTCACGAACCTCAACGTCGACCGCGGCCGCAGGCTGCAGCGCCGACCCGACGAGACCCCCCTCGAGGAGCACGACTACTACCTCGCGAACCGGGTGGCCGAGTCGGCGGGCGAGCAGGTGCTCGACCAGGATCGCGTCGTCGAGCGGCTCTCGCAGGACTCGATCGTGACGGCGCTCTCGTCGCTGCCCGACGACTTCCGCGACGTCGTCGTCCTCGTCGACATCGGTGACTTCAGCTACGCCGACGCCGCCCAGATCCTGGACGTTCCGATCGGCACGGTAATGTCCCGCCTTCACCGGGGGCGTAGGCTTCTCAAGGCCAGGCTCGCCGAGGAGGCTGTCTCGTAATGGACGACTGCGACAAGTGCGAGAAGCTCCTGCAGGGCTATCTCGACCGCGAGCTCTCCGACGTCGAGGTCGCGGATGCCGAGCTCCATCTCGACACATGCGAGTACTGCCGGCGCCGCTACCGCTTCGAGGAGTCGCTGCGGACCTACGTCCGGACGACCGCGGCGGAGCGGATGCCGCCGGGACTGATGGCGAAGCTCGCGCAGCTGCGGACGACCGATCCCGGCACCTTCACCGCCTGACCCGACGCGGTCAGGCGCCCTTGCGGGCGACCGCCGTCTCGAGGTCCTGCTCGGTGAAGGGCCCCGTCGGCCCGCGTCCCGACGCGTAGCGGTACAGGGCGACCGAGAAGACGGCGCGGGCGGCGCTCCCGAGCACCCCGGCCGCGACCGCGAGAAGAACGCCGACGACGATCAGCGCGACCGCGAGCGTGTCCGAGCCCGACGCGAAGCCGAGGAACATGAGCGCCACGGCCGGAAGCGTGCCGAGAAGGGCGAAGAGCACCCCGATCGATGCCGTCCCCACGAGCTGCTCGCCCCACTTCTGCCGGAACAGCGAAGTGGAGCGCTCGAGCGCAGCGAGCGGGCCGAGCCCTTCGAGCGCGACGATGGGAACGACGAGGAACGTCGCGAGGCCCCAGGCAACCGTCGCGGCGCCGAGCAGGAGGCTGCCGAGGATCCCGGCGCGGCTGCGAAGCAGCTGGATCACGAGGTTGACGGTCGTGAGGACGAGCGCCCAGCCGGCGATCGCGCCGAGGCGCTGCGACGCGACGGCGGTGCCGCCCCCGACCGTCGCGTCGCGACCGTCGAGCACGTCGGCGGCCGCGACGGCGAGCGCGACCGCGAAGTACGTCGCCACGAGGGTCGCCAGGTAGACGCCGACCGCCGCGATGATCCCGGCGAGCCAGGTCTCCTCGATCGAGTAGGCGACGGCGGCCGGGACGAGGAAGCCGATCGCCGTCGCGCCCGACGCGATCCCGCCCAGGACGACGATGGCGGTGAGCGATGCGTCGCTCCGCACCACTCGGAGGCTCACCGTGGCCAGATACCACCCGCGCGCGACCCGGCCCACGGCGCGACGCTAGCAGCGCCGTCTGCCGGCGCCCCCGGTGGGTCCGGGATGTGTTACGCGTCGAGCCGGGTGAGGTCCGCCGGAGTGTCGACGTCGCCGGGGGCGCCGAGGTCGTCGCAGGGGACGAGACGCGGGTCGAGCGCACGCAGCCCTGCGTCGGGCACGCCCGCCCACGCCGCCCGCGGGACGAGCAGCGGGTGGCCGCGCACCCCGGCGTACGACGCCGCGACCAGGTCGCCGCCCTCCGACCGCCAGCTCCGAACGACGCGCTCGACCGCGTCCGCCGAGAGCTCGGGCCCGTCCGCGAGGACCACGATCGCGGCCTCGACGTCGGCGTCCAGTGCGGCGAGCCCGCAGCGGAGCGACGCCCCCGGCCCCCGCTCCCAGTCGTCGCAGTGGACGAGCCGAAGTGCAGCCTGCGTCGAATCGACAGAGAGCCCGTACGCTCCCTCGACGACGACGACCTCGTCGACGGGGCTCGCGGCGAGGCGCGCGAGCACCCGGGGCAGGAGGATGCGCTGCTTCGGGGCGCCGAAGCGGGTCGCTGCGCCGGCCGCGAGCACGACCGCGGCCATCCGGCTCACGGCGACGACGCGGCGGTGACCGAGCGGACGACCACGGGCTGGAGCGGCTGCTCGGTCGCCGGATCGCCGAGCGCGCCGATCCGCTCGACGACGTCGAGCCCGTCCGTCACCGTCCCGACGACCGCGTACTCGGGCGGCAGCCCGACGTCGTCCCCGGTGACGACGAAGAACTGGCTCCCCGCCGTCCCGGCGGGCTCGTCCTCCGTCTTGGCCATCGCGACGACGCCCTTCGTGTAGGTCGCCCCCGGCGCGGGCGCGTCGACCGTCGAGTACCCGGGCCCCCCGGTCCCCGTCTGCGTCGGGTCGCCGCCCTGGATCACGAAGCCGGGGACGATGCGGTGGAAGACGGTGTCGTCGTAGAAGCCCGACTGCGCGAGGGAGACGAGGGATGCGGCCGTCGCGGGCGCGGAGTCGAGGTCGAGGGTCACGACGAACGTGCCGCAGGAGGTGTCGAACGTCAGCGTCCACGTCCGCTCGGGGTCGAGGCGCTCCTTCGGCGCCGTCGCACCGCCGGCGTCGCGAGGTGCGGGTGCCTCCACGCTCTCGCAGCCGTTCACCGTCTCGGCCGTCTCCGTCGCAGCGCTCGTGGACGAGGACGAGCCGCCGCCGCAGCCTGCCGCGACGAGCGCCAGCGTGGCGACGGCGATGGCGGCGACCCGCGGCACGGGACCGAGGGTAGTTGACGAGCACTTCCCGGCGCCTGTACTGCTTGCAGGGTGCCCGTGTCGATCGAGGTCAACGGCGAGGCGCACGTCCTCGACGTGCCTCCGACCCGCCGGCTCATCGCGGTGCTCCGCGACGACCTGGCGCTGACCGGGACGAAGCACGGCTGCGGGGAGGGGGCGTGCGGCGCGTGCGCCGTCCTGCTCGACGGCCTCCCGGTCGCGTCGTGCCTCCTGCCGGTGGCTGCCGCGGAGGGCCTCGCCGTGACGACGATCGAGGGTCTCTCGCGCGGCGGCGGAAGCGACCTCCAGGAGGCCTTCGTCGCCGAGGACGCGCTCCAGTGCGGCTTCTGCACGCCGGGACAGATCGTGTCGGCCACCGCGCTCCTCGCCTCGGTCGCGCGGCCGACCCGCGACGAGATCCGCGCCGCGATGGCGGGCAACATCTGCCGCTGCGGCGCGTACCCCAAGATCGAGCGCGCGATCCTCCGCGCCTCGGGACAGGACGTCGCATGAAGCCGCGGCTCGTCAAGTCCCAGCGGGAGATGGAGGGCCGATTCGAGGACGTGTGGGTCCTCGTCGACGAGGAGGACGAGGTCGAGACGTGGCCCGACGACGCCGAGCTCGGGATCGTCGGCTCGCCGACGATCCGCCAGGACGGGCCGGTGCGCGCGAGCGGCGCGGCGCGCTACACCGTCGACGTCCAGCTGCCGGGGATGCTCCACGCGGCCGTTCTGCGCGCGCCCGTCGCGCGCTGCCGGGTGACCGCGCTCGACGTCGACGCCGCGCGTGCGACCGCGGGCGTCCGCGCGGCGATCGGCCCGGACGCACCGCTGACGATGGACGGGGAGAGCCCGCTGACGGCGGAGCCGGCGTGGGCGGGCGACCCGATCGCGGTCGTGGCCGCCGACACACCGGAGGCAGCCGCCGCCGGCATCGCGGCCCTCGCGGCGACCTTCGAGCCGCTCGCCCCCCTCGGGCTCGAGGCGGGCCTCACCGAGCAGCGCTTCACGGAGGAGCCGCGCGAGACGGTCCGCGGCGAGCCCGACGCCGCGCTCGAGGGCGCCGACGCTCGCGTGGAGCTGACCTTCGAGACGCCCGCGCACGTGCAATCGCCGCTCGAGCCGCACGCCGCCGTGGCGCGCTGGGAGGGCGACACGCTCACCGCCTGGGTGTCGACCCAGGGGATGTTCGACGCGCGGCGCGAGCTGGCGCGTCGGTTCGGCCTGGCGCCCGAGCAGGTGCGCGTGATCTCCGAGTACATCGGCGGCGGGTTCGGCGCGAAGCAGGGCGCCGGCGTCGAGGCGGTTCTCGCCGCCGAGCTGGCCCGCGCCACCGGGCGGCCGGTCCGCCTCGCGCTCGGACGCCACGAGGAGCAGGTCGTCGGCGGGCGCCGCTCCTGGACGCGCCAGACGGTGACGCTCGGGGCGCGGCGGGACGGAACGCTCGAGGCGATCGAGCTCGCGGCGGTCGTGGACATGGGCGTCGGCGGCTGGGTCTTCCCCGTCGCCGAGCCGGCGCTCTCCCTCTACGCCTGCCCGAACGTCCGCACCATGGTGTTCCCGGTCCGCACGAGCCTCCGTGCGCAGAACGCGTTTCGCGCGCCGGGCGTCGTCGAGGGCGTGACCGTGCTCGAGCAGGCGATCGACGACCTCGCGGCCGAGCTCGGGATCGACCCGCTCGACCTCCGGCGCCGAAACCACGTCGATCGCGACCAGGCCTCGGGTCTTCCGTACTCGAGCAAGCGGCTCCTCGACTGCTACGACCGCGCGGCGGAGCTCGCGGGGTGGGAGAGCCGCGCCGCCCTCCGCGAGTCGCAGCCCGACGGGCTCCTGCGCGGCATGGGCTGCGCGACGCAGATCTGGTGGGGCGGTGGGGGCCCGCCGGCACACGCGACGGTCAGGCTCGACGCCGAGGCTCGCGCGCTCGTCACGACGGGCATCCAGGACATCGGCACGGGCACGCTCACGTCGGCCCGCATGATCGCCGCGGAGGAGCTCGGGCTCCCCCTCGATCGCGTCTTCGCGCGCGGCGGCGACACGCTTCCGAACGTCTACAGCCCCGTGTCCGGCGGCTCGATGACGACGCCGGCGGTGATGCCCGCCGTCCGCAGCGCGGCGGGCAAGGTGCGGAGGATCCTCCTGAGCCTCGCGGCCGACGTGCTCGAGATCGGCGTCGCCGACCTCGACCTCTCGGACGGCCGGATCCGGTCGAGGGACGGCGCGCTCGACGTGGACGTCGTCGAGGTGACGGGAAAGCTCGGCAACGCGACCATCGACGGCTCCGGCGCGCGCGGCCCGAACCCGGACGGGTTCCGCGTCAACACGTTCGGCTGTCAGATCGCGCAGATCGCGGTCGACCCCGGGACGGGCGTCGTCACCGTCGAGCGCGTCGTCGCCGTGCACGACGTCGGCCGGATCGTCAACCCGCTCGGCGCGTCGAGCCAGGCGGAGGGCGGTGTGATCCAGGGCATCGGCTACGCGCTCTCCGAGGAGCTCGTCGTCGACCCGACGACCGGGTACCCGGTCAACGGCCACCTCGACGACTACAAGGTCCCGACGATCGCCGACGTCCCGGAGATCCTCGTCGACTTCGTCAACACTCCCGACCCGAACCTCCCGAATCTCGGCGCGAAGGGGCTCGGCGAGCCGCCGATCGTCCCCACCGCGGCCGCGATCGCGAACGCGTTCGCGCACGCGACGGGACGCCGGGCCTCCGCGATCCCGCTCACCCCGGCACGCGTGCTCGAGGCGCTCGCGTGAGCGCGTACGCGAGGCCCGCCTCGCTCGACGAGGCGCTCGCGCTGCTTGCCGGGGACGACGCCGCTCCCCTGGCGGGTGGCACCGATCTCGCCGGCCAGGTCGACCGCGGGATCCGGACACCGGCGACGCTCGTCGATCTGCGCGGGGCGGGGCTCGCCACGCTCGACGAGCGGGACGGCGGGCTGCGGATCGGCGCGACGACGACGCTCGCGGCGTTGGCCGCGTCGTCGCTCGTCGAGCCCTACGCCGCGGTCGCGCGCGCCGCGTCGCTCGCCGCGTCGCCGCTGCTGCGAAACGTCGGCACCGTCGGCGGCAACGTCTGCCAGCACACGCGCTGCTGGTACTACCGCGGCGAGGAGTGGAACTGCTGGCTCGGCGGCGGCGACACCTGCTACGCGCAGATCGGCGACCACCGCAAGCACAACCTCGAGCCCGGGGACTGCATCTCGGCGCATCCGTCGGATCTCGCGCCGGCGCTCGCGGCCTGCGGCGCGACGGTGGAGATCCGCTCTGCGGGCGGCGCGCGGACGGTGCCGCTGCTCGACCTCTACCGCCGCCCGACCGCCGACAATCGCTCGCTGCTCACGCTCGAGCCGGGCGAGCTCGTCGTGGCGATCGCCCTGCCGGCGCCACCCGACGCCTCGGCGTACCAGCGGCTCGGGGAGCGGGCGGCCTTCTCCTTCCCCCTCGTCTCCGTCGCAGCGGCGCGACGGGGGAACGAGGTCGCGCTCGTGGCCTCCGGGGTCGCGAACATCCCCCGGGCGCTCGATCCCGCCGACCCGCTCGCCGGACTGCCGGGGAACCCGCAGACGGCCTGGAAGCGCCACGCCCTCGCGACGCTCGCCGAGCGCGCCGTCGCCGCCGTCTCGTAGCGGCGTCCGGGTCGGATCAGGGTCATCCCCGATGGCGGCTCGGGGTCGCGAGCAGCCATGCTCCGGTCATGAGCGACCACATGAGCCACATCGCAGAGGCGAAGCGCCTGGAGCGCTCGAGCGGCGACCGTATGGTCGCGGGCGTCGCCGGCGGCCTCGCACGGTACTTCGACGTCCATCCGGCCTTCTTCCGCGTCGGGTTCGTCGTCCTGGCGCTGCTCGGCGGCTCAGGGATCCTGATCTATGCGGCGGCGGCGCTCGTGATGCCCGCGGAGGGCCAGGAGGACTCGTTCGCGACGCGCACGCTCCGGCAGCGCCGCGACCGGCCGTGGCCGCTGATCGGGCTCGGGCTGCTCGCGGTCGCGGGTGCCGTGGTCGTCTCGAACATGTCCTTCTGGCCGCACGGCGACGTCTGGGTCGTCCTTGCGCTCGCGGGCGGCGCGATCCTCCTCGTCACCCGGCACGGGCTCCCGGAGCCCCGCACCGAGGACGAGGCGACCGAGGCCGTGACCCTCGCCCGCCGGGACTCCCACCGCATCCGGGGGTTCTTCAAGTGGCTCGGGATCGCCGTCGGCTCGGTCGTCGCGCTCGTCCTGGTGACGGCCGCGATCGCCGCCGCGGTCTTCCACGTCCACGTGGGGAACGGGATCGGCGATCGCGAGTACTCGGCGGTCAGCACGGCGCAGCTCGACAGCTCGTACGAGCTCGGCGTCGGGACGCTGCGACTCGACCTCTCCGGGCTCGAGCTCCCGGCCGGCACGACCCGCGCGGTGCGCGCGCGCGTCGACGTGGGCGACCTCCAGGTCGAGCTACCGCCGGGCGTCGCGCTCCAGGTCGTCGCCCGCGCCCGTGCCGGGAACGTCCGCGTGCTCGGCGAGGAGTCGAGCGGCTGGGAGGTCGAGCGGCGGCTCGCGGAGACCGGCGACCGCACGCTCGTCCTGGATGCCGGCGTGGGGGCGGGCTCGGTTCGCATCGAGCGCGCCCTGCGATGATCCTCCCGTGGCCCTCCCCGCCTTCGCAGCGAGCTCCTCCGACCGCGCGCTCGCCGGAGTCTGCGGCGGGATCGCGCAGGCGCTCGGTGTCGACGTCACGCTCGTGCGGCTCGTCTTCGCGCTCCTGGCGCTCGCCGGGGGCGCCGGCATCGTGCTGTATCTCGCGCTCTGGCTGTACGCCGACGACCACACATGGCCCGCCGCGATCGGGCTCGTCATCTCCGGATCGCTCCTGCTCCACGCGCTCGGGCTCTCCGACCGCGCGGTGGCGGGGATCGCACTCGTCGCCGCCGGGCTCGCGCTCGCGTGGCGCCATGGAGCGGGTCTCCGGCCTGACGCTCCGCTCTCCTACGGCGGCTACGCGCTCGTCGCCATCGGCGCCGTGATCCTGCTCGCCGCGGGCGGCGACGCCCCGGCGCCGCTCCTCGCCCCGGGCGCGGTCGCCGGCGGGCTCCTCCTCATCGCCGGGCCGTGGCTCTGGCGACTCGCCCTCGAGCGCGACGCCGAGCGCGCGGCCCGGATCCGCAGCGACGAGCGCGCCGACGTCGCGGCACGGATCCACGACTCGGTGCTCCAGACGCTCGCGCTCATCCAGCGCCACGCGGACGAGCCGAAGCGCGTCGCCTCGCTCGCGCGCCGGCAGGAGCGCGAGCTCCGGGGATGGCTCTACGCCGAGCGGCCGCTCGGGGACGACGGCTCGTCGATCGTTGCGGCGCTCTCGTCCGCGGCGGCCGACGTCGAGGACGTCTTCGGCGTCCGGATCGAGCTTGCGAGCGCAGGCGACGCGCCCACCGACGGAGCTGTCGTGCTCGCCGCGAGGGAAGCGATGACGAACGCGGCGAAGTTCGCCGAGGTCGAGGAGATCGACGTCTACGCCGAGGTGAGCGAGGGCGAGATCGCCGTGTTCGTCCGCGATCGCGGCGTGGGCTTCGACCGTGCGTCCGTCCCGCCCGACCGGCGCGGGCTCAGCGAGTCCGTCGAGGGCCGCCTGGAGCGCGCCGGGGGCTCCGCGACGATCGTGTCCACCCCGGGCGAGGGCACGGAGGTCGAGCTGCGGATCCCGCGGAGGGCGTCGTGAGCCGGCGCGTCGTCCTCGTCGACGACCACGGGCTCTTTCTCGCGGGCGTCCGGGCCGAGCTCGGCGACGCCGTCGAGGTCGTGGGCGAGGCGGGGACGGTCGCGCGGGCGATCCCGCTGATCAAGGAGCTCGACCCGGAGGTGGTGCTTCTCGACGTGCACCTCCCCGACGGCAGCGGTGAGGCGATCATCGACGCGGTCGCCACCGAGCGACCGGACGTCCGGTTCCTCGCGCTGTCCGTCTCCGACGCGGCGGAGGACGTGATCGCGGTCATCCGCGCGGGCGCCCGCGGCTACGTGACGAAGACGATCTCGGGCGAGGAGCTCGCGGCGGCGATCGAGCGGGTCGCCTCGGGCGACGCCGTCTTCTCGCCGCGGCTCGCCGGCTTCGTGCTCGACGCATACCGCTCCGAGCAGGCCGGCTCGGAGCTCGACGAGCTGACCCCGCGCGAGCGCGAGGTGCTCCAGCTGATCGCGCGCGGCTACCTCTACAAGGAGATCGCCGCCCGGCTCGACATCTCCGTGAAGACGGTCGAGAGCCACGTGTCGAGCGTGCTGCGCAAGCTGCAGCTCTCGACCCGGCACGAGCTCACGCGCTGGGCGACGCAGCACCGCCTCGTCTGAGCGCCGCTAGGCGGGGCTGGTGACCGAGAGCACGCTCGCGAGGTGGACGAGCCGGAAGGCGCCGCGCTGCGCCCGCCGGCGGTCGGTCTCGTCCTCGGTGGCCGCCGACTCCTCCCACAGGTCGCGGGTCGCGACGAGGAGCTCACGCAGCTGGTCGGCGGCCGCGCGGTGGCCGTTCGACCGCTCGTCGCACGCGTTGATCGCAAGGCCGAGAACGCCGTACGTGTCCGACGGATGGCGCATCCAGAGCATCGCGGAGGCCATCGTCAGGTACTGGTGGATGCGGAGGAAGGGGATGGGATGCGAGAGCTCCGTCGCCCCACTCGGCGCGCTCGGCGGCACCGGGTCGAGGCCGTCCGCGATCCTCGCCGCCGTGTCGTGGAGCATCGCCCGCACCTGCGCGTCGTCGAGCCCGCTCGCACGGGCGGTGCGCACCGCCATCAGCAGCGAGTTCGGCTGGCGCCCGTACGGGTAGTCCGACGCGTAGACGACCTGCTCCGGCGGGACGAGCCGGTAGAGGTCGAGGAGGTCGAGCGGGCTCCAGACCGAGGTGTCGAAGAAGACTCCCGGACGTCCTGCGAAATTCTCCGCCATCGCGGCGAGATCGACGATGCCGGCGTGGGCGACGATCAGGGCGGGCGGCGCGTGGCGGTCGAGGAGCCGGGCGAGGGAGTCGGCGATCGGCGGGAGGCCCCTGCCGCCGTGGATCAGAATCGGCACGCGGCGCTCCGCGGCCAGCGCGAAGACGGGCTCGAGGCGGGGGTCGTCGGGGAGAAAGCGCTGCGCGCGCGGATGAAGCTTGATGCCGCGTGCGCCGCGATCGATGCACCGCGACGCCTCCTCCACCGGCCGGTCGTCGAGGTCGAGGCGGACGAACGGGATCAGCTCGCCCGGCGCGGCGGCGGCGTGGGCGAGCGTTCGGTCGTTCGCCGCGGTGAACGCCGGGCGGCGGTCGGGCTCGTCGAGGCAGAAGACGAACGACCGGTCGATCCTGTACGCGCGCTGGATCGCGAGGAGCTCGTCGCGGTCACCGACCATCCCGTCGATGTCGTCCCCGAGGTGGGTGTGCGCGTCGAAGACCCGGGCGTCGTGCGGGAGCTCGGCGAGCGCGAGCCAGGCATAGCGCTCGAGCAGCCCGTTCGCGCGTGCGATCGCCTCCACTCCCTGAGTCTAGGCACGGCCCCGCCACGTCGCGGCGCCCACGACGCGACTTGCGAGCAGCGATATTCTCTGACTATGGTCAGAGAGTTGTGGAAGAGCGGATACCCCAGGTGCGGCGGTTCAACCGCGTCGTCACCCAGCGCGCCGGCGCGCTCGACGAGGCGTTCCTGGCCCGAGGCCGGCCGCTCGGCCAGGCGCGGGTGCTCTGGGAGATCGGCCCCGAGGGCGCCGACATCCGCACGCTGCGGAACCGGCTCGGGCTCGACTCCGGCTACCTGAGCCGCGTGCTCGCGGCGCTCGCCGCCGACGGGCTCGTCGTCGTCCGGCCGAGCGAGACGGACCGCCGCGTGCGAACGGCGCGGCTGACGCGAGCCGGGCTTGCCGAGCGCGCCGAGCTCGACCGGCGCAACGACGCGGTCGCGTCCTCGATCCTGGAGCCGCTGGGAGAAGCGCAGCGAGCACGTCTGGTCGAGGCCATGGCGGTGGTGGAGCGCCTCCTGACCGCGTCGATGATCCGTCTCGCAGCCGTGCGACCCTCGCCACCCGCACGCGCGCTCGAGCCTCGGCTCGTACTTCGCGGAGCTCGCGGCGCGCTTCGACGGCGGCTTCGACATCGACCGCGCCAACCCGGACGACCCGTCCGACCTCGTCCCGCCGGCCGGGCTCCTCCTCGTCGCGACCCTGAACGGCGAGCCCGTGGGCTGCGGCGCGCTCCGCCACCACGACGTCCGTCGCGGCGCACCGCACTGGAGCGAGATCAAGCGGCTCTGGGTCGCGCCGACGGTCCGCGGAGCGGGTCTCGGCCGCCGCCTGCTCGTCGCCCTCGAACAGCGTGCGGCGGCAGCAGGCGCGCGCACGGTGCGGCTCGACACGAACCGGGTGCTCACCGAGGCGATCACGATGTATCGAGCCGAGGGGTACCGGGAGATTCCCGCGTTCAACGACAACCCCTACGCCCACCACTGGTTCGAGAAGCGCCTCGCGCCGGGCGGCCCGCGGCGAGGTCAGGCGCGGGCGGCGAGCACGCGCTCGACGAACGCCGTCTCGGGCACCGCACCGGCCCAGGCGTAGCGGTCGTCGACGACGATCGCCGGAACGGCCTGGACGCCGTGGCGACCGGCCTCGACGGCGAACTCCGATGCCTCCACCCCACGGGCGGTCACGCGTGGCGAGGCGAGCGCGAGCCTGTACGCCAGCAGCACGGCCGGCGGGCAGTGGGGTCAGGTCGGTGTGACATAGACGTCGACCTTCACGTCGTGCTGGAGCTCCTGCAGCCGCTCGCGGGTCAACTCGGAGACGGACGGCGCCGCACGACCCGCCTCCACGATGCCGTGGACGAGCGTCGTCAGCTCGTACCCCGCGGGCATGCCGAGGTACTCGAGGCCCGGCGCAATGGTCGTCCGCGGCCAGGGGCCAGGCTCGTCGTGCTCCGTCACCGAGAGCGAGACGCGCTCGGAGAGCGCGCACACCGACTCGACGATCTCGCGGGCGACGGCGTTCGAGTCGATCTCCCGGCCGCCGGCGGCGAGCAGCGTCACCGGCGTCGCGGTCGGTCCGAGCTCGAGCGTCAGCGCCACGTCCCGCTCGAGCCCGGCCAGCACGGAGCGAATCGCGTCCTGCTCGCGCTCGCCGAGCGTCACGGCTCAGACGGCGACGGACGCGAGCTTGTCGCCGAGGTACGCGAGATACGGCTCGGGCTCGATCGTCGGCGACCCCGTGAGCCGCTCGATCGTCTCCTTCGGCGTCAGCTTGCGTCCGAGCGAGTACAGGTTGTCCCGGAGCCAGTCCGAGAGCGTGCGCAGGTCGCCGGATGCGATCTGCTCGTCGAGGTCGGGCAGCGCACGGCGCACGACCTCCCAGATCTGGAGGGAGATGACGTTCCCGAGCGCGTAGGTGGGGAAGTAGCCGATCCCGCCGCCCGACCAGTGGACGTCCTGCAGCACCCCGCGGGCGTCGTCGGGTACGTCGACGCCGAGGAACTCCTTCATCCGGGCGTTCCATACCTCGGGCAGGTCCGCGAGAGCGACCGTGCCGTCGAGCAGCTCCTGCTCCAGCTCGAAGCGGAGGATGATGTGGAGGCTGTAGGTCGTCTCGTCGGCGTCGACGCGGATGAGACCCGGCTCGGCGCGGTTGATCGCGCGCACGAACGCGTCGAGCTCGATGTCGCGAAGCGCGGGGAAGGTGTCCTGCAACGGCCCGTACCAGTGCTCCCAGAAGGGGCGGCTGCGGCCGACGAGGTTCTCCCACGTCCGGCTCTGTGACTCGTTGAGCCCGAGGGACGGAGCGCCCCCGAGCGGCGTCCGGCTCAACGCGTCGGCGATCCCGTGCGCGTAGAGCCCGTGGCCCGCCTCGTGCATCGTCGACCAGATCGACTCGAGGTCGTCCGGCCGGTAGCGCGTCGTCAGACGGACGTCGCGGTTGGAGAACGACGTGCAGAAGGGGTGCGCGGTGGGATCGAGGCGCCACGCGTCGTCGTCGAACCCCATCGTCCGGATGACCCGCTCGGCGAAGGCCTGCTGTGCCTCCGGTGGGAAGTCACCGCCCGCGAGGAACGACGCGTCGACGTCGGGCGCAGACGCGACCAGCTCGGTGAGGCGCGGACGGAGCGCGGCGAACACGTCGCGCACCTCGGTGGTCAGCATCCCCGGCTCGTAGTCGTCGAGGAGCGGCGTGTACGGGCTGTCCGACCACTCGAAGCACTCGACGTACCGCCGCTTGAGCTCGACGTTCCGCTCGAGGTACGGGAGGAAGGAGGCGAAGTCGCTGGTCCGCCGCGCCTCCACCCAGGCGTGGTGGCCGCGCGCGCCCTGGAGCGTCATCTCGGCCCGGAGCTCGGACGGCACGCGCCGCGCCTTCTCCCAGTCGCGCCGTGTGACGCGGACGAGGCTCCGGTCGTCCGCGTCGTACGGGAGCGACGCGACCTCCGGCTCGGCTCGATCGAGCAAGCGCCCGATCTCGTCGTCGGTGAACCGCTCGTGCGCGATCCTCCCGAGGGTCGAGAGCTGCTCGGCGCGCGCCTCGGTGCCCCGCGACGGCATCGTCACGCGTTGATCCCAGCCGAGGACGCCTGCGGCGCGGCTCAGGTCGGAGATCTCGGCGAGGCGCGCCCGCAGCTCATGGAGGGCCGACTCCACGATCGCCACCATACCCGTCCGGAGGTAGGCTCAATCCCCGTGGCGGACGTCCTCATCGTCGGCGACACCGAGCGCTTCCCGGAGCTCCGGCACGAGATTCCGATCAACGTCGGCGACCCGTTCGTCTACGCGGAGGTCGCCGGGCGGAGGGTGGCGGTGGTCTGGAGCGTCGAGGGCGACCGGATCGCGGTCGTCGAGCCGTCGATCGAGATCGTGCCGGCAGAGACCTTCCCCGTCGGACGACCTCCTACGTGCGGGCGTCGACGTCTACGAGATCGGCCCGGCGCTGACGGTGCAGATGGTCCGCTCGCTCGGGATCGGTCGCGCGACGGTCCCCGCGCAGTTCCCGCTCCAGCACGCCGACGCGTTGCGGGCGGCGGGGATCGAGCTCGTCCCCGACCAGCGCTTCTTCGACGACCGCCGGAGACAGAAGACGCGCGCGGGAGCTCGACGGCATCCGGCGCGCCACGCGCGCGGCGGAGGCCGGCATGGCCGCGATCGCCTCGCTTCTCGAGCGATCGGAGCCCGCCGACGGCGGCCGGCTCGTGGACGGCGAGCCCCTGACCTGCGAGCTCCTCCGAGCAGCAGCGGTGGAGGCGTTCGCCGCGTCGGGCTGCCGCGGGGACGACCTGATCGTCGCGCACGGGGCGCAGGCGGCGGACGGCCACCACGAGGGCAGCGGCCGCGTGGCGAACGACGACCACCTCGTCTGCGACCTCTTCCCGTACGACGTCGAGAGCGCCTGCTTCTCCGACATGACCCGGACGTTCTCCGTCGGGACGCCCGACCCCGAGATCGCGACCTGGCACGAGCACACGCGCGAGGCACTCGAGCTGTCCCGGGAGCTCGTGCGCCCCGGCGCCGACGGCGCCGAGGTCTTCCGCGCGGTCTGCCGTCTCTACGAGGGCCACGGATACCCGACGAGCCTTTCGAAGCCCGAGGGCACGGTGCTCCGCGACGGGTTCAATCACGCGCTCGGCCACGGGGTCGGGCTCGACGTCCACGAGGCCCCGACCCTCGGCAAGGTCGGGCACGAGCTCGTCGCCGGCGACGTGATCACGCTGGAGCCGGGCCTCTACCGGCACGGTTTCGGCGGCGTCCGCCTCGAGGACCTCGTCCTCGTCACCGAGGACGGCTGCGAGACGCTCACGCGGTTCCCGTACGACCTCGACCCGCGCGAGACCGTGGTAGAAACCGCCCGATGAGCGGTCAGGCGATCGACACCCTGCTCGACGAAGAGCGGCGGTTCCCGCCCGATCCTGCGTTCGCGGCTCAGGCGAACGCGCAGCCCGCGATCTACGACGCCGACCCGGACGGCTTCTGGGAGACGGAGGCGCGGGCGCGCGTGACCTGGCTCGAGGACTTCCACACGCTGTCCGAGTGGGAGCTCCCCTATGCGAAGTGGTTCCTCGGCGGCAGCCTCAACGTCGCGCACAACTGCGTCGACCGCCACGTCGACGCGGGGCTCGGCGAGCGGGTCGCCTACCACTGGGAAGGCGAGCCGGGCGACACGCGGACGATCACCTACGCCGACCTCCAGCGCGACGTCGTCCGGATGGCGAATGCGCTGAAGGAGCTCGGCGTGCGGAAGGGCACCCCCGTCGCGATCTACATGGGAATGATCCCGGAGCTCGCGGTCGCCATGCTCGCATGCACGCGTCTCGGCGCCCCGCACACGGTCGTGTTCGGCGGCTTCTCGGCCGACTCGCTCTCCGGCCGGATGGTCGACATGGGCTGCGAGGTGCTCGTCACCCAGGACGAGGCCTGGCGGCGCGGGAAGCCCGTCGCCCTGAAGCCCACCGCGGACGAGGCGATGTCCGCGGCGCCGAAGGTTCACGCGTGCCTCGTCGTGCGGCGCACGGGCAACGAGGTGCCGATGACGGCGGGCCGCGACCGCTGGTATCACGAGCTCGACGTCCCGGACGATCCTTCGACGTGCCCGTGCGAGCCGATGGACAGCGAGGACCTGCTGTTCCTCATGTACACGTCAGGGACGACGGCGAAGCCGAAGGGGATCGTCCACACGACGGCCGGCTACCTCGTCGGCGTCGCGGCGACCCATCGGTACATCTTCGACCTGAAGCCCGAGACGGACGTCTACTGGTGTGCGGCCGACATCGGCTGGATCACCGGGCACAGCTACATCGTCTACGGCCCCCTCTGCAACGCGGCGACGTCGGTCCTCTACGAGGGGACGCCGGACTTCCCCGACCACGCCCGGTGGTGGTCGATCGTCGAGCGCTACGGCGTGACGATCCTCTACACGGCGCCGACGGCGATCCGCGCCCACATGAAGTGGGGGCCCGAGCATGCGGCGACGCACGACCTCTCCTCGCTCAGGCTCCTCGGCTCCGTCGGCGAGCCCATCAACCCCGAGGCGTGGATCTGGTACCACGAGCACATCGGCGGCGGCCGCTGCCCCGTCGTCGACACCTGGTGGCAGACGGAGACCGGGATGATCATGATCACGCCGCTCCCCGGGGTCACGACGACGAAGCCCGGCTCGGCCACCAAGCCGTTCCCCGGCGTCGTCGCCGCGGTGCTGAACGAGCAGGGCGAGCGGGTCGAACAGGGCGGCGGCTACCTCGTGCTCGAGCGCCCGTGGCCGGCGATGACCCGAGGGATCTTCGGCGACGACGGGCGCTACCGGGCCACCTACTGGGAGCGGTTCCCTGGTCACTACTTCGCCGGCGACGGCGCGCGGATCGACGCGGACGGCGACTTCTGGCTCCTCGGGCGCGTCGACGACGTGATGAACGTGTCGGGTCACCGCATCTCGACGATCGAGGTCGAGTCGGCGCTCGTCGACCATCCGAGGGTCGCGGAGGCCGCAGTCTGCGGGCGCTCCGACGCGGCAACCGGCCAGGCGATCGTGGCCTACGTGACGCTCAAGGGCTCCGACCCGGGCTCGGTCGAGATGCTCGAGGTGCTCCGCGACCACGTCGCGCAGAAGATCGGGCCCATCGCGAAGCCGGCGAACATCGTCTTCACGCCGGAGCTGCCGAAGACGCGCTCGGGGAAGATCATGCGCCGCCTCCTCCGCGACGTCGCCGAGCACCGCCCGCTCGGGGACACGACGACGCTCGCCGACCCGGCCGTCGTCTCCGAGATCGCGGAGCGGGCCTCCGTCGCGCCGTCCGACGACGCCTAGCCCGGACGCTCCTGCGCGGCCCGGGCAAAGGCCGCGACCGTGCGCTCCACGTCGTCCTCCGTCGTCCGCCACCCGACCACCGAGATGCGGATCGTGAACCGCCCCTCCCGGGTGGTGGGGCTCATCCACGCCTCGCCCTCTGCCTGCACGGCCGCGAGGATGTCCTGCGTCCGGGCGTCGTCCTCGAACCGGAAGAGCACCTGGTTGAGCACGACGTCGTTCAGCACCTCGCACCCGGGGAGCGCGGCGACCCCGTCCGCGATCGCACGGGCGTGCGCGCAGCACCGGTCCACCAGATCGGTGACGCCCTCGCGGCCGAGCTCGCGGATCGCCGCCCACACGGGAACCGCGCGTGCCCGGCGCGAGAACTCGGGGCTGTAGCCCATCGGGTCGCGCGCGACGAGCCGGTCGGAGACGTCGAGGTACGGGGCCGCGTACTCCATCGCCGCCGCGTGGTCGGCCGGGTGCGCGCAGATGGCGATCCCGCAGTCGAAGGGCACGTTCAGCCACTTGTGCCCGTCGGTCGCCCACGAGTCGGCGCGCGCGTTACCCTCGACGAGATGGGCGAGCGCCGGGCTTGCCGCGGCCCAGAGCCCGAACGCGCCGTCGACGTGCACCCAGGCGTCCGATCCGTCGACTGCGTCCGCGATCGCCTGGAGGTCGTCGAACGCGCCCGTGTTGACGTCGCCCGCCTGCGCGCAGACGATCGTCGGGACGCCCTCGTCGATCGCGGCGGCAAGACCCTCGGTCTGCATCCGCCCCTCGCGGTCCGCGCCCAGCACGATCTCCTGCTCGGCGCCGATCCCGAGCAGGCGGAGCGCGCGCATGATCGTCACGTGGCGTGCGCCGCCCACGACGACGCGCAACGGCGGCGCGCCCGCGAGTCCCTGTCGCGGAAGATCCCAGCCGGCGCGGCGGTAGACGGCGTGCCGCGCGGCCGCGAGACACGTGACGTGGGCCATCTGACACCCGGTGACGAACGCAAACGAGGAATGGGCGGGAAGCCCGAGCAGCTCGAGCAGCCACCGGCCGGCGACGACCTCGAGCGCAGACGTCGACGGCGTCGGCTCGGCGAGACCGGTGTTCTGGTCCCACGCGGAGACGAGCCAGTCGCTCGCGAGCGACGCCGGCAGGGCACCACCTGCGACGAAGCCGAACCATCGGCCCGAGCCGATCGCCATGATTCCCGGCTCCGCGACCGCCGCGAGCTCCTCGACGACCACCGCGGGGTCCGTCGGATGCTCGGGGAGCGGGCTGTCGAGCAGCGCGAGCATCTCGCGGTAGCGACGCTCCGGCCGCACGGGTCGCGTGTCGAGCGTCTCGAGGTAGTCGGCCGCGATCGCCGCCGTCCGCGCCAGCAGCTCCCTCTCCGTCACGCGGCCGAGTCTACGCGCCGAGACTCGCCACGCAGGGTGAGCGCCGTGAGCGCGGCGAGCACGAGGATCACGAGCCAGATCCAGGAGAGGGAGGGGAGGATCGCGGACGGGACCTGCCAGTGGAGCGTGCCGCGCTTCACCAGCTGCTCGTTCCAGGCGTCCTGAACGCAGTTGACGATCCCATAGGCGAACGCGAGCGACGTCACCGCGACCGTCACCGACGCGGTCGCACCCCGCCGCAGGCGTGGGCGCGAGAGGAGGATCGCGCTGAGCGCGACGAGCGTCCCGTCCATCCCGTGGTGGTGCCCGAGGTGGACGGCGGCGATCGGCAGTCCGTCCGTGTCGAGGGCGACCCGCCGCATGATGAAGACACCGTCGGGGAGGAAGAAGCCGAGGTCGGCGGCGATCCAGGGGATCGAGACGAGGAGCAGGACGGCTGCGATCGTCGCCCGCACCGGGTCGAACGGGAGCCGCAGCGCAAGGCCTGCCCCGCTGCGACGGGCAGCCGCGGCCGTCAGGCCGAGCGAGAGCGCCACGCCGAGCGCCGGGATCACGTTGACGGCCCGTGCGTCGAGATCGTCCTGGTCGAGCACGCCCGGCCACGCGACGACCGCCGAGAGGCCGATCGCGGGCGCAGCGACCGCCCAGGCCCGTCGCGGCAGCGCGTCGACCGCCACGAGGACGGCCACGATCGCGACGAGCGCGAGCGGGAAGTTCAGCTCGACGAGCACGCGCGAGAGGCCGCCCACGAGGCCGTTCCCGGAGACGTGATACAGGTCGTCCGTCGCAGCTCGCGTGTCCGGCGGGAGCCGCCAGTACGTCACGAAGACGATCGCGAGGACGACCGCCCACATCGCCCACGTGACGAGTGACTCGCCCTGCGACGCGCCGCCGCGGCGCTCCATGCCGCTGGACGCTAGCGCAGTCGCCGGGCGGCGCTCGCGAACGTGCGTCGTGACCGCTCGGGCCGCGTCAGGCAG
>CAWBVO010000009.1:0-93912 GCA_963792245.1 uncultured Actinomycetes bacterium
AGCGCCTGCGAGTCGTCGACGGGCTCGACCTCCTGGCCCGACTTTCGTACCGCCTCCTCGATGCTCGCAATGTTCCTCTCGGCCTCCTCCATGCGCCCGTGGGTCATCAGCCAGCGCGGGCTTTCGGGGAGGGTGCGCGCGACGATGATCACGACGATCGCGAGCACGGGGCCCATCAGGAACGCGAGCCGCCAGCCGACGTTGGGGGCGAACGCGTTCAGGAAGATCAGCGAGGCGAACGAGCCGAGGATCGCGCCGGCCCAGTAGCTGCCGTTGATCCAGATGTCGACGCGGCCCCGGTACTTCGAGGGCATCATCTCGTCGATCGCGGAGTTGATCGCCGCGTACTGGCCGCCGATCCCCATCCCCGCGATGAACCGCGTCCCGTAGAACCAGGCGAGCCACACCCAGCCGCCGTCGTTGAACGTGAACGCTGCGAGCCCGGTGCCGAACAGGTACAGCAGCAGCGTGATGATCAGCAGCCGCTTCCGTCCCAGCTGGTCGGACTTCCTTCCGAAGTACAGCGCGCCGACGACCTGCCCGACGAGGTAGATCGACGCGATCATCCCGACCTGGCTCGACGACATGTCGAGCGTGTCGGGCTGCACCAAGACGCCCGTGACGGAGCTCGCGATCGTGATCTGCAGCCCGTCGAGGATCCACGCCGCCCCCAGACCCGCGACCATGCGGGTGTGGAACGGCGACCAGCTCAGGCGGTCGAGCCGCGCCGGGATCGTGCTCCTGATCGTCTTCCCCGCCGCCTCGACGGTGCTCATCCGACTCTCCTTCCTGGGTCTGTCATGTCCGGGTCATCCGTCGGCAGCGTCACTGTTGCGCCAGCATCTCGGGGACAATGATTCGCGCCGCGGCCTCCATCAGCGCGAGATGGGAGAAGGCCTGCGGAAAGTTGCCGAGGTGGCGGCCCGTGTCGGCGTCGAACTCCTCCGCATAGAGGCCGAGCGGCGATCCGATCCGGAGGAGCCGCTCCATCAGATCGCGCGCCTGCTGCAGCTCGCCGACGATCGCAAGGGCCGAGACGAGCCAGAAGGAGCAGATGAGGAACGTCCCCTCCTTGCCCGACAGGCCGTCGTCGGTCTCGTCCGTGCGGTACCGGAGGACGAACCCGTTCTCGGTCAGGTCGGTCGCGATCGCGTCGACGGTCGCATGGAGGCGCTCGTCGTCGCCGGGGAGGAACTCGAAGATCGCCGCGAGCAACACCGACGCGTCCAGGGCGTCCGTCGCATAGTGCTGGCGAAGCACGCCCTTGTCGGAGACGCCGTGCTCGAGGATGTCCGCACGGATCTCGTCGGCGGTCTCCCTCCAAGCGGCTGCCTTGTCCTGGTCACCGCGGATCGTCGCGAGGTCGGACGCGCGGTCGAGCGCCACCCAGCACATCAGCTTGGACGACACGTACTGCTGCGGCGCCCCGCGGGCCTCCCAGATCCCCTGATCCGGCTCGCGCCAGACCTGTGTGGCGCACTCGGCCTGCGTCTCGACGATCGGCCAGAGTCGCTGCGGCAGCCGGTCGCTCTTGCGTGTGTGGAGCAGGATCGAGTCGAGCACGGCACCGAAGACGTCGTTCTGGCGCTGGTCGTACGCGCCGTTGCCGATCCGCACGGGGCGTGCTCCGGCGTACCCCGTGAGGTGGTCGAGGGTCGATTCCGTCAGGTCACGGCGACCGTCGATGCCGTACATGATCTGGAGCGCGCCGTCGCTGTTCGGCTCGAGGTCGGCGACGAACTGCATGAACTCGTCGGCCTCCCAGTCGAGGTTCAGCCAGTGCAGCGCCTGCAGCGTGAAGGTCGTGTCGCGCATCCAGGTGTAGCGGTAGTCCCAGTTGCGCTCGCCGCCCGGCGTCTCGGGCAGCGAGGTCGTGAGTGCTGCCACGGTCGCGCCGGTCGGCATGTAGGTCAGCCCCTTGATCGCCAGCGCCGAGCGCTGGATCGGGTCGCGCCAGCGGTGGTCGGGGATCCGTGCGCGCCCGAGCCACCCCCGCCAGAAGCGCGTCGTGGCGGCCATCCGCTCCTCGGCCTCCTCGACGCTCCGCGGGCCGACGAGCCCCTCGGCCCAGGTCATGCAGCAGAACGCGCGCTCTCCCTCGTGGAGGACGTGGCGGCCGCGGACGCGGTTCCCCTCGATCCCGAGCCCGAGATCGGTCAGGAGGCGAAAGGTCTGCCCGGCACCCGTCGCGTCGGCGCTGTGGAGATCGTCCGCGGCCATCGACCATTCGGCGGGCGTCCGGCCGTAGTCGAACGCCGGCTCGCAGATGACCTCGATCTCGACCCGGCCCTCGATGCACTCGATCGTCCGGACCAGCATGTGGTCGCCGTCCTCGTCGGCCGGCGGCCGCGTGTGGGGCGTGACCGTGTCAGCGCCGGCGTACGGGCCCATTGTCAGGGCATCACGGACGACGATCCAGCCCATCGGCGTCTTCCAGGTCGTCACGAGGATGTTCGTCCCGGGCTCGTAGTTTCGCGCCGAGGGATGGTGGATGCCGTACGGCCCGACCCGCATGAACCCGCCTTGCCGGTCCAGCAGGCTGCCGAAGACGCTCGGAGCGTCGAAGGCGGGGAAGCACAGCCAGTCGATCGCCCCGTCGGCCGCGACGAGGGCGCCGGTGTGGCAGTCCGACAGGAACGCGTAGTCGGCGATCGGCGGGAACGGCGACGGCGCTGCTGCGCTCTGCGGTGCTGCCGCGGCAGCGCTCTTCTTCGCGGCGCTCATGACGCGACCACCCACGGGCCGTGCCAGCGGCCGAAACCGGACACGAGCTTGTCGGCCGCCTCGGGGCCCCACGAGCCGGGCGCGTACGCGTGCACCGGCGGCGGCGCGTCGAGGAGCGGCTGCATGATCCGCCATTGCTCCTCGACTCCGTCCTGTCGCGTGAAGCGGGTGGCGTCGCCCACCATCGCGGCGTGGAGGAGCACCTCGTACGGCGTTGCGCCCTCGCCGCCCTGGCCGGCGAACTCCATGTCGAGCTCGATCTTGGAGGCGCCCGGGGCATCCGCCCGGCGCGCCGCGAGGATCGCCCGGATCCCGGTGGAGGGATCGAGCTTGACGACGATCTGGTTGGGCTCGGGGAAGGCGAGCCCGAAGCCGAGCCGCGGCGGATGCTTGAACACGACGCGGACCTCGGTCTGGGTCACCGGGAGGCGCTTGCCTGTGCGGATGAAGAACGGCACACCCGACCAGCGCCAGTTCTCGATCTCGAGCCGCAGCGCCGCGTACGTCTCCGTCGTCGAGTCGGCGGCGACGCCGTCGATCCCGAGGTAGCCCTCGTACTGCCCGCGGACGTAGTGCGCGGGGTCGGCCTCCAGCACCGCGCGGAACAGCGCCACCTGCGAATCCTTGATCGTCGCGGTGTCGCCGCGGGACGGCGGCTCCATCGCCGTGACCGCCACCACCTGCATCAGGTGGTTGACGACGACGTCGCGCAACGCGCCGACGGGGTCGTAGAAGTGGCCCCGGTCCTCGACGCCGAAGTCCTCCGCCATCGTGATCTCGACACACTCGATGTGCTCCCGGTTCCAGACCGGCTCGAAGATCCGGTTCGCGAACCGGAGGTAGAGGATCTCCTCGAGGCCCATCTTTCCGAGGTAGTGGTCGATGCGGAAGAGCTGCGGCTCCTCGATGTACTGGTGGAGCTCCTCGGCGAGCGCGCGGGCGGACTCGCCGTCGTGGCCGAACGGCTTCTCGACGACGATCCGCGCGTTCTTCGTGACGCCGGCCTCCGCCAGGCCCTGGACAACGCGGCCGAAGAGAAACGGGGGGATCTCGAGGTAGAAGACCGGGCTCGTCGCGTCGGCGATGGCCTTCGCGACGCGCTCGTACGCGGCGGCGTCGCCGAAGTCGCCCTGGACGTACGAGAGACGCTCCGCGAAGCGCGCGAACACCGCCTCGTCGAGCTGCTCGCCCGTGCCGACGATCGAGTCGCGGGCGCGCTGGACGAGCTGATCGATCGTCCAATCGTCGACGGCGACCCCGACGATCGGGCACTCGAGCAGCCCGCGCTGCTCGAGCCGGTACAGCGAGTGGAACGTCATGACCTTGGCCAGGTCCCCGGTGATCCCGAAGACCACGAAGACGTCGGCCTCCTTCGCCTTCGTCGACGCCGGCGCCGCGGCGGGCATTGCTGCGCTCGTCACCTCGTACCTCCTCCGTTGGCCGTGCCGCGGCACGGCTCGCTCAGGCATGCCGCGGCCACGCCGGTCATTTGCTCGTGTTCGCCTCGGACTCGTAGGTGATCCGGCCGCTGCGCTGGTGGGTGAGCCCCGCGCCGGCCCAGTCGACGATCGCCTTCGCCCGATCCTCGTTCGTCGGCAGGAGCGCGAGGTGCACGGCGCCCCAGGCGGCCTGGGCCTTCAGGCCCTTCATCGTCCGACCACCGAGCATCTGCGCGACGGCGGCACCACGTCCGATCGTCGCCATCGTCCCCTTGTCCTTGTACTTGAACGGCTTCGGCTCCTTCGCCTGGAGGCGCCGCGCGATCGTCTCGCCCACGTGCTCCCCCGACTGGAGCGCGACCGAGCCGAGCTGCGGGAGGACCTGCCCGGTCTTCGCGTCCGTGATCGCCGCGAGGTCGCCGACGGCGAAGACCTCCGGATGGCCTGGAACCGTGAGATCGGGCCCGACGCCGATCCGGTTGCCGCGCTCCAGGTCGAGCCCGAGCGACTGGACGAGCTGGTTGCCCTGCAGGCCTGCGCCCCAGACGAGCGTGTGCGCGGCGATCTCCGCCCCGGGCTTCAGCGCGACGCGCGTGGGCGCGACCGACGCGACGCGCACCCCGGTGACGACCTCGACCGTGCGCTTCTCGAGCGCCTCTCTCGTGTAGGTGCGGAGGTTCGGCTTGAACATCCCGAAGACGTCCGGCCCCGCCTCGACCAGGACGATCCGCGCCTTCTCTTGTGGAACGCCCGGGTAGTCCCTGGCGAAGTCGTTGCGATAGAGCTCGGCGATCGCCCCGGCGCTTTCGACCCCGGTCGGCCCGCCGCCGACGACGACGATGTTGAGCGCGCCGTCCTCGATCAGGCCCGGGTCCTTGTCGGCCGCTTCCCACCTCCCGAGCACGTGCTCCTTCAACCGGATCGCGTCGGTGAGGGTGTACATCGGGAAGGCGTGCTCGGCGGCCCCCTCGGTCCCGAAGAACGTGACCTCTGCGCCGAGCCCGAGCACGAGATAGTCGTAGGTCAGGGGCGCCATGTCCGCGAGAGTCACCTCGCGTGCCTCGAGGTCGATCGCGGTCACCGGTGTCTTGTGGACGGTGACGTTCTCCTGGTGGTGGTGGTGGACGAGGTCGCGGAGCGAGTGACCGACGGCGCTCGGCTCGAGGAGGCCCGTCGCCAGCTGGTACAGGAGCGGCTGGAAGGTGTGGTAGTCGTGCTGATCGACGAGGACGACGTCGGCGTCGGCCTTGCGCAGCTCGAGCGCCGCGCCCAGCCCGCCGAACCCGCCGCCGAGGACGAGCACGCGAGGACGGTCGCCGCGCGCGCTCACCGAGCGCCTCCTGTGAGCTGCGCCCACACGACCCGCTCATGTCGGCCGGCGCTCCGAGGAGCGGCGTTCACGACGATGCGCGGGTCGACAGTTCGCCCGATCCCACCAGTCACGCCGACAAGGCTTACACATTGGGCGAGGCTGGGAAAGTGAAATCACCTAGGTGAACGGCCCGCCGGGCGCCGTTGCCTCGCGCGGAGTGCGCGAGCCTTGTCGTCGACTCAGCGCGAGCGTCTCTGCGCCTCGGCGTCGATCTCGGCTCCGAAGAGCAGCGCGGCGCTCGTCAGCCAGAGCCAGACCAGCGTGACGACGACCGCGGAGATCGTCCCCCAGCTCTTGTCGTACGAGCCGAATCGCGAGGCGTAGAGGGCGAACGCCGAGGACGCGAGGAGCCAGACGAGGAGGGCGATCACGGCGCCGGGGCTGATCAACCGCCAGCGTCGGTCGTCGACGTCGGGTCCGAGGGCGAGCGTGACGGCGAAGGCGAACAGGAGCCCCGCGACGAGCAGCGGCCACTGGAGCGTCCACCACAGCCATGAGACGAGCGTCGGCGCGCTCGTCGCGCCGCCGACCCATCGCTCGACGTGCGGCCCGAGGACGAGCAGCGTGAGCACGAGCCCGGCGCCGATGCCCAGCGCGGCGACGATCACGAGGGCGACGAGCCGCTTGTGGGCAAAACCGCGCCGGTCGTCGCGGTCGAAGGCCCGGGTCGTGGTCGACATGAGCGTCGAGGCCGCGGAGGTGGTCGTCCACAACGCAAGCGCGAAGCCGACCACCGTCATCGCCACGCCCTGACCGTGCGACCGAGTCGAGCGCTCGAGACTGCCTTGCAGCAGGGTGATCGCCTCTTGCGGCATCACGGGTCGCAACCGGTCGGAGAGCTGCTCGACGGTCGAGGTGTCGGCGACGAGCGAGAAGATCCCGAGCGCGACGAGGACGACGGCCGGGATCGCGAGGAAGAGGGAATACGCGAGCGCCTGCGCGACCATCGGGACGTCGTGCTCTCGCGCCGCGGCTACTGACCGCCGCAGGACGATCCACGCCCTGCCGATCCGCCGATCCGTCTCCATCGGGATGGTGATACACCGTTGCGCGCGCCAGAAACCGCCCCGGAATGACCGGTTCGCGGGAAACCGGAACCAGCCGCTCGCGAACCGGCAGCGGTCACGTCACTCCCGCTCGGCGAGCCCGCGGCGGATCCGCCAGGAGCGAAGCAGGCCGAGCAGGGCGGCCTCCTCGGGTCGAAGCCCGGTGCCGACGTGCGCTCCTCGATCCGCGCCGCTTCGGTGGCCGCACTCGGTCCACGGCGGCGGCGCGGATCTCGCCGCGTGTCAGCTCCGCGAGCCCACCGCCCGCGCGAGCTCGGCCTTCGTCATCTTCGAGCGTCCCTTGACGCCCTTCGCCTTCGCCTCCTCGTACAGCTGGTCGCGCGTCCGGCCGCGCGGCCTGTTTCGGGGGAGTCGGCAACGACGGGTGGATCATTCGTCACGTCGAAGTTGGCGGGGGCAGGCCTGCGCTTGCTGGCTGGTTGGTTGTTGCGTGGGTGTCCGATGGTGTAGCAGCGCGCCTCCACATCAGGACGAACAGCAGACGATTGTGATGCCGATGGTGTTGAGGATCGTGATCGACACCGTGACCAGCGGGTCGCCTGCAAAGGGATAAATCATCATCAGGAGCATCGGAGCGATGTTGCGTACCGCCGTGGTCGCCACGGTCGCATGTCTGATGGCCACGTCTTTGACTCGAAGACCGGAAACGAGAAGGTAGCCACACCCGAGGCCGATGAATGGGCCGGCAAAGGCCGCGATGTAGCTCTCGGTGCCCCAGGTCTGCTTGAACAGATCCCAATACGCAACCAGCGTGAAGTTGAGATTGAAGAGCAGGCAGAGGATCGCGACCCGGAGGACCCACTGTGCCAATTCCGGCGTCAGGTCGGGCCACCAGAGCCTGAAGCCGCAGCCGAGAACCACCGGCAGGAGGATAAAGAGCAGCAGCGGCCACGCAACATCCCAGGCGGAGGTCGTGAGTTGCGCGTCAACCGCATCGATGGCGAGGGGCAGACCTATCGGGAGGGCGATAATCGTCCCGGCGCTCAAGACCACTAACAGCGTGGTGGCGATGCTGACATCCGCCTTGGCTAGCCGGGCGAGGAGGGGAGCGAAAGGCATCCCTGCACACAGGGCTGCGACACAGAACCCGACCTTGATCTCATCGGGAATGGACTCGGCGATCGTCAGCAGATAGCCGATGAACAGGAGCGGGATGATCACGAAATTGATCACCAACGCCCACACGGCGATCTTCCAATGGGTAAAGGCCTCTGCCAGCAGCTTGCCGACCGACAGCCTGAGGCCCAACCCGAACGAGTTCAATATCACGAAGAGCACCCCAAACCCGTTGATCAGGACGGTCTGAGTGGACTGGGTTGTCATGGCGCTCCTCTCTCACGAGCGGACGATCCACCAGGCTGGACACCATCATGGACGACCTCGAACTCTGCGCGCCAGTTGCGCGCCAGTGAGCACCCAGATCCAGCCGTCTTGAGCCGTCTCGGCGGTCAACGACCTGAAGCGTCGAGGGTGAGCGGTAGGCCGGAATCCCGCTCGTGATGCGGGATCCGGCTTGCCTACTGAGCGGCGGGGGTGGGATTCGAACCCACGGAGCCTCTCGGCTCAACGGTTTTCAAGACCGCCCCGTTCGACCGCTCCGGCACCCCGCCGCGAGCGGGTCAGTGTACGGCCGCCAGGGTCGGAAGAGCGCGTTCGGGGCGTCTCGGGCGAGCCGCGGGACGATAGGGTGATCCCTTCCCCGTTCGAGGGTTGCCACGTCCCCCATCCGGGGTAGACTGGGCCCATGCGCCACGACGGAGATATCTGCATCGGGTTGTCGCGGGCCGAGCTGACGGCGGTTCGAGAGGCGGTCGAGCTGACGCCCAACTTCAACGGCCGGCTCGAGGTGCGCGAGACGATCCGGGCAGCCGTCCGGGCTCGAAGCCACAACATCTCGCTCGAACGCGAGGTGGCCGAGCGGTTCGTGCGGCGCCTGGTCGCCGTCGATCTCCCCACCGCGCTCGTGCGCGCCAAGCTGTTCCGCGCGATCCAGGACGCCGATCGGGCCGTGCCCGAGCCGGCGGCCGCGGTCGATCACACCGTCCGCGCCGCGTAGAGAGCGGGAGAGCTACGCCGCCGCGACTGCGGGGCGGTGCACCTGGGCGATCCCGCGCTTGCGGGGCCCGCGAACAGCGTGGAGAAGCTTGCCGCGTGCCGTTGCCGTCGCGAGGTCGACGGGGACGAGGCGGTTCGAGAGGCGCTCGGCGAGCTCGCGATCGAGCTCGAGGGCGCCGAGGCGATGCGCGCGGACCGCAACCCGGAAGAAGTCGCGCACCTCCTGGCGACCCTCGAAGTTCGGGGTCACTTCGATGGCTTCTCGGAGCGCGAGAAGCTCAGTACGCGTCCACTGGACGCGGACCGTTGCCGCAGGCCGCATGTCCTGAGTTATCGGTGATCCGGCGGAAGCGTCCCCTACCGCGCGGTATGGGCTTCACCTAGCCACTCGGTCAGGCGCCCCGAGCTCGCGCAGCACGTCCGGGACGTCCCCCTGGAAGTTCTCGAGGATCGCGAGCGCCATCCTGTCGACAACGGCGGTCCCGTTCAGCGTGTGAAGAGGCTCGGGCCCGTGCTCGCCGCGGAACCGGATCTGGAGGCGCCGCGCCTGGAAGTCGGTCGTGTTGGAGATCGACGCCGTCTCCCGGTAGCGGCCCTGGCTGGGGAACCAGACCTCGACGTCGTACGTCTTCGCCGAGGCGCTCGACATGTCCCCCGCGGGCAGGACGACCACACGGTAGGGCAGACCGAGGTCGCGCACGAGCCCCTCGGTGTTCTCGAGCAGCAGCTCGAGCTCGTCCCACGAGCGCTCCGGGTGGGTGAGCGAGAACTGCTCGACCTTGTTGAACTGGTGGACGCGGATCATCCCGCGCGTGTCGCGGCCCGCGGCGCCCGCCTCGCGGCGGAAGCACGGCGAGAACGCGACGTAGCGGAGCGGAAGCTCGTCGCCCGCGAGGATCTCGCCGGCGTGGAGGCTCGCGACCGGGATCTCGGCCGTCCCGGCGAGGTAGAGGTCGTCGGCGGGGAGCTCGTAGACGTTCGCCTCGTCGGACGGGAACGCGCCGGTCCCGATCAGCGCGCCCTCGCGCACGAGCACGGGCGGAAGCACCGTGACGAAGCCGGCGGCGGCGAGCCGGTCGAGCGCGAGCCGGTAGAGCGCGAGCGCCAGGCGGGCCGTGTCCCCGACCCAGTAGCCGAAGCGCGCGCCGGACATGCGCGCCGCGCGCTCCATGTCGAACCGACCGAGCTCGAGGTGGTCGTGCGGGTCGGCGTACGTCGGTGGCTCGCCGACGCGCCGCAGCTCCACGACGTCGTCCTCCGTCGAGCCGTCGGGCACGTCGTCGCGCGGCGGGTTCGGGATGCGGAGCGCGAGCGCGTCCCGTTCGGCCTCGGCGGCCGCGAGCGCCTCCTCCACCTCCCTGAGCTCGGCCTTCACCGCCTGGAGGGCTTCGAGCTGCTCGGGGGTCGGCTTGCCCTTGAGCTTCGTGCGCCCGCGCAGGTCGTCGGCGACCGGGACGAGCGCCCGCCATCGCTCGTCGGCTTCGAGCAGGCGGTCGAAGGTCTCCGCCGCGCCCTTGCGGGCGAGCGCTGCCCGCACGGGGGCGGGATTCGCGCGTGCTGCCCTGAGGTCGATCACGGGACCGAGTCTAGAACGGCCTCGATCACGGTTGCGACGCCCTGCTCGGCCGGGCCGGGGCAGGTCGCGTCGGCGATCGCCTGCAGACGCGGATGCGCGCCCTCGACGGCGACCCCGAAGCCTGCCGCGTCGAGGAGCTCGACGTCGTTCTCGCCGTCTCCGAACGCGACCACGCGGTCGAGGTCGAGCCCGAGCATCGCCGCCACGAAGGCGAGGCCGGATCCCTTCGTCACGCTCGGATTTCCGATCTCGAGCATGTACGGCAGCGACGTCGTGAGGAACGCACGGCCGTCGAGCCGGCGCTCGAGCTCGGGGCGGATCTCGGCCAGCACGGGCGGCTCCGCGACGGCGACGAGCTTCGTCGGCGGCCGCTCGAGCCACGCGAGTAGGTCGCCGACCGCGACCACCGGCAAGCGCTGGAAGACGGAGTACCGGCGCGTGTACTCGCTCTCCTCGGCGACGTAGAGCTGGTCGTCGACGTAGACGTTCGGCGAGATGCCGACGGCTGCCAGCGCCGCGATCGCCTCCCGCGCGACCTCGAGCGCGAGCGGCTCGTGGAGGAGGAATGTCCGCGTCCGCGGGTCGACGACGGCCGCCCCCTGGTAGCAGACGACCGGCTCGGGGAGACCGACGTCGTCGAGGTAGCGCTCGACCGACCGGAACATCCGGCCCGTCGCGACGAGGACGGGAACGCCGAGCGACTGCGAGCGGGCGATCGCGGCGCGGGTGCGGTCGTGGACGACGCCGTCCGACGCGATCAGCGTCCCGTCGAGGTCGCTGGCGAACGCCTGGACCCGCGGGGCGAAGTCCGGGAGGTGGCTCAGCCGCCCGTCGCCGTGGAGACGAACTGTGCGACGTCGGCGATCTGCTGCGGCTCGAGCTGATCCTTGAAGGACGGCATGCCGCCCTGACCGAGCGTCACGCGCTGGACGACGAGCTCGTACGAGGGCTTCGCCTCGTCGAGGTTCGGCCCGACGGTCCCGGTCGCGTTCGCCGCGGACAGCGTGTGGCACGCGACGCAGCCGGCGCTCTCGAAGACCTGTTTCCCCGCCGTCGCGTCGCCCTTCAGATCGAGCGCAGGGAGGTCCTCGCTCGGCCCGGTCGCCGTCTTCTCGGGGACCGTGCCGACCACCGTCTCCGGTGTCGCCGTGACCTCCTCGCCGCCGCACCCGGCCGCGACGAGCGCCACCATCGCCAGAAGGAGCGCGAGAGCTGCGAGCGGGCGGCGCATCGCGGGCAGTCTAACCAGGTGCGTTCGCGCACCGCGCGCCGACCCGTCCTCGAAACGACGGATGACGAAGGCCGCGACGGCGCCGAAGCCGACGACGTCGCCGGGCGTGTCGTTGACGACGAGGGAGACGAGCAGGGCGACGAGCACCGCGTCGGTGAGCGGGCGCCGCGGCCGTCGTGTGGCGACGACGGCGAGGACGACGAGCGACGCGCAGACGGCGAATGCCGGGCCGATCGCGGCGAGTGTCCGCCGGGCCGACAGCTCGAGCCGGTCGGCGATGTCACCCAGAACGGCACCCGGTCCCTCGCCCACGGCGTGCGTGACGTGACTCGACCCGCCCGCGACGGCGTCGAGCCCCACGAGGACGACGGCCGCCGCGACGGCCGCGACGGCAATCGCCGCTGCCCGACGGGCGTCGAGACGGACGCGGCTCCGGCGGACGAGGAGCGTTGCGTACGCCGCCAGGAGCACGAGCAGCCCGCCGCCGTCCGCGCCGAAGCGGCTCCCCGCGACCGCGACCAGGGCGACCCCGGCGACCGCGGCCCCGGCCCGGCCGAGAAGCGCTGGTCCGAGGATCGCCGGGACGAGGAGCATCGTCTCCAGCAGGTTGGAGACGCCGTAGAAGCGCCCTGCCTGCGAGGGGCCGAACGGGGACAGCGCGACGGACTCGGGGTCGAGGCCGAGGACCAGCAGGTAGGCGGTCAGGACGGCGGCGCAGGCGAGCCCGAGCGGCAGGATCACCGCCGCCGCCGCGACGAGCGCGACGAGCCACCACCCCGCGAGCCAGAGGTTCGCGGCCAGCCCGAGCAGGACGACCCGCGGTGCGAGGCCCGGCGCGACCACCGCCACGATGTACGCCAGCGCACCGACGAGCAGCGTCAGGGGGAGCCGGATGCGGTCGTTCCTCTCGATCCGGTGCTCGAGCCGGGACAGGGTGGCGACGGGGTCGCGGACGGCGACGACCTCGAGCCTGCCGTGCGCGACGTCGGCGAGCGACACGAGCCCGTCGACCCGCGTCGAGCTCGACGTGAGGACCCCGCGCGGCCCGGGGATCACCGCGATGGGATAGCGGGTGTTCTCGCTCCGGCCCGGCGGAGGAAGGACGACGAGCGTGTGGGGCGGCGATCCCGCGCCGAGCTCGATCAGCGGCGTCCCCCCGGGCGCGCCGCCGAGCAGCGAGCTCACGACCGTCCCGGTGAGCAGGGTGTTGAGCGCGCTCTGGCGGGTGACGGTGGGGCCTGCGCCCGGGACGGCGAGCCCGATCGCCCCGCGGCCCGCGTAGCGGTCGAGCGGGAAGGGCTCGACGATGCGCACGCTCGCCGACGCCTGCGCGGCGACGACGAGGGCCAGGGCGGCCGCGGCGAGGACGCGGGTCACGGGAGGAGTCTCGCCCACCCGCGAGGGTGGCGTAGGCTCTGCGGCGTGATCGTCGCTCGGTCCATGGACTCGCGCTGGCTCTCGAACGCGTTCGTCGTCGGAGACGAGCCCGGCGGAGTCGCCGTCTTCGTCGACAGCGGGGCGCCGCTCGAGCCGCTGCTCGAGACCGTCGAGCGCGAGCGCCTGACGCCGACGCACATCCTCCGCACGCACGGCCATGCGGATCACGTGGAGCACGAGGACGAGCTCGCGGCGCGGTTCGGCATCCCGGTCGTGACCGGCGCCCTCGAGACGGGGGGCCTGCGGGTCGACGCGGTCGAGACGCCCGGGCACTCCGACGACGGCGTCGCGTTCGTCGTCAACGACGAGCTCTGCTTCTCGGGCGACACGCTCTTTCGCGACGCCGTCGGCGGCGGCCCCGCCCCCGTCGTGCGCGCGTCGGTGATGGACCGGCTGATGACGCTCGACCACGAGCTTCGCGTGCTGCCGGGCCACACGGTGGAGACCACGATCGGCCGCGAGTGGGAGCGCAACCCCTTCGTCCGGTTCTGGCGCGGTCTCGACGAGGAGGTCGGCGCGCCGTGCAGCCTCGGTGGGGTGGAGGGCGTCGTCCTCGTCGAGTCCCCGGACTACGACGGCAAGGGGAAGCTGCTCGTGCGCCTGGCCGGCGGCGAGGAGCGGATCGTCGGCGCTTCCCGCGTCGACCTCGGCTGAGGAGTCGCCAGGCGTCCCGGCGCCCGGCGCGACGGCTCACTCGTGCGGCCGGTCGGGCCGGCCCAGCGCCCAGAGCCCCGCGACGGCAAGGACGATCACGACGGGCCCGAGGATGCGCTCCCCGTCCCCGAGCCAGAGCCAGGCGCCGCAGAACGCGAGGGCGCCCAGCAGGAGCCGCGCGACGACCTGCCAGGTCATCCCTCCCATCGGGCGAGCATAGAGCCCTGTGCGCGGTCCGGCACCGGCGCCCGGCTCATCCGGCGATGCCGCTACGGTCCACCGCCCGTGCGTCTCGTCGTCGCCCGCTGCGAGGTCACCTACACCGGACGCCTCACGGCGTATCTCCCCGAGGCAGTCCGCCTCCTCGTCTTCAAGGCCGACGGCTCGGTGCTCGTCCACGCCGACAGTGGCGGCTACAAGCCGCTCAACTGGATGACTCCGCCGACCGTGATCGAGGACGGCGACGACGTGATCGTCGTCCGTAAGCGGGCGGGCAGGACGGAGGACAGGCTCGAGATCCGGATCAGCGAGCTGCTCGCCGAGGTCGAGCACGAGCTGGGGGAGGACGCAGGGCTCGAGAAGGACGGCGTGGAGCGCCACCTCCAGGAGGCGCTGGCCGCTCTGCCCGAGGCAGTGGAGCCGGGGCTCCGGCTCGTGCGCCGCGAGTGGCCGACGGACGTCGGGCCGGTCGACCTCATGTGCCGTGACACCGACGACGGCTGGGTCGCGGTCGAGATCAAGCGCATCGGGACGATCGAGGCGGTCGAGCAGCTGTCGCGCTACCTCGAGGTCATCCAGCGCGACGTGCTGCTCGCCGAGTGTCGCGGGATCCTCGCCGCGTCGGAGATCAAGCCCCAGGCCCGGACGCTCTGCGAGGCGCGCGGGCTGGGCTGGGTCGAGGTCGATCTGGCGACGCTGCGCGGCGAGCGCGAGCCCGAGCTGACGCTGTTCGACGCCTGACAACCGGCTAGCGGACGACGTACGACGTCGCGTCGGGCTCGTGGAAGCGGACGAGTCGCTCGCCCTCCTCGCGGAGCTCGCGCCGGGCCGCCGGCGGCAGCGGCTCGAAAGGCGCGAGGCGGAGAGTCGCTGTGTCCTTCGCCCGCTCGACATGCCAGCGCCCGGCGACTGCGCCGTCCACGAGGAAGGTTGCCACGGACTGGGGCTGCTTGGTCGAGAAGACGAGCGACCGGAAACGCTCTGGCAGCACGGCCGCGCGCCGTGCGTGCACGAGGAGCACGGCGTCCCACGTCCCGAGGAAGCGCGGGGGCGCGGGGACGGCCTCGTCCGGGAGACGCAGGCGCGGGAGGTCGAGCAGAGGGCGGCCGTCCTCGTCCTCGAAGCGGCGCAGCCGCAGGCGCTCCGCTGCCGCTTCGACCTTCGCCCTCGGGACGCCCGCCCAGTCGGCCGCCTCCGCCGGCCGGGCCGGCCCGAACCCCGCCAGGTACCGGCGGAGCAGGTGCTCGAGCCCGGCCTCCTCGCTCACCTCTTCCGGCGCGATCCACTCTGCCGCGAGCCGGAAGAGGTCGGCGCGTCGCCGCTCCCAGGTCCCGGACGGAGGGACACGCACGAGAGGGATCCAGGTGCCCGTCCAGCTCGTCCTGCTCGTCGCCGGCAGCAGGGCGTCGATTTCCGCGCGCCGCCACGTGCGTCCCGCGAGCGCGGCCTCGAGCTCCCCGGCGACGAAGTCGACGTTGCCAGCCGGCTCGTGACGGCCCCACGTCTTCAGCCACCACGCGCGGCGCGACGGCCCGACGCCCGCCTGGAACGACCAGTAGTCGCGCGGAGAGACCAGATGGATCGTTGACCGCATCAGCGTCCCCTGCACGGCGCGCCGCCGCTCGAGCGCGCGGGTGAGGTCGTCGCGCTCGAATCCCTCGAGCATCGACCAGAGGCGGACGTAGGGTGACGGGGCGTACTGCGCCTGGAGTCCTCCGACCCGCTCGAGCGCGTTGCCGATCGAGATCCGCGCCCGCCCGAGCAGGAGTTGCCGGTCGAGGAGGGCGCGGTTGAGCCTCCTCGTCGAGAGCCTCACGGCCGGACGACGGCCTTCAGGTACTCGGGCGGGGGGTCGTCCAGCAGAGACGCGACGCCCTCGAGCCCGACCTCGTGCGTGAGCAGCCGCTCGAAGGGATAGGCGCCGCTCGCGAGGAAGGCCAGCGCCGCGCGGAACCGGCGCGGCGTGTGGTGGAACGCGCCGACGAGCCTGACCTCCTCGTAGTGGATCCGGTACGGGTCGACCGTGACCCGCGCGTCGCGCGGCAGCCCGCCGAAGGCGAGCACCGTCCCTCCGGGCCGGACGAGTGCGAGGGCGCGCTCCCACGCCTCCACGGTGCCCGCCGCCTCGATCACGACGTCGGCGCCGTCTGGATCTGCGGAGACCGCGCCGAACGACGCCGACAGGGCGCGGCGCTCCTCGCGCGAGCCGACCGCCACCGGCCGGCCGCCGGCATCGGCGACACAGGCGCAGAGCATCTGACCGATCGGCCCGAGGCCGACGATCGCCACGGTGTCGTCGCGCCGGACGCCCGCGACGTCGATCCCGTGCAGGCAGCACGCGAGCGGCTCTGCCATCGCGGCGACCTCGGGCGCGAGGCCCGGCGGCACGGGGAGGAGGTTCGTCCGCGCGATGTGTGCCGGGACGAGCAGGAGCTCCGCGTACGCGCCGTTGAGGAGGGGGAGCAGGTGCTCGCAGAGCGTCTCCTGCCCGCGCGCGCACGGGGCGCACTCCCCGCACGGCGCGGAGTTCGCGGGCACGACGCGGCGTCCGGTCGCGACGTCGATCCCGCAGGCCTCGTGCCCGAACGGGCTCGGCGGTGGCCCGAGGAGCACCGGATGACCGCGGCGGTACGCCTTGAGGTCGGTGCCGTCCGTGAGCGCGACCTCGACCTGGAGGAGAACGTCTCCGTCGCCGGGGACCGGCTCGGCGACGTCCTCGAGGCGCAGGTCGCCCGGGCCGTGGAGGCGCAGCGCCCTCACGGCGCGAAGACCACCTTCAAGGCATCGCGGCGGCGATAGAGCTCGAGCCCTTCCGCGAAGCGGTCGAGCGGCAGGACGACCGGCTCCGGCACGTCGAGATCGTGGAGCAGCGAAACGGCCTCGGGCA
Source organism: uncultured Actinomycetes bacterium (assembly GCA_963792245.1). Taxonomy (GTDB): domain Bacteria; phylum Actinomycetota; class Thermoleophilia; order Gaiellales; family Gaiellaceae; genus Gaiella. The sequence goes on from CAWBVO010000009.1 coordinate 16,662, forward strand.
TGTACGCGGGCGCCGCCGACCGCACGCCGACGACCGTCAGCTCCCGGCGGTAGACGTCGAACGCCGGAATCGGGCCGGCGTCGGCGAACACGAGCACGGTCCCACCCGGTGCCACCGCGGCGAGCGCAGTCTCGACGCCACCGCGACCCGAGAGGACGGCCGTGTCCACAGGGCCGTCCGGCGCCCGGCCGCCGCGACGCGGGTCGACGTCGACGGCGAACACCTCCTCACCGCGGCGCTCGAGCACGCATCCGAACAGCCGGCCGACGAAGCCGTTCCCGACGATGAGGACACGCCCCGCCGGCACCCGCTTCGGCCCCTCGCAGGACGCATGCGAGCGGCTCGACCATCGTCCCGCGCCAGTCGGGCCAGTCCTCGGGGAGCTCGACCCAGCCCTCGGCGCTCGCGCGCTCCGCGAAGCCGCCCGGACGGATCGTGGGCTCCGCGAACCGCGTGCAGGTCGACTCGTGACCCGCGAGGCAGCGTTCGCAGGCGCCGCACGGCGCGTGATGGACGAGCGCGACGCGGCGCCCGTCGTCGCGCGCCGCGACGACCTCGTGGCCGAGGACGACCCCGGCGTTCGCGCTATCGAGCTTCTCGACGTCCGAGCCGCAGAGCCCGCAGGCGAGGATCCGGACGACCTCGCCCGGTCCGTCGGGCTCGGGCACCTCCGCGAGCGCAGGCTCCCCGTCCTGCCCGACGACGACGGCGCGCACCCGCGTATCGTAGGTTCGGCTCTCGTCGACGAGGGAAGGAGCCGACCGTGGCGATCAAGCTCCACCGCTGCCCGCACACCTGGATCAAGATGTCCGGGCACCCGTGCTGGCGCGTCCAGAAGGCGCTCGACGACATGGGGGTCGAGTACGAGCTCGTCCCGGAGCCCTGGCCGTCGAGGAAGAAGCGGACGGCCGTGATCGAGGCCACGGGGCAGAGCGGGCTGCCCGCGATCGAGCTCGAGGACGGCACGTGGTACCGCGAGCAGTCGGCCGAGATGGAGACGGCGATCCGCGCGGGGCGCTTCGGCCCGTCCGCCTGACCGGCGCTACAATCCCTCCCGCGCGGGGCTATAGCTCAGTTGGGAGAGCGCCTGGATCGCACCCAGGAGGTCGGCGGTTCGAGTCCGCCTAGCTCCATCGTCGAAAGGCCTGCAGATCGTGCCCTCCCTATCCTCCTCCAGCCCGTCCACCTCAGGACGTGCTAGCAAGGCGCTACCAGTTGCGTCCCGGACCAATCGCTGGGCGAGGCGACAAGATGTCCTCCGGCATGTCCTCTCGGCAACCCGGCGGCGCGGGATTCCGTACATGCCACTTCACCTGACTCCCGCGTATAGTGAGACGCATGACCGGGCAGCGTGCGCTGCTGGTGGTCGACGTTCAGCGCGGCTTCGAGGATCCAGCACTCGGACCCCGCGACAATCCCCATGCCGAGGAGAACGTCGCCAAGCTGATTGCCGCCTGGCACCGGCGCGGCAACCCGATCGTGGTCGTTCAGCACGATTGGCAGGGTGGACCGCTCGAGCGCGGCACGCCCGGCTTCGAGCTGAAGGAGGCCGTCGCCGGCGAGCCCGATCTGCGCATTGTCAAGACAGTGCACTCGTCGTTTCACGGAGATGTCGATCTTGACGCTTGGCTGCGTGAGCGCGGGATCGACGCGATCGCGGTGTGCGGGATTCAGACGAACTTTTGCTGTGAGACGACCGCTCGCATCGGCTCCGACCTTGGGTACGACGTGTGGTTCGTCCTCGACGCGACCCACACGTTCGACATCGCCGCGCCGGATGGCGAAGTGGTGCCGGCTGCCGAGATCGCGCGCATGACCGGCATCAACCTCCAGGACGAGTTCGCGGAGGTCGTGACGACCGCGGCAGCCTGCACGCTGCTGGATTGAGGCATAGGCCGTAGCGAGAGGTCATGGGAGATTCTCGAACGCCCGCGAAAGTCAGCGGTGTCGATGGAATCAGCCTGAGACCGGCGTTCCGTCGCGCGCGAGCCTCTCGATCAGGCTCGCCGCGTTGACGCTGCCGGGCGACGCCTGCAAGCGCGCAGCCGTGGCCGCCATCCGCGCATGCAACGTCTCGTCGGCGAGCAGTCGGTCGATCGCGCCGAGCAGCTCGTCGTCCTCGAACTCGTAGGTTTCGAGCCGGATCCCGTATCGCGTCTCCGCGACGCGCTGCGCGTTGTCGTACTGGTCCCAGAAGAGCGGCAAGGCGATCATCGGCTTGCCGAAGTGGAAGCACTCGGTCGTCGTGTTGTTGCCGCCGTGCGTGATGACGGCATCGACCAGTGGGAGAAGCACCGGCTGCGGGATGAACTCCTCGCCCCACATGTTGTCGGCGAGCTCGAATTCAGAAGCCTGCGGCCCCTTGGAGACGATGAAGCGGTGCGGTGCACGCGAGAGTACGTCGACAAGCCTCTTCATGAGATCCACGTCGGCCGATCCGAGGCTGCCGAGAGACACATAGACGAGGGCGCCGTCCCCCTCGGCGACGTGATCGGGAAGCTCGGCCTTCGCGTCTGAGCGTCTGACGCACGTGCCCAGGCGATGCCAGGTCGGTCCGAGCGGCGTCCCGCGCACGTAGTCGACCTCCTCGGGATAGAGGTAGAGGTTGAGCCAGTCCGACTGGTGAATGAACTCTGCTTCGGACAACGCCCCGGCGCCGCGTTCCTCGCAGAACGCCGAGAACTCGTCATGGAGCTCCGCCGTCACGCGCCTGTACTCGGCCCGGAACTCATCCCAACCGGTGCGGTCGGCGGCCGGATACCCGGAGAACACAGGAGGGATGTCTTCGTCCTTGAGCTCGAGAGGGTTGCACGAGACAATTCGCGCCCACGGTCGCCCGGAGTACTGGATCGCGGGGAAGCACACGACGTTGTCCTCGACGATCGCGTCCGGTCGGACCTCGTCGAAGATTTCGCGCAGCCGGTCGTCGACGTAGCGCGATCCGTCGCAGAGCGCGCGCCAGGTCGGCTCGATGAACCCCGAGAGCTGGTCGATGGTCGGCTTGCGGAAGACGGGAGAGGTCTCGCGGATGAAGTCTTTCCAGAATTGCCCGGGCTCCTCCTCGACCTCGGGTGACGGGCCGAGCCGCATCAGTCGCTCCTCGAACCCCTGCGCCTCGAGGCCGCCGGCGAACGACTCCTCGACCACGAAGACGACACGATGCCCACGCTCGCGCAGCACCTGCCCGATTCCGACGCAGTTGTTCGTCGGACCGTAGGCACCCTCCGGGAAGAACACGACGGTGGCGCGATCCACGGTGGCTGACTCTCTCATCCCCGGTTGCTTTGTGTCAAAGCCAGGAGTAGTGTCGCTTCAGTTTTCTTCGATGAACTCGCAGACCGCTGAAGCAGAACATGTAGACGTCGGCGAGCGGCTCCGGGCCATCCGACACCTTCGCCGGGCGACCCTGAAGTCCGTCGCGGAACATGCCGAGCTGTCGGAGAGCTTCCTGAGCCAGGTCGAGCGCGGGCGCGCGAACGCGAGCGTTGCATCACTCACGCGCATCGCGGCGGCGCTCGGCGTCAACGTCGCCGATCTCTTCGAGCCGAACGGTTCGACGGTGCGACCCCGCGTGCTCCGGCGGGAAGCGCGGCCGAACCTCGCCTTCGGCAACCTCGGCCGGAAATTCATGCTCACTCCGCGACCACTCGTGAACCTGCAGGTCATCGTCGGAGAGCTCGATCGAGGAGGATCGACCGGAGACGAGCCGTACACGCACGGCGACTCGGAGGAGCTCCTCGTCGTGCTCGACGGAGTCGTCTCGCTCCAGCTCGGCTCAGAGGTGTTCGAGCTGTCGACGGGTGACTCGATCGACTACCGCTCCTCGACTCCGCACCGGCTCTTGAACATCGGCGGCGAACCGGCGGAGGTGATGTGGATCATCAGCCCACCGAGCTACTAGCGGACACGAAGATCGGGCGGCAGGTCATCACCGCCAAATGTGGCAGGCGTCGAACGAAGGAGATCGAGATGAAAGACGACCAAGCTCCGCTGGAGCAGCGGCTCAGCCGGCAAGACCTGCTCAAGCTCGCCGCGGCGGCCGGCGGTGCAAGCCTGCTCGCGGGGCGCGCCTCGGCCGCGGGGGCGGCGCTCGACCTGCTCGCTGCCGAAAGCGGCCGTCTCCAGGTGCTCGACTGGGCAGGTTACGGCTACGACGGCGGCCAGTCCATGTTCGCGCAGTACGACAAGAAGTACCCGAAGAACAAGCCGAAGTTCACCGTGATGGCGAACGAGGCGGATGCCCTCGGAAAGCTCCAGCAGGGCGTCAACTGGGACATCTTCCGTCCATACGTCGGCTGGGTGAGGTACTTCGCCGAGAGCGGTCTGGTGCAGCCCTGGGACACGAAGCTCATCCCCAACTTCAAGCGCCTCAACCCACTCATGGTGAAGGCGGGCCAGTACAAGGGAAAGCAGTACGGGATCCCGGAGGACTGGGGCTTCGACGCCGTCCTCTACCGGTCGGACAAGGTGAAACCGAAGGCGCGCTCCTGGGGCCTTCTGTTCGACGAACGCTACAAGGGCAAGATCGCGTGGTACGACGACGCCAGCACGATGCTCCCGGTGACCGGCCTGTATCTCGGGTTCAAGGACCCGTGGAACCAGACCGACGCGCAGCTCAAGCAGGCCCAGAAATTCCTCATCTCCAAGAAGCACCTCGTGCGCACGATCTGGTCCTCGGAGACTGCACTCTGGCAAGCGTTCGGCTCTGGTGATCTCTGGATCGCCTACGCCTGGCCCAACGACTGGGTGCAGATGAGGAAGAAGCCCAAGCCGGGCCTCCCGGTCGTATACATGATGCCGAAGGAAAAGCCGCTTGCCTGGGTCGGCATGCTCATGCTGCTCAAGGGACTCGCCGCGTCCCAAGCTCGCGCACGCATACGTCGACGCGTGGAGCTCGACCGCAAGCGGGAAGTGGCTGGAGGACAACTACGGCTATGGCCACGCGAACCTTCTCGCAAAGCCGTCGTCGAGTGATCTCTTGCGTGCCCTCAAGTTCGACGACCCGAACGCTCTCGGGCCCAGCAACGCGTACATCGACCGCCACATCCCCCGGCGCGACGTCTACGCAAAGGTGTGGGAAGGAGTGAAGTCGGCCTGAGAGGCAGCCGCTAGCTCTCGTCATGGAGGCCGAGGCCGAGGCCGGGACGTCGACGGCGAGCCACGCACGCCGCCGGCGGTTCCGGCTGGATCTGACCGCGCCGACCTTGCTCGGCCTCCCGGTCGCGTGGCTCATAGTCTTCTTCGTCGTGCCCATCGGGATCGTCGCGGCGTACAGCCTCGACGCGCTCTCGATCACGAACGGGCCTCATCCGGTGACGCTCACCGCATGGCGCCATCTCATCACCGGCGACCCGTTTCTCGGCCACATCTATCTGGCGCTGTTCTGGAAGTCGGTGAAGATGTCGCTGATCGTGTCGGCGATCATCGTCGCCCTCGCGTACCCACTCGCGTACTACCTCGCGCTCTCGGGCACGAAGCGAAAATACGTGCTCCTCCTGCTCCTGATCGCCCCGTTCCTCACGAGCTACCTCCTCCGGGTGCTGGCGTGGAAAGTGCTCCTCGGCGATCAGGGACCGATCAACAGCCTCCTGTCCTCGACCGGTGTCGACGTCGCCCGACCATCCGCTGACGCTGATCTACACGCAATTCGCGGTCATGCTCGTGCTGGGCTACATCTGGCTGCCCTTCGTCGCGCTACCGATCTTCGTATCGCTCGAGAGCCTCGACCGTCGGCTGCTCGAGGCAGCGACCGACCTCGGAGCGAGCCGCGTGCAGGCGTTCATCCGGGTGACACTGCCGCTGTCCGCGCCGGGCGTATTTGCGGCGTTCCTGTTCGTGTTCATCCCCACGCTCGGCGAGTTCGTCACGCCGTCCCTCGTCGGCGGCACGGACGGTTACATGTACGGCAACCAGATCGCCGACCTCTTCGGCACCGGCTTCCCCGACTGGCGCACCGGCTCAGTGCTCGCGCTCTTCCTGCTGGGCGTCGTCGGCGCGCTCACCCTCGTCTTCGCGCGCTTCCTCCAGCCACGACAGGTGGCGGCCGACTGATGGACGTCGCCCTCTCGAGACGAGGCGCGTGGCTCCTCCGAGCGTTTTTCGCCTTGATCATCGTGTTCCTGTACGCCCCGATCGTCGTCCTGCTCATCTTCTCGTTCAACGACTCGGCCTTGCCGACCTTCCCGCTCAGCGGATTCACGCTCCGCTGGTACCACCAGTTCCTCACCAACCCCGACCTCCAGGATGCGCTGAGGACGAGCGCCATCGTGGCGGCACTCTCGAGTCTCGGCGCTGTCATCCTCGGTCTGCTCGCCGCGATCGCCCTCGTCCGCCATCCCTTCCGTGGGACAGGGCCTGTTTCGGCGCTGCTTCTCAGTCCGCTCGTGATCCCGTTCATCGTCTTCGGGATCTCGCTGTTGCTGCTCTTCCACGCGGTCGGGGTCGACCTGGGCGTCAAGACCGTGGTCATCGGGCATGTCGTGATCACGATCCCCTACGCGATGCTCGTGATGATTCCGAGGCTTCAGCAGATCGACGCCTCGCTCGAGCAGGCGGCCTACGATCTCGGCGCGAGTCGGTTCAGAACGTTCCGCTCGATCACCTTGCCGTTGATGCTGCCGGCGGTGATCTCCGCGTATCTCATCGCCTTCACGACGTCGTTCGACGAGTACGCAGTCGCCTCGTTCGTCAAAGGCTCGACGGTGACGTTCCCCGTCTACCTCTACGCCGCTCTACGCTTCCCCAACCAACTGCCGCAGGTCATCGCGGTGGCCGTGGTCGTGATCGGCGTGTCCCTGATCATCGTGGTCGCTGCCGAGGTCGGACGACGAGTCGCCGAACGACGCCTGGGGAGCCCCGAGACCGGCTAGCCGGTTCTGCCGGAACCGGATCGCCGAGCACGGAGGTGTACTCCGCCTCCCACGACAGCGCAACGCGCGACCCGGGCTCGAAGGGCGCGGTCGACTCGTCGGCGAGGCGATGGCTGATGATGCGACCTGCTCGGAGTCCGGACATGGAACTGCGTGTACATGCCGAGGTAGACGATCTCCGCGATCGTGCCCTCGAGCCGCGATCCTCCGTCCGTCGCAGCCAGTCTCGACCGCCCCGATATGGACCCGCTCCGGGCGCACCGCGACGCGCAGCGAGTCGCCGCTCCGCGCACCGGGGCCGATCGGCACGACGATGCGCTGGTGTTCGTCGACACGCATCAGGGCGTACTCGCCGACGAGCTCGTCGATCGTGAACTCGAGCGCGTTGAGCGAGCCGATGAAGTCAGCGACGAACGCCGTTGCCGGTCGCTCGTAGACCTCGCGCGGACCGCCGATCTGTTCGACTCGGCCACCGTTCATCACGGCGATCCGATCGGACATGGCGAGCGCCTCCTCCTGGTCATGGGTGACGTAGACGAACGTCGTGCCCAGCTCTGACTGGATGCGCTTCAGCTCGAGTTGCATCTGCTTTCGCAACTTCACGTCGAGCGCGCCGAGCGGCTCGTCCAGCAGGAGGGCGGCCGGCTGGTTGATGAGAGCCCGGGCCAGGGCGACGCGCTGCTGCTGGCCTCCTGACAATTGTCGTGGACGTCGACGTTCGAGACCTTCCAGCTCGACCACGCGCAACATCTCGAGGACGCGCACGCGGTGCTCGCGCCGCGGGACGCGCTTGACCTTTAGCCCGAAAGCGACGTTGTCGTAGATCGACATGTGAGGAAAGAGCGCGTACTGCTGGAAGACCATGTTGACCGGTCGGCGGTTGGAGAACACGGCTGTGACGTCCTCGCCGTGGAGAAGAACGCGACCCTCGTCCGGCACCTCGAAGCCGGCGATCATCCGCAGCGTCGTCGTCTTCCCGCAGCCGCTCGGCCCGAGAAGCGAGAAGAACTCGCCTTCGCCGATGGCGAGCGAGACGTCGCGGACCGCCTCAGCCTTGCCGAAACGCTTGCTCACGCCTTCGAGCGCGATCGCGACGCTGCGCTGCGCTGCCATGCCTGACCGAGTCTAACCCGGCGGTTCCCCGCGGAAGCCACCCCCATGAACCGCGGAGTTGCCCAGAGCAAGGTGCATCTATTGCAATCGCACCCAGGAGGTCGGCGGTTCGAGTCCGCCTAGCTCCATCATCGCGACGCGGACAGGAAGCCCTGGCGTCGAGCGGCCGCCCTCGAACGCTCGAGCCCGCTAGCCGGCAAAGCGAGGTGCGTTGGCCGCCTGTCGGTACGCCGCGAGGGATTGTGGCTTGCCACGAAGCTCGAACGTCCCGCCGCCTCCGCTCCAGCCCTTGTTGAAGTAGACGAGGCCGACAGTACGCGGATGCGCTGCGACCCAGGCGAACATCTGCCGCACGAATCCCGGCGAGTCGTAGCCCCAGGGTGCCCACTCCCCAACCACGAACGGCTTGCGGAAGGCGTCGTAGAGCGCGTCCATCCCCGGCCAGTACGCCTTGCCGCGGATCTCGTAGAGGTCGTTCCCGACGTAGTCGACGTACTCGGGCCCCGGCCAGAAGTCCCGGGGCTGGTTGCCCGGAATGTCGGGCGAGCCCTGCCCCTGCGGGTTCCAGAGCATCGCCACCTTGCCGCTCGCCGTAAGGCCGGTCGTGGCGACGCCGCGAAGCGGTGCCATGTCGAGCGCGCGGAGACGGCGGTTGATCTTGCCCGTCGGCCCGCCTCGCATGATCAGCGCGATGCGGCGGAACGCCTGCCTGAACTGGGCGGTGGAGAACGTCGCGCCGCGGGGCCGTCCCGAACGGTCGAATGCGGCCCATTCCGACCAGTGTCCGTTCATCTCGGGCACGGGCCGGATCCAGACGGGCGTGCCAACGGCGTTGACCGCCTCGCTCGTCGCGACCAGGAGCCCGTCGAGGTCTCCCCGCGCGAACGCTGCGGGCGAGCTCTGCCCGTTCAGCGTCACGATCGTGATCCGCCCTTCGGCACGATCCGCCTCGAGGGTCTCCGTCAACGCGCCGCCGCCGCCGTTGACGAAGACGAGGTGCAGCTTGTGCAGATGCCGTGTGAGGCGGTCGAAGGCGGCGGGATCCGGGCCGACCACGCCGAGCAGCACGTGTCCGGCTCGCGGCTGCCCTGGCGCACGCCCGCTCGCACCCGCGCCGGCCGACTGAGCGCACGTCGCGACGAGCGCCGTCGCGAGCGCGACGATTGCGAAACCCGTGAGCCCGTGCACGGACCGCATCGCGAGGAGCCAGGCTATAGGGCATTGCGGCTTGCGACTAGAGCCTGACCGAACCCCAGCCCCACCACCGGACTGCGTCGTCTCTCAGTCTGCCGCGCAACGCGACCCCGAGGGGGCCACCTCGTACCGCGCGTCACTCGAACGACGTCGCATCGCGAGCCGCGTACGGCGTCCGACGCTCTCTCGCCGCCGGATAACGTCCCTGGCATGCGGCTGAGCACGATCGGCGCCTGGTGCGCGGCATTCACCGTCGCCTCCGCCCACGCCGCACGGCCGGCCGCTCGGGAGATCGAAGCGCTCGGCTACGAGACTCTCTGGTATCCCGAGGGACTCGGCACGAGGGAGTCGTTCACCAACGCCGCAGTGTTGCTCGCGGCCACCGATCGCATCCGGATCGGCTCCGGGATCGCGAACATCTGGGCTCGCGACGCGGTATCAGCCGCCAACGCCGCACGCGTCCTGTCTGACGCCTTCGACGACCGGTTCCTCCTGGGGCTGGGCGTCAGCCACCCGAGGCAAGTCGACCCGCGGGGCCACAGGTACCGCGCCCCGGTCGCAACGATGCGCGCCTATCTCGACGCGATGGACGACGACCCGTTCGTCAGCCCCGACGGTACCGGGGTGGCGCGTCCCTCGGTCCCGCGAATCCTCGCGGCACTGCGCCCTCCGATGCTCCGGCTCGCGGCCGAGAAGGCGCTCGGCGCGCACACGTTCCTCGTCCCCGTCGAGCATACGAGGCGCGCACGCGAGATCCTCGGCCCCGAGCCGCTCCTGATCGTCGAGCAGAAGGTCGTGCTCGCCGACGAGCTCTCGGAAGCACGCGACCGCGCGCGAGCAGCGCTCGCTTGGTACCTCGACACGCCGAACTACGTGGACAACCTCCGCTGGCTGGGATTCTCGGACGACGACCTCGACAACGGCGGCTCGGATGCACTTGCCCACGCACTCGTTGTCGTAGGCGACGAGCGGGCCATCGCGGAGCGCTGCCGCGAGCACCTCGACGCCGGAGCGACCCAGGTCGCCATCCAGCCCCTCGAGGAAGAGGATCCGTTCGGGCGCGAGACCTTCCGGCGCCTCGCGCCGGTCCTACTCGACTAGGGCCGCCAGCGGCGGCGGACGCGTGGAAAATCGGGAAGGCCGACCCGCGGGTTACGCGACGGTCGCGATCGCCTCGATCTCGAGCTCGAGCTCCGGCAGCGCAAGGGACGAGACCTCGACGATCGTGTCCGCCGGGTAGGGCGGTGAGAACCACCGTCGTCGCAGCTCGACGATCTTCCCGAAGTTCGCCATGTCGGTGAGAAAGATCGTGACCTTCACGACCCGGTCGAGGCTGGAGCCTCCGGCCTCGAGCACCCGCGCGAGGTTGCGGAACGTCTGCTCGGCCTGGACGTCGAAGTTGCCGACTCCGACCAGTGCGCCCTGCTCGTCGAGCGCTGCCTGGCCCGAGACGATCACGATGTCCCCGACCCGGAACCCCTGCGAGAGGTTGTAGGGCTCGAACGGGTCGGGATCGAGCCGGATCTGCTGGACGTCTACCACGGGTGCTCCTTGCCTCGACGGGTCGTGACTAGGCGGGGGTTCGCTCGTCCTCGACCGAGGTCGCGATCCGGGTCGTCCGGAACCACTGCGAGAGCTCGGGCGCCCAGACGATGGTGACGGCGACCAGGAGCCCGCCGGTGATGAGGCTCGAGACGTAGTCGGGGGAGCGGAGGATGGCCAGGATCTCCTGGAGGACGCTGAGCGACAGGACGCCCGCTGCGATGCCGACCGCGCCGCCCTTGCCGCCCGAGAGGCTGACGCCGCCGATGAGCGCGGCGGTGGCCGAGAACGTCAGCACGTCGAAGCCGATGTTCGTCGGGCTCGCGGTCGCGAGGCTGTAGCTGAGTAGCGCGCCGGGCAGCGCGGCGCCGAGCGCCGAGACGACGAACACCCCGACGAGCAGTCGGTCGACCGGGACCCCGGCGACGCGGGCCGCCCGCCGGTCGCCGCCGATCGCGCGGAGGTCGCGTCCGACGCGCAGGTAGCGGAGGACGAGCGCCGCGACCACGAAGATCCCGAGCGACACGAGGCTCCTGATCGAGAAGATCTGCAGGACGGGCTCGTCGAGTCGGAGGCCGACGGTGTAGTTGTCGTACAGGACGCTCTTGTTGTGCCCGAGGATGTAGGTGATGCCGAGCACGACGAGGTAGCCGCCGAGCGTCACCGGCATCGAGTTCAGCCGGAAGCCCGCGATCAGGCCGCCCTGCGTGACGCCGACGACGACCGCCGCGCCGAGGGCCGCGGCGATGCCGAGCATGGGCGAGCCGGCCCCCGTCAGGACCGCGACCATCCCGCCGAGGAGGTACATCGACGACACCGAGAGGTCGAACTCGCCCGCGATGATCGTGATCCCAAGCGCAAGGGCGACGAGCCCGTACGAGGCGAAGTTCTGGAAGATGTCGTAGACGTTCGCCGTGCGCACGGTGTACTGCGTCACGACCGGCACCATCGCGAGCGCCACGATCATGATCGCGAGGATGGCGTACGGCGCGAGCTCGCCGCCGCGCGGACGGCGACGCGTCCTCTCGACGGTGCTCATCGGCTTCGCTCCCTGAGGTTGGTGAGGACGACGACCACGACGACGATGATCCCGCGGACGAGGATCTGCCCGCCGGTGGAGTAGCCGCGCAGGAGCAGCATGTCCGAGATGGTCGCGATGAAGATCGCCCCCAGAGCCGTCCTCGCGATCGACCCGCGACCGCCTGTCACCGCGTTTCCTCCGACGAGAGCGGCCGCGATGGCGTCGTAGGTGTAGCTCCCGACGAGAAGGAGCGAGGCGTTCGCGCTCGTCGCGCCGATCAGGACTCCCGAGCCCGCCGTGTAGAGGGACGCGATCCCGAAGGCGCCGACCGTGAGGAGCGTGATCGGCAGCGCCGCCGCCCGTGCGGCGGTGCGGTTCTCGCCGAGGAGGTAGATCTGGCGCCCGAATCGCGTCCGGCGCATCACCACCGCGAGGATGACCGTGACGACGATGAAGACGTAGACGGGCGCCGGGAGGCCGAGGACGGGATTCGCGAGGTGCTCCCAGCTCGTCTGGCCGGCGGGCGGGACGATGCTCTGGCCGTGCGAGAGCCAGACGGCCATGCCCTCCATGAGGCCGGCGGCGCCGATCGTGACGATGATCGGGTTGGCGCCCCAGGCGCCGACCACGAAGCCCTGGACCGCGCCGATCGCGAGGCCGAGCAGCAAGGTCAGGAGGATTGCGGCCACCAGGCCGAAGCGGAGTGTGTAGAGGAAGACCATCGCGGAGATCGCGGCGGTCTGGCCGAGCGCGAGCGAGAACAGGTTGCCGCTGAGAACGATGACGGTGAGGCCGACGGCGATGATCCCGACGAACGAGGCCGCGGTGAGGATCGCCTTCATGTTGCTCACCGTCAGGAACCCCGTCGTCGTCGCGGCGCCGTAGACGGTCACCGCCGCGAGCATCGCGATCCAGAGCGCGAGGGCGGCATCGGCGACCCGGAGCGGCCGGCGCTCGACGCCGACGCGGGCCATCATGCTGCTCACGACGACACGCCCTTGCCCGATGCGTGGCTCGTCGTCATGTCGGCGAGGATCGCCGGCGCCGACGCCTCGGCACGCGGGACGACCGAGACGATGCGCCCGTGGAAGATCGTGACGACGACGTCTGCGAGGTCGAGCACCTCGTCGAGCTCCGTCGACGAGAAGATGACGGCCGTGCCCTTGCGGGCCGCCTCACGCACGAGGTTGTGGATCTCGGCGCGCCCGCCGACGTCGACGCCGCGCGTCGGCTCGTCGAGCGCGAGCAGCGCCGTTCCCTCGAGCTGGAGCGCCCGGCCGAGCAGCACCTTCTGCTGGTTGCCTCCGCTCAGGCTCGAGGCGGGCGAGCCGAGCCGTTCGAGGGACACGCCCGCCATCGTCGCGAGCTCTCGCGCCGTGCGGTTGATGCGCCGCCGCAGCAGGACGCCGAGCCGGCTCAACCGGCGGAGGCGCACGACCGTCAGGTTCCGCTCGACGGTCTGGCCGAGGAAGAGCCCCTCGCGCTGGCGGTCGTTCGGGACGTAGAGCACGCCCGCCGCTGCGGCGCGCCGGGGCGTGCTCAGGAGAACGCGCTTTCCCCGCACGTCGACCGCGCCGGTGGCGCTCGGGACGAGACCGCCGAGCGCGCGGAGGATCGTGCTCGTGCCGGAGCCGACCTGGCCGGCGAGGCCCGTGATGATGCCGCTCTCGAGCGTGAGCGAGACGTCCTCGACGCTGCCGGGCACGGTCAGCCTGTCGATCCGGACGACTGGCGTGCCCGAGCCGGCGACCGCGTGCTCGTGCTCCTCCATGCTCTTTCGGCCCTCCATCTCGCCGAGCATCTGCTCGATCAGGGAGCGCCGGTCGATCGCGTTGATCTCGTGCGTGGCGACGCGCTGGCCGTCCCGGAGCACGGTCACGCGGTCGCACAGCTCGAAGACCTCGTCGAGCCGGTGCGAGACGAAGATGACGCTCCGCCCCTGCGCGACGAGGTCGCGCGTCGCGCGGAACACGCGCTCGATCTCGGGCTTCGAGAGCGTCGCCGTCGGCTCGTCGAGGATGAGCAGGCGCGCGTCGCGGACGAGCAGGCGCGCGATCTCGACGAGCTGTCGCTCACCGATCGAGAGCGTCTCGACGGCGGTGCCGAGCTGGACGTGGCGGAGGCCGAGCTGGTCGAGGACGCCGCGCGCGTTCTCCGACAGGCGCGCCCGGCGGTAGACGAGCGGGACGTCCAGCCCACCCAGGTAGATGTTGTCCTCGACGCTGAGCTCGGGGACGAGGCTGAGCTCCTGGTTCACGAGGGCGATCCCGTACGACTGCGCGTCGTGGGGGTTTCGCAGCGAGATCTCCTGGCCCTCGAAGCGGATGACGCCTTCGTCGGGCTTGACGAGCCCGACGAGCGCCTTCACGAGCGTGCTCTTGCCGGCGCCGTTGTGGCCGCAGACGGCGTGCACCTCGCCTGCACGCACGTCGATCGAGAGCCCCCGGACGGCACGCACCGGGCCGAAGGACTTCGACAGGTCGACGACCTCGAGTACGACGCGCTGGGCTGGCGCGTCGACAGGATCCGAACGGGATCCGGACGTCGGTGCCGGATCCCGTTCGCCGTTCAATCGTGTGGAGCTTAAGCGATCGCTAGAAGGTGCAGAGCTTCGTGAACTTCGCGACGTTTGCCCTCGTGATGCGCTGCTCCTTCACGTAGGAGACCTTCGCGGGCGTCTGGCCGTTCAGGATCTGCGTCCCCACCTTGACCGCGAGGGCCGCCTCGACCTGCGGCGCCTGCGTGCCGGTGCCGTACTGGACGCCGGCCTTGATCGAGTTGATGCCGACGGCGAGGCAGTTGCTGCCGGTGACGATGAGGCCGTTCTTCTTCGAGACGCCGACCGGGACGCCCGCCTGCTTCGCGCCCTGGATGATCCCGATCGCCATGTTGTCCGCCATCCCGTAGGCGCCCTGGATGCCGCCCTTCGAGGCGTACTTCGAGAGCAGCTGCTGCGCGACCTTCGCGGACGTGGCCTGATCCCAGTTCGTGTCCTCGATGGCGACGATCTTGTACTGCGGGTACTTCTTCATGTAGGCCTTGAACGTCGCCATCCGGTCGGTGACGTTGTTCTGGCTCGCGGTGCCGGTGAGCGCGATGACGTTGCCCGTCTTGTAGCCGGCCCGCTTCATGCCCTCGACGAGGTTCATCGCCGCGTAGCGGCCGAGCGCCGGGTCATCGGTGCGCGCCTCGGCCGTCACGATCTTCGCGCCGGCTGCCGACTGGCGGCCGATCGCCCCGAGGATCGGGATGCCTGCCCGCTGCGCGCGGATGTACGACGGCACGATCGCCGACGCGCTCGCAGGCACCGAGATGATCAGGTCGGGCTTGTCCGCGATCAGGCGGTTCATGTTCTGCGCGTCGACCGCGGGGTCGAACACCGAGCTGAGGACCGTCACGCTCGCCCCCTGCTTTTCGAGGCCGCTCTTGACGCTGTTCGCCCAGGCCGCGCAGAAGGGGTTCTGGTTCGTGCAGATGATCACGCCGACGTTCTTGCCGGACAGGTCGCCTGTCTTGCCGCTTGCGCCCAGTGCGCCGGAGACGAAGACGGCCGTCACGACTGCGAGTGCCGCGAGCGGCACCCAACGCAAAGACTTGCGCCTCATGTCATACGTCCTTTCCTGACGTTTGATGTACGCCCGCTCGAGCGGGCGGTGCCTGTCGCCTCCTGGAAGGTTGGACGGAGCATGGTCGGGCGAGTTAGGCACGTCGACAATGCATACGTAGTCATACAACCCGCCCCATGGCATGTCAAACGCGGCCGCCCTGGCCAGGCCGCTCAGGCGCCGGCGGCCACAGCGAGCGTGCCGCGGCGGACCAGCCCGACGGGGAACACGCGGCGGCGGGGAGGCCGGTCGTCGTCGGACTCGATTCGCTCGATCAGGAGCCTCGCGGCTGCCCCACCCATCTCGGCGAGCGGCTGCCTGACCGTCGTCAGGTTGAACCCCTCCCACCCCGCCATGTCGATGTCGTCGAAGCCGACGATCGACAGCTCCGCCGGCACGCGGACGCCCACGCGCCGCGCCGCGTCGAGCGCGCCGAATGCGATGAGGTCGTTCGCGGCGAACACGGCCGTCGGCCGCCGCTCGGAGGCGAGGAGGTCGAGGCACCAGTGGTAGCCGCTGTGGTGGCTGAACTGCCCGACACGGCGGAGGCTCCGGTCGAACGAGATGCCCGAGGCTTTCAGCTGCTCGCGGAAGCCGCGCTCCCGATCGCGGCTCGTCGTCGCGTTGTCGGGTCCGGCGATGAGTGCGATCCGCCGATGGCCGAGCTCGACCATCGCCTCCGCGACGAGCCGTCCGCCACGTCGATTGTCGGATACGACCGTGTCGACGTCGACGTCGTCGACGTACCGGTTCACGAGCACGATCGGGACGCCGCCCGGGCGTCCCGGGAGCGGTGACCCGAGCGTCGCCGACACGTAGACGATCCCGTCAGCGGCCGATCCGTTCACGAGGTCCGCGAGATGCTGCTCGGCGCTCGCGTCCGTCTGCTCGTTGAAGAGGACGGTGCGGTAGCCGGCGAGCGCGAACTCGTTGTGGAGGATCTCGAGGAGCTCGGGATAGAAGGGGTTCGTGATGTCGTGGACGACGACCCCGACGGTCCGTGTCTTCCGCGTGATCAGGGTCCGCGCGGCCAGGTTCGGCGTGTAGTTCATCTGGCGGGCCGCCTCGAGCACGCGGGCCATCGTCCGAGGGGCGACGCGCGGGTCGCCGCGGAGCGCCCGCGACACGGTCGACTGGCTGATCCGGAGCCGGCGGGCGATGTCCTTGCTCGTCACTGCCACGGCCGGAGCATGGCAGACGGCGACCCCGGCCCGCATCCTCCTGCAGATTTGACAAGCGGGCGACCGTGGGTCTATGCATACGTAGTCAATCGGGAACAGGAGTACTTTTTGGACATGCTCGAGCAGCCCGTGCGGACGCAGGTGCGCGCCGATCACGGCGATGCCGGCGGGACGGAGACGGGGTGAGCTACCGGCTCGGTGTCGACGTGGGCGGGACGTTCACCGACGTCGTCCTCTACGACAGCGACGACCAGCGCGTCTGGCTGGCGAAGACGCCGAGCACGCCCGGCGACCAGTCCGTCGGTGTGATCGAGGGCATCAGGCTGGCAGCCGACCGCGCGAGCGTCTCGTTGCCGGACCTCGACGCGATCCTCCACGGCACCACCGTCGCGACGAACGCCGTCCTCGAGCGCCGCGGGGCGCTGGTCGGCCTGATCGTGACGAGGGGCTTCCGGCAGATCCTCCACCTCGCCGAGGCGTGGACGCCGGGGCCGCTCTTCGGGTTCATGGTGTACGAGAAGCCCGAGCCGCTGACCGACACCCGGTACGTCCGCGAGGTGCCCGAGCGCACGGGCGCGGACGGGGCGATCGTCGAGCCGATCGACGCGGCGGCCGTGCGCGCCGCCGTCGAGGAACTCGTCGCCGACGGGGTCGAGGCGCTGACCGTCTGCCTGCTCAACGCGCACGCGAACGGCCGCCACGAGCGCGTGGTCGGCGAGATCGCCGCTTCGGTCGCTCCCGACCTGCCGGTTTCGATCTCGTCGGAGATCCTCCCCGAGTTCCGCGAGTACGAGCGCACCGTGACGACGCTCATGAACGCGTACGTCGCACCGACCCTCGAGCGGTACCTGACGAACGTCCGCGACGGTCTCGCAGCCGCGCACGTGCGCGCGCCGATCCAGGTCGTGCGATCGGACGGCGGCCTGATGAGCCTCGAGTCGGCGTGCAAGAGCCCGGTGCAGACGGTGCTGTCGGGGCCGGCCGGCGGCGTCAGCGGGGCATCGTTCGTCGCGTCGCACGCGGGCTTTGACCGCATCCTCACGTTCGACATGGGCGGGACGTCCACGGACGTCGCCGTCTGCGTGTCGGGACGCCCCGAGATCACGCGCGAGACGAACGTGGGCGACTTTCCCGTGCGCGCGCCTGCGGTCGACGTCGCGAGCATCGGCGCCGGCGGCGGCTCGATCGCGTACGTCGCGGAAGCGACGGGAGCGCTTCGGGTCGGCCCGGAGAGCGCCGGGGCTCTTCCCGGCCCTGCCTGTTACGGCCGCGGCGGCACGGCCGCGACGGTGACGGACGCCAACGTCGTCCTCGGCCACCTGCCGCCGCGCCTGCTCGGCGGCGAGTTCGAGCTGGACACGGAGGCGGCGTACGCGGCGGTCGCGCAGGTCGCCGAGGCCCGCGGCGCCGGCGTCGAGGAGACCGCGCGAGCGATCGTGAGCATGGTCGACGAGGCGATGCTCGGCGCGCTGCGCGTCGTCACCGTCCAGCGAGGGCGGGTGCCGAGCGAGTTCGCGCTCGTCGCCTTCGGCGGCGCCGGCGGCCTGCACGCAAACGCGCTCGCGCGCATCCTCGGCTGCTACCCCGTGATCGTCCCGGAGGAGTCGGGCGTGCTCTCGGCGCTCGGGTTCATCTCGTCCGAGATCAAGAACGAGTTCAGCCAGACGGTCGTGAGGAGCATCGCGGCGACGACGCCGGACGCGGTGCGCGAGCCCTTCGAGGCGCTGACGGCCCGCGCCCGGGAGTGGCTCGACGACGAGAGCGTCGACGTCGCCGACCAGAGCGTCCGTTTCGTCCTGGACATGCGCTACAGCAGGCAGGGCTACGAGATCCCGATCGAGCTCGACGGCATCGAACTCGCGGCGCTCGACCTCGCCGCGCTGGAACGGCGCTTCGGCGAGGCCCACCGCCGCCTCTACGGGTTCGTGCTCGAGGGCGGCTCGGAGATCGTCAACCTCCGGGTCGTCGCCACCGGCCGCGTCCCGCTGCCGGAGCTCGAGGCGCACGCCGTCGGCGACGAGGATCCGTCCGCGGCCCGAACGGGCACGCAGCTCGTCTGGACGCCCGACGGATCCGTCGACGTCCCGACCTATGCGCGGGCCGCGCTCGAGCCGGGGATGGCGATCGACGGCTACGCGATCGTCGAGCAGTACGACGCGACCACGGTCGTGCTCCCCGGCCACCGCGCCGTCGTCGACCCCTGGATGAACCTGCTGATCCGCCGCGAGGAGACCCCCGCATGAGCGTCACGATCGACGTCGCCACCCTCGACCTGATCGAGAACGCGCTTCTGAACGCGCGCTTCGAGATGGACGAGGTCGTCCGGCGCGCCGCCATGTCCCCCACGATCCGGGTGCAGCACGACGAGTTCCCGATGATCTGCAACGCCCGCGGCCAGATGGTCGTCGGCCAGTTCGGGTCGTACATCCCCGAGGTGATCGACAGGTTCGGCGGCGAGATCGTCGAGGGCGACGTGATCCTGCTGAACGACCCGTACCTCTGCAAGGGCTCGATCTCGCACTGCAACGACTGGCTCGTGATCCTGCCGGTCTTCCACGAGGGCGAGCACGTCGCGTTCGCGTCGCTCTTCGGCCACATGATGGACGTGGGCGGCAAGGTGCCCGGGAGCCAGGTCTCGGACGCCCTCTCGATCTGGGAGGAAGGCATCCGGATCCCGCCGATCAAGATCTTCGACCGCGGTGTCCTCAACGAGACGGCGCTCGACGTGATCCTCAACAACACGCGGACGCCGGACACGAACCGGAGCGACCTGATGGCGATCATCGGGGGCTGCCGCGCGGCGGAGCGTCGCATCGTCGAGATCTGCGAGCGCTTCGGCCCGGAGACCTTCGAGGCCGCGTGCGACGCGCTCCTCGACCGGACACGGCTGGCGATGGCGCAGATCATCAGGACGTACATCCCGGAGGAGCCCCAGACGTTCACCGACTGGGTCGACGACGATGGGTGCGGCAACGGCCCGTTCAAGATGGTGTTGACGATCTGGCGCGAGGGCGACGTCTGCCACGCCGACTGGACGGGCACGGACGACCAGGCGCCCGGCTCGATCAACTTCCACATCCACGAGGGCCTCTGCAAGCTCTTCCTCGGCATCTACATGATCATGGCGTTCGACCCCGAGATCCTCTTCAACGACGGGATCTATGACGTGTTCGAGGTCACGCTCCCGGAGGGCTCGCTGCTGAATCCGAAGTTCCCGGCGCCGCTGTCGAACCGGTTGAACGTCCATACCCGCCTCTTCGACTGCATGAGCGGGGCGCTCGGCCAGAAGGCGCCGGAGCTTTCGATGGCGGCCGGCTACGGGACGAGCCCGTTCTTCGTCTTCGCCGGCTACGACGCCGCCGGCGAGTACTTCCAGTTCGTCGAGCTCCTCTTCGGCGGCCTCCCGGCCCGCCACAAGGCCGACGGGCTCGACGGGCACTCGTGGTGGCCGATGTTCCGGACCACGCCCGCCGAGTACGCCGAGAGCTACTACCCCGTGCGGATCTCGAGCTACGTGCCGGCGCGCGACACGGGCGGCGCGGGCCTCCACCGCGGCGGCACCGGGATCGAGAAGACGTACGTGTTCACCGGCCCGGGGGCGTTCACCGTGAACGACGACCGCGCGACGATCCCGCCGTGGGGGATCAACGGCGGACGCCACGGCGGGTGCAGCACGAAGAAGCTCATCCGCGTGACCGGGGAGGTCGTCGAGCTGGCGTCCAAGATCGACCAGGTTCCCGTCGCCGCCGGCGACACGCTCGTGTTCCGCACGGCGGGCGCAGGCGGCTGGGGCGACCCGCTCGAGCGCGACCCCGAGCTCGTGCTCCGCGACGTGCTGCGCGACCTCGTCTCGCACGAGGCGGCCCGTCGCGACTACGGCGTCGTCATCGACGGGGACGCCGTCGACACCGCCGCCACCGCGACCGAGCAGGCCCGACTCCGGGACGAGCGCGGGCCGATCCAGCCATTCGACTTCGGACACGCCCCCACAGGAGAATCCACATGACGACCAGTCTTCGTTCCCGCCTCACGCAGCCGGGCGCGGTCGTCGCCCTCGGCGCGCACGACGGCCTCACGGCGAAGATCGCCGAGCGCGCCGGCATCGAGGCGCTCTACCACGGCGGCTACGCAACTGCCGCCCACCACTTCGGCCTGCCCGACGTCGGCCTCGTCGGCCGCGCCGAGGTCGTCGAGAGCGTGCGCCGGATGCGCGCCGCGACGGACATTCCGATCGTTGTCGACGCCGACACCGGCTACGGATCCGAGGCCGGCGTCTGGCTGACGGTGCGCGAGCTCGAGGCCGTGGGCGCGAACGCGGTGCAGATCGAGGACCAGGTCTCGCCGAAGCGCTGCGGCCACATGGAGGGGAAGGAGGTGATCCCCGCCGGCGAGATGGTGATCAAGGTCCGTGCCGCCGTCGCGGCGCGGCGGTCGGAGGAGACGCTGATCATCGCGCGCTCGGATGCCCTGCAGGTCAACGGCCTCGACGACGCGATCGAGCGGTGCAACGCCTACGGCGACGCCGGCGCCGACCTCGTCTTCGTCGACGCGCCGCCGACGGTCGAGGACTACGCGTCCATCGGCGAGCGCTGCTCCGTTCCCGGTGTCGCGAACATGTCGGAGACCGGGCGGTCGCCCGCGATCCCGACCGGCGAGCTGGAGGCGATGGGGTACAAGCTCGTCATCTTCCCGAGCACACAGACCTGGCTCTTCACGAAGGCGTACGGCGAGCTGTGCGAGGCGGTGGTCCGTGACCGCACGACGGCGGCACTCGGCGACCGCTTCACGAGCTTCGACGACGTCAACGCGCTTCTCGGCCTCGCCGAGTGGCAGTCGCGGTGAGCGCGCACCACGTCAGCGACGCGGGGCCGCCGTGACGGACGCCACCGCCACGACCGTCGCGTTCGCCAGCGGAAGCGTCGTGTTCGGCCCCGGCGCCTCGGAGGAGACGGGCGAGCACCTGCGGCAGCTCGGCATCACGCGGGCGTTCGTCGTCTGCGACCGCTTCGTGACCAGTCCGGGCTCGGCGAGCGCTTCCAGGCGGCGCTCCGTGGCGCCGGCGTCGAGCCGGTCATCTACGACGGCATCGCAGGGGAGCCGAGCGAGGACTTCGGTCGCAGGAGCCCGCGAGGCGCGCGCGGAAGGCTACGACGGCTTCATCGGGGTCGGCGGCGGCTCCGCGCTCGACACCGCGAAACTGTGCGCGCTCTTCGCGACGCACGGCGGCGAGCTGCTCGACTACGTCAACGCCCCGATCGGCGCGGCACGACCCGTGCCGGGGCCCGTCCTTCCGCTCGTCGCGCTGCCCACGACGTCCGGCACGGGCTCCGAGGTCACGACGGTCGCGGTGATCGACTTTCCCCGCCTCGGCACGAAGACGGGGGTCTCCCACCGCTATCTCCGCCCACGCTCGCGATCGTCGACCCGGCGTTGACCGTCTCGTGCCCGCCGGGCGGTTACGGCGGCGACCGGCATCGACGCGCTCATGCACGCGCTCGAGGCGTACACGGTCTCGGCCTTCGACACGCCGCGCGCAGCCTGCCGCTTAGCCAGCGCCCTCCGTACCAGGGTGCGAACCCCTTCTCGGATCCGCTCTGCGAGCGCGCGATCGCCCTCATCGGCGAGCAGCCTGCGCACTGCCGTCGCCGAGCGGCGACGACCTCGAGGCCCGGACGGCGATGGCGCTCGGCGTCGACGGTCGCCGGGATCGCGTTCTCGGGGGCCGGCGTGCACATTCCGCATGCGCTCGCCTATCCCATCGCGTCGCTCCAGCACGAGTGGCGGCCGCCCGGCTACCGCGGCGCCGCGCTCGTGCCGCACGGCTTCGCGGTCGCGGTGACCGCACCGGCCGTGTTCCGCTTCGTGGCCGACGCCGTGCCCGCGCGGTGCGCGACCGCGGCACGGCTGCTGGACGGCGGCGACGACCTCGCCGACTCGCTCGCGCGCCTGATGCAGGACGTCGGCGCACCGACGACGGCTTTCCGAGCTGGGCTACGGCGAGGACGACATCGCAAAGCTCATCCCCGGCGCGCTCGACCAGCGGCGGCTGCTCGTGGGCTCGCCGAAGGACATCGGCGCCGCCGAGCTCGAGGCCCTGTTGAGGACGTCGTTGTGAGCGAAGGCGCCTGGCCGACGAGCGTCGCGGTAGTCGGCGCCGGGACGATGGGCGTCGGCATCGCGCACGTCTTCGCGGCGCACGCCGTGCCGACCGCCCTCGTCGATGCCTCGCCCGAGCTGTCCGAGGGAGCCCGGGCGCGTGCCGTCGAGCTCCTCGCGCGCCTCGAGGCGGCCGGGAGCATTGCAGCCGGCGCGACCGCGACGGCGGAGCGCAACCTCAGCGCCGCCTCATCGATCCCGGACGCTGTCGGCGGCGCCGACCTGATCCTGGAGGCTGTCTTCGAGCGCCCTGATGTAAAGGCGGCGGCGTACGCGGAGATCGAGACGGCAGCGGCCGCCGACGCCGTGATCGCGACGAACACGTCGTCGATCCCGATCGCGCAGCTCGCGGACACGCTGAAGCACCCGGGACGGTTCCTGGGTGTCCACTGGTTCGTGCCCCCGCTTCTCGTGCCCTGCGTCGAGGTGATCCCGATCGGCTCGACCGAGCCGCCCGTTGTGAAGCGGGTCGTCTCCGCCCTGACCGCGCTCGGCAAGACCGCCGTTGTCGTCGGCGACGGCCCGGGGTTCGTCGCGAACCGCATCCAGTTCGCGATGTTCAGGGAGGCCGCGCGGATCGTCGAGGACGGCGTGGCCACCCCAGAGCAGGTCGACGAGATCGTCCGGTCGTCGTTCGGCTTCCGGCTCCCGTTCTTCGGTCCGTTCACGATCGCCGACATGGCGGGGCTCGACGTCTACGCGGACATCTTCGACACCCTCGAGCGCGGGCTCGGAGAGGGCTTTGCCGCCCCCGCCCTCCTCCGCGACCATGTCGCCCGCGGCGAGTACGGCGTCAAGGCCGGGCGCGGGTTCCTCGAGCTCTCCCAGGAGCAGGCGCGCGAGCTGATCGAGCGGCGCGACCGCGCGTACGTCGCGCTCGCGCGGCTCCGCGCGGAGGGCGAGGCGTGAGCCGGGGCACCGCACGCGAGACGGGCGGTCCGGGGCCGTTGGCGGGGCTGCGGGTGGTCGAGCTGGGGACGCTTCTTGCGGGTCCGTTTGCGGGGCGGTTGCTGGGCGACATGGGCGCGGAGGTGATCAAGGTCGAGCGGCCGGGGAAGCCCGACCCGCTGCGCGAGTGGGGCCGGGCGCGCTACCAGGGCCGCACGTTGATGTGGCCGGTGCAGGCGCGAAACAAGAAGTGCGTGACGCTCGATCTGCGGGACGGGCGCGGGCAGGAGCTGTTGCTCGAGCTCGTGCGCGTCGCCGACGTGCTCACCGAGAACTTCCGGCCCGGCACGCTCGAGCGGTGGGGGCTCGGCTACGACAAGCTCTCCGAGGTCAACCCCGGCCTCGTCCTGACGCGCATCTCCGGCTACGGCCAGACGGGGCCCTACGCCGAGCGGGCAGGCTTCGCGTCGGTCGCCGAGGCGATGGGCGGCCTGCGCCACATCAACGGGTTCCCCGGCGAAGCCCCGCCGCGCACCGGTGTCTCGCTCGGCGACTCCCTCGCGGCGATGTTCGCCGTGCAGGGCATCCTCGCCGCGCTCTACCATCGTGACGTCCTCGGCGACGGTCGCGGGCAGGTCGTCGACGTCTCTCTGATGGAGTCGTCGTTCGCGATGCTGGAGAGCACCGTCCCCGACTACGACCGGCTCGGCGTCGTCCGCGAGCCCGCGGGGACAAACCTCGCGGGGATCGCCCCGTCGAACATCTTCAAGTCGCGCGACGACCTCTGGATGGTGATCGCGGCGAACAACGACAACCTCTTCCGCCGCCTGTGCGACGCGATGGACCTGTCCGAGCTCGCGGACGACCCCCGGTTCGCCACCCACGCCGCGCGCGGCGAGAACCAGGAGGAGATCGAGGGCATCGTCGCCGCCTGGGCGGCAGAGCGCGACGCCGCCGAGATCGACCGCGTCCTCAACGAGGCCGGGGTCGTGTGCGGCCCGATCTACACGGTCGCCGAGATCTTCCGCGACCCGCAGTACGCCGCCCGCGAGATGCTCGTCGAGCACGTCGACCCCGAGTTCGGGCCGTACATCGGACCGGGCATCGTGCCGAAGTTCTCCGACACGCCCGGGGCGGTGCGCTGGTCGGGCACCTGGGAGCACGGCAGCCACAACGAGGAGGTCTACAGCGGGCTGCTCGGGCTCTCGGACGCGGAGCTCGGCCGGCTGCGCGAGGATGGCGTGATATGAGGCCGGTCACGATCTGCGACGTCGGGCCGCGTGACGGGCTGCAGAACCAGCCCGTCACGCTCGAGCCCGGGGTGCGCGCGGAGCTCGTCGACCGGCTCGCCGCGACAGGCATACCGCGGATCGAGGCGGTCAGCTTCGTCAACCCGAAGCTCGTCCCGCAGATGGCCGACGCCGAGGAGGTCGTCGCCGCGCTCAGCCGTCGCGAAGGCGTCGTCGTCGCGGGGCTCGCGCTCAACGAGCGCGGCTACGACCGCCTCCGCGACTCGGGCCTCGACGAGGTGCATTTCGCGCTCGCCGCGACCGACGAGTTCAACCGCCGCAACGCCGGGGCAACGGTCGAGGAGGGCATCGCGGCAGGGGAGCGGATCGTCGAGCGCGCGATCGTCGACGGGATCCGCTCGACCGTCACGATCGGCGTCGCCTTCGGCTGCCCGTTCGAGGGCGCAGTCGACCCCGGCCGCGTCGCCGAGCTCGCTGCGAGGTTCGCGGCGGCAGGAACGGACGAGATCGTCGTCGCCGACACGGTCGGCGTCGGCGTGCCACGCCAGGCGCGCGACCTCGTCGAACGGCTCCTGCCGCTCGGACTGCCGGTCGGCGTCCACCTGCACAACACCCGCAACAACGGCTTCGCGAACGCGTACGCAGCCCTCGAGGCCGGCGCCACCGTCTTCGACGCCTCGATCGGCGGCATCGGAGGCTGCCCGTTCGCTCCCCGGGCGACGGGCAACATCGCGACCGAGGATCTCGTGTACCTCTTCCACGGCGAGGGCGTCGAGACGGGCATCGATCTCGGCGCGCTGATCGCCGTGGCGCAGTGGCTCGAAGCACAGCTCGGGCGCGAGCTCGAGGGCCAGGTCTACAAGGCCGGGACGTTCGCTCCCGTGGCCGGCTGACAGAAAGGAAGACGAACATGGCGTACAGGCTGGGGGTCGACGTCGGCGGTACCTTCACCGACCTCTTCCTCGTGTCCGAGGGCAACGGCGGCGCCCAGTTCCGCGTCAAGACGCCGTCCACCCCCCACGACCCTTCCGAGGGTGTCCTCACGGGCGTCCGCCGGATCTGCGACGAGGCCGGCATCGGCGTCGGCGAGCTGCAGAACATCCTCCACGGGACCACGGTCGCGACGAACGCCGTGCTCGAGTCGAAGGGGGCTCGCGTCGGCCTGATCACGACCAGGGGCTTCGGGCAGATCCTCCACCTGGCGCGCTCCCAGACGCCGGGCCCGCTCGCCGGCTGGATCATCATGATCAAGCCCGATCCGCCCGCGTCCCTCGCCGACACGCGCGAGGCCGTCGAGCGCCTCGACGCGCGGGGGAACGTCGTCGTCCCCGTCGACGAGGCGCAGGTCGAGGAGATCGTCCGCGACCTGGTCGGCTCGGGCATCGAGTCGCTGACCGTCGCGCTCGTCAACTCGTACGTCAACCCGGAGCACGAGGAGCAGATAGGCGCGATCGTGGAGCGCCTCTATCCCGGCTTCCCGGTGACGTTGAGCGCGCACGTGCTGCCGGAGTTCCGCGAGTACGAGCGGGCGCTGACCGCGTGCATGAACTCGTACGTCCGGCCGAAGGTCGCCGACTACGTCGGCCGCCTCCAGTCGGAGCTCCAGTCGGCCGGCGCCACGGCGGACGTCAACATCCTCCGCTCGGACGCGGGCCTGATGACAACGCGCGAGGCGGCCCGCAACCCGATCTACGCGGTGCTCTCCGGCCCGTCGGGCGGCGTCGCCGGCGCGCTCTTCGTCGCGCGCAAAGCCGGCTTCGACGACATCCTCACGTTCGACATGGGAGGGACGTCCACCGACGTCGCGCTCTGTCAGAACGGCCAGCCGTCGATCGGGCGCGAGACGGCGATCTCGCACTTCCGGATCCGCGTCCCGTCCGTCGACGTCCACACGGTCGGCGCGGGCGGCGGCTCGATCGCCCACGTCCCGCAGCTGACGAAGGCGCTTCGCGTCGGCCCCGAGTCGGCCGGTGCCGCGCCCGGGCCCGCCGCCTACGGCAGGGGCGGCGAGCTGCCGACGGTCACCGACGCGAACGTCGTGCTCGGGCACCTCCCGCCGCGGCTGCTCGGCGGCGAGATGACCCTCGACGTCGACGCGGCCCGCGCGTCCGTGCAGACGATCGCCGACGCGATGGGGCTCGGCTCCGTCGAGGAGGCGGCGCGAGGGCATCCTCGCGATCGTGAACGAGAACATGGCGGGCGCGCTGCGGCTCGTCTCCGTCCAGCGCGGCCACGACCCGCGCGACTTCGCGCTCGTCGCCTACGGCGGCGCGGGCCCGCTCCACGCGAACGCCGTCGCCGAGATCATGGGCTCGTTCCCGGTGGTCGTGCCGCCCGCGCCCGGGGTCCTCTGCGCGATCGGCGACCTCGTCGCCGACTTCCGCGACGAGTTCGCGCAGACCTACATCCGCGTGTTGTCGGAGGCGGAGCCGGACGAGGTCGCGCGACTGCTCGACGACCTTGGGGGCCGCGCCGACGAGTGGCTCGAGAGCGAGGGGATCCCGGACGACGCGCGCACGGTCACCTATACGGCCGACATGCGGTACCACGGCCAGGGCTACGAGATCCCCGTGGCGATCGACCCCGGAGAGATCCGCTCGGTCGGCGTCGCCGAGCTCGAGGAGCGCTTCAACCGGCTCCACGAGCAGCTCTACGGCTTCCGGATGCCCGGTACGGAGGCAGAGATCGTCAACCTCCGCGCCGTCGGCTTCGGGAGCGTGCCGAAGCCCGAGCTGGCGGTCGGCGAGAACGCAGGCACGGACGCGTCGGGCGCCGTCGTCGACCAGCACGAGGTCTGGTTCGAGGGCGAGCAGCACGCGACGACGATCTACGACCGATCGAAGCTGCGGCCCGAGATGCGGTTCGAGGGCCCGGCGATCGTGACGGAGTTCGACTCGACCACGGTCGTGCTCCCGGGCTACGTCGCCGAGGTCGACGTCAACTTCAACATCCTGATCACCCCGAACGACTGAGAGGCGAGTCGATGGCATCCACACAGCAGGACGAGCTTCGGATCGCCGAGATCCCGACCGACGTCACGGTCGATCCGGTCACGCTCGACATCATCGAAGGCGCGCTGAAGAACGCACGGTTCGAGATGGACGCGGTGCTCTTCCGCTCGGCGATGAGCCCCGTCATCCGCGAGCAGCACGACGAGTTCCCGATGCTCACCGACCCGCGCGGGCGCATGGTCGTGGGCCAGTTCGGCGCCTACATCAACGACATGATGGCCGACTGGGACCGCGGGGTGTACCCGGGCGACGTGATCCTCACCTCGGATCCGTTCAAGTGCTCGGGGTCGATCTCGCACACGAACGACTGGCTGGTGCTCCTGCCGATCTTCTACGAGGACGAGCTGGTGGGCTGGTCGAGCCAGTTCGGCCACCAGATGGACGCGGGCGGCCCGCTCGCGGGGTCGCTGCCGACCGGCGCCCGCACGATCTTCGAGGAGGGGATCATCATCCCGCCGATCAAGATCGTCGAGCGCGGGGTGGTGCAGGAGGACGTCCTCCGGCTGATCCTCAACAACGTCCGGCTCCCGGAGATGAACCGCGCCGACCTGTTCGCGATCGTCGCCGGCTGCCGGGCGGGCGAGCGGCGCGTGCTCGACCTGTGCGAGCGGTTCGGGAAGGAGACGTACCTGGCCGCGCTGCAGGCGCTCCTCGATCGCACCTACAACGCGATGAAGTTCCTGATCTCCGTCGCGATCCCGGAGGAGCCGCAGACGTTCGTCGACTACATCGACGACGACGGGCTCGGGAACGGCCCGTACAAGATGCAGCTGACGATCTGGCGGGAGGGCGAGCACGCCTTCTTCGACTGGACGGGCACCGACCCGCAGGCGCTCGGGCCGATCAACTTCTACCTCTCCGAGGGCATGTTCAAGATGTTCATCGGGATCTACCTGATCATGGTCAACGATCCCCAGATCCTCTTCAACGACGGCTTCTACCCGCTGCTGCACGTCGTGATGCCGGAGGGCTGCCTGCTGAAGCCGCGCTACCCGGCGGCGCTCGGCTGCCGCACGCACGCCCTCGCCCGGCAGTTCGACGTGCTCGGCGGAGCGCTCTGCAAGAACGCGCCGGAGCTGAACACGGCGGCCGGCTACGGCACCTCGCCGTACATGCTCTACTCGGGCTGGGACGGTGCCGGGGACTTCTTCTACTCGATGGAGATCCTGTACGGCGGCATCCCCGGACGGCCGATCGGGGACGGGATGGACGGTCACTCCTGGTGGCCGCTCTTCGAGAACATCCCGACCGAGTACCTGGAGGCCTACTACCCGCTACGGATCGACGGCTACACGACGATCACCGACTCCGGCGGCGCCGGGCTCCATCGCGGCGGCAACGGCGTCGAGAAGCGCTACGTGTACCTCGAGCCGGGCGAGGTCTCGATCCACGACGACCGCTGGCTGACACGCCCGTGGGGCGTGCTCGGAGGCCAGCCGGGCGAGCGCTCGGAGAAGCTCCTCGTCCGCGCCGACGGGACCGAGGAGCGCCTGCCCTCGAAGTGCGACAACGTCGTCGTCGAGCCGGGCGACATGCTCGTCTACCGGACGGCCGGCGGCGGCGGCTGGAAGGACCGCCTCGACCGTCCGGCAGAGACCGTCGCCCGCGACGTCGAGCTCGGCCTCGTCACGCGCGAGAAGGCGCTCGAGAGCTACGGCGTCGTCCTCGCGGCCGACGGCTCCGTGGACGCCGAGGCGACCGAGGAGGAGCGGGAGCGTCAGCGCGGCGAACGCGGCGAGGCCCTCGCTTTCGACTTCGGCCCGTCGCTCGAGGAGGCGCTCGCGAACTGCACCGCGGAGACGGGGCTCGAGCCGCCGACGCCGGCGAAGCCGCTCCGCTGGTCGCCGCTCGAGGATGGCGGCGTGACCCTCGCCCGCGTCCGCGAACGGGAGGGGGTGTAGCCGTGAGCGGGCCGCAGTTCGAGGGCTTCGGTCAGCGGGGCGGCGGCGTGGGCCGCCGCCCCGCGCTCGTGATCATCGACATGAACAACGGCTTCACCGACCCGGCGTCGCCGCTCGTGTGCGACCTCGACGACACGATCGACGCGATCCGCCGGCTGCTCGAGGCCGCACGACGCGCCGACATCCCGGTCGTCTACACCACGGTCTCGTACGGCGAGGGCGACAAGGTGACCGCGAAGGCGTTCATCGAGAAGGTGCCCGCGCTCCTCACGCTCACGGCGGGCTCGAGCTGGGTCGAGATCGACGAGCGGATCGCCCCGCGTCCGGACGAGCCGGTGCTGAACAAGCTCTACGCGTCGGCGTTCTTCGGGACGCCGTTCGGCAGCCTGCTCGCCTCGCACCAGTGCGACAGCGTCATCGTCACCGGGGCATCGACCTCGGGCTGCGTGCGTGCCACGGCCGTCGACGTGATCCAGTACGGCTACCGCCCCGTCGTCCCGCGCGAGGCCGTCGGCGACCGAAACCCGGCGGCCCACGATGCCGCGCTGTACGACATCGACCTGAAGTACGGCGACGTCGTGTCGCTCGACGAGTGCCTGGAGGCGCTGGAGGAGCTGGTTGCCGCACACGCTCGTTGAGAAGATCCTGCTCGCCCACTGCGACGCGGACGACCTGCGGCCCGGCGAGGTCGTCACGGTCCGCTGCGACGTCGTCATGGCGAACGACGTCTCCGGCCCCGTCGCGTTCCGGGCGATGGAGAGGATGGGCGCCGACCGCGTCTTCGATCCCGCCCGCGTCGTCATGGTCGCCGACCACTTCATGCCGGCGAAGGACGTGAAGTCGGCCGAGCTCCAGGCGCGCCTCCAGCGCTGGTCGGAGGAGCAGGGCGTCACGTACTACGGCCAGGGCCGCGGCGGCATCGAGCACACGCTCCTCTGCGAGGAGGGGTGGATCGTGCCGGGGTCGGTGATCGCGGGCGGCGACTCGCACACCTGCACCTACGGGGCGCTCGGCGCGTTCGGGACGGGGCTCGGCTCGACGGACATCGCCTCGTGCCTCGCGCTCGGCTCGTTCTGGCAGGCGGTGCCGGACACGATCCAGATCACGCTCGACGGCCTGACCGGGAGCTTCGTGACGGGCAAGGACGTGATCCTGTCCGTCATCGGGGAGATCGGCGTCGGCGGCGGGACGAACGCCGTGCTCGAATTCGTCGGCCCCGGCGCGGAGGCGCTCTCGGTCGACGAGCGGCTCGCCGTCGCGAACATGGCGGTCGAGGCCGGCTCGGAGGCCGGCATCTTCCCCGCCGACGCGAAGGTCGAGGCGTACCTCGAGGGTCGTGCCCGCAGCAGCTGGACATCCGAGCGCTCCGATGCCGACGCCACGTTCCGGCAACGTCTGTCGATCGACCTGTCGGCGCTGGAGCCGCTCGTGGCGCTCCCGCACCTTCCCGGCAACGTCCAGACCGTGGCGGAAACCGCGGGCGTCCCGGTCGACCAGGTCTACATCGGCAACTGCGCGAACGGGACGATGACCGACCTTCGCCAGGCCGCGGCGATCCTCGGCGGCCGCAGTGTCCATCCGCGGACACGAGCGATCGTCGTCCCTGCGACCCAGGCGATCTGGCGCGAGGCGGCGGACGAGGGGCTACTCGACCTGTTCGTCGAGGCGGGCGCCATCGTCTCGACCCCGACCTGCGGCGCCTGCTTCGGCGGCTCGAACGGGATCCTCGCCGCGGGAGAGAACGCCGTCGCCACGACGAACCGGAACTTCCGCGGCCGGATGGGCTCGCCCGATGCCGGCGTCTACCTCGCGAACGCGTGGGTCGCCGCCGCGGCGGCCGTCGCCGGCGAGCTCGTCCACCCGGGGGCGATCGCGTGAGAGTCGAGGGCGTCGCGCTGAGGGTGCCCGGCGACGATGTCGACACCGACGTGATGTACCCCGGCGCGTACCTGAACGTCGAGGACCCGGCGCAGATGGCGCAGCATCTCTTCGAGGGTTTCGATCCCACGCTCCGCGAGCGGCTCGTCGACGGGACGATCCTCGTCGTGGGCGCCAACTTCGGCATCGGCTCCTCGCGCGAGCATGTGCCGCTCGCGATGCAGGGCAGCGGGGTCCGCGGGCTCGTCGGCCATAGCTTCGCGCGGATCTTCTATCGCAACTGCGTCAACCTCGGGCTCGCGATCGTCATGTGCCCCGCCGCCGCCGACGCTGCCTGCGACGGCTCGCAGGTCGCGATCGATACCGCCGGTGCCGTGGAGGTCGACGGCGTCGCGTTCGAAGCTCCTTCCGCGGCCCAGCTCCTGCTCGAGGTCGGGGCTGCCGGCGGCCTCGTGGGATGGACGGCGTCCAGGCTCGCCGACCAGCCTCGGAGATGATGGCATCCATCGCACTGAGGCCGAGGTCGGCGCGCTGGCGATTGGGACGGGTACATGCCAGAGTCGTAGCGCGCGGCTGGTGCAAGCTCTTGGGAGTCCTGTCTTGTTGATGTCGGCGATGGGGACGGCGTGAGCCTCCCGGAAGGCTTCAGCCTGCGGTCGGCCCGCGACGAGGATGCCGAGCGTGCGGCCGAGCTCGTCAATGAGGAGGCGCGTGTCCACCTCGGCACGCCGATCTGGTCGACCGACCAGGTGCTCCGGCACTGGAGCAACCCGGGCGTCGACCGCGAGCGCGACGTCGCGGTCGTCGAGGCGCCGGGCGGGGAGATCTGCGCCTGGCTCTCGCTCGTCTGCGGCCCGCCGCACGTCGAGGTCTTCGCGCTCGGGGTCGTCGGGCTCGCCTGGCACGGGCGCGGTGTGGGCGCCTGGGTCCTCGCCGAGAACGAGCGGCGAGCGCACCGGTTCCTCGAGCTCGCCCCGGCCGGCGCGCGTGTCGTGATCCACGCGGGCGCGCTTGCCGACGAGCCCGCCGTCGGGGCGCTGCTCGTGGCAGCCGGCTACCACGAGATCCGCCGTTTCCAGCTGATGCGGATCGACTTCGCAGGCGTCCTGCCGGCCCCGAAGGTGCCGGCAGGCATCCGCATCGACCAGCTCGACCCCGAGCTCGACGTGGCCGCCGCGTTCGACGCGCACCACGAAGCCTTTGCCGACCATTGGGGCGAGACGGAGGAGACGCCCGAAGAGTTCCGGCACTGGCTCATCGACACGCCGCGGTTCGACAGGGAGCTGTCGCTCCTCGCGCGGGACGGGCCGGTCGTTGCCGGGTACCTGTTCGCGTGGCCCGACGCGGAGGAGGACCCGTCGCGCGGTTACGTCGCGGCACTCGGCACGCGTCGTCCCTACCGCGGCAAAGGGATCGCCGAGGCGCTGCTGAGGCACGTCTTCCGCACGCTGCTCGACCGTGGCAAACGAGGCTGCGACCTCCACGTCGACTCGGACTCGCTGACGGGCGCCACGCGCCTCTACGAGCGCGTCGGCATGACCGCACACCCGCGCTTCGCCACCTGGGAGAAGGAGTTGCGGCCCGGGAGCGCCCGCGGGTCGTGAGCGACAGCTCCCGGCCCGTCCGGTGAGCTCCGACCTCGCCGAGGGTGCGTTGTCCAACTTGGCGGAACTCGTGCTACCAGCGGTGCTACCAAACTGAGCGATCAAGCAGAACCGAGAACACCGGGCCCACGCAACAAAGCCGGCGGTTCGAGTCCGCCTAGCTCCACACTCGAGGCCCGCCCGAACCCCCGGCCCGTGCGGACAGGCCGGGGATTCGGGCCTGCGGGTAGAGCCCTCTCAGGAGGTCTTGTGTGCGCTCCAGCGCCCGCTGCCGCCGTCGCCGGTCTTGTAGTGGCCGGACATCGAGGAACCGGAGACGGAGCCGGTGTACGTCGCGCCCGCGCCGACAGCCCCGAAGCTGATTGCGGAGCCTCGAACATTCCCCGAGATGCCGTACGTCCCGTGCGGACGCGAGAGCGCGATCGTGCCCGTGAGAGCACCAGAGCTCTTCTGCCTCCAGTGGATGGTGAAGGTGCCCGTGTACGAACCGCTGTAGCTCCCTGCCCAGGTGCCGCCGAGCTTCGCATTCGAGGCGCTCGTCCCAGCGGCGCTGGATACGTCGCTGCAGACAATCGCAAGAAGCGCTGCAACGCACAGGGCGGCAACGAGCCGGGAGCTCACACGCTGACGAAGACGGTGCATGACGATCCTCCTTGGATTTGACGTGCTGGCGGTCGGGCGGGTACGCGCGAGAACACGTGCGGCCGGGGTCGCGCACGCACCGTCGGGACGGCTCGTCACCGGCGCCCGCTCGCGTCCGGGGCGCGCCACGACGAGCGCTCGGCCACGACGATGCGCTCGAACGGCACGTGCGCTCGTTCCGCCGCGGCGCGGACGGCGTCGGCGTCTCCTGCGAAGAGGCAGAGGACGACCTCGTCTGTGCGCATGAGCAGCGAACCAAGGTAGCGCACCGGCCGGCCCTGCCCGACGAGCGCGTCGGCGGAGGCTCGCGCGCGCTCGTCGAGCGCGCGCAGCTCCGCCTCCCCTACCCCGGGCCAGAAGCACTCCGCCACGTACTCCACGCCGCCGTCGCCCACGAGATCCAGGCTAGGACGCTCTGCGGGAGCGGGAAAGAGGGAAAACCCTCGCCTTACGAGAGCCTGCGCGCGAGGCCGGCGCGCGAGCGGATTCCCAGCTTGCGATACACGCGCGTCAGGTTCGCCTCGACGGTCTTCACGGAGAGAAACGCATGCTGCGCGATCTCCTGATTCGAGAGGCCCTGCGCCGCGAGCTCGGCCACTCGCCGCTCGGTCTCGTTGAGCTCGTCGGACTCGCGCCGGCGCAGCCCTGCACGTGCGAGCTCGGTGCGTGCTTGCTCCGCCCAGAGCGGAGAGCCGAGCTCCTCGAACAGCCGGAGCGCCTCGGCGAGAGCGTCGCCCGCCAGGCGCTTCTCCTTTCGCCGGTGGCGCACGCGTCCTGTCGCGAGCAGCGTACGCGCACGCTCGAAGGGCATCGGCAGCCGCTCGTGCTCGTGCAGGCTGCGTTCGAGCGCCGCCGCCGCACCGTCCAGATCGCCGCGTGCCGCCTCGAGCAGGCCCCGGCAGCGAGCGCCGACGGCGAGCGTCCACGGCGTCGGAGCGGCGCGTCCGGCGTGCTCCATCCGCTCGACGGCGCGCTCGGCGCGCGCGAGATCACCCGATTGCGATCGCCGCCTCGACGAGATCCCCTGCGTGCCGCGAGCGCAGAGGATGCTCGACCCCGAGCCGCTCGTCGAGCTCCGCTGCAGCCCGCAGCTGCAGGTCGGCCTCGGCGAAGTCGCCGGACGGAGAGCGCCACGAACCCGAGGATGTTCCGGTGCAGGGTGGCGACGACGAGATCGCCGGCCTCGTCCGCGAGCTCGAGCCCCGCTGCGACAGCCGGCGCGCCTCGTCCACCCGGCCCTCGAGCGCGTCGACCAACGCCAGTCCGCGTAGTGCGAACGCGGGGTAGAGGTCGGCGCCCTCGCGCCCGTAGGCCTCGATCGCCCGCTCGGCCCACGCGCGCGCGCTCGACCAGTCGCCGAGCCACGCATTGATGAGCGCGGCGTGGACGAACCAAAAGGGATCCTCCGCGCCGCGGTCGGCCCGATGCTCGATGTGGGCGGTCAAGCGGGCGAGCGCCGTCTCGAGATCGTCCGTGTGCCGGGCCAGCTCGTAGAGGACCACCTGGGACCGGTCCCACTCCCACGACCGACCGCTCGTCGTGTGCAGCCGAGCGCCCCGCTCGACGTCGTCGGCGAGCAGCCCTCGCACCATCTGGAGCCGACCGTTGGCGCGGTCGAGGAGTGCCTCGGCGATGAGGTCGGGATCGACCTGGGCCTCGTTCTCGAGGATCCCGACCGCCTCCTCGATCTCTTGCACGCTGCGCGCCATGTCCACCTGCCCGTGCAGGTAGGCGCAGCGGAGGAGGATCCGCGCGCGGACGCCTCTGTCACCGCCGCTTTCGGCGAGCGCCTCCTCGCAGAGCTGCGTGGCCTCTGCTTGACGCCCCTCGAAGTACCAGACGAGTGCCTGCAGGCTCATCGCCTCCGCGCGCCCGGCGCCCAGCGCAGCGCGCGCGACCGCTCGCTCGAGGATCGCGTCGGCGTAGTGGAGGTCAGCGAGGTCGATGAACGCCCCTTCGGCCGCGAGGAGCGCGCGCGCGATGGCATGCTTCGGGCCGAGGCGACAGCAAGCTCGCGCGCTCGTAGAGCGCGACGGAGTCCAGGGAGGCGCCGCGGTCTCGTGCCTCGAGGCGGCCTTCTCGAGAGCCGCGGCAGCTTCCTCGTCGGGCTCGGTCGCCGCAGCGCCGAGGTGGTGTGCCCGGGCGTCCTGGGAGCTCGCGGCGCGCGCCAGGGCTGACGTGAAGCTCGTGGAGGGTCGCGTCGTCCACCGACGCGAGCGCGGCCTGTGCCAGGAGTGGGTGCTCGAACCGGACGAGGCCGCGCTCGAGCGCGAGGACGCCGTCGCGAACTGCCGGCGCAAGAACGCGCTCGGGGTCGACGACGCCTGCGCGCGCCAGCGTCTCGAGCCGTGGAACGGGCGCAGTCGCGGCGAGGAGGACGGCATCGCGCGTGTCGTCGGGCAGCAGTCGGAAGCGCTCGGCGGTGAGCGTCGCGAGGCTGTCCGGAATCGGCAACGGCTCGCCAGCGCTGACCTCCTCGCCACGCCGGACGAGCGCGCGCCCGACCTCGAGGGCGTAGAACGGGTTTCCCCCCGACGCCGTCTCGATGTTCCTCACGACGAGCCGGGGGAACGAGCGACCGAGCCGGAGCTCGAACAGCCGATGCAGAGCCGCCAGCGAGAGAGGCCCGAGGTGGCAGCGCTCGACCGATCCGGCTGGCAACCCGGCTACGAGCTCGACGAGCTGATCCTGGCCGCCCTACGGGCTGCTAGAAGGGCGCCGACGGGCCAGTCGTCGAGGCGGCGCATCGCGAACCCGAGGACACCGGCAGAGCTCTCGTCCGCCCACTGCACGTCGTCGACGGCGAGCAGCAGCGGCGCTCTCGGTCGCGAGCGAGACGAACGAGACCGAGGGTCGCGACGGAGAGCGTGCGCTGATCGACGGCCACGCCCTCGGGATCGGCCCGGAGCAGTGCGACATCGAGCGCTCTCCGCTGCGGGCCGGGAAGCCGCGCGAGCAGTTCCGGCGAGACGGTCGAGAAGAGATCGCCAAAGACTCCCAGCGACAGTTGCGCGTCGGACCTCGCCGGCCTCGACGACAGGATGCGGAAGCCACGCTCCGCCGCCGCCGCTCGCCCTGCGTCCCAAAGCGCCGTCTTCCCGATCCCGGGCTCACCTTCGAGGACGAGCGCCGCGAACCCACCCGAGGCGCGTTCAAGCATCTCGTCCACCGCGACGAGCTCGTCGCCGCGGCCGATGATCTCGTTGCGACGACGGCGAGGGCCACGTCTCGTCACTCTGAAGCCGCGGCCCGCGCGGCGCAAGGGCAGGGCCAGCTGTTCGTCCAGAGCAGCGCATCGTCCTCGTGCAGCTCGGGCACGCCCGAGACGGCCATGGGTACGACGCCAGGACGAGCGACCATGCGTCCGTCGCCGACTAGCCTGCGTGCATGACCGAGAAGAAACAGACGAAGACGAGAACGGAGCAGGCCGAGGGGTTCACCCCGGAGGAACGCGCCGCGATGCGGGAGCGTGCGCAGGAGGTCAAGCGCTCACGTCGTGGAAGCAAGGCGGACGGTGAGAGCGACTGCTCGCGAAGATCGCGGAGATGCCACAGGCGGATCGCGAAGATGGCCGAGCGCATCCACGCGATCGTCACGCCGGCGCGCCATCTTCCGCCGAGAACCTGGTACGGGATGCCCGCCTACGCGAAGGACGGCAAGGTCGTCTGCTTCTTCCAGAGCGGGGCGAAGTTCAAGTCGCGGTACGCGACGTTCGGCTTCAACGACGTCGCGACCCTCGACGACGGCGCCATGTGGCCGACCGCGTTCGCCCTGACGGCGCTGACGAAGACGGAGGAGGCGGTGATCGTCGCCCTCGTGCGGCGGGCGGCGGGCTGAGGCCGCTCATGTCACGATCGTGACGAGGACGATGGCGCCCGAGATCGTCGGCAGGGACGAGGAGCTCGCCTCCTCGCCGCGTTCATCGACGGCGCGCGCGACGGGCCGCCGCGCTCGTGCTCGAGGGCGAGGCCGGGATCGGCAAGTCGACGCTCTGGCTCGCGGGCGTCGAGCGTGCGCGCGCGCAGGGTCTGCGCGTCCTCTCGTCCGACCGGCCGAGGCCGAGCGCGGCCTCGCCCACGTCGGGCTCGGCGATCTGTTCGAGGACGTCCTCGACGACGTCCTGCCCGTCGCTCGCCGCCGCCGCGGCGGCGCGCGCTCGAGGTCGCGCTGCTGCTCGAGGACGCCGCGGCGAGCCGGTCGATCGACCGTGCGCTCGCCGTCGCCGTGCGCGACGTGCTCCAGCTGCTCAGCGAGCGCGAGCCGCTCCTGATCGCGATCGACGACGTCCAGTGGCTCGACTCCGTCCTCGTCGAGCGCGCTCGCGTTCGCGCTGCGGAGGCTCGCGCGCGAGCCACGTGCTCGTGCTGCTCGCCCGGCGGGTCGCCGACGGGGCGCAGCCGCTCGAGCTCGAGCGGGCGCTCGCCCCGGAGCGCGTCCAGCGGGTGCCGGTCGGGCCGCTGAGCGTCGGCGCGCTCCATCGCTCCTGCGCGACCGGCTCGGCAGGCCGTTCGCGCGCCAGACCTTGCTCCGCATCCACGAGCGGTCGGGCGGGAATCCGTTCTTCGCGCTCGAGCTGGCCCGCGCTCTCGACGCGGACGTCGACCCGCTCGCGCCGCTCCCGGTTCCCGAGACGCTCGAGGAGCTCTGCGCGCCCGGATCGCCGGGCTCCCGGCGTCCACCCGCGAGGCGCTCGCGCTCGCCGCGGCGCTCGGGCACGGCCTCGGAGTCGCTCCTCGGCGGGCCGGCGTCGCGCCGGACGCGCTCGAGCCGGCCGTCGCCGCGCATGTGATCGAGCGCGACACGGGGCGATCCGCTTCACCCATCCGCTGCTCCTCGGTCCTCTACCGGGACCTCGGCGACGAGCGGCGGAGCGTCCACGCGCGGCTCGCGGCGCTCGTCGACGACCCGCTCCTCCGCGCCCGTCACCTCGCGCTCTCGACGGACACGCCGGACGCCGACGTCGCGGCCGCGTGCTCGACGACGCCGTCGAGGCTGGCCGCCGATCGCGGCGCGGCGGCCGTCGCGGCCGAGCTCGCCGAGCATGCGCTCCGGCTGACCCCGCCGGACGCGCCGACGAGCGCCATCGCCGGGCGCTGGCGGCGGCTCGCGCGCATCAGGCCGCCGGCGAGTGGACGCGCGCGCGGACGATCGCGACCGACCTGCTGGCCGAGACCGAGATCGGCCCGTTGCGCGCCGAGGCGCTCGTCCTCCTCGCCGAGCTCGAGAGCGTCGACCGCTCCGTCGCGCTGCTCGAGGAGGCGCTGCGCGAGGCGGCGTCGCGTCCGGCGCTCCAGTCGCTCATCCACTGCCGGCTCGCCTGGGCGACCCGCTTCAGCGGCGGGCTTCGACCACGCCGCGCGCCGCGCTCGAGCTCGCCGAGCGAGCTCGACGACGACGTGCTCCGCGCGCGCGCCCGCGCGGTGCAGGCGATCCTCGGCTGGTTCGCCGGCGACGCCGAGGCGCCGGGCGATCTCCCGGCGCGCGCGCAGCGACCTCGCGGCCGCGCGTCGGCGGCGAGCGGCTCGTGCAGGAGGCGACGCAGGCGATCGTGAACACGCTCGCGCCGGCGCTCGACGCGGGACGAGCCCGCGCGCTGCTCGAGCGCGAGTACGCCGAGTGGCGCGAGCGCGACGAGCCGCGGAGCGCCCGCGCGCTCTGGGGCCTCGCCTGGGTCGAGTTCTGGGCCGGGCGCTGGGAGCTCGCGGCCGAGCACGCCGCTCGCGCCCACGACATCTCGATCCAGTACGGCCTCGAGGTGCCGCAGGACCACCTGCCGATCGCCGTCATCGCCGTCCACCGCGGCCAGCTCGAGCTCGCCCGCGAGCACTCGGAGCGAGCGCTCGAGCTGGCCGAGGAGCAGTTCGGGCTCCACCCGCCCCAGCACCTCGCGGTCCTCGGGCTCGTCGCGCTCTGGAGCGGCGACGCGGCCGCGGCCTCGAGTGGCTCGGCGAGGCCGACCGGCAGGCGGCGGAGCTCGGGCTGGGGCGAGCCGAGCTCCGCTGGTGGACCGCCGACCACGTCGAGCTGCTGCTCGAGCTCGGCCGCGATCGACGACGCGGTCGCGCCTCCTCGACGCTGGGAGGCGGACGCGACGCGGGTCGACCGCGAGTGGGTGCTCGCGCACGTGACGCGCTGCCGCGGCCTCGTGCGCCGCGCGCGGCGACGTCGAGCGCGCGCTCGACCTGCTCGAGCAGGCGGTCGCCGCAGCACGAGGCCGTCGGCGATCCGTTCGGCGGGCCCGCGCACTGCTCGCGCTCGGCATCGTCAGGCGCCGCGCGCGCCAGAAGCGCCCCGCCCGCGACGCGATCGAGGCCGCGCTCGACGGCTTCGAGACGCTCGGCGCCGCCGGCTGGGCCGCCAGGGCGCGCGCCGAGCTCGGGCGGATCGGCGGCCGCACGCCGCGCGGAAGGGCTGACGGCGGCCGAGCGCCGCGTCGCCGCACTGGTCGCCGAGGGCCGAACGAACCGGGAGGTCGCCGCCGCGCTGTTCCTCGGCGAGCGGACGGTCGCGAGCCACCTGACGCACATCTACGCCAAGCTCGGCGTGCGCTCGCGCACCGAGCTCGCCCGCCGGCTCTCGCCTGACGAGTCCGCCGGCCGCGCGCAAAGTTCAGACGTTCTGACGTTTCCGCGCGCAGCGCCGCCGCCTAGCGTCGAGCGCGTGCCGAGCTACCTCGTCGAGACCTATCTCGCCCGCGGCGACGCGCGCGAGCGCGCCGACCGCGAGCGGCGGGCACGCTCGGCCGCGGAGGAGCTGACGCGGGAGGAGACGCGCGTCCGCTTCGACCGCTCGATCCACGTACCCGAGGACGAGATCTGCTTCTTCGTCTTCGACGCGCCGTCGGCTCGACGAGGCCGCGCTCGCCGCGGAGCGCGCCGGGCTCGACCCGATCCGCGTCGTCGAGGCGGTCTCGTCCGGAGAGGAGGAGACATGAAGATCCAGATGGGCCCTGCTCGTGCGCTGCTCGTCGGCGGGCGGCGCTGACCGTCTATGGCGGCGAACGTGCTCGCGACGCCGCGTCGACCGGGATTCAGCGGCCACGACGCTCGCCAAGGCGACGTATCGGCGACATCTTCTACAGCACGTCCACACCGTTCCCGCCGGCGGTGGAACGAGCACACTCAAGACGAAGGGCGACTCGGACCTGTACGTGCAGCAGAACACGTGGGACCAGCCTGGCGGCGGAGCATCGAGCGGGCTGGCACACCCATCCGGGGCCGAGCTTCGTGATCGTCACGCAGGGGAGCGGTGACCACGTACGACGCGCGACGACCGCGCCTGCACGCCGCACGTGTACACGGCCAACACAGCCGACGAACGCGTTCGTGGATCCGGGCGACGGGCACGTCCACGTCATCCGGAACGAGACGAGCTCGATCGCGCAGACGATCGCGGTGCAGCTCGTGCCGGCAGGAGCGACCCGGCGCGAGGACGTTCCCGATCCCGGCATCTGCCCGTTCTAGGCGCGGGGGAGGCGGGCGGCGGGTGCGGGGTGACGCGCCCGCCGCTCCCGGGCGCATGGATGGGCTGCGAAAGCGATCGAGCGGGCCCGCCAACTTTTCGCGCGATCGAACGTCGTACGCGGCATCGACCACCTCGGGCAACTCCTCGGTACGTCCCGGAGGCATCGCGTCGTCGCGGCGTGCACGTGCGCTGCGCCGCTCCCGAGCCGGTCTCTTCATCCGCGGCGCCTAGGCGGGGCGCCAGGCGATGGATGACGCCTTCCGCCGGCAGTACGCCGTCCAGCTCGCGAAGGAGCGTGCCGAGCAGGCGCGCGCCAGCTCGCGCGAGTTCAGCGGCGAGCCGGCTCCGCACCGGCCCCTCGAGCGCTCCCGCTGGCTCGGTCTCCAGGTGCGGTCGCTCCTCGCGCTCGTCGTTGTCGCAGAGGAGGGGAGCTTCGTCCAGGCGGCACGCAGGCTCGGTTACTCCCGCTCGACGATCAGCCATCAGATCGCACAGCTCGAAGCCTCGATCGGCGAGTCGCTCTTCGTCCGGGGAAGCGGGTCGCGCACGGTCGTCGTGACGCCGGCCGGGCGGATCGTCGTCGCGCACGGGCGCGCTCTGCTCCGGCTGCTCGACAACGCCGACGCGCAACTCGCGGAGCTCGCGCTTCGCGAGCGACGGACGTCGCCGCGCTGGGGCATCGCACCGGCGCAGCGTCCCGTCGAAGGCTGAGCCGCCGACCGCCCGACCCAAAACGTCGAACTTTTCGACGTTTCCTGGATTCCCTGTCGCCGGTCCAGTAGACACGTGATCGTCGTCAGACGTCGGGCGGTCCGGCCCGTGGAGAGCGCCGGGCCGGGCCCCGAGTCGACGGTCACCACGCCATGGCGACCACCAGCCCGAGCCACCCGAACGCAGGCGCGCCCTCCTCCCGCCGGAGGTCGCTGCGGCTCGCGCCCGGCGCGCGCAGGCGCGCGGCGTGGATCGGCGCCGGGATCGCGCTCGTCGCCGGGATCGTCCTCGTGCTCGTCCTCGGACCGAACAAGAACCCCGCGCCCGAGCACTTCAGCGCCGCGCCGGCGCAGCAGCCGGAGCAGCTCGTCGAGGCGCCGCTCGGCCGGGATGCGCGACGCGTCGCCATCCGCTTCATCCAGACCGCAGTCGCGCGGAAGAACCTCGACGAGGCGTGGACGCTCGTCGGCCCGAACCTCCGCGGCGGCCTCTCGAAGAAGCGCTGGACGAGCGGCGAGAACCCGGTCGTCCCGTACCCGATCGACAAGCTCGACGTCGCCCCGTACAAGGTCGACGCGTCGTACACACGGAGCGCGCTGCTCGAGGTGGCGCTGCTCCCCCGCAAGGGCTCGGGTGTTCGCGCGCAGGTCTTCTTCCTCGAGCTCCGCAAGAACGGCTCCGGGGCGGGTGCCCGCTGGGTCGTCGACAACTGGGTGCCGCGGGCCTCGGCGATGGTGCCCCGGTGAGCCACGTCGCAGACAGCGCGGAGGCCGCCGCCAACGGCCAGGCCGTCATCCGCGGCAGGGTCGCGCCGCCTCTCGACGACCCGATCGTCGACGACGAGCTCGACGCCCCGGTCGTCGCCGCGCGCGGCTACTGGGAGGGCGTGTGGCTGCGCCTTCAGCGCGACAAGCTCGCGCTCGCAGGCGGGGTGTTCGTCGTTCTCCTCGTCCTCACCGCCTTCATCGGCGCGCCGGTCGCCTCGCGCCTCCTCGGTCACGGACCGAACGAGCCGTTTCTCGTCTCCGGCGGCCTCGACGCGGACCAGCTCCCGGCGGGGCCGTGGACGCACGTGGGCCAGCTGACCGAGAGCGGGGAGCTCGAGCAGCAGCTCTTCGTTCTCGGCTCCGACTCGACGCTCGCCCGCGACGAGTTCCTGCGGCTGCTCTACGGCGCGCAGGTCTCGCTCGAGGTCGGCGTGGGGGCGACCCTCCTCTCGCTCTTCCTCGGCTCCATCGCGGGCGCCGTCGCCGGCTTCTACCGGGGCTGGGCCGACACGACGATCTCGCGGCTCGTCGACCTCACGATGGCGTTCCCGTACCTCCTCTTCGTCATCACGCTCGCGGGCACCGTCGGCACGCGGCTCAACCACGTCACCCTCGGGTTCCTCGGCGAGGGGGTCATCACGCTGATCCTCATCTTCGGCCTCCTCGGCTGGTTCTACTCGGCGCGCGTGATGCGCAGCGTCGCGCTCTCGCTGCGCGAGAAGGAGTTCGTCGAGGCGGCGCGGATGGTCGGGGCGAGCAACTGGCGGATCATCCGCTCGCACATCTTCCCCCATCTCCTCGGGCCGCTGATCGTGCTCGCCACGCTCAACGTCGCGGCGTTCATCCTCGCCGAGGCGGGGCTCTCGTTCCTCGGGCTCGGCATCCAGTTGCCGACCGCGAGCTGGGGGAACCTGCTCGCCGACGCGCCGCAGTACTACACCTCCCGTCCGCTCCTCATGGTGTGGCCGGGGATCGCGCTGCTCCTCACGACGCTGGCCTTCAACCTGCTCGGCGACGGGCTGCGCGACGCGTTCGACCCACGGGGGTCGCGGTGACCCTCGGACCAGCACGACCCACCTCGGAAAGGAGCCACATGGACGGCAAGCGCCTGCTCGGGATCGCGCTCGCGATCACGGGCCTGTCCCTCCTGCTCGTCGCGGCCGCGACGGCCGCGCCGAGCGCCCAGCGGGGCGGCACCGTCGTCGTCGACATGACGACCGACGTCGACTACATCGATCCGCAGCTCTCGTACTACGGCGAGACGTGGAAGCTCGAGGGCGCCACGGCGTGCAAGCTCTTCAACTGGCCGGACAAGGAGGGCACGGCCGGCGCCGTCGCCACGCCCGAGGTGGCAGCGGGGCTGCCGCTCGTCTCGAAGGACGGCAAGACGTACACGTTCACCATCCGGAAGGGCTTCCGCTTCTCGAACGGGAAGGCCGTGACCGCGAAGAGCTTCGCCGACGCGTTCAACCGCTTCGCGAACCCGAGGATGCAGTCGACGGGCGTCCAGTTCCTCGACATCGTCAAGGGCGCGCAGGCGGTCATCAACGGCGACGCCGGCTCGATCTCCGGCGTGAAGGCGAGCGGGAGCAAGCTGGTCGTCCAGCTGACGAGGGCCTCGCCCGACTTCATCGCGCGGACGACGATGCCCTTCGTCCAGGCGATCGACGGGTCCCTCGCGGGCCAGATCGACGCGAACGGGATCAACCAGTACGCCTCGTGCGGGCCGTACTACTTCTCGTCCCGGACGCCGGGGCGGTCGATCACGCTCAAGCGGAACCCGTACTACAAGGGCTCCCGCGCCGCGAACCCCGACACGATCCAGGTCAACATCGGCAACGACGTCGCCGTCGCGTTCCAGAACGTCGAGAAGGGGACGACCGACTACGCCTCGGGCGGGATCCCCGCGACGGAGTGGAAGAACGTGACGTCGAAGTACGGCCTGAACAAGAAGGACGGCCGCGTCCAGGTGCGGCCGCTGCT
This sequence comes from uncultured Actinomycetes bacterium, assembly GCA_963792245.1. Taxonomy (GTDB): domain Bacteria; phylum Actinomycetota; class Thermoleophilia; order Gaiellales; family Gaiellaceae; genus Gaiella. Next base: position 61,442 of record CAWBVO010000009.1, read on the forward strand.
CGACATCCGCTACATCGCGCTGAACCACGCGCGGCCGCTGTTCAAGGACAACCCGCAGCTCGCGAAGGCGGTCAACTGGGTCGTCGACCGCCAGGCGTTCTCCGCGCAGGGCGGGTACCTGTTCGGCAAGCGGACGGGGCAGATCCTCCCGCCGGGGATGCTCGGCTACAAGCCGCAGGGGATCTACCCCCTGCGGGTCACGGCGAACACGATCAAGCAGGCGAAGAAGCTCGCCGAGGGCAACCTCCGCGGCGGCAAGGCCGTGCTCTGGTCGTCGAACGCCGGTTTCGCACCGCTCCAGGCGCAGCTGATCCAGTACAACCTGAAGCAGATCGGGATCGACGCCGAGGTCAAGCTGCTCCCGCGGGCGCAGCAGTTCACGAACGCCGGCAACCCGAAGACCGCCGACTTCGACCTGACGATCGAGCGGTGGGGAGCCGACTACGCGGACCCGTACGACTGGGTGAACATCCTGCTCGACGGCACGCAGGTCACGCACCCGCAGCACAACAACTACGCGTACTTCAACGTCGCGAAGTACAACCGCGAGATGACGGCCGCGTCGCTCCTGACCGGCCCGAGCCGCGGTGCTGCCTACGCGGCGCTCGACGGCACGATGATGCGGAACGACCCGCCGTGGGCCCCGCTCGTCAACTCGAACGACCGGGTGTTCCTGTCGTCCAAGGTGGGCTGCCTCACGATCAACGAGGCCCAGGGAAGCGGGCCGCTCCTGAACGTGATCTGCGTGAAGTAGCAGATCGACGAACCGGGGAGGGGCGGACTGGTGGCCGCCCCTCCCCGGCCCACGACGAGACCGAACGATGCTCAACTACCTGATCAGGCGACTTCTCTGGGCCGGCGTCCTCTTCGTCGGCGTGACGCTCATCACGTACGTCCTCTTCTTCCTGCTGCCGGCCGACCCGGCCCGGCTCGCGGCCGGCAAGTCGGCGACGGCCGAGGACGTCGCGCGCGTGTCGCACCAGCTCGGGCTCGACCGTCCCGTGCACGAGCAGTACGCGCTCTTCCTGAAGCGGCTCGTGGTCGACCACTCCCTCGGCCGCTCGTACGCGAACCGCAGGACGGTCAACGAGATGGTCGGTCAGGCGATCCCGGTCACGGCCGCGCTCGTCCTCGGCGGCGCGATCCTCTGGATGCTGATCGCGCTGCCGATCGGAATCCTCTCGGCGCTGCGGCCGCGATCGCTGCTCGACCGAGGAGCCATGATCTTCATCCTCATCGGGATCTCCGCGCCCGTGGTGTGGATCGGCCTCCTGCTGCAGTACTTCGTCGGCTTCAAATGGGGGCTGACGCCGAACGCGGGCTACTGCGACGTCTTCGACCCGCCGGCGGGGTCGACGTGCGGAGGCCCGTCGGACTGGGCCTACCACATGATCCTTCCCTGGCTCACGTTCGCGATCCTGTTCGCGGCGAGCTACGCGCGGATGATCCGCGCGAACGTCCTGGACACCCTCGGCGAGGACTACGTCCGGACCGCGCGGGCGAAGGGCGCGCCGGAGAACGTCGTCATCCGCCGGCACGTGCTGCGCAACGCGCTCTTGCCGGTGGTGACGATGCTCGGGCTCGACATCGGGGTCGCGCTCGGCGGCGCGATCTTCACCGAGGCGATCTTCAACCTGCCCGGTCTCGGCCGTCTCGCGCTCAACAGCGTGCTCAACCTCGACCTGCCGACCATGCAGGGAGTCGTCGTGTTCGCGACGCTCGCGATCATCCTGCTGAACCTCGTGGTCGACGTCGTGTACGCGTACATCGACCCGAGGATCAGGCTCGCGTGAGCGGCGCGGTCGCAGGCGACCGGCGGCGCCTCGAGCGAGCCGCTGCTCGACGTGCGCGACCTGCGCACGTACTTCAAGACGGACGACGGCACCGTCAAGGCCGTCGACGGGGTCTCGTTCGCCGTGCGGCCCGGGCAGACGCTCGGGGTCGTCGGCGAGTCCGGCTCGGGGAAGAGCGTCACGATGATGTCGATCCTCAGCCTCAACCCGAAGCCGGGGCGCGTGTCGCTCGACCCCGCCGCGCCGCCGGGGCCGCAGATGGAGGCGTTCCTGCGGGGGTCGAAGAAGCACACGTCGGTCTCGACGGGCCAGGCGCTCTTCCGCGGCGAGAACCTCCTCCAGGCGTCGCAGAGGCGCCTGCGCGCCCTCCGGGGCAGCGAGATCTCGATGATCTTCCAGGACCCGATGACGTCGCTCAACCCGGTGCTCTCGATCGGGAACCAGCTCGCCGAGGCCGTGATCCTCCACCGCGACGTCACGCGGCGCGAGGCCCGCGAACTTGCGATCGCGGGGCTGCAGGAGGTCGGGATCCCGCGGGCCGAGCAGCGGGTCGACGACTACCCGCACCAGTTCTCCGGCGGGATGCGCCAGCGCGTGATGATCGCGATGGCCCTCATCAACGACCCGGCGCTCCTCATCGCGGACGAGCCGACGACGGCGCTCGACGTCACGACGCAGGCGCAGATCCTCGACCTGATCCGGGAGCTCCAGGCCGAGCACGGGACCGCCGTGATCCTCATCACGCACGACCTCGGCGTCGTCGCCGAGACCGCGGACGAGATCGTCGTCATGTACGCCGCCCGCGTCGCGGAGCACGCGCCGGTCTACTCGCTGTTCGAGCATCCACTCCACCCGTACACCTGGGGCCTCCTCGGCTCGCTCCCGCGGCTGGACGTCGAGCTCGAGCGCCTGACGCAGATCCGCGGTCAGCCGCCCTCGCTCCTTCGCCCGCCCGCCGGCTGCCGGTTCCGGCCGCGCTGCGGCTACGCCTTCGACCGCTGCCGCCGCGAGCTTCCGGAGGCGACACGTGCCGGCTTCGACCCGGACCACCTCGACGCGTGCTTCCTCGCCGAGGACAGGAAGCTCGAGGAGTCGGTGCGCGTGGTCGCCGAGCTCGGGCTCGACGAGGCTGCGGCATGAGCGACGTCCTGCTCGACGTCACCGAGGTGACGAAGCACTTCCCGATCACCGAGGGCATCGTGTTCAGGCACGAGGTCGCGTCGGTCAGGGCGCTCGACGGCGTCTCGCTCCAGGTGCGGCGGGGGGAGACGCTCGGGATCGTGGGGGAGTCGGGCTGCGGCAAGTCGACGCTCGCGCGGGTGATCACCCGCCTGCTCGAGCCGACGAGCGGCACCGTGCGCTTCGACGGGCGGGACATCAGCCGGCTGTCCCAGGACGAGCTCCGGCCGGTGCGCCGCGAGGTCCAGATGATCTTCCAGGACCCGTACGCATCCCTCAACCCGCGCAAGCGGGTCGGCTTCATCGTCTCCGAGCCGCTCGAGGTGCACCGGATCGGCACGGACGCCGAGCGGAAGCGGCGTGTGCAGGACCTGCTCGAGGTCGTCGGTCTCAACCCCGAGCACTACAACCGGTTCCCGCACGAGTTCTCCGGCGGGCAGCGGCAGCGGATCGGCGTCGCCCGCGCGCTCGCGCTCAACCCCAAGCTCATCGTCGCCGACGAGCCGGTCTCGGCGCTCGACGTCTCCGTGCAGGCGCAGATCCTGAACCTGCTCAAGGACCTCCAGGGCGAGTTCGGCCTCACGTACGTCTTCATCGCCCACGACCTGAGCGTCGTCCGGCACATCTCCGACCGCGTCGCCGTGATGTACCTGGGGAAGCTCGTCGAGCTCGCGTCGGCGCACGACCTCTATGCAGCCCCGCGGCATCCGTACACCGGCGCGCTGCTCTCGGCCGTCCCCATCGCGAACCCGCGCCGCGGCCGGAGCCGCAAGGCGTTCGTCCTCACAGGAGACGTCCCGAACCCGATCAACCCGCCCGAGGGCTGCCGCTTCCATCCGCGCTGTCCGCGCGCGCAGGACGACTGCTCGTCGAGCGAGCCGCTGCTCCGCGCGCTCGCCGTCGAGCACGAGGCGGCGTGCTTCCACCCGCTCGAGAAGTGGCCGCTCGACGCGGACGAGATGGCCGGTGCACCGCGCGCCCGCATCTCCGTCGAGGCCGGAGTCGCGGCGTCGTGATCGTCCGCGGCTTCCGCGATCTCGGCGTGGGCCTCGCAGGCATCTGCCTCGCGACCGCCCTGGGGTCCCTGGTCGTCGGGCTCGCCGCGGGCCTCCCGGCGCTCCGGGCGTTGTCGGGCGGGTTCCTGCTCGTCGGGTCGCTGCTCTTCACCGCCGGTGCGGTCGTGGGCCTGCGCGACCCGGCGCGCGGCCAGGAGCGCCGGATCGCCCGCGGCACACCGTCCACCGGGCCGAGGAGCTGGGCCGAGGCGTTCCACCTCTCCGCGCTCCTCGTCGGTGTCGGCCTCTTCCTCGTCCTCCTCGGCGTCGTCCTCCACCCGCGGGCGTCGCTGTGATGCCGACGACACTCCACCCGTCGCCCGCCCGCGACTGCCGGGACGCGCGCCTGCGTGCGTCTCTCGCGCTCGACGACCAGCTCGACGAGGTGGGGCGGCAACGGCTGGCGAGACATCTCGAGGAATGTGTCGCGTGCACGCAGGTCGTCGCCGACATGCGGTCGGCGACCCGGTCGCTCAGGCGCGCGCGCATGGAGCGGTTTCGGTGCGAGCTGCGGCCCGCGCAGCTCGCCCGCGTGGGCTCGTCCGGTACCGGACGGCATCTGGCCGGCGCAGCAGTCGCCGTCGCGGCGCTCGTTCTCGCAACGGGCGCCCTGCCAGGTCGGGACGACACGGCGGCTACGTCTCCCCCCGGCGCCGGCGCCGTGGTCGCCCCGCTCCAGCTGCCGATCGGGCAGCGCTCGGCGATGGACGACTTCGCCGCCGCGACGGCCGCTCCGTCGCAGCGCTCGTCGTGATTCACTGCGCGCGTGGCAGTCGCCCTCGACCGCTTCGACGTCCTCACGTTCGACTGCTACGGGACGCTGATCGACTGGGAGACGGGGCTGCTCGCCGGTCTCCGCGCCGCGCTCCCGGAGCTCGAGGCAGTCGACGACGACGCACTGCTCGAGGTGTATGCCCGGCACGAGGCGGAAGCCGAACGGCCGCCGTATCGGAGCTACCGCGAGGTGCTCGCAGCCGGGCTGCGTGGCGTCGCCGAGGACTACGGCGTCGCCGTCGCAGCCGAGGCGATCGCGCGCTTCTCGGTCACGGTTCGCGACTGGCCCGCGTTCGCCGACTCGCCCGACGCGCTGCGCCGGCTGCACGAGCGGTACCGGCTCGGCGTGATCACGAACTGCGACACCGACCTCTTCGCCGCGTCGAACGAGCGCCTCGGCGTCACGTTCGACTGGGTGGTGACTGCCGAGATGGCCCGGAGCTACAAGCCCGCGCGCGCCGGCTTCGAGCTCGCCTTCGAGGCGATCGGGCTGCCCCGCGAGCGGATCCTCCACGTGGCGCAGAGCCTCTTCCACGACCACGTCACCGCGAAGGCTCTCGGCCTGCACACGGTCTGGATCGACCGGCGGCACGATCGGCCGGGCTCCGGCGCGACGCCCCCGACGGAGGCGGTGCCGGATGCGACCTATCCCAGCATGGAAGCGTTCGCGGACGCCGTCAGCGCGACGCCGCCGCCGTGACCGCAGGCTCGACCGTCACCTCGGACACCGATTCCTCGATCGGCGGCGCGCTGCGCCCGAGCGTCGTGCGGAGCGGCACCTCCTTGAGGAACCAGGAGAGGACGGCCGGGACGATCGCGATCACCATCCCGAAGAGGAACACGCCGTGGAGCGCGTTCGCGAAGATCTGGATGAAGTCCGCCCGCACCTCCGGCGGGAGCTGCCTTGCCCGGGCGGGATCGATCGCGCCCACGTCGCCGAGCCTCGCGATGACATCGGCCGGTAGCCGCGTGAGCTCGTTCGTGAGCCGCGACGCGAAGATCGCCCCGAACAGCGCGACGCCGAACGAGCCGCCGACGGAGCGGAAGAAGGTGGCCGTCGAGGTGACCACGCCGATGTCCTGCGGGCGCGCGTTGTTCTGGACGATCAGCACGAGCACCTGCATCACGAGGCCGAGCCCCACCCCGACGACGAGCATGAAGAGCGACGCCTCCCACGGGTTGGAGTCCACGTCCAACCGGGAGAGCAGGAACATGCCGACCACGAGCACGGCTGTGCCGACGACGGGGTAGATCTTGTAGCGGCCGAAGCGGCTGATCGCGCGGCCCGATCCGATCGCGGCGACGAGGAGTCCGCCCATGAGGGGGATCATCCGCAGGCCCGAGCTCGTCGCGCTCGCGCCGTAGACGAGCTGGAGGAAGAGGGGCAGATAGATGATCGCCCCGAACATCGCCATCCCGATCGTGAAGCCCATCCCGCTCGCGAGCCGGAACGTCCCCGAGCGGAAGAGCGTGAGGGGGATGATCGGCTCGGCTGCGCGGCTCTCCTGCCAGATGAACGCGGCGAGCAACGCGACCCCGGCGAGCCCGAGCCCGACGATCTCGGGGGAGCCCCACGGGTACTGGTTGCCGCCCCACGTCGTCAGCAGGATCAGGGCTCCGACGCCGCCTGCGAGCAGCCCGGCGCCGAGGTAGTCGATGCGGTGGCGCGTGGGCGGGACGTGGAGATGGAGGCGCGTGATCACGATCACGAGCGCGAGCGCTCCGATCGGCATGTTCACGTAGAAGACCCAGCGCCACGAGAGGTTGTCGACGAGAAAGCCGCCGAGCAGCGGGCCTGCGACGGACGAGACGGCGAAGACGGCTCCCATCAGGCCCATGTACCGGCCGCGCCGCCTCGGCGGGATGATGTCCGCGAGGATCGCCTGGGCGCCGACGATCAGCCCGCCCGCGCCGAGCCCCTGGAGCGCCCGGAAGAGGATCAGCTGGATCATCGTCTGTGAGAGCCCCGAGAGCATCGAGCCGACGAGGAAGATCACGATCGCGGCGATGAAGACGGGCTTGCGCCCGAGCATGTCGCCGAGCTTCCCGTAGAGCGGCGTCGAGACGGTCGCGGCGAGCAGGTAGGCGGTCACGACCCAGGAAAGGTGGTTGAGGCCGCCGAGCTCGCCCACGATCGTCGGCAGCGCGGTGGAGACGATCGTCTGGTCGAGGGCCGCGAGGAACATGCCGAGCATGAGGGCGACGAAGACCGTCACGAGCGCACGGCCCTGGAGCCCCTCCTCGGGGATCTCGACGGCGGTCGGACGTCCGTCGTGCTCGCTCATCGCCGGTCCCGATCGAGAAGACGATTCACCTGGGCGCCCGTCAGGGGCCCGCGGGGCAGCGGCGTGGCGCCCTCTGCGCGGAGCCCGTCGAGGAGCAGCCCGAGGTAGCGGCGCCAGAGGTCCGGCGCGACGGGACGCGCCGCCTCGAGCACGCGCCCGGCGGTCATGAAGACGAGCGGCATGTCCTCGGGCGCGAAGTCGGCGCGCATCGAGCCGTCGGCCTGGGCCCGCCGCACGAGCTCGCGCACGAGCGGGCGGACGCGCCGGCGCACCTGGTCGCGCGCTGTGCCGTCGTCCGTCCCGGCCAGTACCTCACGAAGCGCCCGGTTCTCGGTCTGGAGCTCGAGCACCCGCTCCACGAAGCGCGTGAACCCCGTCCACGGATCGCTCTCCGCGAGCGCTTCCTCGGCCGCGGCGACGAAGGCGCCGAGCGACTCCTCGATCACGGCCTGCACGAGGTCGTGCTTCGTCGGGAAGCGCCGGTAGAGCGTCCCCATGCCGACCCCTGCGCGCTGCGCGATCTCCTCGACCGGGACGTCGACTCCATCGGCCGCGAAGCAGGCGCGCGCCGCCTCGAGGATGCGGTCGCGGTTCGCCTGTGCATCGCGCCGAAGGGTCGCGGTGCTCGTCTCCTGCGTGGTCACCGACGCAGGGTAGCAGAAGCGGAGTGCGCGCTCCGTTTAGTGTTCTAGCCCACGGCTACGAGTCGCTCGGCGAGCTCGCGCACGCTCGTCCGGAGCTCGTCCGGCGCGATGACCGTGAACGCGCAGCCCGAGGCTCGCCAGCGTGCCGGCCATCCAGTCGAGCGAGTCGGCCCGCATCCGCAGGAGCGTCCCGTCGTCCGTCTCGACGAGCTCGGCGAGCGTGGCGGGGAGGCGCCGGGCGGCTCGGTCGACGGGGAGATCGAGCAGCACCTCGACCTCGTGACCCCACGGCGTGCGGGCGAGCGACCTGCTGACGTGCTCCACGGCGTCGAACCCCTCCGGCGGCGCGAGCACTGCGGTGTCGAGCAGCGTCGCGCGGCTCATGCGGTCGACCCGGAAGGTGCGGAGGTCGTCGCGGAGGTGGTCGTGCGCCGCGAGGTACCACCGGGCGGCGTGGACGACGAGGCCGTACGGGCTGAGCACGCGGCGCGTCCGCTCGCCGGAATAGGCGCGATACGCCGTCCGGACGCGCCGGCCGCGCCGGATCGCATCTGCGAGGAGGAGGACGGCGTCGCCGGGCACGGGCGCCCCGGCCCGCGGGGCGGCCGTGAAGCCGAGCGTCGTCTCGAGCGCGACGACCCGCCGCCGAAGGAGGTCGGGCAGCACCCGGTGGATCTTGGCGAGCGCGCCCTCCGCCGCGCCCTCGCCGCTCTCGAGGCCCTGGCGGCGCGCGGCGATCAGCCCCAGCACGACGGCGACCGCCTCGTCGTCGGAGAGCATGAGCGGCGGGAGCCGGAAGCCGGGGCGGACGCGGTAGCCGCCGCCGACGCCCCGCTGGCCCTCGACGGGGATGTCCATGTCCTGGAGCGCCGCGACGTAGCGCCGCACCGTCCTGCGGTCGATCTCGAGGACCTCTGCGATCTCGCGCCCGGTCGTGAGCGGCCGGGTCTGGAGAAGCTCCAGGAGCTCGAGGAGGCGGGCCGTCGGCGTCTGCACGGGATCGAGTGAAGCACGAATAGAGGGCAGAAGTAGCCCTATTTGGACGATAGCGTCGGTGCACCGAATCGGCGAGGAGGCGCGAGATGAGCGAGACGCTGCAGATGGAGGCGACGGCGACGGACTTCGACTTCCTGCTCGGGAGCTGGAACGTGGCGAACCGGATGCTCCGGCGGCGGCTCGCCGGCTCGGACGACTGGGAGGAGTTCGCCGCGACGGCGGTCGTCCGGCCGATCCTCGACGGCCTGGGGAACGAGGACGTGTTCAGGACGGAGCACGACGGCGGGTTCGTCGGCATGTCGTTCCGCTTCTTCGACCCGGAGAAGCGCCGGTGGTCGATCTACTGGGCCGACTCGCGGCGACCCGGGGAGCTCGACCCACCGGTGGTCGGCTGCTTCGAGGGCGACCTCGGCGTCTTCCACGGCGAGGACGTCCATCGCGGCCGCCCGGTCCTCGTCCGCTTCACCTGGTCGCGGGTGACGACCGAGAGCCCGCGGTGGGAGCAGGCGTTCTCCGACGACGGCGGCAGGACCTGGGAGACGAACTGGGTGATGGACTTCGCACCGGCCGAGGGAGGGAGCGTATGACGGTGCTCGACGAACCGGTGGCAGCCACGGTCCCGGCGGCCGACCTCCACGTCGCGAAGCACGCGACGCCGGGCAGGAGCGTCTCGCTCGGCGACGCCGTGCTCAAGTGGTACGACATCGCACGGCGCGAGGCGCCGATCCCCGACGAGGTCGGCGATCTCGCGCGGCTCGGCCTGGCCGAGGCAGCGCGGCTCGGGGAGCTCCGGCTCGGCGACGCGCTCGGCTTCGTGATCCTGCACCGCTGCGGCGAGGACTTCTACTTTCTGATCGTCTCGTCCTGGCAGAACGAGAACGAGCTCTGGCAGACCGTCTGGGTGAAGGACGGCGACGCCGATCCGGACTTCCACCCGTGGCCGCACGAGGGCGGGCCCCACCGTCCCACGTTCTGCGTCTGGGAGCTCGGCGTCGTGGCCCACGAGCGGGATGCGTGGAGCCGCTTCCTCCGCTCCGAGCGGAATCGCGACGCGCGGCTCGACTACCTCCGCGACGTGCGCTCGGGGATCGTCGTGTAGCCGCCACGCGGGGCGCGCGCTTGCGCGGGCCGGGGCCTCGCGCTGCTGACACACTTCCGGGCATGAGCACACACGCCCCCGACGCCGATCCCGTCGAGACCCAGGAGTGGCTCGACTCCGTCGACGCCGTCGTCGACGCGGACGGACGACTGCGCATGGCCTACCTCCTCGACCGCGCCGTCGACCGGGCCCAGGACCTCCACGTTCCCGTCAGCGCCGGCGTCTCGACGCCGTACGTCAACTCGATCCCGACCGAGGACGAGCCGGAGATGCCCGGCGACCCGGAGCTCGAGGCGGCCGCGACCGCCCTCGTCCGCTGGAACGCGATCGCGATCGTGCTCCAGGCGAACGCCGAGTCGACCGAGCTCGGGGGCCACATCGCGAGCTACCAGTCCGCGGAGACGCTCTACGAGGTCGGCTTCGACCACTTCTGGCGGGCGCGCTCCGAGGACCATCTCGGCGACCTCGTGTACCTCCAGGGCCACTCGGCCCCGGGCTTCTACGCGCGTGCGTTCCTCGAAGGGCGGCTGTCCGAGGACGAGCTGCGGCGCTTCCGGCAGGAGGTCGGCGGCGGCGGGCTGTCGTCGTACCCGCACCCGTGGCTGATGCCGTCCTTCTGGCAGTTCCCCACGGTGTCGATGGGGCTCGGCCCGCTGATGGCGATCTACCAGGCGCGGTTCATGAAGTACCTCGCCGCGCGCGGGATCGTCGAGCACGGCGACCGCAAGGTCTGGGCGTTCATGGGCGACGGCGAGATGGACGAGCCGGAGTCGATGGGCGCGATCTCGCTCGCGGGCCGCGAGCGCCTCGACAACCTCGTCTTCGTCATCAACTGCAACCTGCAGCGTCTCGACGGTCCCGTCCGCGGGAACGGGAAGATCATCCAGGAGCTCGAGACGAACTTCCGCGGGGCGGGCTGGAACGTGCTCAAGGTGATCTGGGGCTCGAACTGGGATCCCCTCCTCGAGGCGGACGACGAGGGCGTCCTGCGCAAGCTGATGGACGAGTGCGTCGACGGCGAGTACCAGACGTTCAAGGCGAACGACGGCGCCTACGTGCGCGAGCACTTCTTCGGCCGCTACCCCGAGACCAAGGCGATGGTCGCCGACTGGACGGACGACGAGATCTGGGCGCTCCGCCGCGGCGGGCACGACCCGAAGAAGGTCTACGCCGCCTACCACGCGGCCGTCCGGCACACGGGGCAGCCGACCGTGATCCTCGCGAAGACGATCAAGGGCTACGGGATGGGGCAGGCCGGCGAGGGCCGCAACATCACGCACCAGCAGAAGGCGATGAACGAGGAGGCGCGCCTCGCGATCCGCGACAGGCTCGGGATCCCTCTCACCGACGAGCAGGCGACCGGTGCCTTCTTCTACCGGCCCCCGGAGTCGAGCCCGGAGCTCCGGCATCTGCTCGAGCGTCGCGAGGCGCTCGGCGGCAGCCTCCCGGCCCGGCACACGGAGGCGGAGCCGCTGCCGACGCCGCCGCCGTTCGCGAACGTCCTCGAGGGCAGCGGCGAGCGAGAGAACTCGACGACGATGGCGCTCGTCCGCATCCTCAACTCGCTCGTCCGCGACGACGCCCTCGGCCCCCGGGTGGTGCCGATCGTGCCCGACGAGTCACGGACGTTCGGGATGGAGGGGATGTTCCGCCAGCTCGGGATCTTCTCCCAGGTGGGGCAGCTCTACGAGCCGGAGGACGCGGGCGACTTCATGTTCTACCGCGAGGACCAGCACGGTCAGATCCTCCAGGAGGGGATCAACGAGCCCGGCGCCTTCTCCTCGTGGATCGCCGCCGCGACCGCGTACGCGAACCACGGCACGGCGATGATCCCGTTCTACGTCTTCTACTCGATGTTCGGCTTCCAGCGGGTCGGCGACCTGGCCTGGGCGGCGGGCGACAGCCGCGCCCGCGGCTTCCTGATCGGCGGCACGGCGGGCCGCACGACGCTGAACGGCGAGGGGCTCCAGCACGAGGACGGGCACTCGCACCTGCTTGCGTCGGTGATCCCGAACTGCGTCGCGTACGACCCGACCTACGGCTACGAGGTCGCGGTGATCGTCCGCGACGGCCTCCGGCGCATGCTCACCGAGCAGGAGGACGTCTTCTACTACCTCACCGTGATGAACGAGAACTACCGGCACCCGCCGCTGCCCGAGGGCGCCGAGGAGGGAATCCTGCGAGGCCTCTACCTTCTGCGCGAGGCGCCCGCGGGCGAGGGGCCGCGCGTGCAGCTTCTCGGCTCGGGCTCCATCCTGCGAGAGGTCGAGGCGGCCGCCGAGCTCCTCGCTGCCGACTTCGACGTCGCCGCCGACGTGTGGAGCGCGCCCAGCTTCAACGAGCTGCGTCGGGACGGGATGGAGGTCGAGCGCTGGAACATGCTGAACCCGACCGAGCCGCAGCGCCGCACCTGGGTCGAGGAATGCCTGGACGGGCGCGCCGGCCCCGCCGTCGCCGCCACCGACTACATCCGGGCATACGCCGACCAGATCCGCCCGTACGTCTCCGGCCGCTACGTCGTCCTCGGGACCGACGGCTTCGGGCGGAGCGACTACCGCGTCGCGCTCCGCCGCTTCTTCGAGGTCGACCGCTACCACGTGGCTGTCGCCGCGCTGAAGGCGCTCGCCGACGAGGGCGCGATCGAGCCGTCCGTCGTCGCCTCGGCGATCGAGCGCTACGAGATCGAGACGGATCCCGTCCCGCCCTGGAAGCGCTGAGGCGCGTGACCGTGTCGGCCGCCGACCGTCGCGCGCGCTTCCGCGAGCTCCACGCGCGGCAGGGGCTCTTCGTGATGCCGAACCCCTGGGACATCGGGTCGGCGCGCATCCTCGCCTCGCTCGGCTTCGAGGCGCTCGCCACCACGAGCGCGGGGTTCGCCTGGGCGCTCGGCAAGCTCGACACCCAGGTGACGCGCGGCGAGCTCGTCGATCACGTCGCGCAGCTCGCTCCGGCCACCGACCTGCCGCTCAACGTGGACAGCGAGCGCTGCTTCCCCGACGACGCGGGCGGCGTCGCGGAGACCGTCAGGCTCCTCGGCGAGGCGGGTGCGGCAGGCTGCTCGATCGAGGACTGGGACCCCGTCGCGGGGCGGATCGAGGATGTCGCTGCTCGCCGTCGAGCGCGTCGCCGAGGCCGCCGAGTCGGCCCGCGCGTTCGACCCGCCGCTCGTGCTGACGGGCCGCGCGGAGAACCACCTCCACGGCGTCGACGACCTCGACGACACGATCGCGCGGCTCGTCGCCTACCGGGACGCCGGCGCCGACTGCGTCTACGCGCCGTGGCTCGCGACGGCGGAGGAGATCTCCGCGGTCGTCGACGCCGTCGGAGTGCCGGTCAACGTGCTCGCCGTGCCCGCAACGCCGCCGATCGCGGAGCTCGCGCGGCTCGGCGTCCGCCGCATCTCGACGGGGAGCCTCCTCGCCGGCGCCGCCTACGGCGCGCTCGCAGCGGGAGCGCGGGAGCTGCAGAGCGACGGCACGTCACGGTATGCCGCCGGGCGGCTCTCCGAGGACGACAAGCAGGCGGCGTTCGGCTAGACGCCGCGCGGGGCTTCGTCGTCCACGGACACGCGGACGAGGTCACGGATCGAGAGCATCCCGACGACGTCGTCGCCCTCGACCACGGGGAGGTGGCGGAAGCCGCCGTGGATCATGAGCGCGGCCGCCTGGCCCGCACCCTCGTCCGGGCCGATGGTGTCCGGGCCGTGCGTCATCGCCTCGGCGACCGAGCCCTCGATCGCGCCGGTCGCGACCGCGCGGAGGACGTCCCGCTCGGTGACGATCCCGACCAGGCGCTCGCCCTCCGTCACGACGACCGCTCCGACCCGCCGCTCGTGCATCCGCCGGGCGGCGTCGACGAGGCTCGTCGCGGGATCGAGCCCGAGGACGTCCCGGGTCATGATCTCCCCGACGGTGGGCATGTGGCGATCGTAGACCTCGGCAGGCTCCATGCAAAGAAGGGCGTTCAACGCCGCCCCTTCGTCCGCGACACCTCGCGCTGGAACTTCGACAGCGCCTTCCAGCGCTTGCGCTCCTCGGACTGCGCCCGCTTGTCGAGCCGCCGCTCGAGATGCGCCAGCTCGGCCTCCAGCTTCAGGTAGCTGTCCCAGCGCTCCGGCTGCGAGCGTCCCGTCGGCGATCGCCGCCTTCACGGCGCAGCCCGGCTCGCTGTCGTGCTGGCAGTCCGCGAAGCGGCAGTGGGCGAACAGCGAGGTCACGTCGTCGAACGTCTCCTCGAGCCCCTCGTCGGCGACCCACAGCTGCAGCTCGCGCATGCCGGGCGTGTCGATCACGAGCGCGCCGCCGGGAAGCTGGACGAGCTCGCGCCGTGTCGTCGTGTGCCGGCCCTGTCCGTCTCCGCGGAGCTCCTGCGTCGCGAGCAGCTCTTCCCCGAGAAGCGTGTTGACGAGCGTCGACTTCCCGACGCCCGACGAGCCGAGGAGCGCAGCGGTGACACCGGCGTGGAGGTAGCCGCGCACCGCGTCGAGCCCCTCGCCCGTGACGTTCGAGAGCGCATGGACGGGAACGTCCGCCGCGATCGACTCGATGGCGGTGAGGGCGGCCGCGGTGTCGGCTGCGAGGTCGCTCTTCGTGAGCAGCACGACCGGCTGGGCGCCGCTCTCCCGGGCGAGGATCAGGTAGCGCTCCAGACGCCGCAGGTTGAGGTCCTCGTTGAGCGACGTGACGACGAAGACCACGTCGATGTTGGCCGCGAGCACCTGCTCCTCGGCCGCCGTCCAGGCGGTCTTGCGGGAGAACTTCGTGCGACGCGGCAGGATCGCCTGGACCGTCCCCGCATCCTCCTCGGGCCGGTACGCGACCGCGACCCAGTCGCCGACCGCCGGCAGGTCGGCCGGCGAGCGTGACTCGTCGTACAGCCGCCCGGCGACGTCGCAGCGGAGCTCGCCGGGCTCGACGAGCACGTCGTAGGCACCCCGATGTTGGACCGCGATCCGGCCCGGGATCAGGCCGTCGGCGGCAAAGGTCTCGAACTGCTCGGCACGGGTCTCGTCCCAGCCGAGGGTGGTGAGGTCAAGCACGGGAGAAGGTCTCCTCTCGGACGATGAGTCAGGGGCGCGTGCCGGCGCGCCGTCGCGAGAGGCTCGTCTTGTGGTTCAGCCGACGAGCCGCGCGTGGCGCGGCCGGGAGGAAGCGGTCTTGGTCATCTCGGCGACCTCCTTCGTCGGGAACACCAACCAGTATGCCCGACCCCGGCGCACGGCGCGAGCGCCGCGCCCGAGCCAGGCGCGGCTACGCGCTCCGCCGGAGCTGCTCGTCGAGCGGCAGCAGCGAGACGCCGAGCGCACGCGCACCGTCGTCGCCCGTGACGACGTTGTCGCCCACCTCCATCATCTTCAGGAGGTCGCGGGTGAGCGGGATGTTGCCCGGGAGGCGCTCGGTCACGAGCGCGTTCGCGCGCATCAGCGCCATCGGCACGTGGAGGCTCGGCCGCCGAACCCCGAGCGCCTGCTTGAGTCGCGCCCAGAGCGTGTTCCAGCTGACGACGTCCGGGCCGCCGAGCTCCAACGTGCGGTTCGTCACACCGTCGTCGTCGAGGGCCCGCACGAAGCACGCCGCGAGGTCCTCGGCCCAGATCGGCTGGAGACGCTGCTCCCCCGACCCTGCGATCGGCGTGACCGGCGTCAGCTTCGCCAGCTTCCGGAAGGTGGGGAGGATCCCGCCGTCGGGCGCGAACACGAAGCTCGGCCGGAAGATCACGTGCGGCAGCCCCGAGCCCCGCACCGCCTGCTCCATGTCCCATTTCGCCCCGTAGTAGGGGACGATGTCCTTCGTCTCCTCCGTCGTGCCGAGGGCGCTCATGTGGACGAAGCGCCGGACGCCTGCGCGCCGTGCTTCGTCGAGGAGTGCCCGCGTGCCGCGACTCATCACGGCTTCGAACTCCGACCGCTTCCCCTGCCGGATCGCCACGAGGTGGACGACGCTCTCGACGCCCTCGACGGCGCCGCGGAGAGTCTCCGGCTCGGTCATGTCGCCCTCGACGAGCTCGCTGCCGAGGCCCTCGAGCTCTCTCGGCCCGGCCCGGGTCACGGACGAGGCAGCGCACGGGCTTCCCCGCATCCAGCAAGGCCCGTACGACGTGGCCGCCGACGAATCCCGTTCCGCCCGTGACGAGGATCATCGCCCGGGTTGTACCCCACCGGGTTCCGCTTCGAACGAGCGCCCTGTGTGGCGCGTCAGCGAGCGCGGGGGCCGGTGTGCCAGAAGACGAGCGCCGCCGCGGTCGCCTCCGCGAGCACGCTCAGCGCTGCCACGAGCTTCAGTGAGATCGGGATCTGCCGCATGCCCTCGTTATCGGCGCTCCAGCCCGCTTGTCGAGTCCGGGATCGCCCCGCGGAAGGTCCAGCTCGACGCCCGGGCCGGCGCAAGCACGAGCGCAATGGGAAAGTGCGCATCTACCGGACATCGGCGAAAACGGCCGAGCTTGTCCAGCGGACCGCCCCACTACGATGGCTCTCCCGTGTCCGCCCCGTTCGTCCACCTCCACGTCCACTCCGAGTACTCGATCCTCGACGGGGCGTGCCGGATCCCGGCGCTCGCGCGGAAGGCGGCCGAGCTCGAGATGCCCGCCGTGTCGCTCACCGACCACGGCTCGATGGCCGGCGCGATCGACCTCTACAAGGCCGCCGCCGAGCAGGGGATCAAGCCGATCTTCGGCTGCGAGGTGTACGTCGTCGACGATCGCCGCGCGCTCACGAAGGGCCACGCGCACCTGACGCTCCTCGCCGCCGACAACACCGGCTACGCGAACCTGATCAAGCTCTGCTCGCTCGGCTACCTCGAGGGCTACTACTACAAGCCGCGCGTCGACTGGGAGCTGCTCGAGCGCCTCGCGCCGGGGATGATCGCCCTCTCGGGCTGCCTCTCCGGCCGCGTCTCGCGGGCGCTCTCCGAGAGCCGCGACGGCGACGCCGAGGCCGAACTCGACCGGCTGGCGCAGATCTTCGGCCCGGACAACACGTACGTCGAGCTGCAGAACGTCGGGCTCGACGTGCAGCAGGCCGCCTTCCGCGGCCTCCCGAAGCTCGCCGAGCGGCGCGGCCTCCAGCTCGTCGCCACCGGAGACGTCCACTACCTCGAAGCGACCGACGCGCACAGCCACGACGCGCTTCTCTGCATCCAGTCCGGCGACTCGCTCAAGAACCCGAACCGCTGGCGCTTCGGCGCCGAGGAGTTCTACTTCAAGACCCCGGCCGAGATGGCGCTCGACTTCCCCGGACACGAGGACGCCATGCGCCGCAGCCTCGAGGTCGCCGAGCGCTGCAACGTCGAGCTCGAGCTCGGCCGGATCCGGCTGCCGAGCTTCCCCGTGCCGGAAGGCCGCGACGCGTTCGACTACCTCGTCGAGCTGTGCGAGAAGGGCCTCGTCAAGCGCTACGGCGCCTCGACCCCGGAGCTCGACGAGCGGCTGCGCTTCGAGCTCAAGACCGTCCGCGAAATGGGCTTCGCGGACTACTTCCTGATCGTCGCCGACTTCATCGGCTTCGCGAAGCGAAACGGCGTCTCGGTCGGCCCGGGCCGCGGCTCGGCGGCCGGCTCGCTCGCCGCCTACTGCCTCGAGATCACCGACATCGACCCCATGCGCTACGGCCTCCTCTTCGAGCGGTTCCTCAACCCGGCCCGCAAGGACATGCCCGACATGGACATCGACTTCGCGGTCGAGGGCCGGGAGCGCGTCATCAACTACGTCACCGAGAAGTACGGCCGCGACCGCGTCGCGCAGATCATCACCTTCTCGAAGATGGCCGCCCGCGCCGCGCTCCGCGACGCCGGCCGCGTGCTCGAGATCCCCTACGGCGTCGTCGACCGCGTCGCGAAGCTCGTCCCGGAAGGCCCGGGCCAGACGCTCGAGGACGCGCTCAAGCCGGGACAGGAGCTCGCGAAGGCGGTCGAGAGCGACCCCGTCGCGAAGGAGATCGTCGACCTCGCCCGCCCGCTCGAGGGCCTGACCCGCGCCGACTCGATCCACGCCGCCGGCGTCGTGATCGGCTCGGAGCCGCTGATCGACGTCGTCCCGCTCCAGCAGAAGGGCGCCGACTCCGAGCTCGTGACGCAGTTCTCGATGAAGAACGTCGAGGCGCTCGGGCTCCTCAAGGTCGACTTCCTCGGGCTGCGCAACCTCGACGTCATCGACAAGGCCGTCGCGCTGATCGGCGGCGGCCTCGACATCGGCGCGATCCCGCTCGACGACCGCAAGACCTACGAGATGCTCGCCCGCGCCGACGCGACCGGCGTCTTCCAGTTCGAGTCGTCGGGGATGAAGGACGCGCTCCGGCAGGTGAAACCCACCGTGTTCGAGGACCTGATCGCGCTCGTCGCGCTCTACCGCCCCGGCCCGATGGCCTACATCCCCACCTACGCCGCGCGGAAGAACGGCCGCGAGCAGGTGCGGTTCATCGACCCGCGGCTCGAGGCGATCACCGGCACCACGTACGCGATCTCGATCTACCAGGAGCAGTCGATGGAGATCGCGAAGCAGATCGCGGGCTTCACCGGCGCCGAGGCCGAGACGCTGCGCCGCGCGATCGGCAAGAAGATCCACGAGCTGATGGCCTCGCTCAAGGGGAAGTTCCTCGACGGCTGCGCCGCGAACGGCGTCACGCCCTCGGTCGCCGAGCAGCTCTGGAAGGACATGGAGGCCTCGAAGGACTACTCCTTCAACAAGGCCCACGCGGCGTGCTACGCCCTGATCGCCTACCGCACCGCGTGGCTCAAGGCGAACCATCCCTACGAGTACATGGCCGCGCTCATCTCGAGCGTCATGAACACGAAGGACCGCGTCCCGTTCTACGTCAACGCCTGCGACGAGATGGGGATCGAGGTGCTGCCGCCCGACGTCAACTCGTCCGCCGTCGACTTCGCCGTCGTCGAGGGCAAGATCCGCTTCGGCCTGAACGCGGTGAAGAACGTGGGGGAGACCGCCGCGCAGCGAATCGTCGCGGCGCGCGAGGACGGGCCGTTCGACTCGATCTGGGACTTCACGGAGCGCGTCGACCCGCAGGTCGTCAACAAGCGCTCCCTCGAGTCGCTCGTCAAGTGCGGCGCGCTCGACTCGACCGGCGAGTCGCGGATGGGGATGCTCGCCGTCCTCGAGCAGGCGCTCGGCTACGGGCAGAAGCTCGCGCAGGACCGGCTGATGGGCCAGTCCTCCCTCTTCGACGGCCTGCTCGACGCCGCCGACGATGTCGCCACCCGCCACCATCCGGCGATCCCGACCGGCGAGTTCGAGAAGCAGGAGCTGCTGCGGCTCGAGAAGGAGACGCTCGGCCTCTACGTCTCCGAGCACCCCCTCTCGGCCGTCCGCGAGCAGCTCCGCCGCAAGACCGACGCGACGCTCTCCGAGCTCGAGCGCCGCCGCGACGGCGAGGTCGTCACCGTCGGCGGCATCGTCTCCGACGTCAAGCACCTGACGACGAAGCGCGGCGACCCGATGGTCTTCCTCACGCTCGACGACCCGACGGGCACCGCCGAGGTCGTCGTCTTCAACTCCGCCTACCAGGCCTCGCGCGAGCTCTGCGTGACCGACAGGATCCTGATCGTGAAGGGCCGCATCGACCACAAGCAGCAAGGCGAGACGAAGCTCCTCGCCTCCGAGATGACCGCCTTCGAGGCCGTGCCCGAGCGCAGGGAGGTGCGGTTCTCCCTCGACGCGCGCGAGGCACCCGCCGGCGTGATCCGCGAGCTCGCCCGCCTCGTGCGCGAGTTCCCCGGCGAGTCCCCGGTCTACCTCTCGCTCGACACATCCGAAGGCCCGAAGACCTACGCCCTCGGCCCCGAGTACCGCGTCCGCCCCGACCCGGACTTCATCGCCGAGGCGAGGGCCGTGCTCGGCGGCTCGGCCCTGCTCTCGTAGCCGCCTGCCGTCCGGGTCAGCCGACACGTCGTCCCACGATCGGGCGGTACGTTCTCGCTCGTGGCCGAAACGCGGCGTATCGAGAGCGACGGCGTCGGCCTCCACGTCGAGCTCGAGGGGCCCGAGGACGGAGCGCCGGTGCTGTTCCTCCACGGGGTCGGCTCGAGCGGCCGGACGTGGGAGTGGCTTCCGGACGAGCTCACGCGGGGCCGGAGGATCGTCCGCGTGGACCTCCGCGGCCACGGGAGATCAGACCACGCACCCGGCACGTATCTTCTCCCACGCTACGGCGCCGACGTCGTGGCCGTGCTGCGCACCGTCGAGTCGCGGCCGGTGGTCGTCGTCGGGAACTCACTCGGCGGCGTCGTCGCCTGGTGGCTCGCCCAGAACCATCCAGACCTCGTCACCGCCGCGCTGCTCGAGGATCCGCCGCTGTTCGCAGGCGAGACCCCGGATGCAGAGGCCGGGAGGTTCAGGGACGTCTTCCACGGCGTGAGGGCCGTGATCCTCGAGAGCCGCAAGCGCAGTCTCTCCGAGGAGGAGACGGCGCAGCACATCGGCACGATCCGCTGGGGCCCTCCGGGAACGCCGCCGCTCGGCGAGCTCTTGACGGACGACGGGCTCGCGACCATGGCCTTCGGGTACAGCCGACTCGACATCGGCGTGATCGACGGCGCAATCGACGGCTCGACCCTCGCCGCAGCCGACACGCGATCGCCGGTCACGCCACCCGTGGTCATCGTCGCCGCGGACGACACGGCGGGCGCCGCGTTCTCGACGGGCGACGAACAGCGCCTGGCGGAGAGCCAGCCGACCGTCGAGGTGCTCCGCATCACGGGAAGCGGCCACCGGATCCACGACATGCGTGCTCACCGCGAGGAGTTCGCCGGCCACCTGCGCCGGTTCCTGGAGGAGTACGCGTGCTGACAGGGTTCGGAGAGCATCCCTGAGAGATGGGGGCCTTAGTACCGTGTCGGGATGATCTCCCGGCAACCCTTCGGAGCCACAGGCCACGAGAGCTCCCGTGTCATCTTCGGTGCCGCCGCGCTGGCCTCCGTCTCGCAGCGCGAGGCGGACGCAGCCTTGCCACTCCTGTTGCAGCACGGGGTCAATCACATCGACACGGCAGCCAGCTACGGCGACGCGGAGCTTCGGCTCGCCCCGTGGCTGCGCGAGCACCGCGACAGCTTCTTCGTTGCGACGAAGACGGGCGAACGCCAGTATGCCGCCGCACGCGAGGAGATCCGGCTGCTCGCTCGAGCGCATGGGCGTCGAACGCGTCGATCTGATCCAGCTGCACAACCTCGTGCACCCGGCGGAGTGGGATGTGGCGCTCGGAGACGACGGCGCGCTTCGCGCAGCTGTCGAGGCACGCGACGAAGGGTTGGTCGGATTCATCGGCGTCACGGGCCACGGGAGCACAGTTGCGGAGATGCACCTCCGGAGCCTCTCTCGATTCCCCTTCGATTCCGTCCTCTTCCCGTTCAGCCACGTGATCGTCCAAGAACCTGCGTACGCGCGCGACGTCGCTCGGCTCCTGGCGACGTGTCGCGACCGCAACGTCGCGATGCAGACGATCAAAGGGATCTCACGTGGCCCATGGGGCCACACCGAGCCAACGGCCCGGACCTGGTACGCGCCGCTTCAAGAGCAAGCACACATCGACCTCGCCGTGCACTGGGTGCTTGGTGAGACAGGCGTGTTCCTGAACAGCGCAGGCGACCTCGAGCTGCTGCGGCGCACACTCGACGCCGCCGAGCGCTTCGCGCAGCGTTCCGATGACGCCGAGATGACCGTGCTGCTCGAGGAGCAGCGCCTCAGCACGCTCTTCGTCTGAGCGCGTCGCGACGTCACGGCCAACGGCTTCTCGCCCGAACCCCGACGGTGCGCCCGCGGGAGTATCCGACCCCCCGCGAACTGGAGGCGCCGCTGCTCGAGTGACTCCTGGATCTCGGTCTCGTCAAGCCCGAGGGAGATCGGGTCGTGATCGCCGGTTCGCGCAGCTCTGGTCGCGGCCGCCGACACCGTCGTCAGCCCGGCGAGATCGAAGTGGTCGCCGGCCCCCCGGCGCGCCCGCTAGGCCGCGCTAGGTGCGGCCACGAGCGACGCGTGTAGGGTCTCGAGCCGCTCTTGCGTCCGCTCGTCCGCCGGCGTGAACGCGACGATGCGGACGCCGACCTGCTGACCGACCCAGAGGTTCGTGTAGACGAGCCGAAGGAGCCCCGCGGTGGGGTGCATCGCGCGCTTCGTCCGGCCCTCCACCCCCTGGACGTCATGGCGCTCCCAGATGGCGGCGAATTCCGTCGAGGCCCGCTGCAGACGGGCGACGAGCCTCTCCCAGGCCGGATCGTCGAGGTGCTCGGCCATCACCCCGCGGTACTCGGCGACCATGCGCGCGCTGACGTCGTCCCAGTCGACGATCGCTGCCTGCATCTCCGGGTGGGTGAAGACGAGCCAGAGGACGTTGC
Source organism: uncultured Actinomycetes bacterium (assembly GCA_963792245.1). Classification (GTDB taxonomy): domain Bacteria; phylum Actinomycetota; class Thermoleophilia; order Gaiellales; family Gaiellaceae; genus Gaiella. The sequence continues at coordinate 83,605 of CAWBVO010000009.1, forward strand.
GGTCTTCGATCGGGATCGCCTCGAGGTCGTCGAAGAAGCTCGCGTAGACGCGGTTGTACGCGAGCAGGTCGAGTCGAGCGTTGACGACCATTGCCGGGAACGGCTCGAGCTGGTCGATCAGCGGCTGCACGGTCGGACAGAGCGTCTGACACTCGTTCTCGATCGCGGTCGTCGCGATGCCGGCGAGCGTGAACAGGTGGGTGTGCTCGTGGACGTCGAACTGCAGCGTCCTCGCGATCGCGTCCAGAACCTGTGCGGACGGGTTGATCTCGCGTCCCTGCTCGAGCCACGTGTACCAGGTGACGCCCACCCCGGCGAGCTGCGCCACCTCCTCGCGGCGAAGGCCCGGGGTCCGCCGCCGGCGCATCGAGCGAAGGCCGACCTGCTCGGGCTTGAGGCGCTCGCGGCGGCTGCGCAGGAACGCGCCGAGCTCGCGCCGGCGCAGCGTCGTGGCGTCCGGGTCCGGAACCCTGAAGAGCGCGGTCGTGTCCCTGACGGTCTCGAGCGTTGCCATACCTGGAACGAGTATTGCTGATGGCTGCCAGGCTAGGCAGGTAGCGCCGGTACCAGGATAAACACGCTCTGGTACCAGGGTGCGAGCACGAGCCACCATCGTCCAATGACTTCGCAGACGAACGTCCTCGAGGCCGGCGAGCGGCTGAGCGGTCGTGCCTGGGGCATGCTGCTCGTGCTCTGCGGCGCGCTCTTCCTCGACGCCATGGACGTGTCCATGATCGGCGTCGCCCTCCCCTCGATTCGCGAGGACCTGGGGCTTTCGACCAGCTCGCTGCAATGGGTCGTGAGCGCGTACGTCCTCGGCTACGGCGGCTTCCTCCTCCTCGGCGGACGCGCTGCGGACCTGCTCGGACGGCGGAAGGTGTTCCTGGTCGCCCTCGGCGTGTTCGTCGTCGCGTCCGCGCTCGGCGGCCTCGTCGACGACGGCTCGCTCCTCATCGCAACCCGGTTCATCAAGGGCGTGAGCGCGGCGTTCACCGCGCCGGCCGGTCTCTCGATCATCACGACGAGCTTCGCCGAGGGCCCGATCCGGAACCGTGCGATCGCGGTCTACACGGCGACGGGAGCGACGGGATTCTCGCTCGGGCTCGTCGTCGGCGGCCTGCTGACGGAGATCGGGTGGCGCTGGGTGTTCTTCGTTCCGGTCCCCGTCGCGCTCGCGACGCTCGCCGCCGGGCTGTGGCTCGTCCCCCGGGATGCTCGGGGCGTGCACGTGTCGCGCTCCTTCGATCTGGCGGGTGCGGTGACGTTGACGGCCGCGATGCTGCTCCTCGTCTTCACCGTGGTCGAGGCGCCGGATGTCGGTTGGGGCTCACCGCGTACGATCGGCTCGTTCGCCGCCGTGGCGGCGATCCTGGCCGCGTTCGTCGCGATCGAGCGGAGGGCGGCCGTGCCGCTCGTCCGACTCGGAATCCTGCGCTCCGCTCCGCTCGTGCAGGCCAACCTCGCGGCGATGATGCTGATCGGCGGCTGGTTCGGCTTCCAGTTCATCGCGACGCTGTACATGCAGCAGCTGCGCGGCTGGTCGCCGCTCCAGACCGGTCTCGCGATCTTCCCCGGGGGGTTCCTCGTCGCCGTCCTTGCGCCGAGGATCGCCCCGCTCGTGATGCGCTTCGGCATCAGGCGGTTGATCACCGCAGGGCTGGCTTCGACCGCGATCGGCTACGCGCTCTTCCTGCCGATCGGAGTCGACTCCCCGTACGTGACGGCGATCCTCCCGACGATGATCTTCGCCGGCTTCGGGTTCGCGCTCGCGTACGGCCCGCTCAACATCGCCGCGACCAACGGCGTCGCGGCGAACGAGCAGGGACTCGCCAGCGGCCTCGTGAGCACATCGTTCCAGTTCGGCGGCGCACTGGTGCTCGCGGTCGTGACCGCGGTGAACGACGCCAACACTGTCGCCGACGGCTCCACCCAAGGCCTGCTCGACGGCTTCCAGGCCGCCGTCGTCGTCTCGGTGATCGCCGCGACCCTCGGCGTCCTCGTCTCCGCCCTGCCGCTCGGACGGCGCGCCGAACCTGCGACGGAAGTCGAGCCGCACCTCGATGCCGAGGACGCGGAGGCGGCATGAGTGAAACGGTCCTCGACCGGCTGTGGGCTGGGACGATGCTGTGCGACGGAGCGTGGCCCGCCGAGCGGCTCGAGATCCTCCAGCGCTGGTCGAGTCGGGCAAAGCCGCATAGGAAGCAGTGAAAAGGAGAGACGCAATGTCAAGCGATCCGACGATTCACCGGTTCCCCGTCATCCAAGAGGGGGCATTCGCAAACGCGTATCTCGTCGAGACCGGATCCGGCGTGGTTGCCGTCGACGGGCTCTTGACGGTCTCTGGTGCGAACGAGATGCGGACGGCTCTCGACAGACTCGGGAAGCCGCTGCGGGCGGCGCTGCTCACCCACTCGCATCCCGACCACTACGCCGGCCTTGGACAGATCGTCGCGGGCTACGACGTGCCGATCATCGCTCCGCAGGGCGTGATCGACACGATCACAACCGACGACGCGATCAAAGACCAGATCGTGGGGCCGATGTTCGGCGACGAATGGCCGAAGAATCGCGTCTTCCCCAACACGCCGATCCGCGACGGCGAGAGCGTGACGTTCGACGACGTCACGTTCACCGTCATCGATCTCGGTCCGAGCGAGTCGCCACATGACAGCCCGTGGGTGCTCGGCGACGACGAGCGGATCGTCTTTCTCGGGGATCAGATCTACGACCACAGGCACTGCTACCTCGCAGACGGCTATTACGGCGAGTGGCTCGCGAACATCGAGAAGCTTCGCGCCCGCTTCCCCGACGACGCCGTCCTCCACATCGGTCACGGCGGACCGGTCGGTCGCGAGATGTGGGATTGGCAACGCGGCTACATCGAGCGCTTCCTCGACGCTGTCTCCGGCGCCGATTGGTCGGAGCCCGAGAGCGCGACCGCGACGGTCGTGTCGCGGATGAAGGACTACGAGCCCTCCGACGAGCTGCAGTTCCTGATGGAGTTGAGCATCGAGCCCGTCGCTGCGAGGCAGGGCCTGCTCTCCCCCTCGGCCTAGAGGCAACGCCCCCGAGACCCATCACGATCAGCCGCGGATAGCCACCAAAGGCAGCGGCCACGGGGGTTCGGTGCAAGAGGTAACCGCGTGTGGTGTTTCCGTCCCGCGATCGGGGTTCTCTCTGATGCCTTGGCGGCTGCGGCGTGCGAGCGTTCGCAGCAGAGAGGAGGTGTGAGATGTCGACCATTTCGCATCCGCCCGCCGGGGCTGCGTCGGAGCCGGGCTGGTTCACGCTCCTCCGCGTCAAGGAGGTCTGGGCGTCGCTGGCGATCACCGTGATGTGGATCGCTGTCGCGGTGTCTGCCGTCTGGGGCCCGGACTTCGTGGGATCGAGCAACGACGGCAACCACACGACGATCCCCTCAGGCATCTTCGTGGCGCTCTTCGCGTCCATCGGGACGTGGGCAGTCGCGAAGTACGCCCTCGGTCGAGGGCGAGAAGAGCAGTAAGTCGAACGAACGGAGGTGACACATGACAGCGGTTGCGCCGATCGCTGACGCGCCGATCCGGCCTGGGTTGGACAGCGCGGAGAAGTGGGAGTACCTGGTCGTCCCCCTTCAAGAGGCCAAAGGGCTGAAGAAGGCTGATGATCCGTGGTCGCCCGATCAGCTCAACGAGCTGGGAAGGCAGGGCTGGGAGGCGGTCGGCCTCTCACTCAAGTACGGCGACTTCATCGCCTGGCCTGTCGTATTGCTCAAGCGACACCTGAGCTGAGCGACGACGCGTCGGCTGGGATCGCGGGGGAACCCAGGGCCCCCGCGATCCCGTCGGCCTGGCGACATGCCCCATCGCCATGCACATCGCGGACCAAGCCCCACCGCGGGTCCCTGCCCGCGACCGGGCCCAGCTCAATCACCGCCTCCAGCAGGACGGGCCGGCGTCTTGCCGTTGAGCCAGGGTCAACCGAGGGCGCTCGACGTCGCGCGCCGGCGTGCGCCGGCGGTGATGGCGAGCGCCGCCAGCACACCGAGCAGGGCGCCGACGACGAGGAGCACGATGCCGGTCCAGAGAGCCGCGTCGAGTTCGGCTCCGATGCTCAGCTTGGAGGCGACCCCTCGTGATCCGTCGGAGTTCATGACGACGGCCCTCCAGCTGCCTTCTTTCGGCTCCCACTCCAGCGTCTGTTCCCCGGGCCCGCTTGTGGAGGCGACCCAGAAGTCCTGGTCGCCGGGGGGTGACGCCGGTGCGTCACCAGCGCGGTTCGAGTATTCCGGGTTCTTCCCGATGTCCGTCACGACGGAGCGCTCGACGCCGTTCAGGTACCCATCGACGTCGGTGTCGCGGGCGATTCCGACGAAGACGTCGCGATCGCTCTCGCTGCGGATGCGGACCTTGCCGAGGATGGCTCGCGCGGCGCGCTCGGAGCCGCCGAAGTCCACGTCGGCGCTGTCGGAGACGATCGCGTAGGAGGCCGTGGAGAAGTCCTCGCTCGGGGACATCAGGTAGCCGTCGTCGTCGCGCTGGGTCTGGTCGACCACGACGAGGGCCGTGCCGCCCACGAGCAACCCGAGCGAGATGAGCGCGGCGATGACTCCCACGACGATGAGGACGACGCGCCCAGCCCCGCCTCGCGCGGGCGAGGCGGCCGACGGCGGCGCTACGCCATCCTGGGCGGCAGGCGCCGGCTCGCCCGGAGCTGCGATCGCTTCTGGCCCCGTCGGCGCTTCCGGGACGGCTGCTGCAGCCGGGTCGTCCCCGCCCTGGTCGAGCCTGAACGGCGGATAGGCGTCGGTCATCAGGCTCGCATACGCGATGACCCGCGCCACCCAGCGGTCGAGGCCGAGGACGAGGTCGAAGAGACCGCGCGGATACCGCGCCATGAACAGAAGCGCGATCGCTGCGAAGAGCACGAGGGCCCAGATCAGCCCACCCCCGTACCACCAATGCGAACCGTCCCGGTCCTCGGCTCTGCCGGCAGCGGAGCCGGCGCCGCCGAGGAAGATCCCCAGCAGGATGTACTGGGGGATCGCGAGCAGCCACCACTTCACCAGGACGAGGCCACGCGAGAGCCGCTCCGGGTAGGCAATGTCGAGCGTCGCCGGGTAGTCCGGTGCCGCGTCGAGCGTGAACGGCGGGTAGCGGTCGGTACCAAGGGCGCCGTACGAGTAGTACGCGACGCGCCAGGTCCAGCGCAGCACCCCGAGGTTGAACTCGAAGATGCCCCGGGGGTAGCGCCCGGTGAACAGGATCGCGAAGAAGGCGACGATCGTGAGCACCACGAAGGCGACCCAGAGAAAGAAGAGCACGATGAAGTGCGGGATCGCCAGCAGCCACTTGACGAGCCAGAGCCAACGGCTCAGCTGCGGATCCAGACGGCCTTCGAGCCGAACCGGGTAGGCGGGGCGGCCTTCCATTCTCGCACCTCCTCGATGCCTCGTCAGGACAGTCTCTCAGGTGTGGCTCGGTGCCGACTCCAGGAGCCCGGGAATCAGCCCACCGTGATCGCCTCGGTGAGGGGTACCAGGCCTTCGCCTGCGGGCCCGGAGCAAGGGGTGAATCTCGCGAGAGTCGACCACGACGGGGCCGAGGCTGCGCTGGTCTGCCGGGCCCGGACCTCCGCGGTGCCGCGGCGTTAGGATCGTGGCTACGTCCGTCCGTCCGATCCTTTCCGTCGTCCATGACGACCGTGAGATTCGTTCTCTTCTCGTGCGGGACCTGAGGGCACGGTTTGGGGGGCAGTACGAGATCGAGTCTCATGCCGGCGCGCCGGATGCCATGTCGGCGCTCGAGGAGTACGCGGCTGCGGGTCGTGCGGTCGCGGCTGTTCTCGTTGCGGCCACGTCTGCCTGCGGCGGCGGCCAGTTTCGCGCTCAGGTTCGTGCAGCTCACCCGCATGCGCGCCGGGTCTTGCTGGTCGGGCGCGGCGAGTGGAGGAACGCGCATCCGGCTGTCGAGGCGATGCGAACTGGGCAGGCCGAGGCGTACGTGTTCGTCCCATGGGTCCTGCGGGAGCGCTGGCTCTACCTGCCGTTGACTGAGTTGCTGGCGGACTGGGAGGCATCGCAGCGGCCGCCGTCCGAGGTGGTGCAGATCGTCGGGGAGGAGCGGGAGAGACGCTCGCACGAACTGCGGGACATGTTCGCCCGAATCGGGATCCCCTTCGGTTTCTACACGCCGACGTCGCCCGAGGCTGCGGCGATCCTCGAGCGCGCGCAGCCGGCGTCTCCGCGACTACCGGTCGTCGCGTTCCGCAGCGGCACGGTTCTTCCCGATCCGCCCTACCAGCGGATCCTCGAAGCACTGGGCTTCTCGACCGAGCCCGAGGCTTCCCGTTGCGATCTGGCGATCATCGGTGGCGGTCCCGCCGGGCTGGCCGCCGCGGTCTATGGCGCATCCGAGGGGTTGGCGACCGTCCTGATCGACCACGGCCTTCCGGGCGGGCAGGCCGGGACGAGCTCGCGCATCCGCAACTATCTCGGCTTCCCGACCGGTCTTTCGGGACGCGATCTCACGAACCGCGCGCTGGAACAGGCGTGGTTCTTCGGCGCCCGCTTCGTCCTCTCGAGACGGGCAACGGCCCTAGCGCCGGCGGGCGACGGCTACCGCATCGAGCTCCAGGACGCAAAAGGGATCGAGGCGCGGGCCGTGGTCGTCAGTACAGGCGTCACATGGCGCCGGCTAGAGGTCGCGTCGCTCGATGAGCTGCTCGGCAGCGGGCGTGTTCTACGGTGCCGCGCTGTCCGACGCCGCGGTGGTCGAAGGCGCCCGCGTGTTCATCGTCGGCGCCGGGAACTCGGCCGGGCAGGCGGCGGTGCACCTCGCGGCAGCGGGCGCGGACGTCACGCTAGTCGTCCGCGCGGCGAGCCTCGGCTCGAGCATGTCCGAGTACCTCGTGCGCGAGCTCGAGCAAACGCCCGGGATCACAATCCGACCACACACCGAGGTGGTCGGCGTCAACGGCCGTACGCACCTCACCGGCCTCACGCTCCGTAGCAACGACGATGGCTCGACCGAGGACGTGGATGCCGACCTGCTCTACGTGATGATCGGCGGGCACGCCCACACCGACTGGCTCGACGGCGCGCTCGCGCGCGACGAGCACGGCTACATCCTGACGGGCTCCGACGCGGCGGCGGACACACGCTTCGCGTGGCCGCTCCAACGCGCGCCGATGCTGCTCGAGACGAGCCTGCCCGGGGTCTTCGCGGCCGGCGACGTCCGACGCGGCTCGGTCAAACGGGTCGCCTCCGCAGTCGGCGAGGGCAGCATCGCCGTCCAACTCACGCACCTCCGAATGGCCGAGCTCAGCCAACGAGCAAGACCTCGACCGGGTCGGCGCTGACGCGAAATCCCCGGCGCGCCGCTCTCCACCGGCCTCGCTGTATGCGTGAGAGGAGAGGTGGGCGTTGGGACGCCGGCGTGCGCGCGAGAAGAAGCGCTAGGCGTTCGGGACCGGAGGGCCCGACCAGGCCCCATCGTCGTGACTGCCGCGAGGGGGTGGGGTACCGTCGGCCGTCGACCCCTCCTTGCCATGGCCGTCATCCACAGGCGGGGGGTGAGCGCCTGGCGATGCCGGCGCGCCTGCTCGAAGCCGCCGCCGAGCCCGTAACACCAGGTCCCTCTGCTTCGGATCCGGCGTATGCTCGGATCCATGCCAGGCAACGGAACGGCTGATTCGTTCGCCGTTTCCATGCAACGGGAGGGAGTCGATGACAGACCAGCCGGCGACTGAAACGCCGCTCGACCCGGAAGCGCTTCAGGCCTTCATAGAGGGTGTTCGCGGAGTCGTCCTGACATCGGGCGATCCGGGCTATGACGACGCGCGCGGAATCTGGAACGGGCTGATCGATCGCCGACCGGCGCTGATCGTCCAGTGCACTGGAGCTGCGGACGTCGTCGACGCCGTCAACTTCGCGCGCGAGCAGGGGCTGCTGTTGTCGGTCAAGGGTGGTGGTCACAACGTGGCCGGCAACGCGGTCAACGACGGCGGTCTCGTGATCGACCTTTCGCAGATGCGCGGCGTTCATGTCGAGCCTTCGACGCAGACGGTGCGGGCGCAAGGTGGCGCGCTCTGGGGCGATTGCGATCGGGAGGCGCAGCTGTTCGGGCTCGCCGTCCCGGGCGGGGTCGTCTCGACGACGGGCATCGCCGGCCTGACGCTGCATGGGGGCGTCGGCCACCTGCGTCGCAAGCACGGCCTCTCGATCGACAGTCTGCTCTCGGTCGACATCGTCACCGCAGACGGCCGGCTCCGCAGGGCGAGCGCGACCGAGAACGAGGATCTCTTCTGGGCCGTGCGCGGCGCCGGCAGCAACTTCGGCGTCGTCACGTCCTTCGAGTTCCGGGCGCATCCGGTAGGCCCGATGGTCATGGTCGGCGCTGTCTTCTACCCGCAAGAGGCCGCGAGGGACGTGTTGCCGGCGTGGCGCGACTACATGGCGTCCGCGCCGGAGGAGCTGAGCTCGCTCGCCTTCTTCTGGAATGTCCCCCCGGGTGAGCCTTTCCCGTCCGAGCACCACGGCAAGCCGGTTCTCATTCTCGCGGGCGTCTACTCCGGATCCGTGGAGGACGGCGAGCCAGTCGTGCAGCCGCTCCGAGAGCTCGCCCAACCGCTCATCGACCTGAGCGGCCCCTGGCCTTGGCTCGGCCTTCAGAGCGGCTTCGACGCCCTCTTCCCGCCGGGCGACCTCCGCTACTGGAAGTCACGCGCCTTCGCCGCGCTGCCGGAGGAGGCGATCGAGGAGATCGCAGAATGGGCGGCTCGCCGACCGACGCCGCTCACCGACATCACCATCTGGCACCACGGCGGCGCGATGAGCCGCGTCGACGAGCGCGCGACCGCCTACGCCGGCCGCGACGCCCCCTTCCTCGTCACCGGGGAAGTGAGCTGGACCGACCCGGCCCAGAGCGACGAAGCGATCAAATGGGGCCGAGACTTCTGGGCCGCGATGGGCCGGCACTCGACAGGCGGCCTCTATCTCAACTTTCCCGGCCTGGGCGAGGAGAAGGAAGAACTCGTCAAAGCGGGCTACGGCGCCAACTACGAGCGGCTCGCGGTGCTCAAGGCCAAGTACGACCCGGACAATCTGTTCCGCATGAACCTCAACATCACACCCGCGAGCTAAGACCCCGCGCCCGGTGGGACACCGTGGTCTCCGCCGGCAGCCGTCCTGCGCCTCGACTCGGGGCACACTCCTTCATTCCCCGAGGGGCGGCAGGGCGGCTGCGCCCTCTGTCACCAAGGGCCGCCCGTCTCTACACGCGTGGCACCCGCGCGACCGTGTACGTGGTCGTCGGAGTCGGCGGCGTGCTGAACCTCGCGTTGATTGCGTAGAGCGAGCTACCGAACATGGCAATCGTGGTCGGCACGTCGAACAACGGGCTCGTGATCTCGCCCTGCACCGTTCCCTGGAGAAGATCCGACGAGAGATCGATGACGACGATCGTGTTCAGCTGGTTGCGCACCACGTACAACGTCGAGCCCTGCAGCAGGAGGCCGTCGCCGGCCGCGACCGACGCGCCGCCCAGATCGATCTGCGTGGCGTCGCCAGTTCGCGGATCGACCCGGTAGAGCGCTCCCACGGTGCTGTTCACGACGATCAACCATTCGCCGTTCGGCGTGGCCTCGATGCCGTTCGCGTTGAAGCCCGGCACCTGTTGCCAATCACCGCCGAGAACAATCTCCTCCGTCGTCGCAGCAGGATCAACGCGGCCACCCTGACCGAGAGACAACCGGTACAGAACGGGCCTGGCTGAGTCCGTGAAGTACGCCGCGTCGCGGGTCACGATCACGTCGTTGACGAACGTGCCGGGTGCGGTCAACGCGTAGTTCGCGACGAGAGCGCCCGAGTCCGCGTCGAAGACGTACGCCTGCCCCGTCGGCCCGCCCGCGACGAACAGATACCTGCCACGCTGATCGACCTTGAGGCCGACCGCGACCCTCCCCGGCACTCCAGGCGCGAAGATGCTGCCCTCGCCGGTCCTCAGGTCCCCCCGATAGATCGCCCCGTCCGCCCGCGAGCCGGAGTAGAAGGTGGACCCCTTCCCGACTGCGATGCCCTCGGGCAGCCAACCGTTGGGCAGCGCGATGACCTCGGGAAAGGTCGTCGTGCCGGGAGCCGCCGACGCGGTCAGCGCCGCAACGGCAGCTACGAGAGCGGCAACGCCTGTGATGGCCAGAGTCCTTCTCATCGAAGCCCTCCTCGGTCGTCGCATGCAGGACCCCTCGACGGGGCCAATCCCCTCCCGGAGAACGCTTCCCCAAGCGCAGAAACCGAAACCTCGCCGGTCGCTTCGAGCCGTTCCTCACCGA
>CAWBVO010000010.1:0-25662 GCA_963792245.1 uncultured Actinomycetes bacterium
TACGGCAACGACAACCCGGCCCAGTCGAGGCAGGCAACGGTGGCCATGCTGCAGGCCTACCCGAACCTGAAGGGGATCGAGTCCCCGACGACCGTCGGGATCTCGTCCGCCGCCCAGTACCTCTCCACCTCGAAGAAGTACAAGGGCAAGATCGCGCTGACGGGCCTCGGCCTTCCCAGCCAGATGAAGAAGTACGTCCACGACAACACCGTCAAGGCGTTCGCGCTCTGGAACCCCGAGGACCTCGGGTATCTCGCGGGCTACGCGATCACCGCGTTCGCGGACGGCAAGATCACGGGCAAGGTCGGCGAGACCTTCACGGCCGGCAAGCTCGGCACGTACAAGATCATCCTCGGCCCGGACAAGCGGCCGCAGGTGATCCTCGGACCGCCGTACGTGTTCACCGCCAAGAACGTCGACAAGTTCAAGTTCTAGGCCGAACCATCGGGGCGCCGCGCCAGCGCGGCGCCCCACCTCTCTCCTGCCGACCGTGACGACACCGCCCAAGCGCCCGTCATCTTCCTCGAGCACGCGCAGAAGAGCTTCGGCGCGGTGCACGCGCTCGAGGACGGGCACATCGAGTTGCTCGGCGGCGAGGTCCACGGCCTGGTCGGGGAGAACGGGGCCGGCAAGTCCACGCTCGTCAAGATCCTCGCCGGCGTGTACCGCCCGGACTCCGGCCAACTCCTGATCGACGGGGAGGAGGCGATCTTCGACAACGCGAAGCAGTCGCAGGCCGCCGGCATCGCGATCATCTTCCAGGAGCCGACGCTCTTCCCCGACTTGAGCGTCGCCGAGAACATCTTCGTCGGCGTACAGCCGCTCAAGCGCTTCCGCCGAATCGACGGGAGACGGATGCGGCGCGAGGCCGCAACGCTGTTCGAGCAGCTCGGCGTCGGGCTCGACCCGGACAGGCTCGCCCGAGGGCTCTCGATCGCCGACCAACAGCTCGTCGAGATCGCGAAGGCGCTGACGACGAACGCGCGGGTGATCGTGATGGACGAGCCGACCGCGGCGTTGACGACGAACGAGGTCGAGCAGCTGTTCCGCATCGTCGAGACGCTGCGCGCCCGGGGCAACGCCGTCCTGTTCATCTCGCACCGCCTCGAGGAGATCTTCGGCATCTGCCGGCGCGTCACGGTGATGCGGGACGGCCGCCACGTCTGGACGAAGCCCATCGATGAGCTGACCGTGCCGTCCGTGATCCGGGCAATGGTCGGCCGGGACATGGACGCGCTGTTCCCGAAGGTGCCGACCGAGCCCGGGAGCGTCGTGCTGAAGGTCGATCGCCTGACGCGCGAGGGGGACTTCACCGACGTCTCGTTCGTCGTTCGGAGCGGCGAGATCGTCGCGCTCGCGGGTCTGGTCGGCGCCGGACGGACCGAGGTAGCGCGTGCGATCTTCGGGATCGATCGCGCAGACGCCGGCTCGGTCGAGATCGACGGCAAGCGCCTGCGCCCAGGCTCGCCCTCCGCGGCGATGGCGGCGGGAATCGGGCTCGTCCCCGAGGACCGGCGTCAGCAGGGCCTCGTCATGGACTTCTCGATCGAGCGCAACATCGCGCTGGCATCCCTTGACACCGTTCGTCGAGGCGGCCTCGTTTTCCGCGCGTCGGAGCGCACCTTCGCGCGGGATTGGGCGCTGCGCCTGCGGTTGAAGTACGCGAAGCTGACGAACCCGGTCTGGACGCTGTCGGGCGGCAACCAACAGAAGACCGTCCTCGCCAAGTGGCTCGGCCGCAAGCCCACGCTTCTGATCGTCGACGAGCCGACCCGCGGCATCGACGTCGGGACGAAGGCGGAGGTCCACCGCCTGCTCTCCGACCTCGCCGCGCAAGGCATCGCGATCCTCATGATCTCCTCCGAGCTCCCCGAGGTGCTCGGCATGGCGGACCGCGTCGTGGTGCTGTTCGAGGGCCGGGTCATGCGCGAGTTCGCACGCGCGGACGCCGACGAGGACGCGATCATGCGGGCCGCGACGGGTCTGGTCGAGGAGGCGGCGTGACGTCGGTCGCCCAGGAGCAGGGCGTCGTCGAGACTCGCTCCGGCTCGCATGCGTTCGCCGAGTTCCTGGCGCGCTTCCGCGAACTCGGGATCGTGCTCGCCCTCGTGATCGTCGTCGGGGCGACGACGATCGACAACCACCTCTTCCTCAGCGCGGCGAACGTCCAGCAGATCCTCGCCGGCTCGGCCATCATCGCGCTGCTCGCGATCGGCGAGACGATCGTCATCATCACCCGGAACGTCGATCTCTCGATCGGGTCGGTCCTCGGGATCTCCGCGTACGCGACCGGCGTGCTGTACGTCCACCATCCGAACGTCTCGCTCGCCGTCGTCTTCGCGGTCGCGCTGGCGATCGGCGCCGTCTGCGGCGCCGTCAACGGCCTCATCGTCACCGTGGGGCGCGTTCCCAGCCTCGTCGTCACCCTCGGAACGCTCTACATCATCCGCGGCATCGACGGCGCCTGGGCGGGCGGGAACCAGGTCAACGCCTCGATGTTGCCGGACAGCTTCAACCGGATCGGGTACGCCACGGTGCTCGGGATCCCGTACCTCGGCTGGATCGCGATCATCGCGGTTGCGGTCGCCACCTACGCCATGCGCAGCTTCCGGACGCCAAGAGACTTCTATGCGATCGGCTCCGACCCTGACGCGGCGCGCCTGGCCGGCATCCCCGTCGGCTCCCGCGTCTTCCTCGCGTTCGTGCTGAGCGGCGCGATCGCCGGCGTCACCGGGGCGCTGTGGCTCTCGCTCTACGCGTCGGTCGACGCCATCGCCGGCGTCGGCTACGAGTTCCAGGTCATCGCCGCAGTCGTCGTCGGAGGTGTGGCGATCTTCGGAGGCAGCGGGACGGTCCTCGGAGCCGCGCTCGGGGCGCTGCTCCTGTACTCCATCAACACCGCGCTCGTCGTGGTGAACGTCTCCTCGTTCTGGAGCACGGCCCTCGCCGGAGGCCTGCTGCTCGCCGCAATCGCGTTCGACCGGCTCATTGCGCTGCGGGTCGCGCCCGCGATGCGCACGCGAAGGAGGGCCCGTGGCTGACAGGGATCACGCGACGCCCGACAATGACGTGCAGGCCGGATCGCCGTGGGGTCGCACGCTCCGCGGCATCCTGCGCTGGGAAGCGCTGCTCGTGGTGCTGTTGCTCGCCTCGATCGCGTACGGAGCCAGCGCCTCGCCGTACTTCCTGGAGTGGACCAACCTGTTCTTCATCGGGCTCAACGTCGGCGAGATCGCGATCATTGCGCTCCCGCTCACCCTCATCATCATCACCGGGGAGATCGACCTCTCCGTCGCCTCGATGCTCGGCCTCACGGGGCTGTTCATGGCCGAGCTCTTCAAGCACGGCTGGCCGATCTGGCCGGCCATGGGCGCGGCCATCGTCCTCGGCGGCGTCCTCGGCGCATTCAACGGCTTCCTGATCACGCGAATCGGCCTCCCGTCGCTCGCCGTCACGATCGGGACGCTCACGCTCTACCGCGGCATCGCGCAGGGGGTGCTGCCCTCCGACACCATCAGCGGGTTCCCGCAGGGCCTGGGCAGCATCGGTGTCGTCCCGATCCCCCACACGCATATCTCGTACTCGGTCGCGATCTTCGCAGGCCTCGCCGTCGTCTTCGGGATCGTCCTCCACGCCACACCACTCGGGCGCGCGATCTTCGCGATCGGGGCGAACCAGGAGGCCGCCTTCTACTCCGGAATCCGCGTCAAGCGGATCAAGTTCTGGTTGTTCGTTCTTTCCGGGATGGTCTGCGGGCTCGCCGGCGTGCTCTGGACGCTCCGGTTCGCGTCGGCCCGCTACGACTCGGGCATCGGGCTCGAGCTCTTCGTCGTGACGGCCGTCCTGCTCGGAGGGGTCTCGATCTTCGGTGGTCGCGGGACGATCGTCGGCGTGGTACTGGCGGTCGCCGTTCTCGGCTGCCTCCAGACCGCGATGACCGCCGACCTGATCCCGGCCCAGGATCAGAACATCGTGGTCGGCGGGCTGCTTCTCGCGAGCGTCATCGTCCCCAATCTCGGCGACATCTACCGTCGCACGCGCACTCGGCTGCGGACGGCGGGAGCGCGTCGCCAGGCTGCCGTCTCGATGCGGAGAGAGGCCGGGTGAGCCGCGACGCACACCCGCGGGTTGCGGTGTTCGGCATCGGGCTCGCGGCGTACTGGCCGCAGTTCGACGGCCTGCAGGAGCGGCTCGAGGGCTATCAGCGCGGGATCGAGCGACGGCTCGAGGAGATGGGGGCCGATGTCGTCTCGGCCGGGCTCGTGGACACGCCGCAGGCGGCTCGCTCGGCAGGCGATGCGCTCGCCGCCGCGCGACCCGACGTCCTCCTCCTCTATACGGCGACCTACGCGACGTCGTCACAGGTCCTCCCCGTCGTGCAGGCGGTCGACGCTCCGGTCGTCGTCCTGACCCTCCAACCGACGCGAACGCTCGACTACGAGGGGATGACGACCGGCGAGTGGCTCGCCAACTGCTCCGCGTGTTGCGTGCCGGAGATCGCGGGCGCACTCACCCGGGCGGGGATCCGCTACCGAACGGTCACGGGGACGCTCCTCGAGGGCGATCCCGCGTGGGGCGCGCTGCGCGAATGGCTGGACGCGGCACGCGCTGCGCGGGGCCTCCGGGCAGCGCGGATCGGCTTCCTCGGGCATACCTACCCGGGAATGCTCGACATGTACTCCGACTTCACACAGGTGCACGCGCAGACCGGAGCACACGTCGAGGTGCTCGAGATCGACGACCTCGTTGCCCGCGTCGAGTCGGCCGGCGCCGACGAGATCGAAAGGAAGGAGATCGAGATCCGGGACGTCTTCGACCTGGCGGACGCCGGCACGGACCCGATTGCGGCCGAGATCACGCCCGACGTGCTCGCCTGGTCGGCGCGCGTCGCCGTCGGGCTCGATCGCCTCGTGGAGGACTTCGAGCTCGATGCACTGACGTACTACTACCGCGGCGTCGGCGACAACGCCGCCGAGCGGGTGAGCTCGGGCCTCATCGTCGGCAACTCGCTGCTCACCGCGCGCGGCGTCCCGGCCGCCGGTGAAGGCGACCTCAAGACCGACGTCGCGATGCTCCTGCTCGACCGGCTCGACGCCGGTGGGTCGTACACGGAGTTCTACGGTCTCGACTTCGACGAGGGTTTCGTCCTCATGGGCCACGACGGCCCGGGCCACCTCGGGATCGCGGACGGGCGCCCGGTGGCGCGCGCTCTCGGGCTCTACCACGGGAAGGCGGGCGCCGGGCTCTCGATCGAGATGAAGGTCCGACTCGGCCCGGTCACGATCCTCGGTCTGACGCAAACCGTCGACGGTCGGCTCAAGCTCCTCGCGGCGGAAGGCGAGTCGATCGCCGGGCCCACGTTCCGGATCGGGAACACGAATTCCCGGATCCGCTTCTCCGGGGATCCTGCGACGTTCTTCGACAACTGGTGCGCGGAAGGCCCCACCCACCACGTAGCGCTCGGCATCGGCCACCAGGTCACGCGCATCCGGAAGGTGGCTCATCTCCTGGATCTCGATCTCACCGTCGTCCGATGAGCGCCCGTTCGACCGGGGAGTGACGCGATGCGCGTCGCCGCGGTCGACATGGGTGCAACGTCGGTCCGTGTGGCGGTGATCGATCTCGACGCGGAGACGCCCGAGGTCGACGTCGTCCACCGCTGGCTCCACGGGCCCGAGACCCGACCCGACGGGTCGATGCGGTGGCGTTGGCACGAGCTCGTCGAGAACGTCCGTATCGGCCTCGACCGCGCGCGTGCGCTGGGGCCGCTCGCCTCGATCGGCATCGACGGCTGGGCGGTCGACTACGGCCTCGTAGACGAGCACGGGCTCCTGCTCTCGGACCCGCACAGCTATCGCAGTCCCCGCACCGAGGGGTGGCGCAGCGTCGCCCACTCGCTCGACGAGCGCGAGCTGTACCGCCGCACGGGGATCCAACTCATGCCCATCAACACGATCTTCCAGCTCGCGGCCCACGACCGCGAGGAGCTGGCGCGGGCGGAGAGACTGGTGATGCTGCCGGAGCTCGTCGCCCACGACCTGACGGGAGAGGCTGTCGGCGAGCGCACGAACGCGGGCACGACCGGCCTCCTGGACGTTGCGACCGGGGGCTGGTCGAGCGATGTGGCGGTCGCGATCGGCGTCGATCCTCGGATCCTGCCGCCACTCGAGCCGGTCGGCCGGGTGCTCGGCGAGCACGACGGGACGCCTGTGCACCTCGTCGCCGCCCACGACACTGCTTGCGCGTTCGTCGCGAGCCCGCTGGATACGGGGGGGCGCGCCTTCGTCTCCGCGGGCACGTGGTTCATCGTGGGGGTCGAGCGCGAGCGCGCGGACACGTCCGAAGACGCGCGTGCCGCGAACTTCTCGAACGAGATCGGCGCTCTCGGGGGCTTTCGGTACCTGCGGAACGTGACAGGCTTCTGGCTCCTCGAGCGCTGCGCAGCCGAGTGGGGGGCGACGGCCCGGGATCTGCTCGAGCTCGCCGCGACCGCACCCGAGGCACCGGTCTTCGACGTCGGCGACGAACGGCTCATCGCCCCCGCGAGGATGGCCGACGCGGTGAAGCACGCCGCGGCGCTCGGCGCCGACGCGCCGGTGGCGGTCGTCGCGCGTTCGATCGTCGAGTCGGTCGCCGCCGCGGTGGCTCGCGTGCTGGACGAGCTACGACACCAGTCGATGGCCGTCGACGAGCTTGCCGTCGTCGGCGGCGGCGCTGGATCGTCGTTCGTACTCGAGAGGATCGCGCACCACGCCGGCGTCCCTGTCGTGCCGGGCGCGACGGAGGCGACCGCCCTCGGCAACGCCCTCCTTCAGGGCATCGCGCTCGGCCGCTTCGACGATCTCGCGGAGGGTCGTCGGTGGCTCCGCGGCGGAGCGGCGGACCCGACCTCGCCCTAGGACGGAGGCGGGTCGGGATCGAACGGCTGGCCGGTCGAGCGGATCACGTCGACGCCCCACTCGACATCCGTCGGGGAGGGGCGGCCCCACGCGGTGACGACGCGCTCGGCCCACTCCGCCCAGCGGACGGTCGCCGCCTGTTGCTCCCCGAGCAGCCGGGCGACGAGGGCGCTGAGCGCGAACCGATGCGGGTAGTCGCCCTCGCCGGAGTCGTAGCGGTCCGCAATCCCGTTCCAGTGCTCGATCGCGATGATCGCCTCCTCCCGGAGAGCCCGGATCGACGCTCGCATGTCGTCGACACTGCCGTTCTCGCCGAAGAACACCTTGAGGAGCGCCTCGGACTCGTAGCGAGGGCGGGAGCTCGGCGCGGAGAGCCAGCGCGCGAGCTCGGTCCGCCCGGTCTCTGTGATCGAGTACACGGTGCGCCGTCGTCCGCCGGTCCATTCCTCGCGCGACGTCGCGAGCCCGGCCGCGACAAGCCGCTTGGGCTCGGCGTACGTGTTGCTCTCAGCCCGCGGCCAGAGGTAGTGCTGCGACAGCTGCATCTGCTTCGTGAGCTCGTAGGTCGAGTGGTCGCGCAGCGCGAGCATGGCGAGCACCGCGTACGACGTCGTGGTTGGTCGGCGCGCTTGCTTCTTGCTCTCGATAGGAGTATTCATTGCTCCTGACAGGAGTATAGGAGCACCGAGCCCGTGATCGACCACCAGCCAACGCTCCGGGTCGCCGAACCCGACGACAAGCCGGCCATCGACGTCCTCATGCAGCAGTCGGCCGCCGCGCTCTTCCCGCGGTTCTACGATGCGCGCCAGACCGAGAGCGCCGTCCGATACGTCGCGCGTGCCGACCCGCTCCTGCTCGCGGATGGGACGTTCTTCGCGCTCGAGGCAGACGGAGAGATCGTGGGCTGCGGTGGGTGGAGCCGCCGGCACCGGCTCTACGCCGGCAGCGGCGACGCGCCCGACGATGCGCGCCTGCTCGACCCGGTGACCGAGGCGGCCAACGTCAGGGCGATGTTCGTCCGCGACGACTGGACGCGCCGCGGCCTCGGACGCCGCATCCTCGAGGCGTGCGAGACGGCCGCCCGTGACGAGGGCTTCCGCCGGCTCGCCCTCCTCGCGACGCTGGCCGGCGTGCCGCTCTACCTCGCATACGGCTTCCGGGCTGGTGAGGAGCGGGACGTCGCGCTCGAGGACGGTGTCGTCCTCGCGTGCGTCGCGATGGAGAAGCCGGTCGACGCTGCCTAGAAGGCCGGCGCGCGACCCGCGCCGCGGCGCCCTCTAGTGCTGCTTGGACGTGTTCAAGGCGACGGCCGCGCGAACGAGAGCCTCGAACGCCTTCTCGTCGATCGTCTCGCCCTCGCGGAAGTCGATCGCCCGCCGGGTGTTGCCCTCGAGGCTCGAGTTGAACAGGCCCGCAGGATCGTCCAGCGACGCCCCCTTGGCAAAGGTGGTCTTCACGACGCTCTTGTAGCTCTCGCCCGTGCAGACGATCCCGTCATGCGACCACGTGGGAGTCCCGCGCCACTTCCACTCCTCGACGATGTCGGGATCGGCTCGCTGGATGAGCGCGCGGAGCCGGGCCAGCGTCTCGCCCCGCCAGTCGTCGAGCTCCGCGATCCTCGCGTCGATCAGATCCGACGCGGAGTTGGCCCCCTGCGCAGCGCTCATCTACCTCTCATACCACACGGGTCGCCGAATGCGTCCCACTGGGTGCTTCCGGCTGCCTGATGGGCCGTGCCTTCGAACACCCCTGCGGGCGAGGGGTTTTTTGTCTCGGGTGCACGCACCGGTGCACGCACCGCCCGTACGTGTTCGAGCATCTCGCCCGGTCGATCTCGCGGTAGTCGACGAGTGCGTGCGAGTACCGGTCGGCGGTGACGACCTTCGAGCGCTGGCCGACCCGGTCGCCGATGTCGGCCCACGAGACGCCGGCAAAATGCAGGAGCGAGATCCTGCGGTGCCGGAGCGCGTGCGGCCCGAAGTGCGGCACCCCGGCGTCCCGGCAGGCGCGGCCGATCGCCATGCGTAACCGGTCGGCCGTCACGTCCCGGAACAGCGGCATCGTCGGGAACACGGTCCTCGCGCGCCGGTAGACGCTCGGCGAGCGCCTCGAACAGGTCGTCGGTCAGGACGACCCACCGCGGCCGCCGAGTCTTCGCGACCGAAGAGCGGACGAGCCATGCCTGACGTGTCTCGTCGAGGTCACCGAGCGTCGCGGCATCGAGCTCGCCGACACGGGCGCCGGTTGCCTCGAGGACGAGAGTGGCGAGCGCGTAGGCAGGCGTGAGACGCCACAGGACGGCCTCTACCGTGTCCGCGGTCGGAGGCTCGGGTTCCGTTGCCTCTTCGCGCGGCAGCTTCACCTGAACCCGGTCACGAGCCGGGTTCGGGACGAGGCCTGCGAAGTCGAGCACCATCGCGAGCGCGGTGACGCTCTTGCGGATGCTCTCTCGCGCCTTGCCGTCGCCGTGGAGCTTTGCGACGAGCTCGGCGACGTCCGCCGACGTGATCCGGTCGACCGAAAGGTCGCCGAGCACCGGGAGCAACCGGCCGAGGGCGGTGCGGTGCTGGATCGCCGTCGAATCGCGCACGTCGACGCGGCTGTCCTGCCACCGGGCCGCGACCGCCCGTACCGTCGGCGCCGCCACCGGCTCCGCGAGCACCGCCAGGTCAGGGACACGCAGCGCGGCGAGCTCCCCGTCGACCCACCGCTTCCGCGCGACCGCCTCGCTCTTTGTCCCGAACGAGCCGGCGTACCGAGCCCTCGATTCGCGCCCACCCAACCGGTATCGGCCCAGGTACCGGGGACGGCCGCGATTGCGGCCATCCGCTTTCGTCGCCCGTGAGACGATCCAGCTACTCGGCATGGGAACCGGCCACTACCACGGTGCCGTGGCGCCTAGTTGTGCGGTTTGCGCGTTACGGTTCGCGACGACGAACGTCCTCCACGTCGCTCGATGGTTTCGGTTTCTTGCGCTTGCAGCTGGGATCAAAGGCACCGAGCTACCGTCGTGTCGGTGCACCCAGCCCCCGATGCACACGCGGCTATGACCCCATGTCACATGTACCGCTGCCTCGCCTTCCGGAACTGGGAACATGTACTCGCGGCCGCCGGCGTTGCTGCCTTCGCGATCGAGCTGCTCCTTGACGGCCTGCCGAAGCACTCGGCTGAACTCGACCCCAGCTACTTTCGCACGTTCGCCGAGGTCATCAGGTAGGTACACAGATATACGCATACGCATATTCATAATCAACTATGCGTACATTGTCAAGAAGAGGACTGACTTCCCACCGGACGCACCCGGTCGTCCCGGAACGTGCACCGCTCCACCAGGCCGAGATAGTCCGCCACCCTGACGAACGGCCGCGAGTAGCCCGGCAGCACCACCGCGTCGAGCTGCAGGAAGATCGCGTCCACCCCCGGCGCGGCCATGCCAGCGCGGCCACGTCCGTCCGCGACAACAGCGCGTCGGGCAGCCCGAGGCGCTCGTGGAGCTCACGCTGCCGCTCGGTCACGCCGCCTCCGGTGTAGGGTCGCCAGCACCGGCGGCGCTCCCCGCCCCACCCGACAATCGGAGGAGCGCACCATGCCAGTGTCCATGTTCATCGCCGGCTACCCGATCCCCGGCCCCGACGTCCTCGAGCTCGCCCGCCTCGTCACGGACCCCGAGCTCGCCGAACGACTGAAAGCGCGTACGGCCGAGAGGTCCGCGTGTTCGCGCTCGACATCCCGGAACGCGAAGCGATGATCTGGGCTCTGGACGAGCCGCCGACGAAGGCGCTCGCCGAGCTCCGGGCGGTCCTGCTCGAGAGCACGTCGGCCGGGTGCGCGACGGGCTCGCCTAGCGAGGGGCGTTCCCGCGGGCTGTGACTCCCTAGAATTAGGCATAGGACGGGATGACGGATGACTCGGACATAGAGCTCATCGCCGCGCAGATCGCCGACCTCACGCACGTCGTCGCGGGATTGGCAGATCAGGTGCAGCGCCTTGTCGCCGCATCTGCCACCCAGTTGACCCGTGCTGATGAACAGCAGGAGCGCATCGACCGTGCAGCGAGTGAACTCACCGAGGTCACTGACCGTCTGCACGCTGCCGCAAACGCACTCCGCCAGGCGAGTTGAGTCCGTCGCGACGAAACACAACCGCGCAGTGCGAAGCCGCTCGGTCACGCGGCCGACCAAAGATCTTCAGCGTGGCGAGGGAGCACCCCGGCGGGAGTAGGGAAGCGCCGGGTCCATCCCTCGTCGGGCAGGTACCCGCGGTGCACGGCCCACAACCCCCTCGGTGCGACTGGCGTACCGAACGATCGTCCGCGACCGAAGCGTCCTCCGAGCCCTTGCAGCTCCCCGCGATCTGCGCCTGGCGAGGCCTCCCCGACGGCCCGCGGACTCTCCCGCTCGAAGGACGAAACCCTCGGTCGCTGAAACAGGTGTGCCCGATCCGGCCGCCTTCGAAACATGAGGCGAACGCTCGAACCCGCGGCGCGAAACCCGAGGTTTGGCAGCCGCCAACACGGGCATACCTCTGTTATGGCTGCGGTCAGGCAGCGGGATCGCAAGGTCCTGAGTCGCCCCAAGCGAGAGCTGCGCCGGTGGGAGCCCACCGCTCCGCAGCGCACTACGGGCCGCGATGCACGAAAGCCGCGCTCCGAGAGTCGGGCCTGGGCCGAGTACGTAGCCCGGAGCCACGGGCTCATCTAGCTCCGCAAGGGTCGGTGGGTTCCGAGCGAGACGATCGAAGGCTCTTAGCGGGCGGCGCCAGCAGCTGAACACTCGAGCGAGGAAGGGGGACGAGCCCGAGGTCGCCACACGCTATGGATGCCGCCCGCACCGAACATCGTCCCTCTCCGGTCGGACGCCGCGCGACCGAGCCGCCGGCCGGTCACTCGCCCGCCCTTGAGTGTGGAATGCTGGCAGCTAGCGGCGAGTGTTCACGCGCTGGACGAGCCTGTCGAATCTCGCGGGGTCGACGGCAGACAGGCTCGTCGAGCGCGCCCCTACGAGCCGGGTTACATCCCCCAGGAGCTTCTTCACCGTGTCGACGTTGGCGCCGATCCCGTCGTCCTTCCGAGGGGCTGCGATCTCCTTCGGCGTCCGCCACTTCCCGTCTGAGAACAGCTCGACGATCTCGGCCTGGTAGTCGCGCTGCTCGTCGGTCTCCTCGCCGAGGCGATCACGTTCGAGGCGCGGGTTGTCGCCAACGCGACAGACAACATCGGTGTGGTCGACGGCAAGCTCCGCATCCACGTCGCCTCGGGAGGAGAGACGACCGCGAAGTTCACCGGCGTGTTCGCGAGCGGCAAGCTCGTCGGCTTCGCGACCGGCCACACGCAAGACCCGCACGCCAAGCTGTTCGCCAACTTCTCGGCCGGTTTCGCTCCTGCAACGGGATTCACCGGAGGCAAGATCGGTGCCACCGACGGAGGCTCGGCCGTCGAGGTCGGGCCGGGGAAGTGCGCTCCCAAGCACGACGCTGCCGCCCCGGAGGCGAAGAAGGATCACGGCAAGAAGAGCAAGGACGACGAGAAGGGCAACCAGGACGAGCAGGGCAACGACGACTAGAAGCACTAGACGAAGCACTAACCGTCGTCCGTCCCCCGACGCGGGAGCTGCATCGTCGCGAGCGCGTCAGGGAATATTCCCTCACGCTCCGCAGCCCGGCGCGCTGTCACCCTACGACGAGTCTCGTTGGTACTTGAAGACGGGCCGGTCGGCGGGTCGAACTCGCCTCGGCCGTGACATGCTTCCCACCATCGACTGGCCCGATGTGAGCGTACGGCGTGACCCGTTGTCGCGACATGTCCCGCGAGGACGGCAATCGCCCGTCGGTGGCGGCGCGACCTCAGGTGCGTCTTCCATCCGCGCCATTGCTGGGAAGGGCCGCGCATGGCGGCCCTTCCCTTCGTCCGATGCCCGTTTCGCGGCGGTTCTATTTCGGTGGTTTCGGCACCAGGCAGGTGACTGTTGCCGTGTTGCCCGAGGTGTCGGTGGCGGTCACGTGTGCGTCACCGCCGCTTGTGACGTGGGCTGCGACCGCGGAGTTGGGGCCGCCGATCGTCTTGCTGACCGGCGCCTTCCCGTCGGCCGCCTGGGTGTACTTGATCGTGTCGCCGCTTCTGAACGGTGACCCGTTGGGCCGCCCGATTCCGTTGACCTTGATCACGATGTTCGACTGGGCGGTCACTGTGTCGGTCGCCGTGAGCAGGTAGAAGCCGTCCTCGTTGGAGCCGCCGGGGATGTTCTTCCCATCCGGGTTCACCGACGGCATGCACTTCAGTACAGGCGGCGTGGTGTCCCGCCAGATCTTCGCCACGGTGACGGTGACCGTTGCGGCCGGTGTCCCGAGTAGCGCAGACACCGCGATCGAGTCGGTGCCGAGGCTCGAGTCGGCCTTTGGCACCGTGTAGGTGAAGCTGACCTGACCGGCCGCGTTGGTCTTGCAGTCGACGGGGCTACAGGTCCCTGTTGCGCCAGCGTTCTTTCCGCCGACCACGAAGCTCACGAGCCGTCCTGCCACTACTGACGGGTCACCTGCGATCGTCGCGGTCACGGTGTGCTGGTTGTCGGAGCCGAGCTCGTTGGTCGCGGTTGCGGGTGTGGCGGTGAGATTCACGACCTGCACGGTCACGCACCCCTGTGCCGTCTTCGAGTCGCCCAGCACGTCGCTGCCCGCGGCGGTGACGCAGATCTCGTGGGCGCCCGGAGCGAGGTTCTGCGCGGTCGTCGCGTAGGTGACGTTGGTGGCGCCGGGCCGTGGCAAGGGAAGGCTGATCTCCGTGTTCGGGATCGCGGATGCGTTGCCGTCGACCGTCAGCGTCAGCGACTGGAGCGTCGACCCGATTAGGCTTTGGATGAGGTTCGGGAGGTTGTTCGGGTCGGGCACCTCGTGGCAGGCGCCGCCGTTCTGGGCGATCTGATTCAAGGTTCCCGTCCCACCGTCCGTACTGCAACTACTACCAGCGCCGATCGCGATCGACTGCACGATCGCACCGGCCGTAGCCAGATCGCCGGCCGGGCCCGAGACGTTCGCGCCCGCGTTGCAGAGGCCGTCCGAGGCGAACACCACGATCTTGGTGCCGTTCGTCGTGGCGTTCACTTGCGTCAGCGCCTCGGAAAGACCGGCGGCACAATTCGTGCCACTCCCGGGGCCGCCGCTGTTGATCGCCGTGTTGACCGCAGCGCTCGTGGGATTCGTGAGCCCGAGTGCGAGCGAGGAGGCGCTGTCGAACTTCACGACGGCGACCTCGTCGGTCGACCCGTCCGCGACCGCCGCCGCGTTGAGCCCCACGAAGAACGTCTTCTCGCAGTCGAGGATCGTGCCGCACGCCCCGCCCGGGTTGCCCGTACTGCCCGAGAAGTCCATCACGTAGATGATCGTGGCGTCCGCTTCGCCAAGCCCGATGCTGGCCGTGCCCGTGACCGGCACGTCGACCGAGGTACCCACGTATTCGGTGCCCGTCGGCGGCGAGTCGATCGAGACGGCCAGCTGAGCGCCGTTCGACAGGGTCGCGCTGCCCGTGTTCGCGCTCAGAGCACTCCCCGCCATCACCGCGACCGCACCAACCGCGGTCGCAAGCACGAGCACTCCACGCCGCAACGCCCGCGGACGCACGCGTACCCATGAATCGGAGCCACCCCTAGGCGACTGTGGTGCTGTCATCGTGATTCCTTTCTCCTCGCGGTTGACACATCAACCGGAGAAGCACAGTGCGATCGCGAGCGGATTGCTTGATCGCAGACGACAGGCCGCCCGCCGATCAAGATCTGTCCCCCGTACCGTCTAGGCCCCCCACGGTCGAATACCAACGGGCCGCTTTGACCTTTCTAGCACCACCACCCAGCCATTACTGTGCCCCGAACGGGGCACAGTTCCTGGTCGCCGGGAGGCGCCAGTGGCAGCTCGCCCAAAGGAATCTCCCGCCCACCTCTGCGCGGCAGCTGAGTTCGGAAGCGAGAACGGGCCGGTGTCGCAGCGCAGCTCGCGCACGGCCTGCGCCTCGGCGGCAAACGGGAAGTGATCCAGGGCGGCGGTCCGTTCCATACGGCCGTCAAGACCGGCACGGAGCTCGCGGCCGAAGCCGAACGGAGTCTCGTCGTGATCGACGCTGAGATCGCACGGGTTACGTGATTGCACGCACGAAAGGTTCGTAGCGGGTGCCGATCGTCGCCCCCTGCACTCAAGCCACTTCCCGCCACGATCGTCCAGGCTCGCCACTAGGCTGAACGGACTAGAGGTCCCGAGTTCGAATCTCGGCGCCCCGATGAACGCGGGATCCCTGCAGCAATCGGGGATTCCGGCGACGGGTGTGACCGGGGGTGACCACGGTCTCCTGCAGCCCGACATTCCTGGACACATGCGGACTCGGATGCGTAACGCTGGACGGCTTCAGCGGTGACCAATCCGGGCCCTCTGGCGGGCCTTGCGCACGTTCGCCGGCGTCACCGGGCGTGACGGCCACCCCCGTCAGGGCGATCAAGGGCCAGCGGCTGCGCACTCTCACAAGTCGCTACGCGCTGTCCGTCCGTATCGCCGGACGCTCAAGGTGCCGACTAGTTAGGCGCTTGTTAGAGAGCGACCCTAGCCTCCACGGCACCACTCAATCCAAAGGAGGAGCCGTGAGACGCCTAGCCGTTGTAATAGGAGCTGTCGTTCTCCTGCTTAGCGTCGCTCAGACAGCCACCGCCGACCCGGCGACGGTCACAACCTTCAACGACTGCTTCCCGTACTTCCAGTACGAGTTTTGCTACGAGGCGAGGCTGGTCTCTCAGACCGTCGCGACGCCCTCCGGCAACTTCATCATCCGAACCAACGGCCGGAACGAGAATACGATCGTCGACCCCGCTACGGGGGCCGTCTATCAGGACTACAGCGGGCACAGCACTTTCCAGTGGCTGTTTGTTCACGGCGACAGCTCGACTCAACACTTCACCCTCATCGAGAAATGGACGATCGAGGACGTGGACTGCTCCGCGGCACTCCACTTCCAACTCGCAAACGGCGAGATCGTGCGCGACACGTCCACCCTGGACTGCTCCGCCTAGGGTTTCCGGAGACGCAACGCAACTGGGGTTTGGCCGCCACTCGTGTGACGAAGGCGGCCGAACCCCTTCGGGGCCGTTGGGTCCAAGCGGTACCTGACGCGAATCGGGTATGAGCCGGATCTGATCGCCAGCGGCACGAACACCGACAGATCTCAGGAGTTGTGAACCATTCGCACGCGCCTATCGGCACGACCGGGCAGTTCTTAGCCGGGGCGCCGTTTTGGTACCCAATTTGGTACCCGACTGGCATGACCTCCGCCAATCCGGGGGTAGCACCGGTGCACGCACGGGATGAGCAAACCGGGCACCGGTGACACACCTGGCCCCAGCATCCATGCGCCATCCGCTTGGATGCTGGGGCATCCATGGGCCGTGCTGGGCTCGAACCAGCGACCTTGGGATTAAAAGTCCCCTGCTCTACCAGCTGAGCTAACGGCCCTCGCCGGGAGTGTAGGGACGGGCTACGGGACGAACGCTTGCCGCTAGTGGACGGCGAGCTCGAACGGCGCCGTGACCGGCTCCTCGACGAACGCGAAGAGCCGTTTGTCGCCCGGGATCGGGCGGGGGCCGACGCGCAGGACGACGCGCTCGCCGACCTCGGGAATGTCGACCGTCGCGCCGGGCTCCGGAAGCCCGTCGAGCGGCACCAGGCGGTAGCCCTCGGTTGTCGGCGCGAACACGAAGCAGGCCGCCGCCGGAACCGGCGGCGCAACTGGTTCCTCGACGCTCGGCTCGTCGGTCGGGATCGCCTCGCGTAGATCGGTCAGGAGCGCCTCGACCGGCTGCGGGACCGCCTCCTCGATCGTCGCTTCGACCGCCTCCGCCCCGGTCGCATCGACTGTATGCGGGATCGTCGGTACCAGCGTTCTCCGCCCCGGTCGCATCGACCGCCTGCGGGATCGTCGCTTCGAGCGTCTCCACCTCGGTCGCATCGACCGCCGCATAGATCGTCGCTTCGACCGCCTCCGCCCCGGTCGCATCGACTGCATGCGGGATCGTCGGTACCAGCGTCTCCGCCGCGGTCGCATCGACGCCTGCGGGACGTCGCTTCGACCGTCTCCGCCCCGGTCGCATCGACCGACGCCTCGATCGTCGCTTCGACCGCCTCCGCCCCGGTCGCAGCGACGTCCTCGACATCCGGATCCATGGCCACGCCGTCGACGCCCGACGGCTCGACCTCGATCTCGGGAAGCGGCTCTTCATGCGCCGCGATCTCCTCGGCGGCGGCATCCCGGGCCGGCGAGAGCTCGACGATGTTGTCGGGCAGCGCCGGAAGCTCGGCCGGCACGTCGTCGCGCGTCGGGAGCTGGAACACCGTCGCCTCCGCCTGCGGAGCCGATGCGTCCTCGGCGTCCTGATCGCCCAGCGCGGCCATCTGCTCGGCGAGCGCGCCGGCGAGCTCGAACTTGCTGATCACCCCCTGCGCCATGAGCACCTCGCCGAGCCGTTCGCCCGTCTGGCGCTGGCGCGTGAGCGCCTGGTCGAGCTCCTCCTGGTTCACGAACCCGCGGTCGACAAAGATCTCTCCGAGACGGCGCCAGCTCGCGGTGTCCTCCGGCCCGGACGAGCCTCCGAGCTTCGCCCACTGCTCGGCGACCACGCTCGCAAGCTCCTTGCGCGAGACCCCGAAGCGCTCGACCAGCACCTGTCCGAGCTGCTGGCCGCTCTCGCGCTGGATCTCGAGCGCGACGCGGATCTGGCTCTCCGAGACGAGCCCTCGCTCGACGAAGAGCGCGCCGATCAGACGCGAGGGAAGCGTTTGCGGTGCCGCCATGCCCGTTGTATCGGCACTCCCTCGAACGGGCTATAGGGGAATTTCGCTAGCCCGTCGCCTCGCCCGCCTGCACGATGCCGTGCTCGTAGGCGAACACCACTGCCTGCACGCGGTCGCGCAGGCGGAGCTTCATGAGGATCCGCGCGACGTGGGTCTTCACCGTCGTCTCGCTGACGAACGCCTCGGACGCGATCTCGGCGTTCGACAGCCCGCGGGCGATGAGCCGCAGGATCTCGAGCTCGCGGGCGGTGAGCTCGTCCAGGCCTGGCGCCTGCGGCCGGGCCGCCGCGGGAGGGTGCCGGACGAACTCGGCGATCACCCGGCGCGTGACGACGGGCGAGAGGAGCGCGTCGCCCCCCGCGACGACACGGATCGCCTCGACGAGCTGCTCGGGCGGGGTGTCCTTCAGGAGGAACCCGCTCGCTCCGGCGCGCAGCGCCTCGTAGACGTACTCGTCGAGGTCGAACGTCGTCAGGATCAGGATTCGCGGCCCGTGCTCCTTGCCCTCGAGCAGGCGGCGCGTCGCCTCGAGACCGTCGACGTTCGGCATGCGGACGTCCATCAGGATCACGTCCGGCTCGGTCTCTCGCGCTGCGAGCACGGCGGTGAGGCCGTCCGCAGCCTCGCCGACCACCTCGATCTCCGGCTCGGACTCGAGGATCATCCGAAAGCCGGCGCGGACGAGCGACTGGTCGTCGACGATCAGGACCTTGATCATCACGCAGAGCCTCCGTACGGCAGACGGGCCGTCACGACGAACCCGCCCCCGGCGCGCGGGCCGGACTCGATCGAGCCGCCGACGAGCGCGACCCGCTCGCGAAGCCCCGCCAGCCCGTGGCCGCGGCCGTCGCCGCCGGCCTCGGAGCTGCCGTCGTTCGCGATCTCGAGCTCGAGCTCGCGGTCTCGCCAGCGGACGGTCACCCACGCCCGCGCGGGCCCGGCGTACTTGAGCGCGTTCGTCAGCGCCTCCTGGATCACGCGGTAGGCGGCGAGGTCGACCCCCGGCGCGAGCTCCGTCTGCTCGCCCTCGACGGTGAGCTCGACCGGGAGCCCCGCCTCGCAGATCGTGCCCACGAGGACGTCGACCGCGCGCATCGACGGCTGCGGCGAGAAGTCGGGTGTCGACCCGTGCTCCCGCAGCAGGCCCACGAGACGCCGCATCTCGGCGAGCGCCTCCCTACCCGTCGACTCGATCGCCTCGAGCGCGATCCGCTCGCGCTCCTGGTCTGCGTGGAGCAGACGCCGAACGGCGCCGGCCTGCACGGTCATGACCGAAACGGAATGGGCGATCACGTCATGGAGCTCGCGCGCGATGCGCTGGCGCTCCTCCGCGACGGCACGCGCGGCGGCCGCGGTGCGCGCGGCCTCGATCTTCGCCTGCAGCTCGTCGCGGCCGCGACCCGGCGGCGGGCCTGGTGTCGGCGCGCCGGGTGCGACGTGCGGCTGGCGGGGTCCCATCCTGCGGACGGTAGCCCACCCCGGCGGGGAGGGCGTCGTCCTCGAGGACGATCCCGCGTCCTCCGCTCAGACGGCGGCGTAGGCCGCGAGCGCGTCGAGGACGGCCCGCAGGCGGCGACCGTCGGCGGTGAGGCGGTACTCGACCCGCGGGGGGCGCGCGTCGATGACGGTCCGCTCGAGGAGGCCGGCGGACTCGAGCTCGACGAGCCGCTGCGCAAGCGTGCGCGGCGGGATCTCGCCCACCGCCTGCTTGAGCTCGTTGAACCGGCTCGCGCCCTCGGACGAGGCCCACAGGATCGACACCGTCCAACGTCCCTCGAGGAGGCCCGCCGCGCGGCGGACCTCCTCCGGGACAGGGCTGCACTCGCGGCAGCGCGTCATGCCGCGACGTGCGCGCGGGACGACGCCGCCGGCTCGAGCGCGACGCCGAGGACCTCGTCGAGCGACATCACCGGATGGAACCGGAGCTCCTCCCGGACATGCTCGGGGACATCGTCGAGGTCGGCTCGGTTCCGCTCGGGGATCACGACGTCGGTCAACCCGGCCGCGTGCGCCGCGAGGACCTTCTGCTTGAGACCGCCGATCGGGAGCACGCGGCCCTGGAGCGTGAGCTCGCCCGTCATGGCGACGGTGTGCGTGACCGGCCGGCCGGTAAGGAGCGAGGCGAGCGCGGTCGCCATCGTGATGCCCGCACTCGGGCCGTCCTTCGGGATCGCGCCCGCCGGGACGTGCACGTGGAACTTCCGCTCGAACGCGTCCTGCTCGATCCCGAGCCGGTCGGCCTGGGAGCGAACTGCGGAGAGCGCGATCTGGGCCGACTCCTTCATGACGTCGCCGAGCTGGCCGGTGAGGACGAGGCCCTCGCCCGGCATCGCCGTCGCCTCGACGAAGAGCACGTCTCCGCCGGTCATGTTGACGGCGAGACCCGTGGCCACACCCGGCACGGCCGTCCGCTCCGCCGCCTCGCGGAAGAACTTCTGACGCCCGAGTGCGTCGCGCACGGCGTCGACGTCGACCTCGACCGGCGGCGTCGCCTCGGCCGTGACGATCTTCGTCGCCGTCTTGCGGAGGATCGCGCCGAGCTCCCGCTCGAGCTGCCGGACACCTGCCTCGCGCGTGTACTCGGAGATCACCGTCTCGAGGACACCGTCGGAGATCGACACCTCGTCCTCGGTCAGCCCCGCGCGCTCCCGCTGGCGCGGCCAGAGGTAGCCGCGCGCGATCGCGACCTTCTCGTCGCTGGTGTACCCGTCGAAGCGGATCACCTCCATGCGGTCGAGCAGCGGGCCGGGGATCGTCTCGGCCATGTTCGCCGTGGCGATGAAGAAGACCTGGGAGAGGTCGACCTCGACGTCGAGGTAGTGGTCGCGGAACGTCGAGTTCTGCGCCGGGTCGAGCACCTCGAGCAGCGCCGCCGATGGGTCGCCGCGCCAGTCGGCGCCGACCTTGTCGACCTCGTCCAGCAGGATCACGGGGTTCATCGTCTTGGCGTCGCGGAGCGCGCGGACGAGACGGCCCGGCAGCGCGCCGATGTAGGTGCGCCGGTGGCCGCGGATCTCGGCCTCGTCGCGGACGCCGCCGAGCGACATGCGGACGAACTCGCGGTTGAGCGCCTTGGCGATCGACTCGCCGATCGACGTCTTCCCGGTCCCGGGAGGCCCGATGAGCGTGAGGATCGCGCCCGCGCGCTTGTCGGCCTCGATCCCGCGCTCCTTGCGGAGCTTCGCGACCGCGATGTACTCGACGATCCGGTCCTTGACGTCCTCGAGGCCGGCGTGGTCGGCGTCGAGGATCTCGCGCGTGCGAGCAGGGTCGAGGATCTCGTCGGAGCGCGTACCCCACGGCACGGCCAGGAGCCAGTCGAGGTAGCTGCGGATCATCTGCGACTCGGGCGAGCTCTCGCCCATGCGCTCGAAGCGGGCCAGCTCCTTGTCGGCCTGCTCACGCACGGCCTCGGGCATCCCCGCCTCGTCGATCTTCTTCCGGTATTCGTCCACGACCGAGGCGTCGTCCTCGCCGAGCTCCTTGCGGATCGAGTCCATCTGCCGGCGAAGCAGGTACTCGCGCTGCTGCTTCTCCATGCCGGCGTTGACGTCCTCGCGGATCCGCTGGCGGATCTGCATCGTCGAGAGGCGCTCGCGCTGGAACGACAGGGCGAGCTCGAGCCGCTCCGTGACGTCGACCGCCTCGAGCAGCTGGACCTTCTGGGCGAAGCTCAGGTCGGGCGAGTACCCGGAGGTGTCGGCGAGCGGCCCGGCGTCCGTGATCGAGCGGACGAAGGACTGGATGCGCCCATCGTCGCCGCGCAGCTCGAGGATCTCCTCCACGACGGCGCGATACTCCGTCTCGAGCTCACGTGTGCGCTCGTCGGTGGGGACGCCGTCCTTCCGCTCCTCGACCTCGACGAGCAGCCGGCCCTGGGGGTCGGTCTCGGCCGCCCCCGCGATACCGCGGTGGAGGCCCTCGATCGCGACGGCGGCGGCTCCGCCCGGGAGGCGGACGCGGTCGGTCACGCGTGCGACGGTGCCGACCGCTGCGTACTCGCCCTCGTGCTTCGGCACGAGCAGCACGCGATCCTCGTCGCCGACGTCGACCGTCAGCGTGACGTTCATGTTGGGGAAGACGACGATGTCGTCCAGCGGGACGAGCAACAGCTTGGTCACGTTCCGTTCACGCTCCTCACGCGCAGGCAACGTGGGTGCCTGTCGGGTAGTTGGTTCAATGAGTATAGCTACTACCAACGTCGCAGGCGTTTCCTGACTCGTCTCGTACCGATCCCTCACAAAGCCTTCGCACGTGGCCGCTGCAATTCCGGGGAGGCAGTCCGCGATCCCGCTCCGCCTCCCAAGGGATCACCGGACGGGACGGAAGCGCACTCCGAGGGCGCAGGCCGACCCGCAGCGAGGGCGCCCTACGGCGCCCTCGCGCCTCGCGTCTCGCCCCGGGCCTTCGGGCAGGCTCGGGTCTCAGCCGGAGACGCGCCGCACCGCGGCCTGCGCCACGCGGCCCGCGAGGACGTCCGAGCGGGTCCCGGCGCCTCCGCGGTCGTACGTCATCACCGCCGCGACGAGGATGCCGCCCGGCCAGATCACGAGGCCCGCGTCGTGGCGCGCCGGGTCGATCCAGCCCGCCTTGTGGAGGACGACCGTCCTCGGCCGGCGCTCGACGAAGCGACCGAGCTTGCCGTGATCCTCGACGTGCGCGAGGACGTAAAGGAGATAGCGAGCCTCGGGCGGGGTGACACCGGACCTGCCGGCAGCGAGTGGCCCGAGTCCACCGCTCGCAAGCCAGACGGCGCGATGCAGACGCGCGAGGTCGAGCGCAGTGGTCGCCTTCCCGACGCCCCAGGAGGGTTGATCGACGACGCTCAGCGGCACGCCGCGCGCGGCGAGGCCGCGCGGCGGCTCGAGCGACGTGCCGAGGACGTACCCCCCGTACATCACCGTCCGCTCGAGCCCCATGGAGCGCACGACCGCGTCGACCACGTGCCCTCCCGCGCTCGTCGAGCCGCCGAGTGAGATCAGGAGCCGGTTGGCCGCCTCGTTGTCCGACACGTCCAGCATCCGGCGGAGCACGACGTCGAGCCAGGTTCCCGGCGCCGGCGGCCCGGCCGCGCGCGCGAGCGCCGTCAACGCGATCGCGAGCTTGAGCGTGGACGCGGCGGGGAAGGTCGCTCTGGCGTTCCAGGCAGCACCTGCCCCGGATCCGAGATCCTCGACGTAGATCCCCGCCGAGCCCGGAAAGCTCGTGGCGAGCCGCCGGACGTCCGTCTGGAGACGCGGGTCGAACTGCAGCAGCCGGAGTCGCGGCCTGGCCGCGCGCGGCAGCCCGAACACGTTTGCCACGCTACGACTCGACCGCCGCCCCGAGGCGTCCACGGTCTCGACGCGAACGGTCACCTCGCGCGGCGGCAGATCGACCTCGAGGCGGAACGCGCGACGCGTGAGCCGCAGCCGCCGGGCCACCCTCCCGTCGATCCGCACGATCACCCGGCGGGCGCCTGCGCCGGCCCGACCCTCGACGACGCCGTAGGAGACCTCGTGCGCCGCCGGCCGCTCGATCGCCGGCGGCGCAGGCGCGGCGGGCGGGGCGGGGACGTCGATCACGGCCGAACCGTAGCCTTGTTCGGGCCGTGCCGATACTCGCGCACCTCGATCTCGACGCGTTCTTCGCGGCCGTCGAGGAGCTCGAGGAGCCGGCGCTCCGGACGAAGCCGCTCGTCGTCGGCGGCGACCCGCGGGGCCGCGGTGTCGTCGCGACCGCGAACTACGCCGCGCGCCGGTTCGGCATCCGGTCGGCGATGAGCTCGGCGGAGGCGCTCCGCCGCTGCCCCGGGGTGGTGTTCGTCCGCCCGCGCCATGCGCTCTACCGCCAGTACTCGCGCGCGGTGTGGGCCTGCGTGGAGGAGATCGTGCCGCGGGTCGAGCGCACCGGGATCGACGAGGGATACCTCGACCTG
This sequence comes from uncultured Actinomycetes bacterium, assembly GCA_963792245.1. GTDB lineage: Bacteria > Actinomycetota > Thermoleophilia > Gaiellales > Gaiellaceae > Gaiella. Next base: position 23,632 of record CAWBVO010000010.1, read on the forward strand.
GGGACGGTGCTCGACTCCTTCGCCGGCGCGCGCAGGCTGGCCGGGGCCGTCCAGGTCGCGGTGCGCGGCTCGACGTCGCTCTCGTGCTCGCTCGGCGTCTCGACGTCGAAGGTCGTCTGCAAGGTCGCCTCCGACCGCCGCAAGCCGGGTGGGATCACCGTCGTCCCGCCCGGGCGCGAGGCCGCATTCCTCGCGCCGTTCGCCACCCGGATCCTCCCCGGCGTCGGGCCTCGATCCGAGGAGCGGCTCGCCGCCGCGGGGATCGAGACGATCGGGAGGCTCGCGTTGCTGTCCGACGCGGAGCTTCGCGCGGTGCTCCCCGGCCAGGTCGGCCGGCTCCTCCGCGACCGCGCGCGCGGCATCGACCCGCGCGACCTGGACCTCGACGCAGAGCGGATCTCGATCTCGACCGAGGAGACGTTCGAGCGGGACTTGAGCGACCGCGCGTCGCTCCACGCCGAGCTGCGACGCATGGCGCAGGACGTCGCGGCTCACCTGCGGCGCGACGGTCTCTCCGCGCGCACGGTGACGACGAAGCTCCGCTACACCGACTTCTCGATCCGCTCGCGCTCGACGACGCTGCCGACCCCGATCGACGAGCCCGAGCGGATCGGCGACCTCGCGTGCAGGCTCCTCGACCGCGGGCTGCGCGACCGGCCCGGTGCGCTGCGACTCGTCGGCGTGGGCGTCTCGGGTCTGACCGGCGCGCGCCAGCTGACGTTCGACGAGCTCTGAGCGTCAGACCCGCAGCAGCGGACGCGTCAGGACGTCGGCCCGCCGTCGCCCTTGCGCGAGATCTCGTCCCCGCGGTATGTCACGGCGGAGACCCCCCACGCTCCATCCGGCGTCGCGTCTCCTTGTTGCCCTCGACCGTCTACGGCGCAGGGACGCTACCCGACGGCGTTCGCGGGTCGGCGCGCCTCGAGCAGCACGTCGCGAAGCGCCTCGACGCAGAGCATGCCCATCGCGACGCGTGTGTCGCGTGTCGCGCTGCCGAGATGGGGAGTGAGAACGACGTTCTCGAGCTCGAGCAGCCCCTCCTCGACCTCCGGCTCCCGCTCGTAGACGTCGAGCGCGGCACCCGCGATCGTGCCTGCCCGGAGCGCGTGGACGAGTGCGCGCTCGTCGACGACCGGCCCGCGGGAGACGTTGACGAGCACCGCGGTCGGACGCATCGACGCGAGCGCCGCGGCGTCGATCAGATGGCGCGTGGCGTCCGTTAGAGGGACGTGCAGGCTCGACGACGTCCGCGCGGCCGAGCAGCTCCGAGAGATCGTCGTCCCTCCCCGCGAATGAGGGCCGCGCACCGAACGCCTCGGCCAGGCGCGCCGTCTCGCGGCCGATGCGCCCGGGCCCGACGACGAGGAGATCCTTCCCGTCGAGGCTCGCGCCGAGCATGAACTCGAGGGAGAACTCCCATTCCGACCGGCGCCGCACGAATCGGTCGCCCTCGGCGATCCGGCGCAGCAGCGAGATCGTGAGACCGACGGCGAGCTCCGCGGTCGCCCGCGTGAGGACGCCCGGCGTGTTCGTGACCAGGACACCACGCGCCGCCGCCGCGTCGAGGTCGATGTTGTTGACGCCGACCGCGTAGTTCGCCACGACACGCAGCTGCGCGCCGGCGCGCTCGAGGTAGGCGTCGTCGATCCGCGCCGTCAGCGCGACGAGGATCCATCCGCGCCCTCGGGCCCGTCGACGAGCTCGAAGTCGCGCGTGAGCGCAGCCTCGACCTCGGCCAGGACGGGCGCCGTGAGATGGACGGTCGGTCGCGCCATCGGTCCGCGCCTCCCCCGGCTACGGGGACAGCACGCGCGGCCGGTGGCCGGCCGAGTAGACGTCCTTGCGGAGGATCAGGCCGTTCTCGAACGGGAACACGTCGATCCCGTCCCACTCGAGCGTCCTGCCTTCGCTGTCGGTCGCCGTGGCTGTCCACTCGCTCACGACGAGCCCGTCCCGCACGTACAGGCGTCGTCCGCGGAAGCGGAGGTCGGGCCGGTTGGCGAAGATCTTGCCGATGTGGTCGCGCACGGC
>CAWBVO010000011.1:0-28682 GCA_963792245.1 uncultured Actinomycetes bacterium
GCCCGATGGGCCGTGCTGGGCTCGAACCAGCGACCTTGGGATTAAAAGTCCCCTGCTCTACCAGCTGAGCTAACGGCCCTCGCCCGGAGTGTAAGGACGGGCTGCGGGCCGGACGCTCGCCGCTAGTGGACGGCGAGCTCGACCGGCGCCGTGACCGGCTCCTCGACGAACGCGAAGAGCCGTTTGTCCCCCGGGATCGGGCGGGGGCCGACGCGCAGGACGACGCGCTCGCCGACCTCGGGAATGTCGACGGTCGCGCCGGGCTCGGGAAGCCCGTCGAGCGGCACCAGGCGGTAGCCCTCGGTTGTCGGCGCGAACACGAAGCAGGCCGCCGCCGGAACCGGCGGCGCGACTGGTTCCTCGACGCTCGGCTCGTCGGTCGGGATCGCCACGCGTAGATCGGTCAGTAGCGCCTCGACCGGCTGCGGGACCGCCTCCTCGATCGTCGCTTCGACCGCCTCCGCCCCGGTCGCATCGACTGCATGCGGGATCGTCGCTTCCAGCGTCTCCGCCTCGGTCGCATCGACCGACGCCTGGATCGTCGCTTCGAGCGCCTCCGCCCCGGTCGCATCGACCGCATGCGGGATCGTCGCTTCCAGCGTCTCCGCCTCGGTCGCATCGACCGACGCCTGGATCGTCGCTTCGACCGCCTCCGCCCCGGTCGCATCGACCGCATGCGGGATCGTCGCTTCCAGCGTCTCCGCCCCGGTCGCATCGACCGACGCCTGGATCGTCGCTTCGACCGCCTCCGCCTCGGTCGCATGGACGTCCTCGACATCGGGATCCGTCGCCACGCCGTCGATGCTCGAAGGCTCGGCCTCGATCTCGGGAAGCGGCTCTTCATGCGCCGCGATCTCGTCGGCGGCGGCATCCCGGGCCGGCGAGAGCTCGACGATGTTGTCGGGCAGCGCCGGGAGTTCGGCCGGCACGTCGTCGCGCGTCGGGAGCTGGAACACCGTCGCCTCCGCCTGCGGAGCCGATGCCTCCTCGGCGTCCTGATCGCCCAGCGCGGCCATCTGCTCGGCGAGCGCGCCGGCGAGCTCGAACTTGCTGATCACCCCCTGCGCCATGAGCACCTCGCCGAGCCGCTCGCCCGTCTGGCGCTGGCGCGTGAGCGCCTGGTCGAGCTCCTCCTGGTTCACGAACCCGCGGTCGACAAAGATCTCTCCCAGACGGCGCCAGCTGGCGGTGTCCTCCGGCCCGGACGAGCCTCCGAGCTTCGCCCACTGCTCCGCGACCACGCTCGCAAGCTCCTTGCGCGAGACCCCGAAGCGCTCGACCAGCACCTGTCCGAGCTGCTGGCCGCTCTCGCGCTGGATCTCGAGCGCGACGCGGATCTGGCTCTCCGAGACGAGCCCTCGCTCGACGAAGAGCGCGCCGATCAGACGCGAGGGAAGCGTTTGCGGTGCCGCCATGCCCGTTGTATCGGCACTCCCTCGAACGGGCTATAGGGGAATTTCGCTAGCCCGTCGCCTCGCCCGCCTGCACGATGCCGTGCTCGTAGGCGAACACCACTGCCTGCACGCGGTCGCGCAGGCGGAGCTTCATGAGGATCCGCGCGACGTGGGTCTTCACCGTCGTCTCGCTGACGAACGCCTCGGACGCGATCTCGGCGTTCGACAGCCCGCGGGCGATGAGCCGCAGGATCTCGAGCTCGCGGGCGGTGAGCTCGTCCAGGCCTGGCGCCTGCGGCCGGGCCGCCGCGGGAGGGTGCCGGACGAACTCGGCGATCACCCGGCGCGTGACGACGGGCGAGAGGAGCGCGTCGCCCCCCGCGACGACACGGATCGCCTCGACGAGCTGCTCGGGCGGGGTGTCCTTCAACAGGAACCCGCTCGCGCCGGCGCGCAGCGCCTCGTAGACGTACTCGTCGAGGTCGAACGTCGTCAGGATCAGGATTCGCGGCCCGTGCTCCTTGCCCTCGAGCAGGCGGCGCGTCGCCTCGAGACCGTCGACGTTTGGCATGCGGACGTCCATCAGGATCACGTCCGGCTCGGTCTCTCGCGCTGCGAGCACGGCGGTGAGGCCGTCCGCAGCCTCGCCGACCACCTCGATCTCCGGCTCGGACTCGAGGATCATCCGAAAGCCGGCGCGGACGAGCGACTGGTCGTCGACGATCAGGACCTTGATCATCACGCAGACCCTCCGTACGGCAGACGGGCCGTCACGACGAACCCGCCCCCGGCGCGCGGGCCGGACTCGATCGAGCCGCCGACGAGCGCGACCCGCTCGCGAAGCCCCGCCAGCCCGTGGCCGCGGCCGTCGCCGCCGGCCTCGGAGCTGCCGTCGTTCGCGATCTCGAGCTCGAGCTCGCGGTCTCGCCAGCGGACGGTCACCCACGCCCGCGCGGGCCCGGCGTACTTGAGCGCGTTCGTCAGCGCCTCCTGGATCACGCGGTAGGCGGCGAGGTCGACCCCCGGCGCGAGCTCCGTCTGCTCGCCCTCGACGGTGAGCTCGACCGGAAGCCCCGCCTCGCAGATCGTGCCCACGAGGACGTCGACCGCGCGCATCGACGGCTGCGGCGAGAAGTCGGGTGTCGACCCGTGCTCCCGTAGCAAGCCCACGAGACGCCGCATCTCGGCGAGTGCCTCGCGGCCGGTCGACTCGATCGCCTCGAGCGCGATCCGCTCGCGCTCCTGGTCTGCGTGGAGCAGACGCCGAACGGCGCCGGCCTGCACCGTCATGACCGACACGGAATGGGCGATCACGTCGTGGAGCTCGCGCGCGATGCGCTGGCGCTCCTCCGCGACGGCACGCGCGGCGGCCGCGGTGCGGGCGGCCTCGATCTTCGCCTGCAGCTCGTCGCGGCCGCGACCCGGCGGCGGGCCTGGCGTGCCGGGTGCGACGTGCGGCTGGCGGGGTCCCATCATGCGGACGGTAGCCCACCCCGGCGGGGAGGGCGTCGTCCTCGAGGACGATCCCGCGTCGTCCGCTCAGACGGCGGCGTAGGCTGCGAGCGCGTCGAGGACGGCCCGCAGGCGGCGACCGTCGGCGGTGAGGCGGTACTCGACCCGCGGGGGGCGCGCGTCGATGACGGTCCGCTCGAGGAGGCCGGCGGACTCGAGCTCGACGAGCCGCTGCGCGAGCGTGCGCGGCGGGATCTCGCCCACCGCCTGCTTGAGCTCGTTGAACCGGCTCGCGCCCTCGGACGAGGCCCACAGGATCGACACCGTCCAGCGCCCCTCGAGGAGGCCCGCCGCGCGGCGGACCTCCTCCGGGACAGGGCTGCACTCGCGGCAGCGCGTCATGCCGCGACGTGCGCGCGGGACGACGCCGCCGGCTCGAGCGCGACGCCGAGGACCTCGTCGAGCGACATCACCGGATGGAACCGGAGCTCCTCCCGGACATGCTCGGGGACGTCGTCGAGGTCGGCTCGGTTCCGCTCGGGGATCACGACGTCGGTCAACCCGGCTGCGTGCGCCGCGAGGACCTTCTGCTTGAGACCGCCGATCGGGAGCACGCGGCCCTGGAGCGTGAGCTCGCCCGTCATGGCGACGGTGTGCGTGACCGGCCGGCCGGTGAGGAGCGAGGCGAGCGCGGTCGCCATCGTGATGCCCGCGCTCGGGCCGTCCTTCGGGATCGCGCCCGCCGGGACGTGCACGTGGAATTTCCGCTCGAATGCGTCCTGCTCGATCCCGAGCCGGTCGGCCTGGGAGCGGACCGCGGAGAGCGCGATCTGCGCCGACTCCTTCATGACATCGCCGAGCTGGCCGGTGAGGACGAGGCCATCGCCCGGCATCGCCGTCGCCTCGACGAAGAGCACGTCCCCGCCGCTCATGTTGACGGCGAGACCCGTGGCCACACCCGGCACGGCCGTCCGCTCCGCCGCCTCGCGGAAGAACTTCTGACGCCCGAGCGCGTCGCGCACGGCGTCGACGTCGACCTCGACCGGCGGCGTCGCCTCGGCCGTGACGATCTTCGTCGCCGTCTTGCGGAGGATCGCGCCGAGCTCCCGCTCGAGCTGCCGGACACCTGCCTCGCGCGTGTACTCGGAGATCACCGTCTCGAGGACACCGTCGGAGATCGACACCTCGTCCTCGGTCAGCCCCGCGCGCTCCCGCTGGCGCGGCCAGAGGTAGCCGCGCGCGATCGCGACCTTCTCGTCGCTGGTGTACCCGTCGAAGCGGATCACCTCCATGCGGTCGAGCAGCGGGCCGGGGATCGTCTCGGCCATGTTCGCCGTGGCGATGAAGAAGACCTGGGAGAGATCGACCTCGACGTCGAGGTAGTGGTCGCGGAACGTCGAGTTCTGCGCCGGGTCGAGCACCTCGAGCAGCGCCGCCGATGGGTCACCGCGCCAGTCGGCGCCGACCTTGTCGACCTCGTCCAGCAGGATCACGGGGTTCATCGTCTTGGCGTCGCGGAGCGCACGGACGAGGCGGCCCGGCAGCGCGCCGATGTAGGTGCGCCGGTGGCCGCGGATCTCGGCCTCGTCGCGGACGCCGCCGAGCGACATGCGGACGAACTCGCGGTTGAGCGCCTTGGCGATCGACTCGCCGATCGACGTCTTCCCGGTCCCGGGAGGCCCGATGAGCGTGAGGATCGCGCCCGCGCGCTTGTCGGCCTCGATCCCGCGCTCCTTGCGGAGCTTCGCGACTGCGATGTACTCGACGATCCGGTCCTTGACGTCCTCGAGGCCGGCGTGGTCGGCGTCGAGGATCTCGCGCGTGCGGGCAGGGTCGAGGATCTCGTCGGAGCGCGCACCCCACGGCACGGCCAGGAGCCAGTCGAGGTAGCTGCGGATCATCTGCGACTCGGGCGAGCTCTCGCCCATGCGCTCGAAGCGGGCCAGCTCCTTGTCGGCCTGCTCGCGCACGGCCTCGGGCATCCCCGCCTCGTCGATCTTCTTCCGGTATTCGTCCACGACCGAGGCGTCGTCCTCGCCGAGCTCCTTGCGGATCGAGTCCATCTGCCGGCGAAGCAGGTACTCGCGCTGCTGCTTCTCCATGCCGGCGTTGACGTCCTCGCGGATCCGCTGGCGGATCTGCATCGTCGAGAGGCGCTCGCGCTGGAACGACAAGGCGAGCTCGAGCCGCTCCGTGACGTCGACTGCCTCGAGCAACTGGACCTTCTGGGCGAAGCTCAGGTCGGGCGAGTACCCGGAGGTGTCGGCGAGCGGCCCCGCGTCCGTGATCGAGCGGACGAAGGACTGGATGCGCCCGTCGTCGCCGCGCAGCTCGAGGATCTCCTCGACGACGGCGCGATACTCGGTCTCGAGCTCTCGGGTCCGCTCGTCGGTGGGGATGCCATCCTTGCGCTCCTCGACCTCGACGAGCAGCCGACCCTGGGGGTCGGTCTCGGCCGCGCCGGCGATACCCCGGTGCAGGCCCTCGATCGCGACGGCGGCGGCTCCGCCCGGAAGGCGGACGCGGTCGGTCACGCGTGCGACGGTGCCGACCGCTGCGTACTCGCCCTCGTGCTTCGGCACGAGCAGCACGCGATCCTCGTCGCCGACGTCGACCGTCAGCGTGACGTTCATGTTGGGGAAGACGACGATGTCGTCCAGCGGGACGAGCAACAGCTTGGTCACGTTCCGTTCACGCTCCTCACGCGCAGGCAACGTGGGTGCCTGTCGGGTAGTTGGTTCAAAGAGTATAGCTACTACCAACGTCGCGCGCGTTTCCTGACTCGTCTCGTACCGATCCCTCACAAAGCCTTCGCACGTGACCGCTGCAATTCCGGGGAGGCAGTCCGCGATCCCGCTCCGCCTCCCAAGGGATCACCGGACGGGACGGAAGCGCACTCCGAGGGCGCAGGCCGACCCGCAGCGAGGGCGCCCTACGGCGCCCTCGCGCCTCGCGTCTCGCCCCAGGCCTTCAGGCAGGCTCGGGTCTCAGCCGGAGACGCGCCGCACCGCGGCCTGCGCCACGCGGCCCGCGAGGACGTCCGAGCGGGTCCCGGCGCCTCCGCGGTCGTACGTCATCACCGCCGCGACGAGGATGCCGCCCGGCCAGATCACAAGGCCCGCGTCGTGGCGCGCCGGGTCGATCCAGCCCGCCTTGTGAAGGACGACCGTCCTGGGCCGGCGCTCGACGAAGCGACCGAGCTTGCCGTGATCCTCGACGTGTGCGAGGACGTAAAGGAGATAGCGAGCCTCGGGTGGGGTGACACCGGACCTGCCGGCAGCGAGTGGCCCGAGTCCGCCGCTCGCAAGCCAGACGGCGCGATGCAGGCGCGCGAGGTCGAGCGCAGTGGTCGCCTTCCCGACGCCCCAGGACGGTTGATCGACGACGCTCAGCGGCAGGCCGCGCGCGGCTAGGCCACGTGGCGGCTCGAGCGACGTGCCGAGGACGTACCCCCCGTACATCACCGTCCGCTCGAGCCCCATGGAGCGCACGACCGCGTCGACCACGTGCCCTCCCGCGCTCGTCGAGCCGCCGAGGGAGATCAGGAGCCGGTTGGCCGCCTCGTTGTCCGACACGTCCAGCATCCGGCGGAGCACGACGTCGAGCCAGGTTCCCGGTGCCGGCGGCCCGGCCGCGCGCGCGAGCGCCGTCAACGCGATCGCGAGCTTGAGCGTGGACGCGGCGGGGAAGGTCGCTCTGGCGTTCCAGGCAGCACCTGCCCCGGATCCGAGATCCTCGACGTAGATCCCCGCCGAGCCCGGAAAGCTCGTGGCGAGCCGCCGGACGTCCGTCTGGAGACGCGGGTCGAACTGCAGCAGCCGGAGTCGCGGCCTGGCCGCGCGCGGCAGCCCGAACACGTTTGCCACGCTACGACTCGACCGCCGCCCCGAGGCGTCCACGGTCTCGACGCGAACGGTCACCTCGCGCGGCGGCAGATCGACCTCGAGGCGGAACGCGCGACGCGTGAGCCGCAGCCGCCGGGCCACCCTCCCGTCGATCCGCACGATCACCCGGCGGGCGCCTGCGCCGGCCCGACCCTCGACGACGCCGTAGGAGACCTCGTGCGCCGCCGGCCGCTCGATCGCCGGCGGCGCAGGCCCGGCGGGCGGGGCGGGGACGTCGATCACGGCCGAACCGTAGCCTTGTTCGGGCCGTGCCGATACTCGCGCACCTCGATCTCGACGCGTTCTTCGCGGCCGTCGAGGAACTCGAGGAGCCTGCGCTCCGGACGAAGCCGCTCGTCGTCGGCGGCGACCCGCGGGGCCGCGGTGTCGTCGCGACCGCGAACTATGCCGCGCGCCGGTTCGGCATCCGGTCGGCGATGAGCTCGGCGGAGGCGCTCCGCCGCTGCCCCGGGGTGGTGTTCGTCCGCCCGCGCCATGCGCTCTACCGCCAGTACTCGCGCGCGGTGTGGGCCTGCGTGGAGGAGATCGTGCCGCGGGTCGAGCGAACCGGGATCGACGAGGGATACCTCGACCTGGGGACGGTGCTCGACTCCTTCGCCGGCGCGCGCAGGCTGGCCGGGGCCGTCCAGGTCGCGGTGCGCGGCTCGACGTCGCTCTCGTGCTCGCTCGGCGTCTCGACGTCGAAGGTCGTCTGCAAGGTCGCCTCCGACCGCCGCAAGCCGGGTGGGATCACCGTCGTCCCGCCCGGGCGCGAGGCCGCATTCCTCGCGCCGTTCGCCACCCGGATCCTCCCCGGCGTCGGGCCTCGATCCGAGGAACGGCTCGCCGCCGCGGGGATCGAGACGATCGGGAGGCTCGCGTTGCTGTCCGACGCGGAGCTTCGCGCGGTGCTCCCCGGCCAGGTCGGCCGGCTCCTCCGCGACCGCGCGCGCGGCATCGACCCGCGCGACCTGGACCTCGACGCCGAGCGGATCTCGATCTCGACCGAGGAGACGTTCGAGCGGGACTTGAGCGACCGCGCGTCGCTCCACGCCGAGTTGCGACGCATGGCGCAGGACGTCGCGGCTCACCTGCGACGCGACGGTCTCTCCGCGCGCACGGTGACGACGAAGCTCCGCTACACCGACTTCTCGATCCGCTCGCGCTCGACGACGCTGCCGACCCCGATCGACGAGCCCGAGCGGATCGGCGACCTCGCGTGCAGGCTCCTCGACCGCGGGCTGCGCGACCGGCCCGGTGCGCTGCGACTCGTCGGGGTGGGCGTCTCGGGTCTGACCGGCGCGCGCCAGCTGACGTTCGACGAGCTCTGAGCATCAGAACCGCAGCAGCGGACGCGTCAGGCACGTCGGCCCGCCGTCGCCCTTGCGCGAGATCTCGTCCCCGCGGTATGTCCGGCGGAGCCCCCCACGCTCCATCCGGCGTCGCGTCTCCTTGTTGCCCTCGACCGTCTACGGCGCGGGACGCTAGCCGACGGCGTTCGCGGGTCGGCGGCCCTCGAGCAGCACGTCGCGAAGCGCCTCGACGCAGAGCATGCCCATCGCGACGCGCGTGTCGCGTGTCGCGCTGCCGAGATGCGGAGTGAGAACGACGTTCTCGAGCTCGAGCAGCCCCTCCTCGACCTCCGGCTCCCGCTCGTAGACGTCGAGCGCGGCACCCGCGATCGTGCCTGCCCGGAGCGCGTCGACGAGCGCACGCTCGTCCACGACCGGCCCGCGGGAGACGTTGACGAGCACCGCGGTCGGACGCATCGACGCGAGCGCCGCGGCGTCGATCAGGTGGCGCGTGCCGTCGGTAAGAGGGACGTGCAGGCTCACGACGTCCGCGCGGCCGAGCAGCTCGGGGAGATCGTCGTCCCTCCCCGCGAACGAGGGCCGCGCACCGAACGCCTCGGCCAGGCGGGCCGTCTCGCGGCCGATGCGCCCGGGCCCGACGACGAGGAGATCCTTCCCGTCGAGGCTCGCGCCGAGCATGAACTCGAGGGAGAACTCCCACGCCGACCGGCGCCGCACGAATCGGTCGCCCTCGGCGATCCGACGTAGCAGCGAGATCGTGAGACCGACGGCGAGCTCCGCGGTCGCCCGCGTGAGGACGCCGGGCGTGTTCGTGACCAGTACACCACGCGCCGCCGCCGCGTCGAGGTCGATGTTGTTGACGCCGACCGCGTAGTTCGCCACGACGCGCAGCTGCGCGCCGGCGCGCTCGAGGTAGGCGTCGTCGATCCGCGCCGTCAGCGCGACGAGGATCCCGTCCGCGCCCTCGGGCCCGTCGACGAGCTCGAAGTCGCGCGTGAGCGCAGCCTCGACCTCGGCCAGGACGGGCGCCGTGAGATGGACGGTCGGTCGCGCCATCGTGCCCGCGCCTCCCCGCGGCTACGGGGACAGCACGCGCGGCCGGTGGCCGGCCGAGTAGACGTCCTTGCGGAGGATCAGGCCGTTCTCGAACGGGAACACGTCGATCCCGTCCCACTCGAGCGTCCTGCCTTCGCTGTCGGTCGCCGTGGCGGTCCACTCGCTCACCACGAGCCCGTCCCGCACGTACAGGCGTCGTCCGCGGAAGTGGAGGTCGGGCCGGTTGGCGAAGATCTTGCCGATGTGGTCGCGCACGGCGTCGCCCTCCGCGCGCTCGCCGACGGTGTGGTTCTCGAAGACCATGCCCGGCGCGTGGAGCGCGACGATCGCGTCGAGATCCTGGGCGTTCCATGCCTCGTTGTAGCGAGCGATCGTCTGCTCGAGCTCGGCGGCGGAGTCGCGATCGGGCATCGGCCGAGTATGGCAGCCGCCGAAGAAGCGCCGGGAGACGGGTCGCGACGGCCGCCCAGGCGGCGTGCCCCGGGGCGATCACGTCGAAGTGGTCGGCTCCCGCGAGCTCGATCAGCTCGGCGCGGGCGTCGCGCGCAGCGTAGTCCCGGCTCTGCTCGATCGGCACGACCTCGTCGGCACTCCCGTGGACGAGCAGCTGCGAGACGCCAAGGGGCGCGAGCGCAGCCGGCGACGCCCACTCATAGCGCGCCGCGTGGTCGACGAACGACCCCAGCAGGCCCGTGACGGCACCGTCGCCGAGATCGTCGCGCCACGCTCCCTCGAGGTCGCACACGGCGCCCAGCGCAACGGCCGCGGTCGGTTCCACCCGCGGGCGGCTCCCAGGAGCCCGGGCTGGAAGGCGGTGCCGGGCAGCGGCCCAGAGCGCGAGATGGCCGCCGGCGGAGTGACCACAGCACACGACGCGCTTCGTGTCGACCGCAGGGACATCGGCCAGATGGTCGACGGCGAGGGCGACATCCTCGAACGTCCCGGGCCACCCGCCGTCGGCCTGACCCACCCTTCGGTACTCGACGTTCCATGCCACGAGCCCCCGGGACGCGAGATCGACGGCGAGAGGCGTCATCAGCGTCCGATCCCAGCCTGTGCGCCAGAACCCGCCGTGGATCAGGACGACGCACGGCCACGGCCCGCCGTCCCGCGCGGGAAGATGGAGATTGCCGATCTGGTCGGGGTGCGCGCCGTAGGCGACGCACGGCGCGGGCGGAGCCTTGCGAGTCGCCGTCACGTCGTCAGGCGAGCAGCGCGCGGTGCCGGCCGAGCGCCTCCAGCAATGTGTCGACGTCCTCCTCGACGTTGTAGAGGTGGAATGCGACGCGGAGCTTGTCCTCGCGAGACGACACCGTGATGCGGTCGGCGGCGAGCGCGCCGACCAGGGCACCGACGTCCTTCGAGCGCACGCAGACCAATGGCCCACGACGTGTCGCCTCACGCGGCGTCACCACATTCGCGCCGAGCATGTCGAGCCCCGCGACGAGACGCTCCGTGAGCCGGCCCACGTGCTCCTCGATCGCAGGGACACCCGCCTCCTCGACGAGTGAGATGCCAGCGACGCCCGGGTAGAGCGAAGGCACCGGCGGCGTGCCGGAATCGAAGCGGCGCGCGCTCGCGTGGGGCGAGTAGTCGGCGATCGACATCGCAAAGATGTCTTCGTCGGCGAACCATCCCGTCTGGGTGGGGAGCAGCGTCGACCGCAACTCGGGCCGGACCCACATGAAGCCAAGGCCCGGCGCTCCCCAGGAGGTACTTGACCGTTCCACCCGTGACGACGTCGGCCCCGAACGACCGGACGTCGAGCTCGACCGCTCCGCAAGCCTGGTAGCTGTCGGCGAGGACGAGCGCGCCGGCGGTATGCGCTGCCTCGGCGACCGTCGCCACGTCGTGGCGGTGGCCCGAGCGGTACGAGAGAGTCGTGCAGCACACGAGCGCGGTCCGCTCGTCGATCGCCTCGATGAACCGCTCTGGCGGGATCGACCCGTCGCGATCGGGCACCACGTGGACGACTTCGGCGCCCCGCAGCTCCTGCGCATGCGCGATCTGGCCGACGGTCGGGAACTCGTACTCCGAGACGACGATGCGGTTGCGCTCGCCGTCGAGTGCCAGCGCCGAGACGAGTCCGCTGACACCCTGGGACACCGAGGTCGTGACCGCGACGTCGTCCGGCCTCTGCGTGGAGAAGCCCAGCGACCGCCGACCGGAACGCCTCGTTCCGCTCGACCCAGAACTCCCACTCGGCGCCGTTCGCGTCCCACCCCGCGAGCCACCCCTCGACCGCTTCGCGGACCCGGTGCGACAGCGCGCCCTGCGAGCACGAGTTGAGGTACGTCGTGGTCTCGAAGATCGGGAACTCACTCCGGATCGCCTCACCGATACGTGTCGCCGCCGTGTCCTGTGTGCTCGTCATGTTCCGCCTCTCTCAGAGGTTCGGTGGTGTCGTGATCCCGAAGAACCGCGCGACTCCGTCCCCCGCATTGCGAAAGGAGTGGGGTGCGTCCGAGCGGTAGTACGCACTGTCGCCGGTCTCGAGAACGAGGGGATCGCCGCCGGCGACGGTCAGCTCGAGGCGGCCTTCGAGGACGTGGATGAACTCCTCGCCGTCGTGACGCGTCGGATCGACCATCCCTCCGCCTTCGTCGTAGACGTTGATCACGGGCATCATCGCGTGATGCCCGTCAGGGGTCAGCATCTGGATCTCGATGCCCTCGTCGGCGAGCCTCAATGAGCGACGGTCGCCGGACCGCACGACCTGCACAGCGGCGTTGTCCGGTTCCTGGACCAGGTCGGCAACGCTCACCCCGAACCAATGGACGAGGCGCATGAGCCGGCTGACGGTAATGTCGCTCTTCCCCTTCTCGACCATGGAGAGAAAGGAGGGGGAGATCCCGGTGCCGTCCGCGACCTCGGCGAGCGAGACCCCGCGGGAGCGCCTGAGTTGCCTCAGCCGCGCACCGAGCTCGTTCGAACCGGACGCGCGGTCGCCCGGGGACTCGACCGTCGCCGGAGTGCCGGTTGCCTGCATCCGGCTCATCAGGCGACAGCCTCGATGCGCCGGCGCAGGAGGAGCACCTCGGTCTCGTGTGCGACGACGAGCCGGTGCCAGCGCTCGTCGTCCATCGAGGCCGTGCGCCACGCCGTCAGGACAACGAGGCTCGAGTCGGGGCTTCTCCCGATCTCGGGCCCGGGCACGACCCGCGCCGAGATCCTCCGGACGAGGTCAGAGGGATCCTCGCCGACCTCGAAATCGACGATCCGGAGCCGGGGATCCGCGACCGGCCGGGCGAAGGTCGCGGCGCCGTCGAACAGCGATGTTCCACTGACGATCCCGCCTTCGCCCTCCACGGCCTGCCAGCACCCGAGCGCCCACTCGCCGAGTCGCGCTGGCGCCGCGACGTAGGCGAACGCCGTTTCGGCGGTTGCCGCGCAGAGCGCCGACGTGCAATGAACGAGGTCTGTGGTCATCACGTGCGCTCGGGGGGCGCGATGCACCCCCCGAGCGGCGTTTCTCCGGACGTAGCTACTTCTTGATCTTCAGCTGCCGGACGACCTCTTGCTTGCCGTCCTTGTACGTGTAGACGTTGTAGAGCGCCGCGCTGAGATCCCCGTTCTTGTCGAAGTCGACCGGGCCTCCGACGCCCTCGTAGTTGATGTCCTTGCCGGCCTTGATCGCCCTGATCGCGCCCGCGAGGTCGAGGTACGTGTAGGTCCGGCCCGGGATCGACGAGACCCGCTGGATCTGCTTGACGATGTCGGAGCCTTTCCCGGAGTTCGCCGCGACGGCCGCGAGGATGCAGATCATCGCACCGTCGAAGTTGTTCGAGTCGAGCGTCTGCCGGTCCTTGGTCCGGGCTTGCTCGCGAACAGCTTCGCGAACGCTTCGGCAGCCTTCGTCCCGGTCGGCGAGCCGGCGACGGTACCCCGCGCGCCCTCGAGCGATGCCGTCGGGATGAACGACGGGATGGTGGAAGGCCAGCCACCCGCGACGAACAACTTGCGACCGTTGAACTTCCCGGTCCGAAGTAGCGCGGAGCCGATCTTCGCGTAGTTCGCCGGGAAGTCGAGGATGACGTAGGCGTCGGGGTTCCCCTTGACGATGTCGTCTGCCTCGGAGTTGTAGCTCGCTGCGGTCGGATCGTAGAGCAGCGGGCCCTGGGTCTTCATCCCGAGCTTGTCGAGCGACGTCTTGAGGATGGGAAGGAGCCCTGTGCCGAAGGCGTCGTTCCGGCCGGCCAGGGAGATGGTCTTTCCGCCCCCATCTCCTCCTTGATCAGACGCGCGAGGATCGGCGCCTGGAGGGTGTCCGAGGGCATGGTGCGGAAGAAGTAGCCGTTGTCCTTCAGGTCGGTGATGGCGGGCGACGAGTTGTTGGGCCCGATCTGCGGAACGCGTGCCGGCACGGTCGCGGCCTGGGCGATCGCGATCGAGCTGCTCGAGGTGAGCGCGCCGAGGATGCAGTCCGCGCCCTTCGAGATCATCTTTCGCGCCGCGTTGACGCCGCCCTCCGGGGTCGTTCCGTCGTCCGCGTACTCGATCTCGATCTTGACGTCGTTGACTCCTGCCTGCTTGAGGGCGGCCTTCGCCTGCTGCACGGCGAGGCCAGCGGATTTGGCGTAGGCCGGCCCGAAGACCGCCGACGCGCCGGTGAAGGGGACCACCGCTCCGATATGGATGGTGAACCCGGCCTGCGAGGCACCGTTCGCCGTCGACATCCCTGCCGTCGCGGCGAGGACTGCGATGGTCGCGACCCCCGCGAACCACCGCACAACGGATTTCCGGTTCATGAACCCTCCTGTCTTCACGTCGTCGACAACAGAACGCGGCGGACTCGGACCGGACGCACGGCGAGCGGACGACGGTCGGAACGCTGCTCTTGCTGAGACGACGGTCTTGGCGCAGTGATTGCGACCGTACAGGATGTTGAAGAGACATTCAATATCCCGCATCAGGCTCTGCTAGGCTCGCGCGCCCGTGGAGTACCCGGAGCCGCACTTCCGTCCCCCGTACCGCGTGCTCGTGCTGATCGCATTGACCGACGGCTGGTATGCGGCGGACCCGTCGGAGCGCGAGAGGGTGACGGACGACCTCCGAATGCTCCTCCGCAGGGCGGAGAGCGACGGCGCCCGCCTGCTCGGGTCATTCGACGACGACCTCTTCCTGACCGGCCAGCCGGCGCCGCTCCGGTACTCCATCTTCCTGATGTACGACGTCGACGACCTGGAGGTCGTCGTGCGGCTCGTCCATCGGTTGCGGGCAGAGCTCGGGAGGTACCTACGGCTCGAGGCTCGGGTCGGCCGGCCGCTGTTCGTCCTCGGTCAGTGAAGCCCCGCCCTACTCGACGCTCGCGGCGACGCCGCCGAGGTAGAGCTCGACCACGCTCGGGTCGTGCAGGAGGTCCGGGCCCGATCCCTCGTATCGGTTGCGACCGCCGTCGAGGACGTATCCACGATGGGACATCGCCAGCGCGCGCCGCGCGTTCTGCTCGACCATCAGGATCGCGATCCCGGAGGCGTTGATCTCTCCGATCTTCTCGAAGATCGTGTCGACCGCGACCGGCGAGAGACCTGCGGACGGCTCGTCGAGCAGCAGGACGTCCGGGGCGGCCATCAACGCGCGGGCGAGCGCGAGCATCTGACGCTCGCCCCCGGAGAGCGTCCCCGCCGGCTGTCGCCGTCGCTCGCCGAGACGCGGGAACAGCGCGAGCATCTCACCGAGCCGCTCATTTGGACCACGCGCCCCTGTGTGCGAGCGCGCCAAGCTCGAGATTCTCCTCGACGCTCATCGTCGCGAAGACGTTGTCTCGTTGGGCGACGTACCCCACACCTCGTCCGACGATCGCATGAGGCTTGCGCCCCGTGACGTCCTCACCCCGGAGTCGAACGGACCCCGCCCATGGGGCGAGAAGCCCGATGACGACGCGTACGAGCGTGGACTTCCCCGCTCCGTTTGGGCCGACGATGGTGACCATCTCGCCCGGTGCGACCGCCAGCGCCACATTGTTCAGGATGGGGACGTCGGGGAAGTACCCGGCTTCGACGCCTTCGACGACGAGGACGTCGCTCATCGCTCGGACGTGCGGTCGAGCCGGTCGGCGGTCTCGGCACCGAGGTACGCCTCCACGACGCGCGGGTCACGGCGCACCTCGTCGGGCGTCCCGACCGTGAGGACGCGGCCCTCGCCCATGACAACGACCGCATCGCTTCGACGCATCACGACGTCCATGTCGTGCTCCACCAGAAGGATCGTCGTCCCGCTTGCGCGAAGGCGCTCGATGTGATCCATGAGGGCGTGCCCGAGCGTGCGATTCACCCCGGCGAGTGGCTCGTCGAGCAGCAGCAGCCGCGGTTCGAGCATCAGCGCACGGGCAAGCTCGAGAAGCTTCCTCTGGCCACCAGAGAGTGTCCCCGCGTAATCCTCCGCCTTGGCGGCCAGCCCGAAGACCTCGAGGAGCTCGAGCGCGCGCGCGCGCGCCGCATCTCGGCGCCCTGCCAGGCGAGCCGGAACAGTGCGAGCGCGAGGCGCTCGCCGGGATTGCGCGCGGCGAGCAGCATGTTGTCGATGACGCGCATCACGGCCAGCGCTTTCGTCAGCTGGAACGTGCGGACCATGCCGAGGCGCGCGATCTTGTGC
This sequence comes from uncultured Actinomycetes bacterium, assembly GCA_963792245.1. Classification (GTDB taxonomy): domain Bacteria; phylum Actinomycetota; class Thermoleophilia; order Gaiellales; family Gaiellaceae; genus Gaiella. The sequence goes on from CAWBVO010000011.1 coordinate 15,694, forward strand.
GGGGCGCGCCCGTACACGGAGACGCCGTCGAAGAAGACGTCGCCGCCGTCGCCGCGCTCGAATCCCGTCACCACGTTGAAGAGCGTCGACTTTCCGGCGCCGTTGGGGCCGATCAGCGCGGTGATCGTGCCTCGAGCCACGTCGAATGTCGCCCCGTCGACCGCATGCAGACCCGCGAACTGCTTGCGCACGTCCCGCACCTCGAGCAGCGGTCCGTCAGCCGCGGGCACGGAGTATCAGCTCCTCGCGCTTGCCGAACAGCCCCTGCGGCCGGAAGACGACGAGCGCCATCAGGACCGCCCCGACGATCATGAAGCGGAGCGCCGCCACTCGGGCGTCCGAGAGCGGGAGCTCGAGGTATCGCGTCGCCTCGAGCATGAAGATGAGGAAGAACGACCCGAGCACCACCCCCAGGTAGCTCCCGAGCCCACCGAGGATCACGATGACGTAGCCGTAGGCGGTGAGGACGGGATCGAAGTTCGCCGGTGACAGGATGGAGATGTTGATCGCGAGCATGTAGCCGGCGATGGCAGCCAGCCCCGCCGCGATGGAGAGTGACTGGAGTTTGTAGGCGAAGGTGTTCTTCCCGAGCGCGCGGGCGGCATCCTCGTCCTCGCGGATGGCGTTGAGCACACGTCCCCACGGCGATCGAACGAGGAGCGCGACGACCGCGGCGAGGACGAACAGCAGTACGAGATTCACGAGCAGGAGGGGGAGCAGGAAGTGCGGAGCGATCCCGACGTGCTCGAGCCAGCCGTCGATGCGGGCCGAGAGGCTCATCCACGCGTCGGCGTAGCCGAACAGGCCAAGATTGCCGCCGGTGACCCCGTCCCAGTTGTCCGCGATGTAGCGGACGATCTCGCTGAACGCGAGGGTCGAGATCGCGAAGTAGTCGGCGCGGAGGCGGAGCGCCGGCAACCCTACGACCAGGGCGGCGGCGACAGCGACTCCGATCCCGGCGACGATGGCCACCCAGAACGACACCCCGGACTTCACGACGAGGACGCCCATCGAGTACGAGCCGACCGCCATGAACCCCGCTTGGCCGAAGTTGAAGATCCCGGTCGTCCCGACGTTGAGCTGGATCCCGAGCGAGAACACGCCGTAGGTCGTCGCGAGTACGCCCACGTTGATCCAGAAGTCGACGTTCGTCAGGAACGACAGCGACACACCGACGGCCTGCGCCGGGATCACCTGTCCACCGACCGTCCGCGCCCGAACAGGCCCTGCGGCCGCACGAGCAGCACGAGGATGAGAACGGCGAACCCGACCGCGACCTTCATGGAGGGATCGATCACCAGGGTCGACCACTCCTGCACCACGCCGATGAGGAGCCCTCCGGCGAGTGCGCCGTAGGCGTTGCCGATGCCCCCGACGACGACGGCCGCGAAGATGCTGAGAATCAGCGAGAAACCGAGGTTGGGATTCACCACGCCCGCGGGCAGCGCATAGAGGATCCCCGCCAGTCCGGCGAGCCCTGCGCTTGCCGCCCAGGTGATCAGGACGATCCGGTCGGTGTCGATGCCCGTCGTCTCGGCAAGCTGGATGCTGTCGGCGAGGGCCCGTGTCTGTCGGCCGAGGGATGAGTACTTCAACGCCACCGCGACGAGCGCGATGACCAGAAGGCCGACGACGGTGACGATCAGCTCCGTCCGGCCCACGCGAAAGTCCCCGAGCTGGACCGCTGCGGTCGTATTCGCGCCCGCTGCCCGATCCTCCGGGCCGGCGACGAAGGCGATCGCGTTGCGCATGAAGAACGCGAGCCCGATCGCAAGGAGCAGAAGCTGCAGTTCTCCCACTCCTCTCCGGCGAACGGGACGCCAGAGCGCGACCTCGAGCCCGACGCCGAGGATCGCCGTGAGCACGACACCGAACACAACCGCGATCGGGAGCGGCAGCCCGATCGCGTTGCCCACGAGCAGCATGTAGGCACCGAACGTCAAGAACTCCCCGTGGGCGAAGTTCACGAGGCGAAGGACGCCGAAGATCAGCGTCAGCCCCACCGCTCCGAGCGCGAAGTACGTGCCCGAGACGACGCCGTTGATCGACACCTGGCCGAGCTCGCGCCATCCCTGGCTCACACCGAGCGCAACGCCGGTGGCGGCGAGTACACCGATGACCACAAGCCCGGGCCGACGCCGGATGGAAGCGACGACGCTCAGGTCTACGGACCTGCTTGGGGAGAGTGGCGCGGCGTCCGGTGACATGTTACGGCCGGATTGAACGCGCCTGCTCGCGCGCTTGTCAAGCGCGAAGGCAGTCGGCCGCCGTCACCTGCCGAGGTATGCCTTGCGGAGGTCCTCGTTCTCGAGCAACTCGGCGGCCTTGCCCTCGAGGACGATCCGGCCCGTCGAGAGGACGTAGCCGCGGTCGGCGATCGACAGCGAGACGTTCGCGTTCTGCTCGACCACGAGCATCGCGACCCCGGCCTTGTTGACCTGCTCGATGATCTCGAAGCTCCGCTCGACGAGGATCGGCGCGAGGCCCATCGACGGCTCGTCCATCAGCAGCAGCCTCGGCGTCGACATCAGCGCGCGGCCCATCGCGACCATCTGCTGCTCGCCTCCTGAGAGCGTCCCCGCGAGCTGCGAGCGCCGCTCGTACAGCAGCGGGAAGAGCGAGTAGACGCGCTCGAACTCCTCCTTCAGATCGGAGCGCGGGCGGAGGTAGGCGCCCATCTCGAGGTTCTCGAGCACGGTCATCGGACCGAACAGGCGGCGGTTCTCCGGCACGATCGACAGGCCGCGGCGGATCCGGTGTGCGGTCGGCATGCGTGTGACGTCCTCGCCTGCGAGGCGCACCGTCCCGGTGAGAGGGCTGACGAGCCCGAGGATCGTCTTCAGCGTCGTCGACTTCCCGGACGCGTTCCCGCCGAGCAGGCAGACGAGCTCTCCCTCGCGGACGACGAGATTCGAGTCCTGCAGGATGTGGATCTGCCCGTAGTAGGTGTTGATGCCCTCGAGGGCGAGGAGCGGCGCGGCCCCCGAGGTGGCGGCCACGGCGTTCACTTGCGCGCCGCCCCCGGTGCCGAGGTACGCCTCGACGACCCGCGGATCCGTGGCCACGGCCTCGAAGGATCCCTCGGCGATCTTCAAGCCGTGGTCGAGAGCGACGACCCGGTCGGAGATCCCCTCGACGACGTGCATGTCGTGCTCGATCACGAGAATCGTGTAGCCGCCCTCGTCGCGGAGCTTCGCGATCAGCTCGGTGATCTCGTGCGTCTCCTTCGGGTTCATCCCGGCGGCGGGCTCGTCGAGCAGGAGCAGCCGCGGGTTCGTCGCCATCGCACGCGCGATCTCGAGCCGCCGCCGATTCGCGTACGAGAGCGAATACGCCGGCTGGTCCCAGCGATAGCCCATCAGGCGATCGCCGAAGAACGCGAGCCGCTCCTCCGCGAGCGCTCGGATCTCGCGCTCCTCGCGCCGCATCCCCGGGGTGCGGAGCATCGAGCGCAGCACACCAGCGCGCGTGTGGCCGTACGCCGCGGCCATCACGTTCTCTCGCACGGTCATGTTGAGGAACAGGCGCAGCGTCTGGAACGTCCGCGCGATGCCCCGCTGGGTGATCTTGTGCGGGTCGAGCCCGCCGATGCTCTTGCCGGCGAAGACGATGTCGCCGTAGGTCGGCTCGTAGACGCCGCTGATGAGGTTGAAGAACGTCGTCTTCCCGGCCCCGTTCGGACCGATCACGCTGACGATCTCGCCCTCGTCGACATGGAGGTCGAGGATTTCGACGACGGTCAGGCCTCCGAACGTCATCGTCACGTAGCGCAGCTCGAGCAGCGTCTCCGCCACTAGACGATCTCCACCCGCTTCTCGCCGAGAAGGCCCTGCGGCCGGGCGATCATCACGCCACGAGGAGGGCCCCGAGCACGATGTAGCGGGCCACTTCGGGCTGACGGCAGAGCACGTTCTCCCAGACGAAGGTCGCGAGGTAGAGCGCCGGCACAGAGCACGATGCGCGTCCAGCCGCGCACGAGCGTCAGGAGGAGCGCAAGGGCGATCAACGAGATATAGGCCGGTGGACCCACCCGGCCGAGTGGTCGGGCTCGACCACCCATCTCCGAGGCCCAGCCCGCGACCCGTCCGGTGCCGTCGCGGCCCGGCGGTCCAGCGACGAGTCGATCTCGCCGCACGACGCGCGCCAGCAGACCCGAACAGGATCATGCCGCCGGCACGACGGCGAGCTCGCGACGCACGGAAGAAGGCGACGAGGCCGAGGACGATCACGGCGTAGAAGATGTGCGCGGAGTTCGCCGGCTCGCGCAGCAACTCGAGCAGGACGGTGACGGGATCGCGCCGAGCACGGCGCCGGCCTGGCTGCCGGGGCCGCCGAGGATCACCATCGCGTAGATGGTGATCAGCAGCGGGAGGTCGAAGTTCGCCGGGAAGACGCTAGCCGTTGAGCGCGACGAGAAGCGTGCCGGTCAGCGCCGCGACCGCCGCGCCGAACGAGAACGCCATCAGCTTCAGCCGGGACAGGCATGCCCATCAGCTGGGCGGCGAGCGGATCCTCGCGCAGCGAGCGCCACGCTCGCCCGGTGCGCGAGTCGGTCGACGAGGCGGAGCGCGACGAACACAAGGTGAAGAACACGAGCGCGACGTAGAGGTAGGCGACGTTGAACACTCCGCCCTCCGTCGCCACGCGGCAGCGTCCACCGAAGAAGCTCAACGGGTCGACCTTCAGGATGCCGTTGACCCCGCCCGTCAGGTCGACGCCGAAGATGTCGTCGCCACCGATCTGGATGCTGAGGAAGATCTGGAGGCGAACAGCGTCACGATCGCCAGGTAGTCGCCCCTGAGCCTCTGCGAGGGCAGGCCGACGAGGAGCCCGAGCGAGCCCGCCGACGATCGCCACGATCGCGATCACGAGGAGTGTCGGCAGATGGAGGTCGAACTGGTCCGAGCGCAGGTTCGCGTACGTGAACGCGCCGAAGCCGAAGAACACGACGTAGCCGAGGTCGAGCAGCCCGCCCCAGCCGACGACGACGTTGAGGCCGAGCGCGAGCATCATGAAGAGCACCGTGTTGAAGGCGACCAGCCGCGAGTAGCCGCTCGTCAACCCGACCGGCAGGAGCGCGAAGAGCCCGACGAAGAGCGCAGCCATGCCCACCACGGCACGGCCTGCAGCCGCTCCTCGAGCGTGCCGAGCGGCCCGCCGCGGTCGCGCGGCGCTCGCCGTGGCGCGCGACCCACTCGTCGCGTCCGACCGCGGGGCTCGTCGGGCCCTCGGCGGCGCCGCCTCGGCGCGCCCTCGAGCGGCTGGGTGAGGTCGTCGTCGTCGAAGTTCGGCTCCCATCTCACACCTTCCTGATGTCCGGCCTGCCGAGGAGGCCCTGCGGGCGAACCAGCATGAACACGATGAGGACCGAGAAGATGACGAGAGGTCGACCACTGGGTCGTGATGTAGCGTCTGGGTGACGACTCGATCAGCCCGAGGAGGTAGCCGCCGAGCATCGCGCCCGGGACCGAGCCGATGCCGCCGATCACGGCGGCGACGAAGCCCGGCGAGCCCGACGATGAAGCCCATCTGCGGGTAGAGGTCGGACCGCATCGCGAAGAGGACGCCGCCTGCGCCGGCGAGCGCCGAGCCGAGCACGAACGTGAACACGATCACGCGGTCGACGTCGATGCCCATCATCGCCGCGGCGTCGCGGTCGACGGCCGTCGCGCGCATCGCCTTGCCCATGCGCGTCCGGGAGACGATCAACCAGAGGATCACCATCAGCACGACGCGGTGCCGACGATCACGATCAGCGCAGCAGGGAGACGTCGAGCGGTCCCCAGGCGATCACCGACTCGAAGAGGCGGCCGCCGTCCATCAGAGAACGTGTCGTAGTCGCGATGCTGCCCCGAAGAGGAGCTGCACGCTGTACTGGAGGAAGAACGAGACACCGAGCGCGCTGATCAGCGGCGCGATGCGCGGCGCCGTGCGCAGCGGTCGGTACGCGAACCGCTCGATCGTGACACCGACGACGGCGCAGCCGACCATCGCGGCGAGCACCATCATGACGAGCACGAGCCAGATCGAGATGCCGGGTCCGCGGCGCCGCCGAAGAGGTGCAGGATGCCGAGGCCGATGTACGCGCCGATCATGAAGACGTCGCCGTGGGCGAAGTTGAGGAGCTTCAGGATCCCGTACACCATCGTGTACCCGAGGGCGATCAGGGCGTAGATGCTGCCGAGCGTCGCGGAATCGACGAGCGTCGGGAAGAGCCGATCGAAATCGACCGCGGCGACGGGCACGAGGTCGAGGAGCAGGGCGGGCCCGATCACCGGCCGATCCTATAGCGGCGACACGGCGGAACGGCTCGGGGCCCCGCTACGCCGGGGCCCCCGAAATCCGAGGAGCTAGCCGATCTTGCCGAGCTGCTTGGCGGTGCCGTCCGACTGGATCTGGAAGAGCCAGAACGAGCCGTTCAGCGGGTCGTTCGTCTTCTTCGAGAACGCGAACGAGCCGCCCGAGGATCCAGTCCGTTGATCTTCACGGTCTTGATCCGACGGAGGACGTCCTGACGCGTGATCGTGCCCTTGCTTGTCGACACACGCCTTCTTGGTCGCCTGCATCAGCACCTGCGCCGCACCGTAGGCGGGCGGGCCGAACGGCCGAGAACGTCGTTCCCGGGTTCGCCTTCTTCCACTGGTCGACGAGCGCCTTCTTCGACGGGATCAGCGTCGAGGTCGGGCGCGAAGTTGGAGACGTACGAGCCCGGGAACTTGAACGCGGGATCGATCGTTCCGTCGGTGCCGAACACGATCGCCTTCTTGCCCTGCTCGCGCAGCGTCACCGCGACCGCCTGCGCGTTCGACGCCACCTGGAACGGGGTGAACGCGACGTCGGTGTCCTTGTCGATCCTGTTCACGATCGCCGAGAAGTCGGTCGTGTTGTTCGTGACCGAGAAGCGCTGGACCGCGACGCCCTTCGTCTTCAGGACCGCCTCGGCCGTGTCGGCGAGACCCTGCGAGTACGGCTCCTGGGCATCGAAGACGGCGACCTTCTTGGCGCCCGAGCTTGTCGACCATGTACTGGGCGTCACGCGTGCCCTGGACGCTGTCGTCCGCGACGACGCGGAAGAACGCGGCCGTCGCCGTCTTCGGCTTGCCGCCGACGCTCTTCGTCAGCGCCGCGTTCGGTGGCAGACCGCGAGATCGCGCGCGAGCTTCGCGGCGAAGAACGCCTGGCTGGTGCCCGCCGCGGCGCCGCCGACGTCGCAGGACCGATCGACGCCGACGACCTGGCTGTCGGCGATGACCTTCTGGGCGGCCGTCGCCGCGACCGCCGGGCTCGAGCGTCGAGTCGGCCGCGACGATCTTGAACTTGAGGCCGAGCTTCGCGCCGATGTTCTTCGACCGCGAGATTCGCCCACGAGCCCTGATCCTGGCCGAGGAACGCGGCCGGACCGGTGTACGGGGTGAGCACCGCGAGCTTCATGGTGCTCGAGCATTTGATCGCCTGCGTCTTGGCGACGGTCGACGAGCCAGCTCCGGCGGTCGATGCGAGCGCCGCGGCGACCATGGTCGCAAGCGCCAGCACCATTCCTCCGCGTCGTTTCATTCGTGCCCTCCTTCGATAGGATCTCTCACGGTGGTGAGACGCCGACGATGCCGATCGATGTTGCGCCCACCCGCCGCAGTCCGCAGGCCGGGTACTGTCGCAGCGCGACCCGTGACATGTCAACAGCCGCGCCGAGAAGGTGCGGGGTACCGCCCATCGCGCTCTCGACGCCGTGGCTAGCGTGGAACCGTGCCTGCCGTCGTCGAGGCGATCGATCTCCACCGCACCTACCGCACGACGACCGGAACCTTCCGGCGGCGGTCGGTCGAGGTCGAGGCCGTGCGCGGCGTCAGCTTCGCCATCGAGGAGGGCGAGCTCTTCGGGCTCCTCGGGCCGAACGGCGCGGGAAAGACGACCACGATCAAGATGCTCATCACGCTCCTCATCCCGACGTCGGGCGAGGCGCGGGTGCTCGGTCGCGACGTCGTCGAGGACGCGCGCTGGGTGCGCGAGCGGATCGGCTACGTCTTCGGCGGCGACCGCGGGCTCTACGAGCGTCTCTCGGCGCTCGACAACCTCCGGTACTTCGCCGAGCTCTACGGCGTCGACCCCCGCCGGCAGCAGACCCGGATCCAGGAGCTGCTCGAGCTCGTGGGTCTCCAGGGACGCGAGAAGGAGCGCGTCGAGGGCTACTCGCGCGGCATGCGCCAGCGCCTGCACATCGCCCGCGGGCTCCTGCACGACCCGCCGGTGATCTTCCTCGACGAGCCGACGATCGGCGTCGACCCCGTCGGCGCGCGCGAGCTCCGGCAGACGATCTTCGGCCTGAAGGAGGCCGGGAAGACCGTGCTCCTGACGACGCACTACATGTTCGAGGCGGACACGCTCTGCGACCGCATCGCGGTGGTCGCCCGGGGGCGGATCGTCGCCGAGGGCACGCCGCGCGAGCTCAAGGAGCAGGTGTCGGAGGGCGTCGTCGTCGAGATCGAGGTCTACGGGATCGAGGACGGCCGGGTCGAGACCCTCCGGGCGATCGACGGGGTCACGTCGGTGGCGGTGGAGGACCGCGACCAGGCCCAGGTGGTCGTCGTCCAGGCCGCGGCGGGGCACGAGCCGACCCACGAGGTCCTCGCGCGGCTCGACGGCGTCTCGCTCGGCCGTGTGACAACGCGCGAGCCGACGCTCGAGGACGCCTACGTCGCGCTCGTGACCGAGGAGCCCGGCGCCGTCGATGGCTGACGTCGAGCGCTCCACGCGCCGCTCGACCCGGGTCGCGCGCGTCCTCGCGGTCGGGTTCACGCTCCACCTGAAGATGATGATGCGCTCGTCGTTCGACGGGCTCCTGAGCGTCCTCTGGCCGCTCTTCTTCGCGACGATCGCATTCCTCATGTTCCGGGCCGGCGCCGGCGGGGAGTCGCTCGTCTTCGCGTCGTTCGGCGCCGCGGTGATGGGGATCTGGTCGTCGACGAGCACGTCGGCGGGCGCGGCGATGCAGCGCGAGCGCTGGCACGGCACCCTCGAGCTCCTCGTCTCGGCGCCCGTGCACTTCTCGACCATCCTTCTGCCCGTCACGGTGGCGATGGCCGCGATGGGGCTCTACTCGATGGCGGCGACGCTGTTCCTGAGCCGCTTCGTGTTCGGCGTCGACCTTCCCTTCGAGCACCCGCTCGCGTTCTGCGTCGCGGTCGTCGCGACCGTCGCCTCGATCGGCTCGATGGGCTTCCTGCTCGCCGTCTCGTTCGTCCGGTACCGCACGGCGTGGGCGCTCGGGAACCTCCTCGAGTACCCGGTCTGGCTGATCGCGGGCTTTCTCGTCCCGCTCACCCTCCTCCCGGGCTGGGTCAGGCCGATCTCCTGGATCCTGGCGCCCACCTGGGGCGTCGACGCGATCCGAGAGGCCGCCGAGGGCGGCGGCGCGTGGCCCGAGATCCTGCTCGCCCTCGCGCTCGGGGGCATGTACCTCGCGATCGGCATCGCCGTGCTCGAGACCGTGCTCACGAGCGCGCGCCGGGCCGGGAACCTCGCACTCGCGTGACGTCGGCGCGGATCTTCTTCGTCGGCGGGCTGATCAGCTTCCGCGCGCTGTTCTCGTTCCTGCGGCCCGAGGTCTACATCCCCTCGATGCTGATCGCGCCGATCTTCCAGATCCTCCTGTTCGTCTACATCGGGCGCTCCGCCCAGCTCGAGTCGGACGAGTTCTTCGTGATCGGGAATGCCGTGCAGTACGCGGCGATCCCGTGCCTCTTCGCCATGACGTTCACGATCGGCGGCGAGCGGAACCAGCACACCCTCGGCTACCTGCTGGTCAGCCCGGCCTCGCGGCTGCCACTGTTCCTCGGACGGGCTCTCCCGGTCGTCGTCAACGGCTTCTTCGTCGCGGCGTTCTCCCTCGTCGTCGGCGGGGCGATCGTCGGGATCCACGTGCCCGCGTCGTCGGTCCCGGCGCTCGCGCTCGCCACCGCGATCTGCGCGTTCTCGTGCACCGGGCTCGGGCTGGCCGGCGCAGGCATCGGTCTCCTTCTCCGAGAGCAGTCTGTCCTCGCGAACATCATGTTCGGGGTCCTGCTCGTCTTCACGGGGGCGAACGTCCCCGTCGATGCGCTCCCGGGCTGGATGGAGGCCGTATCGAACGTGCTGCCCTTCACCCACGGGATCCAGGCAGCGCGCCGGGTGGCCGACGGCGCGTCGCTCTCGGACGTCTCGGGGCTGCTGGCCGCCGAGGTCGCGCTCGGGCTCGCGTACGGCGCACTCGGATACCTCTTCATCCTGCGCGCCGAGCGGCTGAGCCGGCGCTACGCGACCCTCGACCGGGCGTAGCGTCGCGTCGCACGCCGAGGTGGGCTTACAGAGCGCTTACGTCCGTAGACGTCTTCGCTAACGCCGGGCTGGAAGGATCCGGGCGTGAAGGCGCTGGTCGTGCTCGTCGTCGCCGCGGCGGCGCTCGCTGCCGCGTCGCCGGTCGCGGCGGGAAACCGGGTCGTCGAGCGCGGGATCGTCCAGTCGGTCGAGCCGAGCCAGGTCGTCCTGCGCGCGCTCGACGGGACCGACGTCACGATCGCCGTCGGCCCGGCGACGCGCATACGGCTGAACGGCCAGCCCACGACGCTCGCGTCGATCCTTCGCGGCTACGTCGCCGAGGCGGTGACGGCGGGGAACGGGCCGGCGATCGTGATCCGGGCCTTCGGGCGCATCGAGCAGGGTGTCGAGATCGGCCGGCTGGTACGGATCCGGCCGCGCGCGCTCATCGTGCGGAGCGACGCCGGGACCGTCCGGATCGGCCTCGGTGCCCAGACGCGCGTGTGGCGAGCGGGCAAGGTCGTCGGGGTGCGCGCGCTCCGCCCCGGCATGCGCGTCCAGGTCGTCCGCAGCCCGGGCGGCGGGGCGCGCGTCGTCCTCGTGCTCGCACCGGGGAGCGCCTGACGTGCAGAGGGGCGGCACCATCCTCGTGATCGAGGACGAGGAGGACATCGCCTCGGTCGTCCGCGCGTACCTCGAGCGCGACGGCTTCCGCGTCGTGTGGGCGGAGCGGGGGACGGAAGGGCTCGAAGCGCTCGAGCGGCACGACGTGCGGCTCGCGATCCTCGACCTCCAGCTGCCCGACACCGACGGGCTCGACGTCTGCCGCGCCATCCGCTCCTTCTCCCGTCTCCCCGTGCTCATGCTGACCGCCCGCGACGAGGAGATCGACCGCGTGACGGGCCTCGAGCTGGGAGCCGACGACTACGTCACGAAGCCGTTCTCGCCGCGCGAGCTCGTCGCCCGCGTGCACGCGGTGCTCCGCCGGGCCGAGCCCGAGACGGACGAGGACGTGCTCACCGCCGGCGACGTCGTCCTCGACCGCCGCCAGCGCACTGCAGCCGTCGCGGGGTCGGAGGTCGAGCTCACGGCGCGCGAGTTCGACCTCGTGTGGCACCTCGCGGAGCGACCGGGCATCGTCGTCGGGCGCGAGCGGATCCTCGAGCGCGTCTGGGGCCTGTCCTTCCCCGGCGGGACCCGGACGGTCGACGTGCACGTCGGGCAGCTGCGCCGCAAGCTCGACCGTCCCGACCTCATCCGCACGGTTCGCGGCTCCGGGTACAAGCTCGTGCCGTGAGCCTTCGCTCCCGACTCTTCCTCGGGATCTCGGCGACGGTGCTCGTCTCCCTCGTCGTCACGGTCGTCGCCGGCGCGCTCCTGACGCGGCGCTCGCTCGAGCAGGCGGGCCTCCGCGCCCTCGAGCGCCAGGTCGAGCTCATTGCCGCACAACGCGTCGCCGACCCTTCGTCCAGCGGGCAGGACGAGCTCGGCAGGTTCCTGTCGACCGACGAGCAGCGCCTCGCGATCGTGACGCCGCCTCAGGCCGAGCTGCTGCTGCCCGCGTCGGGTGCCGAGCGGCTCCGCGAGGACGGGTCGGCCTCCGGAAGCGTCGACGTGCGCGGAACCCGCTTTCTCTATGCGGCTGAGCGGAGCGGCGGCGAGGCGATCGTGCTCCTGCGGCCGGCGTCTCGCCAGGCGGCCGACTGGACGCCCTTCGCCCTCGGGCTCGGCCTCGCGGGGCTCGTCGGCGCTGCCCTGGCCGCGGTCGTGGCATGGCTTCTCGCGCGCGCGGTCGCGCGCCCGGTGTCCCGGGTGTCGGAGGCGAGCCGGTCGCTCGCCGCCGGAGACGATCCCGAGCCGCTTCCCGTGTCCGGACCGCGCGAGGTCTCGACGCTCGCAGCCTCCTTCAACCACCTCGCGAGCGAGCTGACGCGAACCCAGGAAGGCGAGCGCGCGTTCCTCCTCTCCGTCAGCCACGAGCTCAAGACGCCGCTCACCGCGATCCGGGGCCATGCCGAGGCGCTGCAGGACGGCGTGCTCGAGCCGGCCGGCGCGGGCACGGTGATCGAGCGCGAGGCGAAGCGGCTCGAGCGGCTCGTCGGCGACCTGCTCGACCTTGCCCGACTGCGTCGCCGCTCCTTCTCGATCCTCGCGCAGCGACTCGACCTGGGCGACGTCGCGGTCGCCGCCTTCGAGCGCCACGAGGCAGCCGCCCGCTCGTTCGGCGTCGGCCTCCAGGCGATGGCCGAGCCGGACGCCGTCGCGGTGGGAGATCCCGACCGGGTGCTCCAGGCGCTCTCGAACCTCGTCGAGAACGCCCTTCGCTCGACGCCCGCCGGCGGCACGGTGCGGATCCTCGCCGCCGCGGGGCGCCTCGACGTCGTCGACGACGGCCCGGGCATCGACGAGGACGACCTCCCGCGAGTCTTCGACCGCTTCTACCTCTACGACCGTCTCGCGGCAGAGCGCCGCGTCGGAACCGGGCTCGGCCTCGCGATCGTCCGCGAGCTCGCCGAGGCGATGAGCGGCTCGACCGAGGTCCGGAGCGAGCCCGGAGTCGGGTCGACCTTCACGATCAACCTTCCGGTCCCCGTCGGCGCGCCGGCCCGCTCGGACTTCGCGCGCCCGGCCCTCGTACTGGTCTCGCGGACGTAGACCGCGCCGGTCGCTACGCGCGGCCCACCGGCGCAGGATGAGCG
>CAWBVO010000012.1:0-84000 GCA_963792245.1 uncultured Actinomycetes bacterium
GCCCGGCAGGCAGAACGATGTACTGGCCCGGTGCGCCCCGATTCCTCCCGACCGAGACCGAGATCCCGCTCCTGGTCGACCACAACATGGAACGCCAGGTCGGTGTCGTCCACGAGTTGTTCAAGCTCTACTGGATAGACGGCGGCCCGTGGATCTGCGCTCGCGCCACCGTCACCGACCCTCCCATCTGGCTCAAGCGCCACGAGACGAAGGCGAGCTTCGGACGCCGGGACACCCACAGCACACCGGTCGGTGAGTCTCTCCGCGTGACCTCCGCGTTCGTGAAAGAGGTCTCGCTCCTGATCGCAACCGAACCCAACGAGCCCCTCGCCTACGTCTTGAGTGTCAGACCGACCGAGAAGCGATCGCTCGAGCCTCACGCGAGCCAGCACGCACCTCCGGTGGCGAGGTATTTCCACGCCCCGGCCGATGCGGTCATCCGCCGACCGGCGGGCGGACACATCATCGGGGTGCGCTGAGGGCACGATGAGGCGGGGCCGCCCTCACCCGCAAGGTTGGTTTACGGATGCGCGGAAAGAGCGCCCCGCGTCGTTCGAATCTACAGTGCCGTGCCCCGGACTACGAGTCGCGGCGGTTCCTCTTGACGAGGAACACGACCAAGAGCGCCATGAAGACCGCGATCGTGGCGAAGAAGATGGTCATCAGTCACCTCCTTATCTCGATGATCGTGGGCCAGGTGTTCGTGCGCATCCGGGTTCGACACCGATCGCCGTCGGTAGAGAACCGCTGTTCACCGAGGCGCCGGCCCGATCGGCCGGCAGCGCGAGCCGGACTACAGCGGCGGCGTGCAGTCCGGCTCGCTATCCCCACTCGGAGCGGCACCACAAGGGGGCAATGGTGGTCGCTCCGTGGCCCTCATTCCCTCCGCCCCCGGCATCCAAACGCACCGTCGTGTGGCAGCAGTGCGAGACCGGCCCCTCCGGCAGCTGGAGTCCGGCTCGCACTTCCCCAGAAAGCGGCACCAGAAGACCTGCCGCCTAGGTCGTGGGTCGCTTCCGCCAACTTGTTCCCTCCGGCCCGGTTGTCCAAACGACGCGGTGCCGCATCTCTGTATCTATGGCGTTTTATGGCCTGACAACGTCAACTGACTGCGCAGTCAGGATGTCTCTCTCCAGGGACTGATGTGCCTGTGAAGACAACGGCGCGGGGCTACGGGCACGAGCATCAGCGGCCTGCGTCGCCGTTGGGAGCTGTTGGTCGCTGGCGGGGGTGTCAGTTGTCGCGCAGACGCGCAGGAACATCTGTCGTCGATGCGGGGGAAGTGCGACGGCTCCGTGGAGTGTCGCGGCGTCCAGTCCGGCGAGCGCTTCGGCCTCGGTACCCGCCCCTGGCGGGGTTCACCAACGCTCGCGCTGCGGATGCTTCGCCCACGCTTCGAGGAACCGCCGGTAGCCCGGCATCATCCGAGGATGCGGTCGGCCTCGTTGCGGTCGGCGTCCACGTCGTCAAGTTAGGCAAGATCCCGAGGTCTGCACCGGGGTCTGCACCAAATCGCAAAACGAGAACACACCGCACGAACCGCACCGCATGGTTGAGCCAACCCGCATGGCTACTGGGGTTGATATGGGCCCGCCTGGACTCGAACCAGGGACCTACCGATTATGAGTCGGCTGCTCTGACCAGCTGAGCTACGGGCCCGCGCCCCGCAATCATGCCGCGACGGCCGGGTCAGGACCGAAACGGCTTCCGACGACGCTCGCGGCGGACGAGCCGGTGACCATGTCGTTTCCGGTTGCCAGACGTCGCGCGGCATAGGGTCGGCGAGTGGACGTCGTCGCGATCGGAGCGGCACTCGGGCTCGCCTTCGTGCTCGGGATCTCGAGCGCGCCGAACGCGGCGTCAGCGCTGATCGCGTCCCGTGCAGCGGCGTGGCGCGTTGCCCTGGGATACTCCTTCGTCCTCCACGCCCTCGGCGCCCTGCTCGGCGGTACCGCGGTCGCCCTGACGATCGCAGGGCTCGTATCGGTGCCGGCGGACGAGGTCGCGACCGTCTACGCGTCCGGCTGCATCGCGGCGATCGCGTTCGGCGCGGTGGCGGCCCGCCTCGGCCTGCCGACGAGCGCCACCCACGGGCTCGTCGGTGGGCTCATCGGCGCCGGCCTCGCTTCGGGCGGCATCCACGCGATCAACTGGGGCGGCCTCGACGGGTTCCGCGCGGTGGGAGCACTCGGGGTGCTCCTGGCGCTCGTCCTCTCCCCGATCCTCGGCGTCGCGGGAGGATGGGTCGCGCGGCGGATCGCGGTGCGCGCTCTCTCCCGTGGCACCCGGCGCCTTCTCGGGCCGGTGCGAGGCGGCATCTGGGTGGCGGCGGGCGCCGTCGCCCTGAGCGACGGGACGAACGACGGTCAGAAGGCGATGGGTGTGGCGGCGGCGGTCTTGCTCGCGACCGGAAGGATCGACCGGTTCGAGGTGCCGCTCTCGGTGCGGGCGCCCGTCGCGTTCGTGTTCGCGCTCGGAACCGTGATCGGCGGCGGCCGCCTCATCCGGCGGGTGGGTCGCGGGTACTTCCGGCCGACGCCCGTCGACTCGCTCGCCTCGCAGACCGCTGCGGCAGCCGTGATCCTCGGCTCGAGCGCCGTCGGGGCTCCCGTCAGCACGACCACGGTCGTCACGGCCGCGGTCGTGGGCGTCGGCGCCGACCGCCATCCACGGCACGTCCGCTGGGCGGGCGTCGCCGACACGATCTCCGCGTGGGTCCTGACGATCCCGGTCTGCGCCGTCCTGGCTGCGGTGCTCGTCGCGTGTGCGAGTCTGGTGACGTGAGCTCCTCGCTCCGCTGGTTCCTCCCGCACCATCCGGACGTCCTCGGGCTGCTCCACCGGCAGGCCGAGGTCACGGCCACGGGCATGGCGGCGTTCGCCCGCTGGTCCGCAGGCGGGGATCCCGTGGACGCCCAGGGAGTGCGGGACGCCGAGCACGAGGGCGACGACCTCCGGCTCGAGGTGCTGGAGGCCCTGTCGACGGCACTCACGACCCCCATCGAGCAGGAGGACGCGTATGCGCTCTCCGAGCGGGTCGACGAGGTGCTCGACCGCGCGAAGGACGCGGTACGGGTCGCGCAGGCGCTCCAGTGGCAGCCGGACGAGCACACGGCCGCGATGGGCGCGAGGGCCGAGGAGGCGATGCGGCACCTGTGCAACGCCGTCTCCTGCCTCCACGACAAGGGCGAGCATCCGGGCGAGCACGCCGAGCGTGCGATCAAGGCCGCGCGCGCCGTCGAGCACGGCCTGCTGGCGGCGTTCGCGGCGCTACCCCGCGACGGCGGCTCGTGGGAGCGTACGGCCGCGCTCGAGGTGTACCGCGGGTACTCGGACGTCGAGCACGCGCTCCTGCGGGTCGCCGATCGCACGTGGTACGCCGTGCTGCGGGCCATCTGAGGCGCTTCGCCGCGCCGTGCCCGCGCGCTCCTGCCACAATGACGCTGGATGGCGAGCGCACCGGAGACGACCGAGGCGACCTCGAGCTCGGCAGCGAACGACGGCGCGCTGAAGACCTTCCACCGCGAGACGCACTTCCGCACGGCGGGCGGGTTGTCCGTGACGGACATCACCGACCACGTCCAGGAGGCGGTGCGCGAGAGCGGCGTCCGCGACGGCGTCTGCTGCGTCTACTCGCCGCACACCACCTGCTCCGTCCGCGTGAACGAGTACGAGCGCGGCTTTCTCGAGGACTTCTCCGTGCTCCTGCGGCGGCTCGTGCCGACCGAGCACTACTACGCCCACGACGACTGGGACCGCAGGACGGAGAACGTCTCCGAGGAGGACATGGAGGCCTCGAACGGGCACTCGCACTGCATGTCGATGCTGATGGGGCCGGCCGGCGAGTCGATCCCCGTCCGCGACGGCGTCCTGTGCCTCGGCCGCTGGCAACGGGTGCTCTTCCTCGAGCTCGACCGGGAGCGGGATCGCCGGTGGCTCGTGCACGTCGTCGGCGTCTGAGCGCGTGGCGGCGGTCGAGAACCTTCTGATCGACGGGCAGCGCGTCCCGTCGGCGGAGGGCAGGACGTTCGACACGGTGAACCCCGCCACCGGCGCCGTCTTCCGCACGGTGGCCGAGGCGGGAGCCGAGGACGCCGACCGCGCCGTGCGCGCCGCCGCGCGGGCGTTCGACGACTGGGCCGCCAGAACGCCGATCCAGCGGGCCAAGGTGCTCTACAGGTGGGCCGACCTGATCGAGGAGCACGCGGACGAGCTCGCCCTCACGGAGACGCGCGACATGGGCATGGCGATCGGCGACGCGCGCTGGTGCGCGGGGAACGCCGCGGCCGTGATGCGGTACTACGCGGGCGCGGTCGACAAGTTCTTCGGCTCCACCATCCCCGTCGACCGCGACGGGATCGTGCTCACCTTCCGCGAGCCGATCGGTGTCACGGCCCTCATCACGCCGTGGAACTTCCCGCTCAACATCGGCAACTGGAAGACGGCGCCGGCCCTCGCGGCCGGGAACACGGTCGTCCTGAAGCCGGCGAGCCTCTCCCCTCTCTCCGTCCTGCGCTACGCCGAGCTCGGCCTCGAGGCGGGGCTCCCCGCGGGCGCTCTGAACGTCGTGCCGGGGCCCGGCCGGGACGTGGGAGACGCTCTCGTCGAGCATCCGCTCGTTGGCAAGGTCGGCTTCACCGGCTCGACCGAGGTCGGGGTCGAGATCGCACGCAAGGCCGCGGGGACGGTCAAGCGCGTCACGCTCGAGCTGGGCGGGAAGAGCGCGTGCATCGTCTTCGCGGACGCCGATCTCGAGAAGGCGGGACGCACGGCGCCGTTCTCGGTCTTCGAGAACGCCGGGCAGGACTGCTGCGCCCGGTCGCGACTGCTCGTCGAGACGGCGGCGAAGGAGGAGCTGCTGGAGCATTACGCCACCGCGACCCGTGCGATCGTCGTCGGGGATCCCGAGTCGACCGAGACGCAGATGGGCCCGCTCGTCTCCGCGGGCCAGCGCGACACCGTCGAGGAATACATCGAGCGCGGAATCGAGGAGGGTGCTGCGGTGCTCACGGGCGGCGTGCGCCCGGACGGCCTCGACCGCGGCTTCTACCTCCTCCCCACGATCCTCGACGGCTGCACGAACGACATGGTCGTCGCGCAGGAGGAGATCTTCGGCCCGGTCGTCTCCGTCATCACGTTCGAGACCGAGGACGAGGCCGTCCGGCTCGCGAACGACACGCCGTACGGGCTCTCGGGGTCGGTCTGGACGCGCGACGGCGCCCGCCAGCTCCGGGTCGCGCGTGCCCTCCGGACGGGCGCGATCGGGGTCAACTCGAACAGCTCGGTCTTCCCGCAGGCTCCGTTCGGCGGCTACAAGGCCTCGGGTGTCGGCAAGGAGCTCGGGATGGAAGGGCTCGTGCACAACACCGAGCTCAAGAGCGTCTTCCTCTCGACCGAGCGGTAGCTCAGCGCCGTTCGAGCGCCAGAGCGGAGCGGAAGGCCTGCTCGACCTCGGCGGCCGTCCAGTCGTGGCAGTCGACGTCGAGGTTGTACGACTGCTCGCCCGTCGCGCTCGCGACGAGCGCCGGCAGGTCGCCCTCGACGACGCCCGCCTCGCGCAAGGTGGGGAAGCCGACGTCGGCGAGGACACGGCGCACCGCCTTCACGGCGCGGGAGCCGTCGCTCGTGCCGTCGTGCGCCTCGCCGAGCGCGTCCGCGACGCGCTCGAGCCGGTCGGCGCACTCGTGCCGCGTCAGGTCGAGCGTCTCCGCGAGGACGAGCCCGATCGTCAGGCCGTGCGGGAGATGCTTGACGCTCCCGAGCGCCTGCCCGAGTGCATGGTCCGCGGCGCAGTCGGAGAGGTTCATCGCGAGCCCCGCCGTGAGGCTCGCGCACGAGAGGCGCCGCCGGGCGTCGCTGTCCGCGCCGTTCACCACCGTCTCGCGCAGCGAGTGCGCGGCGTGGTGGCACGCCTCGAGCCCGAACGCGACGGAGAGCGGCGAGGAGTTCTCCACCGTGCACGCGCCGATCGCCTGCGCCATCGCGTCGACGCCCGAATGCGCGGTCGGCGCAGCGGGCAGGCCGTACGTCAGCACGGGATCGACGAGGGCGTGCTGCGCGCGCATGTTCGGGTGACCGAAGCCGATCTTGCGGTCGCGCTCCGTGTCCGTCAGGACGCTCGCGCCCGAGACCTCGCTTCCGGTCCCGGAGGTCGTCGGGCAGAGGACGAGGGCGATGCGGGGCAGCGACGGAACGCGCGTGCCGTCGGCATAGTCCGTCGCCGGCCCGCCCTGGTCGGCGACGATCCGCGCAGCCTTCGCGACGTCGAGCGCCGATCCCCCGCCGATCCCGACGACCGCGTCCAGGCCCGCGCTGCGCACGCGCTCCGCGAGCTCGTCGGCCAGCGCAAACGTCGGCTCGCCTGGCCCCTTGACGTACCGCTCATGGCGAACGCCCGCCGCGGCGGCACCCGCGAGCGCGTCGCCGACGTCCGGGTGCTCGGCGACCGGCTCCTCGACGACGACGAGCGCGCTCGCCACCCCGAGGGCGGCGAGCACAGCGGGAAGCTCGGCGATCACGCCGTCGCCGAACGCGATCTTCACCGGCAGCTGCGAGTGGAACGACGTGACTGCGGGTGTCACGCGGTCCGCTCCGCCGCCGCCACCTTCGCTCGGCGCGGTAGCGGCGCGCCTCGCCGACGAGCGCCTCGAAAAGACGCTTGTCGTCCTCCATCTCCGGGTGCCAGAGGACGCCGACCGCGAAGCGCCGACCAGGGTCCTCGAGGCCCTCGAGCGAGCCGTCCTCGGCCCAGGCCGTCTCGACGAGCCCCTCCCCCACCCGGCCGACGCCCTGATGGTGGCTCGACTGCACGGCGTCGTGACGGTCACCGAGGATCTCGGCGAGTCTCGTCCCTCCCCTCACGTCCACCGCGTGCTCCGAGAACGTCCCGAGCACCTGACGGTGGCCGTCGTGGCCGACGGTGTCCGGGAGGTGCTGCACGAGGTCCCCGCCGCGGACGACGTTGAGGAGCTGGAAGCCGCGGCAGATCGCGAGCGTCGGGACGTCGCGCTCCAGCGCGCGGCGGAGCAGCGCCATCTCGCCGGCGTCGCGGTGAGCCTGCGCCGGGTCGGTCCTCTCGTCCCGCTCGGCGCCGTAGGTCTCGGGGCCGATGTCGATGCCGCCCGAGAAGACGACGCCGTCGAGGACATCGAGCGTGTCGTCCACCCCGTCGACGCTCGGCGGGACGACGAGCGCGCGGCCCCCGGCCCGCTCGACCGACTCGACGTAGTGGTAGGGGACGAGGGCCGCCGGGAGCTCCCACGCGCCCCACCGCGCGGGCTGCGCGTACGAGGTGATGCCGATGATCGGCCTGCCGCCCACGCCGGGAACGTAGCGCAGTCGTGGCCCGACAACGCTCGTGTCGAGTCGACACAAGCGGCGTCCGCAGGGGCCGGAGGTGCCGTCAGCCCGGCGCGAGCACCGCGGTGAGCGCCGCGCGCTCGGCCTCCGTCAGCGGCCTCGAGCGGCCCGCGGCGGCATCCCGGGCGACGATCACCGACTCCGCCTCGGCGGCGACCCAGCCCGCGCGCGCGGCGATCTCCTCGTGCAGCGTCACGCTGGACGTGCCGATCCGACCCAGGCGCGTGCGCACGACGACGGGGCCGTCGTCCTGCCTGAGCTCGCGCCGGAAGTCGATCGCGAGGCGAGCGAGCACGTAGTCCCAGAGACTCTCGCCGCGCCCGAGGACGCCGGTCAGCCACCGGTCGCGGGCCTCCTCGAGGTACGTCGCGTACACGGCGTTGTTGACATGCCCGAGCGCGTCGAGGTCACGCCAACGGATCGCGATCGTCGTCTCGCCGTCCATCGCGTCAGTACGCGAGCCCCTCGCCGCGCAACATCGTCCTCACCGTGCGGGCGAGGACCCCGAGGTCGCGCCGGACGATCTCCCCGGCCGATCCCCGCTCGAGGAGGGCCACGTAGTCGACATCGAGCTGCTCGAAGCTCACGTCGAGCCCCTTCGAGACCTGGGCGACGCCGGTCCAGCCGGCAGGGACGCGCATCCGGTAGTCGACGCCGCGGGCGAGTTGCCGCTCGACCAGCTCAGCGGGCCACGGCCGTGGGCCGACCAGGCTCATGTCGCCGCGGAGGACGTTCACGAGCTGCGGCAGCTCGTCGAGGTACATCGGCTTCAGGAGACGCCTGCCCGCCCACGTGAGGTTCGCGAGATCCCCCTCCAGGGGTCGCGCGTGCCCCGCCGCACCCGCGAGGACGTCCTCCCGCAGCGTTCGCAGCTTGAGGAGCCGGAACGCGCGCCCGGCCGAGATCCGGCGCTCACCGTAGAAGAGGCTGCCGCGATCCCGAGGGCAGCGGAGCATCGCGATCCCCGTCGCCCCGAGCACGACCGCCCAGACGGGTGCGAGAAGGACGAGGAGCGATCCGGAGACCGCCACGTCGAGCATGCGCTTGGCCGGCGGGCCGGCGACGCGCTCAGATCCGCTCGAAGTAGCGGGTCCGTTCCCAGTCGGTGACGAAGCGGTCAAAGATCCCCTGCTCGGTGCGCGCGTAGTTGAGGTAGTGGTCGACGACCTGATCACCGAAGGCGCCCCTCGCCGTCGTCCCGCTCTCGAGCGCCGCGATGGCCTCGCGCATCGTCGAGGGGAAGCGCTCCGCGTCCGACTCGTACGCGTTGCCGTGGAGCGGCGGCGGCGCCTCGAGCTCCTGCTCGATGCCGTGCAGACCGGATGCGATCAGCGCCGCGAAGGCGAGGTAGGGGTTGACGTCGCCGCCGGGGATCCGGGTCTCCACCCGGCGCGCGTTCCCGTGCCCGACGACGCGGAACCCGCACGTCCGGTTGTCGTTCCCCCACGCGAGCGTCGTCGGCGCCCAGCTCCCGGCCGCGTACCTCTTGTACGAGTTGATGGTCGGCGCGAAGAAGATCGCGAGCTCCTTCGCGCACGCGATCTGCCCGGCGAGCCAGCGGCCGAAGAGGACGTCGTCGGTCGCGAATGCCGCCTCCTCGCCGCGGAAGAGTGACGAGTGGATGTGGCACGAGTTGCCGATCCAGTCCTCGAACGGCTTGGCCATGAACGTGATCGCGCACCCGTGCAGGAACGCGATCTCCTTGGCGCCGTTCTTGTAGATCGCGTGGTTGTCGGCCGTCGTGAGCGCGTCGGCAAAGCGGAAGTTCAGCTCCTGCTGGCCGGGCCAGGCCTCGCCTTTCGAGGTCTCGACGCGCATCCCCGCCGCCTGCATCCCGTTGCGGAGCGCGCGCATGAGCGGCTCGTCGTAGGTCGTGGCGAGGATGTGGTAGTCGAGGATGTACGGCACCGACGGCGTAAGGCCCGTGTAGCCCTTCGCGTGCGCCTCCGCGTACGTCTCCTTGACGAGGAAGAACTCGAGCTCCGAGCCCAGCATCGGGGTCAGGCCGAGCTCCTCGGCCCGGGCGATCTGGGCGCGCAGCACCTGCCGTGGCGAGGGCTGGACGGGCGCGCCGTCGTGCCAGCCGACGTCGCCCAGGATGAGCGCCGTTCCCTCGAGCCACGGGATCCGGCGGAGCGTCGCCGGGTCCGGCGTGATCGCGAAGTCGCCGTAGCCCTGCTCCCAGCTCGCGATCGCGTACCCCGGCACGGGGTCCATCTCCATCTCCAGCGCGAGGAGGTAGTTGCAGCCCTCGATCGCGTGCCCGGCCTTCGTCTCGTCGAGGAAGAACTCCGCGTGGAGGCGCTTGCCGAGCAGGCGACCCTGCATGTCCGTGAACGCGACGACGACCGTGTCGATCTCGCCGGTTGCGACGAGCTCCTCGAGCTCCGCGAGCGTCAGCATCGGGCGATCCTATTCGGTCGCGCCGGCTGCGGGCGCCCGGCTCGACAGTGCGCCGATAGCTGACATGTCTTGACACGGGCGGAGCCGCGTAGGTGAATAGCACTCCTCGGAACCGACGAAGGAGGCAGGCAATGAGCACAGGGCCCGAAGGCGGCGGGTACCACACGTCTGAGGACGAGCAGATCCTCCACAAGCTCGGCTACGCGCAGGAGCTGTTTCGCGGGATGGGTGGGTTCCAGAACTTCGCGATCAGCTTCACGATCATCTCGATCCTCGCGGGATGTCTCACCTCCTACTACATCGCCTTCAACAACGGCGGCCCGATCGCGATCTCCTGGGGCTGGCTGCTCGTCGGTCTGATGTCGACGCTCATCTCGCTGGCGATGGCCGAGATCGCATCGGCGTTCCCGACCGCCGGCGGCCTCTACTACTGGTCGTCGAAGCTCGGAAGCCCCGCCTGGGGCTGGTTCACCGGCTGGTTCAACCTCGTCGGCCAGATCGCCGTCACCGCCGCCATCGGCTACGGGCTGGCGATCTTCGCGACGTCGCTGATCAACCTCTGGTTCGACTACCCGAACATCGAAGGAGTGGACGCTCCTGACGTACACGGTGGTGATGCTGATCGCCGTCGTGCTCAACATGTTCAGGGTCAGCGTCACGGCGATGCTCAACACGATCTCCGCCTACTGGCACATGGTGGGCGTCCTGTTCATCGTGCTCGTGCTGATCATCGTCCCCGACAACCACCAGTCGGTCAGCTACGTGTTCACCCAGACCGTCAACAACTCGGGGTTCTCGGGCACGAACTTCGGCAGCATCGTCTTCTGGTACGTGTTCGGCCTCGGCCTGCTGATGTCGCAGTACACGATCACGGGCTTCGACGCGTCCGCGCACATGGCCGAGGAGACGCACCAGGCGTCGCGGATGGCCGCCGTCGGCATGTACATGTCGGTCGTCGTCTCGGTCATCTTCGGCTGGATCCTCCTGCTCGCGGTGACCTTCGCCGTCCCCGACACGCAGGGCGTGCTCGACGCGGTCGGCGGCGCCGTCACCTACATCTGGACGACGTCGATGAGCGAGACCTGGGCGGAGATCCTCCTCTTCATCTGCTGTGTCGCCCAGATGTTCTGCCTCACGGCCTCGGTCACCTCGGCGTCCCGGATGATGTTCGCGTTCTCGCGCGACCGGGCGGTCCCGGGGCACCAGCTGTGGCGCAAGGTCGCCCCCAACCGCGTCCCGGTGGCGGCGGTCTGTGCGATCGGCGTCCTCGCCTGGGCACTTGATGATCCCGACGTACTGGAACGCCGCGACGGGATACCTGGTCGGAACGTCGATCGCCGTGATCGGCCTCTACATCGCGTTCATCCTCCCGGTGATCCTCCGCTTCCGGATGGGCGACCGCTTCGTGCCGGGAGCGTGGACGCTGGGGAAGCACTACAAGTGGATCGATCTCATCTCGATCGTCTGGGTCGGGATCATCACGTTCCTCTTCCTCGGTCCGATCGCGCCGACGGGGATCCCGTGGAAGGACGGGTTCAACTGGGATGTCGCCAACTACGCGCCGCTGACCGTCGGCGGGGCGCTGATCCTCTTCGGCGGCTGGTGGCTCATCTCGGCGAAGAACTGGTTCAAGGGCCCGGTACGGATGGGCACCGCCGAGGAGCTCGAGCAGATGGAGGAGCGGACCGCGTCCGGCTTCGAGATGCCGGCCGACTCGACGTACTAGGCGACCGCGTTCTCTCGTTCGCTGCGGAGGGGCGCCCGACGGGCGCCCCTCCGCCGTTCAGGCGCCGAGCGCGCTGCGAAAGCCGGGCTCGGCGGCCGTCTGCTCCATCCGCTCGAAGTGCTCGGCGGCATACCCCTCGAAGTCGAACTCGAGCTCGGACACGACGTTCTGCACGACGCCCCACATCGCCTCACGGAAGTCGGACATGAAGCGCATGAGGTCAAGGGTCGCGAGACCCGCGTCGTGCGCGTCGCCGGCGTACGCGGCGAGGAGAACGGCCCTCCCGTCCGTGTCGAGCCCGTGATTGACCGAGAAGTTCGCCAGGTCGAAGAACGGGTCGCCCATTCCCGCGTACTCCCAGTCGACGATCACGAGGCGCTCGCCGGCGTCGATGAAGTTCGCGTTGAGCAGGTCGTTGTGGCACGGCCGCGGTGGCTGGTCGGCACGGCGCTCGGCGATCCGCTGGGCCACCTCGTGCGCGTCCGCAAACGCGTCGGGCAACGCAGCACCGCGTTCGAGCGCGGTGTCGCGGTAGCGCTCGACGACCTCGAGCGCGTCGAACGTGCCGGAGATCGGCGGCCCGCGGTGGAAGGCGCGGAGCGCGGCCGCGACGCGTCGCAGCTCCTCCGGCTCGCGGAGATGCTCGGGCGGCGGGATCGAGCCGTCGACGAAGCGCGTGACGAGCCATCCCTCGGGCTCGACGAAGTCGACGACGTCCGGCCCGATGCCCGCGGCTGCCGCCGCGCGGGTCGCGGCCAACTCGACCGAGCGGTCGATGCCGAGGAGGGCGGTGTCCTTCCCGGCGACGCGGAGGACGAACACGCCGTCCGGCCGCGTGACCTTCAGGTTGTGGTTCGTGATGCCGCCGCCGAGCACCTCCCAGTCCGAGCGCCCGTCGGGCCACACCCGCGCAACCGCGGCGGCGAGCGCATTGCTCACCCGCGGACCCGCTCGCCGGCCGGGTCGTACACCGGTTCGTCGACGACGATCCCGTCGATCCACTCGCCGAAGATCTCGACCGCGACCTCGGTTCCGACGTCGTGCTCGGTCGGGAGATAGGCGTACGCGATCGAAGCGCCCACCGTGTACCCGTACCCGCCGCTCGTGACGCGCCCGAGCGCAGCGTCGCCGACGCGCACCGGCTCCGAGCCGAGCGCGATCGCACGTGGATCGGCCAGCGTCAGGCAGCGCAGGACCCGCTCCGGCGGCGCCGCGCCGAAAAGCGCGTCCCGTCCGACGAAGTCGCCCTTGTCGAGCTTGACCGCGAAACCGAGCCCGGCCTCGTACGGCGTGTCCTCGGGCGTGATGTCGGCGCCCCAGACGCGATAGCCCTTCTCGAGCCGGAGGGAGTCGATCGCCTTGTAGCCGCCCGCGACCAAGCCGTGGTCGCGCCCCGCCGCCCAGAGCTCGTCCCAGAGCCGCGCGCCGAACTCCGTCGGGCAGTACAGCTCCCAGCCGAGCTCGCCGACGTACGTGACGCGCACGGCGAGGCACGGCACCGGGCCGACGGCGATCTCCCGGGCGGTCATGTAGGGGAACGCCTCGTTCGACAGGTCGCCGACCGTGAGCGGCTGGAGGATCGCCCGGCTCGCCGGACCCCAGAGCCCGAGGCACGCGTGGGCCGACGTGACGTCGACGACGTGGACCGACCCGTCGTCCGGGACGTGCTGGCGGATCCACGCCGCGTCGTGCTGGGCGAACGCGGTGCCGGTGACGATGCGGAACCGCTCCGGGCCGAGCCGCGTGACGGTGAAGTCGCACTCGATCCCGCCGCGCGGGTTGAGCATCTGCGTGTACGTGACGCGCCCCGTCTCCCGTGCGACGCGGTTCGCGCACAGGCCCTCGAGAAAGTCGGCGGCGCCCGGTCCCGAGACCTCGAGCTTCGCAAACGACGACTCGTCGAACAGCGCGGCCGTCTCCCGGCAGGCGCGGTGCTCCGCGCCGATCGCGGGCGACCACAGCTCACCGGCCCAGCCACGCGGTCGGAGCGCCTCGTCCCCTTCCGCCGAGTTCGGCTCGAACCAGTTCGCGCGCTCCCACCCGGACTTCTCGCCGAACGCCGCGCCGAGCTCCCGGAGCCGTGGGTTGGCCGCCGAGACGCGCAGCGGCCGGCCGGCCTCGCGCTCGTGACCCGGGTACCTCACGTCGTAGTACGTCTCGTAGATCTCCTTCGTGCGGGCCAGCGTGTACGCGCGGGAGCGGTATGCCGCCCCGAAGCGGCGCGAGTCCATGTGCCAGACGTCGAGCGAGGGCGTCCCCTCGACGATCCACTCCGCGACGAGCTTCCCCATCCCGCCCGCGCCGGCGAGGCCGTGCGCGCAGAAGCCGGCCGCGACCCAGAAGCCCCGGACGTCGCTCGGTCCGAGGACGAACTCGCCGTCCGGTGTGAACGCCTCGGGCCCGTTGATCAGTCGGACGACGCCCATCTCCTCGAGCGACGGGACACGGACGACCGCGTTCTGCATCAGCTCCTCGAAGCGCGGCCAGTCCTCCTCGAGCAGCTTGCCGTTGAAGTCCGAGGGGATGCCGTCGAGCGACCAGGGCGCGCAGTGCCGCTCGTAGCCGCCCATGATCAGCCCGCCCGACTCGGGGCGGAAGTAGACGAGAAGCGACGGGTCGCGCATCGTCGGCATGTCGAGCGGCAGCCCCGACGGCTCGAGGACGAGGTATTCGTGCGCCATCGGGATCACCGGGACCGTCACGCCGGCGAGCGCGCCGATCTCACCCGCGAACATCCCGCCCGCGTTGACGACGACGTCCGTCTCGATCTCGCCCCGGTCGGTCTCGACGCCGGTCACGCGGCCGCGTTCCGCCCTGATCGCCGTCACCCGGGTGCCCGTGTTGACCTCGGCCCCGCGCCGGCGGGCTCCCTCGGCGAGGGCGAACGTGAGCTGGCTCGGGTCGATGTAGCCGTCCGTCGGGAGGTACGCGGCGCCGAGCACGCCGTCGGTCGACATCGGCGGGAACAGCGCTTGCGCCTCCGCAGGTGAGATCAGCTCGAGCGGCAGCCCGAAGGTCTTCGCCCAGCCGGCCTGGCGCGCGATCTCCTCCATCCGCTCCTCGGACGAGGCGAGCCGGAGGGAGCCGACCTCGCGCCAACCGGTCTCGAGGCCGACCTCCGCCTCCAGCGTGCGGTAGAGGTCGACGCTCTCCATCATCATCCGCGTGAGCGAGAGGGACGAGCGGAGCTGTCCCACGAGCCCGGCCGAGTGGAACGTCGAGCCGCTCGTCAGGTCGGCGCGCTCGACGAGCACGACGTCGTCCCATCCGAGCCGTGCGAGCCAGTAGAGGACCGAGCAGCCCCCGACTCCTCCGCCGACCACGACCGCCCTCGCCTTCGCGCGCACCCGTCTCCTCGTCTCCGTCCCGCGCCGTCGGGGGCAACCTAGACTCTCCGCATGAGGGTCGTCGCCCGACCTGACGTGCTCGCGCTCCTCCGCGAGGGCGGTGCCGTCTACGTCTGGCCGCGCGCGTACCGGTGCTGCCGCGGTGCTCGCCAGTTCGTCCTCGAGGCGTCGCTCGAGCGTCCGGGCGGCGACTTCGAGCTCGTCCACGCCGTCTGACGGTTTCGCCGTCTACACCCCGCCCGCCATGGCGCAGCCGCAGGAGCTGCATTTCGACGTCGACCGCCGGCACCGCATCCAGGCGTACTGGAACAACCAGGCCTGGGTCGGCTAGCGGCGAGCCGCGGGAAGCGGTCGTCGGTCCGTGCGCGCGGGCCCGCTCAGCCCGTCCAGGCACCGCCGTTCTGGTCTATCGCCTGGCCCGTGACCCCGCGCGCGTCCGGTGACAGGAGCCAGGCAACGGTGCCCGCGATGTCCTCCGGTTGCGACATCCGGCCGAGCGGCACCTGCTTCATCGCGTCGCGGTAGGCACCCTGGCGGGTCCCGCCGGTCTCCGCCGCAGCGGCGTCGAGCCCCTGCCAGGCCATGTCGGTGTCGACCCAGCCGGGGCAGATCGCGTTGACCTGGACGCCGCGGGGCGCGAGCTCGGCGGCGAGAGACCGGACGAGCCCGAGGAGTCCCGCCTTCGAGGCGCTGTACCCCGTGTACCCCGGCACGGCGATCCGCGCGAGGATCGAGGAGAGGACGACCACATGCCGGGCGTCCGGGCCCGGGGCGAGGTGACGCATCATTCCTCGCACGCAGTAGTACGTGCCGTTGACGTTCGTCCGGACGAGGTCGTCGAACCGGTCACCGCCCTCGTCGTCCTCTCCGTTCGGCCCGCCGAGGCCGCTCGCCGCGACGAGGCCGTGGATCGGTCCGAGCGCGGACGCGGCGGCATCGAACGACCGCTCGACGCGGCGGCGCTCGCGGATGTCGCAGGTCTCGACGCGCGCGCCCCCCTCGATCGACGCCGCCGTCTCCTCGAGACGGTCCCGTCCCCGCGCGAGGAGCGTCAGCGTCGCACCGTCGCGCGCGAGCCGGAGCGCGATCGCCCGCCCGATGCCCGAGCCCGCGCCGGTGACGACGACGTGCTTGCCCTGCAAGAAGCCTGCGGTCGATCGCAATTTGCGGCCTTTCTCTCGTCGGATGCCCTTGCGACGGTCTCGAGCAGAGCGTAGATTGCCGCTGCGCCGAGCACGGGACGCGAGTAGGACGAAGCTCTCCCGGGGGGCCGTACGCGGAAGCGGAAGGTCAATCGGGGAAGTGGACGAAAGCGCACCCGGCTCGGCGAATCCTTGGTCCTTTTGAGATAGAGCACAGAGCGCGAGACGCAAGTATGTGCGCTTTGTAAAGAAAAGATCGCAAACAGCGGGAAATCGCGTTGCCGTTCGCTTGACGCCGCCACGGTCGACCCGTAGAGTCCTGATTGCACCGAGGACGGAGCGCCTGAGGTTGATGGCTCTCCGACAGGCAGACGCTTCGGCGGAGGTCAGTCGGATTGCCGGACGAAGGAGCACCTGCCTCGGTGCATTTCTGCGTTGATTGCCCGATGCCGGTCGGATCGCCGGGGCAAATGCAGAGCATGATCGCAAAACGCGGTATTTGCGATAATTACGGTTTCGAGGCGCTTGACATCGGTTGAATGCGCGGCTACCTTTCCGAGTGCACCGAGCACGGAGCGCCGAAGGTTGAAGGCTCTCCCGCCCGGCAGTCGCTTCGGCGGAGGTCGATCGGGTGAGCTGGACGACGGCGAGACCGACTCGGTGCATTTCTATGGTCCCGTCCGCTTGCCCGGTGTCGGAGACCGATTCGGCGGGGGCCTGCATATCCTCGCGGGGTGCGCCGGATCGTCGCCACCACCGGGACCATCGTGTTTCTCGACACGATGCTGTTCGGGGCGATCATCCCGCTTCTCCCCCACTTCGTCGATCGCTACGACCTGACGAAGCTCGAAGCGGGCCTCCTGCTCGGGGCGTACGGCGGCGGCGCGCTCGTCGGGGGAATCCCGGGAGGCCTCCTGGTCGGACGGGTCGGGCCGAAACGCGGTGTCCTCGCGGGTCTCGCGGTGCTCGCCCTCGCGAGCCTCGCCTTCGCACTCGCGGGAGGCCCGCTCGCGCTCGGCCTGGCCCGCTTCGCGCAGGGGGTCTCGAGCGCGACCACCTGGGCCGCCGCCCTCGCGTGGGTCGCGGTGAGCGTCGAGCGCGAGCGGCGCGGTCAGGCGCTCGGCACCGTGTTCGGCCTCGCGGTATTCGGCTTCGTCGTCGGCCCGATGTTCGGGGCCGTCGCCGACCTGGTCGGGATCCGCGCCACGTTCGTCGGCGATCGCGCTCGTCGCTCTCCTTCTCGCAATCGCCATCGCAGCCGTCGAGGCGCCGGCCCGCGAGCATGCCCGCCCGGGTGCGGTGGGACGAGCGCTCCGCGACCGCGTGTTCGTCGGCGGCCTGTGGCTCAACACCCTCCCCGCGCTCTTCTTCGGGACGCTCGACGTCCTCGTTCCCCTCCTCTTCGACGACGCGGGCTACGGCGCGGTGGCGATCGCCTCGGTGTTCGTCGTCGCCGGGGTCGTCGAGGTGATCGTCAACCCCGTGATCGGACGGATCTCCGACCGCCGGGGCCGCCTGCTTCCCGTCCGCGTCGCGCTGGCGGCGTCGATCGCGGTGGCTGTCGGTCTCGCACTCGCGGAGGCGCCGAGGGTCGTCGCGGCCCTCGTCGTCGCCGCGTCGATCACGTTCGGCGGCTTCTACACGCCCGGCATCGCCCTCGTCGCCGACCGGGCCGAACGCGCGGGCCTCGCGCAGGGCATCGGCTTCGGGGTGACCAACACCGCGTGGGCGGTCGGCGCTCTTCTCGGTCCCGCGATCGGCGGTGCGCTCGCGCAGGCTTTCGGCGACCCGGTTCCCTACCTGCTCTGCGGCGCGCTCTGCGCCCTCACCCTGGTCGCGGCCTTGCGAGGCAACGCACGCGTCCGGGTGGCATGAGTCAGGCGGCCGCGGGGTACCGGGCGAGCGCCCACTCGGCGTCGAGGGGCCGCAGACGGTAGTCGCGCCCGTTGACGAGCACGTAGTCGCGCCGACGCGGGTCCATGGGAAGCCGCGCCTCGACCGGGTACCACCGGTTGTGGCGCCCGATCAGGTCGTTGACCTCGTCGAAGCTCCAGGCCTCCACGGCGGCGCGCCACGCTCCCGCGAGCCGCTCGGCGGGCAGCTCCGCCGTGAGCCTCGCGCGCTCTCCCTCGAGCGCGCGCTCGTGGGCCGCCGTCATCTCCTCGATCTCGCGGAGGCGCACCATGTACGGCAGCGGGCCGCCGAGCGACGCGAGATAGCCCTCCGCCGAAGGACGGAAGTTGCGCAGCCGGAGCGGCAGAGGTCGCGAGCGGAGCGGGCTCGAGCGGAGGTCGTCCTCGAGCCCTTCGAGCTCGCGTCGGTCACGCGCCGTCTGCGCGCGCGGCACGTCCTCGCGGAGGATCCACTCCCGCTCCTGCGGCCTCACGCCTCAAGTACAGCAGAGGGCTCGCGGCCTGCACGCCGGTCGAGACCCGCAAGCGCGAGGCCGCCGAGCACCGCGGCCACGACGCCGATGACGGCGAACAGCGCCCACGTCGTCTCGTCTCCGAAGCTGTTTCGTGCCTGCAGGCCGATCAGCGGCGCGATCGCGAAGCCGATGGCGGGAGCGCTTCCGAACGCGCCCATGTACGCGCCGCGGATGTCGGCGGGTGCGAGCTCTGCGACGACGGCCTGGGAGGTCGGGACCCACAGCATCTCGCCGACGACGAACACGACGATGACGAACACGATCGCGGCCAGGGAGTGTGTCCAGACGAGCAGCGCGAACGGCAGCCCCATCACCAGAAGCGCGATGACGAGCTTCGGGGCCGGCGGGATCGGCGTCGTGAGCCGCGTCAGCCGCACCTGGAAGAGCGCCACCAGAAGCGGGTTCACCCAGACCAGGAATCCCCAGGCGGCGGGCTCGTAGCCGTAGCCGTCGACGAGTGAGACGGGCAACACGACCTCGTACGCGACATAGGTCAGCCACGCGAAGACGGCCGAGCCGAGAAACAGCAGGAAGCGCCGGTCGGCGAGGATCACCGAGAGCGACCCGCGCTCCGGGGGCCCGTCGGGCGCGAACGCACCGCGACGAGGGAGGTAGCGGTACGCCACGAGCCACGCGATCGCGGAGAGGACAGCCACGCACGGGAAGAGCGCCGTCCACCCGCCGAGGACGAGAAGCAGCCCTCCGAGGGGCGGCCCGACGACGACCCCCATGTTCGCGGCGACGCGGACGGACGCGTAGGCGCTCTGGCGGCGCTCGGGCGCCACGAGGTCGGCCACCATTGCCTGCGCGACCGAGCCTCCGAGCGCCCCGAAGGCGCCGGCGAGCGCAAGCGCCGTGAGACCGGCCCACTTCTCGTTCGACAGCGCGAGGAGAACCAGCGGATATGCGACCATCACCCCGTTCCCGATCAGGATCACGCGCCTGCGCCCGATCCGGTCCGAGAGGTAGCCGCCGGCGAAGCCGCTCAGCGCCGAGAGGATCGCGCCGACGAGCAACGCGAACGGCAGCGCCGCCTTCGCGCCGAGCTCGTCGACCGCCCAGATGGCGACGAAGCTCCACATCGCGGAGCCGGCGGCGCTCCCCACGAGCGTGACGCCGAGCACCGGGCGCAGCGCATCGTCGAGATCGTCGCCCCAGAGGAGGCGGATCACATGCCGGACGGCGCGCACGACGCGTCAACGCTATCGGCGCTCTTGCGCCGCGGAATACGGCTTTCCGTACCCGTCAGAGCCCGAGGAGGCGCGCGAGGAACCCGGGCCGCTCGGCGTCCGGCAACCGGCCGTCGGCGCCGGCACGTGGCTCGATCACGGGTGTCGGTTCGGGCTGGGGCTCGGCCCCGGAAGCGGAGTCGAGCTCCGGTTCCGTCTCCGGCTCCGGCTTCCGCTCGGGCCCCGACTCCGGCTCGGCGACGGCTACCGGCACCGGCCGCTTCGGGAGCGCTCCCGCGCGCGGCGCGGACGACTCCGTCTCTTGTGTCGATTCATCACAGGCGTTGTCCGGCGTCTCCTCGTCGCGCGGGGCGAGGGTCGCCGCGACGCCGCGCCCGCGGAGCCGCTCGAAGTCGCCGCGGATCGCGGCGGACATCTCGTCCTTGTGACTCTGCTCCTTCACCCGCCGGGCGGATTCCCCGCGGGCTCGCCGACTCCTTCCTTGCGGCGGTCCGGGCCGAGCCAGCGCCACCCCGCCATCGTGGCCAGCCCGAGCAGCAGCGTCGGCACGATCGTGAAGGCACGGTAGATCAGCACGGCCGCGACGACCTCGGCGTTTCCGCCGCCGAACCCGACGAGGATCCCCGTCATCCCG
The DNA here is from genome assembly GCA_963792245.1 of uncultured Actinomycetes bacterium. GTDB lineage: Bacteria > Actinomycetota > Thermoleophilia > Gaiellales > Gaiellaceae > Gaiella. The sequence goes on from CAWBVO010000012.1 coordinate 20,229, forward strand.
AGCTCGACGGGCCCGACGCCGCCGGGCGTCAGCGGAATCAGCTGCAACGCACGCGCGAGCGACCAGCCGGCGAACGCCTCGACCCATGTGATCTCGCTCGCCCCGATCCCCACCGCGCGCAGCGCGACGAGAAGGACGGCGAAAACCGTGAGGTTCCCGACCACGGCGGCGAGCGTCAGCCACGGCCAGCGGCGCCGAATCAAGTGGACCGTTGACCGCCGGAACACGACGAGGCGCTCGTCCCAGCCCTCGAAGCGCCGCTGCCGGCGGAGGGCCTGCAGCGCGCGGTTGGTGGCGCGTTCGAGGAGCTCGCCGACCCGGCGTGCAAGCGCGTCGCTCCAGAAGATCAGTACGAGCACGCCGACCGCCACCGCGAACACGATCGCCCCCACGATCGCGACGGTGGTCAGCAGCGCGTCGCGCTGCTGATCGAACGAGAGGAGCAGGACGGCGAGCACGGGAAGCAGCAGGTTGGCGAGCTGATTCCAGATGCCGGTGATCGTGACCGCCCGCGCGACCTCGCTCGAGCCGAACCCCCAGGTGCGGAGGAGGCCGTAGGAGCCGGCCATCCCGACGATCCCGCCTCCGGGCGCGACGTAGGTCAGCGCGGTCGACGCCTGCGTAAAGGGCAGCGCCTGGCGGAAGCGGAGCCCCGGCAGGGCCACCATCCAGGGTGGCGCGTACGTGACGACGTTGAAGACGACGGCGATCCCGAGAGCGATCAGCCACTTCGTGTCGAGGTCCTTGACGACGTCCCACACGTCCGCATAGCTCGCGATACGCGGCAGGACGACGGCGAACGTCACGACGACGACGCCGAGGCCGAGGGCCCCGAAGACGAGCTGCTTCCCTCGGCCCTTCACCGCGTCACCCTACTCCGCCTCACCCGAAGAGCGAGGACGCGCCGCGGAGCAGGGAAAGAAGAAGGCCGAGCGGCAGGTGGTCAGCTGCGAAGTGCAGGCTCCCGGCGGTCGTCCCGCCGATCAAGCCCTCCCGCTGCCCTTGGTCGACGGCCCGGACGAGCCCTGCTCGGAGGGCCGCCTCGAGCTCGTCCTGCGACTTCCCGGTCTTCGCCGCGAGGGCGTCGAGGTCGTCCACGCTCCGCAGGGCAAGCACGAGCTCCTCGCGCGAGACGCCGAGCTCACAGGCGGTGCCGTCGGCGGCGGCGAGCAGCACGTGCTCGAGACGCTCCGCCGTGTCGGCAGCCGGGCGGACCGCGCGCGCCACGCACGGGTCCGCGACCGGGCTCGGCTCGTACGATGTCCCGCCGAGCGCGACGTACGCCCCCACGAGCGCGCACGCGAGGACGGCGGCCATCACGACGGGGAGCGCCCTCAAACGCTCACCGCCCTTCGCGAGACGACGATCGGCACGAGCGCCGCGGCCGCGAGCAGCGCGGCGAGGAGAAACGGCCGTGAGAACGCGGCGGTGACCGCCCGGTCGAGCTGCGAGACGAGCACGTCCTCGAGGCTGCGGTACTCGGGCGTGGCGGGCCGATCCGCGAACGCCTCCCGGACGTCGGGCACCTCGCGATCGGACGCACGGACGATCGCGAGGACGTCCTGGGCGACGGCGAGCTTCTCGAGCGGTGGGATCCCGCTGTCGAGCACGGCCGCGGCGCCGGCGCGCAGGGCGCGCTCCTCGTTGCGGTCGAGCGCCGTCGTGAAGACCGGCGTCAGGAGCAGGAGGCCGACCACGACCCCGGCATGACGGGCGGCGATCGTCCAGCCGCCGTGGACTGCCTGGGGCGACCGCCCGTGGAGCGCGCGCTCCGTCAGCGCAGAGAGCGCGAGGCCGAGGCCCGCGCCGACGAGCGCCTGTGGGGGGACGGTCCACCACCAGGCCGAGCCGGGGAGGACGCCGAGCGCAGCGAGACCGCCTGTCACGAGCACAACGCCGGTCGCGGCTCGCGTCGCCGTCGTCCCGAGGCGGGCGGCGAAGCTCGCCGTGACGATCGCGGCGACCGGCATCACCGTGACGACGACGCCGGCGACCGCGGGGTCCATGTGCCACCCGTCGACGAGCAGGAGCACGAGCAGGAACAGCGCGGCCGTGAGCGCGCCCGAGAGAAGCAGCAGCGCGAGGTTCGCGGGCACGTTCGGACGCCCCGCCGGCCGGACGGTCGGCCGGACACGCAGACCGACGACGCCGGCCAGCGTGAGCAGCGCGAGCGGCGCCTGCGCGAAGAAGATCGACTCCCAGCCGAGCGTCTCGGTCAGGATCCCGCCGATCGCCGGCCCGAGGGCGGCGCCGACGATCCCGGCCAGCGCCCAGATCCGCACGGCACCGGGCTCGGAGCCGCGGACCGAGGTCAGGAGGTCGAGAGCCGCGCAGACGAGCAGCGCGCCGCCGAGCGCCTGCACGCAGCGTGCCGCGACGAGCACGCCGAATGACGGCGCGACCGCGCAGGCGAGCGAGGCGAGGGCGAAGACGAGCGTCCCGGCGACGAACGCCGGGACGGGCCGCCGCCGCGCGACGTAGGCCGCCGGCACCGCGGCGAGCGCGAGCCAGAGGTTGTACGAGGTCAGCACCCACGCAACCTCGGGGATCTCGACGTCGAACTGGCGGAGGATGTCGGGGAGCGCGAGCGTCACGACCGAGGAGTCCGCCAGCGCGAGCCCGATCCCGAGGCCGACGGCGGCCGTCCGCATCCGCGAGGTCACCGCGCAACTCTAGGTGTCGTCGGCGGCGCGCCGCCGGTACGATCGCGCGATGCCGTTCTGGGCCTGGATCCCGGTCGTCGTCATGCTCGTCCTCGTCCTGCTGATGGGCGTGCTCGTCCTGCTCGGCAAGATCTCGAACGGCAAGTACCTGCGCCCCATCATCACGTTCCTCTCGAAGGTGCCGCTCTTCAAGCGGTGGTTCCAGAAGGCGTCCATCGCCGCGCTCGAGCGCGAGAACCCCGAGCTCGCCGCGGCGATGAAGAAGATGACCGCCTTCGGCGAGCCGAAGAACCCCGAGCAGGCGCAGCGCATGCTCAACCTGCTGACCCCCTCCGAGCGCCGGGCCTACATGGCCGCGGTCGGCGCCGAGTCGGAGACGCCCGAGGCGGCCAACCGCCAGCTGCGGCGCCGCATGGAGTACGGCGGCGCCGGCATGCCGGTGCGGACGAAGCCGGCCTCCGATCGCCCCGGCGCGTCCGGCCGCAAGAGCGGCAAGAGCGCGAAGAAGAAGCGCTAGCCGCCGGCCCGGCTACGCCGAGAGCGACGCGCCGACCAGGCACGTGGCCTCGACGAACGCGCGCACGTCGTCGTCGGTCGTCCGGTAGTTGACGACGCAGGGACGGAGGCAGACCTTGCCGTCGACCCGAGCCGGCGCGACCCAGACGTCGCCCTGTCGCTGGAGCGCCTCGACGAGGCGGGCGTTGTGCTCATCGAGGTCCGCGTCCGCGACGCCGTCGGGAACGTGCCGGAACGGGACGATCGAGAGCTGCGGCGCGTCGCAGAGGTGCTCGAGCTCGGCCCGCCTGCTGACCTCGGCGTAGAGAAGTCGCGCCTGGCCCAGGTTCCGCTCGACGGCCGCGCGGATCCCGGCGGCGCCGTGCGCACGGAAGGCAAGCCAGAGCTTGAGGGCGCGGAACGGCCGCGAGTACTCGAGCGTGATGTCGACCATGTGGTGACCGGGCCGTTCGTGGGGGATGTAGTCCTCCTCGTGCGCGAGCGCGCCGTGGAGGTCCTCGTGGCGGCGGACCAGCACGACACCGCACGCCTTCGGGAGAAAGAGCCACTTGTGGGCGTCGAGGGTCACCGAGTCCGCACGGTCGAGACCCGAGAACAGCGCGCCTGCCGAAGGCGTCGACGCCGCGGCGACACCGTATGCACCGTCGACGTGGAGCCACACGCCCCGCTCGGCGCATACGTCGGCGACCTCGTCGATCGGGTCGACGGAGCCGGTCAGCGTCGTGCCCGCCGTCGCGACGACCGCCACGGGCGTCACGCCCGCGCGGCGATCCGCGTCGACTGCGTCCGCGACGGCCGCGGGCCGCAGCCTGCGGCGGCCGTCGATCGGGAGCGATCGCACCCGGTCGGAGCCGATCCCGAGCAGCTCGGCCGCGCGGACGACCGAGTAGTGCGCCTCCTCCGAGCAGTAGAGCGCGGCGTGCGCGCCCGCCATGCCCTCGCGGCGCGCACCCGGAAGAGCCCGCTCCCGCGCCGCCGCCAGCGCGGTCACGTTCGAGATCGTCCCGCCGCTGGTGAAGGCGCCGGCCGCCGCCGGGTAGCCGATGAACTCGCTCACCCAGCGCACCGCCTGGTCCTCGACCTCGCGAGGCCGCGCCGGCCCACACCGCGAGATTGACGTCGAAGCACGACGCCAGGAGGTCGCCGAGGACGCCGACCTCGAGACCCGACGAGCCGACGAACGCGAAGAAGCGCGGCCGGGGCTGGGCGATCGACTGGTCGAGCAGCTGCGCCGCGTCGTCGAGCGCGGCGAGGACGCTCGACCCCTGCTCGGGGAGCGCCGCACGCAGGAGGGTGTGGAGGCGGCGGTCGAGGTCCGGCTGGCCCGGGCGGGCACGGTCGAAGCTGCGCCATGCCCCCGCCACGATCGCCGTCGTCCGCTCGAGCGCCTCCTCGCGCGTCGCGTCGAGGCGGAGAGACGGGAGCTCCGACGCGGTGGTCATCGGCGCGTAGTAGTACCCGAGGTCCGCCCGCGCCTCGCGCGGCCGGCGATCACGCCGTCGTGCCGTCGAGGATCTGGAGCGTCTTCAGGTCGGAGTAGAAGTCGAGCGCGTAGTCACCGCCCTCGCGGCCGATGCCCGAGCTGCCGACGCCGCCGAAGGGCGCCGTGAGGTCGCGCACGAGGAATGTGTTGACCCAGACGGTCCCGGCACGTACGCCGCGCCCGACGCGCTCGGCCCGTTCCTCCGAGCCCGTGTAGACGATCCCCGAGAGCCCGTAGCGCGTCGAGTTGGCGAGCACGATCGCCTCCTCCTCGTCCGTGAACGTCTGGAACGTGAGCACGGGCCCGAACACCTCCCGCTGGACGATCTCCGACTCGTTCGACCGCGGGACGACCAGCGTCGGCTCGTAGAACAGCGGCCCCACGTCCTCGCGTCGCCGACCACCGCGAACGATCTCGTCACCGTTCGCGCGCGCACGCTCGACAAAGCCCTCGACCCGGGCGAGGTGGTCGGGGTGGATGAGCGGCGAGACGGTCGTGGTGTCCTCGCGCGGGTCGCCGAGCACGTGCTCGTCCGTGAACCGGTGGACGAGCTCGAGGAACGGCTCGGCGACCGTGTCCTCGACGAGGAGGCGCGTCCCGGCGAGGCACACCTGGCCGGCGTCGTCGTACTGGCCCGCCGCCTTCCGCGCAGCCGCCTCGAGGTCGGCGTCGGCGAAGACGAGTAGCGGCCCCTTCCCGCCGAGCTCGCCCGTGAACGGGACGATGTTCCGCGCCGCGGCCGTGCCGATGTGGACGGCCGTCTCGGGCGAGCCGGTGAACGAGATCCGCCGGACGCCCGGATGCCGGGTCAGTGCCGCGCCCACCTCCTCGCCGATTCCCTGCACGACGTTGAAGACGCCAGGCGGCAGCCCGGCTTCCACGACGAGGTCGCAGAGAAGCGAGCACGAGAGCGGCGACCACTCGGCGGGCTTGAGGATCACGGTGCAGCCCGCGGCGAGCGCGGGGGCGGTCTTCCAGGTGGAGAGCATGAACGGCGCGTTCCACGGTGTGATCACGACCGCGGGGCCGCTCGGCATGCGGATCACGCGGTTCCGCGTGCCGTTCGACTCCCACACGCGCTCCTCGTAGGCGACCCCCAGGTCGGCGTAGGCTCGGAAGTTCCGCGCGCCGCGCGAGATCACCCGCGCGCGGAGCGAGCGGAGCAGCATCGCCATGTCGGCGCACTCGACCGCGGCGAGCCGGTCGACGTTCGCGTCGATCAGGTCGGCGAGCCGGTGGAGGTGGTCGGCTCGCCCTCGTGCGCCGAGCGCCGCCCACGCCGGGAACGCAGCCTTCGCGGAGGCGACCGCGAGCTCGGCCTCGCGCTCGCCTCCGCGGGACACCTCCGCGAGCGGCTGCGCGTCGATCGGAGAGAGGTCGACGAAGGTCGCGTCGCTCGCGACCCGCTCGCCGCCGATGAAGTGCTCGGTCGAGACCTCGACGCCCGCGACGACCGTCATCCGACGTCCTCTGCAAAGGCGAGCGCCCCGGTGTCGACGATCGTGCTACCGCCGTCGACGGTGAGCACCGCGCCGTTGACGTACGACGCAGCGGGTGACAGCAGCCAGGCGATCGCCGCGGCGACCTCGTCCGGGTCGGCCGGCCGGCGGAGCGGCACGTGACGGGTCGCGTCGGCATACGCGCTCTCGCGGTCCCCGCCCCGCTCCGCCGCGAGACTGTCCATCGCCCGGTCGCCCATCGGGCTGCGCGTCCAGCCGGGGCAGACGGCGTTCGCGCGGACCCCGGCCGGACCGAAGTCGAGCGCGATGCATTGCGCGAGCATCACGAGCGCCGCCTTCGAGGAGCAGTACGCCACCGAGTCCGGTGCCGCGCGGAGCCCCGCGACCGAGGAGACGGCGACGATCGCGCCGCGATGCTCGAGCAGGGCCTCGAGGGCCGCCTGCGCCGTCGTGAGCGCACCGACGACGTTGACGCGATGCACCTCGACGAACGCCGCAGGATCGACGTCGAGGAGCGAGCCCGGGGCGCCGCCGCCCCCGGCGTTCAGCACGACGGCGTCGAGCCTGCCGAACCGCTCGACGGTCGCCGCCACGGCCGCCCCGGCGGCCGAGGGGTCGGCGGCGTCGCCGGGGAGCGCAAGGCAGTCGATCTCCGCGGCAAGAGCCTCGAGCGGCTCGCGCCGTCGACCCGTGACCGCGACCGCGTATCCGTCGGCGGCGAGCCACCGTGCGGTCGCGGCACCGATCCCCGTCCCCCCGCCCGTGACGAGGGCGACCCCGTGGTGGATCACCACGCGATCCTTTCCCCCGCACAGGTCAGGGCCGGAGCTCCTTCAGGGTCTCGAGGTCGTCGACGGTGTAGCCGAACGTGAAGCGATAGCCGCGCCCGATCCGGATGGGTGCGAGGGCGTCGATCTCCTCGTGCGGCGCGCCGAAGAGCTCGAGCGTGGCGCTCCCCTCCCAGACGTCGGACCCCGTGCGATCGCGTGAGACGGCGCGGACGAGCTCGTGCACGGCCGGGGAGTCGTGCTGACCCGCCGCGAGCCGCGGGAAGTGGCGCACGTTGACGATCGGCGGGGCGTTGTGGAACGGCCCGCCCTCCGACGGGTGCTCGAGGGTCACCGTCGCCTGGGCGACACGGCGCTCGTAGGCGGCGCAGGTCGCGCCGAAGCGCGCTCCCGGCTCCATCCCGGGGTCGGCCGGCCCACCGAGCCCGAAGCTGCGCGTGATCCAGATCGAGCCGAGCTTCTTCGGGAAGCCCTGGATCCAGCCGCGGGTGAGCGCGAAGTCACGGTCGACCCAGATGTAGGAGCAGACCGTGACCTCCTCGCCGTCGAGCAGGCCGCTGCAGACGACGAACACCTCCTTGTACTGGGAGCGCGACGGGTCGACGAGCTCGTCCCCGCCCACCGAGCACGACTGCCAGTCGGCGGCGACGAACGCGCAGCGACCCGGATCCGGATGCGGGTCGATCCCCACCGGAAGGAACGCCACGGCCTTCTCGGGCTCGGCCCAGTAGTCGATCACGAGGAACGTGCCGACGTAGTGCCACGGCGGGTACGGCACGAGCGAGGAGCGCCCCTCCGGCGTCCGCGGCACGGTGTACCCCCTGAGGCTCACGCGTCCGCCCCGGCCGGCGGGAGGAGGCGCCCGCGCGTCTCCCAGCTCTCGCTCTCCCATTCGACCGCGACCGGGTCGAAGCGGAAGTACGAGCGTGGCGGCAGCGGCCCCCAGGTGTTCGACGAGTACCGGTCGTCGGGGTACGTCCGCGGGACGTGGTCGTCCGCCAGCCGCTCCATGTCGCAGTAGAGCTCGACATGGCAGGGCTCCTCCGTGATCCGCACGTAGGTCGCGATGTTCCCGGCGATGCCGTGGCGGGCCGGCCCCCACGACACCCAGCGCCCGTGCCGGGCGAGGTGATCGAGCAGGTCACGCATCTTCCCGATGTCGACGACGTCGAAGGCGAGATGGTGGAAGTGCGCGTAGCCGACGTCGACGAGCGCCATCACGTGGTGCTCCGAGTCGATGTGGAACCACACCCCCGCGGTGCCGAGCCAATCGGAGACGCGCATCCCGAGCACGTCCCTGTAGAACGCCGCGTTGCCCCCGATGTCGCCGGTCAGGCAATTCACGTGTCCGAGCCGCCGCGGCCCGCCGAGCCGCACGGCGGAGGACGGGCGCGCGTGCTGGGGCCGCCGCTCCACCTCGGACGCCGGCGCACGATGCGGCAGCAGCTGGATCGCGCGGCCGTCCGGATCGGCGAGCCAGACCGCCCCCTCGCGCTCCTCGTGGACCACGCCGAGCGCCTCGAGATGCGCGCGCGCGTCATCGGGTGCGCACGTGGCGTGGAGCTCGAACGCCGTGTGGTCGTGGCCCGGGTCGCCGCCGGCCATGAGCTCGAGGCAGTACGGCTCGTCGTCGCAGGCGAGGAACGCGCGGCCGCCCTCGCGATGCCGCTCGACGAGCCCGAGCTGGACGCACCAGCGCGCCGAGGCCTCGTCGAGATCGGCGACGCGCAGCGCGACGTGGTCGATGCGTCCGAGGCGGATCACGCGGGCTCGCGACCCTCGGCGACCATGCGCTCCGCCTGCTCCTCGGGGATGGCGAGCGCGACGTGCAGGGTCTGGGCGGAGACCTGGAGCTGCTCGCCGGGGCCGGCGAGGTCGACGTCCCACGCCTCGACCGTGTTCGTGAGCCGGCCGAGACCGGTGATCTCCACCTCGACCACGTCGCCCGGCTTCATCGGGCGGGAGTTGGCGGGCGTGCCCGTGAGAACGACGTCACCCGGCTCCAGGGTGATCGTGCGGCAGAGGTCGGCGAGCTGGTACGCCACGTCGAACAGGAGGTCGCCGGCCGTCGCCTCCTGGACGAGGTGGCCGTTGAGGTACGTGCGCAGCGTGAAGGCGGCGGGGTCGAACTCCGAGGCGGGAACGAGCTCGGGGCCGAGCGGGAGGAATCCGTCCTGCCCCTTGACGCGCAGCATCGCGCCACGGTCGGCGTGGCGGAAGTCGTGCATCCCCACGTCGTTCGCGCACGCGTATCCGGCGACATACGAGAGCGTCGACTCGATCGGCACGCCCTTCATCCTGCGCCCGACGACGACTGCGAGCTCGCCCTCGTAGTTCAGGAAGCGGGCGCCCTTCGCCATGCGGATCGGCCGCCGGTGGCCGTTGAGCGTCGTCGGCGGCTTGACGAAGTACGACGGCTCCGGCGGGATGCGCGCCGCGTACTCCTCGACCCGCGAGCGGTAGGTGAGATGGACGGCGAGGATCTTCGTCGGCTCGACCGGTGCGAGGTACCGGGCGTCGGCCTCGGGGATCGACCGGCCCTCGCCGAGCGCGATCGCGTCCCCGTCGCGGCGCCCCCAACGTGGCTCGCCGTCCAGCTCGACGCGAACCCGCCGCTCCGTCAGGACGAGCTCAGAGGTGGGCGGCATACTCCTCCACCTCCCACGCGGAGACGACCTCGGGATCGAACTCCCCCACCGCCTCGCCGAAGCGCTCGACCTCGAGCCGCTTCATCGTCGTGAAGGTCGAGACGAGCTCCTCACCCAGCTCGGAGACGAGCCAGGTGTCGGCCGCGAGCGCGTCCAGCGCCTCGCCGAGCCCGCCCGGGAGCTTCGTCCCGGCGTGCGCGTCGTCCATCCGGTACGCGTCTCCGACGACCGGCTCCGGCGGCTCGAGCCCGCGCTCGATGCCGTCGATCCCGGCGAGCAGGAGGGCGGCGACGATCAGGTGCGGGCACGCGGAGCCGTCACCCGTGCGGACCTCGACCCGCGTCCGCGACCCGCGCTCGTTCGGGACGCGGCAGAAGGCGGTCCGGTTGTCGTGGCCCCAGTTCGCATGCGTCGGGGCGAGGCTGTCCGGCAGGATCCGCTTGTACGCGTTGATCGTGGGGCCGAGGAGCGCCTGGAGGCCCTGGGCATGCTCGATCACTCCCGCGACGAAGCTGAGAGCGAGCGGGCTCAGCGGCGCGTCCTCCGCGGCGAACGCGTTCGACCCGTCGTCGTCCGTGACCGAGAGGTGCACGTGGAAGCCCGAGCCGCCCTGGTCGGTGAACGGCCGTCCCATGAAGGTCGCGAGGAGGCCCTCGGTGGCCGCGATCTCCTTCACGGCCGTCTTGAGCATGAACGCGCGGTCGGCGGCGTCGAGCGCGGCAGAGTGCTTCAGGTTGATCTCGTACTGGGAGTTCATGAACTCGTGGTTCCCGGCGTAGGCCTTCAGGCCGAGCTCGTCCGCCCAGAGCAGCGTGCGGAGGTTGATCTGGCGCGGGTCGGAGACCGCGCCGACCGTGTAGACGCGCGAGAGCTCGTCGACGTACCGGCCGAGGCCGTTCGGCGCGGACGGGTCGCGCGTGCAGAGGAACCACTCGAGCTCGGGCCCGACCACGGGAAGGAGGCCGCGGTCCGCATAGCGCGCGACGACCCTCGCGAGCAGCGCGCGGGGGCACGACGGCCAGTGGGCCGAGGCGTCGAGCGTCCACGCCTCGCCGAGGCACCAGGCGACCTCCGGCTGCCACGGGACGACACGCAGCGTGTCGAGGTCGGGGCGGATGGCGAAGTCGACGTAGCCCTGCTCGCCGCCGACGACGGGGTTGTGCCGCAGGTCGGTGCCCATGATCACCGAGCAGAACGCGACGCCGTCCTCGAGCAGCTCGACGAAGTGCCCGATCGGGATGTCCTTGCCGCGCGCGACGCCGTGCAGGTCGGTGTAGAGCAACCGGATCGCCTTGACGCCCTGGCCGCGCAGCGACGCGACCGCCGCCTCCGGGTCGTGACCGTGGCTCATGCCGTGATCGCCTCCTGGCCGGGGCTCATCCGCGTACCCGCACGGGCATGCGCTTGACGCCGTTGAAGAAGTTCGAGCGAAGCCGCACGGGCTCCCCGGCGAGCTCGATGCCGGGGAGGTACGGGATCATCTCCTCGAGCCACACCTTGACCTCGAGCTTGGCGAGGTGCGCGCCGAGGCAGAAGTGGGGCCCGCCGAGCCCGAACGTCAGGTGCCGGTTCGGCGTGCGCGCGAGGTCGAGCCGGTACGGATCGGCGAACTTCGCGTCGTCGTAGTTCGCGCCCGCGTACCAGATCGCCACCTTGTCGCCCTCCCGGATCCGCCGCCCGTGCATCACGACGTCCCGCGTCGCCGTCCGGCGAAAGTGGTGGACCGGGTGCGCGCGGCGCAGGAGCTCGTCGGCGGCGCTCCCTGCGATCGACGGGTCGTCGACGAGCCGCTCGAGCTCGGCGGGGTGGGTGAGGAGATCGTGGAGGCCGAGGGAGATCGTGTGCCGAGTCGTCTCGTTGCCCGCCGTCGTGAGGAGGATGAACATCACGCCGAACTCCTGCTCGCCGAGCCGCGACCCGTCGAGCTCAGCCTCGACGAGCTTCGTCGTGATGTCGTCGCGCGGGTCGTGTCGCCGCTCCTCGCCGAGCCGGCGCCCGTACTCGATCAGGTCGAGCGAGAACGGACTGGAGAACGGCAGCTTGCGAAGCTCCGGGTCGCGGAGCGCCACCTCGGCGACGTTCTCCGCGCCGACGACCTCCGGATCGGTGTTCCCGAGGATCTTGTCGCCGAGCTCGATGATCAGCTTTCGATCCTCGACCGGCAGGCCCATGATCTCCGAGAAGACCCACATCGGGATCTCCGCCGCGACCGACTCGACCCAGTCGAACGTCTCCTCCTCGAACGCGTGAGCGAGGATCCCGCGGGCGAGGCCGCGGATCCGCTCCTCGTACATGTTCACGACGCGCGGGGTGAAGCCCTTGTTCACGAGCGCGCGCATGCGGGTGTGCGGCGGCGGGTCGGTGTCGATCATCGAGCGCCGGGCCTCGAGCTCCTCGGGGGTCAGGTCCTGCAGCGACGTGCCGCCGAGCTCCGACGAGAACGTCTGCCAGTCCTTCGAGACCTGCAGGACGTCGTCGTACCGGGTGATCGCCCAGAAGCCGCGGCCGTCCTGCTCGGGGTTCCAGTGGAGCGGCGCGTCGCGCCGGAGCAGGGCGAGCCAGTCGTACGGGACACGCTCCTCCCAGACGTCGAGGTCCGTGAGGTCGATGTCGTCCAGCACGAGGCCGTCGAGCGCCGGCCCCGGCACCGTCGCCCTCCGGACGACGACCTCGGGGACGTGGTCCTCGCGCGCGTGGGCCGCCGTCTCCGCGAGCGGCGGCGGCGCGAGGCGGACCTGCAGCGCACCCCCCTCCTCGCGGGCCTGGTAGATCGGAAGTGGGTCGAGCGCGGGCGGCGTCAGGACGTCGCCGGTGCGCACGTCGAACTCCGAGCCGTGGCAGGGACACACGATCACGCCGTCGTCGAGCTCACCCCCCGCGAGCGAGCACTCCTCGTGCGTGCACGTGTCGTCGAACGCCACCCAGCCCGCCGCGGTTCGGCCGACGCACACGGCACGCCCGCCCGCCTCGACGCGCCGGAGTTCACTCTCCGACGCGTCGTCGGCGCGGCCGACGTCGTGCCACTCGAGCGCCGTCACCCGTTCGGCTGGTACTCGAGCGTCTCGTCGAGCGGAGCGACGCCATGGTGCTCTGCCGCGTGAGCCGCAGCATTGGCGACGTTCTCTCGGCGCAGGAGGAGGACGAGCAGGAACCAGACGAGCGCGACCACGATCAGCCCGATCGTCCAGTACGCGGCGACCCAGTTGTAGTTCGACGAGTCGTGGGGGTCGGGGTTGAGGGCGCCGTAGAAGCCGAGGATCGGCGTCGCGACCGCGACCGCGACGATGAGGTACTGCCACCACTGCTTCGCGAGCCTGAACGCCGCGACAGCCAGGATGAGGTACACGAGCTCGACCGCGAACGACCCGATCGTCGCGGAGAGGATGAACGTCGCGAACTGGTCGTTCGGGAAGAACGGCACGAACTTGCCGTCCGGACCGGTGAGCCCGAACTGCGTCGAGTAGTCGGTGCCCTGGACGAGAAGGATCAGCCCGACGCAGCCCACGACGACCATCAGATTGCCCACCCAGGGGGTGTCGTGCCGCGACGTCTTCGCGAACGCCTTCGGCAGGAGGCCGTCGCGACCGAGGGCGAAGAAGCCGCGCCCGATGAGGACACAGATCGCGAGCGCGAGTGCCATCGCGTCGAGGATAATCACGAGCTCGAGGAGCGTCGCGAACCACTTCCCGACGTACTCGGTCGCCATCTCGCTCACGGGTGCGGGCGAGAACGCCCACCGCCCCTCCGACACGGCGGGCTTCCCGTAGCCGATCGAGAACGCGAACGCCATGAAGACGAAGAACGATCCCGCGACCGCGATCGTGAACAGCACCGCACGAGGGATCGAGCGATGCGGGTCCTCGGACTCCTCGCCGATGGACGCAGCCGCCTCGAAGCCGACGAAGAGCAGGATCCCGAGGAGCACGCCGCCGAGCACCCCGCCTCCCTCGATCCCGAACCACGAGGTCTGGCCCGGGTCGAACATCGAGAACGTGATCCCGTCCTTCCCGCCCTTCGCGAGGATCACGATCCCGAGGATCAACATCGGGACGAACGAGACGGCGGCGAAGGTCAGCATCGCGCCGACCGCGATCCGGATCCCGATGTAGTTCAGCGCGAGAACGATCGCGAGCGCGATGAGCGCCCAGAGCCACCACTCGGGCCCGGAAGAGGAGATGTGCGTCGTCCAGAACTGGTCGGTGAGGATGCCGAGCCCCAGGTAGATGCCGCCGCCGCCGAGGAACAGCACGCCGATGAAGAAGAACCCGGCCGTCAAGACCCCGAGCCACGGATGCGCGCCGTGGGTGAGGTACTCGTAGACCGCGCCCGCGCCGGCGAAGCGGCGGGCGTAGAGCGCCACGACGTAGCCGATCGCAAGGACGCCGAGCGTCGCGACGACGACCGCCAGCGCCGCGTTCCAGCCGGCGCCGATGTCGGGTCGCGAGATCCCGCCGAGGATCAGAGCCACGGAGAACATCGGCCCGATCGCGAGAGATTGCGCGACGGCGTGCAGCGTCGAGAGCTTCTTGTCTCCCAACGATCCGGCGCCCCCGCCGGTGTCGGTCTGGCTCATGCCGATGGATCCTCCTCGAGCATCCGGCGCCCCTTGCGCCGGGGACGTGCGCGGTATACAAGGTTCGAACATCGAATGTCAACTCCCGGACAGAGCTCGACCGGCAGACGGCGCGTGAGCGAGGCGAGCACCGGCCCGCTCCGCATCCGCTCCGTCGTCGGGCTCGCCTACGACGAGCTGCGCGCGATGATCGTCGACGGCAGGCTCCGGCCCGGGGCGCGGGTCGGCCAGGCCGAGCTCGCGGATGCGCTCGGCATCTCGCGCGGATCGGTGCGCGAGGCGCTTCGGCGGCTCGCGGGCGACGGCCTCGTCGTCTTCGAGGTCAACCGGGGGTTCTTCGTCGCGGACGTCGGGTTGGAGCACGTGCTCGAGCGCCTCGAGGCGCGGCTCCTGCTCGAGCCCGGCATCGCCCGGCTCGCAGCGGAGCGGCGAGACGAGGCGGACCTCGACGCATTGCGCCGCGCGGTCGCTGCAGAGCGTGCAGCGCGGACGGCCTCCACTGCACACGACGCGAGCCGCGCGTTCCACGTGGCGATCGTCGCCGCGGCCCACAACGACGCGCTCGCACGGGTTTTCGACGCGCTCTGGATCGCGGACGTCGGTCGCCGGCTGCTCGCGAGCCGCCGCTCACAGCCGGACTGGCAGGAGGCCGACGTCGCCGAGCACGAGGAGCTGCTCGCTGCGATCGAGGCCGGCGCCGGCGCGCTCGCCGAGTCCCTCATGCGGGAGCACGTCGAGAGCGCGTGGCGACACTGGGCGCGACGCCCGGCCTCGCCCGGAGCCGACGGGTGAGACGCGTTCGGCTGGTCCACGTCCTCTCCGAGAACTGGACCCTCACGCCCGCGCGCGACCTCCGCGCGCTCGTCCGCATGGCCCAGGAGGCCGAGGACGCGGGTTTCGACGCCGTGATGACGAGCGAGCACGTCGTTCTGGGCCCGGGGGCCGACGCGAAAGGCCTCATGCCGAACCCGCGCGACTACGCGCTGCCGGGAAACCAGGACCCCGCGATGCCGTGGCCGAGCTCGCTCGTCGTCCTCTCCGCGATCGCGTCCGCGACGGCGACGCTGCGGCTCGCCGCGGCGGCGATCATCGCGCCGCTCCGCCACCCGCTCCTCCTCGCGAAGGACCTCGCCACGCTCGACGTCCTCTCCGAGGGAAGGCTCGTCGTCCTCCCCACCGTCAGCTGGCACGAGCCCGAGTACCGCGCGCTGGGGGTGCCGTTCGCACACCGCGGGGCGCTGCTCGACGAGCACCTCGTAGCCTGGCACGCCGCGTGGGGGCCGTCGCCGGCCACCCACACCGGCCGGTTCTACGCGTTCGAGGACGTCTGGCTCGAGCCCAAGCCCTGGCGCACGGAAGGTGTGCGGCTGTGGTTCGGGTCGAGCACCGTCCACGACCGGCTGCTTCGTCGCATGGTGCGGTACGGCCACGGCTGGAATCCGCTCGGCCGCCCGAGCGACGAGGACCTCGACCGCGTGCGGCGGGCGCTCGCGGAGGCCGGGCGCAGCCTCGACGAGCTCGAGCTCGTCGGCGGCACACGCGGCCGCTTCCCCGACGCCGCCTCGCCGGCGGACCTCGACGAGGCCCTGGCCACGATCCCCGAACAGGTCGAACGCGGCTTCACGTCGATCTGCATCAAGCCGTCACAGTTCCTCGACGACCCGACGCGGCACGCGGCCTGGTGTCGGGATGTCGTTGCGAGAGTCGACGCCTACGTCGGGTAGCGCGCGCCGCACACGTTCAGGCGCAGCACGTAGAGAGCCCAGGTCGCGGTGACGAACAGGATGTTGCGCTTGGCGCCGCCGAAGGTGAGGTTGGATGCGATCTCCGGGAGCAGGAGCTTTCCGAGCAGGGTCCCGTCCGGGTCGAAGCAGTGGATGCCGTCCTCGGCCGCGACCCACAGACGACCCGCCTCGTCGAGACGAACTCCGTCGTACGTCGATTCTCCGGCATCCGCGAACACCTCCCCGCCGGTGAGACCGCCCTCCCCCGACACGCCGAACCGCCGGATGTGGCGGGCACGGGTGTCGACGATGTAGAGCTGCGACTCGTCGGCGGAGAAGGCGAGCCCGTTCGGCCGCACGAAGTCGTCGGCAACGACCTCGACCGCCCCGTCGGGGTCGATCCGGAAGACGTAGCACCCGCCGATCTCGCTCTCGGCGCGGTCGCCCTCGTAGTCCGTCTCGATCCCGTAGCTCGGGTCGGTGAACCAGACCGTGCCGTCCGCCCGTTCGACGACGTCGTTGGGACTGTTGAAGCGCTTTCCCTGCCAGCTGTCGGCAAGGACCGTCGTCGTGCCGTCGTACTCGGTCCGCGTGACCCTGCGTCCGCCGTGCTCGCACGTGACGACACGACCCTGGCGGTCGATCGTGCGGCCGTTGGCGTGGCCGGCCGGCTGCGCGAACGTTCCCACCACGCCCGTGGTCTCGTCCCAGCGGAGCGTGCGGTCGTTCGGGATGTCGCTGAACAGAAGGCATCTCCACGCCGGCGAGTACGCAGGCCCCTCGAGCCAGCGGCCTCCCGCGAAGATCCGCTCGAGTCGCCGATCGCCGCCGATCGACTCGAACCGCTCGTCGAGCCGCTCCCAGCGAACGTCCACCCACTCCCTCATGCCGACCTCCCTCCCCGTCGCATCGCACGACGTAGGCTCGCACGAATGCAGCCGCGGATGCACGAGAGCTGGCTCGCGGTGCTGGGCGACGAACTCGAGCAGCCGTACATGACCGACCTTCGTTCGTTCCTCGTCGCCGAGGTCGAGGCCGGAAGGCGCTTCTACCCGCCTGCCGACCGCGTCTTCAGCGCACTCGCACTCACGCCGTTCGACGACGTCCGCGTCGTGATCCTCGGCCAGGACCCCTACCACGGCGCCGGCCAGGCGATGGGGCTGTGCTTCTCCGTCCCGGCGGGTGTCCGCCCGCCCCCGTCCCTGCAGAACATCTACGCCGAGCTCGAGAGCGACCTCGGTCTCGCGCGCCCGGCGACGGGCGACCTGACCCCGTGGGCCGAGCGCGGTGTCCTCCTCCTGAACTCGGTGCTCACCGTCTCTCCGGGCAAGCCGGCCTCGCACGCAGGGAAAGGCTGGGAGCGGTTCACCGACCGGGCGATCGCGGCGCTCTCCGAGAATCGCGAGGGAGTCGTCTTCCTCCTCTGGGGCCGCCACGCGCAGCAGAAGGGCGCCGTCGTCGACGCGAGCCGCCACCACGTCCTCACCGCGGCGCACCCGTCGCCGTACAGCGCCGCGAACGGCTTCTTCGGCTGCCGGCACTTCTCGCGCGCCAACACGCTGCTCGCCGAGGGCGGGCAGGCGCCGGTGGACTGGTCGCTCCCGTAGACTTCGAGACGTGCCGTTCGACGTCGGCCCCTGGGAGCTCGTCATCCTCCTCGGCGTGCTCGTGCTGCTCTTCGGCGCGAAGGGCGTTCCGGACGTGGCGAAGCGCCTCGGCATGGGGATGCGCGAGATGAAGAACGCGATGGGCGAGGTCGATCCGCGGCGCATGCTCGATCCGGCCGAGCCGCCGGCTCCGCAGCCGACGAAGCAGGACTCGCGCTCCGACGCCGACCGCTGATCAGCTCGTCCACGGGATCGCGCTGCCGTCGAAGAGCGGTGCCGCGGCGTCGCGCCCCACGGCGCTCTCGACCGCCGCATAGGCCAGGTCGACCCGCGGCGGTCGCTTCCGGCCATGCGCGTCCGAGGCGACAAGCGAGACGACGCCGTCGTCGAGCAGTGCCCAGGCGGTGCGCTCCGCGCTCTCCCCGTGCTCGCCGGTCAGCGACGGCCCGTTGAGGCAGAGCGGCCAGCCGGCCGCCGCGAGCTCGCGTACGACGCCCGGGTCGGCAGCCACGTCGCGGCACCGCTCGGGATGGGCGAGCAGCGGCACGAGCCCGGCTCGCTCGATGCGCTCGGCCGCCGCCGCGACGAGCTCGACGGCACCACCGACGTCGAGCCACCAGCCGGGGAACTCGACGAGCACGGCCCTTGTCCCCTCGAGGACGTACGAGGCTGGGTCCCCGCCGTCCAGGACGACCGAGGGGTAGACCTCCCAGCCGCGGCGGAGGTCGAGCCCCCACTCGGCGGCCGCGTCGCGGACGAGCGGGAACGACCGCTCGAAGAGGACGGTGCGCTCGTCGGTGCGCGGGAAGCTGTCCCACTCGGCGTGCGCGTGCGGGGTTGCGAACAGCACCCGCGTCCCCGCCTCGAAGGCGATGCGGCAGAGCGCGATGCCCTCGTCGACGCTCGGCGCGCCGTCGTCGCCCGACGGGACGACGTGCGAGTGGACGTCGACGAAGCCGGGCACGCGGCCACGGTAGCCGCCGCCGTCCGCGAGTCGGCCCGCGCGTAGTGTCCCGATCGTGTGATGGCGTTCGAAAGGAGGCGCTGTGCGTTCGTTCAACCTGTTCCACGGCGAGCTCGTCGACCGGCGCGACCGGCCCGGCTTCTCGTGGCGCCGGACAGCCGTCGGGCGGGCGATCGGCGCCGAGAAGCTCGGTGCGAGCGTCTACGAGCTCGAGCCGGGCGAGCGGAGCTTCCCGTACCACTACGAGTACGGCAACGAGGAATGGCTCATCGTCGTCGCCGGCCGCCCGACGCTGCGCGACCCGGAGGGCGAGCACGTCCTCGAGCCGGGCGACGTCGTCTGCTTTCGGGAGGGCCCGGACGGCGCCCACCAGATGCGAAACGACACCGACGGGGTCGTGCGCTTCCTCATCCTCTCGACGAAGGTGAGCCCCGACATGGCGATCTACCCCGACAGCAACAAGGTGGGCGTCTGGTCGGGGAACGAGGATGTCGACCCGGGTCGCCTGTTCCTCATCGCCGACGAGGTCGACTACTGGGACGGTGAGACGTGATCCGAGACGTGCATGCTCCGCGCATGGTCGACGCGCGGCAGCTGCTCGTTGCGAATCGCGGCGAGATCGCGGCGAGGGTCTTCTCGACCTGCCGGCGTCTCGGGATCCGCACCGTCGCGGTCGCCGCACCCGACGACGCGCACGCCTTCCACACCCGCGTCGCCGACGAGACCGTCGCGATCCCGTCGTACCTCGACGCGGACGCGATCGTCGCGGCCGCGCTCGACGTAGGGGCAGCCCTCGTCCACCCGGGGTACGGCTTCCTCGCGGAGAGCGCCTCGTTCGCGGAGGCGGTCAGCGCAGCGGGGCTCGTCTGGGTCGGGCCGCCCTCCGACGTGCTCCGGCGCGGCGGCGACAAGCTCGAGGCGAAGCGGATCGCCGCCGCGGCCGGCGTCCCGACGCTCGCGACCGGGTCGCCCGAGGAGCTCGGCTTCCCCTTGATCGTCAAGGCGGCTGCCGGCGGGGGCGGACGCGGGATGCGCGTCGTCCAGAGCCCGGACGAGCTCGACGAGGCGCTCGAGGCCGCCGCGCGGGAGGCCGAGGCCTCGTTCGGCGACGGCACGGTCTACTGCGAGCGCTACCTCGTCCGTCCGCGGCATGTCGAGGTGCAGCTGCTCGGCGACCGGCACGGCACCGTCCTCTCGCTCGGGGAGCGTGACTGCTCCCTCCAGCGCCGCCACCAGAAGGTCGTCGAGGAGTCCCCTCCTCCCGGCCTCTCCGACCCCCTCCGCGCCCGGATCGCGGCCTACGCCGTGGCGTTCGCCCGAGAGCTCGGATACGAGAGCGCCGGAACGGCGGAGTTTCTCGTCGACGGCGACGAGGTCTTCTTCCTCGAGCTCAACGGCCGGATCCAGGTCGAGCACCCCGTGACGGAGGAGCTCACCGGGTTGGATCTCGTCGAGCTGCAGCTCCGGGTCGCAGACGGCGAGTCGCTCGAGGGGCTCGTCGTGAACGCGACCGGTCACGCCGTCGAGGCGCGGCTCTACGCCGAGGATCCGCGCACGTTTCTTCCCCAGCCCGGCTCGGTCAGCCGCCTGCGGCTCCCCTCGACCGTCCGCGTCGATGCTGGGATCGAGGAGGGTGACGAGATCCCGGCGAGCTACGACCCGATGATCGCGAAGCTGATCGCCCGCGGCGCCGACCGGAACGAGGCGATCGACCGGCTCGGCGCCGCGCTCGCCGAGACCGTGGTCGAGGGGGTGACCACCAATCTGCCGTTTCTCCGCTGGCTCGTCTCGCACCCCGCGTTCCGCGCGGCCGACGTGTCGACCGACTTCCTCGCGCGCTACGCGCCCCTCTCCCCTCCTCCGGCCGCGCCGCCGCCGGGCCCCTGGACGGACGGTTGGCGGCTCAACCTTCCCCGCGCCGAGACACTCGCACCGCTCCACCTCGACGCGGCCGGCGCTGCCGGCGCGGCCGGGGGAGGCGACGGCCGCGTCACCGCGCCGATGCCGGGAAGGGTGCTCGAGGTGCGGGTCGACCCCGGGGACTCGGTCGCGTCGCACCAGCCGCTCGTCGTGCTCGAGGCGATGAAGATGGAGCAGGTGGTGACCGCCCCGTTCGACGGCGACGTCCGCTCGGTCGACGTGCGAGCCGGAGAGCAGGTGGCGTCGGGCACCGTCCTCGTCACGCTGGAGACCGCGTGACCGTCCTCTCGTCCCACGTCGCCCGCGACGAGGCATTCGACCGGAGGACGCAGCGGATGGAGCAGCTCGTCGCGGAGCTCCGCGACCGTACCGCGCTCGTCGCCGCGGGAGGCGGTGCCGCATCGGTGGAACGCCATCGCTCGCGGGGCAAGCTCCCGGCGCGAGAGCGGATCGACCGGCTCGTCGACCCCGGCACGGCGTTTCTCGAGCTGGGGGCGCTCGCCGCCTTCGGGGTCTACGACGACCAGGCGCCGTCCGCGGGCATCGTCACCGGCATCGGGATCGTCGAGGGCCGTACCTGCGTCGTCGTCGCGAACGACGCCACCGTCAAGGGCGGCGCGTACTTCCCCCTCACGGTGAAGAAGCACCTCCGTGCGCAGGAGGTGGCCGAGCAGAATCGCCTCCCGTGCATCTATCTCGTCGACTCCGGGGGCGCGTTTCTTCCGCTTCAGGACGAGGTGTTCCCGGACCGCGACCACTTCGGGAGGATCTTCTTCAACCAGGCCCGACTGTCCGCGAGGGGGATCCCCCAGATCGCGGCGGTCATGGGGTCGTGCACGGCCGGCGGCGCGTACGTGCCGGCGATGTCGGACGAGACGATCATCGTCCGCGGCACCGGCACGATCTTCATCGGCGGCCCGCCGCTCGTGAAGGCAGCGACGGGCGAGGAGGTCACCGCCGAGGAGCTCGGCGGCGCCGACGTTCACGCGCGCCGCTCGGGCGTCGCCGATCACTATGCGACCTCCGACGAGCATGCGCTCGCCCTCGTGCGTCAGATCGTCCGGCACCTCGGCGACCCGCCGCCGTGCCCGTGGGAGCTGACTGCGCCGGAGCAGCCCGTCGTCGACCCGGCTGACCTGTACGGGCTCGTGCCGGAGGACTTCCGCCACGAGCTCGACCCGCTCGAGCTGATCGCCCGCATCGTCGACGGCAGCCGCTTCCACGAGTTCAAGGCGCTGTACGGCGAGACGCTCGTCTGCGGGTTCGCCCGGATCGAGGGGTTCCCGGTGGGCATCCTCGCGAACCGCGGGATCCTCTTCGCCGAGTCGTCGCAGAAGGGCGCGCACTTCGTCGAGCTCGCCTGCAAGCGGCGCATCCCGCTCGTCTTCCTCCAGAACATCACCGGCTTCATGGTCGGCCGCGAATACGAGGAGGGCGGGATCGCGCGCGACGGCGCCAAGCTCGTGATGGCGGTCGCGTGCGCCGACGTCCCGAAGTTCACCGTCGTGACGGGAGGCTCGTTCGGCGCGGGGAACTACGCGATGTGCGGCCGCGCCTACGGCCCACGCCAGCTCTGGATGTGGCCGAACGCCCGGATCTCGGTCATGGGTGGCGAGCAGGCGGCGACCGTGCTCACGATGGTCGGCGACGCCGACCCGGACGAGATCCGTGCGAAGTACGAGCGCGAGGGCTCGCCGTACTACTCGACCGCGCGGCTCTGGGACGACGGCATCATCGACCCTCGAGACACCCGGCGCGTCCTCGCGCTCGGTCTCGCCGCCGCGGCGAACGCCCCGGTGCCGGAGACGACGTTCGGCGTCTTCCGCATGTAGCCCGGGCGATCACTCACCGGTGAACTCGGGCGGGCGCTTCTCGCCGAAGGCCTCGACGCCCTCGCGGAAGTCGTGCGTCTGGCGGAGCAGGCCGTACGCGAGCCCCTCGAGCTCGAGCCCGACGTGGAGCGGCCCCTCGTACGCGGCGTTCAGGACACGTTTCGCCATGGCGAGCGCGAGCGGCGAGTGGCGCGACAGCTCCTCGACGAGCCCACGGACCGCGGCGTCGAGCCCGTCCCCAGGCATGATCGCGCCGACGAGCCCGAGGGCGAGCGCCTCGTCCGCGAGAATGCGCCTCCCGCGCATGACGATGTCCTTGGCCCGCCCGAGGCCGACGAGGCGGACGAGCCGCTGCGTCCCTCCCGAGCCCGGCACCATGCCGATGGTCACCTCGGGGAGGCCGAGCTGGACGTCGTAGGCGGCGAGTCGGAAGTCGCAGGCGAGCGCGAGCTCGAGCCCGACGCCGAACACGTACCCCTCGAGCCGCGCGATGACAGGCTTCGAGCAGCGCTCGGGCGCCGCGACGTTCCGTGCGAGCTGCGACACCTGCCACGGCGACCGCTCGAGGAAGCCCGCGATGTCGCCCCCGGCGGTGAACTGCCCTCCCGCGCCGGTGAGGACGACGAAGCGCACCGTGTCGTCGGCGTCGAGCTCGGCGAAGACCGCCGAGAGCTGATCGCGCGCCGCCATCGAGACGCGGTTGAGCTTCCCGGGGACGTCCAGCGTGATCGTCGCGACCTGCCCGTTCCGCTCCACACGGAATCCGTCGAGCTCGCTCATGCCCCCTCCCCTCTCCCGTCGCGCAGCATCCTACGGAGGATCTTCCCCGACGCGCTCTTCGGCAGCTCGTCGACGAAGCGGTACTCGCGCGGCCGCTTGAAGCGAGCAAGCGAGGAGTCGAGACAGTGCGCGTCGAGCTCGTCCTCCGTCGCCGTCCCCACGACCACCGCCGTCACGTGCTGCCCGAGCCGCTCGTCCACGACGCCGATCACGGCCACCTCCCGTACCCGCGGATGCGCGGCGAGCACGTCCTCGACCTCGAGCGGATGGACGTTCTCGCCCCCGGAGACGATCATGTCGTCGACGCGGCCGTCGATCCAGAGGTCGCCGTCCTCGTCGAGGTGGCCGGTGTCGCCCGTCCGAGTACCAGCCGTCGCGGATCGCCGTCTCGTCCGCGTCCGGACGGTTCCAGTAGCCCGCGAATGCCTCCGGCGAGGCGAGGTCGACGCAGATCTCACCGCTGTCGAGGATGCGCAGGCGCGTGTTGACGGCCGCTCTTCCGGCGCAGCCCGGCTTCCCGAGCTGGTCGCGCCCGATCGAGAAGGTGTAGACCTCGGTCGAGCCGTAGTGGTTCACGAACACCTCCGGTGAGAACACGTCCGCGCAGCGGCGGACGAGCGCCGAGGGCATTGCGGCGCCCGCGTACCCGAGCGCGCGAACCGAGCCGACGTCGGTCGAGGCGAGCGATGGATGGTGGACGAGGTCGTGGAACAGCGTCGGCGCGAGGTAGAGCGAGCTGATCCGCTCCTCCTCGATCAGGCGCAGGGCCTCTCCCGCGTCCCAGCGCGCCTGCGGCACAAAGCATCCTCCGACGAGGTGCATCGCGAGAAGCGAGTGGATCCCCATCGTGTGGTACAGCGGCATCACGCCGAGCGTGCGGTCGCCCCACGCGTACCCGTGCTGGAGCGCCTGCGACCAGCCGCCCGCGCGGTCTGCGGCATGCGAGCGGGGGACGCCCTTCGGCCGGCCGGTCGTGCCGGAGGTGTAGAGCAGGAGCGAGAGCTCGCGCTCGTCGCGGTCGAGGGCTCCCGGGTGCTCGGCCCCATCCGGCAGCGGGTCGACGTCCCGGATCACGACCCTCGCGCCGCAGTCTGCGAGGCAGTAGTCGAGCTCCGCCGCCGACAGCCTCCACGAGAGGGGGACGAACACCGCGCCGGCCCACTGCGCGGCCCAGTAGAGGAGCGTCGTCTCGAGCCGGTTGTCGAGGACGACTGCCACCCGCGCACCGGGCTCGACGCCGAGCCCGCCCGCGATCCGCCGCACGCGGTCGAGGAGCTCGCCGTAGCGGACGCCGGGGAACGCCTCGACCTCCGGGTGGCGCTCACATGCGGCATAGAGCGAACGGGCGAGGTTCACGCGCGCCCGCCCCCCGCGTGTGTCGACTCGACACAAGCCTCGATCGCGTCGATGATCGGGGTGTAGCCCGTGCAGCGGCACAGGTGGCCCGACAGCATGTCCACGATCTCCCCCCGCGTCGGGGTGCCGCGCGAGAGGAGCTCGGTCGCGGCCATGAGGATCCCGGGCGTGCAGAAGCCGCACTGGAGCGCGTGGTGGCTGCGGAACGACTCCTGCAGCGCGGTGAGCGGTCCCCGCCCTGCGAGCGACTCCACGGTCTCGACCCGACCCCCGTCGGCCTGGACCGCGAGCACGCAGCAGCCGCGGACGGACATGCCGTCGAGGAGCACGGTGCAGGCGCCGCACACGCCGTGCTCGCAGCCCACGTGCGTCCCCGTGAGCCCGAGGCCGTGCCGGAGGAAGTCCGTCAGCAGGAGCCGCGGCTCGACCGTCTCCCTGACGAGGCGACCGTTGACCGTGAGCTCGATCTCGGTCACGACGCCCGCTCCACCGCGCGCGCCGTCAGCGCGCCCGTCACCGTGCGGAGATAGCGGGCGCTCCCGTGGATCGATCCCGGTGGGTCGACGAGCGTCGCGGCGAGCGCCCCCGCGTCCGCCGCTGCGTCCGCCCCGGACGAGCCGACGAGCAACGCCTCGACGCCCGGCAGACGGGTCGGGCGGTCGGTCACGGCGCCGACGGCGACCGACGCGGACGTGACGACGCCCGCGTCGTCACGTCGGAGCACGACGGCGACCATCGACTGCGCGAAGTCGCCCGCCCGGAGGGCGATCTCCTCGAACGCGCACGCCTCGTCCGCCGACCGAAGCGGCCAGGTGGTCTCGACGACCAGCTCCCCCGGCGCGAGCGCGGTCGAGAAATGCGTCACGAAGAAGTCACCGGCAGCGACCGTGCGCCGGCCGCCCGGCCCGTCCACCACCACCGTGCCGTCCAGCGCGACGAGGCAGAGCGGCAGCTCGGCCGCGCCGTCGGCATGCGCGATCGAGCCGCCGACCGTGCCCCGGTTCCGCGTCACGACATGGCCGACGTAGGGAAGCGCCGCGCGGACGACCGGATGGGCTCGCTCCTCGCGTCCGAGCGCGGCCTGCGGCACCGTCGCGCCGACCCGGAGCACGCCGTTCGCGGCGACGCCGTCGAGGCCGGCCCGTGCGAGGTCGACGAGGAGCGTCGGCCGGACGAGACGCATGTTGAGCGCTGGGACGAGGCTCTGGCCGCCCGCGATCGGCTTCGCGTCCTCGCCGCCGTCCGCGAGGGCGGCAAGAGCCTCGGCGAGCGACTCCGGGCGGGTGTAGGCGAACGGCGCCGGCTTCACTCCGTCAGCCTCCGTCCGCCTGCAGAAGTCCCCAGACGCGCGCCGGCGTCAGCGGCAGCTCCACGTCGTCGACACCGAGCGCGTCCGCGACCGCGTTCGCGATCGCGACGGGCGCCGACATCGTCGCCCCCTCGCCGAGACCCTTCGCGCCGAGCGGCGTGAACGGCGAGGGCGACTCGAGGTGGTCGACCACGAGCTCCGGGAGATCGGGCGCGGTCGGCGTGATGTAGTCGACGAGCGAGGCGGTCATGAGGTTCCCGTCACCGTCGTAGACGTGGCGCTCGAACAGCGCCGCGCCGACGCCGTGCGCGAAGCCGCCACGCACCTGACCCTCCGCGAGCATCGGGTTCAAGAGCGTGCCGGCGTCGTGGACGCTCGCGTAGTCGGTAACGGTCACCGCGCCCGTCGCACGGTCGACCTCGACCGCGCACACGTCGACGACGAAGCCGTGCGCCCCGGAGGAGGAGACGCGGTCCTCGGCGTCCGGGGGATCGAGGTTCGGCGTCGCGAAGAACGCAACTGCCGCGAGGCCGGGCTCCATCCCGTCCGGGAGCCCCTCGGGGTGCCAGTGCACCGTCCCCGCGACCCTGCGGAGCGGCATGTCCGGCTCCTCGAGGTGCGCGCGCACTGCGTCGGCCTTCTCCCGCAGGCGGCGGGCGGCGGCCTGCACCGCCCCGACACCCACGCCGGAGAACCGCGACGAGTAGTTCCCGGACGCCACCGTCCACGGGGTCGTTGCCGTGTCGAGCTCCGAGAGGACGGTGATGTCCTCGGGCGCGCAGCCGAGCTCGTCCGCGACGACCTGCGCGACGACGGTCCGATGCCCCTGGCCCTGCGGCGTCGTCCCGAGCCGCACGGTGATCCCGCCGAGTGGGTCGATCGCCACCGAGGCCCCCTCGGCGTTCCCCGACTTCGGCAGGGTCGCCGCGCGCTCGACGGCGGTCTGGGCGAGCGTGATGTAGCCCATGTTCGAGATCGACGGCTCGACGACGCATGCGAGGCCGATGCCCGCGAGGCGGCCCTCGGCGCGGGCCGCGTCCACGCGGACGCGCAGTTCGTCGTAGCGCGCCAGCTCGACCGCGCGGTCGAGGCAGGCGGCGTAGTCGCCCGAGTCGTAGAGGGCGCCCGTCGCCGTGCGGTACGGCATCTCCTCGGCCCGAACCAGGTTGCGCCGCGCGAGCTCGACCGGGTCGATCCCGAGCCTGCGGGCGGCGATCGCCAGCGTCCGCTCGAGCCCGAAGTAGAGCTGCGGCCCGCCGAACCCGCGGTTCAACCCCGAGGGAACGGTGTTCGTGAGGACGACCCGGTTCCGCGCCGCGACGTTCCGCACGCGGTACGCACCCGACAGCGACCCGTGCATCCGGTAGAGCGTGGCCGGCTCGGGGGCCCGCACGTAGGCGCCGACGTCCTCGAGCGCGTCGTAGCGAAGCGCCACGAGCTCCCCGTCGCGTGTGAAACCGGCCTCGACCTCGGTGACCCTTCCGGTCGCCGCGCAGCTGGCAGCGAGATGCTCCATGCGGTCCTCCGTCCAGCGCACCGGGACACCCAGCGCGCGCGCCGCGAGCCCGACGAGCACGACGTACGGAAGGACCGCCGCCTTGACGCCGAACGAGCCGCCCGAGTCGGGCGGCGTGAGGAGTCGAAGCCGGTCGCCGCGGAGGCCGAGGGCGGCGGCCGCGACGCCGTGCAGCGTGAACGGCCCCTGGAAGTTCGCCCAGGCGGTCAGCCTCCCGGCCGGCTCGTCCCAGTCGCAGACGACGCCGTAGCACTCGACGGGAAGACCCGTGAAGCGCGGCACCCGGAACGTCGTCCGGACGACGAGATCGGCCGACGCGAGGGCGTCGTCGACGTCCCCGTAGTGGAAGCGGCGCTCGTGGATCGCCTCCGCGGCCGTGGGATCGACGACGGCCTCGAGCGGCTCGTAGTCGACGGCGACGAGCTCGGCCGCGTCCTCGGCGAGGTACCGGTCCCGGGCGACGACCACCGCAAGCGGCTCGCCGACGTAGCGGGCCGTTTCGAGCGCCGCGGCCCAGTGCGGCACGGGTGACTCGATCCCGGCCGGGAAAGGTCGCGACAGGGCGGCGACGTCCTCGCCGGTGAGCACGCCGCGCACACCGGGCGCGTCGAGCGCTGCGGACGCATCCACCGACACACGCGCGTGCGCGAGCTGCGAGCGGACGATCGCCGCATGCCATGCGTGCGGGACGGGCTCGAGGTCGTCGATGAAGCGCCCTTCGCCACGGAGCAGCGCCTCGTCCTCGACCCGGAGGAGCGAGCGACCGACCCATGCCTCACGCTCGGTCGCGACGCGCACGGCGAGAATCTACTGCGGGCGCGCGGCGTCCCGACGGCGCCGCGCGCGTTCCACCAGGGCCTCGTCCGGGTAGCCGGACTCGAGCGCGCGAAACGCGTCCAGCACCGCGCGCGGGTCGCGCCGGTGACGCTTGGCGGCGAGCGTCAGGGGCTCGCGCACCGCGCCGCCGCAATGCGCGCAGGGAAACTGGATCGAGCTCATCAGCCGCGCCGCGCGCCCGTCGGGGAACATCCGCAGGACCTCGAGGATCGTGGTGGAGCCACGGACGTCGCGGTCGACCTGGTCGGACGCCGCCGCACCCGACGCCCGCAGCCCGGGAATCGTCCGGCGAGCGACCTCCGACATCCGCTACGTGCGGCCCGCGTGGGCGAAGACACGGTCGTCGGCGGGCTCCATGCGGACCGCGTTGCGCGGCAACTGGTACCGCGCGTACGGAAGCACGACGATCTTCGCGTCGTCGCCGTGGCGCGCGAGCGCGGCGCCGAGCGCGTCGTCGAGCGACGTCGTCGCGTCGAGGCCGATGTCCGCCGCCATCTCGAGGTTCTCCTCGAGCGTCACGATCGTGAGGTGCTTGCGCGTCATCACCTCGTAGATCGGGACCCAGATGCAGCCGGCCCACATCTGGATCGCGCGCGCGTGGATGTCGCGGAGCACACGCTGGTAGTTCTCGGGCGTCGCGGGCATGTACGGCTTCATGAGATCCATGAGCGCGAACCCCGGGAAGTCGCCGATCGCCGTCGAGACACCCGGTGAAGGGCTCGTGTAGATGAGCGTGCCGCCGTCTCGCACGACGAGGTCGGCCGACATGCACCCCCAGCCCGTGTGGAAGAAGAGGTGGTCCGTGGGCGCGAAGACGCCGCAGATCGCGATGTCCGCCTGACCGTGCTCCGGGACGAACGACTCGTAGGCGTAGACGTCGTTGAAGCGGCGGATCGCCTCTCGGTGGGCTTCGGGGTGCGACCCGAACACGATGTCCATCACGCGGCCGTGCGTGTCGAGCAGGACGTTCATCGTGCAGTCGAGGCCGCACATCGTCGCGACCTCGTCGATGTCCGAGCGCATCGGGCCCACGTAGGCGCCGTAGTGCGTCTGGGGCGAGGTGACGAACGCGCAGTGATTCGACTCCACCGTCTCGTCCGAGACGACGCCCGGGAGGATCAGCTTGCCCCCGCCCCCCGCGCCCCAGTGGTTCGCCTGCGCCTGGCCGATCGTGATCTTCGCCTCCGCCGACGCCACCTCGTTCAGCAGCCAGACGGGCGTCCCGCCGGACGAGACGCCGACGAACGTGTAGGCGTCGGGGTTCTGCGGGTCGTTCTGCGAGAACGACCAGCCGTTCCGCTCCATCCGGGCGAGGTTCTCGCGGCCGATCTTCTGCTCGGTGTCCGACTCGGACATCGGGAAGACCTTCCCGTTCGCGCAGCAGACGCGGACGTCGGCGACCCCGGCGGCCTCGATCGCGTCGAACACGGCCGGGAGGAGCTTGGACGAGGGAGTCGGCCGGAACTGGTTGTCGATGATCACGGCGACGCTGCCCTTGCCCGCGAGGATGTCCGAGAACGCCGGCCCGCCCACCGGCTCCGCGAGCGCCCGGCCCGCCGCCTCGGTCGTGTCGCCGACGGGAGACGGCTCGTCCGGCCGGACGACCGCGATCAGGCTCGCGGTCGGGATCTCGACCTCCAGCGTGTCGCGATGCTTCTTCGACTCGTCGTCGGTCGCCCCGATCGCGAGCGGGTCCATCGACTCGTACGGGACGACGACACGGGTGGTCTCGCTCATGGGATCCTCCGGAGGGCGCGCGCGTGGTCTGTACCGGGCGAGCGTAGTTCATCCGGAGGGCGGCGAGCGAGCGGCTAGCGTGCCGAGGTGGACGTCCGTCCGGTGCTCGACCTGATCGCCGCTGCGCCGAGACGGCGGGGCTTCTCGTTCGTCGGGATCGGCGGCCGCGGCGGGTCGGGGAAGTCGACGCTCGCGGCGCGCATCCCCGGCGCGCAGGTGGTGGGCACGGACGAGTTCTGGAACGGGGAGTCGTTCGCGCTGTCCCGTCTCCGCGCCGAGGTGTTCGACCCACTGCTCCTGGAGCGAGAGGCGCGCTACGCCGCGTGGGACTGGGACGCAAAGCGGCCGGGCGGAGAGCGGGCGATCGTGCCCGCGGGGGTCGTCGTCGTGGAGGGGGTCTGCGCGCTCCACGCGATGTTCCGCGGCGACTACGACGTTCGCGTCTGGGTCGAAGCGCCGTACGAGACGCGTCTGGCCCGCGGCATCGCGCGCGACGGCGAAGCGGCGCGCGCGAACATGGGTCGAGCAGTGGATGCCGATGGAGGACCGCTACGTCGAGCGCGACGACCCCGTCTCGTGCGCCGACATCGTGGTCGACGGAGCCGGCTGAGTCGACGTCCGACCGCGGCGCCACGATACGGGCGTCGTTCCCGCCACGGAGGTCTCGAGATGCGTCCCCGTCCGTCCACCGTCCTTGCCGGCGCCGCGCTCTTCTTCGCGCTGGGCGGCTCCGCGATCGCCGTCAACGAGGCCGTGAGGCCGCAGGCCCGCTGCCAGCCGGGTGCCGTCCGAGGGTTCGTCGCGGTGAACGGCGACCCGACGAAGGGAATGGCGAACTTCCCCGACCAGTTCACGAGCAGCCGCCTCGCTCTTCGGGACGCGCTTCAACTGCGCCGGCGCCGCTCCCCAGGTCCGGCGGGTCAACGCGGGCGTGTTCGAGGTGCGCTTTCCGGGGAACGCGACACAGGTCGCGACGGCGAGCTCCGGCGGCGCAGAGACGACGATCGGCTACGTCGGTAACGCGACGTTCCGGGTCGGACTCTGGGTCCCGGGGCGCCAGGACGCTGCCGACACGACGTTCTCCGTGATCGCCGGGTAGCGCGCTCGCGGTCAGCGCGGAGCGCGCGGGCTACTGCTCGCGCGCCTTGCGCGCCGCCTTGCGCTCGCGCATCGAGGAGCCGGCGCGCTCGAGGAACGCGATCGGGCTCTCGCCGGTCGTCCGGGTGCTCGTGCCGACCGATGCGCCGCGGTAGAGGTGCCGAAGCGCCGACGGAAGCCGGATGCCCATCAGGTGGTCCTCGACCTCGGCGGCGCGGACGGCGGCCGAGTCCTCGTCGACGAACGGGCAGCAGACGACGAACTCGTCGCCTCCCGACCCGTGGAGCCGCGCGACGAGCTCGTCCCGCTCGAGCGACTCCTGGATGGCCGCGGCAACGCGCCGGATCAGCTCGTCGCCCATCTGATGGCCGAGCACGTTGTTGACCACGCGCAGCCCGTCGAAGTCGACCAGGAGCACGGAGAGCGGCACGTCGTCCGGGATCTCCGCGAGGCGGCGTAGGAGCGCGCGCCGGTTCGGAAGCCCGGTCGTCTCGTCGCAGAGGGCCTGCTCCGACAGCTCGGCGATCTGGCCGAGCGCGTCCTCGAGCGAGCGCCGGGCCACGATGCTGGGCCCGAGCAGACGTCCCGCCTGGGCCACGAGAACGCGCTCGCGCCGCCCGAAGCGTCCTCCGCGCCGGAGCACGGCGACCGCTCCCGCGAGAGCATCCGAGGCACCGAGCGGCGCGGCCACCACCTCCCACTCCTCGTCCCTCGTGTCGACGAACCGTCCCGTGTCGGAGGCCTCGGTCGCGGCACGGGATGCGATCTCGACCGCCGCCGCCGCCGACAGATCCGGGGCGAAGGCCACCTCGCCCGCGACGAGGACGAGCCCGACGTCGGCGCCGGCAAGGTGCAGCATCGCCCCGGCCGCGGCGTCGAGCAGCTCGACGTCGGGCGCGCGGTCGAGCACGCCGGCCACCAGATCGGCGAGCTTTCCGAAGCCGTCCTCCCGCCGGTAGACCTTCCCGACCATCACGCGCTCGTCGACCGTGCGGAACACCGAGCGCGGGTCATCGCCCGGCCGCCACAGCGCGCCCGCCGCGGTGGCGCTCACCTCCACGGGCTGCACGAGGCCGATGTCGAACGGGACGGCGAGCGTCTCCCCGACGCGCGTGACGACCCAGTCGAGGCCCACCGCCTCGTCGAGGCCCGGCACGAGGAGTGCGAACTCGTCGCTCCCGATCGGCGCGGCGAAGCCTGCGGGGACGACCTGCGACAAGCGCCGGGCGGCCCCCCGGAGCAGCCGGTCGCCGACCTCGTGGCCGTGCCGGTCGTTGACGTCCTTCATCCCGTCGAGGTCGACGAAGATCACGCCGCACGGGCCCGGCTCCGCCACGAGGCGGGTCTCGAGCGCGGAGAGGCTCAGGAGCCCCGTCTCGACCGACGGCGCGCGCATGCTGCGGCGCTCATCGAGCCCCCCGACCATGCCAACACGCCGAACCCTCTCCCCCAAGATCAGCCGGATCCTCGTCGCGGGAGCAGCATCGAAGCTTCCCCCATATGGGGGATCGAACATCTGTCGACACCCGAAACGCGTGCAACGAGCGGCCGTCAGGCGTCCGCCGTGGTGGCCGCGTCCTTGAGGTACTGGTGGACGAAGGCGATCGCCATGCTTCCCTCGCCCACCGCGGCGGCGACACGCTTCACCGGGGCGAACCGGACGTCGCCGCAGGCGAAGATCCCCGGCACGCTCGTCTCGAGCAGATACGGGTCGCGCTCGAGACTCCACCGGCCGGCGGCGCGCACGTCGGCGCCGGTGAGCACGTACCCGCGCGCGTCGAGCGCGATCTCCGGCGGCAGCCATGAGGTCTCGGCGTCCGCGCCGATGAAGATGTAGAGCCCGCCCGACGCGAGCCGCGTCGTCTCGCCGGAGCCGACGTCGCGCACGTCGATCGCCTCGAGCGACGTGCCGCCGTGCGCGGCGACGGCCTGTGCCCGGGTGAGCACCTGGATGTTCTCCCGCCTGGCGACCTGGTCGACGAGGTACCGGGACATGCTCTTCTCGAGGCCGTCTCCGCGGCAGAGCATGGTCACGCTCCGCGCGTGGGTCGCGAACGCGAGGGCCGCCTGCCCGGCCGAGTTGCCGGCCCCGACGACGTGGACGTCGAGGCCGTGCGCGCTCGAGGCGTCGCTGCGCGCGGCGCCGTAGAAGATGCCCTTGCCCGCGAGGCGGTCGGAGCCCTCGATCGCGAGCCGCCGCCACGTGACGCCGCAGGCGAGGATGATCGTCCGGGCCCGCAGCACGTCCCCTCCGTCCAGGTGGATGTGCCGCGACGTCCCCTCGATCCTCGTGATCGACCGCGTCACGAGGATCTCGGCCCCGAGCCTCTCAGCCTGCGCGAGAGCCTTCTTCGCGAGCTCATCGCCGGACACGCCCGACGGGAAGCCGAGGTAGTTCTCGATCCGCGACGACGTGCCCGCCTGCCCCCCGGGCGCCTCCCGCTCGACTGCGACGACGTCGAGGCCCTCGGAAGCCCCGTAGACGGCGGCCGCGAGACCCGCCGGGCCGGCTCCCACGATGACCGTGTCGTACTCGGCGCGGCACGGCTCGGTCCCGAGCGCGAGCAGCTCGGCCACCCGCCGTGGCTGCGGACGGACGACGGTCTTGCCGTCGACGACGCGGAGCGCCGGATAGTCGCCCTCGGCGGGGAGGGCTCCCCACCACTGCTCGGCCTCCTCCGGGATGTCGGGTTGGAGCCACATGAACGTGATCCGGTTGCGATCGAGGAAGCGCCGGAGCTCCGTGCACGCGGCGTCCGAGCGGTGGCCGATCACGATCGCCCGCGGTCGCTCGGGCTTCGAGGCAAGGCCCTGGAGCCCGCCCGGGCCCGCCATCCTGTGACCGGCGAGCTTGCCGACCTCGAGCGCGACGTCGGGCGCCGTCGCGGCGACCGCGTGGTAGTCGCGCGGCTCGATCCGCATCACGCGGGAGGGCTCGGCGGCGCGGAAGCCGACGGGGAAGACGGTGCCGAGCGTGATCGGGACCTCGCCGAACACGTCGCCCGGGTGGCGCTCGCCGACGCTCCGCTCGACACCGTCGTCGAACCGCACGGCCTCGATGCGGCCGGCGAGCACCGCAAAGAGAGCGCGCTCGTCGCCGGGGCTCGCCGCGAACTCGCCCGCGGCGAGGCTGATGTCCGCGGATGCCCGTGCGACCCGCTCGCGCTCCGTCTCGGGCAACTCGGCGAAGATCGCGACGCCCGCGACCTCGTCGGCGGTCACCATTGCGCGCCCGACCGCGGTCGCTTCGGTGGCTCGACGCGGGTCTCCGCCCGCGACCGGCATCCGCGTGACGTTCGCCGCACATGCGCGGACACGCTACTCCGGCGGGCACGGCCGTGGCGGGTGGGACCGCGCGCACGTGGGGCTCGACGTACGCGCGGTCGCGATGTCGGCGGCTACTCGGCTCTGCCGATCCCGCCGAGCCAGCGGTCGGAGCGGTTCGGCGGCATGAGACTCACGAGGATCAGGATCACCACCGTCGATCCGAAGTACGTGTAGAGCGACGCGGTGCCGGAGAACTGCTTCGTGGCCGTCTGGCCGAACGCCAGGCACGCGAACGTCAGGAGCGCCACCGCGAGCCCCAACTGGAGGAACAGCTTGGGGCGGTGCGGCAGGAACTCGAGGAAGATCAGGCTCGCCACGAGCAGCAGGAACACGCCGAATTCGAGGATCCCGAGGATGACCCACGTGGCGTCGGTGCCCGGGAACGTGTCGATGAACGTTCCCTTGAACTGGTCCTTGATCCCCTGCGGCGCGTTGCCGTCGTCGTCGAAGAGCTTCTCCTTGCCGGAGTAGAACATGAGCCCGCCGACCATGAGGTAGACGCCGATCAGCGTCGCCCAGTAGGCGGCGCCGTCGAAGAGCGTCCCTTTCCCCACGATCGCAAAGGGTCTGTCGTGCGTCTCGGCTGCCATGCGGATTCCCTTCCGAGGTGAGATGGACGTGCTTTCGCCGAAGGGCGCCTTCGGCGTCTCGGAGCGTCTTCCTCCTACGCGCCGGCGGAGCGGACGCGGAGCACCTCGGCGACCGACCACGCCTGGAACGGGCATCCCGTCGCGGCGTGCGGAGCTGCGCCGTCCGCGGTCTCGGAGACCGACCCGATCCCCCACTCGCCCAGGTGCGCGAGCAACCCGTCGAGCAACGCATCGGTCGAGTCACCGACGCGGCGGGCGGCGTCGACGTAGGGGCCGATCAGCCACGGCCACACCGTCCCCTGGTGGTATGCCGTGTCCCGCTCCGCCGGGCCGCCGCGGTGATATGGGCGATACGCAGCGTCGTCCGGCGTCAGGGATCGCAGCCCGAGGGATGTGACGAGCGGCCTGCACGCGTCGACGGCCGCGCGTGCTGCGGCCTCGACACCCGAGCCGCCCGCTCCCGACCCGGACAGCGGGCCGTCCGGGAGCGACACCGCGAGCAGCTGGTTCGGACGCACCGAGGCGTCGTCGCCCGCGGGACCGTCGACGACGTCGAGCAGCCCTGCGCCGTCGGGGCGGACGAAGCGCCGGACGAACGACGCGCGCGCGGTCTCGCGCACCTGATCCCATCGATCCGTGCGGCACACACGGCCGGCTATCCCCAGCGCCTGGATCCAGAGGGCGTTCACCTCGACCGGCTTGCCGATGCGCGGCGTGACGGGCACGCCGCCGATGCGCGCGTCCATCCACGTCAACGCCCAGCCGTCCTGACCCTGCAGCAGGAGGCCGTCCCCGTCGACGCCGATCCCGAACCGCGTGCCCGCCAGGTGGCGGGTCACGATCTCGTCGAGCGCCGGCGCGAGCTCCGCGCCGAGGTCGTCGTCTCCGGTGACCGCGAGATGGCGGCCAAGCGCGTGGACGAACCAGAGCGTCCCGTCCGAGGTGTTGTACTCCAGCGCGCCGGTATCGGCGGTGTTCGCGAGCATCCCCTCCGACAGCGTCGCGGCAGCGCGGCGGAGCGCCCCGCGCCCCTCTTCGGCGCGTCCAGTGGACAGGAACAGGCCCTCGTACGACGTCATCAGGTCGCGCGACCACTCGCCGAACCACGGATAGCCCGCGACGGCAGTCGGGCCGTCGTGATCGATCACGAACTGGTCGGCCGCGAGCACGAGCTGCGCGTCGGCCTCGCCCGAGGTACGCGCCTGGCGCACGAGCGCCGCGCCGCGCTCGCGGACGCCGGTGACGATCGCGGCCGCCCCGGGAAGAACGCCGTCGAACGGCTCCGCGGCAGCGGTGACCTCGTGTGCGTCTCCCATCCCCAGCTCTACGGAGAAGGAGCCTGCGGCCCAGAGGTCCTCGCGGTCGTTCAGCCCGCGCGCCGCCTCCTCCCGTGCACGCACCCCGCGGTACCAGGCACCGCCGGGTCGCCAGCCGGCCCCTGCGACACGGTACGCGCCCTCGAAGACGAAGCCGTCCGCGGTCGCCTCGATCCCCGGGTCGCCCGCCGCCCATCGCTCGCCGTGCGCGCTTCTCCACGTGCAGAGCGGCGTCAGCTCGAGCGAGACCGGACGGTCGGAGCGGACCAGTCGGTGCACGACCCCCACCGCGCAGCGCCCGTGCGTCATGGCCACCTCGCGCTCGAGCACGACGTCGCCGACCTGCCAGCGCCAGCGTGGCACCCCACGGTCGAGGGCAAAGGAGACGAGCAGCTCGTAGCCGCGCGGGTCGACGACGCCCGACGCCCATTCGTCGGTCGCCAGCCGGTAGCGCGCGTCGCCGACGACGAGCACGGCGTCGAGGGCTGCGAGGCCGAGCATCCGGGACGAAGGGCCGCCGGCGGCGGCCGCGAGCAGCCCGTGGTAGCGGCGGGTACGAAGTCCGGCGACGGTGCCCATCGCGTAGCCGCCGAGCCCGTCGGCGACGAGCCACTCGCGGGCCGCCGCGCCCTCGAGGTCGCCGCAGGCCTGCGGGCCGAGCTCGATCACCGGCTCACCTGGTGTCCAGCTGCTCGAGGATCTCGCCGATCGTCGGGATGTCGGCCCCCCGCTGCCGGCGGATCATGTCGGCGACGATCCCCGTCCAGCCGGTCTGGTGACTGGCACCGAGGCCCGCGCCGTTGTCGCCGTGGAAGTACTCGTTGAAGAGGATGTTGTCCTTCCAGGCGGGATCGGTCTGGAGCTTCTCGACCCAGCCGAAGCAGGGTCGCCGCCCGTCCTTGTCCACGAGAAAGAGCGAGATCAGCCGGGTGCGGAGGTCCTCGCCGATCTCGCTGAACGTCCTCTGCTGACCGGAGCCGGTCGGGTACTCGAGCGTGAGCTCGTCGCCGAAGTACCGCGCGTAGCGCAGGATCGCGTCGACCACGATGTAGTTGACCGGGAACCACACCGGGCCGCGCCAGTTGGAGTTACCACCGAACATCGAGGTCGTGGACTCCGCCGGCTGGTAGTCGATCGAGGTCTCGTAGCCGCCCATGTCGAGGTGGTACGGGTGCTCGCGGTGCCAGCGCGAGACGGCGCGAAGCCCGTAGGGCGACAGGAAGGCGCTCTCGTCGAACAGCCGCCGCAGGACGCGGAGGAGGTGGTCGACACCGACGACGCCCACGAGCGTCCGGCCGCTCCGCGTCACCACCTCGCCCGGCGTCCGCTGCAGCTGATCGTGCCGGTCGACCAGCCGGGCGAAGTGCTTGCCCATCGTCCGCGCCCGGGCCACCGCGTTCTCCTCGACGACCGCGAACGCCATCAGCGGCAGCACGCCGACCATCGAGCGGACCTTGATCGGCACGACGGAGCCGTCGGGGCGACGCAGCTGGTCGTAGTAGAAGCCGTCCTCGTCGTTCCAGAGACCCTTCTCCTCCATCGCCTCCGAGATGAGCGAGAAGTGCTCGAGGAACTTCACGACCAGGTCGGTGGCCGGCCTGCCCGACCGGTTGAGGACCGCCGCGATGGCGGCCATCGTGAGCGCGTACGCCGCCATCCACCCGGTCGCGTCCGCCTGCTCGAGCATGAACCCCTCGGGGAGATGCGAGCGGTCGATCGGCCCGATGTTGTCGAGACCCAGGAAGCCACCCTCGAAGACGTTCGAGCCGTCCGCGTCGAGGCGGTTCACCCACCACGTGAAGTTGACGAGGAGCTTGTCGAAGACGCGGCTCAGGAAGTCGATGTCGGTGCTGCCCTCGATGACGAACACCTGGAGCGCCGCCCACGCCTGCACCGGGGGATTGACGTCGTCGAACGCCCATTCGTACGCGGGCAGCGCACCGTTCGGATGCTGGAACCACTCACGGCAGAGAAGCGTCAGCTGGTACTTCGCGAAGGCCGGATCGACGTGCGCCAGCGCCACGCAGTGGAACGCCATGTCCCAGGCCGCGAACCACGGGTACTCCCAGGGATCGGGCATCGACATGATGTCGAACGCCTCGAAGTTGAGCCAGCGTGCGTTCCGCGCGCCGTGGCGCGACGCAGGGGGCGAAGGCTGCGTCGGGTCGCCCGTGAGCCAACGCTGGACGTCGTAGTAGTAGAGCTGCTTCCCCCACAGCATCCCGGCGAGCGCCTGGCGCATCACGTTGGCCTCGTCGTCGCCGCAGGCCGCAGGGGTCAGCTCGGCGTAGAACTCGTCCGCCTCCTTGCGGCGCATGTCCGTCACCGCCGTGAAGTCGGCCCAAGGCGACGCGTCGGTTCCGGAGCGGCGCAGGCGCACGCGAAGCTCCACGGTCTCGCCCGGCGGGACGGTGACCCGGTAGTGGAACGCCGCCTTCGTCCCCACCCGCTGCGGGTTCACGCTCGCCGCTCCCGAGACGACGTGGTCGTTGATGCCGTCCTTGGGGTGCGCCGAGAGGCCCGCCGTGCCGAACAGGCGCTCGGCGTTCGTCTCGTTGTCGCAGAAGAGAAGGTCGGGCGGCGAGCCGTCCGGCCCGTCGTCCGCCGCGATCTCGAGCGGCCCGAGGAACGGATGCTCGGTGTCGATCCGGGCGTCGTCGGATGCCCGCAGCTCGGGGGCCGTGGCACCGACCTCCCACGCCCACGTGTTCCGGTACCACGCCGTCGGGAGCACGTGGATCGTGTCCTCCTCCGGACCGGCGTTGGTCACCTGGACGGTGAGCAGGACGTCGAACGGGTCGGCCTTCGCATAGTGGGCCTCGACGATCCAGTAGCGGTCGTCGTCGAAGATGCCCGTGTCCATCAGCTCGAACTCGGGGTCGAGCTTCGACCGCGCGGCGTTCTCGTCGACCAGCCGCTCGTACGGGAACGCGCTCTGCGGATAGTGGTAGCGCCAGCGGTTCCAGCAGTGGCTCGGCGTCGCGTCGAGGTACCACCAGTACTCCTTGGCGTCCTCCCCATGGTTCCCCTGATTCCCGGTCAGCCCGAAGATGCGCTCCTTGAGGATCGGGTCGCGGCCGTTCCACAGCGCCAGCCCGAGGCAAAGCCGCTGCTCGACGTCGCAGAACCCCGCGAGCCCGTCCTCGCCCCAGCGGTACGCGCGCGAGCGCGCGTGATCGTGGGGGAGGTACTCCCAGGCGGTCCCGTTCGCGCTGTAGTCCTCGCGCACGGTCCCCCACTGACGCTCGCTCACGTACGGGCCCCAGAGGTACCAGTCGCCCCCCTCGCGAAGGCCGTTCTCGAGACGACCGAACGTCTCGACTCGCTTGCGCTCCGCGCCCTGCTCCATCCCGACCTCCGTCCGCGTCTCCCCGATCCCGGGCGAACAACGCTACTCGGTCACGGCCCGCGCGACCGCCGACTCGGCGCGGTCAGCCGCTGCAGCGCTCCGCGTCAGGCTCGTCCTCGTCGCCGACGAGCGGTCGACGTTCAGCCGCCCGTGTTCTCGTCTCGGGGATCGCTCAGGACGTGCGCCGAGTGGAGGCGCACGTAGCCGCAGTTCCTGCAGAGAAGCGGGATCACGTCGAGCGGTGCGGTGTCTGAGCCCTCGTGCACACGAGGAAGAGCGATCCGCTGGTCCCACCCGGCCCAGTCCTCGTGGCCGCACAGCGGGCACTGCTTCCGGGCGCCGCGGCTCGCGAGAAAGTCGACGAGGTCACGCCTCGGGCGCACCGGCTCCCACCCCGATCTCGGCGCCGCAGCCTTCGCACCTCGTCGCGATGTGCCAGCGGCCGGCGTCCGCGGTGGGGTAGTGCCGCCATCCGCAGGCCGGGCAGTCGATCCAGGGCGCCGGAACGCGCCGTTTGCGGTCCGTGCCCGGCGCGACGACGTTGAACGGACCGATGGGGGTCGGCCGGGGATCACCCGACGTCGCATCACCAAGATCTGCCGTCATCGCTCTCCTCGATCGATCCCGACCGCCAGGCGGGGTCGGCTCTGCGCGTGGACGGACTCGAAGCTCGATGCGGTGCGAATGGCCGAACGTCGCCCTCCGATTCGCTGTGGGAGAGGACGGCTGCGCCTTCGATTCCGTGGTGCGTCAACACTAGCGCAGCAGGCGCCGCGTACCCAGGACGCGGCTCGGCTGCATCCCCCCGCGGGCGGTGGCGACCGACCGGACGCGGGGTCAGGCTTCGATCGCCGCCGGCCGCGTCGGGAGGTCGACGAGTCGAGCGGAGACGACGAAGTCGGGGTTCACCCAGACGCCTTCCACGGTCTCGATCCACGAGGTCTTGGCTCTCGTGGCCCACCGGTCGATCTCGGTCCGGGCATTGCCCGCCGCCGCTTCGACATGGCGCTTCTCGCCGGTGGTAAGCAGCACCTCGATGAACGTCGGCACGACGCAGAGGATACTCGGGCCGTGGACGCCGGCCGGGCCCGGCCTCGCCGCTGTCGTCCTGAAGCGGGATTCGGGGTATGTTGCGTCGCATGTTCGGTTTCGTGTCGCAGACGAAAGCCGTCAAGCAGCGGGTGCAGACGCTCGTCCAGCTCAACCTCGAGCTCGCGAAGCTGGAGGCAAAGCAGAAGGCGACCGCGGTCGGAGTGGCAGGCGGCCTGTTCATCGGCGCGGCCGTGCTCGTGGTCTACGGCATCGGCTTCGCGCTCGCCACGGCGGCGGCCGGGCTGAGCGAGGCGTTCCCCCTGTGGCTGTCGCTCCTGATCGTCACGGTGATCATCTTCCTCCTCGCGGGGATCGTCGGATATCTCGGCAGGCGATCTGCCCGGAAGGCCGCGCCTCCCAAGCCTGCGGCGGCGATCGAAGAGGCAGAGCGCACCATCGGCACACTGCAGAGCCATGTCTGAGCGGTCGGTCGAGGACATCCGGAACGAGCTCGCCGTCGAACGGCAGCGTCTCAACGACGACCTCGTCAGGCTGAAATCCGACGTCCGCTCCCTCGCGGTGTTCATGGTCGCCGGCCTCGTCGTCGTCGGGCTCGTGACGTGGCGCGTAGGCAAGCGCAAGGGCGCCGGGGCGGTCTGGAAGCTCGTGAAGTAGTCCGCGGCGCCGGCACTCAGCCGGCCGGCGGGTTCAGATCGAGCGGCATGGCGCGGATGCGTCGAGCCGGCGTCACAGCCTGCACTTCTCGATCCGCCGCTGCCGCGCTCAGACGGGTTTCGATCAGAGCTCCGCGACCGGCCGCGCCTCGAGAGGCGGCCGTCCGGCGAGCACGGTTCGGCTTCGGGGTCTCCGAACCTCCGGTTTAGGATCGCCACGTCGCGTCTATGTGCCGCGACAGCCTGCCAAGGAGGCGAGATGGCCGAAGACCAGAGGAACGCCCGCATCTTCGGGGTGCTGTTCATCATCACGTTCCTCACGTCGATCCCGGCGCTCGCGCTCTTCCAACCGGTTCTCGACGATCCGGCCGCGTACATCGCCGGCGACGGCAAGGACAGCCAGATCTACCTGGGAGCGTTCCTGGAGCTCCTTCTGATCATCGCGAACGTCGGAACGGCCGTTGTGCTCTACCCGATCGTGAGGCGACAGAACGAGCTCCTCGCCATCGGCTACGTCGCTGCCCGCGTGATCGAGTGCGTCTTCATCGCGGGCGGGATCATCTTCGTGCTCGGGGTCGTGAGCCTGCGCAAGGACTCTCCGGACGCCGCCGACCTCGCTGTCTCGCTCGCGGCACTCAAGGATTGGACGTTCCTCTTCGGCCCGGGGTTCATCGTCCCCTTCGGGAACGGGTTGATCCTCGGCTACCTGATGTACACCTCGGGCCTCGTCCCGCGGCGCATGGCCTGGCTCGGACTGATCGGCGGCCCGCTCCTCCTGTTCTCGAGCATCGGCACGCTCTTCGACTGGTGGGACGCCGGCAGCACGGTGCCGGCCCTCCTGGTCATCCCCGAGTTCCTGTGGGAGCTGTCGCTCGGGATCTACGCGGCAGTCTGGGGATTCCGGCGGGACGCTCCGATCCTTTCGGCCGGGGCACGTTGACCTCGCGAGCCGCCTGCGCTCGCAAGCGCGCCAAAGCGAAGAGGCGCACGCCTCGAACCTCGACGTTCTCCCCCAGCGGAACGTGAACGCCGTTACGACACCGTACGCCACCTCACCCGCGAGAACAACTCGGCTAGCCGCCCTCGATCACGCCCGGTCGAGGACAAAGACCTCGAGCGCCATATCAGGGTCGTGCGAGACCTGCGAGA
Organism: uncultured Actinomycetes bacterium; assembly: GCA_963792245.1. Classification (GTDB taxonomy): domain Bacteria; phylum Actinomycetota; class Thermoleophilia; order Gaiellales; family Gaiellaceae; genus Gaiella. The sequence continues at coordinate 62,477 of CAWBVO010000012.1, forward strand.
AGAATGCCGCCACCCTGCGGCCGGTGGCGTCCTCCACGATCTCCGTAAAGCGAGGTCGCATCCAGTCCTGGAACATCGTTCGCGTCTCGCGCACCTTCACGAACGCGCCCTCCGCGATCATCCTCTTCTCGACCGTCGTGAAGCAGTCTTCCAACCTCGTCATCACCACGTCCTGATGGATCAGCGTGCGCGTGCGGTCGGCACCGCGCCCATAGTGCTCCCGGTGCATCGCCGCGATGCCGTCCGAGATCGCAGTCGCCTGGCTCTTGAGATCGCTCGCGCCGTCAGAAGCATCCACAGCGCTCTCCTTCCGATAAGGCTCAGACCTGGCGCGACCCTTGAAGAGCGCAGCAGCGGAGGAGGGAGCTATGTCACACCAGTATACGCCGTGACGGGCGTCGCCCCGGCCATGCGCAGGTCCTGCAAACCGGCCTCGAGGCTGTCGAATCGCCCTTGAGCGCTCCCTCGCCCTGTCCCTCTCCGACGGCGAACGCGTGACAGACAACGGCGAGGCTGCGCGAGAGACTCGCGCGGTACCGGCCGTTCGGAGCGGGCGTGAATCTACCGCGAGGTTGGCATTCGCCGGCTGCTGACCCAGATGACGTTCCCGACGGCAACAACCGCCGCGACCACCACTGCGCCGATACGCCCGTCGTGCCACGAGCCCTCGAAGTCGAAGCCCAGGCGCTTCACGACCCAGAAGACCGCGAGAGCGACGCCGAACGTGACAACGAACACCACGATCAACCGTGCGACCACGACAACCATCGTGTCACGGCGTGCGGACGATCATCTCTGGACAGAGGCGTGCCAACGCCGCCGTTGCGCGATTCCACGACGCACAGAAGGCGCCTGCGGACGCCTCGCGCCATGACCGTGACGTTCCCGCCGCCTCCCTACTCCGGGTAGTCCGCTGGTTTCAGTGCGCCGACCTGCTGGTGCTGCCCCCGACCCTGCCCCATTCCGCGCCGGGGACGTCGATCAACGGCGCAGCAGTGGAAGCACGCGAGAACAGATGAGGTCGATCCCGCTCGTTGTCGTCCGCCCCTGGGGAGTCCCGAGCTCGACGCGCCCGGCGCCCGCGTCCCACAACGCCACGACGTGGGCCGCGACCTCCTCGGGTGTGCCGGCGATGCAGAACCGCTCGAGTGGCGGTGGACTGCCCCGAGCCTCGATGGTCGGATCGAGACCGCCGACCACCTCGAGGTAGGGCTCGACGGCTGTCCGCGCGCGTTCTCGAGCCCAGGCGCCGTCCTCGTCGACGACCGTCACGCAGCCGACGACGAGCTTCACCACGGGGTTGCCGATCCATTCGCGCACGACCGGCAGAAGATCCGGATTCGCGCTGCCGCCGAGCTTCACCTCGTCGGCGACCGTGCCCGCCCACGCGGCGGTTGCCCGACCCCACGTCCCGATCATCAGAGGCACCGCATCCCGCGCGCGCGGATAGGCGAGCCTGGTCCCGGGCGCGAGGGTGTAATGGCTGCCGGCGTAGCCGTTGTCGTCCCCGGCGAGCAGCGCACGCACGATCGCTACGGCCTCGCGCAGGGCCGCAAGCGGCCTCGGCTCCGCGAGGCCGAGCCGATCGAGCCAGGCCCCCTTCGCCAGCCCGAGAAAGGCACGCCCTCCCGAGACGGCATCGAGCATCGCGATCTGGCCGGCGATCTCGTAGGGGTGAAGCGTGAAGGGGTTGAGCGCGGCGGGCCCAAGGCGAACGCGCTCTGTCACACGCGCCATCAGGAGGAGCGGGCCGATCGCAGGCTGGTAGAGGAGGTCGTGGAACACCGAGACGACGTCGATGCCGGCCTCGTCGGCCCGGCGCGCGATCGCCTCGTACTCGAGCGGTTCCCGGTCGGTCAGGAGCCCGATGCCGAGCTCGCGCGCTACGTCAGCTCCTCGGTCACGAGCGTCCGCTCGCCGATTCGCTCGATCCGCATCACGAGACGCTCGTCGGGATCGGGGCAGCAGACGAGATTGTCCTGCTCGAGCCAGTCCTCTCCGGGAAGCCGACGCATCTTGGCCGGTAGCAACGGCAGCACCGCCTGGATCGCGTAGAGGCAGAAGTGCCGGCCTTCCGGAAGACGAACCCGGCTCGACTCGGTCACTTCGAACCAGTCACCCACCGCGAGCCCGCAGACGGAGCGTCCTTCGATCCGCTCGACCGTGACCCGGAGGTCGTAGAGGCGCATCTCGGTCATCAGTACACCGTTGCGGTCGTGAAGCCGATCGCGCGGGCCGGCTCGTCCGCGTCGTTGCGCACGGTGTGCGCCTGCGACGACGGCCAGACGGCGCACTCGCCCTCCCGCAGCGGGTAGTCCACCCCGTCCACGACGAGGACGAGGTCGCCCTCGGCGACGTACATCACGTCGAGCCCGGCATGGGTGACGGCGTCCGCGAACTGCGCCCTGGGTGCGAAGCTCGCGACCATGAATTCGAGGTTGGTGCTCGGGATCCGGAAGGCGCGAAGCTCCGTGCCCTCGCCGCGGTCGACCGTGACGTGCTCCTCCGGCTGGACGAGGACGGGCGTCGTCTGCCTGAGGGAGTAGCCGAGCAGCGAGGCGACGTCGTACCCGAGCACCGCAGCGACCTGCGCCAGCCGCCCGACGGCGATGTCCGAGCGGCCGCGCTCGACCGCTCCGAGGAACGACTGCGAGAGGCCGGACTGCGCCGCAAGGTCACGAAGCGACAGACCGCGCTGTTGTCGGAGTTGGCGGATGACCTCGCCGACGCGCGGCACAGTGGCCACGTCTCCGTTTCCTGCGGCCGCCTCCCTCATGTCGGGGAGCATAGAGCGCTGTTGCGTCTGGACGAAATTTCGGTCAGAGTGACGACATTCCGGCTGCGAGCGCCCGTAGCCACCGACCGATGCAGGCGACGCGGACGACACATTCCGACGGCACCGTCTTCGAAAGGGAGGGATCGTACGCCCGTGCCGTGCGGATCGGGAGCCACGTCGCAGTGAGCGGCACCGCGCCGATCGGGCCGGAGGGAACGCTCCATCCCGGTGACAGCTACCGACAGACGTCCGCGGCGATCACGAAGGCCCTCGACGCCGCCGCCGCGCTCGGCGCCGAGCGAGACGACGTGATCCGCACGCGCCTGCTGCTTGCCCCGGGGGCCGTCTGGGAAGACGCGGTGCGCGCACACGGAGAGGCGTTCGCCGACGTCAATCCGGCGAACACGACGTACTTCGTCGCGGGGTTCATCCCGGACGTGCTCGTCGAGTTCGAGCTCGACGCGCTCGTCTCCGATCCCGCCTGAGCGCCTCACACGATCTGTGACTCGGGGACGAGCCGTCCGTCGGCGAACCGGCCCGGGTCGAGGATGTCGAGGACGGCGTCCGGCTCGCCGAGGACGCCGGCTGCGACGATGCGGGCGACGGCCGGGGCGATCATGAACCCGTGACCGCTGAAGCCGGCCGCGACGTGGAGTCCTTCGTGCCCCGGCACCGGGCCGAGCACCGGCTGCCGGTCGGGCGTCACGTCGTAGGTGCCGCTCGCGAGAACGGTGAAGTCGACGTGCTCCAGTCGGGGCACGAGCCTGCGGATCCCCTCCCGTACGGTGGCGCGCCAGCGCGGTGCGTTCTCCGCTGGATCGCCGACCGCGCCGAGGTCGCTGGCGAGCACGCGGCCGTTCCCGAGCTGCTTTGCGGCGAAGTGGAGCTCCGACGCGACGACGAGCGGCTCGAGCAGGCGCTCGCGGACCGGCTCGCTCAGGAACAGGTGTCGCTCCTCCCGCTCGATCGGCAATGCCGAACCGAGTGGGCCGAGGAGGTGGTTGACATCGACGCCGGTCGCCACGACCACCGCGTCGGCCGCGATTCGGCCGAACGGCCCCGACAGCTCCCAGCCGTCACCCGCCCGGCCGAGCGCGTCGACGGCCGCGATCCGCACATCGACGTGGCGGGCGATCGCCTCCACTGCGGCCTGCGGCTGGTCGAAGTACCCGTCCTCCGCACACCAGGCCGCCCCGGTCAGCTCCTCGACCGCGAGACCCGCGACGAGCTCGGCTGCCTCGGCGGGCGAGACGATCCGCGATGCGACACCTTCGGCGTTCTGCACCACGACGTTCCCGGCCAGGCGCGCGAGCGCGTCCGCGCTGTGAGCGGCGAAGAGGTACCCGCAGGCCGTGAAACCGAGCGGTACCGGGCTCGCCAGGCGCTCCTCGGCCTCGCTCCACCACACGGCCGACTCCCGCGCGAGCCGGCATGCCGTCGCCGTCCCCCACTGCTGCCGGACACCGCCCGGCTGCACGCCTGACTGGCCGGACGCGACGCCGCTCCGCTCGACCACGACGACCTCCAGGCCGCGCTGCTCGAGTGCCAACGCGACCGAGACGCCGGTGACGCCCGCGCCGACGACGGCGACGTCGGTCACGAAGCTGCGTCGGCTGCCGCGGCGGCGTTGCGCCGCATGACCTCGAATGTCTTCTCGAGCTCGTCCGTCGGAGTGAACTCGACCGCCTCGCTGTCCTCGAGGAAGGAGATCCGATGGCCGGGCTCGACGTAGTACGCCTGCCCGCCGACGATCTCCTCCTGGCGCTCGCCGTAGTCGACGACGATTCGGCCCGAGAGGAGCACGCCCCAGTGCGGCGCCTGGCAGCGGCCGTCGGGGAGCCCCTCGAGCATGGTCGACGCGTCCATCCCGGCCGGTGCGAACTCGAATCCGACCGTCATGCCGCCCCAGTCCGCGAAGCGGCTGCTGTAGCCCGGTGCGATCTCCTGCTCCGGCAGTTCGTCTCGTCCGGCGCACGCCATGTCTAGCCTCCTGCCCGCAAAATGGGCGTCGGTTGCAGCCGCGCGGAGCGGCACAATACGATCACGCGGTGCAAAATAACGCACGCGCCTCCGTGCCTCCGGCTCAGATGGGAGCGGGTCATGATTGACGAACAGCCGCCCCGAGCACCCGAGGCGCCCCCGACGAGAAACCGCCGAACCCTGCTGCCGTCGAGTGGCTTTCTCCGCTTCGTCGGCCGCCGAGCGGCGGCGCTCGTGTTGCTCGCGATCGGAATCACGCTCGTCGTCTTCCTCCTCACGCAGGCCGTCCCGGCCGACCCGGCGACCGCGAGCCTGGGCGAACAGGCCTCCGCCGACCCGGCCGCCGTGGCGGCATTCAAGGCGCACTACGGCCTCGACAAGCCGCTGCCCGAGCGGTACGCGATCTACCTCGGGCATCTCCTCCAGGGCGACCTCGGCGAGTCGACCCAGTCGCACAACCCGGTGCGGAAGGACCTCGCGACGTACATCCCCGCCACCGCAGAGCTTGCGTTCTACTCGATCATCGTCGCGATCGTGGTCGGCGTCATCTTCGGCGTGATCGCCGCGATGCGCCGGAACCATCCGATCGACCACACCCTGCGCGTCGTCTCGCTGGGCGGTATCTCGATGCCGACGTTCTGGATCGCGCTCCTGGCGCTCTACATCTTCTTCTTCCGGCTCGGCTGGTTCCCGGGCGGCGGCCGACTCGGCATCGGCGTCGAGCCGCCTCCGCAAGTGACGGGCCTCTACACGGTCGACGCGCTGCTCGCCGGGCAGTGGTCGACGTTCACGGACGCACTCGATCACCTCGTCCTGCCCGCGCTGGTCCTCGCCGCCTTCAACGTCAGCCTGCTCACCCGCTACACGCGCTCGTCGGTGCTCGAGGTGGTGGGGAACGACTACGTCCGCGCGGCACGAGCGAAGGGCCTGCCCGAGTCGATCGTCGTGACCCGCTACGTCCTTCGAGCGGCGCTGCCCGCGGTCGTCACCGTGATCGGCCTTCTCTTCGCGAACATCCTCACCGGCGCCGTGCTCGTCGAGAACATCTTCTCGTGGCCGGGCGTCGGACAGTACGCCTACATCAGCGCCATCAACCTCGACGTCCAGGCGATCGCAGGCGTGAGCCTGTTCGTCGCGATCGTCTACGTGACGATCAACTTCATCGTCGACGTCCTGTACGGGGTCATCGATCCAAGGATCCGGCTCACATGAGCGAGCTCGCCGCCTCCCGCTCCGACCTCCGGGCGGCAGCCCGGGCCACACGGCCCGCGTGGCGCCAGCCGCTCGCCGTCACGGGCGCGGTGATCGCAGCGGCCTGGCTGATCATCGCCGTCTTCGCTCCGCTGGTCGCGCCCTACGATCCGCTCGCACAGGACTTCCCCGCGTTCCAGCCCCCGTCCGGGGCACACCTGTTCGGCACCGACGAACTCGGTCGCGACGTGCTCAGCCGCGTCATCTACGGCTCGCGATTGTCGATCCCGCTGGCGTTGCTGCTGGTCACCGTCTCCGCGACCATCGGCGGGCTTTCCGGGGCGGCGGCGGGCTACTTCCGCGGCATCACGGACGGAGTGGTGATGCGGGTCTCCGACCTCGTCTTCGCCTTTCCCGCGATCATCCTCGCGATGGTCGTCACGGCGGTGCTGGGCCGAGGCGTGCGCAACGCGGTCCTCGCGATCGTGATCGTGTCGTGGCCCTCGTACGCGCGCGTCGTTCGCGGTCTCGTGCTCTCGATCGGAGACTCGGAGTACGTCCAGTCGGCGCGTCTGCTGGGAGTGTCGTCGCGGTCCGCGCTCCGCCGCGAGGTTCTGCCGAACGTCGCCGGCCCCGTGCTCGTGCTCGCGACCCTCGATCTCGGGACCGCGATCCTCCTCCTCTCCGGCCTCTCGTTCCTCGGGCTGGGCGCGCAGCCGCCTCACCCCGAGTGGGGCGCGATGGTCGCGACGGGCACCCAGTACTTCCAGTACTGGTGGATGGGCACGTTTCCAGGGCTTGCGATCTTCACTGCGGTGATGGCCTTCAACTTCCTCGGTGACAGCCTCCGCGACGTCTTCGACCCGCGAACGGCGCAGGAGGGCCGTCGCGTCCGATGAGCACGCCCCTGCTCGAGGTCGAGGAGCTTCGTGTGCGGCTACCGGTCCGCGGCGGCTCGATCAGCGTCGTCGACGGCGTCGACTACGCCGTTGCGGAGAGCGAGGTCTTCGGCGTCGCGGGCGAGAGCGGCAGCGGCAAGACGATGTCGGTGCTCGCGCTGATCGGGCTCCTCCCGTCAGGGGCCACGGCGTCGGGTCGGGCGAGCTTCCGTGGCCTCGACCTGCTGGCGCTCCGCGGCCGTGCGCTGCGGGACATCCGCGGGGGCGGGATCGGGATGGTCTTCCAGGATCCGATGACGTCTCTCCACCCCATGCTCTCGATCGGCCAGCAGATCGAGGAGCCGATCCGCCAGCACCTCGGCGTCCGACGGGCCGGCGCGAGACGGCGTGCAGCGGAGCTCCTGGACGCCGTTCGGCTGCCAGATCCCGAGCGCGCCCTCCGCGCGTATCCGCATCAGTTCTCGGGAGGGATGCGCCAGCGGGTCGCGATCGCGATCGCACTCGCAGCGGAGCCGGAGCTCCTCATCGCCGACGAGCCGACGACGGCTCTCGACGTCACGGTGCAGGCAGGGATCATCAGGCTCCTCGACGCCCTGCGGCGCGAGCGCGGCCTGTCCGTGGTGCTCATCACGCACGACCTCGGCGTGATGTCGGCGATCGCCGACCGAATCGCCGTCTTCTACGCCGGCCGAGTGGTGGAGACCGGCCCGCGCGACGGTCTCCTCCGGCACCCGCGGCACCCGTACACGAAGGCTCTCCTCGACGCCCTTCCCCATCCCGAGCTCCCCGCCGACCACCCCCTCGTTCCGATCGCCGGCACACCTCCGGCGCCCGCCGCGGTTCCCGAAGGGTGTGCCTTTCACCCGCGCTGCGCTCATCGCCTCGAGTCGTGCTCGGTGGTCGTGCCGGAGCTCGTGCACGAGGGTCCCCGCGCGTTCGCCTGCCCCGTCGACCCCTTCGTCCGCGCGTGAGCGTCCTCGAGATAGACAGCCTCGAGGTCACCTACGAGCGCCGCGACCGCGCGAGGTTCCAGGCCGTCGCCGGCGCAAGCCTCGCCATCGGGCAGGGCGAGATCGTGGGACTCGTCGGAGAGTCCGGTTGCGGAAAGTCGAGCCTCGCCCGCGCCGCTGTGGGACTGATCGCGCCGACTGCGGGCACGGTCAGGTTCGAGGGCCGCCCGGTCGTACCGCTCACGCGCCGAGCCCGATCCGCCGACCTGACTCGTCTTCAGCTCGTGTTCCAGAATCCGTACTCGTCGCTCAACCCGCGCCGCAGGGTCGGCGATCAGGTCGGGGACGGCATCGCTGCCGGCGGCACCGGCCGGTCGGGCAAGACGGCGCGCGTTGTCGAACTGCTCGAGCTCGTGGGGCTGCCCTCGAACGCGCGGTCCCGGTATCCGCACGAGTTCAGCGGCGGCCAGCGGCAGCGGATCGCGATCGCCCGGGCGCTCGCGGCGGACCCGTCCTTGATCGTGCTCGACGAGCCGCTTGCGTCGCTCGACGCATCCGCCCAGGCGCAGGTCGCCAACCTCCTGCTCGATCTCTCACAGCGGCTCTCGCTGAGCCTCCTCCTGATCTCGCACGACCTTGCAATCGTTCACCACGTCGCCGACGTCGTATCTGTCATGTACCTGGGCAAGATCGTGGAGTCGGGCGCCACGGAGGCGCTCTGGGCCGACCCCCAGCATCCCTACACGGAAGCGCTGATCGGCGCCGTTCCGCATCCGGACGGGACGGGCACGATGCCCGAGGTCCTTCCCGGCGAGGTGCCCGACCCCGCGATGCCGCCGCGAGGATGCCGGTTTCATCCACGCTGCCCACACGTGATGGACGTCTGTCGAACGGACGAGCCCCCGCTGGAACCGATCGGCGAGAGCAGGCTCGCGGCGTGCTGGCTGCACGCGCCCGAAGCCCGGAACGAAAGATCGATGCCCCGTGCCCCCGTCCACCCACGAGCCTGATTCATCCATCGAAAACGGAGGACTCGCATGTTTCGACATTCGACCCGCGTCACGATGAAAGTGCTCATCGCACTCGTCGTGTCGCTCGCCGCCACCACGGCCGCCTTTGCCGCCTCCAGCGGGAGCGAGGCGGCGCCGACGCTCGTCGTCGACAAGTCGTTCGAGATCAAGACGGCGGACCCGCAGCGCGCGTTCGAGCCGACCGCGTCGATCGTCAACCGCGGTGTGTTCGACACGTTGTTCACGTACAAGGGCAGTGACGTCGCCCACCCCATCCCGCTGCTGGTGCAGTCGTGGAAGGCCAGCAGCGACGCGAAGACGTTCACGTTCCAGTTGCGCAAGAACGTGCACTTCGCAGACGGCACTCCGCTCACCTCGGCCGACGTGGCCTTCTCGCTCCGCAGGCTCGTGAACCTGAAGGGCAACCCGGCCTTCCTGCTCGACGGGGTCACGGTCACGCCTGCGGGCAAGTACACGGTCGTGATGCGCGCGAAGACGTCCAACACGGCCCTCCCGGCGATCCTCGCCAACACGTCGACCGGCATCGTCAACTCGAAGCTCGTCAAGCAGCACGGCGGCACGGACGCGGCGGACGCCGACAAGACGGACAAGGCCGAGCAGTGGTTCAACTCGTCCGGCTCCGCGGGCGCCGGTAGCGGCCCGTACGTTCTCAAGCAGTACAGCACCACCTCGCAGATCGTCCTCAACCCGAATGCGAAGTACTGGGGCCCGACGAAGCCGGCCTTCTCGAGCGTGGTCGTGCGAAACATGATCGCGCCCACACAGCTGATCAACGTGCAGCGCGGCAAGTACGAGGTGGCGATCGACCTGTCGTCCCAGCAGGCGCTGTCGCTCCGGGGCAACAAGAACGTGAGCACGCTGACGACACCGTCCACGTGGGTGTTCTGGCTGTTCGCGAACAACGACCCGAAGATCTCGTCGTACGCTGCGAACAAGAACTTCCAGCAGGGCGTCCGGTACGCGCTCGACTACAAGGCGATCGCAGGCGTCGCCGGGCCGGGGGCGATCCAGGCGCCGGGCGTGATCCCGTCGATGTTCCTCGGAGCGTTGCCGCAGAGCGCGGCGGTCAAGCCGAACCCGACGAAGGCGAAGGCGTTCTTCGCGGCTTCGGGCGTGGCGAACCAGAAGATCACGATCGAGTATCCGAGCAACTTCACGATCAACGGCGTGCTCTTCGACAGCCTCGCTCAGAAGGTGCAGGCGAACCTGCAGACCGCCGGCCTGAACGTCGAGCTCGCGGGCGCGCCGGTCGGCACCTGGCTCCAGCGCTACCGCGACGGCAACATGGCGTTCGGTCTTTCGCTGTGGGGCCCGGACTATCCGGATCCCGCCGACTACCTCGCCTTCATGCCGGGTGAGCTGGTCGGTCTCCGTGCGGGCTGGCCGGCCGGCTCGGAGAAGACGGTCGAGGCTCTCGCGGCGAAGGTGCGCGTGACGACGAACGACGCGGCCCGCGAGAAGCTGTACCAGACGATCCAGCGGCGGCTGAACGCCTACGGGCCCTTCTTCCCGCTGCTGCAGCCGACGCAGGTCTTCGTCTCCACGAAGGACCTCGCGACGGCGAAGTTCAACGCGGTCTATTCGATCGACGTCACCCAGACCAAGCCGAAGGGCTGATTTCGGCAGGGGGCCCCGGCAGACGCCGGGGCCCCCTCGGCCCACGTCCTCAGGTGTTGCAGACGAGCGCGTCGGGGTAGTCGTTGAGCACGCGGCCGCCGTGCTCCTCGCAGACGATGATGTTCTCGATCCGGACGCTGAAGGCGTTCGGGATGATGATCGAGGGCTCGTCCGTGAAGGTCATCCCCGCCTCCAGCACCGTCGCATCCTCGGAGGAGACGAAAGGGCGCTCGTGCACGTCGAGTCCGATGCCGTGCCCCATGCGATGACGGAAATGCGGCCCGAGCCCGGCCTCCTCGATCGGGGCGCGGCAGGCCGCGTTGACCTCCCGTGCGAGTGACCCGGGGCGACAAGCGGCCCGGCCCGCCTCGTAGGCCGCAAGCATCACGTCGTATGCGTCGAGGAGCTCCCGGGAGGGCTCTCCGGCGACGACGGTGCGGCCGAAGTCCGAGCAGTACCCGTCGACGACGCCGCCGAAGTCGAACATCACGCTCGTGCCCTCCGGCATCGGAATGCGGGCGGTGTGCGTCGACGAGTCGAGGCTGTCCGGGTCGAGCCCCGTGAAGATGTGCGTCGCAAAGGAGGGTGTCATCGAGCCCGCCGTCCGGAGCTGACGCTCGACCTCCTCGACGAGCTCGACCATGCTGACGCCCGGCTGGACTCGTGGCGCGACGGCCTCCATCGCCCGTTCGACGGTGCGGCAGGCCCGGCCCATCACTTCGAGCTCCTCGGGCGTCTTGACCCGGCGCAGCTCGTTCACGAGCGACGATCCGGTGCGAAGGCGGTCGAAGCCAAAGACGCGGCCGAGGTTGAGGGTCGTCTCGGCCCAGACCCGGTCGCCGACTGCGACCGTGGAAGGTCGCCCGAGCCCCTTGGCGACCCGCTCGAAGATGGCGAACCCGTCGTCGTTCTCGTCGACGACGACGATCTCGCCGTCCGGGGTCACGGGGAGATCGAACGCGGCCACCATGCGCGGCAGCACGAAGACCGGGTCGGCGTCGGGCCGGAAGAAGCCGCCGGCGACCCAGCCGTGGGCGTACGAGCTCTGACCGAAGAACGGGATCCCACGCTCGACGCCCGAGAGGTACTCGAGGTCGGCGGAGAGCCCGAGGAAGAGGATGTCGACGCCCTCGGCCCGCAATCGATCGGACAGGCGCCCGCGACGCTCCGCATGGTCGAACATCCATCGATCCTACGTCGCGTCAGTGACAGCCGTGGCGGACGAATCCACCCTGGTGTCGCGAGCCTCCGGAGCTCGTCGACGCCCAGCCAGGTTCGATGACCGCAGCAGCACTCCCGACTGGCCCGCGCCACGAACGCGGGCCGTCGGCTGTCAGGGGCGGAGTCGTAGGTCGCATGCGACCCATCGACGCCGCTCCTGCGACCCGACCGCGACCGCGTGAGCGGCAACACGTCGCAAATCCGCACTTTCCCGTGCGCGTTCCCTCGCATCCCTGCGCACGCCTTCACCTGCACAGCGCGAATTCTCGCGCTCCTTCGCTATCGACCTACCGAGTGGAGGCGGCGGGAATCGAACCCGCGTGACGTTCCCGCCGCCTTTGCACGGTTTCTCCCCAGGCCGATCCGGTCGCTCGCGGCACGATCCCCTGCCTACAGGTTGGGCTATGACCTTCCGATAGATGGGGGCATGGCCTTCCGAGGGCCCTACTCGACGCGCATCTGCACGCCCAGCTGAATGCCGTTCTCGCGACGTCACCTCTTCTCGGTCGCGATCGTGGTCGCCGCCGCAGCATGCGCTGGCAGCATCCCGGCGGATGCCGGCCCCTTCGCGGCTCGGGCGGCGAGCGCCGCTGTCGGACGGCCGTGCGGCCTACGCCTATCACCGCCGGTCAGAGGCGAGCTCGCGTTCAGGATCCCCTCCGGTGGTCACGCTGCCGGTCGTCGGCTGGCCGGGCGGCTGTTGCGTTGCACGCTGGTCCGCAGAGACGGGAGCCGATTCGCCCGCCTGTACAGCGACTCGCACCAACACGTCCTTTCGGTGGCGTTCTTCCGGCCGTCCGGGGTGCTGCGGAGTGCGACCGATGCCGCATACGCCGTGACTCCGGCGGAGACCGGGTCGAACGTGAAGTGCGACAGCTCATCCCAGACGTCGATCGGGACGATCTACTGGCGGACGACGAGGAAGTGGTGGATCGGCGCGACGGCGCCCGGGATCAACCGCGAGAAGGTTGTCGAGGCCGTGCGGAACGCGCAGAGCCAATGGACGAACAACGTCAACTGGTGTGGCATCAAGGACGAGGCGAACCCACCCGCGCACTACGAGGGCAAGACCTCTCGCGCAGCCAAGCACGACGGCTACAGCACGGTCGACTGGGGCAGCCTGAAGAGCGACCAGGACTGCAGCGGGGCGCTCGCCTGCACGGTGATCGCGTATGACGAGAAGGGCAACCCGGTCGAGGCGGACATCCGGTTCAACACAGAGTTCACGTGGTCGACGACCGGCGCCTCCGGCGCATACGACATCCAGTCCGTGGGAGCGCACGAGATCGGCCACGCCATCCAGTTCGATCACGTCACGAACTCCTCGAAGCGCGACGAGACGCTGGTGATGTGGCCTTACCTCGATATCGGAGACACGTCCGGCCGCAAGCTCGGCCGCGGCGACGCGCTCGGGAACAACAGTCACTACTGAACTCGCAGGGATACCGTGCCGCCACTCCGCTCGCCGGTCGTGACAGGCCATCAGCCCCATACGGTGACCGGCCGAAAGTCGCCGTAGCCGAACGCGTAGCGGTTCTTTGTCTCTTCGGAGCGCCTTCGGTCAGGCCTCGAGATGGCAGTCGGCGTACTCGTCCCGCGAATGCGACTCAGGTACGCGTTCTGCTCCCGCGCGCGCGGCTGCCACGCCCTGCCAAGGACCGGAGCACGTACTGACGCGCGTCGGTCAGCCGCTTCGCGTGCGAGGAGGTGTGTGGCGTTTTTGCGCCGCGGGCCAGTCCAGATTCGGACGGTTTGGTAAGAGACGCGGGCTCAGGCGGCGAGCGGAGAGCTCACCCCACCGCCGAGCGCGTGGCCGGTGGCGGGATCGAAGAAGTGGAACCGATCACAGTCGACCGCAAGCTCGACCCGCGTTCCCGCCGATATGCTGCGGCGGAGGTCGAGACAGGCGGTGAAGCTCGCCCGCTCGTCGGCGAACAGCATCCCTTGGTCGTCCTCGGTCTCGGTGGCGGCTCGCACCGCCTCGGCGCTCACGCGGGGCGCGTCGAGCGTGAAGATGATGTCGATCTGCGACCCGAGGTCCTCGACCACATCAGGCTTGACTGCCATGCGTGGGAGATTGGGCTGGGCGGACTCGCCGTGCTCGAAATCCGTCGGACGGATCCCGAGAATCACGCGGCCGTCGTGACCGCGAAGCGGGGACGACGCGTGGAGCGCGAAGCTGTAGCCCGCAAACGAGACCCGCCCGTCCGCCAACTCGGCATCGACGAGGTTCATCGACGGCGAGCCGATGAACGCCGCCACGAACAAGTTGGCCGGCTGGCGGAAGAGGTGCTGCGGGGTGTCGACCTGCTGCAGGACCCCGTCGCGGAGGACGGCGACCCGCTGCCCCAGCGTCATTGCCTCGACCTGGTCATGCGTCACGTACACCGTCGTGACACCGAGACGGTCGTGCAGCTTCGCGAGCTCGGCCCGCATCGAGACGCGGAGCTTGGCGTCCAGGTTCGAGAGCGGCTCGTCCATGAGGAACGCCTTCGGTTCGCGAACGATCGCCCGCCCCATCGCGACGCGCTGACGCTGCCCGCCCGAGAGCGCGGACGGCTTGCGGTCGAGCAGCTCCTCAAGGCCGAGGGTCTTGGCGATCTCTTCGACTCGTCGCTTCCATTCCTCCTTCGGAAGCTTCCTCAGCTTGAGGCCGAACGCGAGGTTCTGCCTCACCGACATGTGGGGATAGAGCGCGTAGTTCTGAAAGACCATCGCGATGTCTCTCTGCTGTGGCGGGCGCTCGGTGACGTCGTCGCCGCCGATCAGGACGTCGCCCTCCGTGACGTCTTCGAGCCCGGCGATCATCCGCAGAAGCGTCGACTTGCCGCAGCCAGATGGGCCGACGAGGACGCAGAACTCGCCCTCGGCGATCTCGAGCGACAGGTCGTCGACGGCCCGGACGCCGTTCGGATAGACCTTCGTGACCCGGTCGAGTGTGATCCCCGTCACGCAGCGCTCCTCTCGGGCTCGGCGGGCGCGTCCGGCCCCGACCGTCGTAGGACGGCCGGGATCAGCTCGCCGTGTGCGTGGACGAGATCACTGCAGAGCCGGTCGATCTCGTCCAGGGTCAGCGTCGAGGCTGCATTGGGGTCGAGCATCGCGGCGTGCCGTATGTGGTCGAGGCTCTGCATCGAGCACTGCGCGCACCGTCAACTCCACGACGTTGACGTAGGTCCTGTTCAGCGCTGCGAGCTGGGGAGGGTAGTCGTGGACAGGCGTCGGTCGGACGCCGGTGTGATCCACGAGGCACGGAACCTCGACGCACGTGCCTTCGGGCAGAGCCGGGATCAACCCCGTGTTGGGGACGTTCCCATAGATGACGCTCGGCTCACCGGTGACGATTGAGCTCACGATCGACGCGGCGTATTCGTTCGAGCGCTCGAGCGTCATCGCGCTGCCATGCGCAAGCGCCGCCTTCACCTGTTCGAACGCCTCGAGGTTCTCCTCGCTGCGGCGGATGTACTCGCCGACCGGGATGCGGTAGAGATCGAGCTCGCGATCGTGCCCCATGAACCAGGGCACGTACTCGGCGGCGTGCTCGCTCGACTCGGTCGGGAAGTAGCCGAGACGCTCGTAGACGGTGACCCGGACGCGTCGCCGGAGCTCGGGGTCGGCGGCGATCCGCTCGTCGAGCCGCGGATACAGATCCTCGCCTTCGCGCTCGAAACGGAGAAGGAATGCCTGGTGGTTGACGCCTGCCGAGAGAAACGTGACCTCGTTCTCGGGCATGTCGACCAGCCGGCACAACTCCTCGACCGTGAACTGGACCGAGTGACAGAGCCCGACGACGTTGGTCGTCGGCGTACCCTGATAGACGAGCTGGCAGAGCGCCGCCATGGGGTTCGTGTAGTTGAGAAGCCAGGCGCCGGGCGGACAGAGCTCGGACATCTCCCGTCCCAGCGCAAGCATGTGCTCCGCTGTGCGGAGAGTGCGGAAGATCCCGCCGATGCCGAGCGTGTCGCCGATCGTCTGACGAAGGCCGTATCGCGCCGGGAGGTCGAAGTCGCGCAGCGTCGCTTCGTGTCCCCCGATCTGGACCATGTTGAGGACGAAGTCGGAGCCGTCGAGCGCCGACCTGCGATCGAGGTGAGCGCTGATCCGGGGACTCGCCCCGCGCTCGCCGGCCACGTAGTGCGCCATCGCCTCGGCGGTGTCGAGCCGGTCGGCGTCGATATCGTGTAGCGCGATCTCGACCTCGCGCAGCGCCGGCATCGCGAGGATGTCCCCGAGCAGGTTCTTCGTGAAGACAACACTGCCGGCACCGACGAACGCGATCCGCGTCATCCCTTGTTCGCCCCGAGGGTCAGGCCCCTGACGAACTGCTTCTGGAGCAGGACGAACACCACGAGCGTCGGGACGGCGGTCAGCAGCGCTCCCGCGGCGAGCAGGTTGTTGTCAGTGAAGAACTGACCCTGGAGATTGTTCAACGCCGCCGTGATCGGCTGCACATCGCTGCTCGGAGCAAGGATCAGCGCCCACAGGAAATCGTTGTAGATGAACGTGAACTCGAGGGTCGCGAGCGCGGCGAGCGCGGGCTTGCACAGGGGGAGCATGATCGAGAAGTACTGGCGGAGGACGCCCGCGCCGTCGACCCGGGCCGCCTCGCTCAGCGATCTCGGGATGGTCTTCATGTAGTTGGCAAGCACGAACGTGCAGAAGCCGGTCTGGAACGCCACGTTGATCGCGATCAGGCCGACGTACGAGTCGTAGAGGTACCCGCTCGCCGAGAGCCAGGTCGGCAGAGGCACCCAGAGGTAGAGGCGATACAGCGGCTGGAGCACGACCTGCTGCGGCAGCAGGTTCGCCGCCATGAAGAAGATGAGCAGAGGGACGTTGAACCAGTAGCTGTACCGAGAGACGACAAACGCGAGCGCCGAAGAGAAGAGCAGGATCACGAAGATCGCCGGCACCGCGACGATGATCGAGTTCCAGAAGTAGTGCAGCATCCCCGACTGGCTGTAGGCGTTCGTGAAGTTCGTGAAGTTGAACGCTCTCGGCCAGGAGACGTAGCCGTGCTCGGACGTGTCCGAGTAGGGCCGCATCGCGGTGAAGATCGCCCAAAGGATCGGCGACGCCCAGACCAGGACGGTCAGGATCAGGAACGCGTGCAGGGCGACCCGCGACGGCTTCGCCCGGCGCTTTCGCCGCCGCGGGCGACTCGCCGCTCGAGTCTCGACCGCCACCGCCTCCGTGTCGACTGCCGCGCTCGTCATGACTCGGGCACCTCCTGAAAGCTGTTCCATACGAAGATCACGATCGGGACGAGCGAGATCGTCAGCAGCACGACCGCGATCGCCGAGCCGTAGCCGATCCGGCTCGCCTCACCGATGATGTTGCCCGTGATCAGGACGGAGAGCAGTTCGAGGCCGTTCCGCCCGCGGTTGATGATGTAGACGATGTCGAACGCGCGAAGGGCCTCGATCACCGTGATCACGACAAGCACGATGTTGATCGGCTTCAACGCCGGCAGGACGACCCTGAAGTACGTGCGCGTCCCGCTCGCACCGTCGATCGCCGCGGCCTCGCGGAGCGTGGGATCAAGGGCCTTGAGTCCTGCGAGATAGATGATCATCACGTAGCTCGCGTGGCGCCAGCACGCGAGAACGAGCACCGCCCAGAGGCTGCGGCTCGGATCCCCGAGCCAGTCGATCACGTGGCCGTGCCGCGGATCCGCGAAGAGGCTGCTGATCAGGCCCTGCTGCGGCGAGAGGATGAGCTCTGAGATCAGGCCGATGATCGCGGGCGCGATCACCACCGGGATGTAGAAGATGCTCTGGTAGAACCGCGAGCCCCGGATCTGCTTGTCGAGCTGGTAGGCGAGGAACATCCCGAGGGGCGTCCCCACGAACGCGAGCGCGCCGAGCCAGAAGAGGTTGTGTCTGAACGCGGGCCAGAAGGGTGGGTAGATGGTCGCTATCTGGCGGTAGTTGGTCGTCCCCGTCCACTGGATCGTGTGGAGCCCGCCGATCCCGTCCCAGTTCGTGAACGAGAGGCCGATCGAGGAGATCGTGGGGAACCAGATCAGGGCTCCGGTGAGAAGCACCGGGATGCCGACCATGACCGTCATGGCGATGCGGTCACCGGTCGAGAGGCGGACGGCGCGCTTTCTCCTTCGCGCGCCGTCCACCCTCGCGCTCGTTGCGATGTCGCCCGCCATCGCGACGGGGGCTACCGGGTCATGTCCCGAAGATCGCCTTCTTCTGCTTCTCGATGCTCTGCACGAGCTTGGGGATGTTGCTGCCCTGGTCGCTGATGAAGCTCTGCAGCGACGGGATCATCACGGTCGAGGCGAAGTCGGGCCGTGTGTCGCGGTCCATGTACTGGGCGATGTGCTTGGTCGCGGCGATCAGCTTCGCCTCCTTCTTCTGCAGCGGCGAGTACTTGGCGGTGTTCGTGCGCCGGTTCGAGCCGAGGTTGCCCGAGTTGATCTTCAGGTACGCGTCGATGGCCGGGGCGGTGCCCAGGAAGCCGACCAGCTTCTTCGCGCCGGCGAGGTTCTTCGGGCTCTTCGAGATCATGTAGCCGTCGATCGGGGCATCGATCGAGTCCTGCCCCCATCTCGGGTTGATGACCGGGAACGGGAAGAAGTCGACGTCCTTGGCGTTTGCAGGCTTCATCGCCCCCGTGAGGAACCCGCCGAGCAGGAACATCCCGGCCTGCTTGTTCTCGAGCTGCGCCGCGCCGTCCTGCCAGGTGAGGCCGAGGGTGCCCTCCGAGTAGTACGGGAAGAGCTCCCGCCACTTGTTGAAGACCGCTTTCACCTGCGGGCTGTCCCACGATTGCTTCCCCGCCATGAGGCGCACGTGGTAGTCGTAGCCGTTGATCCGCATGTTGATGATGTCGAACCAGCCCATCGGGGGCCAGCCGTCCTTGTCCGTGAACGCGATCGGCGTCAGCCCGTCGTTCTGCATCTTCTTGGCGAGCGCGACGAACTGCGCCCATGTCCTCGGGGCCGTGTAGCCCTTCTCCTTCCACAGGCTCTTTCGGTAGTACACGGCCCATGGGTAGTTCTTGTTCGGCACGAAGTACTGGTGCCCGTCGAGGCCCGTCGAGGCGGCCTTGAACGCCGGTGGCATCTGCGGTGTGAGGATCTTCCAGACGTCGTCGATCGGCGTCGCCAGTCCCTTCGAGGCGAAGAACTGCATCCGGTAGCCGGCGAACCACGTGAAGACGTCGTCCGGATGACCCTGGAGGTAGCTGTTGATCTGCTCCTGGAACGGGCCATGGGCGAACGTGTGGGTCTTGACGTCGATCCCTGTCGCCTTCGTGAACAGCTTCGTGTCTGCCGCGAGCGCCGGGATCCCGGCGTTCTCCTCGTACGAAGCGAGCGTCACTGTGTCCGCCAGGACGGCCCGGGAAAGCATTCCTCGGGCGGCAGCCCCGGAAGCTGTCAGTCCGTACGCCGCCAGCGCACCGGTCGCACCGGTGGCCAGAAGCTTCCCTCGCGTCATCGCTCGGCCGGTGCCGTGGGGCTCGGCCGACGTTGGCCCTGCTTCTGACATGAGATCCTCCTCAGTCTTGTTCAAGCGGTCGAATCCGCACAGAAACGCACTCGATCGCCCATAATCAAAATCGGGTTACACTGGCACGCCGAGCGGGATCATGTCAAGCCTTTTCCGTGATTTGTGCTTGGCATCGCTCTGGTCGTGTTGGAACGTGTTGAGTATTGTCCTGATCTGTCATGCTCGCTGAACAACGTCAGAAGCTGATCGTCGATGAAGTACGACGCCGCGGAGCGATCCGTGTTAGCGAGTTGAAGGAGTTGCTCGCCGTCTCGGACATGACCGTCCGGCGCGACCTCGACGTGCTCGCAGCGACCGGGCTCGTCCGCAAAGTCCACGGCGGCGCGACGGCTCCGGGCCAGCTGAGTGCCGACGAGCCGGGATTCGAGGCGAAGTCGCATCGCCAGCTCGACGAGAAGGAGGCCATCGCTCGAGCCGCGAGCGCTCTCGTCGAGCCGGGTCAGGCGATCGGCCTCACGGCCGGCACCACGACGTGGCGCCTCGCGCACTATCTGCTCGATGTTCCGGACCTGACGGTCGTGACGAACTCGATCCAGGTCGCGAACGTGTTGCACGGCGTGCGCCGGCCCGACCTCACGGTGATCCTCTCGGGAGGGGTGCGAACGCCGTCTGACGCGTTGGTCGGCCCTGTCGCGGTCGCGACCCTCCGCGCCCTTCACGTCGACATGCTGTTCCTCGGCGTGCACGGCATCAGCGTCGACGCCGGTTTCTCGACGCCGAACCTGCTCGAGGGCGAGACGGACCAGGCGCACCTCGCCTCCGCCGAACGGGTGGTCGTGGTCGCCGACCACACCAAGTGGGGAGTGCGAGGCTTGAGCCGGATCGCTCGGCTTGAGGAGGCCCACGTGCTCGTCACGGATCCTGGACTGACGACCGAGGCTCGTGGCGTCCTCGCGGAGCACATCGATCAGCTCATCGTTGCGCCCGTGCACAGCTCTCGACCCCAGCAGGACGGCTCGCCCGGAGCCGAGGTCGCGTGACGTCCAGGCACCAGAAGTCGAAGCGCGGGACCCCGGCACGGCACGGCCGCTCGGAGCTGCGGACGGACGATGTGACGGGCGCCCAGACGTACATCGTCGCCTCGCGGCAGACGCGACCGAACCTTCCGGAAGCCACGTGCCCGTTCTGTCCCGGTGGTTTGGAGGCGCCGGAGCAGTACGACGTGCGCTGGGTCCCGAACCGCTGGCCGGCGATGCCGGACGGACGGTGTGAGGTGATCCTCTACACCCCCGACCACGATGCGACGTTCTGGTCGCTCGGCGTGGGCCGGGTGCGCAAGGTCGTCGATCTCTGGGCCGAGCGAAGCGAGCGCCTCGGCGGCCGAGAGGACATCTCCTACGTGCTCGTGTTCGAGAACCGCGGCGCGGAGGTGGGCGCCACGATCACCCATCCGCATGGACAGATCTACGCATTCGACTTCGTCCCGGAGGCTCCACTCCGCGAACTCGAGCACGGCACGCCGTTCGACGATCCCGGCGAGCGACTCGTAGCGACGAGCGACGGCTGGCGCGCGTGGGTTCCTGTTGCACCGGTGTTTCCGTTCGCCTTGCTGCTCGTACCCGACGAGCAGGTTCCCGACCTTCCGACGCTCAGCGACGCCGGTCGTCGGGGTCTTGCGGAGATCCTGGTCGATGTCCTCGGGCGGCTCGATCGAATGTTCGCCGCTCAGACGCCGTACATGCTCTGGATCCACCAGCGACCGTTCGACGGTGGCGAGTGGCCGGGCGCGCGGCTGCACGTCGAGATCGTCTCCCCCTGGCGTGCCCCCTACGTACCCCGGTACATCGCCGCCGGGGAGCTCGGCTCGGGTGTGTACTTCAACCCGGTGGCACCCGAAGCAGCGGCGGAGTCGCTTCGCGAGGCGGCCGCGGTCAGCGGATGACGACCGCGATCGACCGGTTGTTGTTCCCCGGCGGGCAGCCGAGCTGGGAGTCTCCGGAGCTCCAGAGCCTGAACCGACTGCCTGCGCGGGCGACGCTCTTCTCGTACCCGACAGCGGACGCCGCGGTCGCCCACCCCGGCCCGTCGCCCCTGCGGCGGTCACTCAACGGTGTATGGGAGTTCCGGCTCGTCGACCGGCCGGCCGCCGCGGGCGCCGCGGCCCGCGGGCGTCGCGGCTGGGACCGGGTCGAGGTGCCCGGTCTGTGGACGATGCAGGGGTACGAGCAGCCGCACTACACGAACGTCGTGATGCCGTTCCGCGACCCTCCGCCGCACGTACCCGAGGCAAACGCGACCGGAATCTACCGCCGCTCGTTCACCATCCCTCGCGGCTGGCGCGGGCGGCGCATCGTCCTCGGCTTCGGCGGCGTCGAGGGCGTGCTCCACCTCGT
>CAWBVO010000013.1:0-66313 GCA_963792245.1 uncultured Actinomycetes bacterium
GCGGATGAAGGGACTCGAACCCTCGACCTTCTGCATGGCAAGCAGACGCTCTAGCCAACTGAGCTACATCCGCGCGAGCACGGAACTATAGCGGCGCCCGGCGCGGCTGATCGCCGGGCGCCACCATGGTTCCGACTCACGCGCGCGCGGCGCTCTCCGGCTCCGATGCCCTCTCGACAAGCTGCTCGAAGACCGCGCGGAAATCGACCATCGCCTGGCGCAGGTTCTCGGTGCGGTCCGCGTTGCGCTCGCCGTTGTCCTTGCGCCCGCGCTTCCCGCTGCCGTTCTCCTTGCCGTGCAGCATCTCGTGCCCGTGGCGGTAGCGCCCGACGACACTCGGGTGGTCGACCGAGACGGCTGCCGCCTGCGTGTCGAAGTCGTCGTTCGGGTAGCCGCGGTCGTCGAGCACGTTGCGGACGATGCGGTCGGCCTCACGCGCCGCGAGCTCGGGGTCGTCCACGAAGTGCTGCTCGGCCCGCTGCCAGTCGTCCAGGTAGCGCTCCCGGGCAGCCTCGGAGAGCGGCTGGATGTCGAGCTCGTCGTGGGCGCGCTCTCGCTCGGCGAGCTCGCGTTCCGCCGTGCGCCGCGACCCGGCCGAGCTGACCGTGCGATCGTACTCGGGGCCGAACTGGCTCCGAAGGGTCTTTCTGCGTCGCGACGTGGCGTAGCTCCACGCGAGCAGCGCGAGCACCACGAGTGCCGCCGCGACTGCAATCACGATCCACCATGTCGTATCCATGCCGTCGGCGGTACCCAGGTCGTCGCCCCGGCAAACAGCTGCGGGCGCCGGAGGCTCAGTCGAAGGCCGCCACGGCACCCTCCCTCGCTGCTCGCAACACAGACGCGCGGTTGACGGCGTTGACGACCGCCCGGAGCGACGCCGTCACGATCGACGGGTGGATCCCCACGCCCCAGAACGCCTCGTCGTCGATGTCAGCCTCGACGTACGCCGCCGCAGTCGCGTCCTCGCCCTTCGCCATCGCATGCTCGTGGTACTCACGCACGTCGATCTCGATCCCGAGCCGTTGCTCGAGGGCGTGGACGAGCGCGGCGATCGGCCCGTTCCCCTCGCCGGTCACCACGACGCCTTCACCGTTGTCGCGGACGCGCGCGGCGAGCCGGTCGCCCTCCTCGCCGCTCTCGTGCGTGTACGACACGAGCGCGAACGGCTCGTTCACGGCGAGGTAGTGCTCGTCGAACGCCTCCATCAGCTCGTCGGCGGTCAGCTCACCGCCGCGAGCGTCGGTGATCGCCTGCACCTTCTGCGCGAAGTCGATCTGGAGCCCGCGGGGGAGGTCGAGATGGTGCTCGGTCTTCATGAGGTACGCGACGCCGCCCTTGCCCGACTGGGAGTTGACCCGGATGATGGCCTCGTAGTCCCGCCCGACGTCCTTCGGGTCGAGCGGCAGGTACGGCACGTCCCAGACGTCGGAGCCGGAACGCTCCTGTGCGTCCATCCCCTTCTTGATCGCGTCCTGGTGCGAGCCCGAGAACGCGGTGTACACGAGCTCGCCGACGTACGGGTGGCGCGGGTGGACGGGGAGCTCGTTGCACTCCTCGACGATGCGGCGCGCCTCGTCGATCTCCGAGAGGTCGAGGCCCGGGTCGAGGCCCTGGGTCAGCAGATTCAACGCCAGCGTGATCAGGTCGACGTTGCCGGTGCGCTCGCCGTTCCCGAAGAGGCAGCCCTCGACGCGCTCGGCACCGGCCATCAACCCGAGCTCGGCCGTGGCGACCGCCGTGCCGCGGTCGTTGTGCGGGTGGATCGAGAGAATCGCGCTGCCGCGCTGCGAGAAGTGGCGGATGAACCACTCCATCCGGTCGGCGTAGACGTTCGGAGGAAACGCTTCGACGGTCGTCGGGAGGTTGACGATCATCTTCTCCTCCGGCGTCGGGCCCCACTCGGCGGCGACCGCCTCGCAGATCTCGAGCGCGTAGTCGAGCTCGGTGTGGTGGAAGCTCTCGGGGGAGTACTGGAAGACGATCTCCGTGCGGGTGCGGCCGGCGAGGTCGCGGCAGAGCTCGGTCCCGCGAACGGCCAACTCAGTGATCCCGTCGCGGTCGAGACGGAAGACGACGCGGCGCTGCGTCTCCGAGGTCGAGTTGTAGAGGTGGACGATCGCGCGCGGCGCACCCTCGATCGCCTCGAAGGTGCGCTCGATGAGCTCGGGTCGGGCCTGCGTCAGCACCGCGATCGTCGTGTCGTCCGGGACGAGCTCCTCCTCGACCAACGCGCGACAGAAGTCGAAGTCCGCCTTCGAGGCGGCGGGGAAGCCGACCTCGATCTCCTTCACGCCGAGGCGCACCAGGAGATCGAGAAACCGCCGCTTCCGCGGGGCGTCCATCGGGTTGACGAGCGCCTGGTTCCCGTCGCGGAGGTCGGTCGAGCACCAGATCGGCGCACGGTCGACGACCGAGTCGGGCCAGCTCCGGTCGGGAAGGTCGACGGTGGGGTACGGGCGGTAGCGCTGAAAGGGCATCGGCATGGCGTCTCTCCTGGGGCGAGGGCGTACGTCTCCCGGCGGTGTGCCGGAGCACGGCGTCGGTATGTGCGTCGCTCGCTTCCCCTAGCGGGGAAGGAGGAGCAGGCCGAGCGCGAGGATCGGAGAGAGCTCGGGCCGCCCGGACATGACGCCACCGTAGCCGACCGGCGGCGGCATGGCAACGGAGAGGGCGCGGACGGTGGCGTGACGTCGGCGGTGTACGGTCGGGCGGTGCTCGACGAGACGTCGTTCGCGGCCGCCGCGGCCGCGCTCTGCGCAGCCGATCCGGATCTCGCGGCGATCGTCGAGGCGCACGGCCTCCCCGAGTTCTGGGCGCGTGACCCGGGTCTTCCCACGCTGGTGCTCCTCATCCTCGAGCAGCAGGTGTCCCTCGCCTCGGCGCGCGCGGCGTACGGCCGGCTCGAGATGCGCCTCGGCACCTTGACGACCGAGGGGATCCTCGGGTCGAGCGACGCCGAGCTGCGGGCCGACGGCTTCAGCCGGCAGAAGGCGCGCTACGTCCGCGCCCTCGCAACGGCGCTCGAGGAGGGCTCGCTCGACCTCGGCCGCCTGCCCTCGCTCGACGACGACGCGGTGCGGGAGGCGCTGGTGGCGCTTCCCGGGATCGGCCCGTGGACGGCCGAGGTCTACCTCCTGTCCGCGCTGCGCCGGCCCGACACCTGGCCGGTCGGAGACATCGCCCTGCAGGAAGGCGCGAGACGGGCGCGCCGCCTCGACGTTCGGCCCTCGCCCGCGGAGCTGACGGTGATCGGGGAGGCATGGCGGCCGCACCGCGCCACCGCTGCGCGGCTTCTGTGGCATCTGTACCTGAGCGATCGGTAGCGGCTCAGGCGACCGTCGTCTGCGCCGAGACGAACGTCGCATGGATCGCTCCGACGACGGCGAGCCAGGCGACACCGAGGACGACGCCTCCGCCGAGACCGGGCGCGACGAGGAGCGCGGCGATGCCGACTGCGACCGCGGCGCACGCCCACGCGGGCATGTCCCCGAAGCGACGCGTCCCTCGGGCGACGAGCCGCAGGCCGGCGACGACGGCGAGTACCGCGCCGACGCGCAGGGCCGTCGCGTCGCGCCCGTCGAGGAGCACGAGCGCGCCCGCGCCTACGGCGATTCCCGCGCGCGTCGTCCAGAGCCCGATCGCTGCGCCACGCCCGTAGAGCGGCGCGAGCGCGCCGATCGCCGTTCCGGACGCAGCAAGAGCCGCCACTGCCGTCACCATCACGGTGGGCTGGGCTCCGAGTACCGTCGCGGCGGAGAGGAAGGCGACGGCCGCGGCGAGCGCCACCAGGCCGGCGACGCGTACAGGACGGGTGACGAGCTGGAGCGCAAGCGGCATGGGGCGACCCTACGCTGTGA
Source organism: uncultured Actinomycetes bacterium (assembly GCA_963792245.1). Lineage (GTDB taxonomy): Bacteria > Actinomycetota > Thermoleophilia > Gaiellales > Gaiellaceae > Gaiella. The sequence continues at coordinate 3,861 of CAWBVO010000013.1, forward strand.
TCCTCTCACGCCTGGATGGGCGGCCCGCACTCCCGATGGTGCGGGAAACCCTACGCCGCTCAGAGGACTGTGGAACAATCGCCACGCGCCTGAGCAGGGCTTGGCGGCGGACACGAGCCAGAGCGGAGGAATCGATGGCATTCGAAGAGCTGAAGCAGCGTCAGGCCGTCATGTGGGGCGCCGGCCCGTTCGAGGTGATCGCCTTGAACCTCGTCGAGATGCACGCGGCCATCGTCGGAGCCGCTGACGCCGGCGACGGCGACGAGTGGCTCGACGTGGGCTGCGGCACCGGGGAGCTCGCGTTCCTCGCGGCTGCAACCGGGGCGTCGGTCAGAGGCTGTGACCTCTCCCCCGCGCTCATCGAGACGGCGCGGCGACAGGCCGCGGAGCGCGACCTGGAGATCCCGTTCGAGGTCGGCGACGTGGAGCACCTCCTCTACGACGACGCGACGTTCGACGTGGTCTCGTCGTCGGTCGGCGCGATCTTCGCTCCCGATCATGCGAGGGCAGCAGACGAGCTCGGTCGCGTGTGCAAGCCAGGCGGCCGGCTGGTCCTCACCGCGTGGACGACCGACGGTCGGATCGGGGACTTCTTCCGCGTGATCGCCTCGTACTCGCCGCCCCCGGTCGAGGGCGCGGGCGTGGCGACCCAGTGGGGAGACGCCGCATACTGCGAATCGCTCCTCGGCCCGCACTTCGAACTGGAGATCGAGACGCTCAACACGCCCTGGAGGGGAGCATCCGCCCAGGAGATGTGGGACGAGTTCAGCACCTCGTTCGGCCCGATCGTCACGTTGCTCCGGATGCTCGAGCCGGAGCGGGCGACCGCGTTTCGCAACGACCTCATCGCGCTGTTCGAGGAGAACACGGCCGAGGACGGCGACGTCGGGCTCGACCGTCCCTACCTGCTCGTCAAGGGGACGCGCCGCTAGAGCGCGTCGAGCGCCTCGTTGACCAGCCGGTCGGCAAGCTCGTTGTGCTCGCGACGGACGTGGACGTACGTGACGCGACCGACCTCGCGCGCGGCCCGCGAGGCCTCGACGAACAGCGTCTGCAGATCCCGGTTCTTGACGCGGTACTCGCCGCGCATCTGCTTCACCATCAGCTCGGAGTCCGAGCGCACCTCGAGCTCGGCGACGCCCGCATCGACCGCCCGGCGCAGCCCCGCGACGAGCGCCGAGTACTCGGCGACGTTGTTCGTCGCGACGCCGATCGCCTCGCCGCGCGCGTCGAGCACGGTCCCGTCGTCCGCCTCGAGGACGTAGGCGAACGCCGCCGGGCCGGGATTGCCCCGCGAGCCCCCATCCGTCCAGAGCCGCGCGTTCACGCCGCGAGCCGGAGGCGCTTGTGGTGATTCGACACAAGCGTCGTCACGCCTCGACGCGCGAGCTCGGACGAGGTGGTCACGGCGCTGGACTGTAGCGCCCTCGCGGGAGGCCGCCGCCGTGGTTGGATTGCGGCGTGACCGCCGTCGAGGAGCGCAGAACGAGCTTCGTCCGCCCCGACGGGCGCGAGAAGGTGACCGGGACCGGTCGCTACACCGCCGACCTCACGCTCACGGGCCAGCTCCACGCCGCGTTCCGCTACGCCGACCACCCGCACGCCCGCATCCTCCGCATCGACGCCGAGCGCGCACGGGCGCTGCCCGGTGTGCTCGCCGTCGTCACCCACGAGGACGTCCCCGACGTCCTCTACGGCGGCTCGGTGCAGGACCGTCGTCTCTTCGCGCGGGACACCGTCCGCTTCGAGGGCGACATCGTCGCCGGGGTCGCTGCGCTGACACCCGAGCTCGCACGCGAGGCGGCGGCGCTCGTCGAGGTCGACCTCGAGCCGCTACCGGTGCTGACCGACTTCGCGTCGGCCCTCGCCGACGACGCCCCGCGCGTGCATCCGGACTGGGAGTCCTACGAGGGCGACGAGGCACTCGGCCGGCACGACAACCTGCTCGGCTACTCGACGGTCGCGAAGGGCGACGTCGACGCGGCCCTCGCCGCATCCGACGTCGTCGTCAAGGGGCGGTACGTGACCGATCCCACCCAGGGCGTCCCGATCGAGCCCCGCGCGATCGTCGCGGAGTGGCACGGGGACCGCGTGACGATCTGGTCGTCGACACAGGTTCCCTATGTCGCGCGGGCAGGCGTCGCCCACACCCTCGGCATGCCGGAGTCGAACGTCCGCGTCGTCGTGCCCCTCCTCGGCGGGGGCTTCGGCGCCAAGTGCGACTTCCACTTCGAGGCGCACGTCGCGGCGCTCGCGCGCGCCGCCGGACGTCCCGTGAAGCTCGTCTTCTCACGGCGCGAGGAGTTCTTCGCCGTCGGGCACCGGCGCGAGGGGATGGTGATCGAGCTCGAGACGGGTGCGCGGCGCGACGGCACACTGCTCGCACGGCGCGCCCGTCTCGTGCTGGACGCGGGCGCCTACTGCGGCGAGGGCGGCTTCTTCGCGCAGATGGCGGCGATGCACGCGCTCGGCCCGTACGAGCTCGAGACGGCGGACGTCGAGTCGTCGCTCGTCTACTCGAACAACCAGCCGTCCTCCTCGATCCGCGCGCCGACCGCACCGCAGGTGTGCTGGGCGCTCGAGCAGCACATGGACGAGCTGGCGGAAGCGCTCGAGCTCGACCCCGTCGAGCTTCGCCGGCGCACGCTGATCGAGGAGGGCTCGGTGACCGCGACCGGCCAGGTCCTGGAACGGATCGCGATGAAGGAGACGCTCGAGCGGGCGGTCGAGCTCATCGGCAGCGGCGACGGCCTGCCGGAGAACGAGGCGATCGGCATCGCGTGCGGGTGGTGGCCGTGTTTCCCCGCGAAGGCCGGCGCGTATGTCCAGCTCAACGGCGACGGGACGGGCACGATCGTGACGGGCGCGCAGGAGAACGGCACGGGCGCGGTGATGGCGCTTCCGCGCTACGTCGCCGAGGAGCTCGGCATGGAGCCCGAGGACTTCTCGCTCCTCTACCAGGACACGGACGCGGCCCCGTGGGACAACGGCTCATGCGGCTCGCAGACGACGTTCAACAGCGCGCGCGCAGTGCTCGCGGCCGCGGTCGAGGTGCGCGAGCAGCTGCTCGACGCCGCATCCGAGACGCTCGAGGCCGCCCGCGGTGACCTGGAGCTCGTCGGCGGCTCCGTCCGGGTCAAGGGCTCGCCCGAGAAGGCGGTGACGATCGCAGCGCTCGCGGCCGAGGCGACGTTCCACGGGAAGGGCGCGGGACCGGTTCCCGAGTCGCCTCCCGCGCCGGCCGAGGGATGCGTCGGCCGCCTGGGGCTCGAGTCGTTCCACGCGCCGCAGCTGATCGCGCACGCGGCACACGTCCGTGTCGACCGAGAGACCGGCGTCGTCCGGGTACTGCGCGTCGCTGCGGTGCACGACTGCGGGCGCATCCTCAACCGGGTCGGGGCCGACGGCCAGGTCTACGGCGGCGTCGTGATGGGGATCGGGCAGGCGCTCAGCGAGGGAACCCAGCTCGACGAGCTGGGCCGCCACCGCAACCCACACCTGCTCGACTACAAGCTCGTCACGGCCTCGGACGCACCGGAGATCACGATCGACTGGGTCGAGACGGACACGCCGAACGCCGGCCCGAAGGGCTCGAAGGGCGTCGGCGAGCCGCCGTGCGTCCCGACCGCCGGAGCGATCGCGAACGCCATCGCCAAGGTGGTCGGGAACCGGGTGCGGCAGCTTCCGATGACGCCCGAGCGCGTCTGGGAGGCGCGGCCGGGATGACCGCCGCCGCGCCGTTCGCGACCGCGACGACGATCGAGGAGGCGCTCGCGGCCCTCGCCGCCGGCGCGCGCCCGGTTGCGGGCGGCACCGATCTCGTCGTCGGCGCCCGGCAGGGCAAGGCGCCGCTACCCGACGCGCTCGTCGCGATCCACCGCGTCGCCGAGCTCCGTGGGATCGACTGGGACGCGGACGCCCTGCGTCTCGGCGCCCTCGTGACACATGCCGAGATCACCGCACACCCGGACGTGCGCACCCGCTTCACCGCCCTCGCCGACGCGAGCGCGATCGTCGGGTCGCACGCGACGCGGGCGCACGGGACGATCGGCGGGAATCTCATGAACGCCTCCCCCGCGATGGAGACCGGCGGCCCGCTGATGTGCCTCGGGGCGACGGCGACGCTGCGCTCGACCGCCGGAACACGGGCCGTGGCCGTCGACGAGCTCCTCACGGGGCCGGGCGCGACCGTCGCCTCGGGCGACGAGCTGCTCGTCGCGGTCGACGTCCCCCACCCCGCGCCGGGAACCGGGAGTGCGTACGTCCGGCTCGAGTACCGCCGCCAGATGGAGATCGCGGTCGTCGGCGCGACAGCCGTCGTCACGCTCGCCGACGGCGAGGTGTCCCGACGCCCGCGTCGCGATCACCGCCCTGGCACCGACCATCCGCCGCGTCCCGGCCGCCGAGGAGGCGCTCGCGGGCACCGCGCCCGACCAGGCGTCCGTCGCAGCGGCGGCCCTTGCCGCGGCGGTGGCGTCCGTCCCGATCTCCGACGTGCGCGCATCCGAGCGCTATCGCCGCGCGATGGCGGAGGTGATCGCCAGGCGCGCGATCGAGATCGCCCTCGTGCGCGCTCGCGGCGGCGACGTCCCGATCCCGGCGAGCGCGGTAGGCCAGTGAGGATCGCGGCAACGCTCACGGTCAACGGGGTGCGCTACCCCGTCGAGCTCGAGCCGGGGACGAGCCTCCTCGCCGCCGTCCGCGACGTCGTGGGGCTCACCGGCGCGAAGGAGGGCTGCGACGACTCGGAGTGCGGCGCGTGCATGATGCTGCTCGACGGACGGCCGGTGAACAGCTGCTCCTATCTCGCGCTCCAGGCCGAAGGCAGCGAGGTCACGACCGTCGAGGGCCTCGCGGACGGCGACCAGCTGAGCCCACTCCAGACCGCGTTTCTCGAGCACGGCGGCGTCCAGTGCGGCTTCTGCACGCCGGGGATGCTGATCTCGGCAACCGCTCTCCTGGCCGACCGCCCCGCGCCGAGTGCGGACGAGGTGGGGATCGCCCTCTCGGGGAACCTCTGCCGCTGCACCGGCTACGACGGGATCGTCAAGGCGGTACTCGCCGTCTCCCGCGGCACAGGCCGACTAGGACGACCTCGCCGGGGAGGCGTCGACGATCCGTGCCACCCGATCGACGACGTCCGTGTCCGCGAGACCGCGGAGCGCAACCGTGGTGCGCCGGCGGACGACGTCCTCGATCGTCGTCGCCCACTCGTCGGTGACGGCGAAGTTCGCCTGTGCCGCGATGTCCGGCCCGCCGGGGTGGAGACGCTCGAGGAGCGCAGGATCGTCGCGGGCCGGCTCCACGACCTGAGCCGCGCGAGAGCCGTAGAGATGGCGCAGGTGCGCCTCGACCTCAGGATCGACCTCGACCGCAAACGGCGGCGCGTCGCCGCGCGCCCCGGGAAGCGGGAACGGACGCCGGTCGACGCGGCGGAGCCCGAGCGGGCCGCGGACGCGCTCGAGCGCGTCGAGCGCGATCTTGCGGTACGTCGTCAGCTTCCCGCCCGCGACGCTGAGCATCCCGCCCGGCCCGACCGAGAAGACCGTCTCGCGGCGCGCGTTCGCAGTCGCCCCCTTGCCCAGCGGGAGCACCCGAAGACCGGCGAACGACGCGCGCACGGCATCTCGGCCGAGCAGCGACGACGGAAGGGCGACCGCCGCCTCGTCGAGGATCTGCGAGACGTCGGTCTCGTCGACCGCCACGGCGCCGGGGTCGTCCTCGAAGTCCGAGTCGGTCGTGCCGAGGAGCAGGAGCCCGTACCACGGCACCGCGAACGTCACACGGACGTCGTCCTGCGGCACCGTGAGCGCCGCGGTCCAGTCGTCGCCGCCGGGCACGAGCACGTGCACGCCCTTGCTGAGACGCACCGACGTTCCCGCGCGCGGGTCCTCGAGCCGGCGCACGGCGTCGACCCACGGTCCCGCCGCGTTGACGACGACGCGCGCCGCGACCGGAACGACATCACCGCCGACCGACACCTCGGCCCCGGTGATCGCTTCGCCGGAGCGCACGAGCGACACGACCTTCGCGCGATTGAGCACCGTCGCCCCGTGCTCGGCGGCGGCCAGCACGTTCTCGAGGCAGAGGCGCGCGTCGTTCGTCCAGGCGTCGGCGTAGAGGGCGCACGAGCGCAGGCCGTCCCGGCGCAGCGCGGGGACGAGCTCGCCCGCACGCTCCGGCTGGACCAGCCAGTTGAGCCGCGAGACGGCGAGCGTGGAGTACAGGAGGATCCCGCTCTGCACGAACGCGGGCCGGAACGGGCCGCCGCGGTAGAGCGGGAGCAGGAACGGGAGCCGGTGGACGAGATGGGGGGCGACCGGTCCCGTGAGGGTGCGCCGCTCGCGGTGCGCCTCGCGGACCAGGCGGACGTCGCCGAGACGCAGGTAGCGCAGCCCGCCGTGCACGAGCTTCGACGAGGCGCTCGACGTCCCCGAGCCGAAGTCGCCCGCGTCGACGAGCGCGACGGCGAGCCCTTCGCGTGCCGCGTGCGCGGCGGTCGCCGCGCCGATCACGCCGCCGCCGATCACGAGCAGGTCGAACGACGTCCGCTCGAGCGCCTCGCGGCCGGCGGATTCCGTCAGAGCGGGTTCGTCCACGCCTTCCTGCCCCACGCGTCGACCACCTCGACTCGCGCGAAGGGAGCCGTCTCGGGACGGTCCAGCCGAGCGGCGACGACGAGGTCGTCCGGTGTCGTCTCGAGCACGTCTGCGCCATGGCTGTACCCGAGCCTGCCTGCGTTGACCGCCGTGCCACTCGTCCTCCCGGTCAGCAGCGTCACCGACCGCGCAGGCGTGCAGCGCACCACGACCTCGCTGTCACGGGCGTCCACGTCGTGGATCACCGGGCCGGTGCTGCCGTAGAACCGTCCGGTGCGCAGCGCTTCGAGCACGCTCTCCTGCGACCGCTCCGCGCGCACCCACGTCCAGGCGTGGCCGGAGTCGAAGCCGGGGTGATGGCTGTCGTCGGTGACGAGCGCGGGACAGGATCGGCCGGTCTCGAGCAGCTCGTCCCAGTGCACCGACGAGAGGCCGCGCCCCACCTCGAGCTCGCAGCCCGCGTTGAAGACCTCGATTCCCGTGACGGACGCGGGCAGCTCGAAGCCGGCCGGTCGCGCACCCGTCCAGTAGGGGTGCGCGAGATACGCGATTCCACCCGCCGAGACGATCCATTCGCCGGTCGCCGCGAGGTCGCGGCGCTCACCCTCGAGCTCGGTCGGGTCGCGCCCGATCCCGATCCCGAGCACGTGCCCGTCTCGGTCGTCGGGCAGCGTGCAGTTGAGCTCGACTCCCGGGAGCACCACGAGCGACGGGCTCGACGGTGCGATGCTGCGGTGCCAGTGATCGGTGAGCGCGACGACGCCGTAGCCGGCACGTCCGTAGTGCCGCGCGACGGCGCGGGGTGCGAGCTCGCCGTCCGAGTTCGTGCTGTGGGTGTGAAGCGACGCCCGGAGCCATTCACCATCCGATCTCCAGGGCGAGTCCACGCGGGTGACCCTATTGCAGGACCGCCGATGAACCGCGTACGATCGCGGGACACGGCACACGACAAGGAGGGTCCGTGGAGGATTTCCAGGAGCAGGAGTACGAGTTCCTTCGACGGCTGGAGGAGGATCGGGTCGACCGTCGCAAGCTGCTCAAGCGGGGTCTCGCGACCGCGGCCGGCCTCACCATCCTGTCGTTGCCCGAAGCGGCCCTCGCTGCGCGCGCGAAGGCGCTCGCGGACCCGCCGCTTCGGGGAACGAAGAAGAACCTCGCCGCGATCGTCGCGGCGGCAAAGAAGGAAGGGCACCTGAACGTGATCGCGCTGCCGCCCGACTGGGCGAACTACGGCGAGATCATCTCGACCTTCACGAAGAAGTACGGCATCGGCATCACGAGCGACAATCCCCAACGGGACCTCGTCGCAGGAGAATCAGGCGATCGTCTCGCTGAAGGGCGATCCACGCGCCCCCGACGTCGTCGACGTGAACCCCACGTTCGCGGTCGCCGGCACCGTCGCCGGCCTGTACTGCGAGGTACTACGTCTCGAACTACGCGACCGTCCCGCGGTCGATGAAGGACACCCGCGGCCTGTGGACGGGCGACTACTACGGCTCGGTCACGATCGGCTACAACGCGAACCTCGTGAAGACGCCGCCGAAGTCGTTCGCCGACCTGCTCAAGCCGATCTACAAGAACCAGGTGGCCCTGAACGGGAGCCCGCTCGAGCTCCGGCTCGGCGATCGCGGGCGTGTTCGCCGCGGCGCTCGCGAACGGCGGCTCGCTCTCGAACGTCGGCCCGGGCGTCGACTGGTTCGCGAAGGCTCGGCAAGTCGGGAACTTCATCCCGGTGCAGACGACCCCGCAGACGGTCGCGTCCGGGCAGACGCCGATCTCGATCGACTGGGACTACAACAACTTCGCGTACGTGAAGGAGTTCCCGTCGGCGAACTGGAAGGTCGTCATCCCCACCGACGGGCAGTACGCCGGCTACTACTGCCAGGCAGTCAACGCCACGGCGCCGCACCCGTGGGCCGCCCGACTGTGGCAGGAGTTCATCTACTCCGACCAGGGGCAGATCCTGTACCTGAAGGGGCACGCACATCCCGCCCGCTTCGCCGACCTGCGTCGCGCGCAAGGCGATCCCGAAGTCGGTGACCAGCGCCCTCCCCGCAGCCTGGCTCAACGCCAAGGGTGCGAAGTTCGCGAGCCTCGGTCAGCAGGCCAAGGCGAAGGTGGTCATCAACACCGAGTGGTCGGCGAAGCTCGGCTCGAGCTAGCTCCCTGGCGACGCAAGCGGCAACCCACGAAGGTCTCCGGCCGGGCCCAAAGCCCGGCCGGAGATTCTCGCTCGCCTGGCTCGGCGTCGTGCCGTTCTTCGCCTACGCCGCGATGTTCCTGATCCTGCCGGCCGCGACGGTGATGATCGGGGCGTTCAAGAGCGAGGGCGGCGGCTACACACTCGACAACGTGAGCGCGATCATCCACACGGCGAACATCCGGGATGCGTTCTGGGAGAGCATCCGGATCAGCCTCACGACGGCGCTCCTCGGTGGGCTCTTCGGGCTCCTGATCGCGTATGCCGCGATCCGCAAGGGAACGCCCGAACTGGGTCCGCTCGGCGTACGGCACCTTCTCCGGGGTGGCGGCCAACTTCGGCGGCATCCCGCTCGCCTTCGCCTTCATCGCCACGCTCGGGACGATCGGGATCGTCACCCAGCTGATCGACAACGTCTTCGGGGTCAACATCTACCAGCACGGCTTTGCGATCTGGTCGCGGCGGGGGGTCGAGCTCGTCTACCTCTACTTCCAGATCCCGCTGATGATCCTCGTGATCGCCCCCGCGATCGACGGCCTGCGGGCGGAGTGGAGCGAGGCGTCCTCCAACCTCGGGGCGAGCCGGTGGCAGTACTGGCGGCACATCGGGATGCCCGTCCTCCTGCCGTCGCTCCTCGGCGCAGTCATCCTCCTGTTCGGGAACTCGTTCGCCGCCTACGCGACGGCGTACTCGCTCACGAGCGGCACGGGGCTCCCGCTCGTGCCGATCCTGATCGGCAACGACATCTCGGGGAACGTCCTCTCGAACCCGCACGAGGGCCAGGCGCTCGCGCTCGGGATGTTCGTCGTCCTGGCCGCGATGATGCTCTTCTACATCCCGCTCCAGCGGCGCGCGTCGCGGTGGGCCAAATGAAGCCGAAGAAGCCGCGGATCGCCGCGTCCGCTCTCGTCTGGCTCGTGCTCGGCGCGATCTACTTCCTCGTGCCGCTGATCGCGACGCTGCTCTTCAGCCTGAGGGACGCGCAGACCGGGAAGTGCTGCAGCCTCTCCGCGTACGGCGTGATCCTGCACGACCCGCAGTTCTGGTCGACGATCAAGGTCTCGTTCAGGCTCGCGCTCGAGACCATCGCGATCGGGCTGATCCTGTTCGTGCCGACGATCTACTGGGTGCACCTGAAGCTGCCCCGGCTGCGACCGGTCGTCGGCTTCCTCGCGCTCATACCCTTCGTCGTGCCGCCGATCATCCTCGTCGTCGGGCTGCTTGAAGTTCTACAAGGACACGCTCCACGCGCCGTTCTGGTTCCTCGGCAAGCCCGACTTCTTCCTCGTCGGCGCCTACGTGATCCTCGCGATTCCCGTACATCTACTTCTCACTCGACGCGGGCTTCCGCTCGATCGACGTGCACACGCTGACCGAGGCGTCGCGCAACCTCGGAGCGTCCTGGCGAACGACGCTCGGCGCGCGTGATCCTGCCCGAACATCCGGGTCGCCGCGCTGAGCGGCGCCTTCCTCACGCTCGCGATCGTGATGGGCGAGTTCACGATCGCGAGCCTCTCCGCCTTCCACACGTTCCCGACGTACCTCCAGTACATCAACGAGTCGCAGGCCTACCCTGCAGCCGCCGCGACGCTGATGAGCTTCGGGATCACCTGGGCTCGCGATGCTCTCGATCCTCCTCGTCGGACGGCGCGGCGGCCAGCGCACGGTGCGCGTCGGGATCGGCAGGTAATGGCCCACGTCGAGCTCCAGGAGCTGTGGCGCTCGTTCGGGCCGGTGACGGCGCTGCAGGGAATCGACCTCGCGCTGGAGACCGGCGAGTTCGTGTCGCTGCTCGGCCCGAGCGGCTGCGGCAAGACGACGGCCCTGCGCCTCGTCGCCGGCTTCGACCAGCCCGACGCGGGCCGCATCGTCGTCGACGGCAAGGACATCACGCGGACGCCGCCCAACAAGCGCGACATGGGGATGGTCTTCCAGGCGTACAGCCTCTTCCCGAACATGACCGCGGAGCAGAACGTCGAGTACGGGCTCCGGATCCGCCGGAAGGCGAAGGACGAGCGCCGGGCGCGCGTCGCGGAGCTGCTCGAGCTCGTCGGCCTCGGTCAGGCCGCGAAGCGGTACCCGCACCAGCTCTCGGGTGGCATGCAGCAGCGCGTCGCCCTCGCGCGGTCGCTCGCGATCGAGCCGAAGGTGCTGCTCCTCGACGAGCCGCTCTCCGCGCTCGACGCGAAGGTGCGTGTCCAGCTGCGCGAGGAGATCCGCCGCATCCAGCTCGAGCTGGGGATCACGACCCTCTACGTCACCCACGACCAGGAGGAGGCGCTCTCGATCTCCGACCGCGTCGCGGTGATGTGGGGCGGCAAGATCGAGCAGATCGGGTCGCCGGCCGAGATGTACGGCAACCCGGCGACGCCGTTCGTCGCGGAGTTCATCGGCACGATGAACCGGCTCACCGCGACAGTCGCAGACGACGGCGCCATCGACTACGCGGGGTTGCGGCTGCCCGTCGACGCCGCGCGTGGTCTACCGCGGGGCGAGCGTGTGCTCTGCCTCGTGCGCCCCGAGAGCGTCGACGTCGTGGCCGCCGCGGACGGAGCGTCGGCGGAGGACGCGCTCACGGGCGAGGTGGTCTCGCGGATCTTCCTCGGGGCCACGACGCGCGTGCGCGTCGAGGACGGCGACCGGAGCCTCGTCGCCGATCTGTCCACCGCCCGCGCAGCGCCGCTCACGGTGGGGAGCGCGGTGGTCGCGAGCTTCGCGCCGTCGGGCGCCCGTCTGCTCGCGCTCAGCGAGGACGAAGCGCCTCCCGTACTCGACCCGGACAATCCGTGAACACCCCGTCGACGCCGAGTGCGGCAAGCGTCCGCACCCTCTCGACGTCGTTCACCGTGTAGACCGCCGTCCGCAGCCCTAGGCGCCGGGCGCGCTCGATCCCTCGCTGCGTGACGCGCCGGTCGTGGAGGCCGACGGCCCACGCGTAGCCGGCAGCCGCGCGGATCGAGACGCCGTAGCCGACGTGCTGCATGAGACGGATGCCGGGTCGCCGGCGTCGCGCCTCGAGCAGCGCCCTGCGCGCGTACGACAGCAGGACGTCGTCCTCGGAGAGGAGCGAGACCGCCCGCCCGACCGGGTCGTGACGGCGATCGCGGTAGACGCCCTTGAGCTCCGCCATCACGCCGATCCGCCCGCGCGTGAGCTCGACGACTTCCTCGAGCGTCGGGATCCCGTGCTCGCGCAGCTCGGCCGCCGTCCGTCGCCGGACCGGGCCGCGCAGAGGCGTCAACCGCGCGAGGTCGAGATCGTGGAACACGACCGGCGTGCCGTCCGAGGCGACCTGCACGTCGAGCTCGACGAAGTCCGCTCCGAGCTCGATCGCCCGTTCGAAGGCGGGCAGCGTGTTCTCGCGCTCCTCCGCGGACGCGCCGCGGTGTGCGATCACCCAGGTCATCCGACGAGGGAGCGCACGAGCTCGACGTCGATCGCGTCGACGATCGCGTCCGCCGCGGCGAGCCGCTCGTCGGGAAGCGTCCCGCGCACGGCGAGGCAGCGAAGGCCTGCAGCACGCGCCGATGCGACCCCTGCCTCCGTGTCCTCGAACGCCACGACGTCCGGGGGCGCGAGCCCGCCGCCGATCCGCTCCAGCGCGCGGCGGTAGCCCTCCGGGTCGGGCTTGCCCCGCGCCACGTCGTCCGCCGCGACGATCACGCCGATAGCGTCCGTGACGCCGGCCCGCTCGAGCACGGGCTCGATCTCCCGTCGGTAGGCCCCGGAGACGACGGCGACGGGAACCCGCCCGGCGGCGTGCCGGACCGCCTCGCGGAGCACGACGGGGATCGTCGACCCGTCCGCACGATCGACGTAGCGGTCGATCCGCTCCTCGACGAGCGTCCGCAGCTCATCGCCGTCGACGCCGAGCCAGCCTCCGATGATCGCCTCCTCCGTGTTCCCCGCGAGCGACCCGAAGTAGTCGGCCTCGGTGAGCGGCCGCCCGTGTGCGGCGAACAGCTCGGCGTAGATCGCATAGAGGAGCGGCTCGTCGTGCGAGAGCGTCCCGTTGAAGTCGAAGACGAGCGCCCGCGCCTGCCCCATCGGCGGTCAGCCTAGTAGGGTCGCCGGTCGGCCTAGTAGGGTCGCCGCGATGCCGCTCGACGCGTTCGTTCTCGCGCTCGGCTCGGCGTTCCTCCACGCTCTGTGGAACCTCATCCTCGGTCGCGAGCGCGACCCGGAGGCGGCCACCGCCGTCGCGCTCGTGACGTCGGTCGTGCTCTTCGCCCCGGTCGCGCTCTGGCAATTCGACGCGGACGCAGGTGTCTGGTGGTACGTCGCCGTCAGCTCGATGCTCCAGCTCGTGTACTTCGCGACACTCGCGGCGGCGTACCGCCGCGCCGACGTCTCGGTCGTCTATCCGATCGCGAGGGGCCTCGCACCCGTCCTCGTGCTGCTCGTCGGAGTCACCGTGCTCGGCATCGGAGCGAGCCTGCCGCAGGCTGCCGGCGTCTGCCTCGTCGGGGTCGGAGTCCTGCTCGTCCGCGGCCTCGGGAGCGGTCACGCAGACGGACGGGGCGTCGGGGCCGCGTTCGGCGTTGCCGTCGCGTCGTGCATCGCCGCCTACACGCTCGTCGACAAGCACGGCATCGAGCACGCCTCGCCGGTCGTCTACCTCGAGCTCGTGATGCTCCCGGCGGCGGCAGGCTACATCGGCATCCTGCTGCTCACGAGGAGCGGGCCCGCGCGTGTCGGGGCGGCCGCGCGGCCCCTCCCCGCGCTCGCGGGGATCCTCTCCTTCGTCGCCTACGCGCTCGTGCTTGCGGCACTCTCACGCGCGCCTGCGGCCGCCGTCGCGTCCGTGCGGGAGACGAGCGTGCTCATCGCGGCTTTCCTCGCCGCGCCGCTCGCGGGTGAGCGCGTCGGACCGGATCGTCTCGCGGGAGCGGCCCTGATCGTCGTCGGCGTCGCGGTCATCGCGCTGACGTGACGCCGGGCGCTCGGTACCAGTGCGCCGTCGAAGGCTCGAGCGGCGTCGCACCGAGGACGACGTCCGCGGCCTTCTCCGCGAGCATCATCGTCGGCGCGTAGAGGTTCGCGTTCGTGATCGACGGCATCACGGACGCATCGACGACGCGGAGCCCGTCGAGCCCGCGAACCCGCATCGTCGCCGGGTCGACGACGGCGAGCTCGTCGACGCCCATCCGGCAGGAGCAGGACGGGTGGAGCGCCGTCTCCGCGTCGCGTGCGACCCAGTCGAGGATCTGGTCGTCCGTCTCGACGGCCGGCCCGGGTGAGACCTCGCCGCCGTCGAAGGGCTCGAAGGCGGCCTGCCCGAGGATGGCGCGCGCGGACCGGATCGCCTCGGGCCACTCGCGCCGGTCCTGCTCGGTCGAGAGGTAGTTGAAGCGGAGCGCCGGCCTGGCGTGCGGGTCGGGCGACGTGATCTTCACCGACCCGACGGCGTCAGAGAACATCGGGCCGACGTGCACCTGGTAGCCGTGGCCGCCCGCTGGCTGCGTGCCGTCGTAGCGGATCGCGAGCGGGAGGAAGTGGAACATCAGGTTCGGGTGCGTCACGCCGTCGTTCGAGCGGACGAACCCTCCCGCCTCGAAGTGGTTCGTCGCGCCGGGCCCCGAGCGGAACGCGAGCCAGCGGAAGCCGACCCACGGCCGGTTGCGCCACTTCATCGCGGGCGCGACCGAGACCGGCTGCGTCGATGCGTGCTGGACGTAGACCTCGAGGTGGTCCTGGAGGTTCTCGCCGACTCCGGGCAGGTCGTGGACGACGTCGACGCCTACCGCGCGCAGCTCGCTCGCGTTCCCGATCCCCGACAGCTGGAGCAGCTGCGGCGAGTTGATCGCGCCGCCGCAGAGGATCACCTCTCCCGCGCGCACGATCTCCGTCCTGCCGCGGTGGACGACCTCCACCCCGACCGCCCGCGTTCCTTCGAGCACCACGCGCGTGACGAGCGCGCGGCAACGGACGTCGAGGTTCGGCCGTCCTTTCACCGGGTGGAGGTAGGCGCGTGCTGCGCTGAGCCGCCGCCCGCGGTGGATGTTCCGGTCGAACGCCGCGAACCCCTCCTGCCGCTCGCCGTTGACGTCCGGGGTGAGCGCGTAGCCGGCCTGCTGCACCGCCTGGAAGAACGCCTCGAAGAGCGGGCTCGAAGCAGGCCCTCGCTCGACGACGAGCGGTCCCTCTCCCCCGCGCCACTCGTCGGCACCGGCGACGCATGTCTCCATCCGCTTGAAGTAGGGCAGGCAGTGCGCGTAGTCCCACGTCTCGAGTCCCGGCCTGGCGGCCCACCGCTCGAAGTCCATCGGGTTGCCGCGCTGGAAGATCATCCCGTTGATCGAGGACGAGCCCCCGAGGAGCTTGCCGCGCGCGTGGTAGATCCGTCGATCGTGCATGAACGGCTCCGGCTCGGACTCGTACCCCCAGTCGTAGCGGGGGTTGCCGATCGGGAAGGACAGAGCGGCGGGCATGTGGACGTAGACGTCCCACCACGCGTCCGGCCGTCCGGCCTCGAGGACGAGAACACGCGTCGCCGGGTCGTCGCTCAGACGGTTCGCCAGCACGCAGCCCGCCGAGCCGCCGCCGACGATGACGACGTCGTACGAGCGCCCGCTTGCGCTCACGATCCGTCGAGGCGCCGCCGACGCCAGGCCTCGGTGTCCGCGACGTCGTTGAACGTGAAGACATGGAAGCCTGCGACCTTCTCGGTCGAGACAACGGCACCGAGGCCGTCGATCAGCCGGTCTGGGTCGAAGCCGCGCACGAGACGCCCGGCGAAGCTTCCGTTCTTGCGCAGGAAGCGCAGTGAGTCACCGATCCCGATCCGCGTCGAGACACGGAGGAGCTTCGCGCGCGGCACCGCACCGGGGATGCCGACGAAGACGGGGAGTCGCGTCCCGCGCGCCCACACGCCCTCGATCCAGGACGCGGTCACGGCGGGATCGAAGCAGACCTGGCTCACGACGTACGTCGCGTGCCGCGCCTTGGCGGACATCGCGGCGACGGCCGTCCGGTCGTCGATGAGCGGGTGGGGCTCGGGGTAGCCGGTGATCCCGACCTCCGCAAACGGCCGGCCGAGCTCGGCGAGAGCCTCGAGCAGGTCGATCGCGCCGTGGAACGGCCCACGCGGCTCCTCCGCGTCGCCTGCCACGACGAAGACGTTCCGGACGTCGTCTCCGCGCAGCCGGTCGACGATCTCGGTGACCTCGGCCGCGTCTGTCACGAGCCGTGCGGACAGATGCGGGACGACGTCGTACCCGTGTCGGGCGAGCGAGCTGGTGAGGCGGAGCGTCGGCTCGAGCCCACGCGTCGGCGAGGCGGTGACGGTGACGGTCACCTCGCGCGGGACGTGCTCCAGCACCTCGTCCTCCGTCCCGTCGAGCGGAATCACCTCGTAGCGCGGCCGTTCGAGCAGCTCCGTCGCGCGCGTTGCGGGCTCGGTCGCGACCATCACTCGCTCGCGTCGGGGAACGACGCCTTGCGCTGCTCGATCCATTCGCGCAGCTCCTCGTCGACCGCGTCGTCGAGCGCCGGCGCCTCGTACTCGGCGAGGGTCCGCTTCCAGATCGCGTTCGCCCGCGTCGCAGCGTCCTGCGCTCCCTCGCTCTCCCACTGCTCGAGGCTCGAGTTGTCGGCCACGGCAGAGCGGTAGAACGCCGTCTCGAAGTTCGCGAGCGTGTGCGGGTGACCGAGGAAGTGCGTGCCCGGCTCGTTCGTCAGGAACGCGTCCATCGCCTGGCCGTTCTCCGACAGGTCGACACCCGGCGCGAACGCGTGCCACATGCCGAGCTGGTCGGCGTCGAGCACGAACTTCTCGTAGCCCATCGCGAGCCCGCCCTCGAGCCACCCGGCGGCGTGGAGGACGAAGTTCACGCCGGCCAGCATCGTCGGCTGCATCGTGTTGGCCGACTCGTACGCCGCCTGAGCATCCGCGATCTTCGAGGCGGTGAGCGCGCCGCCCGACCGGAACGGCACGCCGAGCCGACGCGCGAGGGAGGCCATGACGTAGAGCACGAGCGCCGGCTCGGGCGTCCCGAAGGTCGGCGCTCCGGACTGCATCGACATCGACGAAGCGAAGGAGCCGAGCACGACGGGCGCCCCGGCCCGCACGAGCTGGACGTACGCCATGCCGGCGAGCGACTCGGCGAGCGTCTGCGCGCAGGTCGCCGCGACGGTCGACGGGCTCATCGCACCGGCGAGGATGAACGGCGTCATCATCACGGCCTGGTTCGCCTCCGCGTAGGCGCGCGCCGCGCCGAGCATCGTGGCGTCCCACACGAGCGGGGAGTTGGCGTTGATCAGGCTGAAGACGACCGTGTTCTCGTCGACGAACTCCCGGCCGAAGACGATCCGCGCCATCTCGACCGTGTCGCGCGCGCGCTCCGGCCGCGTCACCGAGCCCATGAACGGCTTGTCCGAGTAGCGCAGGTGCGCGTCGATCATGTCGAAATGCCGCTTGTTGACGGGCACGTCGACCGGCTCGCAGACGGTGCCGCCCGAGTGGTGGATCCACGGGGAGGCGTACGCGAGCTTCACGAAGTTGCGGAAGTCCTCGATCGTCCCGTAGCGACGACCGCCGTCGAGGTCGCGGACGAACGGGGAGCCGTAGGCGGGCGCGAAGATCGTCCCCTTCCCGCCGAAGACGACGTCGTGTGCGCGATTGCGGGCAACCTGGGTGAAGGTCGCCGGCGCGGTTCCCTGGACGAGCGACCGGCAGAGCCCACGCGGGAATCGGACGCGCTCGCCGTCGACCTGGGCGCCCGCGCCTCCGAAGAGCTCGAGCGCATCCGGCGCGTCGTGGAACTCGATCCCGACCTCCTCGAGGATCCGCTCGGCGTTCTCCTCGATGATCGCGAGCCCCTCCTCGCCGAGCACCTCCACCGGCGCGAGCGCTCGCGTCAGGAACGGGACGCGCTCGACGTGGGCCTGCATCCTCGCCGCCTGCCGCCCCGCCCGGCCGCCGCTTCGCCTCCGTGTCTCGGTCATGTCGCGTTCCTCCCTGCCTCGGCTGGACGACGTCGGGTGCGGCGGCCGGCGGGCGCGACGCGCTTGGCGGGGAGCGCAACGACCTTTCCGAGCCGCTCGTACGGGTCTGTCTCGTGCGGGATGGCCATCGCGTGCACGAAGTGCTCCTGGAAGCGAGGCTCGATCGCGGTCTCGACCTTCTCCACGTCCCGGACGACGCGCTCGATCTCCTCCCGCGCGGCACGGTTCAGGAGGGCGATCCGCGCCCCGGTCCCGGCGGCGTTGCCCGCGGACGTGACCGAAGCCGGATCGCAGTCCGGGACGAGCCCCAGGACGAGTGCGTGGACCGGGTCGATGTGGGCGCCGAACGCTCCCGCCAGGCGCACGCGGTCGACGTGGTCGATGCCGTAGCGCTCCATCAACAGCGTGCACCCGGCATGGAGCGCCGCCTTCGCCAGCTGGATCTGCCGGACGTCGTTCTGCGTGATCGTGAGCTCGGGGTCCCCCGCCCACAGGACGTACGAGAAGGTGCGTCCGTCGGCGACGACGCGGGAGGTTCGGGCCGCGAGCGACCCGTCGAGCGTCCCGTCGCTCAGGAGGACGCCGGCGAGAAGGAGCTCGGCGACGACCTCGACGATGCCGGAACCGCAGACGCCTGTCACACGCGCCCCCTCGAAACCGGGCTCGTCCGACCACGCGTCACAGCCGACGACCTTTACACGGGGCTCGAGCGTCTCCCGGTCGATCCGCACGCGCTCGATCGCCCCGGGCGCGGCCCGCTGGCCGCAGCTGATCTGCGCCCCCTCGAACGCGGGCCCGGTCGGGCTCGACGCCGCGAGCAGCCGCTCGCGGTTCCCGAGCACGATCTCGGCGTTCGTCCCGACGTCGACGATCAGCGACACCCGATCCTGGCGCTGCGGGGCCTCGGCGAGGATCACTCCGGCCGCGTCGGCGCCGACGTGACCCGCGATGCACGGCAGGACGTACGCGCGCGCGCCCTCGTCCACCGGTAGGCCCAGCTCCGAGGCGCGGACGCGGACCGCGTCGTCGACCGCGAGCGCAAAGGGCGCGCCGCCGAGCTCGGTCGGGTCGATGCCGAGCAGCAGGTGGTGCATCACGGGGTTGCCCACGATCGTCACCTCGAGCACGTCGGTGCGCTCGACGGCCGCCTCCCCGCAGAGCTCGGCCGTCATCTTCGCGAGGCAGCCGCGGACCGCGCGTGTCAGCTCCTTCACGGAGCCGGGGTTGAGCATGACGTACGACACGCGGCTCATCAGGTCCTCGCCGAAGCGGATCTGGGGGTTCATCGCGCCGGACGACGCGAGCACCTCGCCCGTCCGGAGGTCGCACAGGTGCCCCGCCACCGTTGTCGAGCCGACGTCGAACGCGATCCCGTACGCCGCGTCATGGAATCCCGGCCACACGGCCGTCACCACCGTCCCGTCGTGCACCGCCACGGTCACGTGCCAGGGCGCGAGCGCCGTCGTGCCGCCACTTCTCAGAGCATGTTGGAGTTTTCGCAATACATGCGTATCCAAACTGAGATGGTGCAAGCCCCACTCGCGCGCGAGCGCGTCGAGCAGTCGCGCCGCGTCGCTCCGCGACGAGCCGAGCTCGGGCTCCTCGACGGCGACCGTGTAGAGGCGGACGACGGGGTCGAGCTCGATCGCCCGCGCCTCTGCCTCCTTGCGCACGACCTGGCGATACACCTGGCTCTCCGGCGGTACGTCGATCACGACGTCCTCGGCGACGAGCGCCGTGCAGCCGAGCCGGCGGCCGGGCGCGAGCCCACGGTCGGCGGCGTAGCGTCGCTCGGTCTCGGTCTCGGGCGTCAGGGCCTCACTCGCGCAGGTGATCCCGTGCTTTGCGTGCTCCCCCTCCGCCACGGTCACCTGGCAGCGACCGCAGATTCCCCGGCCGCCGCAGGTCGAGTCGAGGTCGACACCGAGTCGGCGTGCCGCGTCGAGCACGGTCGCCCCGCGCGGAACGCTCCCGCGCCGCCCCGAGGGCAGGAAGACGACACGTGCGCCGGAGCTCACGCGTCCGCCGTCGCCCTTCGGGCCGCGCGTCCCCCCCGGCGACCCGCGGTCGCCGAGGCCGCACCGTCCCCGTTACGCGCGATCCAGGCGGCGCAGTGCTCGTCGTTTCCCATCAGCACGTCGGCCGCCTTGACCGCCTGCAGCATCTCGACGTGGAGCGGACTGGTGATCGCCGACGTCAGGCCCGAGGCGATCGCCATCGGCAGGAATGCCGCGTTGAGGCCCGTGCGGTTGGGGAGCCCGAAGCTGACGTTCGAGGCGCCGCATGTGGTGTTCACGCGGAGCTCGTCGCGGAGCCGCCGCAGGAGTCTGAAGACCTGGCGGCCGGCGGTCCCCATCGCCCCGATGGGCATCACGAGCGGGTCGACGACGACGTCCTCCCGGCGGATGCCGTGGTCCTCGGCGCGCGAGACGATCTTCCGTGCCACCTCGAAGCGGACGTCAGGATCCTCGCTGATCCCCGTCTCGTCGTTCGTGATCGCGACGACCGCCGCGCCATGGCGCGCCACGAGCGGCAGCACGCGCTCCATCTGCTCGTCCTCCCCCGTCACCGAGTTGACGAGCGCCCTCCCTCGGTAGACGGCGAGGCCGGCCTCGAGCGCCTCGACGATCGACGAGTCGATCGAGAGGGGCACGTCGGTGATCGACTGGACGAGCTCGACCGTGTGCGCGAGGATCGCGGGTTCGTCGGCGAGCGGAATGCCCGCGTTGACGTCGAGCATCTGGGCGCCCGCCGCCACCTGGGCCAGCGCGTCCGCGACGACCGTCTCGAAGTTCCCGGCCGCCATCTCCGCCGCGAGCGCCTTGCGCCCGGTGGGGTTGATCCGCTCGCCGATCACGACGAACGGCCGGTCGAAGCCCATCACGACGTCCTTCGTCGGCGAGGAAAGCACGGTCTCGGTCACCCGGTCTCCTTCCCGCTCGCGCGTATCAGGCGCTCGAGCACGTCGTCGGTGTAGGCGGCATCGAGCCACTCGACCTCCTGGGCGACCTCTGCCTCGAGATCGTCGCCGCAGCTGCGCGGCTCCCGCCTCCACTCCTCGAGATAGGCGTCGGTGCCGATCAGCCCCGCGCGCATCGCCGCGGCGTCGATCGCCTCCTGGAAGCGCGGCTCGAGCTCGCGCGCGGCCCGCGTCCGACCCTCCTTCGCCGTGACCTGGGCGGGGATGTCCCGCCACCAGATGACGGTCAGCTCACCCACGTCCGCTCCGGCGACGAAGCGCTCGAGCGCGGGCCTGAAGGTCGCCGTATCCAGTCCGGCGACGCTCGTAGCGGAGCCCGAGGAACGCGGCCGCTCCTTCGGCGCGGCGGTCGAGCTCGGCGTTGTCGGTCTGTGCGAGATGGACGAGCCTGACGTAGTTGCCGAACATCAACGGGAGGAGCTCCGGGCGCCGGTCGATCCCGAGGCCCCGGACGACGAGGGCGTCGAAATGCCGGGCGAGGAAGTCGGTGAGGTAGAACGTCGCGGGCTCGTCCTCCTGCATCGCGTCCCACGCGTCGTTCCCCGCGAGGAAGCCGTAGCAGTGCGCGCCCGGCAGCCGCTCGACGCCGTGGCGCTCCAGCACGGGCTCGAGCGCGCCTCCCGTGCCGCAGTCGGCGTATGCGACGAATACCTGCTCGTACCTCCCGGCGAGCTCGGTCAGCTTCGCGTCCACGGCGGCCGGGATGCGCTCGGGGCGCGAGTGGAGCTTCGCCGGGAGGCAGCGCACGTCGACGTGCGTCCACCGGTTCAACCTGACGATCGCGAGCACTTCGCGCGCAATCGCACCGCAGGCGAGTATCAGCACCCGCCCCTCGGCCTGCTCGGCGGGGAACACGACCTCCTCCTCGAGGAGCGAGGTCGCTCGGTCGCTCACCGGCACGGTCGCCGCCTCACGATGCCGCGACGGCCGACCGCCGGGCGAGCACGAGCGCCTGGGCCGTCTCGGCCGCGACGGCCGCGTCCCGGCAGTACGCATCGGCTCCGACCGCCTTCCCGAACTCCTCGTTCAGCGGCGCGCCGCCGACGAGCACGATGTAGTCGTCGCGGATCCCCTTCTCGACCATCGTGTCGACGACGACCTTCATGTAGGGCATCGTCGTGGTCAGGAGGGCGGACATGCCGAGGATCTGCGGCTTGTGCTCCTCGAGCGCCGCGAGGTAGCTCTCGACGGCGTTGTTGATCCCGAGGTCGATGACCTCGAACCCGGCCCCCTCGAGCATCATCGCCACCAGGTTCTTGCCGATGTCGTGGATGTCGCCCTTGACGGTGCCGATGACGACCTTGCCCATCCGGTCTGCGCTCGACTCGGAGAGCAGCGGCCGCAGCACCTCCATTCCTGCCTTCATCGCATTTGCTGCGAGGAGCACCTCGGGGACGAACAGGATGCCGTCGCGGAAGTCGACGCCGACGATCCGCATCCCCTCGACCAGCGCGTCGCTCAGCGTCCTGTCGGCCGACCAGCCGCGCTCGAGCAGGATCTCGGTGCCGCGCACGATCTCGTCGGGGAGCCCGTCGTAGAGGTCGTCGTGCATCTGTGCGACGAGGTCCTCGTCGGACAGCGACTCGAGATCGATCTCGTCGTCGCTCATCTGCCCACCTCCGATCGGATCGTCATGCCACACCTCGCTTTCGGTCGTCGTGCCCGAGGAGCAGGGAGAGCGTGCGCGCTTCCTCGACGAGAAGGCGGCCGAGGCGGTGCAGCACCCCGCGACGGAGCCTCACCGTCGGGCCGGAGACGCTGAGTGCAGCGACCACCGAACCGGTGGCATCGCGCACGGGTGCGGCGACGGCCCAGAGGCCCGGCTCCAGCTCCTCGACGGCGGTCGCATAGCCCCTCGCGCGCACGTCGTCGAGGCCGAGATCCTCCGCCGCCGGGACGGTATGGGGAGCGAGCGGCTCGAGCGAACCGGACGGGACGGGCAGGGCGCCGTACGCATAGAAGACCTTGCCGAGCGCCGAGCCGTGCGCGGGGACGCGACGGCCGATCCAGCTGGGCGAGCCGAGGAAGTGGCGGCTGTCGCGCTGGTCGAGGAGCTCGACTGCGCCGAGTGACGGAACGCCGACGTTGATCGTCTCGCCGCTCGCCTGTGCGAGCCGGTCGAGCACCTCCGACGCGCGCTCGACCAGCTCCGCGTCGCCGGTCTCCCGACGCGCGTAGCGCTGGAGGACCGCTCCGGGCAGGAGCTGGCCCGCGCCTCCGTCGCGCCGGATCAGACCCTGACGCTCGAGCGCACCGACGACGCGCGAGGCGGTGCTCTTCGGCAGCCCGAGTCGGGTCGAGAGGACGCCCACGGTCGGCGGATCGGTGGTCTCGACGACGTGGACGAGCACCTGCGCCGCGCGATCGATGGATTGGGTTCCCGTGCTCATGTGGTGGAACTCCTGTTCCACCATATGAGTCTAGGCCCCACCGCTGACCCTCGTCAAGCGACGCGCGAGAGGATTGAGCGCTCAGTCGCCCGAGGCCGGGACGACGGCCTCCGCGAGGAGCACCGCGACGTCCGCCACGCGCAGGCCCGAGCCCGTCTGCCTGACGCCGTCGTCGAGCATCATGGTGCAGAACGGGCACGCCACGGCGAGCGTCTCAGCCCCCGTCGCCGCCGCCTCACGCGCGCGCTCCTCGTTGATGGCGGAGCCGCGCTCCTCCATCCACATGTGCGCACCGCCGGCACCGCAGCAGAAGGTCCGCTTCCCGTGACGGGCCATCTCGAGCGGCCGTCCGATGCGCGAGACGATCGCGCGCGGCGCCGCAACGACGTCGTTGTGACGGGCGAGGTAGCAGGAGTCGTGGTACGTGATCGCGTCGGTGCCCTCGGGAGCCTCGAGTCGTCCGTCGGCGAGGAGCTCCGCCAGCAGCTCGGTGTGATGGACGACCTCGTAGGTACCGCCGAAGTCCGTGTACTCGCTGCCGAGCGTGTTGAAGCAGTGCGGACAGCTCGTGACGATCCGCGTGACGCCGGCCTCCCCGAGCGTCGCGACGTTCCGCCGCGCCTGCTCCTGGAAGGTGAACTCGTCGCCCATCCTGCGGGCGGGGTCGCCCGTGCACGACTCGCGCGGCCCGAGGATCCCGACGTCGAGGCCCGCGTGGAGGAGGAGCGTCGCGGTGGCGCGCGCACTGGCGCGCGCGCGCTCGTCGAACGACGCCGCGCAGCCGACCCAGTAGAGGACCTCCGGCGCGGGATCGCCCGGCTCGAGCACGCGGACGCCGAGGCCGTCGGCCCAGGCGGCGCGCTCCGACTGCGGCTTGCCCCAGGGGTTCGACGAGCGGCCGACGTCGCGGAGCATCGTCCCCGCCTCGGCGGGGAAGCGCGACTCCGCCATCACGAGGTGGCGTCGCAGGTCGACGATGTGGTCGACGTGCTCGATCGAGACCGGGCACTCGTGGACGCACGCGCCGCAGGTCACGCAGTCCCACACGACCTCGTCGGTCACCGCAGCCGGCACGAGCGCGGTCGGGCTCGCCGCCGTCGAGCACCGCCGGACCCTCGGCGAACAGGCGATCGCGAAGACCCATGATCAGGAGCTTCGGCGACAGGTCCTTCCCCGTCGCCCACGCCGGGCAGACGTCCTGGCAACGTCCGCACTCGGTGCAGGACATCGTGTCGAGCATCTGCTTCCACGTCATGTCGACCAGCGTCCCCGAGCCGAGCCGGAGCGCGGCCTCGTCTTCGACCTCGAAGTCGAGCGGCTCGAGCCGGCCCCGCGACCGCGTGCGGCCGAACCAGACGTTGATCCCCGCCGTGCCGATGTGGAGGTGCTTCGAGTAGGGCAGGTAGACGAGGAACGAGAGGATCGTGAGGACGTGGAGCCAGACGAAGACCCGTTCGCCGGTCTCGAGCCAGGCGCCGTCGCCCATGGCAGTCGCGATCGCGTTCGAGAGGGGCGACCAGCCCGGGGGCCACTCTGCGATCCCGAGCGCGATCTGGGATGCGTGCCAGAGAAGCAGCGTCGTCACGATCACGGCGATCAGGCCGAGGATCAGGTCGGCCTCACGGAGATGGCTGCCCTCGAAGCGCGCGGGCCGCTGGACCTTGCGGATCCCGAACGCGGCGATCACGCCGACGAGGACCAGGACGCAGAAGACGTCGACGAGGAGGAGGTACCAGCCCTGGTGGCCGAGCCACGGGAGCGTCCAGTCCTCGTCGACCGCTCCGAGCAGCGCCATGAGGATCGTCGGGAGGAGGACGACGAACCCCCAGAAGACGAGGGCGTGGACGAGACCGGGGACGACGCGCTGGAGGAGCTTCCGCTGACCGAGCACGACGGTCGCCTCGGTCCGCGCCCGTCGACCGGCGTCGCCGGTGCGGTCGGTCGGCTTCCCGAGCCGGACGATGCGGTAGAGGAGGTTGGCACGACGCCCGAAGAGCACTCCTGCGACCACGAGCGCGACGAGAAGGGCGAGCGCGGAGGCGAGTGTGGTCACGGCCGAGCCGCGCGGAGCGCAGCGGAGATCGCGGGCACCACCTCGTGCATGTCGCCGATCACGGCGTAGTCGGCGCTCTGGAGGATCGGTGCGTCCCGGTCGGCGTTGATCGCGAGGATCCGCTTCGCGCCCTTGCACCCCGCCATGTGCTGCGTCGCGCCCGAGATGCCGCACGCGATGTAGATCTCGGGCGCGATCTTCGTTCCCGTCTGGCCGACCTGATCGGTGTGCGGGCGCCAGCCGGCCATCGTCACGGCCCGCGAGCAGCCGACAGCCGCGTCGAGCAGCCCGGCGAGCTCCTCGATCGGGACGAATCCCTCCGCGGATCCCGCCCCACGGCCGCCGGAGACGACCACCTTTGCGTCGGCGAGCGAGACGCCTCCGGTCGCGGCGGCGGCGCGCTCGACCACGCGCAGCGCGAGCGCCGCCTCGGAGAGCGACGGCGTGAACGACTCCACCGTCGCCGTCCCCTGCGCGCCCACCTGGGCGGCCAGGGCGTGCGGCTGGACGGTCATGAGCAGCGGCGACGCGTCGACACGGGCCTCCTCGAGGAGGCTGCCGCCCCAGCGGATCCTCGTCACCTCGGCGCCGCTCGCCGAGACGCAGTTGGCCGCCAGAGGCAGATCGAGCAGCGCAGCGACGTGCGCGAGCACCTCGTTCCCGCGCTCCGTTCCCGGGCCGATGACGGCCGTGGCGCCGAGCCGCCGTGCGAGCTCGGCGATGGCCTCGGCGATCGCCCGCGGCGCGTACGCCGCGAAGGCGTCGTGCATCGCAGCGTGCAGGACGTCGACGCCGTGGCCGGCGAGCCCGTCGGCCGGAGCCTGTGTCGAATCACCACAGGCGGATACCGCCTGCACCGATGCGTCGCCTGCGAGGGAGCGGGCAAGCGTCACAGCCTGGAGCGACGGCTCGTCGACGGCGCCGTCGGCGTGCTCGAGGTAGACGAGCACCGTCATCGCGTTGCTCCGGCGCGATCGAAGCCGTCCGAAGCGCAGCGCGGGCGCGGTCGTGCGGGTCGTCGGCTCACGAGAGCACCCCGATCTCGCGCAGGACCTCGACCACACGGGGTGCGGCGGCGGCCCCCTCGCCGAGAATCTCTGCCTGCTTCCGCTCGCCCTCCGGCACGACGAGTCGCACGAGCTCGAGACGCGGCGCGGGCCGTTCCGGCGTGCTCGCCTCGACCGGCTTGCGCTGCGCGCGCAGGCGTCCCGGCACCGACGGGTACCGCGGCAGGTTGAGCCCTTCCTTCACCGTCACCACGGCCGGAAGCGGGAGCACGTAGACGTCGCGAGCACCCGCCGTCTCCTGCTCGCAGCGCACGGTGCCGCCGTCGAGCGTCAGCGCCTTCAGGCCGGTCGCGACCGGCCGGCCGAGCGCGTGGGCCACGCGGATCCCGACCTGGAAGTTGCCTGAGTCCGCCGATTCGTTGCCGAAGACGACGAGGTCGAACGGCCCGTTCGCCTCCTCGTCGGCGCGAACCGCCTCGAGGATCGCCGCGGCCGTCGCCTGCGGATCCCACTCCGCGCCGTCGGTCACGAGGTGTACGGCGCGATCCGCTCCGATCGCCATCGCGTCGCGCAGCTGCTCCTCGGCCTCGGCGGGCCCGAGCGCGAGAACGACCACCTCGCCGCCGTGCGCCTCCACGATCTGCACGGCCTCCTCCACCCCACACTCCTCGTGCGGGCTGATGGTGAAGCCGAGATGGCGGGTCTCGATCGCCCGCGCGTCCTCGGTCAAGACGATCGTCCCTCCGGTCATGGGGACACGCTTGATGCAGACGAGGACCCTCACGATCGGATCCTCGCGTTCTCCGGATCGAAGATCGGGCGTGCCCCGACGACGGCGACCGTGACCGGAAAACGCTCGTTCATGTACTCGACCGCGAGGTCGGTCGATCCCTCGACGGCGTGCTCGGGCGGCAGGTAGGCCATGAGGACGTACGTGCCGAGCGAGGGTGCCGCCCCAGCGCTCGTGACGTAGGAGCGCCGGCCCTTCGTGTCCGTCAGCGGCGTGCCGTCCCGCAACGTGATCGGCTCGCGGCCCAGCGGGTAGCGCTTGATGCCACTTGCCGACGTGTGGTCGTCGACGGTGAGCGTGCAGAGGGTCGCGGCGAGCTCCTCGTCGCGATGACGGAGATGTGCATCCTTGCCGACGAAGTCCTGGTCCTTGACCGTGGGTCGCGCCATCCCGGCCTCGACCACGGTGTACTCGCTCTCGAGCTCGGCCGCGAACGCGCGGTAGCACTTCTCGAGGCGGCCGGTCGTCCCGTAGACGCCGATCCCGCAGGCGGTCAGCCCGTGGGGGTGCCCTGCTTCCCAGAGCGCGTCCCAGAGGCGGGCGCCCTGCTCGATCGGGACGTACAGCTCCCAGCCGAGATCGCCGACGTAGGAGATCCGCGACGCGAGCGCGAGCTGCGAGCCGATCTCGATCGTGCGGCAGGTGCCGAACGGGAAGCCCTCGTGCGACACGTCGTCCGAGGTCGTCGACGCCAGGATGTCCCGCGCCCGCGGGCCCCACAGCCCGATCGTCGTCCACGCGGTCGTGACGTCGACGAGCGTCGCCGAGCCGTCCTCGGGGAGCTGGTCCGCGAAGAGCTTGCGGTCGGCCATGCCGTGCGCGCCCCCGGTCACGATGCGGAACTCCTCCTCGCCGAGGCGCATGATCGTGAGGTCGGAGCGGAAGCCGCCGCGCGGCGCGAGCACGGGCGTGTAGACGACCCGGCCGACCGCAACGTCCATCTGTGCGAGCACGCTGCGCTGCAGAGCGTCGAGCGCCCCGGCGCCGCAGACGTCGAAGACCGCGAACGCCGAGAGATCGAAGATCCCGGCGTGCTCGCGCATCGCGAGGTGCTCGGCGTTGATGATCGGCGACCACCAGCGCGCGTCCCACTCGGCCTCTCGCGGCTCGACCCCGTAACGCTCCACGAGCGGCGCATTCGCCTCGTACCAGTGCGGGCGCTCCCACCCGGCGGCCTCGTAGAACACGGCGCCGAGCGCCCGCTCGCGCTCGTGCATCGGCGAGATGCGCAGGTTCCGGTCGGACGACCACTGCTCGGCGGGATGGATGATCCCGTACGTCTTCGGAAAGGCCTCGGTCGTGCGCGCCCGCACGTGGGCGCGCGTCTTCTGGTGGTCGTGGAACCGGGCGACGTCCGACGAGTGGAGGTCGATGTGCGACTCACCGTCGACCATCCACTCCGCCAAGGACTTTCCGACCCCTGGGCCTTCCTTGACCCAGACGGCCGCGGCCGACCAGAGCCCCTTGACCTCGGGCGTCTCGCCGAGGATCGGCATCCCGTCGGGCGTGAGCGAGATGAGCCCGTTGATGGCGTACTTCACGCCGACCGACTCGTCCCCCACGATCTCCGGCATCAGGTCGAGCGCGTCGGCCAGCTGCGGGTCGAAGTCAGCCTGGGTGAACGGGAACTCGGTCGGCGAGAGCGCCGCCGCCTCGATCGTGGGGATCTCCTCGGGCTCGTGGACGATCGAGCGATGCGCATACGAGCCGATCTCGAGCCCCGACCCGTCCTGCCGCTCGTACATGAACACGTCCATGTCGCGGACGATCGGGAACTCGATCGCGCTCGAGCTCCGTTCGAAGCGCGGCACCGGGCCGATGTCGATCATCTGGTGCACCATCGGCGTGAGCGGGATGTGCGCGCCCGCCATCCGCGCGAGGAGCGGGCTCCAGACACCGCAGGCGATGACGATCGTCTCGGCCTCGATCGTGCCCCGTGAGGTGTGGATTCGCCGGATCCGCCCGACTCTCGACGTCCATGCCCGTGACCTCGGTGTTCGGGAGCACCGTCAGCGCGCCGGTGTCGGCCGCACGTTCGCGCATCAGCGTGCCGGCGCGGAGCGAGTCGACGACGGAGACGGTGGGGCAGTGGAACCCGCCGAGGAGGATCGACTCGTCGATGTAGGGGACGAGCGCCTTGATCTCGGCCGGGGTCACGAGACGCGCCGAGTCGACCCCCCAGGACTTCGCCGACACCATCCGCCGGCGGAGCTCCTCCATCCGCTCCTCCGTGCGCGCGACCTCGATCCCGCCGCACTCCGTGTTGACGCCGAGCTCGACGTACTGACGCTGCGACTCGAGCGTGAGCTGCGTCATCTCCTTCGAGTGGTCGACGGGGAAGATGAAGTTCGACGCGTGGCCCGTCGACCCCCCGGGGTTCGGCAGCGGGCCCTTGTCGAGCAGGACGACGTCCGTCCAGCCGAGCCGAGTGAGGTGGTGGCAGAGGCTGTTGCCGACGATGCCGCAGCCGATCACGACGGCGCGGGCGCTGGAGGGTGCATCAGGCATGCGAGTGGCTCCGAGGGTGGTGATATATCAGTTGGCGGCGGACGATACCACCGCCCGGCGCCGGAGCGACGTGGTGCCGCCCGGCGTCACACAGCCGGTGCCGAATCGGCACGGACCGATCGCACACTCGCCGATAGTGTCGGTGTCCCCGTGGGTGGGTGGGGGTTCGGGATGGGACCAACACGGCGTCTCGTGGGCGACGATCCGCAGCTCAGCTAGAGCACGGCCCTGATCGCGCGCTCGAAGCTCTCGACGTGGGCTCGCATCACGGCCTCCGCACGCCCGGGGTCGCCGTCTCGGATCGCCTCGAGGATCGCGTGGTGCTCCGCGATCGCCTCGTCGAGGGCGACACGGTCGAGCGCGACGAACCAGATCCGCAACGCCAGCACGTAGTACTCCTCGAGCGTCGTCTCGAGGAACGGGTTCTGCGCGCACCTCGCGACATGGCGGTGGATGCGCTGGTCGAGGTCGATGAGGCCTCGTGCGTTCCGTTCGCCGGCCGCCCCGTCGAGCTCCTCGAGCAGCGCGTCTGTCTCCTCGAGGTCGCCGTCGCCCCGACGTTCCGCGGCGAGCCTGGCGGCCTCGCTCTCGAGGAGGAGGCGCACCTCCGAGAGGCCGGCGATGTCACCGACGTCCACGCTCGAGACGAACATCCCGCGTCGCGGGAACACCTCGACGAGCTGCTCGCGGGCGAGGTCGCGGAGCGCCTCGCGGACGGGCGTCCGCCCCACCCCGAGCCTGCCCATCAGCTCCCGCTCGTTGACGACCGAGCCGGGTGGGAGATCGAGCGTCACGATCCACTCGCGGATCGCGTAGTACGCCCGATCTGCGAGCGACTGCTCGTCGGGGACGCGAGGCCGGTTGATGTGGAGGGTCGGGGTGTTCAATCGCATCCGGCTGACGGTGTCCCGCCCGCACCCGGCGGGCGGGACACACGTCGTCGAATCAGGTCGAGCTCACGTGCCGAGCCAGGTCTTCACCTTCCCGGGGTTGGCCTTGACCCACTTCTCGGCCGCCTTCTCGGGGTCCATGTGCTGACCCGCGATGAGGTTGGCGACGAAGTTCTGGTCGCCCGCCGACCACTTCCACCGCTTGATGACGCCGACGGCCGGCGACCCGCTCTTCGCGAACTCGGACGTCATCAGCTTGTCGATGATCGTCAGCCCGTACGCGCACTTGTAGATGCTCCAGTTGTTCCCGAGCTTCGGGTTGTAGGAGTCGACGCACTTCTTGCTGCGCGCCGGCAGCTTGATCTCCGACAGCTGGTACGCCGTGTTGAGGTACTGCGGCGTGTACCAGTAGAAGAGGATCGGCTTCTTCTGCTTGTACGCCTGCGACCAGCGGGCGACCTGCGCCGGCTCGGCGCCGACCGAGACGAACTTGAAGTCGAGGCCGAGCTCCTTGATCAGCTGCGCATCCTTCTGGACGTACGACGGATCGCCGCCGAGGAACATCCCCTGCGACCCCGACTCGGGGCTCTTGAAGATGCTCTCCTTGCCCTTGAGCCCCTGCCATGTCTTGAACTGCGGGTACTGCTTCATGAGGTACGTCGGGATGAACCAACCGATGTGCCCGATGACGCCGTTCGAGCCGAGGTTCTGGATCGTCCCGCTCTTGACGTACTTCTGGTTGACCTTGAGATCGATGTTGTTCCAGTCCTCGGGGACGACGTCGACCTTGCCGTCGGCCATCGCCTGGAAGAGCGGCGTGCTCTCCGGGAGCTTCTCGATGTTGACGGTGCAGCCGAGGTTCTTCTCGAGGACGTACTTGAGGACGTACACGTTCGCCGTGGCTCCGGCCCACGCGTTCTCGTCCATGGTGACTGACCCGCACTTCGCCGCATCGCTGCGCCCGAACGCGCTCGCCGAGACCCCTAGCGCAGCCACGACGACCAGCGCAAGCGCGGCGAGCGCCAGGCGCACCGGTCGTGCTCTTCTGTCCGACATCCGACCTCCTTCGTCCTTCGGTTGCGTCGTCGGCGGCGACCCTGCCTCGCCGACCATCGACTTTGACGTCACGAGCGTTCTCCGAGTTGCGAGCTCCGCACGCCGCGGGTGACACGGTCGAGCGCGATTCCGAGCGCCAGGATGGCGAGCGAGGCGAGGACACCGAGCCCGAAGTCGGACCGCGCGAGCCCCTGCGCAACCTCGTAGCCGAGGCCGGGAGACCCGACGAGGCCTCCGATCACCACGACCGCCAGCACCATGATGATCCCCTGGTTGACCCCGAGCATGATCGCGTCCTGGGCGAGCGGGATCTTGACCTTCCGCAGCACCTGGCGCCGTGTCGCTCCGAACGACGCAGCCGCCTCGACCGTGTTCGCCTCGACGTTGCGGACGCCGTTCTCGACGAGGCGGGCGACGACCGGGAACGCGTAGAGGACGCCCGCGATCACGCCCGGTACGACCGAGACCGGCATCAGGTAGATCAGCGGGATCAGGTACACGAGCTGCGGGAGGGTCTGGAGCACGTCGTTGACGGGGCGCAGGATGCGGGAGAACGTCCGGCTCTCCGCCGCCCAGACGCCGAGCCCGAAGCCGATCGCAACCGTCAGCACCGTCGCGACGAGCACCTGCGAGGCGGTGTCCATGGCGGAGGCCCACTCGCCGATGACGCCGATCACGACGAGCATCGCGAAGGTCGTGACGGCGGCGCGCCGACCGCTCACGACGAGCGCGACGAGCGCGATCCCGACGAGCGTCACGGGCCACGGGGTCTCCACGAGGAAGTTCCGGAACGGCACGAGCCCGTACTGGACGATGTGGTCGCCGAACCAGCTCGTGACCCGGAAGAGGAGCGTGTCGGGGTTCTGGACGTAGTCGAGAACCGACTGGATGCGCGCAAGCAGCCAGTCGCGGGCCGTCGTGCGCGAGTAGTCGGCGCCGACGCCGAGGATGCGCGCGACCGCCACCACTGCGACGACGGCTCCTCCGGTGAGAACGGATGCCTTCCGCAACCGACGCCGGAGGTCGTCGGTCAGATGGCGGCGCGCCGGGTTCGTCTGCTCCGCGACCGCCTCCGTGACCCGATCGAGCGCCATCGCCATCACCACGATCACGATGCCGGCGAGCAGTGCGAGCGCCGGGTAGGAGTTGAGGCCGCTCGTGACGACGTCGCCGAGCCCCTTGCCGCCGATCAGCCCGGCGATGACGACCATCGACAACGCGAAGAGGATCGTCTGGTTGACGGACAGGAGCAGCATCCGTCGCGCCAGCGGGAGCCGTACCTTCGCGAGCACCTGCGACGGCGTGGAGCCCATCGCGAGCGCGGCCTCGACGGTGTTCGTCGGGACGCCGCGAATCCCGAGCGCCGTGATGCGAATCGCGGGCGGGATCGCGTAGATCATCGTCGTGATCACCGCAGCGCCCGGGCCGACGGAGAAGAGGATCACCACGGGCATCAGGTACGCGAACGCCGGGATGATCTGCATCGCGTCGAGCACCGGCGTGACGGAGCGCTCGAACCGGTCGGAGAGCCCCGCGAGCACCCCGAGCGGGATGCCGACGAGGAGGGAGAGCCCGACCGCCGCCAGCATCAGCGCGAGCGTCTGCATGCTCTCGACCCAGAGGCCGCTCGCCGCGAAGGCGACGAAGGCGGCGAGCGCCCAGACGGAGGCGCGCACGCCCCCGAAGCGCAACGACACGAGAACGCCCGCGGCCGACACACCCACCCAGGTCATCCACCCGAGGAAGCTCGTGAACCACTGGACGAGATCGTCGAGGAACCCCGCAAAGCCGTTGAACGCGCGGATCACCACGCTCGGGCTCTCCGCGTTGCGCTGGTCGACGAGCCAGGTCTGGAAGTCGTTCAGGTGCGTCGGCAGCGTGTTCCACGTGAGCTGCGCCGGCCAGGGGTAGCGCGACGAGAGGGCGAAGTAGCACACGAGCATCACGCCGACGATCCCCGCCGTGAGCGTCACCCGGCTGCGCCACCACGGCCGGTGCTCGACGAGAAGGGACGTCGGGGGCGTCGTGGACGCGGCGTCGGCGACGACGGACACGTCAGCCGCCTTCGCCCGCGATCGCCTCGAGCGCCGCGATGCGATCGACGACGCCGAGCACCGTGCCGTTCTCGACGGCGGCCACCGGTCGCTCGCTGGACGCGATCACGGGGATCGCCTGCTTGATCGTGGTGCCCACGTCGAGCTCCGGCCCGCCCTCCTCGCCCGGCCGCGCGGGGCGCATGATCCACCGCAGCGTGAGGACGTGGCTCCGCGGCACGTCCCGCACGAAGTTCTCGACGTACTCGTCTGCGGGTGACCCGACCACCTCCTCCGGCGTGCCGAGCTGGACGATCGCCCCGTCGCGCATGATCGCGATCCGGTCGCCGAGCCGCAGCGCCTCCGGGAGGTCGTGCGTGATGAACACCATCGTCTGGCCGGTCTCCCGCTGGAGGCGGGACACCTCGTCCTGCATGTCGCGCCGGATGAGCGGGTCGAGTGCGCTGAACGGCTCGTCGTAGAGCATCACCGCCGGGTTCGTCGCGAATGCGCGCGCGACGCCGACCCGCTGCTGCATCCCGCCCGACAGCTGGTCGGGAAACTGGTTCTCGACGTCCTCGAGACCGACGAGCTCGAGCAGCTCGCGTGCCCGGGACAGGCGCTCGCCCTTCGCCATCCCGCGGATCTCGAGCCCGAACGCGACGTTGTCGATCACGCGGCGGTGCGCGAGCAGCCCGAAGTGCTGGAACACCATCGAGACCGAGTGGCGGCGGAGCTCGCGGAGCTCGGAGGCGCTCGCCGCGGTGACGTCCCGATCCGCGATGCGGACGGTTCCCGCGGTCGGCTCCACGAGGCGGATGAGCGTGCGGACGAGCGTCGACTTGCCCGAGCCGGACAGGCCCATCACGACGAATACCTCGCCCCGCCACACATCGAAGGAGACGTCGCGCACGGCCGCGACGCAGCCCGTCCGCTCGCGGAGCTCCGCACGATCGAGATCCGCGTCGGGCGTCCCGAGGATGCGGTCCGCCTTCGGTCCGAAGATCTTCCAGATCCCCGACGCCGCGATGAGTGGCTCGCCGACTCGACCGTTGGCGGTCACGCGACTGATATATCAACGTGCGCCGGACATGTCCAGGCAGGCTCGTGCGCCAACCGGAGGCGTTACACGTCGAAGCGGATGCCCTGGGCGAGCGGAAGGTCGCTCGTGAAGTTCACCGTCGCGGTCTGCCGGCGCATGTACGCGCGCCACGCATCCGAGCCCGACTCGCGGCCGCCACCCGTCTCCTTCTCCCCGCCGAAGGCGCCGCCGATCTCGGCCCCGCTCGGGCCGATGTTGACGTTCGCGATGCCGCAGTCCGATCCGGCGGCTGCGAGGAAGCGCTCGGCCTCGCGGAGGTCGGTCGTGAAGATCGACGACGCGAGGCCCTGGGGCACGCCGTTCTGGAGGGCGATCGCCTCGTCGAGGTCGCGGTAGCCGAGGACGTAGAGGATGGGGGCGAAGGTCTCCTCCGCGACGACGCCGCTCTGCGACGGCATCCTCACGATCGTCGGCTCCGCGTACCACGCGTCGGGCCAGCGGTCGGCGAGCGCGCGACCGCCCCCCACGACGAGCTCCCCGCCCTCGTCGCGCGCGCGGCCGATCGCGGCCTCCATGCGCCCGAACGCCTCGCCGGTCACGAGGGGGCCGACGAGCGTCCCCTCCTCCCGCGGGTCGCCGATCGGGACGCTGCGGTAGGCCGCCGCGAGCCGTTCGAGCAGGTCGTCGGCGACGCCCTCGTGGACGATCAGGCGCCGGAGCGAGGTGCAGCGCTGACCCGCCGTGCCGACCGCGGCGAACAGGACGGCGCGGACGACGAGATCGAGGTCGGCGCTCGGCGCGACGACGGCCGCGTTGTTGCCGCCCAGCTCGAGGAGCGAGCGCCCGAGCCGCGCCGCGATACGTGGCGCGAGCGCCTTGCCCATGGCGGTCGAGCCCGTGGCGGAGACGAGCGGCACGCGGTCGTCGTCCGCGAGCTGCACCGCGCGATCGGCGCCGCCGAGCACGAGCTCGAAGAGCCCGTCCGGCGTATCGCCGAACCGGTCGGCCGCCCGACGGAGGAGCGCGGTCGTGGCGATCGCCGTGAGCGGCGTGCGCTCGGAGGGCTTCCAGATCACGGGGTCGCCGCAGACCAGGGCGAGCGCCGCGTTCCAGCTCCACACCGCGACCGGGAAGTTGAACGCACTGACCACGGCGACCGGCCCGAGCGGATGCCAGGTCTCCGTGAGGCGATGACCGGGTCGCTCGGACGCGATCGAGCGTCCGTACAGCTGGCGCGAGAGCCCGACCGCGAAGTCGCAGATGTCGATCATCTCC
Source organism: uncultured Actinomycetes bacterium (assembly GCA_963792245.1). Lineage (GTDB taxonomy): Bacteria > Actinomycetota > Thermoleophilia > Gaiellales > Gaiellaceae > Gaiella. Next base: position 39,630 of record CAWBVO010000013.1, read on the forward strand.
TGCACCTCGCCGAGGCCTTCCTGCGCGATCTTCCCGACCTCGAGCGTCACAAGGGCACCGAGCGTCTCCTTCTCGCGGCGGAGCTCCTCGCCCAGGAGGCGCACGAGCTCCCCGCGCCGCGGCGCCGGTACCTCGCGCCACGCCTCGAATGCACGGCTCGCACGTGAGACGGAGGCGTCGGCGCCCGCCGCGTCGGTTCGGCTCACGCGCGCGATCTCCTCGCCCGTGATGGGCGTGCGGACGACGAGATCGCCGTCCGTCACGAGCGAGAGGCCGACCCCGAGCCGCTCGAGCAGCGCGCGCACGTCGGTGTCGAATGCAGTCGACGTCACGCAGCCAGTCTAGTTTCCGTCCGAGCGAGGGCCGTGCGCCGCGCTGGACGACCCGCTAGCGGGGGACGCGCACGAAGCCGGTGTCGCGGGAGACGCGGGGAGACAGCTTCGTCGGCCAGGTCGCGAGGACGACCGGGCCGCCCGGCGCCGCGCCTGTCGTGAACGACTGGAAGTCGCTCTGCCAGAACCGCAGCGTCGAGCCCTTCACCGAGCCGGGCAGGACGAGCGTGAAGCGGCCTAGCGCGTCCGGCCAGGTGGCCGAGACGGGCTTGACGACCCCGTTCGGCCCCGAGACGCCGACGAGCAGGCCGCGATAGATCGCCCCCGGCGTCGTGACCGCCGTCGGGAGCGCCATCGTCGTGCCCGAGGCGGGCAGGCGCAGGTCGAGGTTCGAGCTCGCGAGCCGCTTGAAGGTCGGGTTTCGCGCGCCCGTCGTGTAGGACGTCCGGCCGTTCGCGACCTGCACCGCGAACTCGACGGGGTCGCTCGCCGTCTTGTCGGACGCGGGGAAGAAGCCCGTATAGCGGCCGCTCGCGTCGCTCGGCTCGGAGAAGGTCCAGAAGTCGCGGTCGTTCGTGCGCGTGACGACGGTCGCGCCGCGCACGGGATTGCCCGCGGCGTCCGTGATCTTGCCCGCGAGCCGGTAGGAGAGGAGCACGACCGGCGGCGCGGGGACGCCGTCCGCCCGGGCCACGCGGCCGCGCACGACGACGGTCCCGTTCGGGCGGTTGACGACCGACACGCCGTTCACGCGGTACCCGACGCTGATCCCGCCCGTCGCCCCGCGCAACGCCCGCTGCTGCGCCGTCGTGAGCGCCCTGCCTCCGAGCCGGGCGCGACTCGTGTCGACGACGTAGACCGGATGCCGCCGCGCGAGGGTCGAGTCGACCGGGTACGTGAAGCGGCCGGCGCTGTCCGTCGCTGCCGGAAGCGTGTAGCGGTCGACGGCGATCCTCGCGCCGACGACCGGGGCGCCGCCGTACAGGAGCCGTCCCGTGGACGTCGACGAGGTTCGACGTGTTCGCGTTCCAGAGCGTCAGCGGGACGGCGCCGCCCTGGATCGACGATGCGCGCCGCTCGCGGCGTCGTCGACCTCGCGCTCAGCGGAGCGGGCCGTCGCCCGCGCGCCCGTCGAGGGACGGGACGCGACCCGGGGCTGCGCGGCGGCCGGGGCCGTCGCGGCGAGCGGCTTCGGCGACTCGACCTTGCTCCCGCCGATCGCGAACACCTGGAGCTGCGACGCGAGGCCGCCGCCCGAGGACGTCGGGGTGCCGCCCACCGTGAGCGCGATGTACTCCTTGCCGCCCGCGGTGAAGAGCGTCGGCCCCGCCGCGATCTGACGGCCGGTCTGGAACGTCCAGAGGACCTTGCCGGTCTTGAGGTCGAACGCCCGCAGGACGCCGTCGCCGCCACCCGCGAAGCCGAGCCCGCTGGCGGTCGCCGTGACGCCGCCGCGCTCCGGCTCCGGCGTGTCGAACTTCCACACGCGGCGGCCGGTCGACACGTTGATCGCGCTGATCGAGCCGTGGTCCTTCCAGCTCGCGAGCGGCCGCGCCGAACGTGCCGTTCGAGAGGCCGAGGTAGACGTCGCCGAGAAGGAGCTTGCGCTTCTTCTGGGTCGGGCTCAGCCGATCCTGGATCAGGACGCCCGCCGTCTCGGCTGCCGCGTTGAAGACGTAGTTCGTCTTCGGGTCGTAGGCGGCGGGCGAGTAGTTGAGGCCGCCGATCGAGCCGGGGAAGATCGTGACGGGCTGCCCGGGCTTGAGCGGCGGATGCTCGACCCGGTCGATCACCTTGACGCGCTCGTGGAACGGCCGGCCGGTCGCGGCGTCGAACGCGAACCAGGTGCCTTCCTTCGTCGCGACGGAGACCACGCGGTGGCGCTGGCCGCCGATGGTCGTGTTGTAGACGAGCGGCGGCTGGGCGACGTCGTACTCCCACTGGTTGTTGCGGATCAGCTCGCGCCACCACTTCATCCGGCCGTCGCTCAGGTTGACGGCGATGAGGGAGCTCGTGCGAGGGTTCGGCCCCGGGCGCAGGGCCGGGTAGTAGACGGGCGTCGCGGAGCCGGTGCCGAAGTAGACGGTGTTGGTCGTGGTGTCGATCGTGACCGGCGTCCAGACCGGCCCGCCGCCGACGAGCCTCGACCCGCGCCGCCACGCCTGGAGGTCGGGCGGGATCGTCCAGAACGGCGTCGGCCAGGCGGGCTTCAGGTTCGTCGTGTACGCCATCACGAACCCGCGGTTTCCGCGCTCGGAGCCCGCGGCGCCGAAGACGAGCCGGTTGTTCGCGCAGATCGGCGTGCTCGTCTCCGAGTAGCCGTAGTTCGCGGTCGCGTTCGGGATGTCCTGGCTCAGCGCGACCTCGCCGAGGACGCTTCCGTCCTTCGGGTCGATCGAGACGAGCTTCATGTCGAGCTGGAGGATGAAGAGCTTGCCGCCGCAGTACGACAGGCCGCGGTTCGCGACGACGCCGAAGTTCTTGAACAGGGCGCTGTTCGGCGGCTTCCGCTGCCAGAGGATCTTCCCGGTCGCCCCGTCGATCGCGAAGACGTTGGCGTCGTTCGTCGTCACGTAGAGCGTGCCGCCGATCGCGAGCGGATAGGACTGCTGGCCGCGGCGGGTGTCCGGGTCGAGCCGAAGGAAGTCCACGGTGTACACGCGGCCGAGCTGATCGACGTTCGCCGGCGTGATCTGGGTCAGCGGGGAAAACCTGGCGTTGTCGGGCGTCCGACCGAAGGAGAGCCAGTCGCCGACCGGCTGGACGGTGGCCGCGGGACGGCCGAGCGCGGCGCCGGCGAACGCGGCGAGCACGACCGTCGCGGCGATCGCCACGACCGGAGCCCGGAGCCGGAACCGCGAGATGCCTCGTCGCATCTCGGAGAGACTACTCGGCGCCGTCGAGTCGGCGCAACCGCCTCCGTGGAGCCCTCGCCGTCCGGGCGAGCGCGACGCCGACGGCGAGGAGCGCGGCGGCACCTGCGGCGTACGGCGCGAGCGCGTGATCGGTCACGTCGCGGGCGACGTGCTCCACCGGGCCGCGCTCGGCATCGGCCTGGAGGCGCCTCGCCGCGGCGCCGAGGTCGGACGCCGAGAAGGCCGCTCCCCCCGCCGACTCGGCGAACCGCTCTACCTTCGAGGCCGCCGCCTCGTCCGGTCGATACTGGGGCTCCGCCCGCCCCGAGCCGAGATACAGGCGGTCGGCGGTGGAGCCGACGCGGACGACGATCAACCGGCAGCCACGAGCCCCGGCGAGAGCCGCCCCGCTCACGGCCGGGTCGACCGACTCTCCGCCGCCGGTCGACCCGCCCCCGCCCACCGGCGCGAGGCTCGGGCCGGCACTCACGGAGCTGCCGGTGTCGTCGCTGCTCGTCCGCGCCTCGCCGTCCGTCACGACGACGCATGTCCGGTACGGCTTGCCGCGTGTGAAGAAGCCGTCGCGCGCGAGCGCAGGCACGGCCGCGAACGTCGTCGCGACCGTGTTGACCTCCTCGGGCGGTGGCGACTCCGCGCGGACGCTTCGCTCGAGCGCGCGCGCGAACGCGCCCCGGTCCGCCGTCGGAAAGATGTACGGGAGCGCGCGGTCCGTGAGTCCGGCGATGCCCGTGGGGACGTCGGGCACCGCGGCACGCAGTGTCGCGACGACGTCGCGCGCCTGATCGAGCCGCGTCGGCGCCTCGGGGCTCGCCGATGCGCGCATCGACCGGGAGACGTCGACGAGGAACATCGTCTCCGAGTCGACGCGTCGCGGCCGCCCGTCGACGGTTCGCAGGACCGGTTGCGCTGCCGCAATCCCTGCGATGACGCATGCAGCCGCCGCGAGCCCCGCGGGGACGAGCGCGGCGACGAGCGAGCTGGGCGGCAGCCCGACGGCGCGCGCCGCGTCCCGACTGCGGTGCAGCGCGATCGCCCCGACCGCCAGCGGGACGAGCCCGACCAGGCCGACCGCGAGAAACGCCGGATCGAGCAGTCGGATCGAGAGCCCCAGCACCGTCAGTAGCCCTCCCCGGGCTGGCCCGAGCCCGCGCCCGGCTCGGCCTGCCCCCTGGGCCCCGAGCCCGACCCGGGCCCCTCCCTCGTCCCGACGACCTTCGCACGGCGGAGGATCAGCTCGAGGTTGTACGCAGCGTCGGCGTTCGTCGGATCCGCCCTCACCGCCGCCTCGAACGCGGCCCGACCGCGGTCGGTCGCCGTGCCCTCGAGCGCCGTCTCGGCGAGCACGCCTGCGAGGTTCGCCGCCTGCGAGGCGGCGGACGGATCACCCGAGGCGACGACGCCCGTCAGCGCCACATCGGCACGTGCCCGCAGCTGCGCGCGACGCAGACCGTTGTCGAGCCCACGCGGCACGTCGACGGACACGACGAACGAGCGCACCGCGCGCCGGAGCGCGACCGGGTCGCCTACCCGGAGGAATGCCCCCGCCGGGTCACGCGGAAGCACGGTTGTCGCCGACCAGCGGGCGTCCGACGGATCTGCGGCGTAGGTCCGGTCGCCCTGCGTGAGCGCGTCGTCCCACGCCACGAGGTCGTAGGCCAGTAACGCAAGCCCTACGGCGAGCGCCGCCAGGGCGGAGGCGACGGCGAGCCTCGACGCTCTCATGCGCTCCGCCACCGCATCCGCTGGGTGACGAGGAGCAGCGCCGCGAGGACGACCGCGAGAAGCGCTGCCGCCGCGGCAAGCTCGCCCGCGCGGTCGGCCACGAACCGGCTCGACGCGGTCTCGCGCGAGGGCGCCGCGCTCAGGTCCGACGGCTCGACGAGGAGCGCGCGGACGAGGCTCGCGTCCTCCGGCGACGGATCGAGCCCGACGACGTGGAGCGGGATGCCTGCGCGGCGATACGCGACCACGACCTGCGTCATGCGGTCGAGGTCGCCGGTGTCGTCGTCGAGATCGCTGACGAGCACGACTGCCGGTCGCCGCAGCCGGCTCTCCCTGATCTCGGTCAGCGCCCGTTCGAGGCCCGTCGAGATCCGGGTGCCCGCGCTGAACGTGTCGGTCCACGGGCTCGGCGGGGGTGCCGGCAACACCCCGCCGACCTGCCGGGGAACGCGGAAGAACCGCACGAACGGGCGAAGCTCTGATGCCGGCGTTCCCGGTGGGAGCGCCAGGTAGGCGGTGTCCGAGAACAGCACGAGCCCGAAGCGACCGTTCGAGTCCGCGAGCCGGTCGAGCGTCGCGGCGATCCGGTCGTACGTCTCCGACGAGATGCTGGCGGAGACGTCGAGGACGACGATCGCCGACGTCCCGGGAGGAGCGAACGCCTGCCGCGCGGGGTCGAGCCGCGTCGCCGCGAGGACGAGAGCGACCGCGGCAAGCCCGACGAGCGCCAGTGCGACGAGCTGCGCGACCCGTGTCCGGCGCCCGCGGGCGCGGAGCTCCGCCGCGTCGGCGAGCGGAAGTGCGGTCGACGTCACCGGGCCTCCGCCTCGGCCCGATCGGCGAGCTGCCCGGCCGCGCGGCCGTCGGGCTCGGGACGTGACCAGGCCACCCGGTCGGCGCCGGCCACGACGGCCGGGACACGGTTGCGCGCGACACGGCCGAGGAGGCCGGCGGCGCGGCGGCGGTCGGCGGTCGAGCGCCCTGTCGACTCGCGGAGCAGGCGCACGGCGCGGTCGAGCTCGTCCCCGTCGCGTGGCAGGTCGCGTCGTCGCCGGCGAAGCTCGATCGCGACGAGCGCGCCGGCGGCGAGGAGGAGTGCTCCGGCTGCCGCCGCGGCCGCGAGCGCCAGCCTCCGAGGGCTTGCCCGAAGGGACGCGTCCGGCAGCTCGACCTGTCGGCGGTACGGAGCCACCCGAGCGGCCACCGCGGCGGCGGGGACGCGCGGGACGACGGTGACGCTCGCCGGGGCAGCCGCTTCCGCTACACCCGCCCCGACGACCGCGGCGCCCGGCAGGACGACGCTGCGCGCGGAGGACGCGGGCACGCAGGCCAGCCCGAGGCAGGCGATCGTCTGGGTGAAGGTGACCCTCGTCCCCGCCCGCTCGAGACGGGCCGGAGCGATCGACTCGAAGGCGCCCGTGGGCGCGACGATCCGTGCCCGCGCCGCCGTCGCCGCGTCGTCGAAGGTCGCCTCGACCGTGTACGTCACCGGGACGCCGACCGACGCGCGGCTGGGATCGACGCGTGTGGTGACCGTGACGGCACCGGCACCCGCCGACGGGAGAAGCAGCGCGGCCCCGACGCCGACGATCAGGGGCCGTGCGAAGCGTCTCACGCGGCCGCCCGCCGGCGGAGGCTCCGGCGCTCGGCCCACCGTGCGAGCACCGCGTGGATCTCGTCGGGCTGCGACGAGCCGACGATCACGGGATCGAACCCGAGCCGACGGAACCCGTCGACCGTTCCGGCGAGGCGGCGCGCGTTCTCCTCCGACCTGGCGCGCCCGTCGCGGACCCATACCTCGCTCCGTGCACCCGTCGTCGGGTCGAGCAGCTCGAGGACCGTCGAGCGCACCGACGGGAAGCGCTGCTCCCACGTCGGGTCCTGCACGATCACCGGCGTGACGTCGAGGAGGAGCGAGCGCAGGTGGCCCCAGACTCTGGGCGGCACGGCGCCGAGAAAGTCCGACAGGACGAACACGAACGCGCCGACAGGAAGCTGCGACCGATGCCGGACGACGAGTTCGAGCGCACGCGTGAGCCCGTCGGGAGGCCCCGACCACGGGGTGGTGGCCAGTCGGTGCGCCACGACGGCGGCGTGCGCAGACGGGCTGGGCGCGAGCCACGTTGCACGCTCCGCGAGCTGATCGGCGTACGCGAGGTCCGCACGCTCGGCGATCACGCTCGACGCGACGAGCTCGAACACCCCGGCGGCCGCCGCAGCCTTGTCGAGCCACGGCAGCCCACCGCCGTACACCGCCATCGCCGGCCGACGGTCGCAGACGACGACGACGCGGGGCGCCTGGTCGGCGAAGAACTCGCGCGTGACGAACTCGTCGGTGCCGCGCGCGGCGGAGAGACGGGCGGACGCGGCCCAGTCGATCCGGGAGATCCGGTCGCCGCGCCGGTAGGGGCGCATGCCGGCGACCTCGTCGCCTTCGCCGCGGCGCGGGCTGCGATACGCGCCGAAGCGAGCCCCGGCGAACCGCCGCTGCGGCGTCAGGGGAACCGGGCGGACGCTCGGGCGCGTCATGCCTCGGCCGTCGCGGCCTCCGCGTCCCACGTGGGCTCGGGGCGCGGCGCCTGCGCGAGACACGCCTGCCAGACGCGGTCTGCGAGCTCGTCGCCCGACAACCCCTCCATGATCACGTCTGCCGTGGCGACCATCCGGTGCATGACGACGAGCGGGAAGAGGCGCTCGATGTCCTCCGCGACGACGTAGTCGCGCCCCAGGACGAGGGCCAGCGCGCGCGCCATGCGCTCGAGCGCGAGGCTGCCCCGAACGGACGCGCCGACGTCGACGAGGTCGATGACGCGCGTCGCGCGGACGAGCTCGACCGCCCAGCGCTTGAGCAGCGGGTCGATGTAGACCTCCTCGTGCGCCTCGAAGAGGATCGGGAGCTCGTCGAGCGCGACGACGGGCTCGAGCGTGTCGATCGGGTGCCCGTGCAGCTGCGCGTCGACGATCGTCAGCTCGGACTCGAGCGAGGGATAGCCGAGCGACGTGCGCACGATGAACCGGTCGAGCTGCGCCTCGGGCAGCGGGAACGTCCCTTCCTGCTCGATCGAGTTCTGCGTCGCGATGAGGAGGAACGGGTCGGCGAGCGGATGGGTGACGCCGTCGACCGTGACCTGACGCTCGGCCATCCCCTCGAGCAGCGCCGACTGCGCCTTTGGCAGCGCACGGTTGATCTCGTCGACGACGAGGACGTTGACGAAGATCGGCCCCGGCTGGAACTCGAACGTCCTGCTGACGGGGTCCCACACCGACAGGCCGGTGACGTCGGTCGGTTGGAGATCCGGCGTGCACTGGACCCGCCCGACGGCGGCGCCGTCGATCGAGGCCGCGAGCGAGCGAGCGAGCATCGTCTTCGCGGTTCCGGGGACGTCCTCGAACAGCACATGTCCGCGGCAGACGAGCGCCGCGACGACGATCTCGATCTGACCGGGCTTGCCGAGCACGACGCGCCCGGCGTTCGCCGCGAGACGACCCGCGATCTCGATTGCGCGCGCGGCGTTCTCGCTCATGGGCGAGCAATCCTACGCGCGCCGACCGGGGGTCTCACGACAGGTTCCTCCGCCAGAGGAGGTAGCCGAGCGGGATGAGGGTCGCGAGCGCGAGCCACGGCGCGAGGCCGAGCACGCGCAAGAGCCGTCCCTGCTCCACCTCGGGCCCGCTGCCCGTCGCCGACCTCACCGCCCGGACGAGCGCGTCGGTGTTGCCGGACGAGACCTCCACGCCGCCGGTCGCGCGGACGAGCGCCTCCGTCCGCTTCTCGGCGGCGGGATCCGGCCGGTAGTCGCGAACGGGCGCCCCACCGGCCCATACGCGGTCGCGCGAGCCGCCGACCCGCATCACGACGAAGTCGACGTTCGGGCCGGCCGCCGAGCGCCTCGCGCAGGAGCGCCGGGTCGAAGGGACGCGACTCGCCGTCGGTGAGGACGATCGCCACGCGATGCTTCGCGGCCTGCGAGAAGAACGTGCCGCTCGCGAGCGTGTCCACCGCCTCGAACAGCGTGCCGACGTCGTCGTAGCCGCGCGGCGGCGGCTGTCCGATCGTCAGCGCGTCCTCGAGCGATGCCGTGAAGACCTCGTCGTTCCCGGTGGGGAACAGACTCGGGACGACCCGGTCGGTGAGCGTCGCGATGCCCGAGGGGATGTTCGCGAGCTGCTGGTGCGCGCGCTCGGCGACGGCGAGCGCCTGGTCGAACCGCCGGGGCGACTCCGGTGACCGCGACGCGCTCATCGAGCGCGAGACGTCGAACACGTAGAAGGCCTCGGCGTCGGTGCGAACGCGATGGACGCCGGTGTAGCGGATGACGGGCTGCGCCAGCGCGACCGCGAGGAGGACCGGGATCGCGACGACCGACGCCACCACCGGGAGCTTCGGGCGCCACCCCGGATCGTCGAGGGCGAGAACCGACCGAAGCGCCGACGAGCGGCGCTCGACCCACGCGAACGCCGCGAGGGGCAGCGCGGCGGCGAGCACGAACAGCGCTCCGAGCGGCGACAGGAGCTCGAGGCTCACGGGTCAGTACCCCTTGCCGCCGGGCGCGAGGCCGGCACCACCGCGGCCGCCCTTGTCGCCGCCGCCGGGGCTCGAGCGTCCCTTCAGCTGGCTCGTCGAGAGCTGGCGCAGGATCAGCTCGAGGTTGGCCTTCGCGCTCGCGTTCGCGGGATCGGCGAGCGTCGCGTCCTGGAACGCGCCGACGGCGCGCTCCGCGGGCGAGTTCTCCGGGTCGTCGGTATCGGTGAAGAAGAGCACCCCGAGGAGGTTCGCGGCCGCGGAGGCGGCGACGGCGTTCGTCGTCGTCCGGCTCACCCGTGCGAGATCCGCCTCCGCGAGCGAGCGCTGCGAGGCGGTCTCGCTCGACGGCTCCGCGGCGGCGAGCGCCGCGGCGCGGACGTAGAGGCGGCGGTACGCGAGGTCGTCGTCGATCCCGAGCAGCCTGCGGGCCGGATCCCCGGGCAGGACGGTCGCCGCCTCCCAGGAGGCCGGCCCGATCCGCGCGAACTGCGCACGCCGGTCGGCGTCCCGGATCGCCTTCTCCCAGAGCCACACGTCGCGCGCCAACGCGAGTGCCAGCGCGGCGACCGCGAGGCAGAGCGGCCGCGAGGACGAGCTTGAGCTTCACGCCGCCCTCCGCTTCCAGGTGACGGGCTCCGTGTAGAGCACGTTCGCCGCCAGGAGCAGCACCACGAGAGTCGAGAGGAGCGCGAAACGGCGCGGGAACGGCGACTCGACGACGAGCTTGCCTCTCCCGGCGTCACCCGTCGGGATCGCGACGTTCGAGAGCGATCCGGGCCCGAGCAGCTCGGCCCAGAAGTCGCGGTCCTCGGGCTTCGGGTCGAGCGCGACGACGCGCAGCGGGATGTGCCTGCGCTCGTAGAGGGAGACGACCCGCCCGAGCGGTCGCAGGTCGGTCGGGTCGTCGGCCAGGTCGCTCAACAGGATGACGCCTCCCCGCTCGGCGCCCGTCTGTCCGAGCAGCTGGGCGGCGAGCCGCAGGCCGGACGAGATGCTCGTCCCGGCCGAGAACCACTCCTCCCAGGGGTTGCGCGGCAGGGGCGAGCCGTCGGCCCCGTAGTGGATCCGGTCGTCGGTGTAGAACCGGGCGAACGGTGCGAGCTCCGACGCCGGCGTCCCCGGCGGCAACGCGGTGTACGCGACGTCCGAGAAGACGACGACGCCGACCCGTTGGTCGGTCTTCGCGAGCGACGCGAGCTCGAATCCGATCAGCTTGTACGTCGTGGGTCTGATGCTCGACGAGAGGTCGAGGACGACCATCGCGACGGTGTCCGCCGGGAGGAAGCGGCGACCGTGGGGTCCGGGGATGCTCGCGACCGCCGCGAGCAGGGCGGCGACGAGCGCCACCGCGAGGCCGAGGCGAACGAGGCGCGTGCGACGGGCGGGACGCTCGAGATCGTGGGTGTCGCCGAGCGGGACGGCATCGCCCCGACTGCCCCGACGCACCCAGGCGGCGACCGCCGTCGCCGCGCGATGCACCCGATCAGCGGCCATTCGCACCGCTCCGTACGAGGCGGGACAGGTCGTCGAGCTCCGGCTCCGACGGCCCCGGAGGCGACCACGCGAGTCGCGCGGCCTGGTCGGCGAGATCGTTCAGGCCGTTCTCCTCGAGCTCGCCGGACAGGCGCTCGAGCGCTCTTCGACCCCCGTCGACGTCGCCCGTCTCGAGCGCGTGGCGCGCGAGCGCCAGCGAGCGGTCGACCGGGCCGAGATGGGCGGGGAGCTGCAGCCGGCGCTCGCGGCGGCGGGACGCGACGACGGCCGCGATCAGGGCGCCTGCCCCGAGGATCGCCGCGACGGCGACGGCGACGAGCAGCCACGCGAGGACGTCGGGATCGACCGCGTAGCCCGGGGCGGGTGCGACGAACCGCGGCGCGACCGGGTCCGCGTTGGCGATGTCCTCGGCCGTCAACCTGGAGTGGATCACGACGGCGGGCCAGGTCACGGGGATCGCGACCGCCGACCCTTCGCGCGTACGCCCGCGCGCGATCGCCCGCGGGAGCTCGATCGGGACCGTCCGTTTGCTCCCGCCGCGGAGCTCGCGCTCCATCGCGCGGATGCACGCTCCCGTGACGCACTGCAGTCGGAAGCGGAACCGGACCTCGGCGGCGTGCCCGGTTCCCTCCAGCACGCGGCGCGTCGCGACGAACGCCTGGAACGGCTTGAACGACGGGTCGAGGCTCACCGACGACGGGTCGACCTCACGCTCGTCGACGACGATCCTGGCGGTCGCGTCGACCGGGTCGCCGAAGAGGATGCTCGGTGGCTCGACGCGCGTCGCGACGACGGTCTCGACCGGTGCGTACGAGCCTCCTTCGCCGGCCGACCAGCCCCGGGCGAGGAGCACCACGACGGCGCCGACCACGAGCGCGCCGAGGACGACGGCCCCCGCCCAGAGCGCGCTGCGCGAGCGGAGCCGCCCGGTCACCCGAGCCTCCCGCCGTGCACGAGCCGCGCATCCGCCCAGCGGAGGAAGGACGCGTGGATCGACACGGGATCTCCGGACGAGACGTCGACGTAGTCGAGACCGGCTGCCGCGAACGTCTCGAGAACCGAGGCGCGGCGCTCTTCGTTTCGTCGTCTGACCTGTTCCACCTCGCCCGCGGTGAGCCTGGTGGGGAGCAAACGGTTGCCCCCCACGTCCGAGAAGGTCGTGGCGACACCGCCCACCGGCGGGAAGGTGTGCTCCCACACCGGATCCTGGATGACCACCGGGACGACGTCCCAGCCGCGCCCGAGGATCCCGCCCCATGCGTCCTCCGAGATCTCGATCAGGAAGTCCGAGAGCACGAAGACGAAGCTCCCCACCGTGACGACACCGCGGAGCAGGCCGAGAAAGCGGAGCGCCTGCTCGACGGCGTCCTCCGGCGCGTCGCGCGGGCCGTCGACGTGGCCTGCAAGGGTCTCGACGAGGTCGCGGTGCCACCCGCTCGCCTGCGCCCTCGGCGGCCGCCAGAACGGCTGGCCGGCGGCGACCCCCTCGCTCTCGTGGCTCGCGTGGTCGAGGTAGCCGACGAGCGCACGCTGGTTGACGGCGCTCGCGGCGAGGAGCCGCACGCACCACGCGGTGGCCTCGGGCTTGTGGAGCCACGGCAGCTCGGCCGGGAAGAGCCCCATCTCGGGGCGCCGGTCGCAGACGATCACCACGCGCGGCGTCTCCTCCGCCTGGCGGTCGCGCACGACGAACTCGTCGCGCTGCCAGGCCGCCGACAGGCGGGCCGACGCCTTCCAGTCGATCGCGTGGAAGTCGTCACCGGGTTGATACGGCCGCGACCCCGCGACGTCCGACCCGTGACCGCGGCGGATGCTCGTGTGCGCGCCGAACGACGACCCGAGGAGCCGCAGTCGTGGCAGGAGCGGCACGGTGCCGATGGACGGGTGAACCTGGATGCTCGCGCGCACGCCTCAGGCCGGCATGCCGAGGACCCGCAGCTCGTGCTCCGGGTCGGGCTCGGGGCGCGGCGCCCGCTCGAAGCACAGCGTCTGGAAGACGGCGAGCGCCTCGTCGCGACCGAGTCGGCGCGCCTCGGCGAGGAACGTCGGCGTGAAGGCGACCCGGTGCCCGACGACCGGGAGGAAGAGCGCCTCCACGTCCGCGGGCTGGACGAAGTCCCGCCCGTCGAGCAGCGCCCGGGCGCGCGCCACACGTTCGAGCGCCAGGCTTGCGCGGACCGACCCGCCGATGACCGTCTCGTCGATCTCCCGCGTGGCGCGGACGAGGTCCACGATCCACCGCAGGACGACCGCGTGCACGAAGACGTCCTCGATCGCGTGCTGCAGCTCCACGACGTCGTCGAGCGCGACGACGGGCCGCAGGCGGTTGATCGGGTGCTCCTCGCGCTGCCCGCGGACGATCTCGAGCTCCTCCTCCGCGTTCGGGTACCCGAGCTCCGTCTTGAGGAAGAACCGGTCCAGCTGCGCCTCGGGCAGCGGAAAGGTCCCCTCCTGCTCGATCGGGTTCTCCGTCGCCATGAGGAAGAAGGGAGACGGCACGCTGCGCGTGGTCCCGTCCACGGTCACCTGGTGCTCGGCCATCGCCTCGAGCAGGGCGGACTGGGTCTTCGGCATCGCGCGGTTGATCTCGTCGACGAGCAGGACGTTGGCGAAGACCGGCCCGGGGCGGAACTCGAACTCGCGCACCCGCTGATCGAACACGGACAGCCCGGTGACGTCGGTCGGCTGGAGGTCGGGGGTGCACTGGATGCGCCCGACGGTGGCGCCGTCGATCGAGCCGGCGAGCGACCGGGCGAGGATCGTCTTCGCCGTGCCGGGCACGTCCTCGAACAGGACGTTCCCGCCCGCGGCGAGCGCCGCCAGGACGAGATCGATCCGATCGGTCTTGCCGCGCACGACCGTCTCGACGTTGTCGCGCAGGCGTTCCGCGGTCGCGGCCGCCCGCTCGAAGCGCTCGTTCGGCTGCATCGCCGTCTCGAAGTTCTGCTCTGTCACGATCTCCCCGGCCTCCCTCGACGCTGCAGCGTAGCCCACAACTCGCGCTCGTTTGTGCCCGCAAGCATCGCTCAGCCACCGATCCCGTACGCGACGAGCTCGGCGGTCGCCGGGCGGCCGTCCGATCGAGGCGCACCCGCCCCGACCAGGAGCATGTCGCCGGCGATCGCCGGGCACGAGTTGATCCCCGCGGCGAGACGTGCCTGCCACAGCACCTTCCCGGTCGTCGTCGAGAAGCCGCGGATCGTGCCGTCGAACGCGGGCGCGAAGACGACGTCGTGGGCGACGGTCGCGCAGCCGAAGTACGGCGAGCGGACGCGATGGCTCCAGCGGACCGCGCCCGTCGCGGCGTCGAGGGCGTAGAGAATCCCCGTCCCCTGGCTCGCCGGCCGCTGGAGGACGCTTGTCGAGGTGATCCCGCTCTCTCGCATGCAGAGATCGAGCACCGGGACGAACACCGTGTCGGACGCGAACGCCATGGGGCTCAGCACTCCGCCGAACAGTCCGGGGCACACGAGGGTCTTCTGGCGCGGAAGTGGGCCGACGTCGTTCAGGTGCCGCCCCACCGGCTGCTCCCAGACCCGTTCGTGGGTCTCGCGGTCCCAGGCGATCACCCGGCCGGCCTTGCCGGCGCCGAAGACCATCGGCCGACGATCCGGCCCGATGGACGCGAGGATCGGGGAGACGTGGAAGTCGTAGTCGCGGACGTCGTGGTCGAGCACCTGGTCGTACCAGACGACCTTGCCGGTGGCGCCGTCCAGGACGACCAGCGCGTCGGTGTAGAGCGTGCTGCCGGCGAACCAGGCGCCGTTCGGGAACCGCGGAGTGCCGCCCCACGGGCCCGGGTTCGCGATGCCGACGTAGACACGGCCCTGCGCGTCGACCGACATCGGGTTCCACGCCCCACCCCCGCCGGCGTCTTCGTGCGGCCAGGGCTTCGCGACCGTCTCGAACTTCCAGATCCGGCGTCCCGTCCGGGCGTCGAGCGCGTAGACGGCTCCACGCCCGCCGGGCGGGAAGCCGACGGTCGCGAAGTACGCGCGACCGCGATCGACGACGGGGGCGATGTCGACGAACTGCTCGGTCTTGCTCGCGAGACGTCGTGTCCAGAGATCCTTGCCCGTCCGGGCGTCCAGAGCGAACGCCGTCGTGTCGGTCGCGGCGAGCACCCGCCCGCCGACGACGGCCACGCCGTTCGGCCCGTCGTTCGGCGCGGTCGTGTCCCGCGACCACCGCACGCGGCCCGTGCGGCGGTCGAGCGCGACGACATCCGACTTCCAGGTCTGGAGGTAGACCGTGTCGCCGACGACGACGGGGGTGGCCGTGAGCCGACCGAAGTCCGTTCCCTCGCCGCGGATGCGGTAGCGCCAGCGCTCGGCGAGGCGGCCGACCGAGCCCGGCGTGATCCGGAGAGCCCGTCGCCGCGCGGGTGCTCGCGAGGTCACCGTTCGGGAGGGGCCAGTCCGCTGCCAGAACGGCAGGCGCCGCCACGGCGGCCAGTGCCGTGGCGAGCGCCAGTACTTGGCCGAACGCGGCCCTGCGCACGAGCGCTGGACCGCGCGCCTGCTAGAAGACGCGGAAGACGCCGACGTGCTGCCTCGACGGGGTGGGCACGAGGACCTTGAAGGGGTACCTCCCGCGCTCCTCGAGCGAGGCGCTCACGGTCTTCTTCTTCCCCGGCGCGATCGGGCCGGTGAGGAGGCCTCCGATGTCGACGGCATACGGCTTCGAGCCGGTGTTCCGGACGACGAAGTGCACCGCCCAGCCGCGCCGCGCCTTGTATCTCGTCATCTTGATGCCGGAGTCGTTGACGCTGACGCCGATCGTGACCTGCACGGCGGGCGCAGTCGTCGCGGTGGCCGACGGAAGCAGCGCCAGCGCTGCCACGGAGCCAACGGCAAACAGAATGGACAACCGTGTTCTCATCGATGACCTCGTGTAGATCGTAACAGGGACGGTGGGCTATGCGGCTCGCGGATATCGAACGGAGGGCGGTGCCGCCGCGGCACCCCCTCCGCCCGGCCGCTCGTCGCTACTTGACGTGAGGTTCCCGGCCATCCCGAGCTCGGCGTGGCGCGGGACGGTGCAGACGAAGCGGAACCTGCCCGCCTTCGAGAACACCACCTTGTAGGTCGCTGCCTTCCCGGGCGCGAGGTAATTCGTGCCCTTCCTGAGCACCGGGAAGTCGAAGTCATGCGGGGAGTTCCCCCGGTTCACGACCTTGAAGGTCACGATCGACCCCTTCGGGACGCTCGTCTTCGAGAGCCGGAACTTGAAGTCGACGGCCGTGACGTTGATCGTGACGGTCGCCTTCGCGGAAGCCGGCGCCTTGGACGCTGCGGGGGCGGTCTGCGCAAGAACGCCGACGACCGCCGCTACGGCACCAACGAGAACTGCAATTCGCTTCACTCAGACCCCTCCTCGGAGCTGACGACTGATCGATTGGTGTCCCGGGGCGGCGAGGCCGCCCCGGGACGTTCCTTCAAGGGTACTTACGACGGGATTGCGAAGGCGTAGAACCTCGAGCTGTAGTTCGGCTTCGAGCCGCCGAAGAGCGACGCGATCCCGTTGCCGCCCGCGAAGACGGCCACGTACTGCTTGTCGTTCACCTTGTACGTGACGACCGGCGCGTTGACGCCGCCCTTCAGCTGCGGCGACTGCCAGACCAGGTTGCCGGTCCTCGCGTTGTACGCCCGGAGGTACCCCTCGTTCGTACCGGTGAAGATGAGGTTCCCTGCCGTCGCGGTCATCCCGCTGTAGCAGATCGTCGCCCACTTCTTCGACCACACGAGCCGGTTGTTGCGCATGTTCATCGCGACGATCCGGCCCCTCGAAGGCACGGTACACGCCCGCGCCGGGGGTGAGGCCCTCGATCTGCGAGAAGTCGCCGAGCGCCTGCAGCTTCTGGTCCTCGGCGGGAACCGCCCGCCACGCGGACTCGGAGTCCTTCGAGCAGATGTACATGTAGCCGGTCTTCGGGCTGTACGCCGACGGCGGCCAGTTCGCGCCGCCGAGCGCCGCGGGGGCGAAGGCGACGAACCCCGTGTCGTCGTACGGCGTGTAGATGCACCCGACCTTCTGGTACGGCTTCCCGTCCGGCGCCTTCTTGCCGGCATACGCCTGCTTCGTGGCGCACTGCCGTGAGAACTTGTCGCCGTTCGGGATCGGCTGCGTCGGGTACGTGTTGACGCTCTTGAGCTGCTCCACCTTCTTCTCCGGGATGCCGTACAGCGGCTTCCCGTTCGACCGGTTGAGGATGTAGACCCAGCCGGTCTTGCCCGCCTGCGCGATGGCCTTCTTCCCGTTCAGGTCGAACAGGACGGTCGGGTTCGTCGCGTCGTAGTCCCAGATGTCGTGGTGCGTCGTCTGGAAGTACCAGCGGAGCTTCCCGTTCTTCAGGTTGAGCGCGATGATCGAGTCGGTGAAGAGCTCCGCACCTGCGCCGCGGATCACGCCCGAGTACGGGATCGGGTTTCCGACGGCCACGTACGCCAGACCGAGCGCCGGGTCGACCGTCGGGGTGTTCCACATCGCGCCGCCCCCGAGGAAGGCCTTCGGTTCTCGGCCACGTCCAGTAGCCCGGATCGCCCTTCTTCGCCGGGATGACGTTGAACCGCCAGAGCTCCTTGCCCGTCTTCGCGTTGAGCGCGATGACGAAGGCGCGGGCCCCGGAGTCACCGCCGGAGATACCGGTGATGATCATGTTCTTGTAGTAGGTCGGCGCGTTGGTGAAGTAGTAGCCGTCCTTCCAGTCGGCCACCGTGTTCTTCCACACCTGACGGCCTGTCGACTGGTCGAGCGCCGACATGGACGCGTCGCCGAGGCCGATGTAGACCTTGCCGTCGCCCATCGCGACGCCGCGGCTCGGCAACAGCGGGGTGAGCCCCTTCGGGAACTTCGCGCGGTGAACCCAGATGCGCTCCCCGGAGGTGGCGTCCATCGCCCAGACGTTCCCGGACGAGTCGGGCATGTACATCGTGCCCTTGTAGACGATCGGCTGCTGCTCGGCGAACACGCCGAGCGCCCCGACCTTCGCCTTGAGCCCCGGAAGGGTGAGGTTCCGGGCCCAGGCCTGCTTGAGGCGCTTGACGTTGGCCACGTTGATGTCGGTCAACGACGAGTACCGCTGGTTGTAGACGTTCCCGTTCCATCCCAGCCAGTTCTCGGCGCTCGAGGCAACGAGACTCGGAAGCGGTGAACGCCGGCGAGGGAACCGGTGCTGCCTGATTCCCTGCGGTTGCGGCGTACCCCACGACGAGACTGCCTGCGGCGACTACGGCTGAGAACACGACGAGGCGGCGAAGCCTCCCGTTGTCCCTCCTGCGTCGAAGGATCAACTTTATGTCCTCCTTAACCGGCCCCGGGCTGCTGGATGCGAGCCCACCGGCGGGAGACACTATCTGATCGGTGACGTGTCAGCCAGGGACTCGACGGGACGAAGTCCGGGGACGTCGAGCGATCGGGTCTAGACCGTGGCGAGCTCGGGGACGAGCCTGCCGGTCTCGTCGAAGCGCGCGTTCCAGTGGACGTACGCGGGCTCGACCTCGTCGACGTCGTGCCCGCGATCGGCGATCCGCACGGGCTGCGTCGCGTCCGGCGTGACCCGGTACTGGTACCACGTGATGTCCCAGGCGAACGTCAGCACGGTCTCGGCGTTGACGCCCGCGAGCGGGACGATCGACACCTTCGGCTCGCCCAGGCTCTTCGCCACGCCGGCGACCGTGCGCCGGAAGTCCGACTGGTTGAAGAGGTCGGCCGCCTCGACGAGCGTCAGCTCGTCGTCGGAGAGCCGGCGCAGGATCGGCTCGGAGACGACCGGCTCGGCCTCCTCGTCCCGTGCGCCGAGGAGCGCCTGCCAGAGGGTCTTCTGGCGCCGGCGGCGCGGCTGCTGCTGGAGCGCGGCCGACACCGCGTGGCCCTCGCGCACCCAGCCGTGTTCGAGCGCGATCTCGCTGCAGAGCGGACAGACGTCGACGTACTCGTGCCCGTCGGGCGAGTACCGGAGCGTGTGCTCCCCCATCAGGAGCGTCCGCTCGCAGACGGCGCAGGTGCGCGTGACGTTCGACTTGGTGACCCGCATCGCAGCGGCCACTATAGCCCCCTCGGCCCGCCGTCCACGGCTTCCGGCAACCGGGTCCCGAAGGGGAGGTCTAGGCGTTCGCCGCCTCGCGCGCCTTCCTCGTCTCGTCGACGATCTTCTGCGCGACGTGGGCAGGCACCTGCTCGTAGCGGAGCAGGTGCATCGCGTAGTCCCCGCGCCCGCCCGTCATCGACGTCAGCGACTGCGAGTACGTCAGGAGCTCGGCCATCGGCACCTCGGCCTTGATCGTCGTCATCCCGGCCGCCGGCTCCATCCCGTTCAGCCGCCCGCGGCGGGAGTTGAGGTCGCCGTTCACCGCACCCACCGCCTCGTCGGGGACGGTGACCTCGAGCTCCATGATCGGCTCGAGGAGCACCGGGTCGGCCTTCGCGTACGCCTCCTTGAAGGCCATCGAGCCGGCGATCTTGAACGCCATCTCGGACGAGTCGACGTTGTGGTACTGCCCGTCGACGAGCTCGACGCGGATGCCCTGGATCGGTGCGCCGGCGAGCTCGCCGTGCTGCATCGCCTCCTGGATCCCCTTGTCGACCGCGGGCCGGTAGCTCTGCGGGATGACGCCGCCGACGATGCGGTCGACGAACTCGTAGCCCTCGTGCCCGTCGATGGGCTGGAGGACGATCTCGCAGTCGCCGAACTGACCGCGGCCGCCCGTCTGCTTCTTGTAGCGGTGCCGCGCGCGCGCCTCCGACCGGATCGTCTCGAGGTAGGGGACACGCGGCTGGTGGAGCTCGACGTCGACTCCGAAGCGGCGCTTGGCGCGCTCGAGGGCGACCTCGACGTGCATCTGGCTCATCCCGGCGAGGATCTCCTCCCCGGTCTGCGGGTCGCGGCGGAGACGTAGCGTTGGATCCTCCTCCGCGAGGCGCTTGACGGCCGTCGCGACCTTCTCCTCCTCGCCCTTGACCTTCGGCGTCACGGCGAAGCTCATGACCGGCTCCGGGAAGTCGAACGACGGTGGGTCGACCTGCACCTCCCTGTCGGTGAGCAGATCACCGGTCTGGACGTTCTTCAACTTGGCGACGGCGCCGAGGTCGCCCTCGCCGAACTCCCTCGCCGGCGTCGTCGTCTTCCCCTGGAGCTGCAGGAGCGAGCCCATGCGCTCCTTCGAATGCTCGCGATGGTCGACGAGCGTGGTCTCCGTCGTGACCTCACCGGTCAGGATGCGGAACAGGTTGATCCTCCCGGCGAAGGGGTCGGCGATCGTCTTGAAGACGAAGGCGGCGGTCGACGCGCCGTCGACCTCGAACGGCGCTCCGCGCTTCGCCGGTGACGGGACGCCCTCCACGAGGAGGTCGAGGAGCGCGTGTGTGCCGAGGTTCTTCGTCGCGATCGAGCAGCCGACCGGGAAGACCTCTCCGCGGGTGACGCCGAGCTTGAGCGCGGCGGCGACGTCGTGCGGGTCGAGCTCCTCTCCCTCGAGGTAGCGCTCCATGAGCGCCTCGTCGATCTGCACCACCTCGTCGAGGAGCTTCTCGCGGTACTCCTGCGCGAGCTCCGCCATCGAGTCGGGGATCGCGACCGGATCGGACTCCTTCTGCCCGTCGGGGCTCATGTAGGCGCACATGTGCAGCACGTCGACGATCCCGGTGAGCTCGTGCTCCGCCCCGATCGGGATGTGGACCGCGACGCACTTCGAGGAGAACTGGTCCTGGATCTGGCCGAGCGTCCGGAAGAAGTCGGCGCGCTCCCGGTCGAGCATGTTGACCACCAGGACGCGCGCGAGGCCGAGCTCCTCGGCAAGCCGCTTCATCCGCGCCGTGCCGACCTCGAAGCCCATCACCCCCGAGACGACGACGAGCGCGCCCTCGACCACGCGGAGGGCACAACGTGCCTCACCCTGGAACGACGGGTCGCCGGGACAGTCGAGGAGGTTGATCTTGCGTCCCTGCCACTCCGTGTGGGCGAGCGAGAGCGCGATCGAGAGCTGCCGCTTCTGCTCGTCCTCGTCCGAGTCGGAGATCGTGGTGCCGGCCTCGATCGTCCCGAGCCGGTTCACCTCACCCGTCTGGAAGAGCAACGCCTCGACGAGCGACGACTTTCCCGTTCCGCGGTGGCCGACGACGGCGACGTTGCGGATCTTCCCCGGCTCGGTTGCAGCCATGTGCGCGCGTTCCTCCTCGTTCCGTAGGTGCTCGAGCATCGTAGTCCGCACGGGTCGTCCACCACTCCGCGAGCGGCCCACGACGGAGGAGGCTCTTGACATTCTCCGAACGAGGCTGGATTAGCCTCCCGAGCTGTCCGGCCCACCGGACGGAGTCCCATGATCGAGAGAGCCGAGACGATCGTCGCACGGCGATACCGGCTGCAGGAGCAGATCGGGCGCGGCGGCATGGGCGTCGTGTGGCGCGCCCGCGACGAGCGGCTCGGGCGCGACGTCGCGCTCAAGGTCCTGCACCCGTGGGTCGCCGACGACCCCGACCTACGCGGGCGGTTCGAGCGGGAAGCCGCGGCGCTCGCGCGTCTCGAGCATCCGAACCTCGTCCGCATCTACGACGTGCTCGAGAGCGACGGTCAGACCGTCCTCGTGCTGGAGCTCGTCGACGGTGTCGCGCTCGACACGCTGATCGCGGCCCGCACGCTCGACTGGGACGGGGCCCGGCGCTACGCCGCCCCCGTCGCGGCGGCGCTCGCGCACGCTCACTCGCGCGGTGTCGTCCACCGCGACCTCACTCCCGCCAACGTCCTCGTCGAACGGGGAACGGGCCGCGTGGTCGTGACCGACTTCGGGCTCGCCCGCCTGGCGAGGTCGTCGCGAAGCGCACCGATGTCGGGCGTGCTCGCCGGGACGCCCGAGTACTGGGCCCCCGAGCAGGCGGCGGGGAGAGAGACGGGGCCGGCGACCGACCTCTACGCGCTCGGCTGCGTCCTGTTCCGCATGCTCGCCGGCCGCATGCCGTTCGAGGGCGAGGATCGGCTGGCGACCGGCCTGCGCCGCGCGCACGAGGCGGCGCCGTCGCTCGCCGCGGCCGCACCGGCCGCGCCGCCCGCGGCGACCGCGCTCGTCGACCGGCTCCTCGACCGCGAGCCGTCGCGTCGCGGCGACGCCGTCGAGGCCGCGGCAGCCCTCGGCGCCGATCCCTCGACGATGCCCGACCCCACGGGCGGCTCGGACGACGACCGGCGCGCCGACGTGCCGCCGGCGATGCCGTGGCCGACCCTGGTCACGCGGATCCTGCGCGATCCGGCGACGATCGTCGGGGAAATACGCTCGCACCGCGCGATCCGCCGGGGCCGGCTTGCCGGTGCGGTCGCTGCGATCCTCGTCGCCCTCGTCGCGGCGGGCGGTGGGGTGTACGCCGTCGCGAGCGACGACCCGGCCGGCGTGAGCGCGCCGGACGTCGTCGGGAAGCGCCTCGCCGCCGCGCGGGGCGAGGTGAAGACAGGTGCGCGGGACGCCGGCCTGCCGGCTCCGAAGGTCAAGGTCGTCGACCGCTCCTACTCCGAGTCGGTGCCCGCGGGCGCGATCATCGCGCAGGATCCGCCGGACGGGAAGCGGATTCCCGAGGGCGGTGCGCTGCTCGTCTCCGTCAGCAAGGGCAGTGCATTCGCCGATGTCCCCTCGGTCGCCGGGCTCGAGGGCTCCGCCGCCTTCGAGCTCCTCGAGCGGAAGGGGTTCACGCCCACGCGCCGGTACGCGCCGTCCGTCCAGATCGAGGCCTGGCACGCATCCGAGACGGTGCCCGCCTCGGGCACGAGGCTCGAGCGGCCTGCCAGGCTCACGCTCGTCGTGTCGACCGGCCCGCCGAAGCGCCTGGTTCCCTCTGTCGACGCCCTCGCCGTCGACGACGCCACGCGCGCGCTCCGGGCAGCCGGCTTCTCGCCCGTCGTATCGGAGCAGGCGGACGCGAGTGTCGAGCCCGGCACGATCCTCGGCGTGCGCCCCGCCCCGGGGACGCGTACCCCGATCGGTACGACGGTCACGATCGCCGTCGCACGCGCGCCGCGCTGGGAGCCGATCACCCGCCTCGAGGGGACGGAGGACGCTTCGCAGGAGGCAATCGCCGTTCCGGCCGGAGCACGTCTGGCGCTCGTGACCACGGACACGTCACCGCTGGGCCTCTGGGGCGGCAGCGTCCACGTCCGGGTCGGTGGAGAAAACGGCGACGAGGGCCACGGCCACGGCGAGATCTCGACGAAGGTCGATGCGGGACAGTCCATCGTGCTGGCCGACCCGGCGCCGAGCGACCGGGCCTTCGCGGTCGAGATCGACGTCCACGGCTCCGCGCACTGGATCCTCGAGGTCGAGGAGCCGCGCTGAGCCGCGAAGCGGTCGGCTAGGTCTCCGCCGTCGCGCGCACGCCGCCGGAAAGGCGGGCCTTGAGGCGGAGCACGGCCTT
Organism: uncultured Actinomycetes bacterium; assembly: GCA_963792245.1. Lineage (GTDB taxonomy): Bacteria > Actinomycetota > Thermoleophilia > Gaiellales > Gaiellaceae > Gaiella. The sequence goes on from CAWBVO010000013.1 coordinate 62,972, forward strand.
CGTGTGCAGCTGGGAGATGCGCGACTCGGTCACCCCGAGCACCTCGCCGATCTCGCGGAGCGTCAGCTCCTCGTAGTAGTAGAGCGTCACGACGAGCTTCTCGCGCTCGGGCAGCCGGGCGATGGCCTCGGCAAGCGCCTCGTTCAGCTCGGTCTGCTCCAGCGAGAACTCCGGGTCGGGTCCTGTGGTGTCCTCGATCGTGTCGATCAGGGCGACCTGGTCGCCGCCGCCCTGGGGGCTCCACAGCTCGTCGAGCGCCGCCATCGAGGAGCGGGAGATGTCGGAGAGGCTCTTCTCGAGCTCGTCCTCGGAGATGCCGACCTTCGCGGCGATCTCCTCGTCCGTCGGCGCGCGCATCAGCGTCCGCTCCAGCTCGACGATCGCCCGCTCGATCTCCCGCGCCCGGGCGCGAACGCTACGAGGCACCCAGTCGAGCGAGCGGAGCTCGTCGATGATCGCGCCCTTGATGCGGGCGATCGCGTAGGTCTCGAACTTGATCTCGCGATCTGGGTCGAAGCGCTCGATCGCCCCGATCAGCCCGAGCAGCCCGTACGACACCAGATCCTGCTCGTCGACATGCGACGGGAGGCTCGACCCGAGACGACCGGCGACGAACTTCACGAGCGGCGCGTAGGTCAGGATCAACCGGTCGCGCGCAGCCTGATCATGCGTGGCGCGATAGTCCTGCCACAGCGTCTGCGTGTCCCCCCCTGAGAGCGCGCTCATCGGGATTCGGGGTCACTCAATCTGAAGGTCGCCGCACCCACCCCAGCAGAATACGCCGTGGGTCAGCTATCTCATCCTGTCGACTTGGCCAGATCGGCCCTATCGGCTTGGCCAGACCCGTCGTGCGAGATCCCCCATCCAGAGGGCGACGGCTCCCGCTGCGAACGCAATGACCCACGCGCGCCCGCCGGAGAGGGCCGACCACACCGCGAGGAGCGCGAGCGACACCGCGATCACCGTGAACAGCCCCGCGAGCGCGTACCGCTGCATCCTCGCCGCACAGTGCCACAGGCAGGAGCCGGGTACACTCGTCCCGCAGCCCAGGGGCGTGGCGCAATTGGTAGCGCACCGGTCTCCAAAACCGGGGGTTGCAGGTTCGAGTCCTGTCGCCCCTGCTGGGTAAGTCCCTGCTAATCGGCCTCTTCGGTTGTCAGGCGAAGAGACGATTGAGGCCGGATCGTTGCCCGAACCTTTGCCCGAGGCACATGGGCGAATGCCCGGGCCGCTGCGCGCTCGGCCTCGTCGGCGAACTCGACGCCCGCGAGGTCGAGGTACATCTGCGTCATCCGGAAGTCCGCGTGGCCGGCGCGGGCATGACGGCGAGGCCGCTGTCTCCCCGCCGCCGCCTCGTTCGTGATCGCCGAGTGGCGCCCGTCGTGGAACGGACGGACGTAGTCGGTGATCCCGGCTCGTCGAGCGCCGCCCGGAACGTCTGTCGCGTACCCCTTATGGTCGAGGGCCGATCCCTTGAGCGGGTGACAGAACACGCGCTCGTCGTCGCCCTGGTAGCGGTTCGGCCGCGGTGATCGAACAGCTCCCCGGCGAGGAACTCGTCGAGCACGAGCGTCCGGCGGCTCGTCGCCGACTTCGGGGCCCCGTCACGGCCTCGCACGGTCGCCGCCTCGACGCTCAGCGTCGGGGGGTGTACGCCGCTGCGCGGGGTAGTGGCAGCATCCTGCTCGCTCTGTCGCTCATGTCGTCAGGAACGGTGATGCCGCGCGTCGCTCGGAGCTCGAGAACTGGGAGCCGAGGACGCTTGTAGCGGTCGCGCGTCTCCCCGCCGAGGCATCCGCCGCTCGCGGAGGTAGTACACATTTCGAACGATCAGGAGCGCAGCTGTTCGGCCGGGCCTGTGGACACCTCGCCGTCACGATCGACCGAGACGACCTGGCGTGGGAGCGAACCCGGCTTCCGAAGGAGACCGTGGAGCGTGCGACGCCGGTCAGGCGGGCCGATGATCGCCTGCGTGTGCGTGTGACTCTCCACGCGATAACCCTCGCGTTCTCGCGTGTCGAGGAAGGCTGTGAGCGCGTCCCGTCGGAGCTGCTCCTGGTCGCGTTCTCGCGTCATGGCCCCTCGGGTGAGGGCGTCGCGCCCCCCTCGTCTTCCCAGTTCCGTAGGGCGGTCGCGCCTGTCGCGCCCCGCCCCGTGTCGGCCCCTGCGGGCTGCGCGGCGATCCGCCGCCGGTGTCGCGCGAGCGCTTGTACGCCGAATAGGCGGTCAGCGCCTCGAGGTCGTGCCGGCGTCGCCCGGGAAAGTAGGCGGCCGAGAACGTCTGCCAGTCAAGCCCATCCGGTGCCTCCGCGCCGCTGCTCGCGACGGCGGATCCGGAACTCTCGGTCAGCGGGCGCTTTCTCTCCGCGTCGAACCTGCCCGCGCCCACAAAACCCGCGTAGTGCCGCGGTTCGGCCTTAACCCGCACGATGCCGGGGCTCCAATCCACGGTGTGCCCGGTGAAGGTTGACGACGCGCACAGCCTCGTTGCGGCGGAAAGTTACGTGCATCGTGTGCTCCTCAGCTCTTCGTCAAGGCAGAGATCTCGAACGAGCTCCCCTGCCGCGCTCAGGCCAAGGGGAACAGCTGAAGAGGAGTGCCCAAGGCCTCGGTGGCTACAACGCTCGACCGAACGCCGATGCAGCATACCACGTTTGTGCGATCTGTCACATCTAACGAGGAAGTCATGCGCGTCCATCACCACATAAGGACAAGATCTTCCATCAAAAGACTCAAATTTTATGCTACAATATGCTCTATGTACGGTGATCCAAGGAGACGATTGTCGTGACGACCCTTGTCCGCTTCCGGGAGCCACTACGAAACTTCCCCATGAATGCCGAATTCGAGCGACTGATCAGTACCGTCTTCGAGTCGCCCGCTCGTACCGCCCAGGCGTGGACACCCCCACTTGACGTCTGGGAGACCGAAGACGATCTGGTGTACGCGTTCGACGTGCCCGGCGTGCCGGAGGACAAGATCGCCGTGGAGATCGAAGACAATACCCTCACGGTCAGCGGCTCGGTGAGCGCGCCGAGAAGCTGGAGGATGAGCGTTTCTTCCGCTACGAGCGTCGCTTTGGTGACTCACGCGCTCGGTCGCTCTGCCGCAGGGCTGTGGCGAGGGCGAGGCCCAGGCCCACTACGCCAACGGGACTCTTGAAGTCCACGTCAAGAAGCCGGAACAGGCCAAGCCTCGCCGCGTCCCGATCATGACGACCGTCGAGGCGGCTCTACCGTCTAGCACGAACTGACCCCGAGTTCTCCCGACTTCTGCAGGTGAGAACGAGAGCTTCTTGAACGGCGGTCGCCACCTGCAGGAGCAGGTGGCGACCGCCGCAGT
>CAWBVO010000014.1:0-322416 GCA_963792245.1 uncultured Actinomycetes bacterium
GCTCGGTCGAGCGTGCCGTTAAATCCCGCGCCGCATCAATGGCGCGCGTGTACTCGGGCACCGCCATACCGGCTCGCGTCGACTTCTGGACACAACCAGGAGGTCATTTATCGCAAAAACACCGTTTTAGCCAAGGATCCATAGGCCCTTGCGTCGTCTCACTTAGAGACGGGATAATGGTAGGGCAATGGTTGGCGCCGCCCCTGAAGGCGATGCCCCGGTGCGGGGGCCGCTCTTGTCCACACACGGTGAAGGGCACCAGCGAGCACCTGCCCTTCCTTTGTCGGGAAGCAGGATCGCGATAGCAGGCGACTGCATCGATGCGAACCTCTGCACTCAGGCACGATTGACGGCATGAACGAGCACGGGCATTCGGCGACGCTGCGCTCGGCGCAGCCGGGGAACCGGAACGCGCAGAAGACAGGCGTCGACTCGGCACGCGCGCGGGCGGAGCACGTCGCCGAGATTCGCGCTGCGACGGCCGGGACCTCGACGTTCGAGCTCTCGCTCGCCGCCGTCCGCGACGAACGCTCACGACTCGACGACCTGCGAGAGGCGCTCGACGCGGACATCGCAGACCACGGTCCGTCGACCCGGGCGGGGAGCGGCGCGTGAGCAGTTCACGCAGCGGTCGAGCGTCGTCCGCCAGCTTCGGACACTCCATTCGTCCTGGGCGATGGGCGAGGTGGTCGACGGCGCCAAGATCTATGACGTCATGGATCAAGACCCGGCCGCCGGCGATACTGTCATAAGTCGCGAGCGAGTAGTCGAAGGGCTGGTATTAGCCACACCCGAGGTGTGCACCGGGGTGTGCATCAGGCGCGCAGACCCGGCACGTATGACGCGCCTGACCTGCACAGACATGCCAGATCGGCTCGGCTACTCGGGTCGGGATGGGGCATGGGATCGAACTCGTTTGGGTCACAGCGCGCGGCGGTGCGACCTCCTGGTTGGCTCCCCGAACTCTCGAACCTGGTTGAAGAGCGAACCAGGGTCAGGTGCGGCGGTTAGCTCAGGGCAAGGACATCCGCGAAGCGCTGTTCGGCCAGGGCGCCGAAAAGGGCATGGCGCGAAAGCTTGGCCTTCGTTGTGGCGGGGCTCGAGAGGCCGCAGAGGAAGCGGGCTCGCTGGCGGGGCGTTCCGAGCGCCGTTGGATGCTCGGCCGTCAGTTCGTCGAGGACGGCTCGGTCTAGCTCGAGTTCCGGGGTCGCAGCCGGCTCCGGAAGGCTTTGGGCCGATCCGGTCAGGCAATACGAACAGTGGCCGCACGGCTCGGCACGGGTCTCGCCGAAGTAGCCGACGAGCGACTGCACCTGGCAGCCATCGTGCTCGACGAGGGCGACGACTCGCTCGATCCGCTCCGCCTCTGACTGCTCGCGGCGGTCGAAGCGCTCGGCGAGGCGGTCGCGCAACTCGTCGAGCGACGGCGGCTGCTTTAGCAGCGTGAAGCGCTGGCGCACGTCGGCGACCTTCAGCTCGACCAGCCCCCGCTGCTCGAGGTAGCCGAGCGCTTTGACCACGCGCTCACGTTCCTCGTCAGGCACTGCATCGGGGTCGACGCCCGTCCAGATGCGCCCCTCCTTGCCACTTGCCAGCACACGTCGCAGGAAGTCGGCGCGGTCTGGGTCGAAGGCCGCATAGACGCCGTCCCACTCGCCGCTTGTCGGACGTACGCTGTAGCCCGCGTAGAACGGCGTGCCCTGCGCGAGGAAGCCGTCGAGCTCGAGGTAGGTCAGGATCGTTTTCAGCACGAGCGGCCGTACGTCGTGGCGTGACGAGAGCTCGTTTTCCGAGACGGCGAATTGCTCGCCCTGCGAGTGCGCGAACACGTCGTCGAGCAGGCCTGCGATCGCCTCGGGGGTCGGCGTGTCGCCGAACGCGAAGTTCTCGAGCGTCGGCACGTCGTCGCGGCACGCAAAGAGCTCGCAGATCGACGGCTCGCCGTCGCGTCCGGCGCGGCCGATCTCCTGCGAGTACGACTCGAGGCCCTTCGGCAGGTTGAGGTGGTAGACGTAGCGCACGTCGGCCTTGTCGATCCCCATCCCGAACGCGATCGTCGCGACGACGATGTTCGCGTCCGAGTGTGTCCACCACTCCTGCACCTCGACGCGGTCATCAGCGTTCATGCCCGCGTGGTAGGCCCGCGCGGGCAGGCCTGCCGCCACGAGCAGGGCAGCGACACGCTCCGCCGTGCGCTGCAACGTGACGTAGACGATCGTCGAGCCGGGCGCGCGCTCGCGCAGGCGGTCGATCAGCGCATGGTCGCGCTCACGTGCGTTGACCGGCGTAGTGAGCAACGTTAGGTTCGGTCGGTAGAAACCGGTGACGACGGAGTCGCGCTCCTCGATCCCGAAACCAGCGCGGATATCGGCGACGACCGCGGGGGTCGCAGTCGCCGTGAGCGCGAGCACGCGCTCAGCGCCGAGTTCGCGTGCGCGCGCCGCGAGCTTCAGATAGTCGGGGCGGAAGTTATGGCCCCACTCCGAGATGCAGTGCGCCTCGTCGACCGCGAACAGCGCGATCTTCGTCTGACCGAGCTGCGCGAGGAAGCGCTCGTTGTTGAAGCGCTCGGGCGCGACGTACAGCAGCTTGAGGCTTCCGTCGCGCAGGCGGCCGGAAACGGCCCGCACCTCATTCGCGGCGAGGCTCGAGTCGAGCCGCGCCGCGTCGACGCCCTGGCGCGCGAGCAGGTCGATCTGATCCTTCATCAGCGCGATCAGCGGCGACACGACGACCGTCACGCCTTCGAGCATCAGCGCGGGCAGCTGGTAGCAGAGGCTCTTCCCCGCTCCGGTCGGGAAGACGGCGAGGGCGGAGCGGCCGGCGAGCAAGGACTCGACGACTTGTTGCTGGCCCGGGCGGAACGCTGTGTATCCGAAGCGGGAGGTGAGGATCTCGGCGGCGGTGGTCACCGTCCGACGGTAGCGGCGAGCCGGCGCAAGGCGGCATAGGCTGAATGGGTGATGCCGATCGATCTGATCGAGTTTCCGGCCGATGACCTTGCGCGGGCGCGGCAGTTCTGGGAAGGGCTGCTCGGGTTGGCTCTCGATGGGCGGAGCGCCTCGGAGGGCCAGGGCTTGCAGAGCCATGGCGACGGGCCGGCGCTCGGGCTACACGAGCGCGGGCGCGGGCCGGGCGATCGGTTCTCGCTGCCCTACTTTCGGGTGGCGGACATGTCCTCTGCTCTCGAGCGTGTTGTTGAGCTTGGCGGGCACGTTGTGCACCCGGGGGAGCGCTGGGCGATCTGTAGGGATTCCGAGGGGAGCCCGTTCGGACTCTCGGGGTAGGCGTCGCCGAGCGGCCACGATCCTGTCCGTCTTGCCCGAGCCTGGGTGACGGCCGCCCTCCATCGAAGCGAGGCCGTGCGCGCTCGCCCTCTCTCGGCGACGCATCGAGGAACTCAGAGCTTTGCGCGCCGAGGCAGAGCGGCAATCGGAACTGATTCAGCGAATGGTCGATCTTCTGGCGAGTCTCGATCGCTCGCAGTATTCGTAAGACGCAGCCGCTGTAGTTGCGCGAGACGGCGAAAAGCTCTCAGCCCACCGCACCGCAGTAGGCTCAGCCTGGTGGCCCTCTCTGTTCCCCTCGAGGTCGTGGACGGGCATCTCGTCGCCGAGGCAGGCGGCCGGTTCCTCCTCGACACAGGCTCGCCGATGAGCTTCGCGCGCACGGGACAGGTCGTCTGGGCCGGACGGGACCACGAACTCGCTACGAACCTGCTCGGTCTCGACTCCCCAGAGCTCTCGGATCTCGTCGGCACGCCGCTGGACGGCCTCCTGGGCGGTGACGTCCTCGGCGAGAGCCCCTTCACGGTCGACCTCGAGCGCGGCGCCTGCTTCTTTGATGAGACGCCGACCGATCGCGATGGGATCGAACTGCAGCTGCGGTTGGTGCTCGGAGTACCTTTCACAAGCCTCGAATTCGACGGCCTGCCCACCGCCACGTGCATCGACACGGGAGCGAAGCTCTCGTACCTCGAACGCGGCCGGCTGGCCGGCACCGAGGTCGTCGGTGAGGCCGACGACTTCTACCCCGGACTCGGCGCATTCCGTACCGCTATCCACGAGGTACCGGTGCGGATCGCCGCTTCCACGCTGACGCTTCGGATCGGAGAGCTCCCGGACGCACTCGCCGTCCAGCTCTCGATGCTCGGTCTCGCAGCCATCCTCGGAACCGAGATCCTCGATCACTTCCCGACGATCACCTTCGACTACCCGGCTTCGGTGGCGCGGCTCTACCCACTCAACTGAAGCCCGTGCCCGCCGCCAAGTGCACGACCGTGCGGAGCGCTCTCAGCAGCTGGCGACCGGTGTCTGGTGCCAGGTCTCGGAGAGGCCGCTCATCCCGCGTATCCGGTAGCGCTTGTACTCGGGGTGCGTCTGTATCGCTGCGGCAGCGCAGCGGGAAGGGCGGAGCCGCGAGAACTCAAGCGTCACTGGAACTGACGTCTGGCAACCCGTCCACTCAAAGCAGAACCGTGCGAGAGCACTTGCCTTCCCGACGGGGCGGCCCCAGTCGTGGAGTTTCAGGTTCCCGAGCTCAAGCGTGTCGCCTGACGTGCTCCAGCCGTAGAAGAACGAGCGAGCAACCAGTCGGGCGCATCTCCCATCTCGTCGGCTACACCTCCGAGTTCGCCTTCTCGCGCGCCTTCACGAAGCACCGCGGCGAACCGCCAGGCCGCTACCGAAAGCGGATCAAGAACTCCCTCGCCGCCTGACACGGACGGACGCGGGCCAGCCGCTGGCGTTGTGGGATTAGCTGATCGCCTAGACGCATGCGAGCAGCAGCATGCCGCGGACGGAGGCGCCAAGATGGACCTTCAACGAGCGGAAGCGCTCGACCTGCTTCGGCGCCTACGAGTTCGCGCTCTGCGGCTGGGCGTCGGCACCACATAACCCCGCGGCCGCCCGATCGCCCGGGCCGGGCCAGGTGCGGCGAGAATGGATCGCGGAGTCCGGCTTTTCAGTCGGCATGGCGCGTCGACGGGTCAGAGGCCGTTGGCCGCCGCATGTGGAGTATCGGGAATGGCCGACCGTCGTCGTCGACGGGCGAGCGATCGACGACTACAAAGCCGAGCGCCTCGTAGAAGCCGCGCGCCGCGGGGTTCTGCTCGTTGACGTCGACCGTCAGGTGGCTGTCGCGTAGCCTTTGGGCATGTGCAACGAGAAGGCGTCCGCCGCCTTGTCTGCGGTGCGCCGGCTCGAGGAATAGCGCCGCGATGTCATGGCCGGCGAGCCCCATGAAGCCGATCGGCACGTCTGCCTTCTCCGTGAGTACCCAGACCTCGAGGGCGTCGTCACTCAGGGCCTCCGCGACGAGAGGACGCAGCGCGCCGATGTCGGCTTCCGTGAGGAAATCGTGCGTCGCCCGCGCGGAGCGCTCCCACAGCGCGACCAGCGTGTCGAAGTCCGCGGCACGCGCGCTGCGGATCTGCCCGACGTGGCTCATCAGTCTCTCTGTCCCTTACGCGGCTAGGCCGAGTGCGCGTTCGAGGGCGCTCTTCGGCTGCGCGCCGATCGTTTGTGCCTTGGGCGCGCCGTCTTCGAACAGGATGATGTTCGGGAGCGACTGGACGCCGTAGCGGTCAGCAAGCTCCTGTTCCTCGTCGTAGTTGACTTTCGCCAGCTTGAGGTTGCGTTCTTCGGCGATGCGCTCGAGAACGAGTGCGACCGCGTGGCAGGGCGGGCACCAGTCGGCCCAGAAGTCGACAAGGACGGGTGCGGGGGCCTCCAGGACCTCCTGCTCGAACGTTGCGGTGGTGACACGGTGGCTCATGGTTCGTCTTCCTTTCAGTCGTGGTTGGGTCGTTTCAGACGAGCGGGCAGTTGACCACGAGCGCGGTCTTGATCAGCGTGACCTGCTCTGCCCGGACTGCCTTCTCGATCGCGGCATGCGAGGTCAGCAGACGCGGCGTGACGCCGTGCTCCCAGGTCACCTTGGTGATCGCCCACAGCGGCGGGTAGGCCGTCTGCCCGGGCGTGATCGTGTCGCCGGTGATGTTGTGCTGGCCAGAGACGCCGTTCGTCACCGCATAGAGGGGGACGATGGCGTTGCCGGGAGCGACGTTCACGGGGCCGAGGTCGTAGTAGTGGATGACGCGGCCGCCGGAGAAGCCGGCGACCCGCTTCTGCCCGAAGCCGAGCACCGGACAGTTGACGACGGTCGCGGTCGCGACGATCGTCACGTTGCCCGCGGCGGCCGCCTTCCTCACCGCGTCCGCGGAAGTAAGCGGGCGGGGGGTCGTGCCCGCGGCCCAGGTGACCTTGTTCACCTGCCAGAGCGGGCTGTAGCCCGCCTGTCCCGGGATGGTGTCAATGACGTTGCGCTGACCGGCGGCGCCGTTGGTGAAGGTCCAAATCGGGGCGAGCTTGTTGCCCGGCTTCAACTTGATCGGGCCGAAGTCGTAGTAGCGCACTGTCGCGCCGTCGTAGTACCCGAGCGTAACGGGCTGCTTCGCGGCGGCCCCACGATCGGGCGCGGCCGACGCCGTCGCCGGGAGCGTCGCCGCGCCCGCCGCGGCGAGCGCGACCACTCCGGCGAGGAGCGAGAGGAATATCCGAACCACGGTCGTTTCTCCTTTCACGGGTGAACGAAGCGAGGCTAGGCTCGGAGCCTCACTGGCCTCTGAGTGCTGACTGAGTGCGCGGGCCCGTGCGGCTTCAGGCGAGACCACGCTTCGTCGAGATGCGTGGCCACGCCTCAAGAGCGAGCGCGCGCGGGCGGACGGCGGACACCGCGGCGTCCCGGCACTCCGAGAGACCTAACAGCAGTCAGCCAGCCAAGTCCCACCACTCCGAACACTGTGCGCGGTGCTGCGAGCCACACCGGTCGGCGACCACCCCCTCGGCGCGATACACGCGCGTCCGCGAGACCGGGCACCCCACGCCCCTCCCTATCAGCACCGCGATGGGGCCTGGTGTCCGTCCGTGCGAACGCCAACAGGTCCTCTTCGCGCGCACGCGAGACGGGTGGGTGGCGCGCATGGAGCTGATCCACGGAGGTCATGGAGGCGCGCGCTGCCGGCCGCCGAAGCCCTCGCGTAGCGTGCCGACCTGTGTCTGGCCTCATAAACGGCGCTCTTGCGGGCATCACTCGACGACTGGACTCGCCGCTGGGAGTCGCCGGCGGAAGTACCGGCGCCAGCTCTCGGGCAGCACGTCGAGCTCGGCGGCGCGTTGCAGGCCCTCGATGTCGTTCCGGTCGTGGAGGAAGAGACGCGCGATCTCGGTCACTCCGAAGCCGCGTGGGTCTCGACTCAGCGCGACGATCGGATCGCCGGCTTCGACCTCTCCCTCGCGGGCCACGGCCAGGTAGAAGCCGAAGAGCCCGCGCTGGAGGAACTCTGTCACGAACTCGTCACGCCCCATCTTGATCCCGAGCTTGAAACAGGGAAGTCGCGGCTGGGTCACGATCAGCTCGGCGGTTCCCACCCGGAAGCGGTCGCCGACGCTGACGTCCTCGTCGCGGAGACCCTCGGTGGTCAGGTTCTCGCCGAATTGCCCCCGAGGGAAGGCGAGCTCCGGTCGCTCGCTTCGCCAGAGCTCGTAGAACTCGGACGGGTAGGCGTAGACGGCCTTGTCCCGCCCTCCGTGGACGCGGAGGTCGGCCTGACGGTCACCGTCGAGGTTGAGCGTGCGGATCGGCACGGTGCCGGCGACCGGCTCCTTGTAGATCCCCGTCGTGACCGGCTTTCCCCTCCAGGAGACCTCGCGCGGAACGGCCACGTTGACCGAGAGCACCCTCATCGGGTGCCCTCGGTCCGGTTCGGACTGTTCATGCCCGGGCGCCATCGACTTCGGCGTCGTAGAAGCGCTTGATGCGTGACGTGATCTCGTCGAGCGAGTCCTCGACCGCGAAGTGCCCGCTGTCGAGCATGTGCAGCTCGGCCTCGGGGAGATCGCGCAGATAGGCGCGCCCACCCTCGGGGGTGAAGAAGATGTCGCTTCTCCCCCCAGAGGATCAGGGTCTTTGGCTGGCGCTCGCGCAGGAACGACTGCCACTGGGGATAGAGCTCGACGTTCGTGCGGTAGTCGTACAGGAGGTCGAGCTGGACCTTGCGCGCACCGGGGCGTTCGAGGAAGTGGAGGTCCATGTTCCAGTTGTCGGGGCTGATCTGCTCGGGGGCGCGGTGCCCGTGGGTGTACACGAGCTTCACCCCGTCGAGCTGGAGGAACGGCGCGAGCGGCGCCTCGGTCTCGGGGCTGCGATCGACCCAGAGGGCGTGGCGGATGCCGTCCCAGGCAGCTGTGAATCCCTCCTCGTAGGCGTTGGAGTTCTGGATCACCTGCCACTCGAGCCAGTCCGGGTGGCGCGCGACGATGCGGTTGCCGATCGGTCCGCCGTAGTCCTGGTGGTAGAGGCCGAACGGGTGAAAGCCCGTGTGCGTCGAGCAGGCCCTCGACGATCTCGCGAGAGTCGGTCGAACGTGTACTCGAAGTCCGTCTGGCATCTCGGTGTTGCCGAAGCCCGGATAGTCGGGGGAGAGAACGTGGAAGCGGTCGGCGAGAGCCGGGATCAGGTTGCGGAACTGGTGCGAGGAGGCCGGAAAGCCGCCGAGCAGGAGCAGCTTGGGGCTCGTGGGGTCGCCTGCCTCGCGGTAGAAGACGGACAGGCCTTGGACGTCGGCTGTCCGGTGCTGGACTGCTTGACGGTCGAGCATGTATTCCTCCTTTCGCGTGTGCCCGTTGGGTGGCGTGACTCCCTCCGAAGCACTCGCTAGACTGGACGGTATATACAGACCAGTCTGTAAGGACGGCTCGAGCGTTACACCGGATCCGCGACCGCATGACGAGCACGAGAGAAAGTCGACCTACGACAGCGTGTCCTCGACACGGCCGCGGAGCTCTTCTACCGCGACGGCGTGCGAGCCGTCGGAGTCGACCGCATCGCGGCCGAGTCGGGCGTCGCGAAGATGACGCTCTACTACCACTTCCGCTCGAAGGACGAGCTCGTCGCCGCGTGGCTTCGTCGCCGCGACGAAGAATGGATGAGCTGGCTCGAGGGCGCAGTCGAGCGCCGGCGCGGCAATCGCGTCCTGGCGGTGTTCGACGCACTCCGCGAGTGGTTCGAGACGCCCACGTTCCGTGGCTGCGCGTTCATCAACGCCTATGCCGAGCTGGGCTGGAGTAACCCGGCGGCGGCGGAGATCGTCGCCTCGCACAAGCGGACGCTCACCGAGTACCTCGCGGTGCCTCGTCCGGCAGGAGGGCGCCGCCGAACCCGACGCCGACACCCTCGCGCGAGAGCTCCTCCTCCTCGTCGACGGAGCCATCGTCACCGCGTCGATCCAAGGCACGCGCGGCCCGCGGACGACGCTCGCGAGGCGGCGGCGAAGGTGATCGCCGGCTCCGGCCTCGCACCCGGAGACATCGACGCCGATGAAGCCCGCTCCGAGCCGCGGCGGTTCAGGCGGCGATGCGGACGGCAGTCTCGAGCGGACAGCCGTTTCCGATCAGGTGCTCGAGCTCGTGGATGTCGACGCGCGAGAGCGCGAGCCGTGCTGCCTCGCTCTAGCTCGATAGCCGATTCCGAGTAGGCGCCGGGTTCGCCACCGGACGACGTCCAGCTCTTCGTCGAGCCTACGCCAGTCGGCATCGACGATGTTCACCTCGTCCATCGCGTCCCCTCGGATCGGCCGGTGTCGCGGCTCGAGCGCATCGCGCGCGCGAAGAGAGTCCCAGCCGCATGGGAGAGGCTCGGGCCGGTGACGTCCAGTTCGACGCCACTGCGAGCGGCGCGGATCCGCGTCGACGAGCCTCGTCGGATCTCGAGCCGCCAACCGGCGAAGTGCAGCAGCTCGAGCAGGAACGATTCTCGTTCGGGATCGGAGACCGAGTTCGTAGCCATGCCACGCATGCTTGCGACCGACGCTTCGGTACGACCTGAGCAAGCGCCTGAGTCGCGGGGTCAGGCGGCACGCTCCACGGTCTCCTCGAGGAGCTCATGGACGATTCGCCGAAGGGCGAGCGCCAACTCGTGCTCGCGAAGTCGCCCTTCGGCGGTGAACGCCGAATGTGCGGCCGGGACCGACAGCCCAGCCTCGAGGACCGAGGCACCCATCGTTCTCAGCACTTTGCGCAGCTCGGCTTGGGCCCAGACGGCGCCGAACAGACCGGTGCTGGCGCCGATGACGGCGACCCGCTTGCGCCGGAGGACGTTTGCGGCATGCGGCCGCGACGCCCAGTCGAGCGCGTTCTTCAGCGCTCCCGGGACCGACGCGTTGTATTCAGGCGTCGCGATCAGGATGGCGTCTGCTCGTTCGATCTCGGCCCGAAGCGCAGCGACCGGCCTCGGCGCGGGCGTGACGTCGATGTCCTCGTCGTAGGCAGGGACGTCGGCGAGCCCGCGCCAGACCACGAACTCGACGTCGGTCGGGCATTCGGCCGCGGCGGCGTCGAGCAGCGCGCCGTTGTAGGAGCCACGCCGAAGGCTTCCGCTGATCGCGAGGAGCCGCATCAGGCCTTCTGGACGAGCTCGAGGTGCGCCGTGATCTCGACCTCCCAGCCAAGAGCGTCGCTGCCGTCGGGGAGGGGTAGCTGCCAGTTCAGGTCCCAGCTGCGACGATCGACCGTCGCTCGGAGCTCGAGGGCGGCGCGAGAAAGCCCGAAGGGGTCCATGGTCGGGGGCGCGAATGTCCCGCTCGCGGTCACCGGACGGGCCACGCCTCGGATCACGAGCTCGCCGGACACGTTCGCGCTTCGGTCGTCTCCCAGCTCCACACTTGTCGAGCGGAAAGTGATCAGCGGGTGCACGTCGGCCTCGAAGAAGTCCGCGCCGTGAACCACGTGCTCGCGGAACTCCGGGTCGACGATCGAGATCGACTCGGCGCGCGCCTGTCCCTCGAGCACGAGCACGCCGTCGTCGTCTGCGAGCCGCGCGTCGATCTCCGCGAACGACGCTCGGAAGGTCGAGAGGTTCAGGTGCTTGACCTCGAACTGAAACGACGAGTGGTTCGGGTCGAGCTCGTAGGTGCCTTCGAATGGTTGCACTGCAATGGCCATGTCGACTCCTTGGCGGGTTGGTGGTGCGGGACTGGCCGCGGCATCCGGCGCGGCCTCTTCCGGTTATGCCGCCGAGCCCTCAACGCCGGCTGAGCACCGGCTGAGTGAGCGAGCGTGTAAGCGGTGCACGCCTGCGACGAGCTCGGAACGCTCAGGCCGCCGGAGCGGCGCTCGCACGGAGGGCCAGGTCACGCACGACGCCAGCAAGCTCGTCGAGGATTCTCGGGTCACCGACCTCGCCGTCCGCGCGGAAGTCGCTGCGAGAGACTGGCACCCAGTGGTGAGCGTCGTCTGCGTCGAGCGCCCTCAACACGAGACGGAGCGCCTCGCGGACATGCATTCCGCGGCCGGGCGGTGCGACGCTCAGCACGGCGACCGGCTTGCGGTAGAGGGAGCCGCTCCCGACGGTCCAGTCGAGCGCGTTCTTGAACGCGCCTGGGATTCCGAATGCGTACTCCGGAACGGCCAGCAGCACCCCCGCTGCGCTCTCGCACGCCGCTCGGAAGCGAACCACGGCCTCTGGTGGCGCTTCCTCCAGAGCGGGATCGAAGTGCGGGAGCTCACGCACGGAGTCGTCGACGGTGACGAGAATGCCGTCCCGTGCCGCCGCGGAGGCGGCGGCACGGAGGACGGCACCGTTGATCGAGCTGCGCTTCAGGCTTCCGGAGAGCGCGAGGATCATCTGGCCCTCGTCCTTCCCGAATCGCTAGCGCGGGCGGCCGCGGTTGTCGACGAGGGTCGATTCATCACGACTCCTTGGGTTGCATTGCGAGGGTCGGTTGAGACGGCGGGCCATGAGGCCCGCCGTCTCGGTGACGGGCCTTAGCGGGGCGGGAACTGCGAGTTGGGCGCGGGGTCGGCGAGATTGGCCTTCGGGGCCTTCTCGGTGAAGCCGATGACCGCGCAGTTGATGTCGACGCCGACCGAGCCATATGGAGCAGGCTTGCCCGTGGCCGGGTCGATGCCGGTGAGCAGATCGGGGCGCGTCGCGGCGAGGTTGAAGACCTGCACCTCGTCGATCTGGCGCTTGTTCAGCCCCTGCTGGACGGCCTTGTCTGTCCAGAGCCCGAGCTGCGCATCCCAGAGCGGGCTGTAGGCCTGTGCGTGCCGCGGATCGGTCTCCGTCGGGAAGTCGCCGAAGACGTTCAGCAGGTCGCCGCCGTTGCGGAGCGCGTCGATGAGCGCGGCGTTTCCCGCGCTGGCGTCTTCGGATGCGTGGCCGTCCTTGACCAGGTGCACGAAGCCCTGCGACTCCTCGTTGTCGGCGCCGACCTGGCCGTTGACGAACCCGAACAGGCGCTCGCGAGCCGAGCCGAGGAAGTCGTCGCCGCCGTTGTAGGCGGCCTTGTCCAGCGCCGGCACGTAGGTCGAGCGCTCCAGAACGGCGGTCAGGGGCTGGCCGGCGTCGGTCGAGATGTAGACGATCGGCTCGCCGGCGTCGAAGCCCTTCACGAACAGCAGGTCGACCCACGACTCGGCGAACTGTCCCTGCGCCGAGGGGCCGGCGATATGGACGCCGAGGACGCGGTCACCCGTGTTCGTGTGGTGGACGACGTCGAACGGCCCGTCGCCGGTTGCGACGATCGGTGCGCTGTAGACCGTCGGCGAGCCCTCGATCCGGATGAACGGGCTGTACCCGGGACCGGCGACGGCGCCGGGCTGGAACTTCGCCAGCGGGAAGCCGGTCGGCCCGGGCTCGGCGATCCGGGTCGGGCTGAAGTCCGGCGCACCCTTGAAGTTGACGAGCGCCTGTCCGAACTTGTTCTGGTCCGGCGACGGCGAATCCAGCGTCACGGTCTGGACGCAATCGGGGCAACCGATCGCCGATGTTCCCGAGCTTGGGCGCGTAGTTGATGCCCAGGTCGTTGGCGATCCCCTGGTCCGAGGCGTCGACGAGGACGTACCAGACGGTTTCCCCGTTGGCCTTCCCCTTGTACAGAGGCAACCGCACCGACTCCTTGCTGAGATCCACCTGGAGCGCGCTCTCCACGGTCAGGTGGTCTCGCGGCAGGAGTCCGGTCAGCGGGCCGAGCCCCTTCGCCGAGTCCGGGGCGTCCGTCGAGCCGGCGAGCGCGAGCCCGCCGGTCGCTGCTCCTGCAGCCGCGATCACGACAATGGCCGTCAGGAGCAACCATCCCTTCGAAAGCATCTTCATCGCTTCTCCTTTCGTCCGGCGAGGCCGGGTAGCAAGGCCGCGACCGTACGAAGGGGTGCTCAGCGAGACCTGAGTGGAGCGTCACTCGGTGGGGTGCCTCGCGCAATCACCTCGTCCGCGACACCGGGCGTGGGACAGACCGCGCGCGACCGCCTCCTCGACGTCGCACTCCGTAACGAATCGCCGACTCGGGCGACTGCAGGCCTGTGCGCGCCCTGGTGATCGTTGCCGGCTCTCTCGCTGCGGCCCTCGCGCTCGCGATGCCGACGATGTCCTCGAGCGCGGCCGACCGGGCGACGGTCACGGCGCGCCGCTCGGACGTTTGGCCGGATCCTGTTCGACGGGCGCGGGTTCGCGCTCTATACGTTCACGAGGGACACCGCGGGAGGAAGTTCATGCACCGGTGCCTGCGCACGGGCGTGGCCTCCGTACATCGTCAAGATGCGGCCGAAGGCGGGACCCGGTACCACGGCCTCCCTGCTCGGCACGATCCGGCGAGGCAACGGGAGCCAGCAGGTGACCTACGCGGGCAGACCGCTCTACTACTACGTGGGTGACCGAGAGCCCTCACAGGTCCTCTGCCAGAACGTCGCCGAGTTCGGTGGCCTCTGGCTCGTCGTTCGGCCGACCGGAGCGACGGTCCGATGACTCTAGCTCTCAGAGCTATGACACACCCACCTCCGGGAGATGCGTTCTGAGCCAAGCAGTTGAGCAGCGGGAGCGGCCGGTGATCCGGCTGTTCGGGCCCCTCTCGATCGAGGAGGGCCCGCGCAGCCTTGGACCACGCGACCTCGGCGGCGTGCGGCCGAAGCAGGTCCTCCAGATCCTGCTGGCCGCGCGCGGCCATCGTGTTCCCACCGACCGCCTGGCCGAGCTCCTGTGGGGTGACGAGCGGCCGCACAACGTCGCCGGCTCGCTCCAGACGTTCGTTTCCGTGCTTCGCCGCCACCTCACGCCGGACCGCCAACGGGCACGCGAGCTCGTCGTCACGGAGCCGGAGGCGTACCGCTTCGCGACCGAGCTCGTCGCGCTCGACCTCGACTGCTTCGACAAGCTGCTGGAGCGCTCCGGTCGCGAACCGACTCGCCGCGCTCGCGCCTCGCTCGAGCAGGCGCTGGGCCTCGTGCGCGGCGACGTCTTGGAGGACGAGCCGTACGCCACCTGGGCCCTCGACTTGCGCGGCAGCTACCAGGGTCGTGTCCTCGGGGCTCATCTCGAAGCCGCCGACGCGGCCCTGGCCGAGCACGACTTCGGCGCCGCGCTTGCGCATGCGGAAGCGGCGGTCGCCCTCGATCGCTTCAGCGAGCGGGCACAGCGCTCGGAGATGCTGGCGCTCTACGCGGTCGGCCGAACGCACGAGGCGCTGGGCCGCTACCGCAGCTTCCGCATGCGCCTCGACGAGGAGCTCGGACTCGAGCCGACCGGAGAGACGCGTGCACTCGAATCGGCCATCATCCGCCAGGAGGACGTCCACTCGCTGCTCCCTCGTCCGATCCTGCGGGCCGAGAGAGAGACCGCCGGACGCGCACTCCGCCTGCTCGGCCGGGCCACCGAGATCGAGACGCTCGCACGCTCCGTGCGGGAGGCGCACGACGGGGACCTGGCGCTGATCCAGATCGAGGGTGAGGCAGGACTCGGGAAGACGCGGTTGCTCGACGAGCTGGTGGGCGAGCTCGATGGCGTGCCGCGTCGGACGCGCGAGCTGTTCGGAGCTCGAGCGGCATCTGCCGTACGTGCCGCTCGCGACTGCGCTGCGCGACGCGCTCGCAGACGTCGACCTCGACGCGTGTCGCATGCCGGCGCTCGCCCAGCTCCTGCCCGAGCTCGTCCTCGACTCACCCGGGCCGGAGTTCGAGGAGGTCGAGGTGCTCGAGGCGCTCGTCGCTCTCGTCGCCGAGCACGGCCCGATCGTGCTGCTGATCGACGACCTCCAGTGGGCCGACCCCAGGACACTCGCGGCCCTCGGATACCTGCAGCGGCGGGGCGCGGGTCTTGCGGCGGCGCTCGTGACGACGGTGCGGGGTACCCGAACGTCGCCGGACGACCCGCTCCGCCGACTGGCGCCGGACACGCTCCTCCGGCTCGAGCCGCTCTCACGCAGCGACCTCGCGCCGCTCGGAATTCCCGACCTCTACGAATCGACGGGCGGCAATCCGCGATTCGTCACCGAGGCGCTCGCGAACGGATCCCCCACCGGCCCGTCGAGGACGCTGACCGAGGCGCTGCTCGCGCAGTGCCGCGCCGAGGGTGCCTGGGCCTACCGCGTCCTCGTAGCCGCCTCGGTTGTCGAGCAGCCGTTCGAGCCGGAGCCGCTCGCGGACGTGCTCGGCGCGGACGCGGCCGAGCTCACCGAGGAGCTCGAGCGCCTCTGCGAACGGCGGATCCTGCGCATCGAAGGCCTCGGTTTCCGTTTTCGCTACGACCTCGTCCGCCAGGTGCTGCTCGGAAGCATCTCACCGGCCCGACATCGCCTTCTGCGACAGCGGCTCGGCGAGCGCGTCGACGCACCGTTCCCGGCCAGCCACGCGCTCGGCTCGCAGGCCGGATGACCCCGATGCGCCAGCGAGCGCGAGCTCATGTCCGGGACGGTCTTCGAGCAGGCGGACGAGCCCGCGTACGTCATGGACCCCGAAACGCGACCGTATCCTCGCCGCGAACGACGCCGGCTGCGCGATGCTCGGCTACACGCGCGACGGAACTGCTCGAGATACCGATCTCGCGTATCCATCCCTCCGAGCTGCCGGAGCTGAGCGAGCTCCTCGAACGCGTCCTGCGAGACGGGCGGGCCTCGACGATCACGCTCACCTGTCGAACGAAGAGCGGCACGTTCCTCCCGACCGAGATCTCCGTCCACGCGCTCGAGCTCGGCGGCCGGACCCGCATCCTCGGGCTCGTCCAGGACCGCAGCGAGCACCGCCAGTCCGGTGTCGGCGACTGAGCGGGAACACAGCTCCGAGACAGGTGGCCGGGGCACGCTCGGCGGAGCAATCGGGCACTGCCGAACGGAGGAGGAACCGAGATGAGCACCACGACACCACCGACTGTCACGCAGCGCGGTCGCGTTCGCGTCGAGCATGGGACAAAGCGAATCCGCGCCTACCTCGGCGGCGCGCTCGTCGCAGACACGACCCGTCCGCTGCTCGTCTGGGAGAAGCCCTTCTACCCGGCCTACTACTTCCCGGCCGCGGACGTCCGCACCGAGTTGCTGACACCCGACGGCGTCGCCCACTCGCCCAGCCGAGGTGACGGGCGCACCTTCACGGTCAGAGCCGGAGGCAAGGAAGCGGCCGGCGCGGCGCTGCGCTACGAGCAGTCGCCCTTCGAGGAGCTGCGTGACGCGATCCGGCTCCAATGGGACTCGATGGACGCGTGGTACGAGGAGGACGAGCAGGTCTTCACGCATCCTCGCGATCCGTACACACGCGTGGACATCCTCCCGAGCTCGCGGCACGTCCGGATCGAGGTCGACGGAGTGACGATCGCGGAGACCGAGAAGCCGACGCTCCTGTTCGAGACCGGTCTCCGCACGCGCTACTACGTGCCGATGACACACGTCCGCATGGATCTCCTGACGCCGAGCGAGACCGTGAGCCATTGCCCGTACAAGGGCACGGCGGAGTACTGGTCGCTGCGAGTGGGGGACGACGTCCGCCGCGATGTCGCGTGGTCGTACCCGACCCCTCTCCCCGAAAGCCAGAAGATCGCCGGACTGATCAGCTTCTATCCGGAGAAGGTCGACGTCTACGTCGACGGCGAGTTGGAGCGGTAGCTGTCGGCGAGGTAGCGGGAGACGCCACGACCCTCGAGCGCCGCAGAGGAGCGATCCCGGCTTCGTGTCGGCGTGCCGGCACGGCGAGCTTGCACGACCGCTCTGGCGACCGCGAGCCGCTGAGCCGCCACACAGCGCCGACACAGCCGGCGCTGGAAGGCTCGGTGGAGACACGCACGACGGAGAAAGGAGCGAACGCATGGTGACCAAAGGCCTGATCGTCCGACTCGAGGCGAAGCCGGCATGGAAGAGGAGCTCGCATCGTTCCTCCGCGACGCGCTGCCGCTCGTCCAGGGCGAGCCGGAGACCGTCGCGTGGCTCGCTCTCCGAGCGGGCACGACCTCGTTCGCGATCGTCGACGCGTTTCCCGACGACGCGGGGCGGCAAGCTCACCTCGCCGGGGCTGTGGCGACGGCTCTGCTCGGAAGGGCAGAAGAGCTCCTCGCCGAGCCGCCCGAGATCGAGCACGTCGACGTCCTCGCAGCGAAGCTGCCGTAGCGACGGGCGTGCGGACGATGAGCGCGACGGCGCCCGTTCCGGTCGGCGGTCTCTTCGAGACGCACCTCACGGTGAGCGACCTGAGTCGGTCTGTGGCGTTCTACCGGGACGTCGTCGGTCTGTCGCTCGCGCTGGAGGCCCCGGAACGTGGCGCCGCGTTCTTCTGGATCGGCGAGCCGGGCGAGGCGATGCTCGGCCTCTGGTCGCTCGGATCGGCGCCCATCGGGTTGTCGTTGCACGTCGCCTTCAGGGCGTCGCTCGACGATGTGCTGGGCGCGTGCGACCGCCTCCGAGCCCTCGGCGTCACGCCGCTCTCGTTCTTCGCGGCCGAGACGACCGAGCCGAGCGTCATCGGCTGGATGCCGGCCGCCGCCGTGTACTTTCGCGATCCGGACGGGCACCTCCTCGAGTACCTGGCGATGCTCGACGAGCCTCCTCGTCCCGACGCCGGGATCCTGCCCTGGTCGGAGTGGACCGCAGGCAGCGGGCTCGCCCGGCGCGATCCCGCCGGGGTGCGCGTCGCAGCTCCACGCGGGCCCGCGCGGCGAGCTGCGGAGGCTGTTCGCGATGGCCGAGGACTCCCCGGCGCAGCTCGACTCGTATCTCGACGCCGGGCAGGTGCTCGTCGCAGTGGCGGGCGACCGGGTCGTCGGGCACCTGCAGCTCGTCGACGCCGACGACGCGCAGCACAGCGAGATCAAGAACATGGCCGTCGAGCCGTCATATCGCGGCCGCGGCGTCGGCCGCGCCCTGATCGACCGCAGCGATCGATCTCGTGCGGGCAGCAGCGCCGCTCGATGCTCGTCGTCGCCACCGCCGCGGCCGACATCGACAACCTGCGCTTCTACCAGCGCACCGGGTTCCGCCTCCGCTCGGTCGAGCGCGACGCTTTCACGGCCGGCCGAGGGCTACCCGCCGCACACGACGCCTGCACGGGATCGAGTTGCGCGACCGCGTCTGGCTCGATCGATGCGTTCAGGCCGATGACCTCGCTGGCCGACGCCGATCTGTACCGCCGGGGGGTGAAGACGGTGCTTGCCTCCTGGGAGGAGTACGCCCGCGGGGCGCCGGGTGCCGAGGTGCGACGCGTCCCGGGCGTCGCGGCCGCGATCTTCCCGAACGAGCCCGAACGCAGCGTGTACAACAACGCGATCCTCGAGCGCAATCTCGCGGCCGCCGAGCGTGCCGACGCCGTCGCCGCGATGGAGACCGCGTACGAGGCTCGCGGCGTCACGCGCTTCGCCGCCTGGGTGCACGAGACCGACGAGCCGCTGCGTGCCGATCTCGAGCGACGGGGCTACACGGTCGACGAGACGACGCGCGCCATGGGCATGCCGCTCACCGACATCCTCGTGCCCCGCCCAGAGCTCGAGCTCGGGTCCGCAGGCTGGGACGACTACCTCCGCATCTTCGGCTTGCCCGCCCGCCTTCTCGGAGGGGCCGACCTCTCCGTCTTCCACCTGCTGTTCGCCCGCCTCGACGGCGAGAGCGTCGCCACCGCGATGGCCTTCGATCACGACGGCGACTGCGGGATCTACAACGTCGGGACGCTCGAGCATGCGCGGCGGCGCGGTCTGGGCACGGCGCTGACCGCCGTCCAGCTGCACGACGCCGCCGCACGCGGATGCACGACGGCGAGCGTGCAGTCGACGGGGATGGCCGAGCGTGTCTACGCCGCCGTCGGTTTCCGCGATCTCGGGCTGATCCTCGAGTACGTGCCACAGACCCCTCGTCCACTCCCGTCCAGACATGCGCGCAAGCTTTCCGATCCGCATGTCCGACGCCGCCGCAGCCGACGACCGAAGGGAGCTCGAGGACCGGCTCGACGCCTTCAATGTCGAGTCCACCGGCTATCCGCGACGCCCGCGACCTCTCGTGCTTTGCTCCGCGATGCGGAAGGGACGCTCGTCGCCGGCATCGACGGCTTCACCTGGGGTGGATACGCGCACGTCGAGGTGCTATGGGTCTCGGAGCCGTTCCGTGGCCAGGGCCTCGGGCGGAGGTTGCTCGAAGCGGCGGAGGCGGAAGCCCGAGAGCGCGGCTGCACCTCGATCGTCCTCTCGTCGCACGAGTTCCAGGCGCCGGGCTTCTACGCGAAGGTCGGCTACCACCCGGTCGGTGCGACCGAGGACACTCCCGTCGGCTTCAGGGAGCTCCATTTCCAGAAGCGCCTCGTTGCGGGTCGGGGAGCGGTAGCTCCGTCGTGGCCGTGGTGGAGTCGATTCGAGATGCCCGGCCGGACGAAGCGTCCGCTCTGGAGACGCTCCAGCGCCGCTCTTCGGATGTATGGGAGGAGTACCGCGCCCAGCTCGCGGCGAACCCGGATGCGATCGAGCCACCACATCGGGCAATCGCCGACGGACGGGTGCGAGTTGCCGTCGACGCTCTCGGGCGCCGTCTTGGCTTCTCGGTGGTGCTCCCGATCAGCGGGCGGCAGGTGTGAGCTCGACGACCTGTTCGTCGAGCCCGATTCGATGGGGGTGGGCGTCGGCCGACTGCTCGTCGACGACGTCGTGACGCGCGCAGCCGCTGCGGGCGCGAGCCATGTCGACGTGATCGCAAACCCGAACGCGGTGGGCTTCTACGAGCGGCTTGGCTTCGAGATCACCGGTCAGGCATCGACTCGGTTCGGAGAAGCTCCGCGGATGAGCCTCGAACTGTCGCCGTAGGCCTTCAACGAGTGGGCGGCCCGTGCGGGCCTCTGGAGAATGCCTCGGCGACGGTCGCGTCGGCTAGATGATTGCGCCTATGGCCACTAATTCGGGATCAACCATCTAGGCGTCAAGCCGCGCCGCGCGCCACCCAGGCCTTCGCCGAGACTACGAACGGTGGCTCCGGCAGCCTCTCCCTGCAGAGCTCGCGCAATGCCGTGCGCCGATCGGGCTCGAGGCCGGCGACGTGCGCACCCGACGGGGCGACGCCGAGCGTGAACGGCTCCCACCAGTCCTCGAACGTGGCGTGCTCGACGTCCACCGCGACGGCGCTGTCGACGATGTCGCCGATTCCAGCCGCGCGAAAGAGGTCGGCCAGGTGGCCGGCCCTGCTGCCGGGGCAGACAGACCCAGTCTCGACCTCAGGATCGAGCGCTTGGGCGGCATCCCAGAACGGACCGATCGGGCCGCCGTCGGTGAAGTCCCACACGCATGCGGCGACGACGCCGCCGTCCCGCGTCACCCTCGCCATCTCGCGGAGGCCTGCGACCGGATCGTCCATGACGTTGACCACGAGCTGGGCGAGCGTCGCATCGAAGCAGCCTCCTTCGAACGGCAGATCCTCAGCCGGCGCGCGGATGACCTGGACTCCGGGATGGCGGCCGCGTAGGGCCGCGACGAATTCCTCGGACGGGTCGACCGCCGTGACCCGTCCCGGCCCGGCCCTCCGGGCGAGCTCCGCGGTCAGCGCACCGGGGCCGCATCCGACGTCGAGGACCCGGCCGTCGAGCGGGAGTCCGGCGAAATCGGCGAAGGGCACCGCCAGCGGCCTCGAGTAGCGGCCCATGAACCGGTCATAGGCATCGGCATCGCTCAAGCTCACTTCTTCTCCTTCGGCGGCAACGCGCGGGCGAAAGCGACGCTCTGCATAACCCAGGGCTCGAGCGCTCGCTTCGTGGAGACCGACTCGGCATCAACCCGAAGCCAGCCCTTCATCTCGCGTCCGCGCATCTCAAACGGTCGCGCACCGGGCTTGGCGAGGAGAGCCTCGGTCTCCTCCTTGGAGCAGTGGATCATCAGGCCACCCTCGCCGCTGACCCCCACCGCCATGTGGCCGTCGATCATGAAGCCGATGCCGCCGAACATCTTCTGCTCGGTGTAGCCGTCCTCGGAGGCGATCAGCTCGCGGATCCGGTTGGCGAGATCCTCGTCGTACGCCATCGTGACAATCATGGCGCACGGGCCTTGACGCCGATAATCGGGCTTCGCCTGCTCGCCCTCGCCGCCGGGCTTCGGCATAACGCCGAGATCGGTCAACCTGGCCTGTGTTTCAGCGCCTACGGCCACAAATTCGGAATCAACCATCTAGCGGCGATCTCTCCGGCCCTTCGCGGCGCTAGGGTCCGCCACCGTGGCGGCCGTCTCGAAGAGCGCTGTCCCGGACGTGCTCGCATCGGACCTCGCCGTCGTTTTTTGCGGCATAAACCCGGGGTTCCACTCGGACGCGAAGGCGGCGCATTTCGCCAACCCGCGGAACGACTTCTGGCGGTTGCTCCACGCCGCGGGCTTCACGCCCCGCCTGCTCGACGCGTCGGAGCAGTTCGACGTGCTGAGCTTCGGCGTCGGCATCACGAACGCCGCCTCCCGCACGACCCGCGGTTCGTCGGACTTGCGGAAGGCCGACTTCGCCGGGAGCGCGGAGCGGCTCGAGCGGCTCGCCCGCGATCTCCGACCCCACGCGATCGGCTTCGTGGGAAAGGAGGCCTACCGCGGGCCGTTCGGCGGCCGGCCCGCACACGGCCTCCAGGAGCGGCGTCTCGGGGCGACGCTCCTCTTCGTCCTTCCGTCCACCTCGCCGGCGAACGCGGCTGTCCCGTGGGACGAGCGGCTGCGCTGGTTCCGCGCTTTGCGCGATCTCGTCCCGTAGGCGCGCGGCGGCGCCCTGGCAGACTCCGCCCGATGCGTGTCGCAGGACTCCTCCGCGGGATCAACATCGGCCCGCACAAGCGGATCGCGATGCCGCGACTGCGTGCGATCGTCGAGTCGCTCGGGCACACGGACGTCGAGACGTATCTCCAGAGCGGCAACGTCGTCTTCACGCCGGCGTCGCGCGCGAAACCGGCGAGGCTGGCCGCCGGGCTCGAGCAGGCGATCGCCGACGCAACAGGTCATGCTGTACCCGTGCTCGTCCGGACGGGTGCGGAGCTCGCCGCCGTCGTCGAGGCCGGCCCGTACCCGGCCGACGATCCGACGAAGGTCGTCGTCGCGTTCCTCGGCGAGGAGGTCGAGCTCGGGCAGCTCGGCCTCGGCGACCTCGGCGACTACCTCCCCGACGAGCTGACGCTCGTCGGCCGCGAGGCGTACGTGAGCGTCCCGAACGGCCAGGCGCGCTCGAAGCTGATGGAGGAGCTGACGAAGCGTCGGCTGCCGACGACCCTCACCGTGCGCAACTGGCGCACCGTGACGGCGCTGGCGGCGATGACCCGATAGACGCGGCTTCGCCCTCGGTGTCGGACTTTCAGTCCGACACCGGACGAGGCGCGGCCGGCAGCGGCGCCGGTGCAACCGAAGTCGGGCACGACGGTCACCCAACCGGTCGCGTGCGTTCAGCCCCTCCACCGGTTGGTGATGGGCGTCCGCCAGTCCCGTCCGAACGCGCGGGGCCGGAGCTTCACCCCGGGCGCCGCCTGGCGGCGCTTGTACTCGGCGCGATCGACGAGCTGGAGCACGCGCTCGACGAGCGCAGCGTCGAACACGGCTTCGAGCTCCTCGCGCGAGCGATCGAGCTCCACGTACGCCTCGAGGATCGGGTCGAGCACGTCGTACGGCGGCAGCGACTGGTCGTCGCGCTGGTCGGCGCGCAGCTCGGCGGTCGGCGGGCGCTCGATCGTCGAGACGGGGATCAGCTCGCGCCCGGCGCGCTCGTTCAGGTGTCGCGCGAGGCGGAAGACGTCGGTCTTGAACACGTCGATGAGGAGCGCGTACCCACCCACCATGTCGCCGTAGATCGTCGAGTACCCGACCGCAGTCTCCGATTTGTTGCCCGTCGAGACGACGATCCAGCCGTGGGTGTTGGACAGCGCCATCAGCAAGGATCCGCGGATCCGCGCCTGGAGGTTCTCCGCGGCCAGCCCGTCGACGCCGCCCAGTGCCTCGTGGAAGGCCGCGACGACGCCCTCGATGGGCACCTCGCGGAAGTCGAGGCCGAGGTTCTCGCTGACCTCTCGCGCGTCGTCCCGCGTCCCCTCGGAGGAGAAGCGCGACGGCATCGAGACCGTGTGCACGCGCTCGGGGCCGAGCGCGTCGGCGGCGAGCGCCGCGGTGAGCGCCGAGTCGATGCCGCCCGAGATGCCGAGGACGACGTCACCGAAGCCGTTCTTCGTCACGTAGTCCCGCAGGCCGAGCCCGAGCGCGAGCCGCATCTGCTCGAGCTCGGTCTCGAACGGGGCGACCGTTGGCACGCGCCGGCTCACGACGGCGTGAGGCGCCGTGAGGCGGATCGTCGTCGCTGCCGGCGGCGCGGGCAGCGACCGCTCGAGCTCCCGGCGGCGGACGTCGCGGAGACGGCGACCGAGCGCCTCGTTGGGGTCGATGTCCACCACGAGCAGCGCCTCCTCGAAGCCGGGGGCGCGCGCGATCACCTCGCCCTCGTCGTCGAGCACGACGGAGTGACCGTCGAACACGAGCTCGTCCTGCCCGCCCACGAGGTTGCAGAAGGCGACGTAGGCCGCGTTGTCCCGCGCGCGCGTGACCAGCATCTCCTCGCGCTCCTCGGCCTTGCCGACGTGGAACGGCGACGCGGAGAGGTTGACGATGAGCGTCGCTCCGGCCAGCGCGACGTCGGTCGCCGGCGGCCCGGGCTGCCAGACGTCCTCGCAGATCGTGGGCCCCACGAGGACGTCCCCGAGCTCGAGCAGCAGCAGCTCGCGGCCGGCCGCGAAGTAGCGGTGCTCGTCGAAGACGCCGTAGTTCGGCAGGAAGTGCTTGCGGTAGATCCCCTGGACTCGCCCTTCCGCGCAGACGAAGGCGGCATTCGCGAGATCGCGCTCGAACGACGGGCCGCCGACGAGCGCGACGACGCCGGTACAGGCGCGGGCGACCTCGTCGACCGCCTCCCGCGCGGCGCGGACGAACCCGGGTCGCAGGAGCAGGTCCTCGGGCGGGTAGCCGGTGACCGCGAGCTCCGGGAGGACGACGAGGTCGGCCTCGGCTCGCTGCGCCTCCTCGACCGCGGCCACGATCCGCGCCACGTTCCCGTCGAGGTCGCCCACGACGACGTTCAGCTGCGCAAGCACGATCCTCATGGCCGCATCCTCGCGGTCCTGGTCGGAACGCGATTCGGGCGAGGTTTTCGACTCCCGATCACAAACGTCACTCTAGCGGGGTGCGAGGCGATGCCGAGACAGTGACGATCGACCGCCGGTACCGCGGGCCGCTCCGATCGGCGAACGGCGGCTACGCCGCCGGGATCCTCGGCTCGCGGCTCGGCGGCGCGGCAGAGGTGACGCTGTACCTCCCGCCTCCCCTCGAGCGGCCGCTGACGATCCGACGTGACGGCGAGCGCCTTCTGCTCGAGGACGGCGATGCGCTCGTCGCGCAGGCGCGGCCCGGCGACCCTGCGATCGACCCGCCCGTCGCGCCCGATCCCGTCGCGGCCAGTACGGCCGCGGACGGCGTCGGCGCCTTCGGCCCGCCTGAGTTCGCCGAGTGCTTCGTCTGCGGCGCGCGGGACGATGCGAGCGGGCTCGGGATCCATCCGGGGCCGCTCCCCGGCCGCGACGGCCTCGTCGCCACGGCCTGGGTCGCGCGCGAGGTGTCACCCGAGATCGTCTGGGCCTCGATCGACTGCCCGGGCGCGTACGCGGCGGGTGACTCCGGCCGCGGCGAGGTCGTCCTCGGCCGGATGACCGCTCGTGTCGACCGGCTCCCCGACGAGGGCGAGCCGTGCGTCGTCGTCGGCTGGCCGCTCGGCGAGGACGGTCGCAAGCTCTTCGCAGGGACGGCGCTCTACGGCCGGGACGCTGCGCCGCTGGCCGTGGCGCGCCAGGTGTGGATCGTGCCGCGCTGAGGCTCAGCGTGGAGTGAGCGCGACGAGCAGCCCACCGTCGTCGTCGTATGCGGGAAAGAGGTCGACGACGACCGGCTTCGTCAGCCCCGCCCGCGTCCGCAGCTCGAGCTGCTCGCCCAGACGGCGAACGCCCCATTCGCGGACGACCCCGAGCGGCGCGGCATCCGACAACGCGAAGGCGGTCACGACGTCACGGCCGATGAGGTCGGCCTCGCGGAACCCCGTCAGCTCGAAGACCCCACGGCCGACCGCGAGCACGCGGGCGTCCGCGTCGCAGACGACGAAGCCTGTCGAGGGCGCCGGGTAGTAGTCCTCGAGCAGCTGGAAGAGGAAGCCGAAGCCACAGCTCCGGCATTGCGGCGCCTGGGCGCTGAACCCCTCGACGCCGTCGGTGTCGACCGAGCGCTCGCGGCAGTTCGGACAGATGAAGACGGGCACGCCGCCGATCGTACGGGCCGCGTCGTTGCGCCTCCGTTAACCGCCTCCGCTTGGTTAGCGCCTGCTAACGTAGCGAGCACTAGCTTAGGGAGGAGCCGGAGATGTTGGAACGCCTCGTGACCGAGGACAACAAGAAGTGGTGGACGCTCGCGGCTGTCTCGTTCGGCCTGTTCATGATCATGCTCGACAACACGGTCGTGAACGTGGCGCTGCCCTCGATCCAGCGCGACCTCGGCGTCGGGCTGTCGGAGCTCGAGTGGATCGTCTCCGGGTACGCGCTGACGTTCGCCGCGTTGATGCTCATCGGCGGCAAGCTCGCCGACGCATACGGGAGGCGTCGGCTCTTCGTCGTCGGGATCGTGGTCTTCACGCTCGCCTCCCTCCTCTGCGGCCTCTCGACGACCGGGCACGAGCTGATCGCCGCGCGTGTCCTGCAGGGCGGTGGCGCGGCGCTGATGAGCCCCGCGACGCTGTCGATCATCGCCGCGACGTTTCCGCCCCGCCAGCGCGGCACGGCGATCGGCATCTGGGCGGGAGTCTCCGCGCTCGCGCTCGCGATCGGGCCGCTCATCGGCGGGCTGCTGACCGAGCACGCGAGCTGGAACTGGATCTTCTTCGTCAACGTCCCGGTAGGGATCCTCGGCATCGTCGCAAGCTTCCTGCTCATCGACGAGTCGCGCGATCCGACGCACGAGCGGCTGGACATCCCCGGCCTCGCCACCTCGGCGATCGGCCTGTTCGCGCTCACCTACGGGCTGATCGAGGCCAATGAGTACGGCTGGGGATCGCCGCGCATCGTCGGGTCGTTCGTCCTGGCGGTCGTCTCCCTCACGTCGTTCGTGGTCCTCGAGCGCCGTCAGCGCGCGCCGATGCTCGACCTCACGCTCTTCCGCAACCGGACCTACGTCGGCGCCAACCTCGTGATCCTGCTCGTCGCGCTCGCGATGTTCGGCGTCTTCTTCTTCGTGTCGCTCTACATGCAGAACATCCTCGGCTACTCGGCCGTCCAGGCCGGCGCCGCGTTCCTGCCGATGACGATCCTCATCATCATCGTCGCGCCGATCGCCGGCAGGCTCTCCGACCGCCTCGGGTCGCGCGGACTGATGACAGCCGGCATGGTGCTGCTCTCGGCGCAGCTCCTGTACTTCAGCCAGCTCGGCGCGAGCGCGACGTTCTGGACACTCCTGCCCGGGCTCCTCCTGGGCGGTGTCGGGATGTCGCTGACGATGACCCCCAGCACCGCGGCGGCGACGCGCGCCGTGCCGGTCGACAAGGCGGGGGTGGGGTCGGCCGTCCTGAACGCGCTTCGCCAGGTCGGCGGCTCGCTCGGGATCGCCGTGATGGGGGCGATCATGGCGTCGAAGCTGACGACGCCCCCGACGCCCGAGTCGTTCCTCGCGGGCTTCGAGGACGCGCTGCTCGTCTCCGCCGGCATCGCGTTCGTCGGCGCGATCGTTGCCGCGATCCTCGTCCGGCCCCACGACCGGCCGCGCGAGGCCGAGGCGGCCGCGCCGCGCGCCGAGGCGGCATGAGCCGTCCGCGTCGCCTCCCCGCAGACGAGCGGAGGAGGACGATCGTGCAGGCGGCCCTCAGGGTGTTCTCGTCCGGAAGCTACGCCGGCTCGACGACCGCCGAGATCGCGCGCGAGGCGGGCGTGAGCGAGCCGGTGCTCTACCGGCACTTCCCGTCCAAGCGCGACCTCTGGGCGGCATGCCTCGACGCCGCATGGGACGAGTTTCGCGCCGCCTTCGATCGCGTCTCGGACGAGCTCCTCGAGGCGCACCGCAACGGTCAGGAGATCCCGGCCGGCTCCGTCCGCAGCGGTCTCCTACTCCCTCCGTCACCCGTGCGGTGGAAGAAGGCGATGATGCCGAACCTCTGGATCCAGGGGATCACCGAGGCGGGCGAGGACCGCGAGATCCGCAAGCACGTGGCACGCCACATGCGCGCTGTCCACGACCACGTCGCGAGCGCGATCCGTCGCGGTCAGGAGGCGGGGGTGATCCCGGCCGAGCGCGACCCCGACGCCGAGGCGTGGGTGATGATCGGGGGCGGGCTTCTCCGCTCCGTGGCCGATCGGGTCGGCGGCCTGCTGGACGACGACGACCTGGCCGCGATCCAGCGCGAGCGGATGCGCTGGCTGCTCGGCGAGCCTGACCCCGTCACGGCGTAACCCAGCGGAGGGCCCAGAAGGCGAGCATCCCCGATGCGATCGCCACACCGAGATTCCGCGTCCGCCAGGCCACGAGCGCGGTGACGCCCGCGGCTGCGAGGCGGATCTCGCCCTCACCGAGATCGCCCTCGAGCGACGGCGTGACGAGCGCGGCGAAGACGGCGATCGGCACGAAGTGGAGGCAGCGGACCCAGAAGTCGGGCAGCTCGGCCGGCAGCGCCACCCCGGCGTACCGCGAGCCGAACGTCACCGCGAGCATCCCTGCGACGGTCGCCCAGAAGGTCACGCGACCTCCCGCGCCGCGTCGTCGAGCCGGACGTCGTCGCCCGGGCGGCCGCTCGTGAGCGCGGCGCCGAGCAGGCTGCCGACCAGGCCGGTGACGAGGATCGGAAGCCCGCCGGGGAGGTCGCGCGCGAGCACGTACGCCAGCGCACCCGAGACGACCGCAACAGCGAGCTCCACCCGCGTGCGGACGAGCGGCACGAGCAGGGCGAGGAACGCGAGCGGGAAGACGAGATCGAGCCCGAGCGCCTCCGGATCCGTGATCGCGGTCCCCGCGATCGCGCCGCCGAAGGTCGCCACGTTCCACGCGAAGAACAGGCTCAGCTCGGCACCGAGCAGAAACCCGAACGTGCGCTCACCGCTTGCGGAGACGACGCCGAACGCCTCGTCGGTGAGGAAGAACGCCGCAACGGGACGCCGCCAGCCCACGAGCGTGATCCGCCGGCCG
This sequence comes from uncultured Actinomycetes bacterium, assembly GCA_963792245.1. Lineage (GTDB taxonomy): Bacteria > Actinomycetota > Thermoleophilia > Gaiellales > Gaiellaceae > Gaiella. The sequence goes on from CAWBVO010000014.1 coordinate 28,483, forward strand.
AGGGAGAGCCCGTAGAGCACATGGCGAACGTTGAGCAGGAACGTCGTCGTGACGATCTCGAGCGCCGCGGCGCCGGCCCCGAAGAGGCCAACCGCGCTGACCTGCGCGCCTCCGGAGAAGACGAGCACGGAGAGCGCCTGCGTCTCGAGCAGCGACAGGCCGGCCTCGCGCGCGAGCACGGCGTAGACGAGCGCGAAGGGCACGACGCCCAGCCAGAGAGGCGCCAGCGCCAGGAACCCGCGCCGAAAGGGCTCGACCCCGTGCATCCGGCGATCGTAGGCGCCAGGTGCGTCGCCGGACGGGGCGGAGTATCGTGGAGGGATGCGGATCGTCGCGTGCGCGCTCCTCGCCGCGCTGTTGGCGGCGCCCGTTGCGAGCGCCGCGCACGCCGACTCGCCCGCGGCGACCAAGCGCGTCGTCCGCGCCTGGAGCCGGCGGCTGAACGCGTACGACAACGCGGGCGTCGCCCGTCTCTTCGCCCGACCGGCGTTGTTCGGGCAGGCGGGCGCGGTCTTGCGTCTCGAGTCGTACGCGGACATCGCGCTCTGGCACAGCCTCCTCCCGTGCGCGGGCCGGATCGTGTCGATCACGGTGAAGGGGGAGACCGCGACCGCGGTCTTCGTCCTCGCGAACGGCACGCACCGCCGGTGCGACGCGCCGGGCCAGAAGGCGGCGGCGGCGTTCCGCGTCCACCGGGGCAAGATCGTGAGCTGGGTCCAGGTGCCCGTGCCGGTCCCGGTTGCACCGGGGCCGTCGGCCTAGCGGTCGCCCTCTGCCTCGTCGTCGAGCTCGAGGAAGCCGATCTCGAGCATCCGCCGCGCCAGCGCAAGGCCCTCGTCCCGGGCGTGGTCATCGTCCACTGCCGCCGCCAGGGCCTCCTCCAGCGTTTGCGACCCGTCGAGCTCCCGGAGCAATCGCGCGGTCGGCGGGTCGAGCTCGGCCGAGAAGGGCAGGCCGGACTCGAGCCGGAGCGACAGCGCCTCCGCATGCCATCGGCCGCTCGAGAAGCGGGTGTCCTGGGTCACGACCGCGTCGTCGACGACGCGCAGTCGCCGGCCGAGCAAGCGCGCGGCCGGCGGCCATCCTGGCCAGGCGGTCGTGCGTCTCGAAGAGCCGCTCCACGTGCCGACCCGCCGGGCGGAGCGCCGACCGGGGAAGCTGCAGGGCCTCGACCCAGCCGTCGCGGCCGTCGGCGCGCTTGCGCAGCACGAGGCAGGCGTAGCCGAGCCGCTCGATCCCGAGCTCCCGGTAGTAGGCGAGCCAGCGGTCGAGAGCGTCGGCATAGGCCTCGGGGCGGTCGACCAGTTCGCGATTCCACACCGTCGCGGTCTCGATCGGGTCGTCCGTCGAGGTGTGGAGCAGGAACGCGTCGCACCCAGAGCCCTCGAGCCACCGTCGCGGGCGCGCGGCGGGGTCGCCTGGATCGAGCGACCACGCGATCAGGAGGCAGGCGAACGCACCGGGCGCGAGCGACGGCGGTGTGCTCCGCACGACGAGCTCCGACACGGCATCGCCGCGCATGCCGCCGTCCCGGAACAGGTACGCGCTCTCGGGCGAGACGACGTACGGTGGGTTCGCGACGACGAGGTCGAACTGCTCGCCCATGACCGGCTCGAAGAAGCTTCCGGCCCGCGTCTCGATGTTGTCGGCCCCGTTCAGCGCTGCGTTGAACGTCGCGTAGGCGAGCGCCCGCCCGTTCACGTCGGTCGCGACCACGTGCTCCGCGTGCGCGGCGAGCAGGATCGCCTGGATGCCGTTGCCGGTGCAGAGGTCGAGGGCGCGCTCGCCGCTCCTGCGCACGGTCAGGTGGGCGAGGGCGACGGACGGGCGGTGCACGCCGGGGACGTGGTCGGCGTGCGTCTCTGCGGCGCCCGCGTGGTCGGAGGCGATCAGGAGCTCGTCGTGCGGGACGAGGCGCGCGGCCCCGTGGACGGCGTCCCCGTCGGGGACGAGAAGGCCGGCACTCTCGAGGTGCTCCCGCAGCTCGTCGCCGACGTGCTCCTCCACACGTGCACGCGTGACCGGGACGCCGAGCAGGAGGAGGCGGAGCAGCACGGCGAGCTCGTCCGCGTCGCCGAGCCGTCGCAGGTACGAGGGCAGCTCGGGCGACCGCGCCAGGAGCTCGTCGCCGGTTGCGAGCCGCTCCTGGATCCGCAGCGACTCGTAGCCCGCCTCCCGCAGCAGCCGCGCCAGCTCGACCGCCGCCTGCGAGCCCGCCCTGGGCGGGTCGGGGCGACCGGGCGGAGGGACGGGGCGGACGGGCTCCACGGGTGCGCCGCCGACAGGGCGCTAGAAGGTCTTGTTCGCCTTCAGGTCGTACCTGAACTCGACGGCCGACCCCAGCGATCCGTCCGACTTCTGCGGCTTGTACTCGACCTCGATCTTCGCGAAGTTGAACGACACCGAGTCGGTCGGGACAGGCGTCTCCTCCGTGCCGGCCGTCTGGAACGAGCTGACGAGGACGTCCCGGAACTTGAACGTGAGGTACTCCTGCTGGCCCTTGCCGGCCTTGCGGGCCGAGAGCGTCGCCGTCTTGATGTGCTGGCCGGTGGCGCATGCTCGCATGAGCGCCGGGCTCGCCCGGTTCAGCTGCATCGTGAAATGGAAGTCCTGCATCGCGACCTTGCCGGCGCCGCCACCGCCGCCGCCGCTCCCGCCGGCAGTGTTCGTCTCCCCGAAGCTCCAGGACTCGACGTCGATCTCGTCCTTGTGCTTGGCGTCGGCGCTCTCGCCCTTGATGCCGTCGAACTTGATGAAGTAGTCGACCGCTGCCATTGCGCCTCCTGCGCTGCCGGTCAGGGCAACGAGCGTACCACCCGACGAAGCGGAAGTTCAGCTGAGTCCTTTCCGGGCGTCCCCGAAGAAGTGAAACGCCCCCGGCTGCGGCTTCCGGGGGCGTTTCGAAGGAGGCGACCCTTGGAGGGAGGCGTCGGACGGAGCTCGTGACTCTGCGGCCCAGTCACGCTGTTCTCCGATCCTCCGCGCCACCCAGCGGTTGCGCCCCGCGCACCGTCCTGGCGTCTGGTCGGTGCTTGGTGACATGACCTTAGGGGTCATGGCCGGAAAAGTCAAGTAGCTCGGTCAAGTGATCCACGCTATCCTGCACTTCACCATGAGTACCGACACGGGCGAGCCGGTTTCACCCCATCGGGGGAGGGCGGCCGGGGAAGGGGGCGGCTTGACTGACAGCGGAATGCGCGATGCGGCCGCCACTTCCCCGTCTGCGACGCCGCGCCAGGTGCGCGGCGTCGGCGAGCGCGTGCGCGCACTGCGCGTCGCCGCCGGGCTCACACAAACCGAGCTTGCGGGCGCGCGGTTCTCGAAGGAGTACGTCAGCCAGATCGAGCGAGGCAAGACGCGCCCGACCGCCGACACGGTCGCGTGGCTCGCGGAGCGCCTCGGCGTCGACGCCCAGTTTCTCCAGCACGGTGTCTCGGCCGACGTGCGGGCGCGGGTCGAAACGAAGCTCGCCCAGGCGGAAGCGCTCTCCGAGGCCCACCGCGACCAGGAGGCGGTCGACGCCTTTCGCGAGGCACGCGAGGAGATCCGCGCGCTCGGCTCGGCCGAGCTCGAGCTCCGCGCGCTCGCCGGCGAGGGCTGGGCGCTGCAAGAGCTGGGCGCCGCCCACGACGCGATCGACGTTCTGCAGGAGGCGCGGGCGCTCACGGAGCTGCCGGAGTTCTCCGACATCGACCGTGCCGACGTGCTGTTCCGGCTCGGCTGCTGCCGCTACAGGATCTCGAGCATCCCCACCGCGATCGGGCTCCTCGAGCAGGCGCTCGAGCTCGCCGAGCGCTCGGGCCTCCCCTGCGACCTCCTTCGCGCCCGCATCCTCGCGTGGCGCTCGCGCTGCCGGCGGCGCCAGGCGGACTACGAGGCCGCGCGAGAGGACGCGGAGCGCGCGCTCGAGCTCGCGCTCGGGGTCGACGACCCCCGCGTCGTCGCCGGCGCGTACTTCCAGGCGTCCTGGGTCGCCGAGAAGACCGGCCACTGGGTGCTCGCGCGGCAGTACGCGCTGCAGGCGAAGGAGATCTACGCGGAGCTCAACGACGCACGGAACACGGGTCGCCTGATGCTCAACCTCGGAGGGCTGCAGCTCCTGCTCGGCCACCCGGAGCAGGCGATCGAGCATCTCACCACGTCGTTCGCACTCGCCGTCGAGGCCGGCTCGCAGCCGGACGCCGCGCAGGCTCTCGGGAGCCTCGCGGCGGTGCACGAGCACCTCGGCGACCACGAGGCGGCGGACGAGCATGCACGCAAGGCGCTCGCGCTCCTCGAGGGACGCGAGGACTTCCTCGACGAGATCGGCCAGTCGAACCTCGTGCTGGGCCGCTCGTTGCTGGAGCGGGGCCGCCTCGACGAGGCGGAGAAGTGCTTCCGGGCCGCGGACGCTGCCTTCGAGCAGATGTCGTCCATCGCGCACCGGACGGGGGCGTGGGTCGCGCTTGGTGACCTTGCGGAGCGTCGGGGGGACGCCCGCGAGGCCGCGCGGTTGTACCGGAACGCTGCCGAAGCGCTTCGGGTCGTCCGCTTCTGAGAAAGGAGGATCGAGGTGAGTAGAGCGCGTCTGATCTTGGCTCTCGTCAACCTTGCGCTGATCGCCGCGTGGCTCGGCCAGTTCCGGGTGAGCCGCACGTTCTCCGACGGCGACTGACCGACCGACCGTGTCGGCCTACGTGATCGATCCCGGATAGCCGAGCCGGACGCGACTCGCCGAGCGCGCCCGACGGCCGTCCGGGATCGATCGTCTACTCTGGGTGCGTGGGCCGCTACTCCGTCGCCGCGGTCGCCATCGGGCTCGGAGCCGCGCTTCTCGCGTCGTCGTGCGGGGGCTCGAGCGAGACCGGCGGCGAGACCACGACCGCGGCTCCCTCGCAGAAGACGCTCGAGCAGCTGTGGCGCGCACCCGGCGAGGACGTCGGCGTCGTGGCCGGCACGTCCGACCATGCCACCGGCGACAACCGCGTGAGCTTCCTCGTCGTCGACCGCCAGTCGCGTCTCGTCCAGCGCCCCACCGCGCGCGTATGGGTCGCGCGGGGGCTGAAGCAGGTGCCTTTTGCAAAGACCGTCGCCCGGTTCGAGCCGATCGGGGTGCCCGGTGGCGACACCTCCGACGCGGACGGGATCTATGTCGCGCACATCTCGATCCCGACGCCCGGCAAGTACTGGTACATGGCCGAGCCTGTCGGCGGGGAGAAGGTCCAGGCGCTCGGCAACCTCGTCGTGCGCAAGAAGAGCGTCGCGCCGTCGGTCGGCGACCAGGCCATCCCGTCCAAGACGCCGACGCTCGCGAGCACCGGCGGCGACCTCGCCGCGCTCACCACCGCCCGCCATCCCGACCGCGCGCTCTACGAGGTCTCGGTCGCCCAGGCGATCGCCGCGCACGAGCCGTTCGTCCTCGCCTTCGCGACCCCGCAGTTCTGCCAGTCGCGCACCTGCGGGCCTGTGGTCGACGTCGTCTCCGCCGTGCGGAAGCAGCCGGCGTCGAAAGGGGTCCGGTTCATCCACGTCGAGATCTACAAGGACAACGACCCCGCGAACGGCGTCAACCAGTGGGTCGACCAGTGGCGGCTCCCGACCGAGCCGTTCACGTTCGTCGTCGACCGCACGGGTGTGATCCGCGCAAAGTTCGAAGGCGCGTTCTCTGCTGCAGAGCTCGAGCGCGCGGTCGCCGGCGCGCGGCAGTAGGCACTCAGCGGAAGAGGTCGCGCTCGCGCGGCATCACCAGCTCGGCTGCGCTCCCGTCGCCGCGGACCGCGACGCCGCGGACGATCGCCGCCGGCACCTGCCTCGCCTTTCCGAGCACGAGCTCCGCGGCGCCCGCGATCTCGTCGGCCACGGCGATCTGCGTCGTCCGAAGCTCGTGGCCGCGAGCATCGGGCGTCCCCCGGAGGTCGCGGAGCGGCGTGATACCCGCCACCCCGAGCGCGACGTCGGTCGTGCCCTGACGCCAGGCGCGGCCGAACGAGTCGCTCACGATCACCCCGACATCTGCCCCGGTCAGGTCGCGTAGCCGTTCACGGAGCCGTCGCGCCGAGCCGTCCGGGTCGAGCGGCAGCAGGACGACTACGCCCTCGTCCGGGGCGTTCGAGGCGTCCACCCCCGCGGACGCGCAGACGAACCCGTGTCGCGTCTCTGCGATCACGAGCGGCGGGCGCGAGCGGACGACCTCCCGGCTCTCACGCAGGATCACCTCGACCTGACGCGGGTCCCCGTCCACCCCCGCCAGCTCGAGCGCGCGGGCGGACGGCTCGACGTCGGCGAGCCGCACGGTGCGCCCTTCGACCTTCGAGACGGCCTTCTGCGCCACGACGACGACGTCCCCGTCGGCGAGGCCGCCCAGGGCCGCGGCGGCGGCGTGGAGCAGCCCGCCGAGGTCGTCGTCGAGGCGGAGCTCGGGCAACCCCTCGAGCGGGATGACGCTGACCGTCCCCGCGGGGACGCTCACCGCACGCCGGAGACGCGGATACCCGCGTGCGTCTTGTAGCGCTTGTTGACGTTGACGATCACGGCCGTCAGCCCCTCGAGCGCCCTGGCCGAGCCGAGGGGACCGCAGTCGACCGCCCGACCCGACGTGAGCGCGTTGGCGAGCTCGAGGACGATCGCCTTCGCCGCAGGGTCGTCGCCGCAGACGAGCACGTCCTCGTCGGGCGGCGCGTCCCGGCCGAGATTTCTCGCGGCGAGAGAGTGGAGACCCGCGACGACCGGTCCCTCCACGACCTCCTGTACCCGCGCCGCGACCGACGTCGCGTCCGTCGTGGGAAGCACGCCGGTCGGGCCGAACGTCAGCTCGGCGGCGACGGACAGCACCGGCGTCGTCCCGATCGCCTCGCGCAGCTCCGCCGCCGTCGCGACCGTCGCCTCCGCCTTCGTCGCGAGGACGACGAGGTCGGCATCCTGGCAGGCGTCGCGGTTCGTCGCGCCCGCGGCGCCGATCTGCGCGGCGGCCTCGGCCGCCCGCCCGGCGTCGCGCGACCCGACCACGACCTCGTAGCCCGCGGCGACGAGCCGCTTGGCGAGCGACATCCCGAAGCTTCCCGTGCCGCCGACGATCGCGACCTTCATGCCGCCTCGAGCACGACCTCGGCCAGGCGTCGCGCCGCGTCCCGGTCGCCGATCAGCGTCGCGCTCACGACGAGCGGCACGTCCGACGCGGCAGGGCTGTCCGCGTCGTCGATCACCAGGGCGTCGATGAGACCCGGGTAGCAGCCCGCGACGTGCGCCGGTGACGTCCCCCCTGCCATGCGGAGGAGCATACGGTCGAGCGGGCCCTTGACGGCCCGCCCGCCGATCAGCGGGCTCACCGCCACCACCCGCACGCGCCGAGCGGCGAGCGCGCGGCGGATCGGGTCGACGGCGAGGATCGGGTGGATCGACGTGTACGGGTTGCTCGGGGCGATGACGACGACGTCGGCATCCTCGATCGCCTCGACGACACCGTCGGCCGGCACCGCGGCATCCGCGCCGTCGAACACCATCGCGTCGACCTCGTCGTCGTGCCCTCGCACGACGAACCACTCCTGGAACGGGAACGTCCCGGCCGGCGTGACCACGGAGGTCCGAAGACGGTCGTCCGTCGCCGGGAGGATGCGCGACGCGAGCCCTGCCGCGGCGACGAGCCTCGCCGTGACGACGGACAGCCGCTCCCCGTCGCGGAGCGCCGCCGTGCGCACGAGATGGAGCCCGATGTCGAGGTCACCGAGCCGGAACCATCCGTCGCCGCCCCACGCGCGGACGGCGTCGAGCGTGCGCCACGTCTCCCCCGCGCGGCCCCAGCCGCGCTCGTCGTCGTTCACGCCGGCGAGCGCGTACAGCACCGAGTCGAGATCGGGCGACACGTGGACCCCGAGCACCTCGATGTCGTCGCCGACGTTGCCGATCACGGTCAGCTCGCCGGGCGAGAGGACGTCGTGAAGGCCGCGCGCGAGCTTGGCGCCGCCGACGCCGCCGGACAGGCACACGACCCTCAAAGCGCGATGGCTTCGAGCAGCTCTCCGGTGCGCGACCCGGCGTTCGCGCCGACGCGCACGAGATCGACGACGGTGTCGACGTCATCGACGAGGTTCGGGAGCGCGAGCTCCTCGTACTCGATCCCGAGCGCTGCCGCATGCGCTCGGAACTGCGCGGCGCTGTCGGGGCCGTAGAGCGCGGCGAAGACGTCCGCGCGCGGGAGGCCGAGGGCGTTCGTCGTCCCGTCGGCCGCTGCGACGAGCCCTAGCCGACCCAGCAGCGCCGGGACGGCGAGCGCGTTCAGGTCCGACGGGCGGACGCGAGGGAGATCCGCGTTGACGACCAGGCAGAGACCGTCCGCGCCCTCGAGCCCGGCGCCGACCGCCGGCCCCTGGCCGCCGCCGGGATCGTCGATCAGCCGAGCGCCGAGATCGCCGGCGACCAGGCGTCCGGCAGCATCGTCCGTGACCACGCGCACCTCGCCGATCGTGAGCGCCACCTCGACCACGTCCCCGAGCATCGCGAGTGCGATCTCGCGGCGCATGTCCTCGGGCAGGCGGCTCTTCCCTCCGGCGCGAAACGGCACGACGGTCAGCACGACATGAGCCTACGTGGCGCTGCCGGCCGAGGCCAGCGATGTCAGGCGGCGTGCGGCGCGGCGCCCGACGAGCCCGCGTCCGCGCCCGGGCCGGTCGTCGCCCACTCGTTCACCTCGAACCAGTGCGTGCCCTCGAGGGCGATGACGACGTCCGGGTGCGTGTGGGCCGCGTTGACGACGTGGTGCTCGACGTCGCAGCAGATCTCGATCTCGTCGAGCGAGAGGCCGCTCGGGATCTTCGCGACCACCTCGAACGGCAGCTGCGCGTCGTGAACCGTCATGTGCTTGAACTGGAGGTCGGGCGCCAACTCCATCAGCGCCGGCCAGTCCGGGCAGCTCTTGTAGCTCACAGCTCCCCCTCCTTCGCGTTCCGCCGCCAGGTTCCTTCGAGCCGGACGAGGCCGCGGCTCTCGTCGTCCGGGTACACGAGCAACGGCAGGGGGCGGGCCAGCCGGTCGAGCAGCCGACCGTCGTCGCCGACCAGCGCGAGGGTGACGTCGAAACGGCCGAACTGCAGCGGGGGCGCGGCGACGTCGAGCCGAAGCCCAAGCTCGGCCGTCGTGCCGTCCCAGCCGAGCGCCGCCGTCTCCACCCGATCCTCGGCGACGAGCAGGCCGGAGCCGTCGCGCACCTCGAGGTGGAGACGGGGCGCCCGCGCCGCGCCCGTCAGCGTCACGTCCAGCCTGAGCGACTCGCCGGCGAGGAACCGCTCGCGGGCCGTCCCGTCCCCGGCGACGAGCCTCGCGGCCGTGATCCTCGCCTCCCCCGACCCGGCGTGGCCGCTCCCGTTCGCGGTCGGGCCGTCGGCCTCGTCGGCGAGCGCGCGGCGGTAGCGCGTGATCGCCTCGTGCACCGGGCCGTCGTAGGCGAGGCGTCCCTCCCGGAGCAGCACGGCGCGGTCGCAGAGGCGTTCGACGGCGGATGCGTCGTGCGAGACGAACAGGATCGTCCCGCCGCGCTCTCGGAACGCGGCGATGACGCCGAAGCACTTTCGCTGGAAGCTCTCGTCCCCGACCGCGAACACCTCGTCGAGCAGCAGCACGTCTGCTTCGAGGAACGCCGCGATCGCAAACCCGAGCCGCATCGTCATCCCGGACGAGTACGTCCTCACCGGGCGGTCGATCGAGTCCTCGAGCTCCGCGAACGCGACGATCTCGTCGAACCGCTCGCGGATGCGCGCTCGGGAGAGCCCCTGCAGTGCGCCGTTCAGCTCCACGTTCTCCCGCCCGGTGAAGTCGGGATGGAAGCCCGCACCGAGCTCGAGCAGCGAGCCGACCCGTCCGCCGGTCGCGACACGCCCGGCGGTCGGCCGGATGATCCCGGCGATCAGACGGAGGAGCGTCGACTTCCCGGAGCCGTTCCGCCCCACGAGCCCGACGGCCTCCCCGGGGGCGATCGCGACGGAGACGTCCCGGAGCGCCCAGACCTCCTGCGCACCCGTCCGGCCGCGCGCGACGACGAGCTCCTTGAGCGTGTACGTGTCGCGTGCGCGGACGACGAACCTGCGCGAGACGCCGTCGACCGAGACCTCGCCTGCGCGCACCTGTCCTCCTACGCCGCGACCGCGGCGAGCTCGCGCCGCACGATCCCGGCGAGCGTGCGGACGAAGTCGGGGTCGGCGTTCGGCATCTCGGTCCTCTCCAGGCGCATGCCGAGCTCTCGCGCGCGCTCGGCCGCCTCGACGTCGAGGTCCCAACGGATCTCGAGATGGTCGGAGACGAACCCGACCGGACAGACGACGACGTCGTCGACGCCCCGGCCGCGGAGGTCGTCGAGGTGAGCGAGGATGTCGGGCCCGAGCCAGGGCTCTCCGGTCGGCGACTCGCTCTGAAAGGCGAACGACCAGTCGTCGACCCGGCCCACATCCGCCACGAGTCGGCTCGTCTCGAGCAGAGCGTCCCGGTAGGTGTCTCCGGTGTCGAGGATCCGCGCGGGAAGCGAGTGGGCGGTGAAGACGACGTGGGACGGAGTTTCCCCTCGCGCGTCGCGGACACGGCCGGCGAGCAGCTCGACGAGCGCGGGGTCGGTGCCCCACTCCCTGACGAAGCGCGTCTCCACGCGACCGCCGGCCGCGGCGTCGAACTGCTCCTCGTACCTCGCGACGGACAACGAGGACCAGTGGGGTGCGAGGACGAGGCCGACGAGAAGGTCACGGCCCTGCGCGACCGCGGCGTCGACCGCGGCGGCGATCCGCGGCTCCCAGTGGCGCATCCCTGTGAGCACGGGCGTGCCGAGCTCGTGCTCCAGGCGGGCGCGGGTCAGCTCGGTGATCGCGTTGAGCGGCGACACGGCATTCGTGTCGTCGATCCCGAGCGCGCGATACCGGGCGACGAGGTCATCGAGGTGATCGGGGCGGATCGGGCGGCCACCGCGGATGTCTGCGTAGTAGGCGGGGACGTCGGCGAGCCGGTCGGGCGAGCCGTATGCCATCAGGATCACGGCCGGGTCGGTCATGCGGCGACCGTCGCCTCGGTCCGCTCGTGGACGAGCGCCGCCAGGCGGGTGAGAGCGTCCGGGTCGGTCTCCGGCAGGACGCCGTGACCGAGATTGAAGACGTGGCCCGGCCTTCCGGCTGCCCGAGCGAGCACGTCCGCTGCCTCGCGCTCCACCACGTCCCAGGGAGCTGTGAGCACCGCTGGATCGAGATTGCCCTGCACCGCGCGGGCTCCGGACAGCGCCCAGCCCTCGTCGAGGGGGAGGCGCCAGTCGAGGCCGATCACGTCGCCTCCTGCGGCAGCGAGCTCGGGCAGCAGGTGCGTCGCGCCCGTGCCGAAGTGGATCGTCGGCACGCCGACGGCCGACAGGATCGCGCTGCTCCAGGGCGCCACCTGCTCGCGGTACCGACCAGGCGACAGCGTCCCGACCCACGAGTCGAACAGCTGGATCACGTCCGCGCCCGCCCGCACCGTCGCGGCGACGTACGCGGCGAAGGTGTCCGAGAGCTTCGTCATCAGGTCCGCCCAGACGCCGGGCTGCGAGAGCATCAGCGCCTTCGTCCGGGGGAGCTCGCGGCTCGGGCGCCCTTCGACGAGATAGCCGGCGACCGTGAACGGGCCCCCGCAGAAGCCGATCACGGCGCGGTCGGGGTCGAGCTCGGCGCGCACCATCCGCACGGCCTCGAGGACGGGGCCGAACGCCTCCTCCGGGTCGGGGATCCGCAGCCGCTCGACATCAGCCGCGGTTCGGACCGGCCGCTCGACGACCGGGCCGACGCCCTCGACGAGGTCGACGTCGATCCCCATGCCGACGACCGGCGTCATGATGTCCGCGAAGAGGACGGCCGCGTCGACGCCATGGCGGCGAACCGGCTGCAGCGTCACCTCGGCACAGAGCTCGGGCGTGCCGGCGACCTCGAAGAAGGAATGACGCTCGCGGATCGCGCGGTACTCCGGGAGCGAGCGGCCGGCCTGGCGCATGTACCAGACCGGGGTGCGCTCGACCGGCTCGGAACGTGCGGCACGCACGAGGAGCGGGGCAGCCATGCACGGGAGGGTATCCCTCGCCCGCGCGACCCGGCCGTGCCGCGACATACACTCCGGCGCCGTGGAGCCGCTCGTTCCGGTCTGGCGCGGGTCGACGCTCGCGCCCCAGCGGGCCGGGGCGCGGACGACGGCGCGGGTCGTGCTCGAGAACGCCGGCGGTGCGACCTGGCGCTCGCGCGGTGCCGACGGCCTGCAGGTCTCGTACCACTGGCTCGACACCCACGGAAACGCGATCGTCTGGGACGGCACGCGCACGCCGTTTCCGCACCCGGTGGCACCCGGCGAGACGATCGAGCTCGATCTCCCGCTCGACGCGCCGCGTCCCCCCGGGCGCTACGTGCTGCGCCTCGACCTCGTGGAGGAGCACCGGTTCTGGCTCTCGGAGATCGGCGTCCCACCGCACGACCTCGAGGTCGACGTCGCGCCGCTGATCGCCGAGCGCCGGCTGGCGGTCGTCGTGCACGGGGGCCCGGACCTGCGAACGGACGCCGCGCTCGCGCTCCAGGACGAACCCGTCGTAGCGGAGCGCCCGACGGCAACGGCGCACCTCGTTGCGGGCGCCGAGCCCGCGCCGGATTGGTCGCGGCTCGTTCTGGACGCACACGCCGAGGGGTGGGCGGCGGTCGGCCCGGCGATCGCCCCGCTCGGCGGCCGGCTCGAGCGCCGGCGAGCGTCGCACGCCTACGGCACGTGGCGGCCCGGCGGCCGAAACCCGCGGCTCGACGCGCCGCTCCTCCTGCCGTCGCTCGTCGATGGGCTCGAGCCGGCCGAGCACCGCGGGCTGCCGGCGTGGCCGGGCGAGGGGCTCTTCGAGGGGCGGGCGGTCGTCAGGCTTCCGAGGCGATCCGGTCGTCGACCGACCTGAAGACCAGCGCGCCGAGCGCGAGCGCGACGAACGCCGCGACGACGAGGTACACGAGGTCGCCGGTCGGAGGCAGCTCACCCTCGTACAGCGGCGTGCGATAGGACTCGACCGCCGGGGTCAAGGGGTTGCCCCAGTGGAGGAGGTCGACCAACCAGGGGCGCGACGCCGCGCCGGGGAGGTCGTCGAGCTGGTAGAGGATCGGCGTCAGGAAGAACAAGGGCAGGAGCGCCGCGGTGACGACGAACTCCACATCGCGGAAGATCGCGTTGAGGGAGGCGAGCGCGAGCGCGAGCCCCGCCGTGAAGACGACGATCAGCGCGCCGACGGGGATCGCGAGCCACGCGACGTCCCGGCTCTCCGGCCTGAACCAGAGGGCGAGCACGAGGACGATCGCCGTCATCGCCGCGAAGGCGACGACCTCGGTCGCCACCACGGAGAGCGGGACGAGCTGACGAGGGAAGCGCACCTTGCGGATGATCGGCGCGTTTTCCACGATGCTCCTTGCACCGCTTTGCAGCGACGTCGAGAAGAAGACCCAGGGCGGCAGGCCGCAGAGGAGGAACAGCCAGTAGTGGTCTGTCTCGGTCGGCTGCGCCTTCCAGAGCACGGCGAAGACCACGAGGTAGACGAGCATCAGCGCCGCCGGGAGCGCGAGCGTCCACGCCAGACCGAGGATCGACCCCTTGTACTTGGCACGCAGATCGCGCCGGAAGAGCGAGCCGAACAGCTCGCGGTGCCGGAGAAGCTCGGCGTAGACGCTCACGAGCGCCGATTGTAGGGCGACGTCCCCACGGCCCCGCGCCGAGGGCGGGACGCGGGAACCCGTGGGGGACGCACGCTACCCTTGTGCCACCGTGGAAGCGGCCGTCACGATCGCCGCCACGCCTGTCGCGGCGCTCGCCCTCTGGGTCCTCCTGCGCGCCCCCACTGCCGCGTCGCGTCTCGTGGCTCACCCGACCGGCGAGCGCTGGCACGACCGCGCCACGCCGACGTTCGGCGGCGTCGGGATCGCGTGCGGCCTCGCCGCCGGCGTCGTCCTCGCGCTCGCCGTCGGTGCGGTCGAGCCGTCGTGGCTGCTCGCCGGGATCCTCGCCGGCTGCGCCTTGCTCTTCGCGGCAGGGCTCGTCGACGACATCAGGCACCTGACGCCTCTCGCAAAGCTCGCCGCCCAGTTCGCGGCCGCCGGGATCGCGATCGCCGCCGGCCTGCGGGTCGAGCTCGTCTCGAACGACGTGCTCGGCATCGTGATCGCCGTCTTCTGGCTCGTCGGGATCACGAACGCCTTCAACCTCCTCGACAACATGGACGGCCTGGCGGCCACGCTCGCCACCGTCGCGTGCCTCTACTTCGCGATCGACGCGGCCACCGTTCACCCGAACGACCTGGTGCTCGTCCTGGCGTTGTCGCTCGCGTTCGCGTGCATCGGCTTCCTCCCCTTCAACCTGCGGCCGCGCGAAGGAGCGCGGGTTTTCATGGGCGACGCGGGGAGCCAGCTCCTGGGCTTCCTCCTCGCCACGCTCGGCCTCGCTGCGAGCTGGACGACGGCGGGGACGACGGTCGCGACGATGCTGCTGCCGCTCCTCGTGCTCGCGATCCCGATCCTCGACACGACGCTCGTCACCGTGCGGCGGCTCGCGGAGCGACGGCCCGTGACGCAGGGAGGCCGCGACCACACGTCGCACCGCCTCGTCTACTACGGGCTCTCCGAGACGAAGGCCGTCGCGCTGCTCGCGCTGATCGCCGTCGCGCTGGGCGCGACGTCGGTCGCGTACAACGTGCTCGACCGCCCCGCGATCACCGCGCTCGGCGTCCTCGTGACCTTCGCGCTCCTCGTCCAGTTCGGCAGCTTCCTCGCGGAGCTCTCCGAGCAGGAGCGGCGGGGCCGGCCCGGGGACACGCGGCTGCGCCACGCGGTCGAGGTCCAGCCGCGCCGCCTCCTCGAGCTCCTCGTGGACGCGATGCTCGTCAGCGGCGCGTTTCTCGCGTCGTACCTCGTGCTCGTGGACGGCCGCGGCACCGAGCTGCAGCGCGGCACGTTCCTCGCCGCGCTTCCGATCGTCCTCGGGACGACGTACGTCGTCTACGTCCTCTCGGGTGTGTACCGGCGCGCATGGCGCTTCGCGACCGGTCGCGACCTGCTCGCGATCGCGGTCGCCTCGGGGATCGCGACGGTCGTCGCCTACGCGATCGTCCTGGCGACGCGCGACCTCGGAGACTTTCCGAAGACCGTGTTCGCCGCGTACGGGGTCGCCGCGGCGGCGCTTGCGGCGCTCTCGCGTTGGTTGGTCCGGCTCGTGCCCGAGGCGGGGAGCGGGGCGGACGACGGGCGACGTCGCGTCCTCGTCGTCGGCGCCGGTCAGGCGGGCCGGGGCGTCGTCCACGATCTGCGCGGGAGCGATGACGTCCTCGTGGTCGGCTTCCTGGACGACAACCCGCGGCTCCGACGCCGGCGCGTGCAGGGCGTGCCGGTGCTCGGCGCGATCGGCGACGCCGCCGCCGCCCTCGAGACGACGCGTGCCGACGAGCTCGTCGTGACGATCCCCGGCGCCCCGGCCTCGCAGCTCGAGGCCCTCGACCGCGCGTGCGACGCGGCCGGTGTGCCCCATCGAATCCTGCGCGAACGGCCCCGCACGGCCCCCGCCCCGACGCAAACCGTCGCCGAGTGAGCGCCGAGGCGAGCGCGACACGGCTCGGGCCGGCGAGCGCGAGGACGGACGCCCGGACGAGGCTCGAGTCGGTCATGCCTCTCGTCGGGGCGTACCTCCTCCTCGCGACGCTGTACGCGTGGCAGGCATGGCGCCGCGAGACGCCGACGATCTTCTCCGACGAGCTCGAGACGACGCAGATCTCCCGCGCGATCGCCGAGACCGGTCACGCCGCGCGGCGTGGAGAGCCGTACGGGTTCACGAGCCTCGTTCCCTGGCTGACCGCGCCGATGTGGTGGCTCCACCCGGTCGCGACCGCGTACGAGGCGATCAAGACCGTCCAGGCGTTCGTCATGGCGGCGGCGATCTTCCCGGCGTTCCTCCTCGCGCGACGCGTGCTGTCGCCCGGCTGGGCGTACTTCGCAGCCGTCGCCGCGATCGCCGGCCCGGCGCTCTCGTACGCCCCGATCCTCGTCGAGGAGCCGTGGGCATACCCGGCGGCGACGCTCGCCTTCTGGCTCCTCGTGCGCGCGGTCGACCGGCCCGCGCGATGGCCCATCGCGCTCGCGGTCGGCTCGTGCTTCCTCGCCGTCCTCGTGCGGTCGCAGCTCGTTGCGCTCTTCGGCGCGCTCGGCTTCGGGCTCGTCGCGCTCGGCTGGCGGACGGAGCCGATGCGGCGGTGGCGCGCGACGTGGTCGCGCTGGGACTGGGTGGGCGCCGTCGTCCTCGGCGTCGGAGGCGTCGTCGCGGTCGTCGCGTTCCTCGGGCACCACTCGACCGAGTGGTCGACGGCCACGACCCTGTGGAAGGGCAGGATGGTCGAGTACGGCAGCTGGGCCGGCGGTGCGTTCGCGATCGGGATCGGGATCGTCCCCGCGATCGCGCTCCTTGCCGCGCTCGCGGTGCCCAGGGCCGAGCGCGACCGGCCCGGCGTGCGGGCATTCGTCATCGTCTCCGGCGGCGCGGTCGTCAGCTTCGGGTGGTACGCGGCGGTGAAAGGCGCCTACCTCTCGACGAACTTCTCGAGCCTGATCGTCGAGCGAAACCTCGTGTACCTCGCGCCGCTCGCCTTCGTGGCGACGGCGTACCTGCTCGAGCGGGGAGCAGCCCCGATCTGGTCGGTGGTCGTCGCCGGCGCGGCTGTCCTCGGTCTCGTGATCTGGGTGCCGATCGAGCGCGGGCTCGACAACTTCCCCTACTACGAGGCGCACGGCCTGGCGATCCTGGCCCTCGCGAACCGGGAGTGGGCGTGGCCGCTCGGCCGGATCGAGACGGCGGTGGAGGCGTTGACGGTCGTCGGCACCGTGGTCGTGCTTCTCGTCGGGACGCGGCTGCGCACGCGGCTCTCGGGGGTCGCCGCGCCCGTGGCAATCGGCACGGCGGTGGCGCTCCTCGTCTGGAACGTGACCGCCGAGGTGTACGCGTCGATCGGCGAGCACGACTTCAGCGCGCTCGTCGAGCGGAACATCCCGAAGCCGAACGACTGGGTCGACCGTGCCGCCGGCTCCGGCTCGGTGACGATGCTCGGCCAGCACATGAGCGACAACCCGCTCGGCGTGTCGTCGACGGAGTTCTGGAACCGCTCGATCGCGAAGGTGTGGAGCGTCGACGGGACGGGGCCCGGGCCGGGACACACGCTCACACCCGACCTCCTCGATGCCGAGGGGACGCTCTGGCCGAACCCGCGGACGGACTTCGTGCTCGCGAGCGGCGGCGTCGAGGTCGTCGGCGACGAGGTCGCGGCGAACCAGGGATCGACGCTCGTCCGGCTCGACGGCAACCCGATCCGGCTGCGCTCGAACACGACCGGGATCGCCGGAGACGGCTGGATGGTCGGCGACCCGGGCAATCCCGAGGTGCCGGCGCGCGCAGCGTACAACCGCTTCGACGTGTCCGGCGGCGGGACGGGGACCGCCGTCGTGACCCTCTCCCGGCAGACGTTTTGCCCGGCGGGCGCGCACCTCCCCGGGGAGGCCGTCGTGCGGATCGGGATCCTCGGACGGGGCGAGGACAAGCAGCCGGCGATCCTCCGGCAGACCGCGTCGGACACGCAGTACGTCCCCGCGTGCGGCTTCCGGACGTTCGTGCTCCCGACGCCGTCCGCGCCGTGGCGCGTCGAGGTCGCGATCCAGACGTTCGTTCCTTCGCAGGTCGATCCGAAGGGCTCCGCCGGCGAGCGCCGCGCACTCGGCGCGCGGGTCTCGTTCGACGTCGTGCCGCGCTAGCCGGTCTGGCAGGCGGCGACGAGGTACGTGAAGCGCGCCCGAAGCGCGAGCCGCGCCAACGGTCCCGTGCGCTCCGCGGCCTTCGCGAGCGCGATCGCAGGACCGGGGAGCTGCCGCGTCTGCGGGACGAAGAACGGTCGCAGCAGGACCCGGTCGAAGCCGGCCTCCTCGAGCTCGGCGACGACGGCCTCGACCGCGTACTGGCGCGGGTTCAGGTCGAACACGAGCTTCCGCTCCGTGAAGCGGGCGACGCGCGCGAAAAAGGCCCGCCGGTCGTGCACGTAGTAGATCGCGCGGAACACGGTCGTCGCAGCGACCGGCGCGGCCGGCACGAAGGCGTTCAGGTCGCCGACCCCGACGACGCCCCGCTCGCCCAGGCGGCGGCGGGCGGCGTCGACCATCTCGGGCTCGGCGTCGATCCCCGTGTAGCGCAGCCCTCGTGGGAGGACGTGCTCGCCGAGTCCCCCGTCTCCGCAGGCGAGGTCGAGCACCTCGTCGCCGGGCAGGAGCGGGACGCCGAGGGTGGCGATGAGCTCTGCACGATGATCGAGGTAGGAGTCGGTGTCCGCGTACTCGTCGTCCGACCAGCCGGCGGCCTTGCGGGCGTACTGGTCCCCTTTCGACGTCACAGCCGGCCGAGGGTCTCCGGATGCTTGCGGACGAAGCGGCCCATGCTCCGCGCGTGCCAGACCGCGTGCCGCGAGAGGAGGCGCCTGTCGGTGACCTGTGCCCAGTCGTGCGTCACGGCGGCGGACGGCACGTACCAGCGCTCCCAGCCGGCGCGCATCGCCCGGTAGGCGAGGTCGATGTCCTCGACGTAGTGGCGGTAGCCCTCGTCGAACCCGCCGATGTCGTCCAGCATCGTCCGCCGGAGCAGCAGAAAGGCTCCGAGCAGCCAGTCGGCCTCCATCGGCTCGCTCACGTCCTCGCCCAGGTGGTAGTGCGTCTGCTGCAGCTCGAGCGGCGGGAAGAGGCGCCGGAGTGGCGTCCTGCGGACGATCGTGCCGCGAACCGTCGGGAAGTCCCGGCGCGTCGGCTGCCACCTTCCGTCGGGCCAGACGGTGCGCGGACCGGCGATCCCACACCGCTCGCGCGCCGCGGCGAAGTCACGCAGCGCGGCGACGGCGTCGGACGCCGGGACGACGTCCGGGTTGGACGACAGCACGAACTCCCCCGTCGTGGCGGCGACGCCGAGGTTGACGTTCTCCGACAGCCTGCGCGGTCGCGGGTTCTCGAGCACGCGCACCTCGGCGTCGGTGCCCTCCGGGACGGAGCCCGGGACGTTCGCCACGACGACCAGCTCGTCGACCTGCGGTGCGAGGAGCGGCAGAAGGGTCTCGAGCTCCGCTGCGTGCCCGTGCGAGACGACGACGGCCGAGACGCTCATCGCGCGAGCGCCTCGACATACGCCGCGACGGTCGCCTCTGCCGTCGCATCCCACGTGAGCCCGCGAACCCGCTCGAGCCCGGCGCGCACCCACGTCTCGCGCTCGTCGACGGCCCGCCGGATCCCCGCGCCGAGCTCGCTCTCGGCGACGACGATCGCCGCTCCGTCGGCGACCTCGACGAGCGCGGGGTCGGGCACCGCGACGACCGGCGTGCCGGAGGCCATCGCCTCGACCATCGGCAGGCCGAAGCCCTCGTGGCGCGAGGCCTGGACGAGGCACACGGCGCCGCGGTAGAGCTCCGCGAGCCGTTCTGTCGGGACGTAGCCCTCGAGCAGCGCACCTGCCTCACGGAGCTCCGCGGCAGTGCCGTCGTCCTTCGTCGGCCCCACGACGACGAGCGGGAGCCCGGCCGACGCCGCTGCCCGGAGCGCCGCGAGCTGGTTCTTCCGCTCCTGGATCGCCCCCACCGCGAGGACGTACGGCTCTCCGAGCCCACTGCGGCGCGAGGCGTCCGAAGGTCGGCCGGCGCCGAGCGGACGGAAGGCCGGATCGACGCCGTTCGGGGTGACGGCGATCTTCTCGGGCGGCACGGCATACAGCTCGACGAGGTCGCGCTTCGTCCTCTCGGAGACGGTGAGGATGCGTGCGGCTCCGCGGGCGGCATGCGGCACGACGCGGCGGAACAGCAGTCGGTCGCGCCGTCCCATCAGCCCGTGCTCGAAGGAGAGGTCGTGGATCGTGACGACGACCGGGCAGGGGCAGCGGAGCGGGAGCGCGTACTGGGTGTGGACGAGCGCGGCCTCCAGCCTGCGGAGTGCCTTCGGCAGCGTCCACGCCATCCGGAGCTCCTGCGAGCGGGCCGGGAGGAGGACGGAGAGCACGCCGGCTGGAACGAGATCCGGTCGGCGGGTCACGGCCGCGATCTCGAGGCCCGCGGCTCGCGCGGGCTCCGGCAGCGCGCGCAGGAGATTCCGGACGTAGGTCTCGTCGCCCGTTCGCTCCCGCCCGAGGACGTCGGCGTCGACGACGACGAGCGTCACGCGAGCTCCCGCCAGAGGTCGACGACGAGATCGGCCGAGCGGCGCCAGGTGAACATCGACGCCCGCGCGCGACCGGCCTCGGCGAGCGCATCGCGACGGCGCGTCGCCTCGTCGATCCCGGCTGCGATCGCGCCAGGGTCGAGCGGGTCGACCAGCACGGCCGCGCCGCCCGCTACCTCCTCGGTTGCGCCGCCCCGGCTCGTGACGACGGGCGTCCCGCACGCCATCGCCTCGATCACGGGCAGCCCGAAGCCCTCGTAGAGCGACGGGTACACCAGACACCGTGCACCCCGCATGAGCGCGGCGAGCTCGTCGTCGCTCGGCTCGCCGACCCAGCCCTCCACGGCCACGCCGCCCCAGCCGGCCGCACCGGCGACCCGCAGCTCGACCCCGGCGAGGCGCGCCGCCTCGACTGCCGCTGCGAGGTTCTTCCGCGGCTCGAGCGTCCCGACCGCGAGAACGTAGTCGCCCTCGGCGACGGCGCCGACCGGCGCGAACACCGGATCGACGGCGTTCGGCACGACGCGGATCCGGTCGGCGGGGACGCCGAGAAGCGCGACGACCTCGTCGCGGGTGAACGCGGAGACGGCGACGACGGCGTCGGCGGCACGCACGCCTGCACGGAGTGCGGGCGCGCCCGTCGTGCGGTGCCAGCGGGGGAACGCCTCCGGGTGCCGCAGGATGCCGAGGTCGTGGACGGTGACGACGAGCGGCGCACGGGGCGAGACGGGCGCGCGGAACGTCGTGCAGTGGAGGACGTCGAGACGCGCCGACGCGCGACCCAGCCGGTACGGGTACCAGAGCGCGTCGCGGCGGAGCGTTGCGAGGCGCCCCGTGCCGCCGGCCTCGAGCCCCACGAGGTCGAGATCCGGCCGCCCGCCGAGCTCGGCCAGCAGTCCGCGCACATGACGCGCAGTCCCCGCGCGGGTCTGGACGAGCGGCGAGACGTCGATCCCGATCCTCACTCGGCCGCCCTCCGCACGATCTCCTTCGGCTCGGGATAGCGGAGCAGCGCGATCGCCGCGTCGCGGCCGAGCCAGCGCGCCTCGACGTGCTCGTGGTCGAGCGTCGGCTCCCACGCCGCGGGGGCGTCGACGACGAACGGCCAGACGACGATCCGCTCCGTTCCCACCGGGAAGCGGGCGCGCACCTGCTCGGGGTCGCCGGCGAGGTCGTAGCCGAGCGGCGCCCCCGTAGCGAAGGGCAACGCGTCGAGCCCCGTTTCCTCCCGAAGCTCCCGTGCAGCGGCGGCGGCGGGCTCCTCACCCCACTCGACGCCGCCCGAGACGAGATGCCAGTAGCCGAGCTTCTCCGGCGAGCGGAGCAGGACGAGGTACTCGACGCCGTCGCCGTGCGGCCGGCGGACGGCGATCGCGACCTCCTCGGGCCGCCGACTCCCCGTCACGCACGCTCCTCGAGCGCGGCGAGCATTGTGGCCCCGGTCGAGCGCCACGAGAACCGGGCCGCGTGCGCGAGGCCGAGCGGGACGAGCTCCGCGCGCCGGGAGACCGCCTCCCGGATCCCGGCCGCGATCGCATGGACATCGAGCGGATCGACGCGCACGGCGGCATCGCCGCAGGCCTCGTCGAGCGAGGGGTGCGCCGACGCGACGACGGGCGTCCCGCAGGCCATCGCCTCGACGATCGGCATGCCGAATCCCTCGTAGAGCGCGGGATAGACGAGCACGGACGCCCCACGGTAGAGCCTCGCGATCTCCTCGTCGGGCACGTAGCCGAGGCGGAGGATCCGCGGATCGGCGAGATCCGGCCGCTCCCCCCATCCCTCGCCGCCCGCGAGCACGAGCCCGAGCTCCCCGTCGAGGAGCCGCCACGCCTCGACCAGCCTGGCGAGGTTCTTGCGGGGCTCGATCGTCCCGAGGCCGAGGATCGTGGCGCCTCCGAGGTCGGCCGCGTCGCCGTCCGGCCCGAGCCCGGCCTGGAGACCGGGAGGCGCGTGGACGATGCGGTCGGCCCGGATGCCGAGCGTCTCGGTCAGGTCGCCCGCCGTGAACCGCGAGTTGGCGAACACCACCTCGCAGGTCGCGGCCGCGTTTCGCGCCTTGTGCGTGTGCATCGACACGGTGCGCGCGGTGCACCATTCCGGGTGGTGAAGCGGGACGAGGTCGTGGAAGACCGTCGCGCGAACGCCGCCCCGCTGCGCCGGGTACATCCACTCGCTGAAGACGAATGCGTCGAGCCTGCCCGCAAGTCGCTCGACCGCCGGACGGCCGGCACGGCTCCACGCCGTGCGAAGCGCATGCGAGGCCGGGAGCGGCACGAGGCGGCGTGCCGCCGGGATCCCCTCCAGCGCCTCGCGAATCGCCGTGGGGCCCCGCAGGCTCGTGGGCGCGAACGCCAGGAGCTCGTGTCGGCCATCGGCTGCCGCGCACATGCCGTCGAGCGCGCCGCGGATGTAGTTCCCGATGCCCGTCCTGGGGTGCGAGAGCGGCGACACGTCGACGACGATCCTCACGCCGGCTCCCGTTGCACGAAGGAGTCGAAATGCACGCCCAACCGGCGGTCGTCCGTGCTCCCCGGGATGACGTCGGCCGGGACGAGGGTCGGCTCGACGGTGAAGCGTACGACGCACTCGCCGTCGACCGCCTCCAGGGGGACGCGGAGCGTCGCGGATCCCTCCGGTGCCACCGCGATGGACGAGACCGGCCGACCACGGACCCACGCCGTGACCCGCGTGAGACGGCCCGCGAACAGGGTCGGGTCCGAGTGAAGCCCGACGAGAAGCCTCCCGCCGCGGCAGCGAAGCCGCTTCCACGACGCGTGCGCGCCCGACCAGGTGTCGTTCGGGTAGAGGCCCTTCACGCTCGTCAGCGACGTGAGCGGCCCACGGAGGCTCCAGAGCGTTGTCCCGAGCTCGTCGCGGGCGACGACCGTGCCGTCGGGCGTCACCGAGCCGTCGAGGAGCGCATACGGGGCGACGATCGTCCCGCCGGTCGGCGTGCGGACGACACCCTGCGCGTCGATCCGCACCGGCGTCTCGCCGATCCCACCAGGCGTCGGTTGGGAGGTGTAGTAGACGTCGCCGACCCGCCTGTTGAAGAACTCGTTCTGGTTGACCGTGAAGCGGTCCGCACGGCCGGTCCACAGGACGGCGACGTCGTCGCCCGCGGGCACGCGCGCGTCGATCCAATCCCGGTCGACGCCGCGGATCCCCTGGAAGAGCGCGCCCTCGCCCGAGCGGAGAACGCCATGCGGGCCCGACCATACCGGGCGCGAGAGGACGACGAAGACCCCGAGCAGGACGAGCGGGACGGACAGGGCGAAACGCGACGGGACGAGCGCGAGAAGCGCGACGAGGCCGAGGGCGACCGCGACGACCGTCAGCCAGTACGAGCCGGCGAGGAGGTGGGCATTGGCCGTCCAGAGCGGGATGAGGCCGAACGTGTCCGACTTCGCGGGCTCGCCGACGAAGCGGGCGTAGGGAAAGAGGGCGACGAGACCGAGCGCGACGACCGACCCGACGACGAGGGGCACGCGCGGCCGAGGGGCGCCCAGCTCGACCCAGGCCGCGAGGGTCGCGACGAGCAGGGGCACGAGGAAGAACAGGTACCGGTCCTGGATGCGGTCGGACGCGAACCGAGAGGCGAACGCGCCGACGACAAGCGCCGAGGTCGCGACGAGCGCGACGGTTGCGGCAAGGTGCTCCTGCACGGCGGGTGGCAGCCGCGGCGCGCGCCAGAGCAGCACGACGAGCGCGACGACGGGGACCACGGCGACGTAGAGCGTCAACTCCTCGACGTGCCAGAGCCAGAAGCGGAGCACCTGGCCGAGGTCGTAGCCTCCCTGGCCGACGACGCTGTACGCGCCGAGCAGGTCGGAGAGCGAGCGGCCGCGCGCAAGCTGGGCGACGACGACGAGCAGGGCGAGCGCGACGAGCCCGCCCAGAAGCGGGAGGAAGCGCCGTATCACCCGGCCGTCGCGCCGCAGCGCCGCAAGGACGAACGGTGCGATGAGGAGCGCGCCCACGAACCCGAGGGCCTGCGAACGGGTGAGGACTGCGGCGACGAGTGCCGCTGCGAGCGCGGCGACACGTCCCGGCGACGGCCGCTCGAGCGTCCGCACGAGCGTCCACGCGAAGACGAGCGCCACCGGGTAGAAGAGCGTCTCGGTGACGATCGTCGCCGTGTAGGCCATCGAGGGGACCGCGACCGCGGTCACCGCGCAGACGAGCGCGAGGCCCCGACCCGCCACGCGACGCGCGATCAGCCAGGCGGGGACGGCTGCGAGCGACATCGCGACCGCGTTCGTCGTCTTCGCCGCCGCGTAGGCGCTCGGCAAGAGGTCGAAGATCGCGTACGCCGGCGCGAGGAGGATCGGGTACAGGACGCTGTAGCCGCTGGTCGGCACCCCACGCACGGCGAACGTCCCGGCGTCGGCGACGCTCCGGGCGAGCTCCGAGTAGATCAGCTCGTCGACGAAGACGAACGGTGCGGGCATCGCGCGGACGAGCCAGGCGCGCAGTGCGGCGGAGGCGACGACGATCCCGGCCAGCCACACCCAGTCGGGCACGCGGGCGACGCGCGCCCGCCAGGAGTCATCCACCGAGGTCGACCTCGGCGAGCCGTCTCGCGATCTCGTCCGCCTCCGGCGTCCCCGGAGCGATCCCGACCCCGGCCGCCGCCGCGCTCACGTCGCCGAGCACCTCGTCCGCGATGGCGCGACCTCCCGCGAGGGTCTCGAACGCCGCCGCCTGGCGCTCCGCGACCGCGGCGAGCGCGTGCTCGCCGACGGCGAGCTGCCGCGCGGCGGCGGCCATCGCCTCGCGCACCTCGGGCCGCTCGGCGAGGAGCCGGAGCGCGGCCTCCAGCTCGAGCGCCTCGTCGTCGCCGACCGAGACCCGGAGCGCGACCGTCTCCGGCAGCTCGGAGAACCAGCCCACGTCCGAGACGACGAGGGGCTTGCCCAGGGTCAGCGCGCGGATGGCCGTGCCGGAGGTCTCGCCCATCGTGGGCGAGCGCAGGCTGACGTGGACGTCGCAGGCGGCCATCAGCTCCCACAGGCGACGCTCGTCGACGTAGCCCTCACGCACGATCCCGTCGCCGGAGAGCCCGAGACGCTGGAGCCGGCGCTCGAGGTCGAACCCCGGCGAGACGGGGCCGACGAGGAGGAGCCGGGCGCGCGGCTGCTCCGAGCGAAGGCGGGCGAATGCCTCGAGCAGCTGCGGGATCCGCTTCGACTGGTTGACGTTGCCGAACGACCCGATCACCGGGTCGCCGTCGATCTCGGCCGGCGCGACTTCCGGATCGGGCCACGCCGGATGGGCGACCCGGAAGATCGGGCCCGCGAAGCCCGCGGCGCGCGCGCGATCCTCGACGAACCGGGAATGGACGACGAGACCGGTCGCGAGAGAGAGCACTTCGCCGGTCAGGGGGAACTCCTCGGGGCGCGCCTCCCAGAGCGGCGGCAGCCGCTTGTCGAGCACGCCGTGGCCGAGGAGCCGTCCGACGACGCCGTGACCCCGCTCCATCGCGTCGAGGTAGCCGTGGCCGTCCCTGCGACCGATCGTCACACCTGCGACGAGGTGGTGGAGGACGAAGTCGTGGAGCACGACGAGGCCCGGCACGCGCCGCAGGGCGTCGAGGATCCAGCCGTGGGCGTCCGGATTGTTGCCGATGTGGTAGACGGCGAGGTCGGATCCGCGCGGCGGCCGCTTCGTCCCCCGCTTGACGACGGTCAGGTCGACGTGCTCGCGTAGCGCGGGAACGAGCAGTGCCGAGTAGTCGGCGATCCCGGACGCCTCGGGCGGCATCGGCGAGAAGTAGGCGACCCTCACGTCGTCGTCCGCCCCTGAACGTCGGTCGAGGTCACGCGAGCAACCTCGCGATCGCGCGGTCCCACGTCACCTCGTCGGCAAGGGCCTTTCCCGCCCCTCCGAATGCAGCGGCGTCGTCGGCGTGCTCGCGGAGCCACGCGGCCGCCCGGCCCACCTCCGCCGCGTCGGGCCGGACGACGAGACCGGTGCGCCGGTCGTGGACGACGTCGAGCGGCCCACCCGCATCGGTCGTCGTGATCACCGGCTTGCCGGAGAGGAACGCCTCGTACGGCCCCATCCCGAAGTCCTCGTCGACAGGTGCGTAGTAGACGGACGAGCAGGTGGCGTAGAGCTCGGCAAGCCGCTCGGCGTCGACCCGGCCCTCGAACCGCACCCGGCCGTCGAGATCGCGCGCGCGCGCGATCTCCTCGAGGCGCTCGCGGTCGGGCCCGTCGGAGGCGATCACGACCTCGAGGCCCTGCTCGAGCGCCGCCGCTTCGAGCAGCAGGTCGATCCGCTTCGCCCGGTCGAGACGGCTCGCAGAGAGCACGAACCCCTGCGACGGCGCGACGCGGTACGGCAGGGCCTGCGGGGGATGTGGCAGGACTTCCGCGACGAGCCCCGTCGACCGTTCGAGCCGGCCCGCCACGTTGGCGGACGTCGCGAAGAGCTGCGTCGCCTCGCCGAGGGCCAGCCGATCGAGCTGCTGCACCCGCCGGCGGAGCGCACGCTCCTCCGGCGACGGGCCGAACTGTCCGAGGTCGGTGCCGTCGAGCTCGTACGCCTGGCGGAACTGGTGCACGAGCCAGACGCGCTTTTCTCGGTGACGGACGACGTACGACGGGAACTTCGTCGCGACGACGACGTCGACGGGCCTGCCGTCCGCCTCGTCGAGGTCGAGCATCCGCCAGAGGAACGCCTGCGTGAGCACGCGCGCGCCGGGATACCACTTGAACGGCACCGAGACGAGGTCTGCGTCGTGGCCCCGCGCACGGAGCTCGGCGACGAGCTCGTCCGTGAAGATCTCGGCTCCCCCCCGCGCGAAGGGAACCTGGGGGCGGAGGACCGCGATGCGCATCGCGCCTAGCGGCTCGGATCCGCGGCACGGAGCCGAGCGAGCTCCGCCTCGAGCGCTGCGACGCGGTTCTCGAGGTCGTCGACCAGCCGGAGCGCCGCCGCGTTGAACGACCGCTGGTCGTACGCGAGCGGCTCGACGTACCAGCGCATCAGCTTGCGGAGCACGCCCTTGACAGGCGTCCCGAGGCCGCCTCGGAAACCGGGGCGCAGGCGCAGCGGCCGGTCCGCCGACACGGGCCAGAGTCGTTCCGCCTCGGCACGCGCCGCGCGCCGGTCGGACTCGCCGGGCTTGCCCGTCGCCGCGCCCGGGTCGGCGCCGGAGCGGCGGATCTCCTCCTTGAGCGCCTCGAACAGCGCATCGACGTCGACCTCCTCGGTCGACGGAAACCCGTTGTCCGTCGCCTCGTCCGGCACCGGCGAAGTGTAGCCCCGGCGTCCGGCCGCCGAGGCCGTGGCATAGGGTCACCGGGTGGGCCGGGGCCATCGCCGACGCCGTGCTGCGGAGTATGGCGCGATCTGCCTCGTCGTCGTGGCGGCCGCGCTCGTTCTGCAGCCGAGCGGCTGCAACCAGACGGCCCACTTCGCGCTCGTCAAGGCGTTGCACGACGGAACGCCGAAGATCGACCGGTACGCCGGCGAAACCTGCGACACCGCGTACATCGACGGGCACTACTACGCCGCAAAGGCGCCCGGCCTCGCTCTGCTGACCGAGCCGTGGTACGCGGCGCTCCGAGTCGTCGGGCTGGACGCCGAGCCTCACGCCTCCGGGCTCGCGTATCCCGAAGGGATGCTTGCTCTCCCACGTGTCGCAACCTGGCAGGTGAGCCTGTGGGGGGCGACGCTCGCGGCGCTCCTGCTCCTGCTCCTCGTCCGCTGGGCGGCGGAGCTCCTCGTCCCCGGCTACGGCGCTGCGGCGGCGGTCCTTCTGGGACTCGGGACGCTCGTGCTGCCGTTCTCGACGCTCTTCTTCGCGCACGTGCTCTCGGCGACACTCGGCATGGCGTCGTTCTGTCTCCTGCTCCGGCATCGCCGTCGCGGCGGTCGCGTGGCGGTCCCCGTCGCCGCCGGGGCGCTGGTGGGTGTCGCCGTGGTGGTCGAGTTCCCGCTCGCGATCCTCGCCGTCGCGCTCGCGGTCTACCTCGGTCTCGGTCGCGGGCGCCTCGTCCCGTACGGCATCGGCCTTGCCGCGGGAATCGTTCCGCTGGTCGCGTTCGACACCTGGGCGTTCGGCTCCCCGTTCGACCTCTCGTACGAGCACGCCGTCATCCAGCCGGGCGGGAGCGGCCACGACGTGATCGGGGCGAACGACGAGGGGCTCTTCGGCCTGACCGTGCCGAGCTTGCGCGCGGCAGCCGAGCTCCTCGCCTCGGACAAGGGGTTGCTCGTCCTGACGCCGCTCGCCCTGGCGGGCGTGGGCGGCCTCCTGGCGCTGCGTCGCGGAGCCGCGAGGCGCGAGGCAAACCTCGCGCTCGGGGTGTGCGGCGCGTTTCTCCTCTACAACAGCGCATACTTTCTGCCGTTCGGCGGCTGGGTCCCGGGGCCGCGGTTCCTGATTCCCGCGCTTCCGTTCGTCGCGCTCGGCATCGCCGCGGCGCTCCGCGCGATGCCGCTGACGACGCTCGCGCTGGCCGCGCCGTCGGTCGTCGCGATGGTCGGCGCCACGCTCGCCGAGCCTCTCGCGGAGCCGGGCCGGGGGGCAGGGCTCTGGCTGGAGCGCTGGCGCGGATCGGACTTCACCGAGACGGTCGTCACGCGTGCCGGAGGCGGAAACGGCTGGGCGGCCGTCGTCCCCGTGCTCCTGGCGATCGCCGTCGCAGTCGTCCTCGCAGCGTCCACGCTTCCGCGGATCGGGCTCCAGGAGCGCGACGCCGTTCTCGCGCTCGTTGCGGTGTTCCTGTGGATCGTCCTTGCCGCCTCGGGGCCGGAGCTGCTCGAGCTCGATCGCGCCGTCGGGCAGTCGACGGGCCTTGCCGCGGTCGTCGGGTTGCTCCTCGCCGCTGTGGCCTCGTGGCTCGCCCTGCGTCGTTATGGGATCCGCGCGGCGGCCGGCGCGGCCGTCTTGGGCGTCCTCGCGGTTCCGGGAGTCGCGTCGCACTCGAAGTGGGCGCTCCTCGTCGTCGTCGGGAGCGCTGTGATCGTGGCCGTCACCTTCGTTCGGTTGGAGCCACGCACGTGACCCGCGTCGCGCTCAGCATGCTCACGCTCGTCCCGGGTATCTCGGGGGGCAGCGAGAGGTACGCGCGAGAGCTCGCGCGCTTTCTCGCGCGGGTCGGGGAGCACGAGTACGAGGCGCTCGTGCCCACGCTCGCGCCGGACGCCGGCGACGGGCTCCGGTCCGTCGTCGCCGCGGGATACCGTGCCTCGACGACGACGCCGGGGCGGCTCCGCGCGATGGGGAGCGCATGGCTCCGGCCGGGAGCGCCGAGGCGGTACCTCGAGCGCGCCGACGTCGTCCACTACCCGCTCACGGTCACCGTGCCGCCCGCCCGGCAGGCCGACCGTGCTGACCCTCCTCGACGTCCAGCACCTCGACCTGCCCGGACTCTTCCCGCGCGGTGAGCGCCTCTTCCGCCGTCTGGCGTACGACGCCGCCGCACGGCGCGCTCACCGCGTGATCGTGATCAGCCACTGGGTCGCCGACCGGGTGGTCGAGCGGCTCGGGCTCGACCCCGCACGTGTGCACGCGATCCACCTCGGCGTCGACCACGACCTGTTCACGCCCGATCCGGCGGTCGACCGTGAGCCGTTCCTCCTCTATCCGGCCCGGCCCTGGCCGCACAAGAACCACGCCAGGCTGCTCGAGGCGTTCCGGCTCGTGCGAGAGGCGAGACCGGAGCTGCGACTCGTCCTCACCGGCGCCGGCCACGACCCCGCGCAGCCGGATGGGGTCGAGTGCCGCGGCGCCGTCTCGACGGCGGAGCTCGTCTCGCTCTACCAGCGCGCCTCGGCGCTCGTCTTCCCGAGCCTCTACGAGGGGTTCGGCCTGCCGCCGGTCGAGGCGATGGCGTGCGGGTGCCCTGTCGCCGCGTCGAGCGCGGGCTCGCTCCCCGAGGTCGTCGGGGATGCGGCCGTCCTGTTCGACCCGCACGATCCGGCGTCGATCGCGGCGGGGGCCCTCGAGGCGCTCGCCCGCGCGGACGACCTCCGGGCCCGCGGGCTCGAACACGCCGCGCGGTTCACGTGGGAGGCGACCGCCCGCGCCCACGACCGGGTCTACGAGGCGGCTGCCGTTTCCTGAAGCCGCGCGACGTCGGCCTCGACCATCAGCCCGAGGAGCTCGTCGAAGCTCACCTCCGGCTGCCAGCCGAGAACCCGACGGGCCTTCGAGGCGTCGCCGACGAGATCGCGGAGCTCCGCCGTGCCGCGGAACAGGGTGGGGTCCGAGCGCACGTGGTCGCGCCAGTCGAGACCAACCGCATCGAACGCGCACGCCACGAGCTCCTCGACCGAGTGCGAGACGCCCGTCGCGACGACGTAGTCGCCCGGCTCGTCGTGCTGGAGCATCAGCCACATCGCGCGCACGTAGTCGCTCGCATAGCCCCAGTCGCGGCGGGCGGCGAGGTCCCCGAGGACGAGCTCGCGCTCCAGGCCGAGCGAGATCGCCGCCGCCGCGCGGGCGACCTTCCTGGGGAGGAAGTCGACGGGCCGGAGCGGCGACTCGTGGTTGTAGAGGATCCCGCAGCACGTGAACATCCCGTAGCGGCGGCGGTAGCTCGACGCGATGAAGTGGGCGTACGTCTTCGCGACGCCGTAGGGCGTGACGGGGCTCGGCGGCGTCTCCTCGGTCTGCGGCGTCTCGCGCGGCTCGCCGAAGATCTCGCTCGAGGACGCCTGGTAGAAGCGGATCGACGCGTCGACCTCGCGGATCGCCTCCAGCATCGACGTCACGCCGACCGCCGCGAACTCGGCCGTCCGCACCGGCTCGTCCCAGGAGCGCGGGACGAAGGAGGGGGCGGCGAGGTTGTAGACCTCGGTCGGCCGTGTCGTCTGGAGCGCCTGGACGAGCGAGGTGCTGTCGAGGAGGTCGGCCCGCACGAGCTCGACCCGGCCCTCGAGCGCAGCCAGCGCGTCGGCGTACGCGGCCGGCTCGCGGCGGACGACGCCTGCCACCGAATAGCCCTGTTCGAGCAGGAGCGCGGCGAGAAGCGAGCCGTCCTGGCCGCCGATGCCGGTGATCAGCGCGCGCCGACGGCCGATCACGGTTCCGACCGTACGGCGTGGGCCATCGTGCCCACGTCGGGCAGCCGCTCGAACCCCTCGCCGTCGATCAGCTCGCGGAAGGCCCGCCCCACGCCCGGGTATGCCGTGCCGTAGCCGCCCGTGTCGACCGCGTCGTGGACGATGACGTGACCGCCGTGGCGGAGCAGCGGCGTCCACCGCTGCAGATCGGCGGACGCGCCCTCGTACGAATGGTCGCCGTCGACGAAGAGCAGGTCGAGCCCGGGCTCGGGAAGCTCCACCGCGCGGGAGTCCGCGACCCGCAGGTCTACACGACTCGAGAGCGCCAGCCGCTCGAGCGTGTCCGCCAGCTCCCGATCGAGCTGGGCGCCGTCCACCCCTCCCGGCTGCGGGACGAGCAGATCGAGCGACAAGAGGTGCCCCGACGACGCCATGGCAGCGGCCATCACGACCGTGCTTCCTCCCTTGAAGCGCCCGATCTCGACGATCCGGGGCGCACCGAGTCGGCGCACGAGTCGAAACAGGAGCGCCGCCTCGTCGAAACGGAGCGACGCGACACCATGGTTCAGCTGGCTGCTCGTGAAAAGGAAGACCAGATCCTCGAAGCCGTCGACCGAGTCCGGCCAGTCGCGCACCTCGGGAAACCGCTCCGCGGTCACGTCCGCGCGGGTCGCGGCGTGCACGACGTGCTTCCCCGGGGTCGTCCGCGCTCCCCAGGCGACCGCGCGCTTGACGACCTCTCGCACGGTTGCAGGCTAGACGATGATCACGCGGCGGACGCGCGAGCGCAACGCACGCGCATGCGCTCAGACGCGACGCAGGATCAGGCGGACGACGTCGCCTCCCTCGCCGATGCGCTCGCGCGCGAGCAGGCCGTAGAACGGCCCGAGCGGGACGAGGAGCGGGAAGGTTCTCGCGTACGCCGAGTTGAGATTCGGCGAGAGCCGCACCGTCTCCCGCTCGACGACCTCCACGACCGGGACGGCGGCAACGAGATCGTCGATCGCGCCGTCGTCGTACCAGCGCTGGAAGAAGGACCGGCCCGACGTGTTCCGGTCGCCCTCGTCGACGTACGCCGAGGTCGAGCGGTACTCCACCCACGCGTCCCGCGCGTACGGCAGCGTGATGGCAATGCGGCCGCCTGGTCGCACGCACCGGGCGAGCTCCGCGAGAGCTGCCGCGTCGCCACCCTCGCCTCCGACGTGCTCCAGCACGGAGACGCTCGTTCCGTGGTCGAACGTCGCATCATCGAACGGCAAACGACGCCCGTCGGCGACGCGGAGCTCGAGCCGCTGCTCGTCGCGCGCGATGCTCCTCCATTTCTCGATCTCCTCGGGGAGCTGGTCGATCGAGGTCACACGCGCGCCGTGACGGGCGAGCACGACACAGAGGAGCTTCGGGCTCGCGAGGTCGATCACGCTCTCCCCGGCTCGCGCGCCAAGGTTCCGGACTGCCCACGGCAGCTCGAGGTAGCGGCTCGGGTCCATCGGCACGACCACGCGGATGACCGCCTCGCGGAAATACCGGCGCCGAGCGAGCTGCCGGATCCCGAGGCCGACACTGACCCGGTAGGGCTCGAGCCACCCGCGCATCGCGAGATCCTACGTCCGTGGTCGAGGTCCGAGACGCCCCGCGCGGAAGTCGCGCCAACCGTCGCGGACGGCTCGTGCGCCGGCGCCTCGCGAATCCGACCGCAGCGCCTGCGCGAGATGGGCCGCGGCGGCCTCCCCCCGACGGAGCCACGTTCGCGTCGGGCCGATCGGGGCCCAGCGCTCGGCTACCACGAGCCCGTTGCGAAGGCCGTAGTAGAGCGTGTCCGGCGACGACGCTCCGCCGGACGAGGCGGACACGGCATGCCGTACGACACTCGCCGGAACGACGAGGATCCTGCGGCCCGCGCGCGCGGAGCGAAGCGACCAGTCGGTGTCCTCGGCGTACGCGAAGAGCGACTCGTCGAAGCTTCCGATCTCGACAAGCGCCTTTGCGGAGACGAGCATCGCGCCACCGCACGCGCGGTCGGTGCGGTACGGAGGGGTCGTCTCGGCGAGCCGTGGCTGCCCGTACCCGCGGTTGGTGCCGTGATGACCTCGGCCCTGCCGAAATGCGGCGCCGGCGTACCAGATCACGCCCGGGTCGTCGAGGAAGACGATCTGCGAGCACGACGCACTCACGTCCTCGCCGAGCTCGAGCGCGTCGACCAGCGGCTCGAGGAACCCCGGCTCGACGATCGTGTCGTTGTTGAGGAGCATGACGTGCTCGGCGCCGTGCGAGAGCGCTTCGGCGATCCCGGCGTTCATGCCCCCGGCAAACCCGCGATTCGTGTCCAGCCGGACGAGTACCACGCCGGGATGCTCCCTGGCCACGGCATCGGGGCTTCCGTCGCACGAGTCGTTGTCGACGACGATGACCTCGAGGCGCGGGTAGGTCGCCGCGGCGAGCGAGCGGAGGCACGCGAGCGTGTCCTCGCGCCCGTTCCACGACAGCACGACGGCCGTCACCGGCGGAGTCACGCGAGTTCTCGCAGGTAGTGCCAGGCGGAGCGCAGTCCGACCGGGCGAACGAGCGCGAGCGCACCGGTCGACAGTGCGAGACCGACCACCACCGCAGGCGCCGGCCCGAGCAGCGCGCCGGCCGGCACGAACCCGCACAGCGCGCATCCCGCGACGACGGCCACCGCGACCGCCAGCCGCTGCGTCGTCGACCGGGCCGCGTGGAGAAGCGTCAGCATCCAGGCGAACGCGAGCGCGGTCGAGAACGCGAGCGCAAGCGCGAGGCCGTCGAGCCCGGCGACCGCCTGACCCGCGAAGCGCAAGCGGGCACGTGGATCGCCAGCACGACGAGCCCGATCAGCGGGGAGCCGACTCGCCTCGACCCGCGACGAAGACGAGCGGGAAGGTGACCGAGAGCGCGACCGAGGCCACCATGTACGGCGCCATCGCAACGACGAGGCGGCCGATCTGGGTCCCGACGTCGTCGCCGTACGCGCCACCGAGGATCCGGCCGGCGATCTCGGCGCCCGCGACGGCAAAGATCCCCGCAGTCGCCGCCACGAGGAGGAGCGCGGGCCAGGCCGATGCCTCGACATGGCGCGCGACACGACGGGGCTCCAGGCCGAGGCGGGTGAGCGGCACGGCGGTGACCAGCCCGAGCGACGAGGCACTGACGCCGACGACGGCGGCCGCGATCAGGTACGCGTAGCCGAAGCTCGTCACCGAGCCGATGCCCTCGCGCGCGGCGATCGGTAGGCAGACGAGGTAGATCGCCTGCAGCGCGAACGGCAGCGACGCGCCTGAGCCGAGCTCGAGGAGCCGGCGCTCCGATCCCCCGCAGGTCTGCTCGCGCCGCTCCGGTCGGCACCTGCTCGCGACGCGCGCGCGGCCAGAGCGAGGCCGCCATCAGCGTCGTAGCGAGCACCGCGTTCAGCGCCATCCCCCACGCGACCGCTTCCGTGCGGTTCTCGTCGATGCGCACGAGGAGGAGGACGAGCCCCGCAAGCGCTTCCGGCGATGAAGGCGAGCGCGGGGACGACGTAGTCGTCGAGCGCGGCGAGCGTGCTCGCCAGGAGCCCCGCCGTGAACTGGCCGAGACCCGCGACGACCATCCACGGCAGCGCCGTCGCGGCGGCGTCGACGGCGGCCTCCGGTCCGAACCCGGTCAGCAGCTCGGCGATCGGCCGCGCCGCCACCACCGTCACCAGGAGGAGCGGGACCGACACGATGCCGACGGCGAGCGCGTACGACGGCCGTCTCCGACGACAGCCGCCCGGCCTCGCGTGCCCGGGCGAGCGGAGGCAGCACGGTCACGCGGACGGCCGTCGCCGCGAGCGCGAGCACGATGAACACGCCGTACGCCGCGAAGAACCCGTCCGTCTCGGCGGTCCGGCCAAGCTTGCGCGCGATGATCACGCCGACGATGGCCGCGAGGCCCGTCTGCACCGCGATCCCGAGCGCCGTCACGGCGCCCGTCGCCAGCGACCCGAGTCCGGTCGGAGTTGTACGCTTCCGCACGGACGCGAAGCCTACGGCCAGCGGCAGCCGACCAATGAGCACCGACATCCCCGCGGCAGCTGTTCCTCCGGTGACGCCTTCGGGCGCGATCGTTCTCGAGCCGCCGGTCGTCCGGGCGCCGCCTGCGATCCGCACATGGCAGGCGGCCGCCGCCGCGGCGTGCGTCATCGGCATCGCGCTCGTCGTCGCAGCCGCGCACGAGGCGGCGGCGCCCGCGAGCTCTCCGATCGACGCTCCCGGGCGGTGGGGCGCCGCGCTCGGCGCAGGGCTCGCGATCGCGTTCCTCGGCTACGCCGCGGGCCTCGTCCTCCTGCGCCGGCGGGCTGCGCCGGTCCTCGTCGTGCTCGTGGTCGCCGCCGCCGTCCAGCTCCTGCCGCTTTCCGGCCCGACGCTCCTCTCCACCGACGCGTGGACGTACTGGATGTACGGTCGCGTCGGCGCGGTGGAGAGCGGCAATCCGTACGGCGATCCTCCGAGCACGTATCCGGGGGACGTCGCCTACGCGGCGATGGGCAGCTCGTGGCGCGACACGACGTCGCTCTACGGCCCGCTGTTCACGCTCGGCTCGGAGCTCCATGCACGCATCGCGGGCGACGTTCCCGAGCGGGCGGCCTGGCTGTTCCGCCTGGTCGCCGCGGTTTCCGTGCTCGGCACCGCGGTCCTCGCCGCGTCGCTCGCCGCCCGTCCCGCGTTCGCTGCGGCATTCGTGGGCTGGAATCCGCTGCTCGCGCTCCACTTCGGCGGTGGCGGCCACAACGACGCGGTGATGATGCTGCTCGTCGTCGGCGCGCTCGCGCTCGCGGCGCGCGGGCGGCCGAACCTCGCGGGGGTGGCCTGGATCGCGGCCATCGGGATCAAATGGGTCGCGGCCGCCTTCCTCGTCCTCTGGGCGATCGACCGCGTGCGACGCCGGGAGCGCGTTGGTCTCGCCGGGCTCGGCGCGGGCCTCGTCGGCCTCGTCGGGGTCGCCGTCGCGCGGTACGGCACCAC
Organism: uncultured Actinomycetes bacterium; assembly: GCA_963792245.1. Classification (GTDB taxonomy): domain Bacteria; phylum Actinomycetota; class Thermoleophilia; order Gaiellales; family Gaiellaceae; genus Gaiella. The sequence continues at coordinate 64,697 of CAWBVO010000014.1, forward strand.
CTGGCTCGAGGCGTTCGGGGGCCTCTCGAGCCAGGCGCGCCGGACCGGGTCGATCGGGCTCGCGAAGTGGCTCGGGGACGTCGGGCTCGGCCACCGCGAGATCCTCGTGACGATCGGCCTCGCGACGCTGGCCGCATTCGCATGGCTCGCCCGCGAGGCATGGCACGGGCGTCGACGCCTCGGTGTCTCGGGATCGGTGGCCGCGCTCGGACAGGGCTGGCTCAACCCGTGGTACGCGAGCTGGGGAGTGTCCCTGTCGGCGACGGAGGAGGACCGGGTGGCCTGGGTGCTCGCCGTCGGACTGACGGCGTTCCTGCTCGGAGACGTCGTCCCGCGCTAGCTTTCGCCGGTGCGCGTTCTCGTCACCGGCGGCAGCGGGTTCCTCGGCTCGCGCCTCGTCGAGCGTCTCGCGCGCGAGGGTCACGACGTCGCGATCGCACGCCGCGCGGACCACGACCTGACATCGATGGGGGACACCGCCCGGCTCTTCGAGGAGACCGCGCCCGAGCTCGTCTTCCATCTCGCGGCCGAGGTCGGAGGGATCGGGGCCAACCGCGCCAACCCGGGGCGCTACTGGTACGCGAACCTGATGATGGGCGCGCACGTCCTCGAGCAGGCGCGACTCCACGAGACGCCGAAGCTGGTGATCGCCGGGACGATCTGCGCCTACCCGAAGTTCGCCCCCGTCCCGTTCCACGAGGACGACCTGTGGAACGGCTACCCGGAGGAGACGAACGCGCCCTACGGCGTCGCGAAGAAGACGATCCTCGTCGGCGCGCAGGCCTATCGCGAGCAGTACGGCACGAACGCGATCTTCCTCCTCCCCGTCAACCTGTACGGGCCGGGCGACAACTTCGACCTCGAGACCTCGCACGTGATCGCCGCGCTGATCCGGAAGATGGTCGAGGCGCAGGACCGAGGCGACGCCGGAGATCGTGCTGTGGGGGGACGGCACGCCAACTCGCGAGTTCCTCTACGTCGACGACTGCGTCGAGGGCCTCGCGCTCGCCGCCGAGCGTTACGACGGCGCCGACGCCGGTCAACATCGGCACCGGCAGAGGAGATCGCGATCGGCGACCTGGCCGAGCTGGTGCGCGACGCCACCGGGTTCGAGGGCGCGATCCGCTGGGACACGTCGAAGCCGAACGGGCAGCCGCGCCGCAGGCTCGACACGACCCGCGCCGAGGAGCTGTTCGGCTTCACGGGCTGCGGTTCCGCTGCGAGAAGGGCCTCGAGCGGACGGTCGCCTGGTATCGGGAGAACGCACGAAGCCGTGAGCACCACGGCGGCGGCGACCCGTCCCGACCGGGCGCTCGCGGGGCTCGTCGCCGCACGGTCGACGCGGTCGCGCGCCACGTCGTCGTCGCACTCGGCGGTCGTCATCGCCTTCCAGGTCCTCGCGACCGTCGCGCTGTTCTTCTCGGTCAACCACAACGGCTGGCTGACCTACCAGGGCGGCGACCAGATCTGGCTCGTGACATCCGGGTGGCTGCTCGGCAAGGGGATGATCGGCTACGCGCTCACCGGGCACGGCTGGCCGATGCTGCTCGCGCCGCTGACGTGGATCACCGGCTCGAGCTCCGTGCAGCTCCTCCCGCTGACGACCGCGCTCCAGGTCGGCGTGCTCGCGCCGATCGCGACGCTCGCGGTCTACGACATCGGCGCCAGGCTCGCGGGTCGCCTCGCAGGGGTCTGGTGCGCCGCCGCGTTCGCCGTCGCGCCGTTCGTCGCGATCCCCTACTTCGTCCAGCGCTATCACGACTCGTGGGTCGATCAGTTCCTGCCGCAGGCGCTCGGGCTGACGCAGCAGGCCGACTTCCCGTCGGTCGTCGCCGTGCTCGTCGTCGGTTGCGTTCACCGTCCGCGCGCTTCGCGCGGGTGCGCACCGCGAGGCGGTGCTCGCAGGGACGTTCGCCGGCGTTGCGCTGGCGCTGAAGCCAGCCAACGCGCTTTTCCTCGCCGGGCCGCTCGTCGCCTTCGCGCTCGCCCGCCGGTGGGCGCACCTGCCCGCTCTTCGTCGTCGCGCTCGCTCCGGCGCTCCTCGCCCTCACGATCTGGAAGTCGAAGGGCCTCGGCGAGGTGCCGCTCTTCGCGCAGAGCGAGGCCGCGCGGCTCGCCGCGGGGCTCGGCGACCCCGTGCTGGCCTCGGCCACGAGCTGGCTCGACCGCACCGTCCGCCTCGACCTCGACACGTGGCGCGAGAACATGTCGAACCTCCGCGAGTTCACCTGGAGCGCGCGCGTGCTCCAGTTCCTCCCGCTCGCCGGCGCGGTCGCGCGTCGCGCGCCGGTCGGTCCCGGCGGCCGGGCTGCTTCCTCACCTGGCTCCTCGGCTACGTCGTGATCAAGGGCGCCGCGGACGTCGCGACGGTCGAGTCGGGGAGCTTCTGGCGGCTCGTGATGCCCGGCGCTCCCCGCGTTCGTGCTGCTCGCGGCGGCCGTCCCACTGCTCGTCCCCACCTTCGTCGACCGGATCGGGCCGCGGCTCGCACCCGACCCCGGGCGCCGACCGGCTCTCTACCCTGCCGCGGCCGTCGTCGCGTTCCTCGCCGTCGTCCCTCTCACCGTCCTCCTGCTCGCGTCCCAGTTCCACGTCCAGCAGAATCCGGACGGGGGGTACGTCATCCCCGAGCTCGTCGTGGACGAGATCGGCGTCCCGGCGGACCCGGACGTCGTCTCGCTCACCGTCCGCCGCGTGGGTGACGCCAACGTCCTCCGGTGGACCGACTCCACCACGCGTGCCCGCACCTTCTACCGCGTGTACCGGAGCTCCCTCTCGCGCGGCTTCTCCGAGATGGTCTGCGAGGCTCGCGGGAGCGACCGCTGCGACCTTCGCGCCGAGACACTCGTCACCACGCGCGATCACACGTTCGTCGATCGCGATCCGCCGGCGGACGCGATCTACCGGATCGGCGTTGCGGCGAACTGGCTCGACGACGAGACCAGGGGCGACGTCGTCGCGATCAGCCCGCCTGTCGCTCCACCGGCGTCGTCGGGGTAGCATCCCGCGCCTCCGCGGCCTCGATCACGTCGAGCCTCGCCCGGAGCAGGGCGACCTCCTGGGCGAGCAGCACGTTGTCGTCCGTCAGCCTCGACAGGACCGTCGAGTAGTGGAGAAGCACGGCGATCACGAACATGATCGCGGCAGCGAACAGGATGGCGGGCGGGTAGCCGGCCACGCCGAGCCAGCCCGCGATCGTGTTGAGCCCGCCGCGCCAGGCCGAGAGGACGAGGAGCACGAGCCCGGTCACGATCCAGAGCAGGGCATAGCGCTCCTTGAGCCGCCGTCCACGGATCAGCTCGAGCACGATCAGGATGAGGATCACGGAGCCGATCGCGGCTGCGATCGAAATCCGCACCGGGCGTCACGGCTGCGCTCCCTCCGATGGGACGGCGTACCGCCTGCCCATCGCGACGAACAGCGCCAGCGTCACCTTGATCGCGTAGTACACGGAGCGCAGGAACGTGATCGAGGAGGAGCCGTGCTCGCGCTCGCGCATCCGCACGGGCACCTCGACGAGCCGGAGCCGGTGCTTGAGCACGAGCACCGTCGCCTCGACCTCGGGGTAGTCGCTCGGGTAGTCCCGTGCAAAGAGCGCGATCCCCTCCCGGTTGAGAGCCTGGAAGCCGGAGGTCGTATCGGTCACCCGCTGGCCGGAGAGGAGCGAGACGAGTCGCGCAAACCAGGTGATGCCCAGGCGCCTTCCGAGCGGCGGCCGATACGCGTCGTCGCCCTCCTCGCGAAACCGGGATCCGGTGACGACGTCGGCCTCGCCGCGCTCGAGCGGGGCGAGCAGCTTCGGCAGCTCCGAGGGGTCGTGCTGTCCGTCGCCGTCGAGCCGCACGGCGAGGTCGTAGTCGCGCTCGAGCGCCCAGCGGAAGCCCGTCTGCACCGCGCCGCCGATACCGAGGTTGAACGGGAGTCGCACGACGGTCGCCCCGGCAGCCGCTGCGGCCTCCGCTGTCGCGTCCCCCGAGCCGTCGTCCACCACGACGACGTCGATCGCAGGGTCGAACCGCCGAATCTCCTCCACGACGCCGCCGATGGCCGCCTCCTCCTGGAACGCGGGCACGACGGCGACGATCCGGGGGCCGCTCATGCCGGCACCGCCGCCTCGAGACCGAGGAGGCGCAGCACCTGGCGCGCCCGGTGGGCGTACGTGTGCTCGTCGAGCACCCGCTCGCGCGCCCTGGACCCCATTGCCTCTGCTTCCCCCGGGTCGTCGAGCAGCGTCCGGTAGGCCTCGAGGGCGGCGTCCGCATCCTCGACGACGAGCAGCTCGCTGCCCGGCTCGAACCATCGCTCGAGACCCGCGTGCGGGTTGGAGACGATCGCCGCACCCGCCGACGCGAGCTCGAACGGCCGGCAGGTCGACGAGCCGTCGACGGTCGCATGCGCGCGGCGTGTGACGTTGAGGTTGACGCGGGCCGCGGAGATCGCGCGGGCGAAGACGTTGAACGGCACGTCTCCGAGCAGACGCGAGCGTCCGACGTCACCCTGGAAGTCGCGACCGCCGAGGGCGAAGTCGATGCGTGGGTCGCGTCTGCTCGGCTCGCCGACGAGCGCGGCCATCCACTCACGCCGGAACTTGTCGCCGTAGCCGTAGAAGAAGACGTCGTGCTCCTTCTCCACGGGGAGCGGCCGGAAGAACTCGGGGTCGGCGGCCCACAGCACCGCCTCGGCGCGGCGGGCACCGAGCTCGACGAGGCGATCGAGGCCGCCCTCGGAGTTCGAGAGCACGAGGTCGTACTCGGCCGGATCGGCCCCGTGGTAGTAGTTGAAGCCGGTGTCCATGCCGCCGAACTCCGGCAGGCTCATCGGCACGTCACCGTCGTAGAACACCACCGGGATGCCGTGGCGCTCGCGCAGGTACGTCGGGATGCCCTTGAAGTGCGCCATCGGGACGGTAAAGACGAGGACGGCGTCCGGGCGCTCCCGGACGACGAGTCGATCGAGATGGCGACGCCAGCGCGGCGTGACGACCTTCCAGATCGTCTCACGCGTGAGTCGGTCGAACGCCGTGTCATCGGGGCTCTCCTCGACCCGCCGAAGGTAGCGGTCGCCCTTGAGCCGCGCGAGCCCGCTCCGGAGCGCTGCGTAGCTCTCTCCCTCCCGGTAGGTCGGGTTCGGGGCGGTGCGCCACCAGGGCGATTCGACGGGGCGCCCGCGATACGGCGTCACGACGAGATCGGCCCCGGCCTCGTAGAGGCCCTTCCACAGCTGCCACCACGCAGGCGTGCACCCGTAGCGGAAGTCGAGGTCGACCGCGGAGGCGACCGCGAGGATGCGGGGCGAGCGCGCCGGCACGACGGGGAGTGTAGGCGCGGGCCGAGAAGGGGCCTCGGGCTGTGGATCGATCGGCGCTCTTTCGACACGAACGACATCTGGCGCGCGGACCCGTCATTTGCGAACGTGGCAACACAAGATCCCGAGCCGAAAGGAGCCTCCCATGTTCGAGGAGCTCAGCGAGGAACTGCTCGACCTGACCGCCAACGCGCGGGGATACGGCGCCGCGACGTACGCGACCGTCGACGACGACTCGTGCTCGAGCGGAGCCTGCTGCTCGATCATCCTCTGCTGCACCTGCACGAGCCTCTGCTGGTGACACGTGCGGCGACACCGAGTGCGAGCGCGCCGCACCACCCGGCACTCGTCCCGTGGTGCAGGCTCGTCCAGGATCGCGGTCGCGTCCTGATCGAGCACGCGGGGACGCTCGTCACGTTCGAGGGCGCGGCCGCCGGGGCGCTCCTGCCGCGCCTGCTGCCGCTTCTCGACGGGACGCGCACCGCCGCCGAACTCGCGAGGACGCTCGGCCCGTCGGTCGCGCCCGCCATCGAGAACGCGCTGGGGCTGCTCGCCGAGCATCAGCTGCTCCTGGAGGGCCCTCACGCCGACGACGGCCCCGCCGGGCTGGCCGCGACCTACGCGGCGTCCGTCACGCGCGTCGCCACCGCGCCCGATGCCGAGCACGCGCTCGAGAGCGCGCACGTCAGCGTCCTCGGCGCGGGCGCGATGGCCGACGAGCTCGCACGGCAGCTGGCACAGGCAGGGATCGCGTCCGTGGAGTCCCTCCCCCTCGAGGCCGAGCCCGAGACGGGCTCGTTCGTCGTCGCCGCGCCCGAGCACGAAGAGCTGCCAACCCTCCGGCGGCTCAACGATCGCGCGCTCGGGTGCGGCGACCCGTGGCTGCAAGCCCTGCCGTACGACGGTCGGTTCGTCGTGGCGGGGCCGGTGTTCGTTCCCCGTGTCTCCGGGTGCCGCGCGTGCTTCACGACCCGGCGCGCTGCAGCCTCGGGGTACGACGACGACTTCGACCTCGTCGACCGGGTACAGCGCCGCCCGCCGTCGCCCGCCACCCTCGTGACGATCGCGGCGGCACTGGCGACGGTGATCGCCGTCCGCTGGCTCACGGCCGCGGACGCGACCCTCCCGGGCAGGTTCTACGCGCTCGAGGCGGGCACGGTCGTCCGCCTCCGCTTCGATCGGCTGCTGCGCGTCCCCCGGTGCCACGCCTGCGGTCCGCACGACCGCGCCGTCCCCTCCCCCTGGTTCGAGGCCGCCGCGTGAGCACGCTGCTCGTCGACGAGCCGTTCACCGACCTCGAGCAGTCGCTCGGCCGTCTCGAGGAGGCGGTCTCACCGCTCGTCGGCATCGTGACGCGGACCGTCTCGACGACTCACACACCGGACGAGGCGTCGCTCCCGAACTGCGCCGGTGAGCTCGCGTCCGCGCGGCGGACGCTCGGCGCCGAGACCGTGGCGTTCGGCAGCGGCGCCCATCCGGACCCTTCCCGGGCCCGCGCCGCCGCCCTCGGCGAGGCCGTCGAGCGCTACTCCGCGCTCTACGTCCCCCGAGACCGGCTCCGCGTGACGACGGCCCGCGCGCTGGGCGACGCCGCGGCTCGCCCGTCGCGCTTCGCCCTGTTCCACGAGACCCAGCACGCGGACGCGTCCTTTCCGTTCGCCGAGTTCACGGAGGACGCCCGGACGACGTTCGTCGAGGGCGCGTCGCTCATGGACGGCCGTCCAGTCCACCTCCCCGCCGAGCTCGTGTACCTCGGTCGACCCACGACCGCGCATCGACCGATCGCGTACTCGACGTCGAGCGGGCTCGCGTGCGCGCCGACGTTCACGGAGGCGGTGCTTGCGGCGCTCCTCGAGGTCGTCGAGCGCGACGCGGTGATGCTCGCCTGGAAGTGCGGCCTCTCCCTCCCGCTCCTCGACTGGTCCGCCGACGACGCGCTGACCGCCCTCGACCGGCGCTACTTCGGGTCGACCGGGACGCGTTTCGACGTCGTCGACGCGAGCTGCTTCCTCGACATCCCGATCGCGATCGCGGTCGTTCGCGGGGAGCCCGATTCGCGGGCGCCCCTCGCGGTCGGCGCCGGCGCGGCAGGCACGGTCGGAGAGGCGTGGCTCAAGGCCGTCGTCGAGGGCTTCGGCGTCTACCGGTGGCTCCGCCAGCAGACGATCGCGCGTCCGGACGGCGCAGTGCCGGACATCGGGGGGATCGAGACCTTCGACGATCACATGCTCTTCTACACGTGCTCCGAGCATGCCGAGCTCGCATCGTTTCTCACCGACTCCGCGGAGCGTCGGGCCACTGGAGCCGTCTTGCCGATCGACGAACCGACGCCGGGGGCGCAGATCGAGCGCATCGTGGAGCGTCTCGCGGCACACGGCGGCTCGGCGTACGCGGTCGACGTCACCTCCCCCGACGTTCGCGAGCTCGGCCTCAGCGTCGCCCGCGTCGTCGCACCCGAGCTCTGTGCGCTCGACGTCTCGCACCGGGCGCGGTTCCTCGGCGGCTCGCGTCTGCTCACCGCTGCCTTCGAGGCCGGCCTGGTCTCGGCACCGCTCCGGCTCGACGACCTGAACCCGCTCCCGCACCCGTTCCCGTGACGGGCTCCGGCGACACCGAGGTGCATCGCGCCTCGACCGACCCGTCGCTCGTTCCCACGATCAGGCTGACGAGCGTCACCGGCGCCGACACCGTCGTCGAGGCCGATCCGACCGAGGACTACCACGAGGCCTCGCGTCTCTACCCCGGCGTGACCGATCCGCATGTCGTGGGCACCGCGCGTCTCGAGCGGAGCCTCGCGATGCGGATCACCGCCAGCCGGTCGGTGAAACGGCTCGCGCGGAGCGGTCTCGTGCCGCTCCCTGCGCTCGAACTCGGCCGGGCAACGCTCGCGGAGGCAATCGATGCGCGCCGCTCCCGTCGTGAGTTCGCGCCGAACGCGCTCGCTCTCCGAGACCTCGCGGCCGTGCTCCACGCCGCGTACGGCGTCACGGGGGCCATCGAAGGAACCCCGCAGACCCTCCGGACCGTGCCGTCCGGTGGGGCGCTGTACCCCCTCGAGCTCTACTGCGCCAGCCATCGCGTCGAGGGTCTCGGGCTCGCGCTGCATCACTACGACCCCCTCCGCCACGGCCTCGAGTTCGTCCGACCACTCGACGCGCCTGCCGGGGACGATCTCACGCCCTACGGCGCGGCGCTGTCGGAGAGCGCGGCGGTCATCGCGATGAGCGCCGTCTTCTGGCGGTCGCGGTTCAAGTACGGCGCACGCGCGTACCGCTTCACGCTGATCGAGGCGGGGCACGTCGCGCAGAACATCCTGCTCGCAGCGGCCGCGCTCGGGCTCTCGGCCCTCCCGGTCGGAGGCTTCTACGACCGCGACGTCGACGCTTTCCTCGGCGTCGACGGCATCTACGAGGCCTCTCTGTACCTCGTCTCGCTCGGATACCCGGCGCGATGACGAGACCCGCGATCTGGCGGCCGGCGGCCTGGTGCGCCGTGGCGGTCGTCGGTGGGTTGCTCGGGCCGGCCGTGCGCCCACTCGACCCGACGCTGCATCCCGTCTCGGAGGCGCTCGCGCTCGGCGTCCTCGCCGGCGGTGCGGCGTTCGTCGCGCTCGCCCGGCGCCGCGTCGCCGCCTCGTCGTTCGCCGCGCTCCCCCGTGAGCGCCTCCTGGCGCGAGGCGCGGTACTCATCGCGAAATCGGCGGAGGAGGAGGCGATCTGGCGCACGCTCGTCCTCGGAGCCCTCGTCCATCCGCTCGGGGCGGCCGGAGCGCTGGCGGTCAGCACGGTGCTGTTCGCCGCCGCCCACGTCGGACGCCTCGGCCGGCGCGCCTGGTGGCATCTCGCGACCGGCGCGACATTCGGCCTCGCGTACCTGGCAACAGGCCGACTCATCGCGGCGATCGCCGCTCACGGCACGTACAACATTCTCGTCGGCGTCGCACCCGTGGCGACTCCGGACATGTCCGTTTCGGACACTGGTCGGACACGGCCCCGGCTCGTAGCATCGCCGGTGCCGTCCGCGGGCCGCCGCCCGATGCGCGAACCGATCGTGACCCACACGCCGCCGTTGGCCCGCCTCCAGGGCGTGAGCAAGTCGTTCGGGGCGGTGCAGGCGCTCGACGGCGTCGACCTCGAGCTTCGTCGCGGCGAGATCGTCGCCTTGCTCGGCCCGAACGGCGCCGGAAAGTCGACGGCGGTCGCGGTGATGCTCGGGCTGCGACGCCCGGACGCCGGCCGAGCAGAGCTGTGCGGCCGCGACCCGCGGGACCCGGCAGCGCGCCGCGCGATCGGAGCGGTGCTCCAGGACGTCGGGTTCCCCGCAGGCCTTCGGGTGCACGAGGTCGTCGATCTCGTTCGGGCGCACTTCGAGGACGCGCCTCCCACGCCGGCGATCCTCGAGCGCCTCGACCTCGCCTCGGCCGCGGATCGTCACGCGGCCGGCCTTTCGGGCGGTCAGCGACGGCGGCTCGCCGTCGCGCTCGCGCTCGCGGGTCGCCCACAGATCCTCTTCCTCGACGAGCCGACGGCCGGGATGGACGCCGGGGCGCGGCGGGTGCTCCTGAGCGATCTCGCAGAGCTCGCGGCGGCCGGAGGCGCCGTCCTGCTCACGACGCAGCAGCTGGCGGAGGCGGAGGCGATCGCGACCCGGGTCGTGCTCCTCACCGGTGGGCGCATCCGGCTCGAAGGAACGGTGGCCGAGATCCGGGCGCGGGGCGGCCTGACGCGGGTGACGCTCCGCGCTGCCGTGCTCCCTCGGATCGCGGGCATCAGCTCGGTCGACACACGAGGCGATCGGCACGTCGTCTACGTCGACGACGCCGACGGGTTCGTGGCGGAGCTCGTGCGCTCGGGTGTCCCGTTCCGGGCGCTGGAGGTCGCCCCTGTGACGCTGGAAGACGCGTTCGTGACGCTCACGCGAGGCCCCGCGTGAGACTCGCGCTCGCCCACGCGCGCGCCGAGACGGCCAACCTCGCGCGCTACCCGGCGTACGCAGTGCCAACCGTCGTGTTCCCCGCCATTCTCCTGCTCGTCCTGGGACGCCAGTTCGAACGGGGCGAGCCCGACAGGCTTCTCGCGGGCTTCGCCGCGACCGCGCTTCTGACCGTGGCGTTCTTCCAGTTCGGGGTCGGGATCGCGACGAGCCGCACGACGCCGTGGGAGGCGTACCTGCGGACGCTTCCCGCCGCGCCGACGACGCGTCTCGTCGGCCGCGTCCTCGCGGCGCTCGTGTTCGCGACCGCCACCGTGAGCACGGTTGCACTCGTCGCATTCACGGTCTACCGCGTCGACATGCCGGCGTGGCGGCTCGGGGCGCTGGGCCTCGCCCTGCTCGTCGGCAGCATCCCGTTCGCGCTGCTCGGCATCGCGTTCGGCTACTGGCTGCCGCCCCGCGCAGCGCTTCCGGTGGCGAACATCCTCTACCTGCCCCTCGCGGTCGGCGGCTTCCTGTGGATGCGCCCCGACGAGCGAGTCCCGCACGACGTCGACGTCGCCTCCCAGCTTCTCCCGACGCGAAGCTGGATGGAGATCCTCGACCCGATCGCGACCGCCGACCATCCCGTACCGCTCCGCCACGTCGCTGCGCTCGGAGCATGGGGCGCCGTGTTCTTCGCGATCGCCTGGTTCGGCTACCGGCGCGACGAAGGGGAACGCTTCAGCTGAGAGGTGTCACCAGATCGAGCGAAGGAGCGCGAGGACGTCCTCCGTCGTTGCCGGACGCGGGTTCGCTCGGGCACCGGGCCTCGCGACAACGGCCTCTGCAACGGCCTCCAGGTCGGCCTCGGGCACGCCGAGGTCGCGCAGGCGGTCGAACCCGCCAAGGCGCGCGAGCTCGGCTACCCGCCCCGGCGCATCGGCGGCGCCGAGCGCGCCCGCGAAGCGGGCGACCGCCGCGGGGACGGTCACGGCGTTGAACCTGAGCGCAGCCGGGAGGCACACCGCGTTCGTCGACCCCTGCGGGAGCCCGAAGCGCCCGCCCAGCGCCTGCGCCATCGCGTGCGCGAGGCAGAGCCCGGACTCGGCGAGCGCGAGCGCCGCCCGCATCGCCCCCTCGAGGAGGCGCGTGCGCCCATAGATGTCGTCCGGCCGCGCGGCGACGAGCGGCAGGGCGTACGCGATCGCGGTCCCGCCCGTGTCCGCGTGACGCTCGGCGGCGGCGGTGCGCGCCGGGTGATAGTACGCCTCGGCGCAGTGCGCGAGGGCGTTCATCGCCGTCCCCACTGTCGCTTCGAGCGGCAGCCCGAGGGTGAGCTCGGGGTCGTAGATCGCTGCCACCGGACGTGCGTGCTCGTTGACCCCACCGCTCTTGCGGCCGGGGCCGAGCAGCATGCCGTAGGAGGACGTCCACTCCGCCCCCGCGTACGTTGTCGGGATCGCGACAATCCGCGGGAGCAGGTCTTCATCCGAGCCCGCGAGCTCATCGACGACGGCCTTGCAGGTGTCGATGGCGCTGCCACCACCGAGCCCGACGAGCCCGTCGGCACCGGTCTCCCGCACGAGCGCCGCCGCCGCTCGCACCGTTTCGACGGGGACGTGTGGGAGCACGCCGTCGAAGGCGGCGATGACCGGTAGGCCCGCTGCGGATGCCGCCGCGCCGCGGCGCGTCGTGACGAGGAGCGGCCGTTCGAGCCCGGCTTCGCCGCACACGTCGGCGAGCTCGGCGAGCGCGCCGGCGCCGAAGCGCACGATCCTCGCTCCCGGCGGCGCCCCGCTCACTCGCCGGCGGCCGCGGGCACGAGCCCGAGCCCGCCCAGTGTCGCGATCCGCTCGCGCGCGAAGTCGACGAACCCGTCGGCCACGCGCGACTGCGTCCGGGTGGTGCTCCGCACGAGCGAGATCTCCCGCCGGGCGTCCATCCCGTCGACGCGCGCTTCGGCGAGCGCGCCGGACTCGAGATCGGACTCGACGGCGGCCCGAGAGATGAACGTCACGCCGTACCCGGCGAGCACGGCGCTGCGGACGGACTCCTGCAGGCCGAGCTCGAGCGGCGGATCGAGGTCGCGCAGCCGCACGCCGAGGCGGCGAAGCTCGTCCTCGACGATCCGGCGCACCCCGGCCCCCTCCTGCATGACCACGAGCGCCTCCGACGCGAGGTCGTGGACGTCGACCGTGCGTCCCGCGAACCGGTGTCGCGGCGGGCAGACGAGGACGACCTCGTCGTGTGCGAACGGCTCGAAGCGCACGGCACGATGGCGTGGCGCCGCGCCCACGATGCCGAGCTCGAGCCGCCGCTCGGCCACGAGCTCCACGACCATGCGTGTGTCGTGGACTTCGAGAGCGACCCGGACAGCCGGGTGGGCCCGCTGGAACTCGCAGAGCAGCCGGGGGACGACGACGGCCGCCGGGCCGGTCGAGGCGCCGAGCGAAAGCGATCCCGCGAGGTCCCCCTCGCTCTCCGCGGCGACGTCGTCGATCACCTGCTGCTCGAGCGCGAGCAGACGCTGCGCGCCGCGGTAGAGCCGCGCGCCGGCCTCGGTCGGCTCGACCCGCCGCCCGGAGCGGTCGAGGAGCTGCGTGCCGAGACGCTTCTCGAGCGCGCGCACCTGGAGCGAGACCGCCGGCTGGGTGACGCCGAGCTGTTCCGCGGCCTGGGAGAACGACCGCCGCTCGACGACTGCGCAGAATGCCGCGAGCTGGCGCGTGTCCATAAGCGAATGTTATAGATGCGTGGTGCGCCTCGCCGCTCCGATGTATGAGGACCCAGCCCGTCGCCGGCGGTGACCCCGATGCGCATCTGGATCGACGTCACCAACTCGCCTCATGTCGTCTTCTTCCGGCCGGTCGTCGAGCTCCTCGAGGCACGCGGGCACGACGTCGCGATCACGGCCCGCGATTTCGCCCAGACGCTCGAGCTGCTCGAGGACGCCGGGCTCGAGCACACCGTGCTCGGGCCGCCGCACGCGGGCGCGTCGCGTGCCGGCAAGGCGCGCGCAATGGGCTCGCGCCTTCGCGCCCTGCGGCGGTTCGCGCGATCGAGGCGGTTCGACGTCGCACTCGCCCACGCGTCGCACGAGCTGCCGCTGGCCGCGCGCTCGCTCGCGATCCCGTCGTCCTACGCCTTCGACTACGAGTTCGCGCGGGTCCAGCACGGGCTCGGCTGCCGCGCGGCGACCAGGGTCGTCGTCCCGGAGGTCATCCCGCAGGAGCGCCTCGACCGCGTCGGGGCGCGCGAGCGCAAGGTGCGCCGCTACCCCGGGCTCAAGGAGGAGTACTACCTGCATGGGTTCATTGCCGATCCCGACGTCCCCGGCCGACTCGGAGTCGACCCGGCCCGCGTCCTCGCCGTCGTTCGCACGCCGCCCGAGGTCTCCCTCTACCACCGGCACGGAAACCCGGTCTTCGTGGACGTGCTCGAGCGACTCGGCAACGACCCCGGTGTCCATGCCGTCGTGCTACCGCGCACGGCGGACCAACGCGAGGCGATACACAGGGCGTCGCTCCCCTCCCTCCTCGTGCCCGAGCGGGCGGTCGACGCGTTGAGCCTCGTCGCACTCGCCGACCTCGTCGTCTCGGCCGGCGGCACCATGAACCGCGAGGCCGTCGCGCTCGGGACCCCCGTCTACACGACGTTCTCGGGGCGACTGGGCGCCGTCGACGAGGGGCTCCTCGGGGACGGGCGGCTCCGCATGCTCGACGACGCGGCCGGCATCACCCTCGAGCGCAAGGGGCACGCCGCGTTGCCTCCGACCCGCGACCCGGCGCTCCTCGTCGACCTGCTCCTCACAGCCTCGTAACGAATCCGGGGCCGCCCGCGAACAGACAGTGGTCGACGTTCGTCACGACGCCGTCCGCGTACACGAGCGGCCCGGTCACGCCGCGCGGGTCGACGCCGCGGACGAACGCGATCGGCGTGTGCCCATGGACGATCCGCGAGCCGCCGTATGCGTCGAGCAATGACCGGACAGCCGCCTCGTCGCCGAGGCGCATCCGGTCGGAGAGAACGGCGAGGAGGCCGTCGACCTCGTCGGCCGACCCTTCCAGGAGGGTGTGCGCCCTGCGCGCGACCGCCTCCACCGTTTCCCCGAGGCCGAGGTACGCGGGCGTGTCCGCGTGGACGAGCAGGCTCCCGCCGTCGACCGCGAGCGGCGGCAGGGTCGCGATCCACGCGAGGTGCTCCGGCGTGAGCGCCCGGAGATCGGTCTCGACGCCTCCGTTGAGCTCCCACAGCCCGTAGAAGGTCTCGCCCGGGACGCTCGTCTCCTCGCCGCCGTGGCGGGCGGCCGCGAGGAGCAGGGCCTCGTGATTGCCGAGCAGGCATCTGACCGCCTCGCCGCTCTCGCGCTCGAGTCGGCGGACGAGCTCGATCGCCCCGATGCCGTCGGGTCCGCGGTCGGTCAGGTCGCCGAGCAGCCAGAGCCGGGCGTCGGCGCCAGACCACCGCTCGTCGCCGGACACGAGCCCTGCATCCCGAAGAAGCCCCACGAGCACGTCGCGACAGCCGTGGACATCGCCCACGACGAAGACCGGCGCCGCGGTCTCTATGGCACGGGCCCCGACCCGGGGGCGCCGGCTCGCTCCCGCCGGGGCTCCTCCACCAGGCGGCGGAGCTCGCCGACGAGCTCGAGCGTCTCGCCGTCCTCGACGAGGCGCTCGAGGAGCGCGAGCTCGGCTTCGAGCCACTCCGGATCCACGGGAGGCCGCGTGATCAGGTCGATCTTCGGGTGCTTGCTCGGTGAGACTGTCTCACCGTCCCCGACGAGCTCCTCGTGGAGCTTCTCGCCGGGCGCGGGGCCGACGAACTCGATCGCGATCCCGTTCCCGGGCTCCTTGCCCGAGAGCCGGATCATCTTTTCCGCCAGGTCGACGATCCGCACCGGCTCGCCCATGTCGAGGACGTAGACCTGGCCGCGCCCGCCGATCGCGCCGGCCTGGACGATCAGCTGCACTGCCTCGGGGATCGTCATGAAGAAGCGCGTCATCTCGGGATGCGTCACGGTCACGGGCCCACCGCGGGCGATCTGCCGCCGGAAGATCGGCACGACGGAGCCGGAGGACCCGAGCACGTTGCCGAAGCGCACCGCGACGAAGCGGGTGCCGACCTCCACGCGATGGCCCCACGTCTCCACGATCCACTCGGCGAGCGCCTTCGACTGCCCCATCACCGTCTTCGGATTCGCCGCCTTGTCGGTCGAGACGAGCACGAATCGCTTCGCCCCGTACTCGACCGCGACGTCCGCGACGACGCGCGTGCCGAGCGTGTTGTTGCGGACCGCCTCGAGCGGGTTCGCCTCCATCAGCGCCACGTGCTTGTAGGCGGCCGCATGGAAGACGACCCCCGGCCGGTACTTGTCGAAGACCTGGCGGAGCTTCACGGGGTCGCGCACGTCGCCGACGACCGCCGCCGCGGCGCGGAAGCCGCGCTCACGAACGAGTTCTCGTTCGATCTCGAAGAGCGCCGGCTCGGCGTGGTCGAGAAGGACGAGCTTCCCCGGCCCGACGCGGGCGATCTGCCGGCAGAGCTCGGAGCCGATCGATCCACCGGCGCCGGTGACCAGCACCACCTCGCCCTTCAGGTACTCGGAGATCGACGGGAAGTCGACCTCGACGGGCTCCCGCCCGAGCACGTCCTCCACCTCGACCGGCCGCAGCTGGCGGGCGAGGTCGGCGTCGCCGGAGACGAGGTCCGAGAGGCTCGGGAGCGTCTTCACCGGCACGTCGAGCGCCCGCGCGGTCTCGACGATCCGTGCCCGGAGTTGTCCCGACGCGCTCGGGATCGCGATCAGCACCTCGTCCGGGCGCCGGTCGCGGATGACGTGGTCGAGGTCGGCCGTCGTCCCGAGCACCCGCACGCCGTGGAGCCGGAGGTTGCGCTTCCGCGGATCGTCGTCGAGCAGCCCGATGGCCGTGTAGCCGAGCGCGGGGCTCCGCTGCATCTCCTTGACGACGAGCTGGCCGGCGTCGCCGGCCCCGACGATGACCGCCTCCTTGCCGCGGGTCACGATGCGGCCGGGCAGGGGACGCTCGATGATCGTCCGCGCGAGGAGCCTCGATCCCGCGACGAACGCCATGCAGACGAGCAGGTCGATGAACCAGACGCCGCGGGGGACGTTGACCCGATGCACCTCGAACAACGTGAAGACGAGGAACACGGCGACGGACGCGAGCACGACGCCGCGGAACGCAACCCACATGTCGCGCGTCGAGACGTATCGCCACCACCGGTTGTAGAAGCCCGACAGCGCGAACACCGGAAGCTTGATCGCGACCACGAGGGCGACGATCGACCAGTCCAGGTAGCGGTCGTAGTACACCGGCCGGTGCTCGAAGCGCAGGCTCCATGCCAGCCACCACGCGGCAGCGACGAGCACTGCGTCGACCCCGACCTGCCAGATCGAGTGGCGGCTCACCGGGCTGCGCACCTGAACCTCCTCTAGACGGCCACGCCGACTGCGGACTTCACCGTCGAGACGACGCGTTCCTGCTGCTCGGCGGCGATCCCGCCCCACATCGGCAGAGCGAGGTTCTCGGCCGCCGCCCGCTCGGTCTCCGGCAGCGATCCGGGCTCGTAGCCCAGGTAGGCCATCGCGGGCTGGAGATGCAGCGGCGTGACGTAGTACGCGGCCGACGCGATCCCGGCTTCCTCGAGCGCGGCACCGATCCGCTCGCGCTCGGTCGTCCGCACGACGTACATGTGGTACACGTGGCCGGCGTCGTCGGCCGGCAGCTCGACGACCTCGCCGAGCCCGAGCTCGGCGTACCGCGCGGCAGCCTCGCGCCGTGCCCGGTTCCAGCCGGCGAGGTGCGGCAGGAGCACGCGGAGGGCCCCCGCCTGGATCGCGTCGAGCCGGGAGTTCGTTCCGACGAGGTCGAAGGTGCGCTTGTCGCGCGAGCCGTGGAAGCGGAGCTTCCGCACCGTGTCGGCCACGACGTTGTCGGTACAGGCCACGAGCCCACCGTCGCCGAGCGCGAAGAGGTTCTTCGTCGGGAAGAAGCTGAACGTCGAGCAGACGCCCGTCGTCGCGACGCCGGGCGCACCGAACGCCTGCGCGGCGTCCTCGAGGAGCGGAAGGCCGAGCCCCGCGAGCTCCTCGAGCTGCGCCGGCCGGCCGAAGAGATGGACGGGGACGATCGCCGTCGTCCGGTCGGTGACGAGCGCGGCCACGGCCTCGGGATCGAGGTTGAGCGTGACCGGGTCGATGTCCGCGAAGACGGGTGTCGCGCCCACGCGCGCGATCGCCTCGGCCGTGGCGTAGAACGTGAACGCGGGGCAGATCACCTCGTCCCCGCGCGCGACGCCCATCGCCTCGAGCGAGAGGACCAGGGCGTCGGTGCCGTTCGCCACGCCGACGGCATGGGGCACCCCGAGATAGGCGGCGGCCTCGCGCTCGAATGCCTCGACCTCCGGCCCGAAGATGAAGCGACCGGACTCGAGCACCTCTGCGAAGCGCTGCTGCAACTCGGGGATGAAGGGCGCGTACTGCGCCTTGACGTCGACGAGCGGGATCACGTCGGTGCTGAGTCTACTGGCCCTCGAGCGGCTCGTTCGCCGCCCGGCGTCGCCGCAGGAACGTGCGGCCGAGCCACACGGCGCCCGCGACGACTGCGAGCGCGACGACGTAGTCGACGAAGCGGAACGCCTGGTGGAACGACTCCCAGCTCGCCCCGGCCGCCCATCCGGCCGCCGCGAACGCGAAGCACCAGAGGGCGGAGCCGGCCAGCGTGAGCCATACGTAAGGGCCGAACCGTGCCCGGAAGACGCCTGCCGGGACGGAGATGAACGAGCGCATCACGGGCGTGATCCGCCCGAGGAACACCGCCCATCCCTCCCGGCGATCGAACCACCGCTCGGCGCGATCGAGGTTCTCCGGGCTCAGGTGCAGCCATCGCCCGTGTCGCTCGAGCCAGGGGCGGCCCAGGTAGTCACCGAGCGCCCAGCCGCCGATCGAGCCGAGCAGGTAGCCGATCGTCCCTGCGATCGCCACCGCGAGGTACGCGGGCAGCCCGCTCGCGAACTCGTGCCCGAAGAGCGAGATCGACTGGGTCGCGAACGCGCCCGAGGCGACGGCGCCGCCGTAGACCATCACGACCTCGCTTGCCGCCGGGAAGACGGCGTCGACCAGCATCAGGAGGAACACCGCGTAGAGGCCGTAGTCGCCGATCGCGTCGGTGACCCACGTCGTGATGTCACTCAGCAGCGAGGCGACGGGCATCGCGGGATGCTAGCCGCGTCGCGGGCTGTCACCCGCGAGGCGCGGAGGTCTTGCGGATGGTGATCGCCGACGAGAGCACCGACCTGCCGAGGCTCGACGTCGCTGCGACCTGCACCGTGAAGCGTCCCTCGATCGCGTGGCCGTTCGCCCCGAGCCCGTCCCACGTGACCTGCTGCCGCCCGGCGTCGCGCGCCGCGGGGACCGCGAGAGCGCCGCGAACGACGCGACCCGCCTGGTCGAGAACGGTGACCGTGACGCGCGCGGAGCGGGCGAGCGTGAAGGCGATCGGGATCTCGCGCCCCTGCGGCGGCACGGCGCGGAGCTTCGGGACCTGGAGGAAGCCGAGCGTGTCGTCGACGACGAAGGTCCGGGTCATCGCCGAGCTCTGCCCGATGTCGTCGACCGCCTTCACGTCGAAGGCCCAGGAACCGGCGGCCGCGGTCGCGCTGACGCCGGCCGCGCCCGCCTCGGCCGGCAGCAGGAAATGGCACCGTGTAGGCGCCCGGCGCCTGCAGGGCCGTCGTCGAGACCGGCGTCGATCCGTCCGGCGCACGCAGCGTGACGGTCACCGACGAGGGGCGATAGAGACGGTAGCCGAGGTTCGGCGTGTCGTCGACGCCATCGCCGTTCGGCGAGACCCGCGCCGGCGGGGGCGGGACGAACACGCCCGCGTACCGGAAGACGAGGGCCGAGCCGATCGGGCGCTCACGGCCGTCCGAGGGACGGTTGAGGAGCGCTCCGTCGAAGGCGACGGTCGTCGAGCCCCCGCTGTCGAAGGCCATCGCGCGAACGGCCCCGAGGCGCACCATGGCGCGGGCGAGCTCCGCGTTCGTGAGCCCGGTGCTGTACCCCGGCTGCCGCCCGTCGACCGCAACGAGGATCACGCGGCCGTTCCTGAGCTGGCCCACCGCGCTTCGGGGCGCCCGCGGAACGAGCTGGAGCGGCGTGAACCACTCGTCCGCGCTCGCGACGGCGGCACCGCCCCGAACGAGCTCCGGACCGCCGCCGACGGCGGCAACGACGTAGGCCCAGTTCGGCACGAAGTCGAAGCGAAAGCCGACAGACGCACCGACCTGCGCCTCGGCGGCGATCGCCGCGCCGAGCGCGCCGGCGCCGACGAGCACGGCGCCGCCCGGCGGAATGGGGACGGCAGCGCCGCCGGTGACGACCTCGACCACCGGTGCCCGGAGGTCGACGTCGGGCGTGACGACGGGGAAGGGGAACAGGACAGCCGCCGTCGCACCCCGGATCGCCGGCGTCGCGATGCCGTACTCGCTCGTGTACAGGGCGGCCCGGCCGGCGACCGGAGCGTCGTTCAGCGGGGAGAGCTGCCTCGCGGTCGTTCCGGTCCACGTCGCGCGGACCGCGACACGGCGGACGTCGAGCATTCCGTCGGTGCGGATGCCGACGCTCGAGCGCTTGGCGTTGGGGGCGAACGCGAGCGCGCTGTTCCGCATGAAGATGCCGCTCAGCTTGCCGTTGTCGAAGCGCGAGAAGTCGGCGTTGACGCCGGCCGTGACGCCGTCGGTCACCCTCCGCTCCATCGAGGTCAGCGTCTCGCGTCCGAGCACGGACTCGTTCGAGAGGAGAGGCTCGAGCGTCGTCAGGCCTCCTGGCCGCGGCCCGGAGATCACGTGCAGCACGACCGGCCCGTGCGACGTGAACTGCACCGTCCGGCTGTACGTGACGCCGGGCCAGAGCTCCGTGGACGCAGCGTCCGCGGCGGGTGGCTGCAGCCCGAGAGCCGCCAGGCACGCGGCCGCGGCGAGCAGGCGCATCGGGGTTCGGAGGCCCATCGGCTGGCGCGGACGGTATCCGGGCGTGCGACCGACCCGTCGTGCGCTTACAGGATCCGAACGTTCGCCCGCCACGGCGTCGACGTCCCGGGTCTAGACGCCGCCTACCGCGCGATAGGAGGCGACGATCGTCGAGCGACGACGCGCGGGGAGCCCCCGCTCGAACCAGCGCAGGCCCGTGGCGGCGAGCGGGACGCGTGCCCCGTAGCGGTGCAGCGTGGCGACGTACTCGACTACGACGGGCTCGAGGCCTCCCGCGGCGGTCGCCTCGGCGAGCGACGACGGCGTGTTCGCCCGGTAATGCGTGGGGTAGACGTCTCGCTCCGCGGCACCCGCCCCGCGCCGCTTGATCACGAGCCTTGCGCGCGAAGGAATGCGGCCGCCGACCGCCATCGCCGGGTTTGCCCGGTTGCTCGTCAGGAGCACGACGCGGCCGCCCGGCCGCAGCACGCGCCGCCACTCCGCAAAGGCCTGTTCGGGCCTCGAGAGGTGCTCGACGACGAAGTTGGCGTACACGAGGTCGAATGTGCCGTCCTCGAACGGCAGACCGACGTCGAGATCGGCGTGGATGTACTCGTCGACGCTCGGGTTCTCCGAAGCGGCGGCGTCGTCCGCGTCGACGCCGACGAGCCGCACGATCCGGTCGCGGAAGAACCGAAGCCGTGTCGTCCGCCCGCAGCCTGCGTCGAGCGCGATCGCGCCGGGCCGGAGCGCGTCGTCCAGCAGGCGGCGCTCGACCGCGACGTGATCGGTCTCCACGGCCGTATTCTGCTCCTCCGGCTCGGCGGCGAGCCCGGATGCAAACGGAGCCCGGGTACTCGAGCGCGGGGTACCGTGCAGGCGTGGGGATCGCTGCCTCGACCACACGGACGGCGCTCGTCGAGTCGCTCATGGAGCGATTCCCGGACGTGCCGCGCGAGGCAGTGCTCAAGGAGGACCTTCTCCGCACCGGGATCGCCTTCGACGACGCGGCGCTGTCGGACAACCTCGACGGCGAGGTGAAGCCGAAGTCCTACTTCATCTTCTCGTTCGACCAGAAGCCGCTTGCAGAGCTCGGTGAGGCGGCCCGGAGACGGCCCCCGGAGGAGGTCTCGCTCACCGGCGGCCCGTACGGCCTCCGGCGCACGATCGTCTCCGTCCGCGTGAACCCGGGCTCGCCGTACCGTGTCGACCGCGCCGAGGCGGGCGGGCTCGCGCTCTCGCTCGAGGGCCGGGCCGTCGCGGACGTCGGGCTGCCGCCGATGCCCGAGTACTACCGGCACGGGCTCGAGAGCGGCAAGACGGTGATGGAGACGGCCCCGACGATCCAGTGGGGCTACCTCATCTACCTGACCGTGCTCCGGCTCTGCCAGTACTTCGGCGCGCACGAGGAGTGCGGCTTCTGCGACATCAACCACAACTGGCGCCAGCACAAGAAGGCGGGTCGGCCGTACACGGGCATCAAGCCGGTCGCCGACGTGCTCGAGGCGCTCGCGCTGATCGACCGCTACGACACTGCGCGCGCGAGCAAGGCGTACACCTTGACGGGCGGGTCGGTGACGAGCACCGTCGACGGGCTCGCCGAGGCCGACTTCTACGGCCGCTACGCGCAGGCGATCGAGGAGCGCTTCCCCGGCCGCTGGATCGGCAAGGTCGTCGCGCAGGCGCTCCCGAAGGCCGACGCCCAGCGCTTCAAGGACTACGGGATCGCGATCTACCACCCGAACTACGAGGTCTGGGACAAACGGCTCTTCTCGCTCATCTCGCCGGGCAAGCAGCGCTACGTCGGCCGGGAGGAGTGGCACCGCCGGATCCTCGACGCCGCCGACGTGTTCGGCCCGCGCTTCGTCATCCCGAACTTCGTGGCGGGCGTCGAGATGGCGCGGCCGCACGGCTTCGGGACGGTCGACGAGGCGATCGCGTCGACGACCGAAGGGCTCGACTGGTTCATGAGCCGCGGAATCACGCCGCGGTTCACGACCTGGTGCCCCGAGCCGACGACGCCGCTCGGCAAGGCAAACCCCGACGGCGCGCCGCTCGAGTACCACATCCGCCTCCTTCACGCCTACCGCGACGCCCTCGGCCGCCACGGCCTGAAGCCGCCGCCCGGCTACGGCGTGGCGGGGGCGGGCAATGCCGTGTTCTCGGTCAGCTCGTTCATGGACACGCTGGATCCGGAGGAGGTCACGGTGGAGGAGGCCGTTCCGGCATGACGCGCATCTCCGCCGACGAGGCGGTGCGCCTGTGGCGCGAGGGATCGGACGACGAGCTCAAGGAGCTCGCCCAGCGGACGCGCGCGCGCTGGCACGAGCCCGACAAGGCGACCTACATGATCATGCGGATCGTCAACTACACGAACGTCTGCGTCGCCCAGTGCGACTACTGCGCGTTCTACGTCCTGCCGAACCAGGCGGGCGGGTACGTCCTCGACCGCGGCGAGGTCTTCGCGAAGATCGACGAGCTGCTCGAGCTCGGCGGCGACCTCGTCGCCTTCAACGGCGGGTTCAACCCGAAGCTTCCGCTCGACTTCTACTGCGACCTGTTCGCCGCCGTGCGCGAGCGCTACGGCGACCGGGTCGAGTTCTACGCGTTGACCGTCGCCGAGTTCGTGTTCCTCGCCGACCGGGCTCGTCTCTCGTTGGCCGACACCGCCGCACGGCTGCGCGGGGCCGGCGTGCACTGGGTGACCGGCGGCGGCAGCGAGATCCTCACCGAGGACTTCCGCAGGCGGCATGCGAAGTGGAAGTACACCGTCGCCGACTACTTCGCCGCACAGCGGGCGATCGTCGAGAGCGGGATGCGAACGACGGCGACGATGGTGATCGGCTTCGACGAGACGCTCGAGGAGCGGATCGAGCACCTGCAGCGGACCCGCGACTTCCAGGACGCGTGCCTGCGCGACGGGCACGACGGGCTGTTCTCGTTCCTCTGCTGGACGTACAAGCCGTACGGCACGGCGCTCGGGGGCCGGGAGATCCCCGCCTCGGAGTACTGGCGCCACATCGCGCTCTGCCGCATCTTCCTCGACAACGTCGAGCACGTCCGGACCTCCGTGCTGACGCAGAACGAGGAGGCGTTTCGCGCGCTCGAGTACGGCGCGGACGACTTCGACCTGCCGATCGAGGACGAGGTCACGCAGAAAGCCGGAGCCCGGGTCGACCTCGACCTCGACGGTCTGCTCGACGTCCCGCGCCGGCTGGGCTACCGCGTCGAGTACCGCCATGCGGCGCGGCCGCCCGCGCTCGCCGGCTCCTGAGGCTCGCCGGCTACACGGGGGCGGGCTCGATCGGCAGGAAGCGGAGCTCGGGCACCTGGACGAGCTCGCCTACGTCGCGCGCCATCTCGAGAAAGGTGTAGAAGCCGGCGCGCTCGCGCGGCCCGAAGCTGTAGCGGAGCTTCTCGAAGTACCGCGCGAGGAAGCCGGGCGGGTAGCCGTAGCGCTCGCTCGCCTCGTAGGCAAGCCGCTCGGGCTCGGAGCGGGCGAGCCGCACGGAGGCGACGAGGGCGTCCTGCAGGTCGGCGAGCCCGTCCACGACCGGTTCCGGGGCGGCCCAGACTGCAAACACCATCGGCAGGCCGGTGCGCTCGAGCCAGAGCCGTCCGAGGTCGTGGTGCGGGGTCGGGTCCTCGAACGCGCTCTTGAGCGCGGCGTCGCCGATCAGCAGCTTGGCGTCGGCTTCGTCGGCGGCCTCGAGCGGGAGGAGCTCCGCCTGCGGGATCAACACCTTCGTGAGCACGACGGACGTCGCGCTCTCCGGAGTGACCGCCACCGTCCGCACCTGGCCGAGCGGAATCCGGGTGACGAGCTGGATCGAGTCGACAGCGCCCTCCGAGGAGACGCAAAGGCGAGGCATCAGCCTGAGGCGCTGCGCGTTCCGCGCGTACTCGATGGACGAGATCGGTGCGACGTCGATCTCGCCGGCGAGCAGCATCCGGTTCAGCTGCGTCGGCACGCCGGTGACCTCCTCGACGTCGTACGTCAGCCGGTGGAACACCGGCGCCATGTTGACGTAGGAGATCCGCCCGAGCCGGATCATCGTCGCTCCGTGGGAAGACGCGGCGTCGTCATCCTCAGCGGTTCCGCTCGACGACGGCGTCGGCCAGCGACTCGAGCTCCTCGCGACGGGCTGACCCGTCGAGGCTCGCGCGCGCGCGGCCGGCGTAGTCGACCGCGACCGCGAGCGAGCGCTCGAGCGCGCCCGTGGCGGCGACCCGGACGAGCGCGCCCTCGAGCGGCCCGCCCGCGAGCGCTGCGCGCACGACCTCGTCCTCACGCGCCGCGAGCAGGAGCGGCAGCGTCGGCGTGCCGTCGCGCAGGTCGGTGCCGGGGATCTTCCCGGTCTCGACGGTCTCGCCGGAGCAGTCGAGAACGTCGTCGACGATCTGGAAGGCGATCCCGACGAGGCGCCCGAACTCGGCGTTCCCACCTCCGAGGACGCATGCCGCTGCGAACAGGGAGCCGGTCTTCAGCGCGCAGCGCTGGAGATAGGCGTCGACCGTCGTGGCGGGATCGTGGCGTTGCAGCCGCTGCATCGCCTCCCCGCGCGCCAGGGCAAGGGACGCGTCTGCCAGGGCCGCCACGCGCTCGCGCGACCCGGTCGCTGCGAGGGCCGCGAAGGCGGCGGCAAACAGGTAGTCGCCCGCGGCCTTGGCCGCATCGGATCCGTGGGCCGTCCACGCGGCCGCGCGGCCGCGACGCACGTGGGCGCCGTCGACGATGTCGTCGTGGATGAGCGTCGCCATGTGCACGAGCTCGACGGCAGCGCCCTCGACGACGGGTGAAGCGCCGCCCGCCGGGGACGAGAGGAAGGTGAGAGTCGGCCGAAGCCGCTTGCCGCCGGCCGCGAGCGCGTCGGCGCCGACTGCCGCGACCGTCCCCGGATGCGTCGACACGACGGCGTCGAGGCGCTCCTCGACCGCGGCGAGATACTCGGCGAGCCCCTCCACCGCGCGGATCGTCTCGAGCGCGCTAATCGCCGCTCCCGTCGTCGGCGACGGCCGTGTGCAAGGCGACGATCGAGCCGCCCATCAGCGCGAAGCGGACCTGCGTGAACCCGTGGCGCTCGAGCAGCGCGGCGAGATCCTCGGCGCCCGGGAACCTGCGGACGCTGGCGGGGAGGTAGGTGTACGCCCTGCCGCCCGGCAGCACCTTTCCGAGCAGCGGCACGATCCGCTCGAACCAGAGCGAGAAGAACGGCCGCAGCACTCCGCGCGGCCGTGTGATCTCGAGGATCGCCACCCGGCCGCCCGGGCGGAGGATGCGGCGGAGCTCCGCCACGCCGGCCTCGAGATCGGCGACGTTGCGGACGCCGAAGCCCACGGTCGCAGCGTCGAACGAGCCGGCGTCGAAGGGCAGCGCCAGCATGTCCCCCTCGACCCACTCGATCGTCGACGACTTGCGGCGCGCCCGCTCGAGCATCGCGGGCGAGAAGTCGAGGCCCGTGACGTGGCCGCCCTCCTGCTCGGCGGCGAGCGCGAGGTCCCCGGTCCCGCAGCACGCGTCGAGGACGCGGTCGCCCGGCTGCACCACCGCCTCCACGGCCCGCCGGCGCCACGACCGGTCGAGCCCCACCGTCATGACCCGGTTCATGACGTCGTACACGGGCGCGATCCGATCGAACATCCCCTTGACCTCGTTCGAGGGGAGCGACCCGGACTCGTGGGTCATGGGGCCACCGGTCCAGGGCGGCGCACGACCAGGCCGACGGAATGGCCCGCGGGGGTGCGATGGGAGCCGGCACGCACGGGATGAGCGTACTCGTGCGGTGCCCGGCCGGCCGGGGTCTTCGACGGTCGGCGGGGCTACCCGCCGCCGCGGCTCGCGTCGAGGAACGTCGCGAGCTTCGTGAGGTTCTCGTCGCCGAGGTAACCGTACGAGATCATCACGTTGTTGCCGTACTGCGCGGGGTTCGAGATGTACGACTTGAAGAAGTCGACGCCGCGGCCGGACGCGCCGATGTCGCTCAGGTTCGGAGCGCCGAGGTTCGCGTTCCCCTCCCCGAGGTAGGTGTGGCAGTTGAGGCACCCGGACTCGGCGAAGAGCGTCGCGCCGGCGACGGCGGTCGGGTTGTCGGCGAAGCCCTGCTGCTCGGCCCACTCCTGCGGCTTGCCGGCGGCGATCAGCTCCGACCCGAGCGCCTCCTTCGCGGTGGCGCCCTTCCAGGTGAGGGTCGCCATCGAGATGATCACGAGGACGGCCGCGACCATCGCGACGGGCCTCCGGCCGGGGCGGCGCTCCGGGCGGCGGTCGTAGAACGGGAGCCCGATCAGCAGGACGAGCAGGATCGTCGGGACGCCGACGGTGCCGAGCACGACCGTCTCCGGCCACTTGAAGATCCGCAGGAGGTAGAAGAGGAAGTAGAAGAACCAGTCGGGCCGCGGGACGAAGCTGATCGTGCCCGGGTCGGCCTCCGTCGAGTACCAGGGGCCGAGGAGCCCCGCCTCGACGCCGTCCGCGGTGAAGTACCAGATGCACGCGAGCGCGATGATCACCGCGACGACGACGAGCGACATGACCGCGTCGTGCAGGACGGCGTACGGGAAGAAGCTCTTCCCCTCGCGCTCGACGTCCTCCTTGTAGCGCTTGTGCTCGGCGCGGTTGCGCTCCTGCAGCGAGACGCCCATCAGGCCGTCTCCCCGTCGCTCGCGGGATCGCGGATGAGGCCCTCGCGTGCGCCCGTCTCCTCGGGGCGCTCACGGCCGGCGGCGGTCTTCGACCACGGCGGCGACGACACGCCGAGGCGCACGACGAGATACAGGTGCAGGCCGATCAGGGCAAAGATCGCGCCCGGGAGCACGAGCATGTGGAGCGAGTAGAACTTCGGCAGCGTGTCCGGGTTGATGGCGAGACCCCCCTGGAGGAACTGCGCGAGGAACGGCCCGACGAACGGCCCGGTCGCGTTGATGTTGATCCCGACGACGGTCGCCCAGTAGGCCGTGTTGTCCCAGGGCAGCAGGTAGCCGGTGAAGCCCTCGGCCATGCCGCTCACGAGGAGGAGCGCGCCGAGGATCCAGTTGAGCTCGCGCGGGTACTTGTACGCGCCGAAGAGGAACGTCCGGCCCATGTGGAGGAACATCAGGATGATGAACACGCTGGCTCCCCACTTGTGCATCCCGCGCACGAGCCAGCCCAGCGTCACCTCCTCCGTGATGTTCTGGATCGACGAGTACGCCGTCTCCGGATCGGGCTTGTAGTACATCGCGAGAAACACGCCGGTCGTCGCCTGCACGATGAACGCGGTCAGCGATGCGGCTCCGAGCGTCTGCGACCAGTCGATGTCGTGCGGCACCCGCCGGAACAGGAACCACTTCGTGTAGCCGACGAGCCCGGAGCGCTCCTCGACCCAGTCGAGCGGGACGAGCGCGACGTCCGCGAGCTGGTGGCGACGGCTCTTCGCGGCCATCCGGCTCAGCTCACCCCCTCGATCCCGGGGTGGGGATCGGGTAGAGCCACCGCTCGATCCCGTCGACGTGGACGCCCGGATAGGCCTTGTAGTACTTCATGATCCTCGCGCTCGCCCCGACGCCCTCGACGCTGCCGACGCTGAACAGCCGGCCGAGGACGAGGTTGCCGTTCTTGATCGAGAACTCGTAGCGATCGAGCGAGCGAACCGGCGGGCCGGCGTTGCGGTTCCCCTCCGAGTCGTAGAGCCCGCCGTGGCACGGGCAGCCGAAGCTCGCGGCGAGCACCGGCCGCAGCTCGACCCCGTTGACGTCCTTCTTCGCCGACTCGTCGATCGGCCCGTTCGGCTGCACGGGGCAGCCGAGGTGGACACAGCGGCTGAAGATGGTCGTGAAGCTCGGCACCCCGGCGTCCGTCCGGCCGTTGTTGCGGATGAACGCCGTCCGGCGGGAGACCTCGCCCTGCTCGGGGCTCTCGAGATAGGTGGCGATCACGTACTGGCCCTCGGGGAAGTTCGAGATCGGCCCGAGGTCGACGTCGTAGGTCTCGACCCCCTCGCCCATGAAGGACGGGAGGACGCCGAACCCGAGAACGGGCAGCGTGACGCCGGCACCGATCAGGCCGCTCACGCCGATCGTCGCGAGCGAGAGGAACGTGGCCCGGTCGACGTTCTGGTCGACGTCGGCGACGGTCGCCGCGGGCGCGACGTCCGGCATGCCGGGCGCGGCGGCCGTCACGGGGTGCGAGACGAACGCCTCGCGCACCCACAGGAACCCGAAGACGAGGGCGATGACGGCGCCGACGATCAGCGCAGGGACGCTGATGACGAGGCCGACGAGGATGCAGGCCACGCCGATCGCGAAGCCGATCGGCCAGAGGCTCGGGCCGGGCAGATGCTGGTCGTCGTGCTCGCTCACTCGATGGCTCCGTCCGTCCCCTGCTCCGGTTCGGGATTCAACCGCCACGACCTCCCCGATGTCAACGGGGAACCCGCCTCGTCCTCCACCGGCCGGTCGCGGCCAGGCCATTCTGCACAGCTCCGCGGTCGGCGTGCTCCGGCAACCCGAGCTCGCTCCACCTGGCGTCGACGCGCGCCCTGATCTCCGGTGCCATCTCGATCTCGGGCGGCCACGCGCGCGCCCCTTCGTCCGGCCCCTTCGCGGTCGCGTCGAAGCCGATCTTGCCGCCGAAGCTCGGGAGCACGGCCGCGTGGTCGAGCTGGTCGAGCGGCCCGTCCGCGAGCACGACGTCCCGCTTCGGGTCGACGTTCGCGCACACCCGGAAGAAGACCTCCTCGTAGTCGTGGACGTCGACGTCGGCGTCGACGATCACGACGGCCTTCGACAGCGAGAGGAGCCCGAGGCCCCAGACGGCGTGCATCACCTTGCGCGCGTGCCCCGGGAAGCGCTTGCGGATCGAGAGGATGACGCAGTTGTGGAACGCGCCGGCGGCCGGCAGGTCGTAGTCGACGATCTCGGGGACGCTCATGCGGATCGCCGGCAGGAAGATCCGTTCCGTCGCCTTGGCGAGCCACTCGTCCTCCGCGGGCGGCTTGCCGACGACGATCGACGGGTAGATCGCGTCGCGGCGCATCGTGATCGCCGAGATGCGGAAGAGCGGGAACTCCTCGGGCGGCGTGTAGTAGCCCGTGTGGTCGCCGAAGGGGCCCTCGATCCCGGTGTCCGACGCGTCGACCCAGCCCTCGAGCACGATCTCCGCGTTCGCCGGCACCTCGAGCTCGACGGTCTTGCACTTGACGAGCTGCACGGCGGAGCCCTTGAGGAAGCCGGCGACCATCAGCTCGCCGACGTGCTTCGGGAGCGGCGCGCTCGCCGCGTAGGCGGTCACCGGGTCGAGCCCGAGTGCGACCGCGACCGGGATGCGGCCGTCCGGTGCCGCGAGGAGGTCGGCGCGGCCGTCCTTGTGGATCTGCCAGTGCATGAACGTCGAGCGCCCATCGACCTTCTGCATCCGATACATCCCGACGTTCCGCACCCCGGTCTCGCGGTCCCGCGTGATGACGGCGGGGAGCGTGATGAAGGGCGCGGGGTCGAGCGGCCAGCAGCGCATGATCGGCAGCGCGTCGAGGTCGACGGCATCGCCCTCGAGGACGATCTCCTGGCACGGGCCCTTCGAGACCGTCTTCGGCGCCGAGTCGGCGATCGACTTGAGCGTGCCGAGCTTGCGCACCTTGTCGACGAGGCCCTGGGGCGGCGTCAGCTCGAGCACCTCCTCGAGCCGCGCCGCGACGTCGTCGAGCCGGTCGACCCCGAACGCGAGGCACATGCGCCGCTCCGTGCCGAACTGGTTGATGAGGAGCGGGAGCTTCGACCCCTTGACGTTCTCGAAGAGAAGCGCTGGGCCACCGGACTTGACGACGCGATCGGTGATCTCCGTGATCTCGAGGTCGGGGTCGACCTCGGCGCGGACGCGGACGAGCTCGCCCTCGCGCTCGAGGAGCGCGATCCATTCGCGGAGGTCGGCTGCCGGGCTCCCCATGCGCGCGGCGCGGGTGGCGCCTAGAGCGGCCGGTCGAGCTTTGCGCGGCGGCGCTTCACGCCGACGTAGTGCGTCAGCTGCCCGATCGCGATCGTCCCGAGGAAGACGAGGCCGACGGCGAGCATCATGAGGACGACGTCCTTTCCCTCCTCGGCGGCGTCGGCCAGGAACCAGAGCGCGGCGACCATCGCCGCGATGCTATACGAGCCGCGCGGCGTGCGCGGCGAGGGCGCCGTCGACCGGATCGTCGCCGACGGTCGCCCGGGCGAGCCGTTCGAGCGGTGCGGGGTCGCGCGCGTCGCGCAGCGCGGCGCGCGCGTCGTCGAGCCCGCCGCGGCCGAGCAGCGCCGAGGTCGCCGCCCAGGCCGCGCCGTCGCCGTCGAGGCCGTCGCCGCGTGCCTGGGCGCACAGCGAGAGGAGCTCGGCCAGGTCCGCGACGGCGGCGAGCGAGCCGGTCTCGGCGATCCGGACGAGCCCGTGGGCGAGCAGCGCGTCACCGAGGAGGATCGCGACGTCGCCGTCGGGGGGCGCGAAGAGCCGCGGCCGGCCGTAGTGGAGCAGGTAGCCCTCGTAGATCGTCTCGACCCCGAGCGCGAACCCCGCGTCGGCGACGAGCCGGGAGAAGACCGGTGCGCCGTCCCGCTCCTCGGGGGGCAGCAGCGCATCGCCCCAGAGCCTGCTCTCCCGCGCCGCGCCGTCGGCGATCACGGTGAATACCGTCGAGGTCATCGCGCGCAGCGTACGGCGAGCGGTGCCGCTATGGCTCGACGAACGACCGGACGGCCGCGACCGTGCGGTCGACGTCCTCGTCCGTGTGGGCGAGCGACGGGAAGAGGCACTCGAACTGCGAGGGCGGGAGGTAGACGCCCTCCGCGAGCAGATGGCGGAACAGCGCGCCGAAACGCTCGGTGTCGCACGCGACGGCGTCCTCGTAGCTCAGGACGGAACCGTCGTGGCAGAAGAGCGTCAGCATCCCACCGACGCGCTGGACGGTGCCGAACGGCGCCAGCCCGTCCTCGAGACGCGCGCTCGTGCGCTCGAGCTCGTCGTAGAGGGCGGGCTCCCGCAGACGCCGGAGCACCGACACGCCCGCGGCCGTCGCGAGCGGGTTCCCCGAAAGCGTCCCCGCCTGGTAGACGTCGCCGCTCGGCGCCAGGCGCTCCATCAGGTCGGCGCGGCCGCCGAACGCGGCAGCCGGAAGGCCACCGCCGACGATCTTCCCGAGGATCGTGAGGTCGGGCAGCACGCCGTATCGCTCCTGCGCCCCGCCGCGTGCCACCCGGAACCCGGTCATCACCTCGTCGAACACGAGGAGCGCGCCGGTCGCATCGGCGAGCATGCGGAGCGCCTCGAGGAATCCCGGCACGGGCGGAACGCACCCCATGTTCCCGGCGATCGGCTCGACGACGATCGCCGCGAGGCCCTCGCCGTAGCGCGCGCACGCCGCGGCAACGCCGTCGACGTCGTTGAAGCCGCAGACGATCGTGTCCGCGGTGACCCCTTCCGGCACGCCGGGCGTCGACGGGATGCCGAGTGTCATCACCCCGGAGCCGGCACTTGCGAGCAGCGCGTCGACGTGGCCGTGGTAGCAGCCGGCGAACTTGATCACGCGGTCGCGTCGGGTCGCCGCGCGCGCAAGCCGCAGCGCGCTCATCGACGCCTCGGTGCCGGAGCTGACGAGCCTGACCATCTCGACCGAGGGGACGGCGTCGACGATCTCGGCAGCGAGTTCGACCTCGAGCTCGGTCGCCGCGCCGAAGGTCGTGCCACGGCCGGCTGCCGCGCGCACGGCGGCCACCGTCTCGGGATCCGCGTGGCCGAACACGAGCGGGCCCCACGACTGCACCCAGTCGAGGAGGCGCCTCCCGTCGGCGTCCTCGATCCAGGCGCCTTCGCCGCGGGACACGAAGACGGGCTCGTCGAGCCCGACGGCGCGCATCGCGCGGACGGGCGAGCTCACTCCGCCGGGGATCAGGCTCGTCGCGCGGCGCCAGCGATCGGTTCGCTGGCTCAGAGCCACCCTGCGAGGTCCCTGGCCCAGTAGGTGACGATCGTCCCCGCGCCTGCGCGCTTGATCGCGGTGAGGGCCTCGAGCGCTGCCGTTCGCTCGTCCAGGTGTCCCGCCTCGGCGGCCGCGCGCACCATCGCATACTCACCCGACACCTGGTACGCCCACACCGGGCAGTCGAACCGCTCCCGCACGGCGCGAACGACGTCGAGGTACGGCAGCGCCGGCTTCACCATCAGCACGTCCGCTCCCTCCTCGAGATCGAGGGCGCACTCCCGCAGCGCCTCGCGCCCGTTGGCGGGGTCCATCTGATACCCGCGCCGGTCGCCGAACGACGGCGTGGACTCCGCGACCTCGCGGAACGGGCCGTAGAAGGCCGAGGCGTACTTCGCCGCGTACGAGACGATCGGCGTGTCGGGCAGCGCGGCCCGGAGCGCGCCGACGCGGCCGTCCATCATGTCGCTCGGGCACACGGCGTCGGCGCCCGCCTCCACGTGGCTGACCGCGGTCCGCGCGAGCACGTCGAGCGTCTCGTCGTTGGCAACCGTGTCGCCGTCGAGCAGGCCGCAATGCCCGTGGTCGGTGTACTCGCAGAGGCACACGTCGGTCAGGAGCGTCAGCCCCGGCGCCTCGGCGCGAAGCGCACGGAGCGCGCGCTGGACGATGCCGTCGTCGTCCCACGCGCCGGACCCCTCCGCGTCCTTCGACTCCGGGATCCCGAACAGGAGGACCGCCCGGACGCCGAGCCGCGCGAGCTCGCCCGCCTCGCGCGCGAGCTCGTCGACCGAGCGCTGGGCGATCCCCGAAAGGCCTGCGACCGGCCGGACGATGCCCTCGCCCGGGCAGGCGAAGAGCGGCATCACGACGTCGTCGAGCGAGAGCGACGTCTCACGGACGAGCGCACGCAGCGCGTCGGTGCGCCGGAGCCGCCGAAGCCGTGTGGCGGGGAAGCTCATCCGGACAGGGTATGCGCCCCGGGGCTCGCCGGGCGCGTGTGCTACGAGCCGGCTGCCCGACGGGGCGGTTCGAGCTCGATCCCCACGTCGACCTGCTGCTCCGGCTCGTCCTCCCACGCGTCGAGCTCGATGCGCTCGCCGAAGAACTCCCAGATGGCCCGGCCGGCGGCCATCGTCGGCAGCGCGACGAGCACGCCGGGGATGCCGTACAGCGCGCCACCCGCGAGCAGCCCGAAGATCACGAGCAGCGGGT
The DNA here is from genome assembly GCA_963792245.1 of uncultured Actinomycetes bacterium. Taxonomy (GTDB): domain Bacteria; phylum Actinomycetota; class Thermoleophilia; order Gaiellales; family Gaiellaceae; genus Gaiella. Next base: position 98,044 of record CAWBVO010000014.1, read on the forward strand.
GGAGCCGGAGCGCGCTCGCCATGACGTTCGGCACCACCACGTGGCCCTCGATCTGGTAGATGAAGACGAAGAGCGCGGCGACCCAGAGAACGCCGACCGGGTCGACCACGAGCGCGTAGACGGCCGGCGGGATGGCGGAGAGCCAGGGCCCGATGTAGGGGATGACCTCGACGAAGGCCGTCCAGAGCCCGAAGAGCAGCGCGTAGCGCTCCGCACCCTCGACGAGGCCCGTCGTGCCGAGGATCCACATCCCGATCCCGGCGCTCGAGCCGATCACGAACGAGAGGATCGCCTGCCCCTTGACGTAGCCCCACAGGGCGCGCTCGATCCGCTGCGTCAACGGCAACCCGCCCGCGGGCGGAAATCGCCGGTCGATCGCATTCTCGAGGCGCGGCATGTCGAGCAGCATGTAGATCGCGATCACCACGACGAGGACCACGGAGAACAGGAAGAGGATCACCGAGATCGCCGCGCCCTGGGCGAACGAGATGGCGTCCTGGGCGTAGCCGGAGACGTCGCCCGCCCCGACGGAGTCGTTCAGGTCGTTGAGCTGCTGCTCGAGCTGGATCCGCTCGAGACCGTGGTCGTCGAGCCACTGCTGCAGGCGATCGACGGCTGCCTCGGCACCCGTCTTGCCGGTGACCGGGCTCTCGTCGGAGAAGTAGTTGTCGACCCGGTCGGCGGCAGAGCGCGTCTGCGAGACGACGACGGTGCCGAGGGCGACGAGCAGCGCGACGAAGGCGGTCGCGAAGACCACCGACACGACCGCCACGGCGCCGCCGCGCGGCAGCCTGAGGCGCGTGAGGTCGCGGACGAGCGGATTGAGCGTGAACGCGATCACCGCAGCCGTGAGGAACAGGAACAGCACATGCCCGAGTGTCCGCGCGAGCAGGAACGCGAAGAGCAGGAGCAGCGGGAGCCCGACGAGCTGGACCCAGCGCGGGATCCGGATCGTCGTCGTCTGGGTCACGCCGCGATGGTAGCCCGGCGGCACGCGGTGCCCCGCAGCCGGGAGAAGCGCTTCCACGTGCGCTACCGTGGCGGCAATGGCCTCGCCGCGCTCCCGGCAAGCCGCGCGCCTGCGTGACCGCAGGCGCCGTGCACAACGGCGCGCACGCCGTCTCGTTCTCCTCTCCGTGCTCTCCGTGCTCGGGGTGGTCACGCTGCTCTTCACCGCCTTCGGCTCGAGCGGCTCGTCAGGGGGCGGGGCGCCGATCGCGATCGAGACGATCTCGCTGGCCGACGCGTCCGCCATCCGCCCGCGGCCGCAGGTGCTGGCGTCGATCGGCAACCTCCGCATCCAGCTCCCCGTCGCGGCGGGCGCCCTCACGGCGATCGGGTTCCACGGGTCGAACGACGGCTCGCTGTCGCTCCAGCCGGTCGGGCGCCAGGCGAATGCCGGCCTGCTCGAGCGGCTCTGGCGGCACATCGCGGGCAGCGGACGCGACTCTCCCCGCTGGTACCAGCTCGAGGGCGGGCCGGCCGGGACGAACGTCCTCGACGTGGGGACGGCGCCGGGGACGGACGTCTACGCGCCGGTGAAGGGGACGGTGGTGGCCGTCAGCGACCTCGTGATCGGCGGCAAGCGCGTCGGCAGCCGCATCGACATGCGCCCGTCCGAGTCGCCGTCGGTGATGGTCTCCGTGCTGAACGTCCGGCCCGACCCGTCGATCACCGTCGGGACGCCCGTGCTCGCCGCGTCGTCGAAGCTCGGCACCGCCGTCGACGTCGCGGCGGTCGAGAAGCAGGCGCTGGCGGCGCACGCGTCGGACGGGGGCAACAACGTCTCGATCTCCGTCTACCCCTCCCCGGGCTCCCTGCCCTAGCCGTGCGCCTGCTGTTCGTCGGGGACGTCGTCGGACGTCCCGGCCGCGACGCGGTCGAAGGGCTGCTCCCGACGCTCCGCGAGCGTCTCGAGATCGACGCGTGCGTCGTCAACGGCGAGAACATCGCGAACGGCCTCGGGATCACGCCGCGGCTCGCGGAGCGCCTGCTGGCCGCCGGCGCCGACGCGGTGACGCTCGGGAACCACACGTGGCGGCGGGAGGAGATCGGCCCGTATCTCGCGTCGTCGTCGTCGGTCGTCCGACCCGCGAACTTCCACGACGCAGCGCCCGGCCGCGGATCGACGGTCGTCGAGGCCCGCGACGGCACGCCGGTCGCGGTCATCAACGTCCTCGGATCGCTCTACCTCGAGCCGGCGCGCAGCATGTGGGAGATCGTCGACGAGCTCGTGGAGGAGGCTCGTGCATCGGCGTCGGTGGTCCTCGTCGACGTCCACGCCGAGGCGACGAGCGAGAAGGTCGCGCTCGCCGCGTGGCTCGACGGGCGCGTCACGGCGGTGCTCGGCACGCATACGCACGTCCAGACGTCCGACGCCCGGATCCTTCCGGGAGGGACCGCAGCCCTGACGGACGTCGGCATGACCGGGCCCCACGACAGCGTCATCGGCGTGCAAGCCGAGCTGGCGATCCGGCGCATGCGCACCGGTATGCCCGTGCGCTTCGAGACCGCGTCGGACGGCGTGCGCCTCGAGGGCGCCCTCGTCACGTGCGACCCGGCGACGGGGCGGGCGAGCGCGATCGAGCCGGTCCGGGCTCCGTGGCCGCCGGCCACATGAGGACCGCGAGCAACGCGAGGAGAAGAATGCCCCGGGCGAGCACGAGCCACGAGGAGAGCGGGTCGAACTCCTTGACCAGGTCCCAGTAGCGCGCGGGAAACCAGACGGCGGTCAGGGCGCACGCCCCCGTCAGCAGCCAGAGAGCCCTGCGGCCTCGTGAGCCGCCGACGAGCGGCACGAGCAGCACGAGCCACACGAGGAACTGGGGGGAGAGCACCTTGCTCAGCGCGACGAAGGCGACGACCGCGCCCGCCGCGTGGCGGAGAAGGCGCTCGCCCGTCACGGGCCCGCGCGAGAACGACACCCAGACGAGCACGACCGCCGCCGCCTGGGCGATGCCCTGCGCGACAGCGAGCGACGCAGCTGCCGAGCCGGTGAGGTTCTGCGAGCCGCTCCCCGACGCCCAGCCGAGCGGCGTGCCCGCCGCATGGTGGAGCGCGAGGAGGGCCCCGGCGCCGAGGCTCTCGATCTGGAGGGGCCGGCCGAGCTGGCGGCCGACCGAGTGGAGCACCGCGTCCGGCGCCACCAACACGAACGGCAGGTACGCGACGGCGACCGGCACGGCGGCCAGCGCGACCACGGTGACGAGCTCGCGCCGGCCGCGGGCGCGCCAGCCGGCGACGGCGAGGAGCGGCACGAGGACGGCCGGGTAGAGCTTCACCGCGATCCCGATCCCGACCACAACCGCGCCCCACCGCAGACGGCCGGTCAGCACGAGGAGGAGTGCGCCGGTGACGAGCGCCGCCGGGACAAGATCGAACCGCGTCAGGATCACCCCGCCGAGGAGAAGCGGGACGAGCGCGACGACGGAGAGCGTGAGCCGTCGCTCGGCTCTCGTCCGACGGAGCACGTCCAGGGCCGCGGCGAGCAGGAGCACGCCCATCGCACCGGCAATCGCCATCTCGGCGGCGAACACGACGCGGTACGCGGCGACTGAGTCCGTGACGAGCGCCGGCAGGACGAGGGCGGGCAGCGCGCCGGGCGGATACTCGAACTGCGAAGTCGCGGTAGGGAACGAGGCCGCGCGCCATCCACTCGCCGTAGGTCCGGTAGAGCGGGATGTCGGTCACCGCGCGGCCGCTGACCTGCCAGACGACGGTCGCGACGGCGGCGGCGAGGACGAACACGCCTGACGCGACGAGCGCGTCGCCCGGCGGGAGGCGCCGCCTCAGGAGACGCCCGCCATCTCCGGCGGAGCCGCCTCCGTCGTCTCCGGAGCCTCGGGCTCGGCAGGCCGCCCGCTGCGCGGGAGGAACAGCGCGAGCAGCACGAACGGCACGACCCACGGGAGGTAGAGGTACGACCAGTGCGTCAACGAGAGCTCGAAGGCGAGGAGCAACGCCGCCGTCAGCGCCGCGAGCTCCAGTGGGCCCTTCGTGCGCGGAAGCACCGCGACGACGCCCGCCAGGACGATCGCGCACACCTGGACGACGACCTGGAGCGACGCGAGATCCGGGATCCCGCGTGCGTGGTACTGGCCCCAGCCCCAGAGCGAGAACGGCGATTCCCGGTCGAGCTGGAACGCGAGCGTCCGGTCCCAGAAGGTGCGGAGCGCGTCGCCGAGAGAGGGATCGAGCAGGAGGATCGCGAAGGCGAGGACCGTCGCCAGGAGGAAGGCGGCGGTGAACCGCACAGCCTGGCGTAGACGAATGCCCGTCGGGTAGGTCAGCCAGAGCGGCACGACGATCAGGGTCGCGAACTTCGTCCACGCCGCGAGTGCGGTGGCCGTTCCTCGCGCGACCGGCGAGGAGGCGAGGAGAAAGCCCCATACGAGGAGCGCGGGCATGATCGCGTCGTTCGTGTTCGACAGCAGCGCGTAGGCCGTGAACGGGAAGGCGGCCCATCCGAACGCGAGCGTTGCGGCGAGACGCGCGCCCCCGAGGCGGGCGCCGACGACGGCGAGGCCCGCGAGCGCGAGGAGGTCGAATGCGATCGCCGTGGCGTGCGCGGCCGGCAGCTCGTCCCACTTGCCGCTCCAGCCGAAGGCGAGCACCGCCGGGACGTAGGCGAGATAGGCAACAGGGCCGTACGTGTCCCCGCGCGGGTTGGCCGACTCGCAGCGGCCGTTCGACTGGATCCGGTCCCGGATTTGCCCGTCGGTGTCGGCCGCACCGCACGGCGCACGGTCGTCCGTCACCGGCATCGTCCCGTACGGGATCCGGCCGTCGAGGATGCGGTCGGCTCCGATCACCCCCGCGTACCCGACGTCGATCACCGTCCGCTTCTGGTCGACGTCGAGGCCCACCCGGAAGCCGACGAGGAACACGGTGGCGACGGCGAGCGCCCAGACCGGCCAGGTCGCCGCCGGCCCTGCGCGGGGCGTTGCGCGAAAGCCGATCCACGCGGTCCTGGCCAGCAGGTAGGCGAGCGGCAGGACCGCGAGGGCCGCGCCCTGGAACACGTCCCCGCGGTTGAAGAAGGCGAGCGAGACGCCGAAGGAGAGGAGAACGAGCAGGTCGAGCGTCCGGAGCGAGAGCGGTCGGCGCAGGTCGGCGAGGCCGAGCAGGAAGATCGCCGACAGCGCGAGCCAGACGGGCCACGACGTGATGAGCTTTCCCCCGAACGCGCCCGGTCGCCCACGCGCCATCTTCCAGGCCACCTGCGGGCCGGTCCAGGCGTCGAGCACGCGCCCGTCCGCGTCCGCAACCTTCCCGGTAGCGATCTCGCCCGCCTCGCCCGACCAGACGTGCACCGTCCAGGTTCGATCGCGGCGGGCGAACGTGGCGTCGGTCTGCGGATCGGGCGCGTAGCGGTCGAGCCAGCCGGCGACCTTCGGCACGGCGAGGAACGCACGCACGACACGGGCCTCCGTGAGGCGCGCCGGTTCGGCGGACGGGGCGAAAGGCGATTCGACGAGGTGGCCGACCGCGTCGTACACCGGGGCGGTCGGCATGACCGCGTCCGCTGCGGCGGGGGACGCGCCGACGAGTACGGTCGCCGCGAGGAGGAGCGCCAGGCGCCTCACGGGACGCGCGTCAGCGGCGGCGGTGGCGGAACGACCACAGCTTGTTGCCGACGAAGTTGACCGGCGTGACGAGCATGATCGCGAGCGCCTGCGAGACGACCTCGCCGAGGCCGGCCTGCACGAGGGCATGGAGGACGACGAGGTTCGCGGCGAGCGCGATCGTCGAGACGACGAGGAACCGAAGGCCCTGGTACACGACGTGGCCGCGCTGCCCGCGGAACGTCCAGACCCGGTTCCACACGTAGTTGTTCGTCACCGCCACGACGAACGAGCCGATCGCCGCGGGGACGTAATGGAGCCCGGTGGCCTCGAGCAGCAGCGTGTAGACCCCGAGATTGACGACGTATCCCGACGCGCCGACGACGCAGAACTTGACGAGCTGCTCCCAGTTCGCCCGGCTGCGGAGCGCCGCGTCGACCCTGCCGCGGGGGAGGTCGCGTCCTGTGGTGACCGTACCCTCGTCCATCTCGCCGGCCGAGCGTAGCGGTCGTTCCGGCGCGACGCGCGGGCGGGCACCGGTCACACGAGAGGAACGAAGCGGCAGGGGAGCGACGCCGTCTCGACGGGGCCGGCCGCGGTGCGCTCGATGCGGACGAGCCGCTGCCCGGCCTCGCCGCCGCGCGGAAGCACCATCCGGCCACCGTCCGCGAGCTGCTCGTACAGCGCCTCCGGGACGCGCGCGGTCGCCGCGGCGACCGAGATCGCGTCGAACGGCGCACGGTCGGGGGCTCCGCCGGCCCCGTCGCCGATCCGCACCTCGACGTCTCGATGGCCCGTCAGCTCGAGCGCGCGCCGCGCGCGGGCGGCGAGGACGGGGATCCGCTCGATCGAGAGGACGCGGGCCGCGAGTGCATCGAGGACGGCGGCGGCGTACCCCGAGCCGGTTCCGACATCGAGCACCGCCTCCTCGCCCCGGAGCGCGAGCAGCTCGCACATCGTCGCGACGATGAAGGGTTGCGAGATCGTCTGGTCCTCGCCGATCGGCAGCGCGGCGTCGTCGTACGCCGCGTACTCGAGCTCCACCGGGACGAAGACCTCGCGCGGCACGCGACCCATCGCATCGAGCACGCGCTCGTCCGCGATCCCACGACGCCGGAGCTGGCGATCGACCATCCGTGCGCGGCGCGCCTCCCAGTCGGGCCCGTTCCGCCCGGTCACGCGGCGCGCCGCATCGCGTAGGCCGGCGCGGCGACGCCGAAATGCGCGAGCACGGTCGGCGCAACGTCGACGATGCCGGTTGGAGCCGGACCGGCGACGCCGTGCATGAGGACGGGGACGAGCGAGTCGCCCGCGACGAGGGAGCCGTGAGAGCCGCCGCCGCGGTGGTGGCGGCGCCCGAGATCCTCGAACTCCCATCCCTCCGTCGCCGACACGACCACGTCCCCGGCGTTCGGGCATCGAAGCGCTGCGGTCGCGCGGACGACCGCGTCGGGATGGTCGAGGATCGCCGCGTCGCCGTCGATGGACCCGTCCCCATCCAGCCGGAGCTCTGCGCCGTCGCGCCGCGCGACGAGCGCCCCATCCTCGTGGAACAGGGCGACCTCGACGGACGGCTCGCCGTCGAGCCGCCCCGCGAGCGTCCGCGCCGACGGCGCGTCCGCACCGATCCGGTAGACGTGCGCGGCGCGGTTCGACGCCGCGACAAGCGTCCCGGGCTCGTGCCGCAGCCTGTCTCCGAGCCGCGCGACCTGGGACACCGACGTCTGCCCGTGGTCGGACACGACGATCACGGCGTAGCGCTCGAGGAACTCGTCCAGCCCGCCGGCGGCGCGAACGAGCCCGCCGATCGCGTCGTCGCAGCGCTCGAGGACGACGTGTGCCGTGTCGGGACCGGCCGCGTGGGAGGCGTAGTCGTAGTCGGAGAGATACAGGAGGAGGAAGTCGAAGCCGTCGCGGGTGACGAGCCAGCGCCCGACGGCGGCCGCGTACGAGTCGATCGACCCGGCGGGGCGGTTCCGGAACGAGAGCGGCGCGCCGGTGCGCTCGCTCCGGAACAGGTTGTAGAAGTAGAACCGCTCCGGCCCCAGCACCGGTCCGAGGAACGGGACGGCGGGCCGATGGCGAGTCCGGCCGCGGTACGCGGTGAAGTTGACGGCGGCCGTGCGGATCCCGGCGTCGGCGAGCGCCTCGAACATCGTCACCGCGCCGCGACCGAGATGCTCGGCGTTCATGCCGACGAGCGTGTCCCGGAGCGTCCGCCCGAGGCCGGCGGCGCGCGCGGCGCCGAACGACGAGCCGTACTCGACGAGCCGCCGCTCTCCTCGATGCCACCAGACGAGGTGGGGGATCTCGTGCACGTCGGGATGCGCTCCCGTCGCGATCGACGAGAGGCAGACCGGCGTCAGCGAGGGGAACGTCGTGGTCGCGCGGCCGAGGGTGCCGCGCTCGGCGAGCGCGGTCAGCGTCGGCACGCCGGCGGTTCCGAGCGACGCCTCGAGCATCGTCGGGGTGAGGCCGTCGATGACGACGAGGACGAGCTTGCGGGTCACGGCGAGATCACTTTGCGAGCGTGCGCAGCCCGGCGTGGCGCTCGGGCTCCTGCCGCACGCGGCGGGCGGCGGCCGCGGGGACGACGATCGCGGCCACGTACCCGAGGATCGGCACGAGGGCGAGCACCGCGACCACGATCGACGCGCTGCCCACGAGGAAGGCGGTGCCCCCCGGCGTCGCGCCGCGTCGCAGCGCCCCGCGCGCGACGAGCGAGGCGGACAGGGCCCCGATCAGCCCGCCGACGAGCGCGCCCGGCAGCCCGATCCAGCCCTTGACGAGCAGGCCCGCGAGCGCACCGATCGCAAGCGCCCCCAGGACGGACGTCAGGAGGCCGTATCGCCAGGCGGCGAGCAGCCCGGCGAGCAGGAGCCCCGCGGCGACGCCGAGGCCGAGCGTGACGCCGATCTCGTACCAGTCGCCCACACGGGGATTGTACGGGGCGGCTGCCGGCCGCCCCGTACCCCCGCGTGGTGCCGTACGACCTAGCGGATGTCGGCGCGGATCTCCCCGCCCGGGAAGTCGCCCGGGCCGGTGTCCACGCCGTCGACACCGTCGTTCGTGTGGAGGTTGACGTACGCGCGCCCGGTGCTCATTGCGTCGACGAGGTCGCCGAGCGGATGCCCGGCGAGAGGGCCGACGAGGTTGGCGCTCGTGATGACGCCCTCGGCGAGGACGCCGGCCGTGCGCCCGGCGCCGAACGGCCCGGGGGACGGCGTGGTCGACGGGTAGAGCCACACGACGATCGGGCCGTTCACGCCCGGTGTCTGCATGTGGATGTGGGCCATGAAGACGTTCTCGATGTTCGCGGCGACGAGCTTGTACTCGAGCTCGCTCCCGTCTTCCGAGAGATGGAAGATCGCCTGCGCCTGGCCCCGTGAGTCGCGCGCGGGCACCTCCTGGCCGCCGTTCGCGTGGACGCTCCAGTTGCGGTTGGCGCCCGCGACGGCGGCCCCCACGCCGATCAGGCCGAGCACGAACAGTGCGACGAGCAGCCTGCCTCGCATCGTTCTCCCCTTCGTTCGACGACGTGTTCGACGGGACCTACGCGCCGGGGGCCCGGCCGGATTGCAGCCGCTCGATCACGTCGAGGCAGAACGCGGCGGCCCGCGCCCCGTCGACCACGCGGTGGTCGAAGCTGACCGAGACGTTGCCCACCCGGCGGACGACGACCTGCCCGTCGCGGACGACGGGGCGTTCGACGGCCCGGTGCAGGCCGAGGATCGCGACCTCCGGATGGTTCACGAGCGGTGTCACGAACACGCCGCCGAGCTTGCCGGCGCTCGTGACCGTGAACGTCGAGTCCCGGAGCTCGTCCGCCGTGAGCCGACCGTCCCGGGCCTCGTGCGCGAGCCGGCCGACCTCGGCGGCGATCGCGTCGACCGAGAGGCTCTCGCAGCCGCGCACGACGGGGACCACGAGCCCCTCGTCGGTCTGGACGGCGATGCCGACGTCGATCCGCTCGAGGAGGACGATCTCGTCTCCTTCGAGACGGGCGTTCAGCTCCGGGTAGTGCCCGAGCGCGCCGGCGGCCGCGTGGATCGAGAGCGGCAGGAGGCGGGCGAGGTCGATACCGGTGAGGTCGCATTCCTCGACGAAGGTCACGGCGGGCACCTCGCGATGCGCGCGGGAGACCTGCTCGACGATCGCGCGCCGGATGCCCCTGACGGGCACGCGCCGACCCTCCTGCGCCGCAGTCGCCGTGGTCGCCGCGCCGCGGACGTCCGCCTCCACGATGCGCCCGCTCGGGCCGCTTCCCGGGAGCCCGACCAGCTCCACCCCGAGCTCTCGGGCGAGCTGGCGGACGGCGGGCGTCGCGCGCACCGCCGCCGCCGGGTCGGTCGGGACGACCGCCACGAGCGGCTCCCGCGGGGACTCGCGGCTCGCGGCCGTCCCGGAATCGACGGCTCGGAGGAGCTGCTCGCCCTCCTCGCCGATCACGACGAGCACCGCACCCACCGTCGCGACGACGCCCTCGTCGACGAGGATCTTCAGCACCGTCCCCGCCCGCGGCGACGGGATCTCGACCGTCGTCTTGTCGGTCTGGACCTCGACGAGCGGCTGATCCTCACCGATGTCGTCCCCCTCGGCGACGAGCCAGCGCGCGATCTCCGCTTCGGTGAGGCCCTCGCCCAGGTCGGGGAGCCGAAACTCGTAGGCCACGCGGCGGAGGGTAGTCAGAACGCGAGAGCCCTGCGAATCGCGTCCACGACCCGCTCGACCGAGGGCATGTACCAGTCCTCGAGCTGCCAGTACGGGTACGGGACGTCGTAGCCGGTCACGCGGAGCACGGGCCCGTGGAGGTCGAGGATCGCCCGCTCGGCGAGCAACGCCGCCACCTCCGACGCGAACCCGCAGGTGCGGGGCGCCTCCTGGACGACGACACAACGCCCCGTCCGGCGGACGGAGCCGAGCACCGCCTCCTCGTCGAGCGGCTTGAGCGTGCGCAGGTCGAGGACCTCGACCGACGCCTCGCCGGCGAGCGCGTCGGCGGCGCGCTCGCAGACGCCGACCATCGCCCCCCAGCCGACGAGCGTCGCGTCCGTGCCCGCGCGCACGACGCGCGCGCGGCCGAGCGGCACGATGTGGTCGCCCTCGGGCACCGTCCCGCGCGACGTCCGGTACACGAGCTTCGGCTCGAGCACCACAACCGGATCGGGGTCGCGAATCGCGGCGGCGAGCAGTCCCTTCGCGTCGGCGGGCGTCGCCGGGACGGCCACCTTCACGCCGGGGGTGTGCACGTAGTACGTCTCGGGCGAGTCGTCGTGGAGCTCCGGTGCGCGGACGCCGCCGCCGTAGGGCATCCGGACGACGAGCGGGAACCCCATGCGCCCGCCGGTGCGCCACCGGTAGCGGCCGACGTGCGTGATCAGCTGATCGAGGCACGGATAGGAGAACGCGTCGTACTGCATCTCGACGACGGGACGCCACCCGGCCATGCACAGCCCGACGGCGGCGCCGAGGATTCCCGCCTCCGAGAGCGGCGTGTCGACGCACCGGTCCGGTCCGAACCGGTCGCGCAGGCCCGCCGTCGCGCGAAAGACGCCGCCGAGGCGCCCGACGTCCTCGCCGATCACCATCACGGAGTCGTCCCGCGCGAGCTCGACGTGGAGCGCGTCGTTCACCGCCTCGACGAGGAGCAGCTCGCGCGTCGCGACGGCCGTGGCGCTCACCCGTGCACCCGGTCGAGCTCGTGCAGGTCGCGAGCGAGCGACGCGGGCGGATCGGCGTACGCGTGCGCGAAGACGAGGGCGCGCTCCGCGGGCGGCTCGCTCTCCGCAGCCTCGATCGCCTTGCGCATCGTCGCGAGCGCTTCGTCGCGAACCGCCGCGACGATCTCGTCGTCGACCAGGCCGAGCCGGCGGAGATAGCCCTCGAACACCGCGACGCAGTCACGCCCCTCCTCGCTCGCGACCCGGGCCGGGTCGATGTAGAGGCTCGGGTCGTCGGCCGTCGCGTGGGGCGCCGCGCGGTAGGTGACCGCCTCGATGAACGTCGGGCCGCCGCCGGCACGGGCCCGCGCGACAGCGTCGCGGACGGCCTCGTACACGGCGAGAACGTCATGGCCGTCCACGCGCACGCCGGGCATCCCGTACCCGACCGCCTTGTCGGCGAGCCGCGCCGCCGCGGTCTGCGCGCTGAGCGGCGTCGAGATGGCCCACTGGTTGTTGTTGCAGAGCAGCACGAGCGGCGCCCCGGTGACCGCGGCGACGTTGGCGCCCTCGTGGAAGGCGCCTTCGGACGTGGCCCCGTCGCCGAACAGCGCGAGCGCGACGGCGTCCGACCCCCTGAGACGCATCCCCCATGCGAGCCCGGCGGCGTGCGGGACGTGCGTCGCGATCGGGACGCAGATCGACGCGACGTTCACCTCGTCGGGGCTCCACCAGCCGGACGGGTGCCCGCGCCACCACTGGAGGATCGTCGCGGGCGGCAGGCCGCGGAGGATCCCGATCGCCGACTCGCGGTAGCTCGGGAAGACCCAATCGCGCCGCTCGAGCGCGTGGACCGCGCCCGCCTGGATCGCCTCGTGGCCGCGGAAGATGGCGTACGTGCCGATCCGGCCCTGGCGGTGATACACAACTGATCGCTCGTCGTACGTGCGCAGCTGGACGAGCGAGCGATGGAGCGCGAGCAGCGCGTCGTCGTCGAGGTCGGCGAGCCGGCGGTCGGGCTTCCCGTCGACCCCGATGACCCGCGACAGCCCTTGCTCCACGATGGTGCCGTGCACACCTGAAGTGAAACAAGGTTGCTGTTTTGCTGTCAAGTGCTCGGCGTGGTCGAGCCCGGGGAGGAGCGTCGCACGGGAGGCGTGTTCGGTGCCAGACACCGCTGCGGGGCCGCTGTGGCCCTACGACAGCGAGATGACCACCGGAAACGGGACTGCGCTCGCAACTCGCGGAGAACGCTGTGGGGACATCGGCACGAAGTCGCAACGGTTTTGCCTCGACGCACATCGGTGTCTGACACCGATCGTCGTCCGGCCGCGGACTCGCGTTCCTCGTCGGGATCCTGCGAAACTCCACGCGTCATGTCGGTTGACGCCACGTTCGACGTCGAGCCCGTCCGCACGACACGGACCTTCGAGTCGGCGATCGAGCACCTCACGGAGGCGATCGAGCAGGCCGGGCTGCGCACCGGCGACAAGCTCCCGAACGAGAGCGTGCTCGCAGAGCGGCTCGGCATCTCGAAGCCGACGCTCCGCCAGGCGCTTCGCGTCCTCGAGCTCTCCGGCCTCGTCGAGGTCCGCCGTGGCAAGTCCGGCGGGATCTTCGTCGTCACCGACCTCGTCCCGTCGGTCGCGATCTTCACCGCGGTCAAGCTCGAGGAGGCGGCGGCGATCGACGTCCTGCGCGCGCGACGCGTGCTCGAGCGGGCGGTCGCCCAGGAGGCGATGCGCGTCGCGACCGCGGCGGACCTCGTCGAGCTCGAACGGACGGTGGAGCTGCTCGAGCGGCACCTCGGCGAGCGGCCGAGCGTCATGCGGGCGGACGCGATGTTCCACCGCGCGCTCGTGCGGAGCTGCCGGAACGAGACGATCCAGGCTGCGATGCGCGGCGTCGGCCGGGGTCTCGCCCCGATCCGCGACGCCTACAGCGGCGGGGTGCCGTACGACCGGCAGACGCTCGACGTCCATCGCCGGCAGATCGCGGCGATGCGCGGCCGCGACGAGGACGCCCTCGACAAGGTCCTCGACGACCACTTCCGCATGCTCGAGGCGCAGTTCGCGAAGGCGATCGGCCGCCGCTGGGTCGATCTCTTCGGCTCTCGCGCACGCCGCTGAGGGCTGACGCTCAGCCGGGGACGAGCGCGATCACGGCGCGCGGCTCCGATGCGAGCTCGACCTGCTCCACGTCCCCGAGGTCCTCGCCGTCCACCTGGAGCGGCATCGGCCGATCGCAGCGCACGACCAGCCGATCGACGTCGTGGAGCACCCTCAGGCCCGGCCGCCCCCCTGCGCCGCGCACGAGCGAGAGCAGGAGTCGCGGCAGCCCCATCGGTCGAACGGCCACGGGCGCCACGACGTCGAGTCCCGCATCGAAGGAGGCGCTGCGGGCGATGCGGACCGGCAGGCGTCCGGCGTACGTGTACGGGTCGCAGTTCGCGACGAGGACGAACGCCGCCCGTCCCACTCCCTCGAGCTCGAGCGCCTCGGCAAACCTGCCGCGGCGCGCCGCCACGATGCCGACCGCGGCGCGCACGAAGGCGGCGTCCCCCGGTCGCCTCCCGTCGGCCGCCCGGCCGTGCGCGTCGATCCGCCGCACGAGCTCGGCGTCGAAGCCGATCCCGGCGTTGAACGAGAAGCGTCGTCCGTCGACCCTTCCGAGCCCGATCGGCCGCGCGACGCCGCCCGCAGCAGAGCGCGCGGCAGCCACAGGATCCCGGCCGAGGCCGAGCGCGCGCGGCAACACGCTCGTGCCCCCGCCCGGCAGGAACCCGAGCGGCACCGAGCCTCTGACACCGTTCAGCACCTCGTTGTACGTCCCGTCGCCGCCCAGGACGTACATCGCGTCCGCGGACGCCTCGTGCTCGCGTGCGATCGCCGTCGCCTCGCCCGGGGCGCCCGTCCGGAGCACGACGACATCCCCGGGAATGACGGCCGTCACGCGGTCGACGACGTCGTCGGAGACCTTGCTCGCGCGCGGGTTGACGATCAGGACAGTCCGCACGGCGGCAACCCTACGTCGGCCGGGTCGCGTACCCCCTGATCCCGTCGATCAGCGTGGCGAAGAAGCGATCCGCGAGCTCGTCGGTCGGCACACCCGGGCGGATCCACGTGTACGCCCAGTTCGCGGCGGAGAGGAGGAGCAGGACGGCTGCCTCGACGTCGAGGTCGGAGCGAAGCGCCCCGCGCTCGGCCGCCTCCCGCAGCAGCTCGCCCCAGCGGGCCTCGTAGCGCCGCCGCTCGGCCCGGAAGCGCGACCGCTCGGGCTCCTCGAGGAAGCGCCATTCGCGCGTGAAGACCGTCGCCGCGCTGACCTGCGCCGAGACGACGCCGAGATGCGCGCGCAGCGCGAGCCTGATCCGCTCGAGCGGCTCGGCCTCCTCGGGCACCTCGTCGAGCGCCGCGTGGAACGACGCCGCTCCGTCGCGCGTGATCACGACGAGGAGGTCCTGCTTGGAGCCGGTCAGCGAGTAGAGCGACCCCTTCTGCACGCCCATGGCTGCCGCGAGGTCGGCCATCGAGGTCCCGTGGTAGCCCCGCTCGGCGAAGAGCCGGGCCGCAACCTGCACCAGCTCGTCGCGCCTCGAGCCGCTCGCCGCCATCTCGCGATGCTACCGATCGTTCGGTAGCATCGTGGGCATGGACACCCGGACCGCGGAGTTCCTCGAGCACGTCCAGTCGGGAGGGCTCGTCGAGGCGGGCGACTGGATGCCGGACGAGTACCGCGCAAGGCTCCTGAAGTTCGTCGAGATGCACGCCAACTCCGAGCTCATGGGGATCCTGCCGGAGCGGGACTGGATCCTCCGGGCACCGACGCTCCAGCGAAAGCTCGCCCTCACCGCGAAGATCCAGGACGAGGCGGGTCACGCGCAGCTTCTCTACCGCATCGTCGAGGATCTCGGCAAGCCGCGGGAGGCATGCCTCGACGATCTCGTCGCGGGCCGGTCGAAGTTCCACAACGTGTTCCACTACCCGACTCGCAGCTGGGGCGACGTGGGTGTCATCGCGTGGCTGGTCGACGCGGCCGCGATCATCTCGCAGAAGGCGCTGCTCAAGTGCTCGTACGCGCCGTACGCGCGGATCATGCGGAAGATCTGCTGGGAGGAGTCGTTCCACATCCTCCACGGCCGGGACGTGGTGCTGACCCTCGTCACGGGCACTCCGGAGCAGCGCGCGCTCGTCCAGGAGGCGCTCGACCGCTGGTGGGAGCCGCTCATGATGTTCCACGGCAACCCGATCCCGGCCGACGAGGACCCGATGATCGGCTGGCGGATCAAGAGCCAGGCGAACGAGGAGGCCCGGCAGCAGTTCCTCGAGGGCTACGTGCCGCAGGTGTGGGAGCTCGGCCTCACGCTTCCCGACCCGAAGCTCCGCCGTCTCGACGACGGCACGTGGTCGTACACCGAGCCCGACTGGGAGAAGCTGATGGCCGTCGTGTCCGGCCATGGCCCGGCGTCGGAGGAGCGAATCGCCTTCCGTCGGCTCTCGCGCGCCGACGTCGACTGGGTCGCCCGTACCGTGCTCGCCGAGGCGGCGTGAGCGCGCGCGTCTTCGAGGTCTTCCGGCGCGAGCGGGCAGGCGCGCCGATGCAGCACGCCGGCTCGCTCGTCGCTCCGGACGCACGGTTCGCCGAGATCTACGCACGGGAGCAGTACGGGAGGCGGGGAGAGTCGGACGCGCTGTGGCTCGTCCCGCGCGAGGCCGTCGACCAGGTCGACGGCTTCGTCGACGAGTTCGACCTCAAGTACCGCCGGGTCGACGGCTACTCGATCAAGGAGCGGCTGAAGGAGGCGCGTGAACGAGCGGGCACGACTCCTGCTCACGCTGGCTGACGACGAGCTGATCCTCGGCTGGCGGAACTCGGAGTGGACCGGGATCGCGCCGTTCCTCGAGGAGGACGTCGCGTTCTCGTCGATCGCCCAGAACGAGATCGGGCACGCGCGGGCG
This sequence comes from uncultured Actinomycetes bacterium, assembly GCA_963792245.1. GTDB lineage: Bacteria > Actinomycetota > Thermoleophilia > Gaiellales > Gaiellaceae > Gaiella. Next base: position 114,226 of record CAWBVO010000014.1, read on the forward strand.
CTCTACGAGCTCGCTGCGCGCGAGCTGGGTACCGACGCCGACGCGCTCGCGTTCGACCGCGCACCCGAGGAGTACCTCTCGGCGCCGCTCGTCGAGCTGCGCCGGCTCGAGTGGGCGCGGACGATCGCGCGCCACTGGCTCTACGAGACGGCCGACGCGATCCGGCTCGAGTCCCTGCGCGGCTCGGGCGACCGGGACGTCGCGGGGATCGCCGCGAAGATGGACCGCGAGGAGGCGTACCACCGCATCCACGCCGAGATGTGGGTCGACCGCCTGCTCGGCTCGGAGGAGGGGCGGCCGCGGCTGGAGGAGGCGCTCGAGGAGCTCTGGCCCTACGCACTCGGCGTGCTCGACGACGCGCTGCGGCCCGAGCTCGTCCGGCGCGCCGAGGCGAAGCTCGGGCGCCCGCTTCCCGTCGTCGAGCCCGTCCCGCGCGGGCGCCACGAGGCAGAGCTGGCCGACCTGCTCGAGGAGATGACGATCGTGCGTCGGTCTGCGCCGCCGGGGGCGCGCTGGTGAGCACGGGGCCGAAGCCGGTTCCGCCCCGGACCGGGGCGGACAACCCTTGTGTCGAATCGACCCGAGGTCTTTCGCCGGCCGCGGTCTGGAGGGCGCTCGGAGAGGTCGCCGACCCGGAGATCCCGGTGATCTCGATCGTCGACCTCGGCGTCGTCCGGGACGTCCGGATCGACGGGGAGCGCGTCCAAATCGACTTCGCACCGACGTTCATGGGCTGCCCGGCGCTCGAGGTGATGCGTGCGCGGATGGAGGACGCCGTCCGGGGGCTCGGGGCCGAGCCCGACGTGCGGGTCCTCCTCGACGACTCGTGGTCGACCGACCGGATCAGCGTCGAGGGACGCGAGAAGCTCCGCGCCGCCGGGCTGGCTCCGCCCGCGCCTCGCGGCGCCGCGGCCCCGACCCTCGTCCAGCTGGAGCGCGGCACGTTCCGGTGCCCGTGGTGCGGATCGGCCGCGACGCGACTCGAGAACGTCTTCGGCCCGACCCCGTGCCGCTCGCTCCGCTACTGCGACGACTGCCGCCAGCCGTTCGAGCAGTTCAAGACGATCTGACGGCGCCTCTCCCATGGGGTACCGTCCAGGCGTGCGCGTCGAGATCTTCTACTGCCCGGTCTGAAACGGCTACGACCGCCGGGCCGCGGGTCTCGCGGCCGTGTTGCAGCGAGCGGGCCACGAGGCCGACGCGCTCGAGGGCGAGAAGAGCCAGTACGACGTCGTGGCGGACGGGGCGGTCGTCTTCTCGAAGCAGCGCGAGGGCCGCTTCCCGGAGGACGACGAGATCCTCGCCCTGATCGCGCCGGGCGACTGAGCCCCCGATAGCCTCACGGCACATGGCGCTCCTCCGGGCACGCGAGCTCACGAAGACCTACGGCTCGCTCCGGGCGCTCGATCGGGTCAGCTTCGAGATCGACGAGGGGATCACGGGCCTGCTCGGGTCGAACGGCGCCGGCAAGAGCACGTCTCTCAAGCTGTTCCTCGGCCTCATCGAGCCGGACGGCGGGTCGGCGGAGGTGCTCGGCGAGGATCCGCGGCGCTCGCCCGAGTACCGCACGCGCGTCGGCTACGCGCCGGAGCACGACTGCCTCCCGCGCAACGTGTCGGCGGCGGAGTTCCTCGCGTACATGGCCCGGATCAGCGGCCTCCCGGCGACGGCGGCGCGGCTGCGGGCATCCGACGTGCTGCGCCACGTGGGGCTCTTCGAGGAGCGCTACCGGTCGATGGGCACGTACTCGACGGGGATGAAGCAGCGCGTGAAGCTTGCGCAGGCGCTCGTCCACGACCCGCTCGTCGCGTTCCTCGACGAGCCGACCGCCGGCCTCGACCCGCTCGGGCGGCGCGAGATGCTCGAGCTGATCCGCCGCGTCGGCGGCGAGTTCGGCATCAGCATCGTCATCTCGACGCACCTGATGGGCGACGTCGAGCGCGCCTGTGACTCGGTCGTCGTCCTCGACGCGGGGCGACTGCTCCGTACGGGCCGGGTGTCGGGGTTCACCGAGGAGACCGAGACGCTCGAGATCGAGCTCGTGGAGGGAGCCGACCAGGTGGCGGCGGAGCTCCGTCGCCGGGGCCTCGCGCCGAGGCTCGACGGCAGGCGTCTGCTGCTCGAGGACGTGTCCGGCCACGAGTACGACGTCGTGCGCGACACCGTCGTCGACGTCGGGGCGCTGCTCTACCGCCTCGCCCCGGCGCGGCACTCGCTGGCGGACGTGTTCGCCGGCGAGGCGACGGGCGAGGATTCCCCCGACACCGCGAGGGAGACGTCCGGGTGAGCGCGGATGCCGGCGAGGTCTTCGACCTCGGCTACCGCGGCTACGAGGGGCAGCGTGCCGGCCGCTGGAGCCGGCGCGACGCGATCTGGCGAGACGGCATTCGCGCGTCGCTCGGCCTCGGTCGGGGCGTCGGCGGGAAGGTGGCGCCGTGGCTCCTGCTCGGCCTCGTCCTCATCCCGATGGTCGTCCTCGTCGTCGTGGCGGCGTTCGTCGGCCCGGCGACCGACCCGAACGACTTCGAGCTGCCGTCGTACGCCGACTACCACGGCTGGGCGATGGTGCCGCTCGGGCTCTTCGCAGCCGTCGTGGCGCCGCTCCTGATCTGCCCCGACCGCCGCGACGGCGTGCTCACGCTCTATGCCGCACGGCCGATCACCCCGACCGACTACATCGGAGCACGGTGGGCCGCCTTTCTCACCGTCGCGCTCGGGGCGGTGTGGCTCCCCGAGGCCGTTCTCTTCGTGTGGAACGTCCTCGACGCGAGGAGCCCCGGGACGTTTCTCGTCCACAACTGGGACGTCGTCCCACGCATCCTGCTGGCGGGCGCGCTGCTCGCGTCGGTGCTCGCGACCCTCGGGCTGCTCGTGGCGACCTTCGCGACGCGGCGCGCGTACGCGACGGTGGCGATGCTCGCCGTGCTCTTCATCGGCTCGGCGCTCGGCGGCATCGCCGAGGACGACTTCTCGGGCGGGGTCGCCGACGCCGTGTCGCTCGTGAGCCTTCCCCAGACCCTCGACGACGCCGTCCACTGGATCTTCGGGGACGAGGGAGACCGGCCCGTGCCCGGCGGCGTGTCGTTCGCCTTCCTCGTCGGGCTGACCATCGTCCTCGCCGCGTGGCTCGTGCGCCGCGCGAAGCGGCTGCTCCGGGGATGACCGGCGCCGCAACGCCGACCGTCGTCGTCGACGGCGTCTCGAAGTGGTTCGCGGGTGTCGTCGCGGTGAGCGACGTCTCGCTCGTGATCGAGCCCGGCGTCACGGCGCTCCTCGGGCCGAACGGCGCCGGCAAGACGACGCTCCTCCGGGCGATCGGCGGCCTGACCGCGCCGTCGCAGGGCACGGTCACCGTGTTCGGCGAGAACGTGAGGCGGAACCCCGGCCTCTATCGGCGGATCGGCTACATGCCCGAGCACGAGTCGGTCTACGACTTCCTCACCGGCCGCGAGTTCGTCGAGCTCGCCGCGCGGCTCCAGGGACTCGACGACCGCGATCGCGCCGTCCGCCGCGCGATCGAGATCGTCGACCTCGTGGCCGACCAGGACCGGCGCCTCAAGACCTACTCGCGCGGCATGCGGCAGCGGATGCGCCTGGCGGCGACGCTCGTCCACGAGCCGGAGCTCCTCGTGCTCGACGAACCGCTGTCCGGCACCGATCCCGCCCAGCGCCTCCACCTGCGCGACGTGGTCCGCGGGCTCGCCGACGAGGGCCGCACGATCCTCGTCTCGTCGCACATCCTCGAGGAGGTCGACGAGCTCGCCGACCGCATCCACCTGATGGTCAGCGGCAAGCTCGCGGCGAGCGGGGACTACCGCGCGATCCGACAGAAGCTCGACGACCGGCCGTTCGTCGTCCGCGTCGACTGCGCCGATCCGCGCCGGCTCGCCGCCGGGCTCGTCGGGGTCGAGGCCGTCGAGTCGGTCGAGATCACCGGTACCGTCGGCCTCCGCGTCCGGAGCCGCGACGTCGCCTCGCTCCAGCGGTCGCTTCCCGTCGTCGCGCGCGAGCTCGAAGTGCGCCTCACGCGCGTCGAGCCGCTCGACGACTCGCTCGAGAGCGTCTTCGAGTACCTCGCAACCGGGACGGGCGCATGACGGCCGTCTTCGTCCTCACGGTCCGTCAGCTGGCGGGGAGCCGCCGGCTGTGGCTCGTGCTCGGGCTCGTCGGCCTCCCCGTCCTGGCCGCCGTCGTCTTCCGCGTCGGCGACACGACCACGACCAGCGACCGCTTCGCCGACAACGTCACGCGGACGCTCATCGCGTCCGCGATCCTGCCGCTCGTCATGCTCCTCTTCGCGACCTCGGCGTTCGGGAACGAGCTCGTCGACCGGACGCTCGGGTACCTCGCCCTCAAGCCGATCGCGCGGTGGCGCATCGTCGTCTCGAAGCTCGCGGCCGCCTTCGTCGTCGGCGGCGTCCCCATCGCGCTCAGCGGGTTCGTCACGGTGGCTGTCGTCGACGGCGACGGCATGAAAGGGGCGGCCGCGACGGGGCTCGGCCTCCTCGCCGGCGCGGCAGCGTACGCCGCGCTCTTCACCTGGGCCGGCCTCGCGACGAGACACGCGCTCCTTCTCGGGCTCGTCTACGTCTTCGTCTGGGAGGCGACGCTCGCCGCCTATCTCGACGGCATCCGCTTTCTCAGCATCCGCCGCTACACGCTGTCGCTCATCCACGCGCTCGACGGCGCGCGGCTCGCCACGCTCGACAACCCGCTCTCCGCCGCGGGCGCGCTCGTCGGCACGGCCGTCGTCCTCGCAGCGTTCACCGCTCTGACCGTGCGGAAGCTGACCCGGATGGATGTTCCCTGACCACTGACCGGAGGACGGACGAGCCCTTGACGGTGGGCGGCGCGAGCGGGACGGTACGCGGCGGATGCACGTCTTCGACCTGATCGTCGGCGCCCTGGCACTCATCGGGCTGCTCACCGTGGTCATCCTGGCGTGGGCCGCCGCCGAGGCGCTCGCGACACGGTATCGCGGCGACGGAGAGACCGAGGCTCCGTGGGAGGACGACGACCTGCCGGAGAACGCCGTCGAGCGCACGCACGCATACGCCGAGGCGCTCGAGGAGAGCCGCGAGTGGATGATGATGACGCCTGACACGCTCGAGCTCGATCCTCGGTTCGCGGCCGCGGTCGAGGGCCTCGCGGGCGAGGAGACTCCGGTCTCCGAGGTGGTCGATCTCGCGCGCCATCCCGACGGTTGGACCGCATCGATCGCCCTCGCGGCGCTGGCACGCCGCGACGACGTCCCGGCCGAATGGGCCGACGCGGGCTTCCGCAGCCTTCCGCGCGACTCCAACTGCGAGGACGCCTTCCAGCTGCGGGCTCTCGCCCGGCACGCTCCGCCACCGGCGATCGGCCGGATCCTGGCGCGCACCGACGGGATCAAGCCCGAGTACGTCGTCGAGTTCGTCCGCCGCCGGATCGCAGACGGGGAGACCGTGGATGCGGGCACGTTCCTCGGGCATCTGACGATCGGGCAGGCCGACGCCGTCGCGGGGTACCTCGACCGATGGGGACCCGACATGGGCGACGAGGTGCGGGAAGCGTTCGAGGAGTGGCGGGCACTCGAGCTGCTCGGTGGCGTCGGACGTGTCTGGAAGCGCCCCTATGACGTGCCTCCGGCGCTCCTGGTCGGCCGCCGGTCCGAGATCGTCGAGCACGCGCTGGCCGCGCTCAACGAGACGCCCCGACGATCCGTGCTGATCGTCGGCGAGCACGGCGCTGGCAAGACGGCCGTCCTCCGCGCCGCGCTCGACCGCCTCGACGGAGCGGTCGTGTTCGAGGCGACCGCGGCGCAGGTGCTTGCGGGCGCCGTGTTCATCGGGGAGCTGGAAACCCGGGTGAAGGAGCTCGCCCGGGCGATGAGGGGACGCGACATGATCTGGGTTCTGCCCGAGCTCCAGGAGGCGCTGTTCGCGGGGCAGCACAGCCGCAGCCCGCACGGGCTGCTCGACGCGCTGCTGCCCAACATCGAGTCCGGCGCGATCACGGTCGTCGCCGAGGTCACGCCGACCGCACTCGAGCTGCTGCGGACATCCCGGCCGCGGGTGACGAGCGCATTCGACGTGATCCAACTGAGGGCTCTCGACCAGCCCGAGTCCGTCGAGGTCGCCCGACATGCACTCGAGCACGACAGTCTCGGCGTCACGACCGACGACGACACGCTGGTCCGCACGTACGACCTCGCCCAACAGTTCATGCCCGGCGTCTCGCCGCCGGGCGGCATGCTCCGCCTGATCCGTGCGGCCGCGCTCGATGCCGAGGACGCGGGACAGGAGCGGTTCGACTCGAGCGACGTCCTCGCGACGCTCGCCTCGGCGTCGGGCCTGCCGCTCGCGCTTCTCGACGCCAACGTGCCCCTGCGTCTCGAGGATGTGCGGGCGTTCTTCGAGGCGCGCATCCTCGAGCAGCCCGACGCGGTCGGCTGTGTCGTCGACCGCGTCGCGATGATCAAGGCGGGGCTGACGGACCCGACGCGGCCGCTCGGCGTCTTCCTCTTCCTGGGGCCGACCGGCACCGGCAAGACCGAGATCGCGAAGGCCTTCGCCGAGTTCCTGTTCGGGTCGCCCGACCGGCTCGTCCGCCTCGACATGAGCGAGTTCCAGACACCCGAGTCGCTGGAGCGGCTGCTGGCGGACACGACACTCGACGGGCACGGCGCCGGCCTCGTCTCCGCGGTTCGGAGCGACCCCTTCAGCGTGGTGCTGCTCGACGAGTTCGAGAAGGCCGCGGAGCCGGTCTGGGACGTCTTCCTTCAGGTCTTCGACGACGGGCGGCTCACCGACTCGCACGGACGCCTCGTCGACTTCCGGCGGTGCGTGATGATCCTCACGTCGAATGTCGGCTCGGCGATCGCCGCCGGCCCCGGACTGGGCTTCGACCCCGGGTTGCGGGGCTTCGACGAGAACGCGGCCGAGCGCGCCCTGCGCACGACCTTCAGACCCGAGTTCCTCAACCGGATCGACCGCGTGGTGATGTTCCGGCCGTTCGAGCGCGCGGCCATGCGCTCGCTCCTGGACAAGGAGCTGCGCGAGGCACTGGCCAGGCGCGGTCTGCGGGAGCGCCCATGGGCAGTCGAGGTCGACGAGTCGGCCTATGCCTTCCTCGTCGAGAAGGGCTTCAGCTCGGAGCTCGGGGCCCGGCCGCTCCGCCGCTCGATCGAGCGGCATCTCCTGGCTCCGCTCGCGGCCGCGATCGTCGAGCAAACCATTCCCGAGGGCGATCAGTTCCTGTTCGTCAGCGCTCCCGGGGGCGAGGCGATCACGGTCAGGTTTGTCGATCCGGACGCAGACGAGCAGGAGTCGGAGCCGTCGGACGTAGCGGCGACGGCCGAGCTCGACATCCTCGCGCTCGCGCGGGCCGGGCGCGGCGACGAGGCGTCGGTGCGGTTGGCGCTCGCGGAGACGCGACGGATCGCCGCGGCCGTCGCGGCGCTCGAGCCCGCGAAGTCGGGTGCCCTCGCGGCGCTCGGCGAGCCGATGTTCTGGGAGACACCTGGCCGGTTCGGGGTGCTCGCGAAGGCGGAGTACCTCGACCGGCTCGAGACGGCGACGAAGACCGCCGAGCGCCTTGCCGCACGGCTGGAGCGAAGCACGAGCGGCCGCGGGCGCGGGGGTGCCGATCTGGTGCAGCTGCTCGCAAGCCGGCTGCACGTCCTGGACAGCGCGGTCGCCGGTATCGAGGCCGGCGACCCGTTCGAGCTGTTCCTCGATGCCAGCGCGTCCGGGGCAGGCGCTTCCGAGTCGTCGTTCGCCGAGACGATCGCGGCGATGTACCTCGCCTGGGGGAAGAAGCGCGGGATGGACGTCGAGCGCCTCTCGTCGCATCGCGGCAGACAGGTGCTCGCCGTGTCCGGGCTCGGGTGCTGGCGGATCCTCGCTCCCGAGGCCGGCCTGCACGTCCACGAGGAAGGCGAGGGGGCCGCCGACGGCGCCCGGGCTCTCGATCGCGCGACGGTCAGGGTCCGGATCGCGGCACGCATCCCCGGCGTGCCGGGGGAAGGGATCGCTCTGGACGAGGTCGCGAGCGAGGCGATCGCGGATGCGCCCGCCGTGAACGTCGTGGTGCGCCGGTACCGCACCGGGACCTCGCCTCTCGTCCGCGACTCCGTGCGCGGCTACCGCACCGGGCACCTCGACAGGGTGCTGCGCGGCGGGTTCGACCTCGGCTGAGCACGACGCGTCAGCGCAGCAGGAACCCCTCGCCGATCGGATCGGCCGGGTCGAGCTCGAGCACGGCGCGGCCCGTCCGGTAGGCAGAGCCCTCGACCTCCGTGATCACCGCCGGGATCCCTCCGACCTCGGCCTCTCCCACGACGCGGCCGGTGAACTCCGAGCCGACGATCGAGCGGTGCCGCAGCGCCTCGCCCCGCGGCAGACGGCCCTGTGCGTCGAGCAGCGCGAGCCGCGCGGAGGTGCCCGAGCCGCACGGCGAGCGGTCGACCTCCCCGTCGGCGAACACCGTCACGTTCCGCTGCGTCAGCGGCCCCTCGCCCTCCTCCTGCCAGAAGATGACCCCGTACACGTCGCGGAGCTCGGGCTCGAGCGGGTGGACGACGTCGTGTGCAGCCTCGAGCGCGGCCTTCAGCTCGCGGCCGAGCGTGATCAGACGCGGCAGCTCGCGCGGCTCGACCCGCTCCTCGAGCGATGCGTAGAACGCGCCGCCGAACGCGAGGTCGACGACGCGGCCGGCGGCCTCGATCCGCTCCGCCCGCACGAACGAGGGCACGTTGCGGAAGCGCACCGAGCGCACGCGACCGTCCTCCACCGCCGCCCACGTCTCGAGCCGGCCGGACGGAACGTCGACGACGACGCGTGTCTCCCCCTCGCGCCGCTCGACGACGCCTTCGTCCAGCGCCCACGTGACGAGCGCGATCGTCCCGTGCCCGCATGCCGTCGAGTAGCCCTCGTTGTGGAAGAACACGACCCCGAGGTCGGCGCCCTCGTCGTCGGGCGGGACGACGTGGCAGCCGTACATGTCGGCGTGGCCGCGGGGCTCGTACACGAGCAGCCGCCGGAACGCATCGAGCTCCGCGCGCGCGAAGCGGCGGCGCTCGAGGATCGTCGCCCCCTCGAGCGGCGGGACGCCGCCGGTGACGATGCGGAACGGCTCACCGCCCGTGTGGTAGTCGACGACCGAGACGACCGGCCGGCTCACGGCGTCAGCTTCCGGTGAAGCGAGGCGGCCGCTTCTCGAGGAACGCGGTCACGCCTTCCGCGAAGTCCGCGGTTCCCACCGACTCCTGCTGGAGCGCGGCCTCCAGCGCGAGCTGCTCCTCCAGCGAGGCAGTGGCGGCGTGCTCGAACAGGTGCTTCGTGCGGCCCACCGCGAGCGTCGGGCGCTCGGCCCAGGCGCCGGCGAGCTCGGCCACGCGCTCGGGGAAGGACGCGTCCGGGACCACCTCCGAGACGAGCCCCCAGTCGAGGGCCTCGGCTGCGGTCAGGCGCCGGTTCGAGCACATCCAGTCGAAGGCGCGGGCGAACCCGAGCAGCCGGTGGATGAACCACGTTCCGCCCGCGTCGGGGACGAGGCCGATCCCGATGAATCCCGGGACGAACGTCGCCGACTCCGCGGCCACGCGGAGGTCGCAGGCGCAGGCGAACGAGAGCCCCGCGCCGGCCGCCGGGCCGTTCACCGCCGCGATCACCGGCTTGGCCAGCGTGCGGACGAGCCGGACGTTCGGGTGGTACGTCGTCTCGAGCGCGTCGCCGACGGAGCCGGACACGGCCCCGAACTCCTTCAGGTCCTGACCCGCGCAGAAGCCCTTCCCGGCGCCCGTGACCACGACGCAGCGCACGGCCGGGTCGGAGGCCTCGGTCAGCGCGGCGTTGAGCGCGGCGTGAAGCTCCCGGTTGAACGCGTTGTAGACCTCGGGCCGGTTGAACGTGATCGTGAGGACGGCGCCGTCCCGGCTCGTCAGCACCTCGTCGGCCATGAGCGGAGCCTATCCCGAACGGAGCGCGGGCTTAGTCCCGCCGCGAGTCCAGGAACGCCCGGATCGCTCCCTGCGCCTCGTCGCCGAGCATCGAGAGCGATAGCCAGTCGCGCGCGTGGCCCACGGTCTGGTGCCACGCAAGGTCACGCCAGACGTTGAGCTGGTGCTTTGCGTAGCGCGTCGTCTGGGGCAGCTTGTGGGAGAGGCTCTCGACCCAGCCGTCGACGACGGCGTCGAGCTCCTCGCGCGGCACGGCGCGGTTCACGAGCCCCCACTCGGCCGCCTGGACCGCCGGGATCTCGTCGCAGAGGAGCACGATCTCCCGGGCGCGCCGGTCGCCGACCATCAGCTGGAGCCACTGCGTGGCCCCGCCTGCGGGAACCGAGCCGTGCTCGAGCCCGACGTGGCGGACGAAGGCGTCGTCGACGATCACCGCGAGGTCGCACGCCATCTGCAGCTCGTTCCCGCCGCCGACGGCGATGCCGTTGATGCGCGCGATGGTCGGCTTGCCGATCTCGCGCAGGCGGTCGTGCATGTCCTTGAACGCGCCGAACCACTTCCAGTACTCCTGCGGCCGCCCGACGAGCGTGTCCTCCCAGGAGCGGAGATCCGCCCCGACGCAGAAGGCGCGCCCCTCGCCGGTGACGACGACCACGCGGATCTCGTCGTCCCACGAGGCGTCCTCGCAGGCGCGCGCGATCTCGCGCAGCATGCGGAAGTCGAACGCGTTCAGGACCTCCGGCCGATTGAGACGGATCGTGGCCCGCGGTGGGGTCTTCTCGTAGACGATCGCCTCGAAGCCGAGCTCGACGGGGTCGACGGGCGTCGGGTGCGTCGGCTCCGCCACTACGAGCCCCCTCCCCGGAGGCGGGCGTTGAGCGAGGCTCCCATCGGCCCGAGCGTATAGCGTCGGAGTCGTGAGCGGCGGAACCGGAACGGCGGCGGTGCTCGCGCTCGCTGCGGGCCTCGCGGGGTCGGTCCAGGCGGCGGTGATGGGCCGCTTCGGCGAGCGGATCGGCACGGTCGAGGCGCTCGCCTGGGCGACGCTGCTCTCGGTCGTGATCGCGATGGCCGTGCTCCTCGTCGCGCGCCGGGGGACCGGCGGCCTCTCGGATGCGTGGGCGGCCCCGAAATGGCTTTGGGCCGGCGCCGCGCTCGGCACCTTCATCGTCTTCAGCATCACGGTCGTGTCGCCGCGCATCGGCACGACGGCGACGATCGCGCTGCTCGTCGCGGGACAGCTCGCGATGGGTACGGCGATCGACCGCTTCGGCCTCTTCGGCTTCGAGCAGATCGCGCTCAGCTGGCCGCGCGTGCTCGGGATCGCGCTGCTCGCCGTGGGTGCCGTACTCACGCTCAAGCGGTGACTCCGAAGGCGTGGGCGGCCCTCTCGGCCGTCTACGTGATCTGGGGGTCGACGTACCTCGGGATCCGCGTCGCGGGTGACACGATCCCGGCGTTCAGCGCCGTCTCCGCGCGCTTCGTGCTCGCCGGCGCCCTGATGGCGGGCTGGGTCGCATGGCGTCGCGGTGGCCGGTCGCTCCGGGTGACGCGCCGCGAGCTCGCGTGCGCCGCGCTCATCGGGCTCTTGCTCCCGGGCGCGAACGGCCTCCTCTTCGTCGCCGAGCGCACGGTCCCGACCGGCGTCGCATCGCTCATCATCGCCTCGGTGCCGCTTCTCGTCGTGCTGATGCGGCTGGCGGGCGGAGAGCGGCCTCCGCGCCTCGCGATCGTCGGGGTGCTGATCGGCTTCGTCGGGGTCGCCGTCCTCTTCCACCCCGAGGGAGGAGCCACCTGGTGGGGGATGGCGCTCACGGGCATCTCTGCGCTCGCCTGGGCGACGGGCTCCTACCTCTCCTCCCGGATCCCCCTCCCGCGCGACGCCTTCGTGGCGACGACCTTCGAGATGCTCGCGGGTGGCCTGATCCTGCTGCCGTTCGGCATCGCGCAACGACCCGACCTCGACGCCATCTCGGGGACGTCGCTCCTCGCGTTCGCCTACCTCGTGCTCGTCGGCTCGCTCATCGGGTTCACGGCCTACGTGTGGCTGCTCCACCACGCCCCGCTCGGGACGGTCGCGACGTACGCGTACGTCAATCCCGTCGTGGCGATCGGACTCGGCACGCTGTTCCTGGACGAGCACCTCACGTGGCGGATCGTGCTCGGCGCGGCAATCGTCCTCGCGTCGGTCGCGGTCGTGCTTCGGCGCGAGTCGGACGCGGCCGTCGAGCCGTTCTCGGAGTAACGGTCAGGCGATCCAGTCGACGGTGACCGGGCCCGGGAACGCGCCGATCGAGTCGCCGCGCCGCAGCAGCTCGGCCACCGCCGAGCGGCCCTCGTCGCCGTAGTCCTGCGTCAGGTCGTTCACGTACATCGCGACGAACCGGTCGGCCACGGCCTCGTCGATCCCGCGTCCGAACTGGAGCGCGTACTCGAGCGCCTCGTCGCGATGGTCGAGCCCGCACTCGATCGCGTCGCGCAGGACCCGCGAGAGGTCGGTGACGCGCTCGACGTCACGCCGCGCGACGTTCACGCCGAGCGGGAGCGGGAGGCCCGTCTCGAGCAGCCACCACTCGCCGAGGTCGAGCACCTTCACGAGCCCGTGCTCGGAGAACGTCAGCTGCCCCTCGTGGATCAGGAGCCCGACGTCTGCACGGCCGCTCGCGACCTCGTCGGGGATCTCCTCGAACGGCAGCTCCCGGTACGGGTAGTCGCCGAGCGCGAGGCGGAGCGTGAGGAACGCCGTCGTCATTGCGCCCGGGACGACGACCTCGCGGCCGCCGAGGTCCCCGGGATCGAGCGGCTCGCGCGCGACGAGGACGGGGCCGTAGCCCGAGCCGACCGAGGCTCCGTGCGGGAGCAGGGCGTAGTCGTCCTGGACGAACGGGTACGCCGCGAGCGAGATCGCGGTGACCTCGAGCCGGGCGGCGCGGGCCCACTGATTCAGCGTCTGGATGTCCGCGAGCACCTGCTCGAAGCGGAAACCGCGCGTGTCGACGAGATCCGTCGTCAGCGCCCAGTACATGAACGCGTCGTCGGGGTCGGGGCTGTGGCCGACACGGACGTTCACGAAGCGGCGACGCTACCAGCGGTCGCGGGGCCGCGGCGGGGGAACCCTCCGTACACTCGCGCCATGGCGCCGGTGACGCCGCTGAGCGACGCGATCCAGCACTACCTCCGCGAGGTCTACAAGCTCGAGGCCTCCGGCGAGCGGGTCTCCACGACCGCCCTGGCCCGGGAGATGCGGATCTCGCCGGCGTCCGTGAGCGCGATGGTGAAGAAGCTCGCCGCCCTCGATCTCGTCTCCCACGCGCCCTACCGCGGCGTCTCCCTGACGCCGGCGGGCGAGCGGGTCGCGCTCGAGGTGATCCGCCACCACCGCCTGCTCGAGCTCTACCTCGCCGAGACGCTCGGGATCGACGTCGACGAGGTGCACGACGAGGCCGACCGGCTGGAGCATGCGCTCTCCGAGGAGCTCGAGGCGCGGATCGACGAGGCGCTCGGGTTCCCGACGCACGACCCGCACGGCGACCCGATTCCGGACGCGAACCTCGAGTGGCCGACGGAGCCCGTCTGACGCGATCCGGATACCATCCGCGCCGATGGCGCTCAAGGATCTGTTCTCGTTCCTCTTTCAGCGCTCGACCGGTGAGGACCGGGTCGCGCAGTACGTGATCCGCGAGCACGACCGCGGACGGCCGCTCTCGGAGATCCTCGAGGACCGGTACGTCGTCAACCGCCTGACGAGCCCGGAGCAGCGGGCGCGCCTGCTCGACCGGCCGGAGATCATCCAGGCGGTCGGTGGGGACACGGCCGAGGCAGCCAGGGCATCGCTCGGCCCGGCCGGGGCCTCGGGGACCTAGCGCTCTTCGCGCACGTACGGCACGCCCAGCGCCGCAGGCGCGCCGAGACGCCTCCGCGCGGTCCCGGTCGAGACGAGCACGAGCACGACGATCGTCATGACGTACGGGAGCGCCTGGAAGAACTGCGGCGCGATCGTCACGCCGCGCGCCTGGAGGATCAGCGGCAACGCCGAGAGCCCGCCGAACACGTACGCACCGACGAGGCACAGGTCAGGCCGCCAGAACGCGAAGATCACGAGCGCGATCGCGATCCAGCCCGCGCCCGACGTCAGCCCGTCGACCCACTGCGGGGTGAGCGCCAGGCTGAAGCATGCGCCACCCACGCCCGCGAGCGCGCCTCCCGCGATCGTGTGGAGATAGCGGTACTTCGCGACGTCGATGCCCATCGCGTCGGCCGCCGCGGGCGACTCGCCGACCGCCCGGACGTTGAGGCCGGGACGGGTCCGCCAGAGGTAGAGCGCGACGAGGACGACCGCGGCCCACGACGCGTAGACGAGCCACGTCTGCGCGAAGACCACCGGCCCGAGAACCGGGAGGTCGGCGAGGCCGAAGGCGTGGAGGGGCGCGAACGAGAACCTCGCCGGGTCGTCGGCGAGCTCGAAGTCGTTCCCGATGTACGACGAGAGGCCGGCGGCCCCGGCGAAGATCGTGAGCGCGAGGCCGGTGACGATCTGGTTCGCCCGCAGCGTGACGACGAGGAATGCGAGGAGCAGCGCGCAGGTGGCGCCCGCGAACGCGGCCGCCGCGACGGCGACGGGGAGCGCAACGCCCGCAGAGCCCCCCACGTGCTGGACGCAGAGGAGCCCGATCACGGCTCCCATCAGCATCATCCCCTCGACGCCGAGGTTGAGGACGCCGGAGCGCTCCGCGAGCAGCTCGCCGAGCGCGGCGAAGAGCAGCGGCGTCCCGTACGCGACAGCGGACGCCAGCACCACGACCACGACGCCGTCGTTCACGGCACCGCCTCGGCCGCGGGCGCGGCCGTCGCCGGCCGGCCCGGCCGGTCGAGCACGATGCGGTACCGGACGAGGAGCTCACCGCCGAGCACCGCGAAGAGGATCATCCCCTGCATCACGCCGACGAGGCCCGACGGGAAGTCCACGCCCTGGAGCGTGTAGCCGGCGTTCTGCAGTCCCCCGAGCAGGAAGGCGACCAGCAGCGTGGCGAACGGGTTGTAGCGTGCGAGCGCGGCGACGACGATCCCGGTGTAGCCGTAGTTCGCCTGCTGCAGCCCGCGCGCGTCGAGCACATGACGGAAGTCGCCGTCCTGGCTCGCACCGCCGATCCCCGCGATCGCACCCGAGAGGCAGAGCACGGCGACGATCTTCCGCCGCGTCCGCATCCCGGCGTAGCGCGCGGCCTCGGGCGAGTCGCCGATCACCTGCGTCTCGAAGCCGAACCGGGTGCGCGAATACAGCACCCAGACGACCGTCGCGACACCGATCGCGACGACGAACCCGAACGGCACGGACACCGAGCCGATCGCGAACGTCGGCCACGCGGCCGCGTCCGGAAGGGCCTTGCCCTGCGGGAACAGCTGCCCGGTCGCCGACGTGTCGCGCCAGTACGAGAGGCTGTCGAAGATCAGGTAGTTGAGGACGAGCGCCGCCACGTAGTTGAGCATCAGGGAGGTGATGATCTCGTTCGTGTGGGCGAAGGCCCGCAGGACGCCCGGGATCGCGCCCCACGCCGCGCCGCACGCGGCACCCGCGACGATCATCGCCGGGACGATCAGCCACGCCGACCTGCCCGCCAGGACCAGCGCGATCCCGGCGGCGCCGATTGCGCCGAGGTAGAGCTGTCCTTCGGCGCCGATGTTGAACAGGCGCATCCTGAACGCCACCGCCGCAGCGAGGCCCGTGAACGCGAGCGGTGTCGCGGAGACGAGGGTGTTCGTGAGGGCACCGTCGTCGAGGAACGCCGCGTCGAACAGGCGTCGAAACGTCGGAAGCGGTGCGTGGCCGGTCACGAGCAGGACAACCGCGATCGCGACGAACGCGACGGCGAGCGAGCAGGCCGGCACGACGACCGAGAGCCAGCGGGGCTGGGCGAGCCGCCGCTCGATCCGTAGCGCGGGCCTCGTCACCGCACGCCGGCCATCAGGAGCCCGATCTGGTCGACGGTCGCGACGCGAGCGTCGACCTCGCCGACGAGCGCGCCCTCATACATCACGACGATGCGGTCGGCGAGGGTCAGGAGCTCGTCGAGATCCTCGCTGATCAGCAGCACGCCGACGTCCTCGGCGGCCGCGTCGCGCAGGTACCCGTGGACGGTCTCGATCGCACCGACGTCGAGCCCGCGGGTCGGGGCCGCCACGACGAGCACCTTGGGTTTGCCCGAGAACTCCCGTGCGAGAACGACCTTTTGCAGGTTCCCGCCCGAGAGGTGCCGCGCAGGCAAGGCCGGGCTCGCCCCCCGGACGTCATAGCGACGGATCAGCTCGGCGGCCCGGTCGCGTATCCGCCTCAGGCGCAGGATCGGCCCACGCGACAGCTCGCCGCCCCTGTAGGACTTGAGGGCGACGTTCGACGCGATGCTGAGGCTCGGCGCGACGCCGGTCCGGAGCCGGTCCTCGGGGACGTGCGCCACGCCGGCCCGGATCGCGGCACGCGGATCACCGCCGCGGAGCGGACTGCCGCCCACCCTCACGACGCCCGCGCTCGCCGGCCGCATGCCGGTGAGCACCTCCGCCAGCTCGCGCTGGCCGTTCCCGGCGACGCCGGCGACGCCGAGCACCTCACCCGCGCGCACCGCGAGCGAGACGTCGTGCAGGGCTTCGACGCCGCGGTCGCCCTTCGCGCAGAGCCCCTCGGCCTCGAGGACGACCTCTCCGGCCTGGCTCGGCACCCGGCGGCGCTCGGTCTCCACGTCGTGGCCGACCATCAGGGACGCGAGCTCCTCTCGCGTGACATCGGCCGTGCGGAGCGTTGCGACCGAGCGCCCGCCGCGCAGGACGGTGACGCGGTCTGCAACCTCCATCACCTCGTGGAGCTTGTGGGTGATGACGATCACCGCGTGCCCTTCTGCGGCCATCACCCGCAGCGTCCGGAACAGGCTCTGCGCCTCCTGCGGCGTCAGCACCGCCGTCGGCTCGTCGAGGATCAGGACGCGCGAGCCGCTTCGGACCGCCTTCATGATCTCGACCCGCTGCTGCTCGCCGACCGAGAGCTGCCAGATCTTCGCATCGGGGTCGACGGGCATGTGGAGCGCCTCTGCCGTCAGCTCCACCTGCCGCGCGGCGTCACGCGGGCGGAGCACGAATCGCCCGCCGCGGACCGCGAGCGCAAGGTTCTCGGCCACCGTGAGCGTCTCCACGAGACGGAAGTGCTGGTGCACCATGCCGATTCCCACCGCGATCGCGTCACGCGGCGAGTGGAGCTCGACCGACCGTCCCGCGATTTCGATCTCGCCCTCATCGGGTCGGTAGAGACCGGTGAGGACGTTCATCAGGGTCGTCTTGCCCGCGCCGTTCTCCCCGAGCAGGGCGTGGACCTCGCCCGGCGCCACCTCGAAGGAGACGCCGTCGTTCGCCACCACGCGTGGGAACCGCTTTGTGATGCCACGCATGGCAACGGCCGCCGCCCCTGCGGGGACGGCGGCCGTCTGTTCCGTCGTGCTTCCCATCGGAACGGGGAGCCGCGGGCCGACCGTTCTAGCCCTTCGGGCTTCCCTCGACTCCCTTCACGAGCCAGTCCATCGAGAGGATCTCCGGGAGGGACATCCGCTTCCCCTTCGGGACGCGGAGCTTGCCGCTCTGATCGTAGAGCGGGCCCTGGAACTCGTAGAACGTGCCCTTCATCAGCTGTGACCGCTTGGCGGCGATCGCAGCCTTCGTCTTCCGCCGAGACCCTCGGACCGTAGGGCGCGATGTCCGTGAACCCGTCCACGATGTTCCCGTAGTAGCTGCCCGTCTTCCAGGTGCCGCTTCGCGGCCGCCTTGACGCGACTCAGGTAATAGGGGCCCCAGTCGTAGACCGCCGCCGTGAGCCACGACGTCGGGGCGAACTTCTTGGCGTCGCTGTCGTACCCGACCCACGGGAGCCCCTTCGACTGGGCGTACTGGCCCGCGGCGGGGCTGTCGACGTTCTGACCGATCACGTCCGCGCCTGCGGCGACGAGGCTCTCCGCCGCCTTCTTCTCCTTCGCCGGGTCGAGCCAGGCTTTCGTCCAGACGAGCTTGACCTTCGCCCCCGGGTGGGTCGCCTGGGCGCCGAGCGCGAAGGCGTTCGCGTGCCGGATCACCTCCGGGATCGGGAACGGGACGACGTAGCCGATCACACCCTTCTTCGTCGCGGCGCCCGCGGCCATGCCGGAGAGGTAGATGGCGTCCTCGCCCGCTCCGAAGTAGTTCGCGTAGTTCTTCGACGTCTTGTACCCCGTCGCGTGCTCGAAGTAGACGTTCGGGTACTTCTTGGCCGCCGCGGCCATCTGGTCCATGTAGCCGAACGAGGTCGCGAAGATGATCTTGTTGCCGTCACGGACGAGGCTGTCGATCACCTGGGAGGCCTGCGGCCCCTCCGGGACGCTCTCCTTGAAGGTCGTGATGACGTTCTTGCCGAGCTTCTTCTGGACGTAGAGTCGTCCGAGGTCGTGG
Source organism: uncultured Actinomycetes bacterium (assembly GCA_963792245.1). Lineage (GTDB taxonomy): Bacteria > Actinomycetota > Thermoleophilia > Gaiellales > Gaiellaceae > Gaiella. The sequence goes on from CAWBVO010000014.1 coordinate 132,623, forward strand.
GCCTGCGACCAGCCGCCGTCGTTGTGCGGCCCGACGTAGATCCACGCCGCCTTGATCGGCGCCGCGGGAGCGGACGTGCGTGCGGGCGCCGTCGCGGCCGTCGTGAGCGCAGCGAGCGCGACGACCCCGAGCGCCGCCCGGAGCGCGAGCTTCCCCTTCCTCATGTGCGTTCCCTCCTGGAGGTCGGCGGTTCGAGGGGCGCATTCTCTCGCATCGCGGAGACGCGTGCGCCGCGAGCTCACATGGCGCGAACGACGCCCTCGAGGACGTCGAGCGCGACGGCGACGTCGTCCTCGTCGACCGACTCCCGGGGATCGTGGCTGATGCCTCCGGCACAGCGGACGAACAGCATGGCGGCGGGACAGATCCGGGAGAGGACGGCGGCGTCGTGCCCCGCGCCGCTCGCGAGCTCGCGGACGGGGTGTCCCTCCGCGGCAATCGCGCGGGCGAGGTCGCCGCGGAGGTCGGGCGAGAGCTCGACGGCGGAGCGCTCCCACGCGATCGAGAGGTCGACCTCGACCGTACGCTTCGTGGCCACGTCCTCGAGCTCGCGACGGAGCCTCGCGAGCGCGCTCTCGCGGACGTCGTCGGCGGGGTGACGGACGTCGAGCGGGAGACGGGCGCTGCCGGGGACGACGTTGGCGGCGCCGGGCTCGACGACCACCCTGCCGACCGTCGCGACGAGCCCCTCCGTCTCGCGGCCGAGGCGCTCGACGGCGAGCACGATCTCGGCCGCGGCGGCGAGCGCGTCGCGCCGGCCGTCCATCGGCAGGGTCCCGGCGTGCCCCGCCTCGCCGCGGACGGCGACGTTCGCGCGCGTGTGGCCGACGATCGCGGACACGACACCCACGGGAAGTCCCTCGCGCTCGAGCACCGGCCCCTGCTCGATGTGCAGCTCCAGGTATGCGGCGAGCTCCGGGGTGGCCACCCGGCTCGCGGCACGCGGGTCCTCGCCTCCTGCCGCTCGTACCGCGTCCTCGAGTGTGATGCCGTCGCGATCGACGAGCTCCAGCCACGCGGGCTCGAAGAGCCCTGCATAGGCGGCCGAGCCGAGGAACGCCGTGCCGAAGCGCATGCCCTCCTCGTCGGCGAACGCGGCGACCTCGACGGGCGAGGAGGGTTGTGCTCCGCCCGCCGCGAGTCGCTCGACCACGGCGATAGCGGCCAGGATCCCGAGCGGCCCGTCGAACGACCCGGCGTCCGGGACGGTGTCGAAGTGCGAGCCGAGGACGACCGGGCGGTCGCCGGCGCCGTACCGCCCGATCACGTTGCCGATCGCATCGCGCCGCGTCGTCATCCCCGCCTGCGCCATCCACCCGACGAGGAGCTCTCCCGCTTGCCCGTGGGCGGGCGTCGCAAAGCGGCGCGTCAGGCGGTCGGGCTCCTCGCTCAGCTCCCCGAGCTCGGCGCAGCGGGCCAGGACCTCGGCGGCGGTGCCCGTCACGACGGCGGACGATAACGTCCCCCGCCATGCGGACGCTGTACGCGAACGCCTGGGTGGTGACGATGGACGACGCCGGCAGCGAGCACGCGGCCGGCTGGGTGCTCGTCGAGGGGCGCGCGATCGCGGCCGTGGGTGCGGGCGAGGAGCCGGCGCACGAGACCCGCGTCGACCTCGGCGGCGCAGTCCTCACCCCCGGCCTCGTCAACACGCACCACCACCTCTACCAGACCCTCACCCGGGCGCGGGCACAGCAGGCCGACCTCTTCACGTGGCTCCGCGAGCTCTACCCCGTGTGGGCGCGGATCGACGCCGAGGCGGAGTACGCCGCGGCCCGCACCGGGCTCGCGGAGCTCGCGCTCTCGGGCTGCTCGACGGTCTTCGACCACCACTACGTCTTCCCGCGCGGCCGCGAGGGGATCCTCGAGGCCGAGGTACAGGCAGCGCGCGAGCTCGGCGTGAGGCTCGTCGCCTCGCGGGGCTCGATGGACCTCGGGGTCTCCGACGGGGGCCTTCCACCCGACGAGCTGGTGGAGGAGATCGACGGCGTGCTCGCAGAAACCGAGCGCCTGCACGGCACGCTGCACGAGGACGGCCCGGGCGCGTGGGTGCAGATCGCGGTCGCGCCATGCTCGCCCTTCTCCGTCACCGGCCGGCTGATGGAGGAGTCGGCGGCGCTGGCGCGCCGCAACGGGCTTCTTCTCCACACCCATCTCGCCGAGACACGCGAGGAGGAGGCGTACTGCCGTGAGCTCTACGGGTGCAGCCCGGTCGAGTACCTCGATCGGCTCGGCTGGCTCGACGACGACGTCTGGTGCGCCCACTGCGTCCATCTCTCCGACGCGGAGGTCGCCCGGTTCGGCGCGACGGGCACCGGCGTGGCGCACTGTCCCACCTCGAACCTCCGCCTCGGGGCAGGCGTCGCCCCGGTGCGGGCGCTGCGCGACGCCGGGGTCCGCGTCGGTCTCGGCGTGGACGGCTCCGCCTCGAACGAGCGGGGCGACCTCTTCGGCGAGGTGAAGCAGGCGCTCCTCGTCGCTCGGGGCGGAGGGGGGAGTGAGGCGATGACTGCCCGCCAGGCGCTCCGACTGGCGACCCGGGGCGGCGCGGACGTGCTCCGCCGAGACGACATCGGCTCGCTCGAGCAGGGCAAGCAGGCGGACCTCGCGGTCTGGCGGACGGACGGGCTCGAGCTCGGCGGCGCCGACGACCTCGTCGCGGGGCTCGTGCTCTCCGGCCCACATCGCGTCGACCGGCTCGTCGTGGGTGGCGAGGACGTCGTCCGCGGCGGTGCGCTCGTCCGCGCGGACGAGACCGACATCGCCCGCGCCCATCGGGCCGAGGCGCGAAGATTCACCCAGGTATGAGCTGCTCGGTCTCGACCCACGTGCTCGACACCGCCGCGGGGCGCCCCGCGGCCGGGGTCGCCGTGGAGCTGCTCCGCGATCGGACCACCGTCGCCTCCGTGGAGACCGATGCCGACGGGCGGGCACGCCTCGCCGATCACCTCCCGGCGGGCACCTATCGCCTCGTCTTCCATCCGCCGTCGCCGTTCTTCACGCGGGTCGAGCTTCAGGTCGAGCTCGAAGACGGCCACTACCACGTCCCGCTCCTCGTCTCCCCCTTCGGATGCGCGAGCTACCGGGGAAGCTGAGCTCGGCACCGACAGGGCTCGAGCGTCGGCGCACGACGCTGTGCGGCCGGAGGCCGGCTCCGCCGGCCGGGAGGCCAGAAGCGGCGTGAAACGACGCAACCCGGAGGAGGGGGCTCGTGGGGGAACCAGGGGTTCCCCCACGCCCGAGCTACCGCGGCAGCTGAGCGCGGACGAGCTCGCCGAGCTCTTCGAGGGGCGCACGCGATTCGTCGAGCGGCTCGCCGCCGAGCCCGACCCGCTCACGCGCGCGCGGTCGCTCGTCCACGAGCTGCCCCTGGACGAGAAGCGCGAGATCCTCGACGCCCATCCCGCGATCGGTCAGGGCACGGGCCTCTCGGCCCGTTCGGCCGCAGAGCAGGGCGCCGACGCGGACCCGGAGATCCTCGCCGGGCTCGCACGCCTGAACGCCGCGTACGAGGAACGACACGGCTTCCGCTTCGTCGTCTTCGTGAACCGCCGCCCCAAGGCCGCGATCCTGGCGGTGCTCGAGGATCGGATCGAGAACCCCACGCGCGTCGAGCTCGAGACGGCGCTCGACGAGCTCGTCGCGATCGCCGAGGACCGCTGGGCGCGCGCATGACGGCCGTGCTCCCGCTCGCCCTTTCCGACGCGCTCCGCGACTGGCTCGACCTCGGCCTGCGCTGGCTCCACGTGATTGCCGCGATGGCCTGGATCGGCACCTCGTTCTACTTCGTCCTCCTCGACCAGTCGCTGCGCGCCCCGAAGGATCCAGCCGACGTGGAGGCCGGCGTCGGCGGGGAGCTCTGGGAAGTGCACGGCGGCGGCTTCTACCACGTGCAGAAGTACGTCATCGCCCCACGGGTGCTCCCCGATCACCTCGCCTGGTTCAAGTGGGAGGCGTACACGACCTGGCTCTCGGGCTTCGCCCTCATGCTCGTCCTCTACTACCTCGAGGCGTCCAGCGCGCTCGTCAAGCCGGGCGACGACCTCGAGCCGTGGGTCGCGGTGGCGATCTCGATCGGGCTCCTCGTGGCGGCGTGGCTCGTCTACGACGTGCTCAACCGCCTCGTCACCGACCCGCGCGTGCTGTGGCCCGCTCTGTTCGTCCTCGTGGCGCTCGCGGCGTGGGGGTCGGCCGAGCTCTTCGCCCCGCGGGCCGCCTGGCTGCAGCTCGGCGGGATGATCGGGACGGTGATGGCCGCGAACGTCTTCTTCGTGATCATCCCCGCCCACTGGGAGCTGATCCACGCCAAGGAGGCCGGCCGCGAGCCCGACCCCGCACCGGCGATCCAGGCGAAGCAGCGCTCGATCCACAACAACTACCTCACGTTGCCCGTCCTGCTGACGATGCTCGCGGGGCACTTTCCGTTTGCGTACGGCGCCGACCACGCCTGGTTCGTCCTCGTCGCGCTGATGGCGATCGGCGCCTGGGCGCGGCTGTTCTTCAACCTCCGGCACACGGGGCGGACGCACTGGTGGATGGCCGTCGCCGGCCTCGCCGCGTTCGCCGCGATCGCCGTCTGGGTCGAGCGCGGGGACGAGCCGGCGGCGGCTCCGTCGACCCCGGAGAGCATCGCGCTCGGCAGGCAGGTCTTCGCCACGGCCGGCTGCGCGGGCTGCCACACGCTGGCCGACGCGGGGGCAACCGGCACGGTCGGGCCGGACCTCGACGCGGCGGAGCCGTCGGCGGCGCTCGTGTCCGACCGCGTGACGAACGGCCTCGGAGTGATGCCGTCGTTCGCCGGGAAGCTGTCGACGGCGCAGATCGCGGCGGTGGCGGCATACGTCTCGAGCACCGCCGGAAAGTAGGATCGCCCGATGCTCCGGATCACCGCGGGGGCCTTCGAGTTCTCGGCCCGCCTCGAGGAAGCCGACGCCCCCGCCACCGTCGCGGCATTCCGACGGCTGCTCCCGCTCGAGTCACGCATCATCCACGTCCGCTGGTCCGGCGAGGCGGGATGGATCCCCTTCGGCGACCTCGACCTCGGTCTCGGCCCCGAGAACGCGACGTGCTACCCGCATCCCGGCGAGATCGTCCTCTATCCGGGCGGGGTGTCGGAGACCGAGATCCTGCTCGCGTACGGGTACGTCAACTTCGCGTCGAAGGCGGGCCAGCTCGCCGGGAACCACTTCGCGACGATCGTCGAGGGCAACGAGCACCTGCGCGAGCTCGGCCGGTCGTTCCTCTGGGAGGGCGCGCAGGAGATCGTCTTCCGCGAGACGTAGGCCGGGTCGAGCGCGTGCCCGCCGAGACGACGTTGCAGCCGCTGACCGCCGAGACGCGGCATGTTCTCGAGCGGCTCTGGCAGCTGTACAGGCACGACCTGTCGGAGTTCCGCGGCTCGCGCCCCGACCGCGGCGGGCTCTTCAACACGCGGCCGCTCGAGCCGTTCCTCGAGGTGGACCGCGACCGGCGCGCCTACCTGTTCGAGGTCGACGGCGGACCGGTCGGATTCGGCCTCGTCGGTCGTGTGACGAGCGGGCCCAAGCTGATGTTCGAGTTCTTCGTCGTGCGCGCGATGCGCGGGCAGGGCGTGGGGCGCGCGGCCGCGGAGGCGCTGTTCGCGCTGCATCCGGGTATCTGGGAGATCCCCTTCCAGGAGGAGAACCCCGCCGCCGCCCGGTTCTGGCGGGGCGTCGCCGCGCATGCGGCGCGGGACGGCGTCCGCGAGGAGCGCCGGCCGGTCCCCGGGAAGCCGGAGATCCCGCACGACGTCTGGCTCACCGTCGCAGTCGGCTGACCGCGACCGTTCCTACAACGAGATCCCGACTCCTCGCTCGGCCGCGCGGCGTACCAGCTCGTGCCCGAGCGCGAGGTCCCACGGCGCGATCCCGTTCGACTTGAAGACGACGATGTCGGTGTCCGACTGACGCCCCGGGAGCTCACCGGAGACGATCTGGTGGAGCTCCTGCACCTCGAGCCAGTCGAGCTGGCCCGCTGCGATCGGCTCGATCAGGTCGCCGGACTCGTGCCGCGCGTCCTCGAGCGAATCGCAGCAGACGACGGTCGCGCGTGCGATCACCTGCGCGTCGAGCTCCCGTGAAGAGGCGTCGTTCGCGCCGATGGCGCACACGAGCGCTCCGTCGCGAAGCCAGTCGCCCCGAAGAACCGGATCGCGCGAGGTGGTCGCCGTGACGACGATGTCGCAGCCGCCTGCGTCGGACGGGCTGCCGGCGGCCACGGCGTCGTGCGCGGCCGCGAACGCCGCGGCCCGCTCCGCGCTCCTGCTCGAGACGACGACCCGCTCGATCGACGGCACCGCCGCACGGATCGCCGCGAGCTGCGACTCGGCCTGCCAACCCGCGCCGATCAGCCCGAGGGTCGTCGCACCGGGTCGGGCGAGGTGCTTCGCGGCGACGCCGCTCGCCGCGCCCGTCCGAACCTGGCCGAGACGGTCGGCCGCGATCAGTGCCGTGAGCGCGCCCGCCGGCCCGTTCGGCCCGTCGTCGAGCGAGAAGAGGCAGACGACGAACTGGAGCGTCCCTCCGACGACGGTGTAGCTCTTGAGACCCGCGACGCCGAGTCCGCGGTCGGCCGCGGCCATCACCGCGAAGTACCCGTCGTCCGTCCGGAACCGCCGGCGCGGCATCAGCTCGACCTGACCGGCGGCCATCCGGCGGAAGCAGTCCTCGATCACCCCGACCGCCTCGCCGGGCGCGACGAGTGACGCGACGTCCTCCTCGGAGAGCCAGAGCGGCATCGCGGCGAGTCTACGACGCAGCGTCGAACGGCAGCGTGAAGCGGAACGCGCTGCCACCGCCCTCGGCCGGCTCGACCCAGATCCGCCCGCCGTGGGCCTCGACGACGCGACGGCACACGGCGAGCCCGATTCCGCTCCCCTCCACCCGCCGCTCGACGCGCGTGAACATCCCGAAGATCCGCCGCGCGTCCTCGCGGCTCACGCCGATTCCGTTGTCGCGCACGGTCACGATCCACTCCTCGCCGCCGTGGCCGGCGGTGATCTCGACCCGCGGCGGCTCGTGGCCGTGGAACTTGAGCGCGTTCCCGACGAGGTTCTGCAACACCCGGCGAAGCTGGCGCGGGTCCGCGCGCACCTCGGGCAGCTCGCGCGTCACCACGCTCGCACCCGCGGCCTCGAGCTGCACGCGGAGATCGGTGACGACCTCTGCCGCGACCGCCTCGAGCGACACCGGCTCGAGGACGAGCTCCCCCGACCTCGCGTAGTCCAGCACGCCGTCGACCAGCTCACGCGCGCGCCCCGAGGTCGCGCGGAGCTCGTGCAGGACCTCCGGCGCCGGAGGCTCGTCGGGCCGGAGCTCGAGGACGTTGACGAGCATCGCGATCCCGGCGAGCGGCGCGCTCAGGTCGTGGGCCACGACGTCCGCGTACGCGACGAGCTCGGCCTCCATCCGCCGGCTGGCCGTCACGTCGTGCAGGAACACGATCACCCCGTCGCCGAGCCTGGCCGCGCGGTGGAGGAACGTCCCGAGCATGTACCCGTCGCCGAACGGCGTGTCGTACGTCACCTCGCCGACGAGCGGCTCGCCCATCTCGCACACGCGGACGTACTCGTCGAACATCCGGCTCTCGCGCATCTGGGGAAGCGCTCCCAGGAGCGTGTAGCGATCGCGTGTCTCGGCCGGAAGCCGGAACCCGCTCAGCATTGCGGGGTTGCCGTAGCCGAAGGCGAAGTCGACGACGCCCCCGCCATCGGCATCGCGGATCGCCCAGAGGACGCCGACCGAGTCGGGGAAGCCGTCGAGGAGCGCACGAAAGCCCGCCGCACCGCGCTCGCCGAGCACCGCGACGAGCCGCGGGTCGTCGCCCCACGGCTCCGGCACGAACTCCCGGCGCCCGTCCGTCACCACGGCAGGATACGAGGCTTCGAGCACGGGGGCCTCCCGAGCGATCCTCCCCGGAACACCCCGACATGCGCCCGGCACGATTCGAACGTGCGACCTCAGCCTCCGCAGGCCTCGACGTGGAGGAACCCATGGTTCCCCCACGAGCCCCCTCCTTCGAACACCCCGACATGCGCCCGGCACGATTCGAACGTGCGACCTCAGCCTCCGCAGGGCTGCGCTCTATCCCCTGAGCTACGGGCGCGGGAAGGCGTGAGTGTAGCGGGGAACCGGGGTCGGACTATCAGCCCGACACCTGCACGGCGCGCCGGCCGTCGAGATCGAGGTCTGCTTCGGCCGGGACCTCGCGACGGACGAAGCCAAGGGCGACGATGCCGTGCTCGCGGTCACGCGCTGCACTCGTGACGCGACCGACGACCTTGCCGTCCAGTGTCAGCTCGGCGTCGTATGCGGGTGGCTCCTCCCCCTCGATGGCCAGCACTCGGAGCCCGCGGTTCGCGTGCCCTCGATAGTGGAGCCGGGCAACCGGCTCCTGCCCCGGGTAACAGCCCTTCGTGAAGCTGATCGCGCGCTCCTCGAGCCCGGCGTCGGCGGGCAGGACGCGGTCGTCGAGCTCGCGGCCGAGTCGCGGCGTACCCGCCCGGATCCGCAGCCGCTCGAGCTCCTCCTCCGAGACGGCACCGGCGCCCGAAGGGGGCTCCGCGTCGACGAGCTCGACCGCGGGCAGCCCGTAGTCGAGGTTCCGCAAGGCAAGCGTCCCGTGAGCGGCGAGAACGTCCTCTCCCGCGCCCAGGACGACGACGGACCGGTGCTCCTCCGGCTCGATCGCGCACTTCGCCGCGAAGCGGGCGCGCAGGAGCTCGCGAACGAGCCGCTCGCCGGCAAGGGGCTCGGTCAGGAGCAGGAAGTCGTCCTCCCCGCGGCGCACGACGACGAGCGGCGCGACGATCCGCGCCTTCGGCGTCAGGAGCAGCGCCTCGCACGACTCCCCGGGTGCGAGCGCCTCGACGTCGTTCGAGACCATGCGGTTGAGGTACGCGGCCGCGTCCGGCCCTCGCACGGCGACGTATGACCGGGCGAGAGGAGCAGCCTGTAACGTCGTCACGGTCATCGAGACGAGAGTACCGAGCGTGTTCAGGAGCAGAGCGGAGCGGAAGGTGAAGGAGGCCGGCTACGACCCGGCGCGGCTCCCGCCTGGTCAGTACCTGACCGAGAAGTGGCCGGTGCTGCACGCCGGGAGCATTCCGTCGTACCCGCCCGACCTCGCGGGCTGGGACTTCCGCGTCCACGGCGAGGTCGAGTCTCCGCTCACCCTCTCGTGGCAGGAGCTGGACGACCTCCCGAAGGTGACGGTGCGGCAGGACATCCACTGCGTCACGCGGTGGAGTCGCTTCGACGCAGAGTTCACGGGCGTTCCCTGGTCGGCGATCCTCGAGCTCGTCGGCCGGCGTCCGAGCGCGCACTACGCCGTCGCGCACGCGGAGGCGGGCTACACGGCGAACGTCCCGGCGTCGTCGCTCGACGCCGAAGGCGCGCTCCTTGCGACGCACGCCGACGGCGCGCCGCTCGCGGCCGAGCACGGCTGGCCGCTCCGCCTCGTCGTCCCGGGGAAGTACTTCTGGAAGAGCGCGAAGTGGCTCCGCGCCATCGAGCTCCGGTCGACCGACGCGCCAGGGTTCTGGGAGCGCTACGGCTACCACAACGATGCCGACCCCTGGAAGGAGCAGCGCTACGCCTTCTAGCGCCGTGCGCGGCGAATCACTCGAACGAGGGAGTCAGGGGCCGGGCCCGTGGGTCGATCGTCTAAGCACCCACCCTCCCCAGCATCACCGAGGCGGCCGCTCCCCCAAGCGGCCGTCTTGCTTTTTCGGCCGTGAAGCGTCTCAGGCCACGGCAGCCGGCCCGAGATGCGCCCCGAGCTCGGAGCTCAGGTCGTCGGGGCTCGTACCGTCGCGTGGTGCGAGGAAGATCGTGTTGTCGCCCGCGATCGTGCCGGCGATCCCGGGGTGGCGGCCCTCGTCGATCGCCTGGGCGAGCGCGCTCGCGTAGCCCGACGGGGTCGTGACGACGACGAGGGGGCCGGCCCGCTCGACGCGGGTTGCGTAGCGCCGCATCGCGACGCCGATCGAACGGAGCCGGTCGGCGTCGTCCGAGCCCGGCGCCGCGTACACGAGCCTGCCCGACGGCGCGCGCACCTTCGTGAGGCCGAGCTCGTGGATGTCCCGCGAGATCGTCGTCTGCACGACGTCGTGCCCCTCGCCGCGGAGCGCGTCGACGAGCTCCGTCTGCGTCGAGATCGCGCGGTCGCGCACGAGGCGGAGAATCGCCTGCTGACGAACGGTGTTCCTCACCCGAGCACCGCGCCGATGATCGAGAGCGCCTCGTCCGCCTCGGCCTCCGTGATCACGAGCGGGGGCAGGAGCCGGAGCACGTCGCTCCCGGCGGTGAGGACGAGCAGACCCCGCTCGCGGCAGGCGTCCACGACCGCGGCGGCGTCACCGTCGAGCACCCCGGCGAGGAGCAGGCCGCGACCCCTGACCTCGCGCACGCCGGCCACTCCGGCGAGCCCCGAGGCCAGCTGGTCGCCGCGGGCGACGACGTTGGCGAGGAGCTCCTCGTCGATCGCCTCGACGACGGCGCACGCGGCCGCGCAGGCGACGGGGTTGCCACCGAAGGTCGACCCGTGGTCGCCCGGACCGATCGCGCGGGCGACGCCGTCGCGGACGAGCAGCGCGCCGATCGGGAGTCCGTTGGCAAGGCCTTTGGCGAGCGTCACCAGATCGGGCTCGATCCCGAGTTGCTCGTACGCGAAGAACGTCCCGGTCCGGCCGAGCCCGGCCTGGACCTCGTCGACGCAGAGAAGGGCGCCCACTTCGCGCGCGATCTCTGCGGCCGCGCGGACGAAGCCCTCCTCGAGCGGGACGACGCCTCCCTCGCCGAGCACGGGCTCGACGAAGATCGCGGCGAGGTCGCCGCCTGGCGTCACCGCAGCTTCGAGCGACTCGACGTCGTTCGGTCGCGCGAAGGTCATCCCGGGAACGAGCGGGCCGAAGCCCTCCCACTTGGCCGGCTGGCCCGTCGCGGAGAGGGCTCCGAGCGTGCGCCCGTGGAAGCCGCCCTCGAGCGCCACGATCCCGGTGCGGCCCGTCGCCTTGCGGGCGACCTTGAGCGCCGCCTCGTTCGCCTCCGCACCGGAGTTGCAGAAGAACGCCTGCGCGCCCCCGACCCGGTCGGACAGCAGCCCCGCGAGGCGCAGCATCGGCTCCGTCCAGTAGAGGTTCGACGCATGCCAGAGCCGGTCGAGCTGCGCGTGTGCGGCGTCGGTGACCGCCGGGTGCCGGTGGCCGAGCCCGACCACGGCGATCCCGCCCCCGAAATCGAGGTACTCGCGCCCCTCGGCGTCCCAGACTCGTGCCCCCTCGCCGCGGACGATCGTCACGTCGGCGCGCGCGTAGGTCGGCAGGACCGCCTCGCGCGCGGCGATGGACGACGCCGTGCCGGCGTCGGTCACGCCGGGACCTCGGTCTGACCGATTGCCGCCGGCACGCCGCCTCGGGCCGCGCGGACGGCTGCGATCAGCTTCGGGACGATGCCACCCTCGAATCGGCCCGCGGCGAGCGCCGCCTCCGCCTCGTCGGCGGGCAGCACGGTGGTCAGCTCGCCGTCGAGGAGGACCCCGGGGACGTCCATGACGAAGAGGATGCGCGACGCGCCGAGTCCGACGGCCAGGGCGGCCGCCGCCTCGTCGGCATTGACGTTGAGCGGGCCTGCGGCGAGCGGCGCGACGACCGGGACACGGCCCGCCGCGAGCGCGGCGACGACGGCAGGCGGCGCCGAAGGGGACGGATCGCCCACGAGACCGAGCCCGTCGACCTTCCGTGCCACGAGACCGATCTCGTCGCCGCTGAGACCGACGGCGTTCGGGCCGATCGCACGGCAGAGCGCGGCGTTGACGGACGCGAGCGCCTCGCGGACGACGTCGAGCACCTCGGGTGTCGTCACGCGGCGGCCGTCGACGAACGCCGCCTCGATCCCGCGACGCTCCATCTCGGCCGTGATCTGCGGTCCTGCGCCGTGGACGATGACCACGGGGCCGTCGACGCTCTCGAGTGCGGTGGTGACCACGTCGGCCGCGACGCGGCCGCCGAGCTTCAGGACGACAGGCGCCGGGGTCACGTCGTGTACTCGGCGTTGAGCTTCACGTAGTCCGTCGAGAGGTCGGACGCGAGGTACGCAGCCTCGCCGTCGCCCAGATCGAGATCGAGCTCGATCCGGCACGCCGGCCCTCCGAGCTCGGGGACACGACCCGTCGGCGCCCCGCTCGCGAAGACGGGCGTGCCGTCGAACGAGACGGAGAGCCTGTCGGGGTCGAGCCGCGCGAAGCCTCCGTTCCACGGAGCCGAGCCCGCGGCGGCCAGGACGCGGCCCCAGTTCGGGTCGTGCCCGAAGGCTGCCGTCTTGACGAGCGGCGAGGTCGCGACGCGGAGCGCGATCGCACGCGCCTCGTCCGCCGACGGAGCACGGCGGACGGCGATCTCGAGAACGACGGTGGCGCCCTCGCCGTCGGCGACGATCTGCCGTGCGAGGTCGGCGCAGACGGCCTCCAGGCACTCCGTGAACGCTGCGTCCTGCGACGGGTCGCGCGCATCACCGCCCTCGGGCGCGAGCAGGACGACCGCATCGTTCGTCGAGCAGTCGCCGTCGACGGAGATCCGGTTGAACGACCGCTCGACCACGGGGCGGAGGAACCCGTCCGCGGCGCGCGCGGACGGCAGCGGGTAGTCGGTCGTGACGACGGCCAGCATCGTCGCCAAGCTGGGGTGGATCATCCCGGCGCCCTTCGCCATTCCCCCGACCGTCACCCCGTCGCGCGAGGCGACCGCCGTCTTCGGGCCGTTGTCCGTCGTGAGGATCGCGTCCGCCGCCGCGTCGCCGCCGTCCGGCGAGAGCGCCGCGGCCGCCGCGTCGACGCCGGCGAGCAGGCGCTCCATCGGGAGCCTCGGGCCGATCACGCCTGTCGAGAGGACGATCACCTCCTCGGGGCGGAGCGCGAGGCGCTCGGCGACCCGCGCGGCGGTCGCCCGGGCGTCGTCCTCCCCGGGTGCGCCGGTCGCGGCGTTGGCCACCCCCGCGTTCACGACCACCGCCTGCGGCTCGGCGAGCCCGAGGTGCCTCCGGGAGACGGTGACCGGGGCCGCCTGGACGCGGTTCCGGGTCCACATGGCGCAGCCGACCGCCGGCCCGAGCGAGCGGACGAGCGCGACGTCCGGCCTGCCCGACGGCCGGATCCCGGCCGAGACCCCGGAGGCCGCGAAGCCCGACGCGGCGGTGACGGACATCAGACGAGGACCCCCGACAGCCGTAGTCCTGCGGTCGCGGAGAGGCCGAAGAGCGCGTTGACGTTCTGGATCGCCTGGCCGGCTGCGCCCTTCCCGAGGTTGTCGAGGGCGCAGATCACGATCGTGCGGTCGGTGTACCGGTCGGCGAAGACGCCGACCTCCGCCCCGTCGGTCGCCTGGACCCGCGACAGCTCCGGCGCCACGCCCTCCGGCAGCACGGTGACGACGGGGCTCGACGCGTAGCGCTCCTCGAGCAGCGCGCGCAGGTCGGCGCCCGTCGAGCGGACGTTGCAGGTTGCGAGAAGCCCGCGCCGCAGCGGCAGGAGATGGGGCGTGAACGAGACCGGGAAGCCGAGCAGCTGGGCGATCTCGGCCACGTGCTGGTGCGATCCCACCTTGTACGGCGAGACGTTCTCGAGCACGAACCCCGCGTGTGTGGAGGGCCGCGGCGAGCGGCCGGCGCCGGTCATCCCCGACATCGCGTCGACGACGACGCACGTCGGGTCGATCGCTGCGGCAAGGGGGCCGAGCGCGAGCAGCACCGCGGTCGCGTAGCAGCCCGGGTTCGCGATCAGCCGTCCCTCGGGGGGAGACAGCTCGGGGAGCCCGTACGACCAGTCGGCGAGCTCGTCGGGCCGCGCGTGCGTGAAGCCGTACCACTCCTCGTACGCCGTCGGGTCCTTCAGCCGGTGCGCGCCGGAGAGGTCGACCACGACCCCGCGCGAGGGCGGCTCGAACCCCGCGGCGTCCTCGTGGGAGAGGCAGAGGAAGGTGATGTCGGCCTCGCACGCGAGCGCGGCATCGTTCGTGATGAGCCGCGGGACCCGCTTCCCGCCGTTCCGGTTCAGCCGGGGATCCAGTGCGGTCGCATCCTGCCCGGCGAGCGAGTCCGAGCCCACGGCGTAGAGCTCGAGGTCGGGGTGACGGAGAACCCGGTCGAGCGTCTCCTGGCCGGTGTAGCCGGCGGAGCCCACGATGCTGACGTACGGCATCCGCATAGTATGCACAAAGAATCGAGTTTATGCGTCAGGCCGTGAGGCGGCCCTCTTCGTGTGCCTCGCGCTCGACGAGCGAGCTGCGGGGTGCGAGCCGCTTGAAGCGGGCAAGCGACCGCTCCCGGTCGGCGAGCAGCGCGAGTGCGCGACCCGAGCCGGTGAGACGGGCGTGCCGGTCGAGGAGCTCGACGAGGCGCTCGTGCTCGTCGGGCTCGAGCGGGACGAGCGTCACGAGGTCGTCGTTGACGAGCCGCTCGTCCGGGTCGAGGAGAAACGCCTCGCCGCCGGTCATCCCCGCGCCGAGGTTGCGGCCGTGCGGGCCGAGGACGACGACCGTGCCGCGGGTCATGTACTCGCAGCCGTGGTCGCCGACGCCCTCCACGACCGCAAGTGCGCCCGAGTTGCGCACGGCGAACCGCTCGCCTGCCGCGCCGGCGCAGAAGAGCTCGCCGCCGGTCGCGCCGTAGAGCACGGTATTGCCGAGGAGGCACGGATCGCCGACGTCGCCCGACGGGGGCGAGACGACGATACGGCCGCCGGACATCGCCTTCCCGACGTAGTCGTTCGCCTCGCCGACGAGCCGGAGGTCGACGCCGGACGTGAGGAACGCGCCGAAGCTCTGGCCCGCCGAGCCCTCGAATCGTGCCCGAACGCGGCCGGCCGGGGCGGCCGAGCCCACGGCCTTCGCGATCGCGCCGCCCAGGCGGGCGCCGATCGCCCGATCGGCGTTCGTCACCTGGTACGCGGCCTCCACGAGCCGCGCACCGCTGATCGCGGCCTTGCCCTGGGAGAGGAGGAGTGCCCCGAGCCGATCGCCCTCGTGCGGGACCGGCTGTCCGACGTACCGGGCGTGACCCTGGCCGGTCGAGACGAGGAGCGCACCGAGGTCGAGCGCGTCGGCGGACGGATCGCCCGTCCGCCGCTGGCGCAGGAGGTCGACGCGGCCGACCGCCTCGTCGAGGGTCCGGAGGCCGAGGCGGGCGAGGTGCTCGCGGACGTCGAGCGCGACGAACCGGAGGTAGGCCTCGACCATCTCCGGCGTGCCGGCGAACTTGGCGCGGAGCTCGGGCCGCTGGCTCGCGATCCCCACGGGGCAGGTATCGAGGTGGCACGAGCGCACCATCAGGCAGCCCTCGGCCAGGAGCAGCGCTGTCCCGAAGGAGAACTCGTCGGCACCGAGCAACGCGGCGACGAGGACGTCGCGGCCGGTCTTGAAGCCCCCGTCGACCCGCACCCGGACCCGGCCGCGGAGGCCGTTGGCGACGAGCGCCTGCTGCGTCTCGGCGAGCCCGAGCTCCCACGGCGCGCCCGCGTGCTTGATCGAGGGCAGCGGGCTCGCGCCCGTCCCGCCGTCCGCACCCGCGACGTGGACGATGTCCGCGTGCGCCTTGGCCACCCCGGCGGCGATGACGCCGACGCCCGCCGAGGAGACGAGCTTGACCGAGATGTCCGCGTCCGGGTTCACCTCGCGGAGGTCGAAGACGAGCTGTGCGAGGTCCTCGATCGAGTAGATGTCGTGGTGCGGTGGCGGGGAGATGAGCGACACCCCCGGGGTGGTCGACCGCAGGCGGGCGATCTCCTCCGTCACCTTGTGCGCCGGGATCTGACCGCCCTCCCCCGGCTTCGACCCCTGGGCGATCTTGATCTGGAGCTCATCCGCGGACGCGGCGTACTCCGCGGTCACGCCGAAGCGGCCCGACGCGACCTGCTTGATCTTCGAGTTGCGCTCGTCGCGGTAGCGGGCCGGGTCCTCCCCGCCCTCGCCCGAGTTCGAGCGTCCGCCGAGCCGGTTGAGCGCAATCGCGATCGTCTCGTGCGCTTCCGCGGAGAGCGCGCCGTGCGACATCGCGCCGCCGGAGAACCGCCGCACGATCGACTCCATCGGCTCGACCTCTTCGAGCGGCACCGGCTCGCGCACGGGCACGAGCTCGAGGAGGTCGCGCGGCTCGATCGGCGTCCGCCCGTCGACGAGCTCGGCGAACCGCGCGTAGAGCTCCTGGCGCTCGCCCTTCACCGCCTTCACGAGCGCGTGCGCCGCCGTCACGCTCGCCTGGAGCGCCTCGACGACGTCCGGATCCGTAGCGTGCGGCTCCCCTCCCTTGCGGAACTTGTAGAAGCCGGGATTCTCGAGCGCCGGCTTCTCGGCCTCGCCCGCGGCGAGCCGGGCGAGCGCGTCCCGCTCCAGCCCGTCCAGCGAGATCCCGCCGATCGCCGACGGCGTCCCGCCGAAGAACCGCCGGCAGAGGCGCTGGTCGAGGCCGACCGCCTCGAAGAGCCGCGCGCCCCGGTAGCTCGCCACGTCCGAGATGCCCATCTTCGACATCACCTTCAGCACACCGTCCTCGAGCGAGCCGAGGAGGCGTGCCTGTGCCTCGTCGGGCGTCGGCCGGTCGCCTCCGACCTTGTCGGTGTCGGCGAGCCGCGCCACGGTCTCGAGCGCGAGCCGCGGGCAGACGACGTCGGCGCCGTAGCCGACCAGCGTCGCCACCATGTGCGTGTCCCGTGTCTCGTCGCTCGCCACGAGGAGCGAGCACGTCGTCCGCAGCCCCTGCTCGACGAGCCGGCCGTGGGCCGCGGCGACCGCGAGCAGCGTGGGCACCGCTGCACGGTCCCCGCCCGCTGCGGCGTCAGTGAGGCAGACGGCGGTCGATCCCGACTCCGCGAGCGCGACCGCCCGGTCGGCGAGGCGTTCGACCGCGGCGGCGAGGCCCTCGTCGGCGGTGAACGTCGCGTCGATGTCGTCCGGGGCGAGTGCGGCCAGACCGTTGGGGGTGACGAGGAAGGTGGGCAGGACGGTGAGCGGGGGCAGCGGCCCCTCCGCGTCGAGCGGGGCGCGCGCGCCCACCAGCGTTGCGACCGACATCACGGTGCGCTCGCGATAGTGGTCGATCGCCGGGTTCGTCACCTGGGCGAAGCGCTGGCGGAAGTACGACGCGAGTGGCCGGCCGCGGCCGGCGAGCGGCGCGATCGGGGCATCGTCGCCCATCGAGTACACGGGGTCGGCGCCGGTCTGGGCGATCGGGCGGAGCATGAGCGAGAGGTCTTCGCGCGTGTACCCGTGCAGGGCGTGACGGGAGCCGAGATCCCCGTCGGGAGCCGGGAGCGGGGTGCCCTGGTCGGCGTAGCGCACGCTCTCGTCGACCCAGGCGGAATAGGGCTTCCGCGACGCGAGCACGCGCTTGAGCTCGCCGTCGAAGAGGAGACCGCGGTCGGGGTCGAGCGAGAGGAGCTGCCCGGGACCGAGCCTGGCGCGCCGCACGGCGACACCCTCCGGCAGCGGGATGGCGCCCGCCTCGGAGGAGACGGCGACCAGGCCGTCCTCGCACACCGCGACGCGCAGCGGGCGCAGGCCGTTGCGGTCGAGCGCAGCCCCGCAGACGACGCCGTCACCGAAGACGAGGCCCGCAGGACCGTCCCACGGCTCGGCAAGCATGGCGTGGTAGCGATGCATCGCACGCTCCCGCTCGTCGATCCTGGGGTCGTTCTGCCAGGCCGGGGGCACGAGAAGCGTCACCGCCTCCCGCACGTCGAGACCGGCGCGCACGAGGAGCTCGAGGGCGTTGTCGAGGAGAGCGGAATCGGAGCCGGTACGGTCGAGCGCCGGCGCGAGCTCGGCGTCGAGGCCGCGCGCGCGCTCGCGCGCCTCCATCCACGCCACGTTCCCTTCGATCGTGTTGATCTCCCCGTTGTGGCAGAGGAACCGAAACGGCTGCGCACGCTCCCAGCTCGGATCCGTGTTCGTCGAGAAGCGCTGGTGGAAGATCGCCCAGGACGCCGTCCAGTCGGTGTCGGCCAGGTCGGGGTAGAAGGTCTCGAGCTGCGTGGCGGCGCAGAGCGCCTTGTACGTGACGGTGCGGAACGAGAGCGACGCCACGTACACGCCGTCGACCCGCTCCGCTCGGCGGCGCGCGCGATGCGCTCGCAGCTCCGCGTCCGGCTCGGCGCAGGGGGCCAGCACGAGCTGCGCGATCCGCGGCATGCTCGCGGTCGCGGTCGACCCGAGCGCCGCGACGTCGATGGGCACGTCCCGCCAGCCGAACGGCTCGAGGCCCTCGGCGCGACACGCCTCCTCGACGATTCCCCGGAGCCACGGCTCGCGCAGGAAGCACATCGCGAGACCCGCCCCGTCGATTCCGGTCAGCGACGGGTGGAGCGGGAGGAGCACCCCCGCGCCGTCGCCGGTGACGCCGTCGGCGGCCCAGGCGCCGCGATGGGAGACGGCGGCGAGCCCCGCGAGCGCACGGTCGACGAGCTCCCTCGACGCCCGGCCGCGCGCGTCGGCGACGAGGCCGATCCCGCAGGCGTCGCGCTCGATGGTGGGGTCGTAGAGGGGCTGGCTCACGAGGGACGGTCGGCCTTTCGCGGGTCGGGGTCGGGTGCTTCCCGCCGGGTTCTTGGCTGCTAGCGGGCGGGGGCGGGAGAGTGTCGCCGGCTAGCGCCGTTTGGAGGCGATGAACGCAATCGGCGAGGTCGGGGCTACGGCAGCCCCGGCACGTGCATCAGGAGGAGTCGCCTCGCGCACCATCGATGATCGATGGTAGTCGGCCGGACGGCCAGCCGCAAGCTGGACCAACGTCGAATTGACAGCGCTGCGACCTTCCGGCACTCTCCGATGAGGATGCTCTGCCACGCCGTACCCGTACGTCCTCTCGTACCGCGCCCCGTAGCGGTCGGCGGCGGCATCGAGCTCATCCTCATTCTCCCCTCCTAGGGGAGATCGACGCTCACGCGCCGAACGCGGCGCACACGCCGACCGAGACCACAGAAGAGGTGCGTTCGAGGGCGTACCGAGCGAGAGGAGCACCACCCGATGACCTTCACTTCCCCCACAACCCGATCCTTCCCGTGACAGGCCGGCGGACGTACGTCGTCGCCTGCCTCGCCGGTCACGGGATCGGCCCCGAGATCACGGCGGCCGCGAGCCGCGCGCTCGGCGGCCTCGCCCGCGAGCACGGCTTCGGCATCGAGGAGCTCCACCCGCCGTTCGACACGGAGGCGCTCACGCGGTCCGGCCACCTCCTGCCGGCGGCGACCCGCCAGGCGACCTCGAGCGCGGACGCCGTTCTCGTGGCCGGCGACGCCGCGCCGGCACTCGAAGGGCTGCGCGCAGCGCTCGACCTGGGTGCCCGCGTGACTCGGGTGCTCGACGACACGGGTGACGCGACCGCATTCTCGCCTCTCCACGAGGGCGCGGGCGACTGGACGCTCGACCGCGCGTTCGCGACGGCCCGGAACCGTGCAGGGCGGCTGACCTCGGTCGGGGTGTCCGAGGCGTGGACGGCGCGGGTCGACCGGCACGCCGAGGCCCACCCGGGCGTCGCGGTGGAGCACCTACCGCTGCCCGAGGCGCTCCGCAGGCTCGCGGCCGGCTCGACCGGCGTCCTCGCGGCGGAGGGCGTCCTCGGCGGCGCCGTCGCCGAGGCCCCGAGGCTCGGCGGCCGAAGGCGGCTCGTCGCGTACGGCTACCTCTCGTCGACGGGCCCGAGCCTCTTCGGCCCGGCCGAGGGAACCGCGAGCGATCTCGCGGGGCACGGCATGGCCGACCCGAGCCCGATGCTGCTCGCGACGGCGCTGCTCCTGTCCGAAGGGCTCGGCCGCACGGCCGCGGGCGAGGCGCTCGAGGAGGGCCTCACCGCGGCGAGGCGTGCGTCCCGGCCGTTGTCCGACGTTCCCGGCCCGGGCGTCACGGCGACGACGCGGGAGTTCGTCGACGCCGTGCTCGGCCTGCTGCGAAGCGCGCGGCGCGACACCGAGTTCGCACTGGGGGTCGGCGGATGAAGATGACAGGCGGCGACGCGATCCTCCGCTCGCTCGAAGCGGAGGGGGTCGACATCATGTTCGGCATCCCGGGCGGGGCGATCATGCCGACGTACGACGCGATGGCCCGTGGGACGACCGTGCGCCACGTCCTCGCCCGTCACGAGCAGGGCGCAGGGCACATGGCGCAGGGCTACGCGCGCGCGTCCGGCCGGACGGGCGTCGCGATCGCGACCTCGGGGCCGGGCGCCACGAACCTCGTCACGCCGATCGCCGATGCGTGGATGGACTCCACGCCGCTCGTCTGCATCACGGGCCAGGTGCGCTCGAACCTGATCGGCACCGACGCCTTCCAGGAGTGCGACATCACCGGGATCACGATGCCGATCGTCAAGCACTCGTGGCTCGTCTCCGACGTCCGCGAGATCGCCGCGACGATGAGGGCCGCCTTCCACGTCGCGAAGACCGGGCGTTGCGGCCCGGTCCTCGTCGACGTGCCGCGCGACCTCCAGGAGGCGACGCTCGACTTCACCTACCCGACCGAGGTCGACCTTCCCGGGTGGCGCCCGCCGTCGAAAGTGCATCCGCTCCAGATCCGCGAGGCCGCGCGTGCGATCGCGCACGCGCGGAAGCCGGTGCTCTACGTCGGCGGCGGGACGCTCAACGGCGACGCCTGCGGGGAGCTGCGACGCCTCGCCGAGACCGGGACGCTCCCGGTCGTGACGACGCTGATGGGCAAGAGCGCCTTCCCGGAGACGCACGACCTCCACTTCGGATGGCCGGGCATGCACGGGGCGAAGTGGTCGAACCTCGCGATGAACACCTGCGACGTGCTGGTCGCGATCGGCGCGCGGTTCGACGACCGCGTGACGGGCAAGCTCGCGGCGTTCGCGCCCGGCGCGACGATCGTCCATCTCGACATCGACCCGGCGGAGATCTCGAAGCTGCGCAACGCGGACATCCCGGTCGTCGGGCCGCTCGCGACGGCCGTGGGGGAGCTCGCGGACGCAGTGGGGGCCCAGCGCGCCGAAGGCGCCCCCGTCCCGGACGCGTGGCTCGACCAGCTCCGCGCGTGGCGCGACGAGTTCCCGCTGCGCTATGACACGAGCGACGAGTGGCTCAAGCCCCAGCAGGTCGTCCAGGCCGTCCAGCGTCTGACCGCAGGCACCGACACGATCGTCACGACCGGCGTCGGCCAGCATCAGATGTGGGCCATGCAGTACGTCGTCTCCGAGCGTCCGCGCAGCTTCATCACCTCGGGCGGGCTCGGGACGATGGGCTACGGGATCCCCGCCGCGATCGGCGCCAAGGCCGCGCGACCCGACGCGACCGTCGTCTGCGTCGACGGCGACGGCTGCTTCCAGATGACCGCGCAGGAGCTCGCGACCGCGGTGCTCGAGGACCTGCCGATCGTCGTCGTGCTGCTGAACAACGCCCACCTCGGGATGGTCACCCAGTGGCAGGACATGTTCTTCGACGGGCGGCGCTCGCACGTCCACCTGACCGCGCAGGTGCCGGACTACGCCCGGCTCGCAGAGGCCTACGGCGGCCTCGGCATGGTCGTCACCGACGAGCGGGAGCTCGACACCGCCCTCGAGGAGGCGCTCGCGTCGGGGAGGACGGCGGTCGTCGACTGCCGCGTCGACCCGGCGGAGCAGGTGTTCCCGATGATCCCCGCCGGCGCCGCCGCGCTCGACATGCTCGAGTACCCGGGAGCGGGCACGACCGTGGAAGCGAGGGCGCTGTGAGACACACGTTGTCGGTCATCGTCGAGGACAGGCCGGGGGCGCTCACGCGGATCACGACGATGTTCGCGCGCCGCGCCTTCAACATCGAGTCGCTCGCGGTCGGCCCGACCGAGCGTCCCGGCGTCTCGTGCATCACGATCCGCGTCGATTGCGCCCAGCACTCGCTCGAGCAGATCGAGAAGCAGATCCACAAGCTCGTCAACGTGCTCCGCGTGACCGAGCTCGCGTCCGGAGAGGCCGTCGAGCGCGAGCTGCTCGTCATCCGCGTGTCGGCAGCGCCCGAGCGGCGTGCGGAGCTCGTGACGACCGCCGAGGCGCTCGGCGGGAAGCTGCTCGACGTCGGCTCCGACGCCGTCGTCCTGGAGCTGACCGGGACGCCCGAGGAGCTCGACGCCTTCCACGAGCTCTGCCATCCGTACGGGATCCTCGACCTCGTCCGCACCGGTCGCATCGGCGTGCCCCGCGCCTCGGCCCGGCGGCGCGCGGCACGACGGCTCGCGGCCATCAACTGACCCGCGGCGAGCTATACCTCGCTCTTCACCAAGCGAAAGGACACGCGCATGGCCACGATCCTCCGTGACGGCGACCTCTCCCTCCTCGACGGCACCGTCGCCGTCGTCGGGTACGGGAGCCAGGGCCACGCCCACGCGCTCAACCTCCTCGATTCCGGCGTGCGGGTCGTGGTGGGCCTCCGCGAGGGCTCGTCGTCCTGGGCCGACGCGGTGGAGGCCGGGCTCGAGGTCCGAACGATCCCGGAGGCCGTGCGCGGTGCGCAGCTCGTGTCGCTGCTCCTCCCCGACCAGGTGCAGCCCGCCGTGTTCGCCGAGGACGTCCAGCCGACGCTCGAGCCGGACGCGGCGATCCTCTTCGCCCACGGGTTCAACATCCTCTACGGCCGGATCGCACCCGCCGCCGGCCACGATGTGATCATGGTCGCCCCGAAGGGCCCGGGCCACGTGGTGCGGCGCCTGTTCACCGAGGGGCTCGGGACGCCGGCCCTGATCGCCGTCGAGCAGGACGCGTCCGGGCGCGCCCGCGACCTCGCGCTCGCCTACGCCGTCGGGATCGGCGCCGGGCGAGCCGGCATCCTCGAGACGACCTTCAGGGAGGAGACCGAGACCGACCTGTTCGGCGAGCAGGCCGTGCTCTGCGGCGGGACGACCGAGCTGGTCCGGGCGGGCTTCGAGACGCTCGTCGCGGCCGGCTACCAGCCCGAGATCGCCTACTACGAGTGCCTGCACGAGCTGAAGCTGATCGTCGACCTCCTCTGGGAGGGCGGGCTCAAGCACATGCGCTGGTCGATCTCCGACACGGCCGAGTTCGGCGATTACGTGAGCGGGCCGCGCGTGATCGACTCGCACGTCCGGGAGCAGATGCAACGCGTCCTCGACGACATCCGCTCGGGCGAGTTCGCGAAGCTGTGGATCTCCGAGATGGAGAGCGGCGAGGCCGGCCTGCGGGGCCACCGCGAAGAGGCCGCGAACCAGCTGCTCGAGCAGGTTGGAGAGGAGCTGCGCTCGCTCATGCGCCGCGAGGGCGCGAGTGCAGTCGGTTGACGTCCCCGTAGCGCTCCTCGGCTACGGGACGGTCGGCGCGGCCGTCCACCGTCTCCTCGCGGAGCAGGGCGACGAGATCGAGCGAGCCACGGGGCACCGGCTCCGGGTCGTCCGGGCACTCGTCCGCGACCCGGCGCGCGAGCGGGGCTTCGATCCCGGCCCCGGGGTGCTCACGGCCGAGCCGGCCGAGATCCTCGACGACCCGTCGATCCGGCTCGTCGCCGAGGTGATGGGCGGCGTCGACCCGGCCGGCGACCACGTCCTCACGCTGCTGCGCTCGGGCCGCTCGGTGGTGACGGCGAACAAGCAGCTCGTCGCGCGCCACGGCGTGGAGCTCTTCGCCGCGGCCGCCGCGGGAGGCGCACAGCTGCGCTTCGAGGCGTCTGTCTGCGCGGCGATCCCGGTGATCAAGGTGCTGCGCGAGTCGCTCGTCGTCACGAACGTCCACCGCGTCCTCGGGATCGTCAACGGGACGACCAACTTCATCCTGTCGGCGATGAGCGAGGGCCAGTCGTATACGGAGGCGCTCGCGGAGGCGCAGCGGCTCGGCTACGCGGAGGCCGACCCGTCGGACGACGTCGGCGGGCTCGACGCCGCGGCGAAGATGGCGATCCTGGCCACGGTCGCGTTCGGGTCGCGGGTCCCGCTCGACTGGGTCGGGGTCCAGGGCATCGAGGCGCTCCGCGGGGAGCACGTCGAGGCCGCGCGCGCGCTCGACATGCGCGTGAAGCTGCTCGGCCGCGCGACCCTCGCCCATGGGCGGGTCGACGTCCGCGTCGGGCCGGCCTTCGTCGACGCCCACCATCCGCTCGCGACCGTCGACGGGCCCTTCAATGCGGTGATGCTGCAGGGCGACGCGATCCGCGAGATCACGCTGGAGGGCCCGGGCGCCGGCGGAATCGAGACGGCCAGCGCGGTTGTCGCGGATCTCGTGTCGATCGTCGGGACGACGGGAACGGGGTTCCTCCAGGGCGATCCCGTGTGGCGTCAGGTGGAGCGGATGCCGCCGGGAGATCTCCCGTCGCTCTGGTACCTGCGGCTTCTCGTCGAGGACCGCGCGGGCGTCCTCGCCCGGCTCGCCCAGGAGCTCTCGACAGAGGGGGTGTCCGTCGCCCGGCTCGTCCAGCAGCCGGCGAACGGCCACGCGGTGCTCCACGTCGTGACGCACGAGGCGCCGGCCGGGCGCGTCGAGGCCGCGCTCGCATCGATTCGCGCCCTCCCCGAGTCGCGCGGTGAGGCGACCGCCCTCCCGGTCGTCTCCGAGCGCGGGGTCGAGGAGCTCGGCTGGGCGTGACCCTCAGCCTCATCGAGCGCTACCGCGCGCAGCTGCCGGTCACGGCGACGACGCCGGTCGTGTCGCTCGGCGAGGGCTCGACGCCGCTCCTCGCCGCGCCCCGACTCGCACGGGCGGCCGGCCTACGCGAGCTCTGGCTCAAGTGGGAGGCCTCGAATCCGACCGGCTCGTACAAGGATCGCGGCATGACGGTCGCCGTCTCGAAGGCGCTCGAGGACGGCGCCGAGGCGGTGCTCTGCGCGTCGACCGGGAACACGGCCGGGAGCGCCGCGGCGTACGCCGCGCGTGCGGGCCTGCCCGCCGTCGTCCTGACTCCGCGGGGCGCCGTCGCCGGGGCGAAGCTGGCGCAGACGCGCATGCTCGGGGCGACGGTGCTCGAGGTGCGTGGCGACTTCGACCAGGCGCTCGCCGCGGCTCAGGTGCTCGCAGCGCGCGGCACCCATGTGCTGGTCAACTCGCTCAACCCGAACCGGCGCGAAGGCCAGAAGACGGCCGTGCTCGAGGTCGTCGAGGAGCTCGGCGGAGTCCCTGACGCGTTCGTGCTCCCCTACGGTGGGGGCGGCAACACCTCGTCCTACGCCCAGGCGCTCCGCGAGCTCGGTGTCGCGACCCCGATCGTGTCGGTCGAGGCGACGCGGCGACGCGACACGCTGGCGACCGCCATCCGGATCGGCGACCCCGTGCATGCCGGTGCTGTGGCCGCGTCCGGCGCGCGTATCGTCGCTGCGGACGACGACGAGCTGGTCGCTGCCTGGCAGCGGCTCGCCGCCGAGGAGGGACTCTTCTGCGAGCCGTCCTCCGCCGCCGGGCTCGTCGCCGTCCTGCGGGGTGACGTCGAGGGCGAGCGGCTCGTGGTCACGATCACGGGGCACGGGCTCAAGGATCCGGAGATTGCCGATCGACTCGCCCCTCCGCCCGGCGAGGTCGACGCGGATCCCGACGCGATCGCCGCCGCGGCGCGCCGATGATCGTCCGCGCGCCGGCTACCTCGGCGAACGTCGGCCCGGCGTTCGACTGCGCGGCGGTCG
Source organism: uncultured Actinomycetes bacterium (assembly GCA_963792245.1). Classification (GTDB taxonomy): domain Bacteria; phylum Actinomycetota; class Thermoleophilia; order Gaiellales; family Gaiellaceae; genus Gaiella. The sequence continues at coordinate 158,220 of CAWBVO010000014.1, forward strand.
CCCTCGATCTCTGGAACGAGCTCGAGGTGACGGACGGCGACGACGTCGCGGTCGAGGGCGAGGGAGCGGGCGAGCTCGCCGAGGACGCGTCGAACCTCGCCGTCCGCGCCTACGCGCTCCTCGCCGACCCCGCCGGCAAGCGGTTCCGGTTCCGGAATCGGATCCCGCTCGAGCGGGGGCTCGGATCCTCAGCCGCGGCGATCGCGCTCGGCCTCGCTGCAGCACGGCCGCAGGGGAGCCCCGAGGATCTCCTCGCGGCCGGGCTGACGCTCGAGAGCCACGCCGACAACCTCGCGGCGGCGCTCGTCGGCGGGGTCACGCTCACCTGGGAGGGCCGCATCGCGCGCATCGCCGACACGCTCCCGCTCGCGCCGGTCGCTCTCGTGCCCCGCGACCGGACGTCCACCGAGGCGTCACGACGCTCGCTGCCCGCCGTGGTCTCGCACACCGACGCCGCGGCGAACGCTGCCCGGGCCGCGCTCCTCGCCGCCGGAACGGTCAGCGGCGACGCCGACCTCTTTGCTGCGGCGCTCGACGACCGGCTGCACGAGCCGTACCGGCCGTCGTCGACTCTCGAGGACGTCAGGGCCGAGCTCCCGCCGGGCGCCCGGGGCGCGACGCTCTCCGGATCCGGGCCAACCGTGATCGTCTGGGCAGACGACACGTCCGCCTGCGCGGACGACCTGACGCTCCGGTTCCCGCAGCACGACGTGCGGATCCTCGCCGTTTCGCCCAGAGGAGCGCTGTGAGCCTTCGTCTCGTCGACTGCCGGCCGCGCGCCGCCTACGAGGCCGGTCACCTTCCGGGAGCCGTCCATCTCGATCCGGAGACGCAGCTCTCGACGCCGACCGCCGACCCCTCCGTCGGCGGACGCCACCCACTTCCCGACCCACTGGCCCTCGGCGCCGTGCTCTCGACCGCGGGGATCGGGCCCGGCTCGTTCGTCCTCGCGCTCGACGACGGCACCGGTTGGGCGGCTCGCTGCTGGTGGCTGCTCCGGCACCTCGGCCACGACGCGGCCGGGACGCTCGACGCGCGCGCCTACGCCGGCCCGCTGGAGACGGACGACCCCCGGGTGGAGCGCGCGGCGTTCGTGCCGCATGTCCGCGACGACGACACGATCGAGGCCGAGGAGATCCGCGGGCGGCTCGGCGACCCGACCCTCCTGCTCCTCGACGCGCGCGCGCCGGAGCGCTGGCGCGGCGACGCCGAGCCGCTCGATCCCGTCGCCGGACGGATCCCGGGCGCGCGCAACGCCTTCTTCGAGGAGCCTCTCCCCGCCTGGGCGACGGAACCGCGCGAGATCGCCGTCTACTGCGGCTCTGGCGTCAGCGCGGCCCCGGTCGTCCAGCGGCTCGTGCTCGCGGGCCGCGACGATGTCAGGCTCTACCCCGGTTCGTTCAGCGAGTGGTGCCGCACCCCGTCCAACCCGATCGAGCGAGGAGATCCCGCGTGACCAGCCCGTACGACACACCTTCCGATCCCGCGAAGCGCCAGAGCGCCGCGCTCACCGACGGCCCCGACCGGGCAGGTGCGCGGGCGATGCTGAAGGGGACGGGCTTCACCGACGAGGATCTTGCGAAGCCGATCGTCGGGGTCGGCACGACGTGGATCGAGACGATGCCGTGCAACCTGAACCAGCGCGACCTCGCCGTGCACGTCAAGCGTGGCGTGCGCGACGCCGGTGGCACGCCGATGGAGTTCAACACGATCGCCGTGTCGGACGGCGTGTCGATGGGAACCTCCGGGATGCGCGCGTCGCTGATCTCCCGCGAGGTGATCGCCGACTCGATCGAGCTCGTCGCGCGCGGTCACCTGTTCGACGGCCTCGTGATGCTCGTCGCATGCGACAAGACGAACCCCGCGGCGGCGATGGCCGTCGGGCGCCTCGACATCCCCGCGATCGTCTCGTACACCGGCTCGATCGCGCCGGGCGTCTACCGGCAGCGCGAGGTCTCCGTCGGCGACGTCTACGAGGGAATCGGCGCGCACGCGGCCGGGAAGCTGACCGATGCCGACCTCCACGAGCTCGAGTCCGTCGCCTGTCCCGGCGCCGGCGCGTGCGGGGGCCAGTTCACGGCCAACACGATGTCGACGATCCTCGACTTCCTCGGGCTCTCGCCGTTCGGCACGAACGGGATCCCGGCGATGCATCGCGCCAAGGAGGAGGCGGCCTACGAGCTCGGACGGCTCGCGGTCGACGTCGTGCGCCGGAACGTGACGCCGCGGTCGTTCGTGACGATGGAGTCGTTCGAGAACGCCGTGGCCTCGGTCGCCGCGACGGGCGGCTCGACGAACGCCGTCCTCCACCTCGTCGCCATCGCGCGCGACTTCGGGATCGAGTTCACGATCGACGACTTCGAGCGGATCTCGGCGCGGACGCCGATCGTGGCCGACATGAAGCCGTGGGGGCGCTGGCATGCGAACGACATGTATGCGGCGGGTGGAGTAGCACTCGTCGCCCGCGAGCTCCAGAAGGCCGGCCTCCTCCACGAGAGCGCGTCGACCATCGACGGGAAGACGCTCGGGGACCACGCGGCCGCCGCAGTCGAGACGGAGGGCCAGTCGGTCGTCGTCCCGATCGAGGCGCCGCTCAAGGCGCGCGGCGGCGTCGCGGTGCTGTACGGCAACCTCGCGCCCGAGGGGTGCGCGGTCAAGCTTGCCGGCCACGATCGCACGGTCCATCGCGGCCCCGCACGCGTCTTCGACTCGGAGGAGGAGTGCTTCGCTGCGGTCAAGGCCGGGGCGATCGTCGCGGGGGACGTCGTCGTGATCCGCTACGAAGGGCCGCACGGCGGGCCGGGGATGCGCGAGATGCTCCACGTCACCGGCGCGATCGTCGGCGAGGGGCTCTCCGACTCCGTCGCCCTCATCACCGACGGCCGGTTCTCCGGCGCGACGCACGGGTTCATGGTCGGCCACGTCGCGCCCGAGGCCTCGAGGGGCGGGCCGCTCGCCGCACTGCGCGAGGGCGACACCGTCGTCCTCGACGTCGACCGCCACGTCCTCGAGGTCGAGCTCACCGACGCCGAGCTCGAGGCGCGCCTCGCGGATTGGGCCGAGCCCGAGCCGCGCTACCGCCGCGGCGCGCTCGCCAACTACGCGACGCTCGTCTCATCCGCGTCGCACGGGGCAGTGACGCTGTCCCGCTACGAGAGCGGCTGAGCCCAGGCCCCGCCGACCGGGTCGGACTCAGAGGCGCCGGAGCAGCTCGAGCACGCCGTCGGTGCCGTCGACGACGAGGTCGGCGGCGGCGAGCAGCTCGGCGGGCGTCTCCGCCGACCGCACCGCGACACGGACGCCGAGCTCGAGCCCGTCGAGGCCGCCGAACGCGTCGACGTCCGTGCGGTCGTCGCCGGCGTAGAGCGCGCGCCGGGCTGCCGCCCGCGTGACGAGCGTCCGCACGGCGGTGCCCTTGTGCGCGTCGACCGGCGGGCGAACCTCCAGCACCATCCGGCCCCAGCGGGGCACGAAGCCCTCCCCCGCCGCCTGCTCCGCCACACGGGTCAGGTAGGCGCGCGCGGCGGCCTCGTCGTCGGCGCGTCGGAAGTGGAACGACACCGACAGCGGCTTCTGCTCCGCGGGCCAGTCGACCCCGCGGGCGAACTCGGCGATCCGCGCCGCCCAGGCACGAGCCTCCGGCTCGAGCTCGAGGCCGTGCTCGCCGACGACGGCGACGCCTGCGACCCCGACCATCCGCTCCACGTCGGCTCCCGGCCGCCCGCTGACGCAGGCGACGAGCGCATACCGTCCGGCGAGGCGCGCCAGCTCGCGGCGCGCCTCGTCCGGCACGCGTGCGTCCTCGGGACGGTCGACGATCGGGGCGAGCGTGCCGTCGACGTCGAGCAGAACGGCTGCCTTGGAGGGATCGGCAGCGAGCAGGCCAAGCAGGTCGTCGGCCACGGCGACCTAGGATACGAGCGGTTCACTCCGAACGGCGTCTCATGACCGTTCGGCTCGTGCTCATCGGCCTGGTCGCCGGCGTCTTCTCGACCCTCTTCGGCGTTGGTGGCGGGATCGTCGTCGTCCCGCTCCTGATAGGGCTCGCGGCCTTCGCGCCTCATGTCGCCGCGGCGACGTCACTCGGAGCGATCGTCGTGACCGCGACCGCGGGCGTCGCGCTGTACTCGGTGCACGGCGAGGTCAGGCCCGCATACGCGGCCCTCGTCGGCGTCCCGGCGGTCGCCGGTGCCCTGGCGGGGACGCACATGCAGCAGCGGCTCTCGGGACGAGCGTTGTCGCTGGCCTTCGCCGGCCTCCTGGTCGTCGTCGGCGTCTGGCTGATCGCAGGATGAGCGCGTGGGTCGTCGTCGCCGCGCTCGTGCTCGGTCTCGGGAGCGGGATCCTGTCCGGGCTGTTCGGCGTCGGCGGCGGGATTCTCTTCGTCCCGACGCTCGTGCTGCTCGGTCTCGGGCAGGTCGAGGCCGCCGCAACGTCGCTGCTCGCGATCATGCCGACGGCCGCGGTGGGCGCGTGGCGGCAGCGCGCATACGGGAATGTCAGGGCCCGCGCAGCGCTCGTCGTCGGTCTCGCGTCGGTCGCCGGCGCGGCGCTCGGCGTCCAGATCGCGACCCGGATCGACGAGAGCCTCCTGCGGCGGCTCTTCGGCGTTCTCCTGCTCGCCGTCGCCGGCCAGCTCGCGTTCCGGGCCGTCCGCCAGGGCCGGCGCTACCCTGACGCATCGTGAGAGCCGCCCGCGCAGGAGTCGTGCTCGTGCTGGCCGCGGCCGTCGCCGGCATCGCCGCCGCTGCGCCTTCGCCTCCGTCCGCCTCCTCGACCCGTGCCACCGTCCTCGTCGCCCAGGTCACCGTCCCGGGCCAGCCCGGCGGCGCGACGAGCCAGATCGCGGCGCCGCCGACCGCGAGCGGCGGCGGGGCGTTCGCGTACCCGGCGGACGGCTCCGTTCTCCGCGTCGGCGCGTCGACGGTCAGCGCCACCGCCCAGCAGGGCACCTCGTCGTCGGCCGAAGGCGTGATCGATGCCCTGGCGGTCTCGGTCTTCGCAGGCGAGATCACCGTCGATTCCGTGAACATCCGCGCCGGGGCCGCCGCCGGTGCGGCCGGCGCGACAGGGGACGTCGGGACGTCGACGATCAGCGGCCTCGTCGTCCTCGGCCAGCCCGTCACCCCGAGCGGCAACGTCCAGGTGCCGCTTGCAGACTGGGGCACGCTCGACGTGCTCTCGTCCACTCGCACGACCTCCGATGCGCCCCGCTCGGCCGACAGCGCCGTCACGGCCCTTCGCATCCGCTTGATCGCCGAGCACGCAGGGCTTCCGGCCGGAGCCGAGATCGTCGTGGGCACCGCGACCGCCTTCGCCGTCGCGCAGCCCACGCCGACCACCCCGCCGCCGAGCAACGTCGCCGGTGCACCGCACGCTGCCCCGACCCCCCCGACGCGCGGAGGCACGCCCAAGACGCCGGTTCGGCCCCCGCCGTCGGCGCCTCGCGAGCCCGGTCGCTCGATTCCTGGTGCGCCATCCGAGGTTGTCCAGTCTGCACCCGAGGTCACCGCGCGACTCTCGCGCGGCGGCTACGTGTTCCCGGTCTTCGGGCCCGCCGCCTTCGGCAACACGTTCGGCGCCTTCCGGGCGGACGTCGCCGGAAAATGGCACCACGGCGAGGATCTCGTCGCACCGTACGGGACGCCGCTGCTCGCGGTCGCGGACGGGACGCTCTTCTCGGTGGGCTGGAACGACATCGGCGGCTGGCGGCTCTGGCTGCGCGACGATGCCGGCAACGAGTTCTACTACGCCCACCTGAGCGCGTACTCCCCGCTCGCGATCGCCGGCAAGCGCGTGAAGGCCGGTGACGTGCTCGGCTTCGTCGGCGACTCCGGCGACGCGGACGGAGGCGTGCCGCACCTGCACTTCGAGATCCACCCCGTCGACCTGCTCCGCTACGGCTACGACGGAGCCGTCGCTCCGTACCCGTTCCTCGTGGCCTGGCAGCGCGCCGAGGACGTGTCGTTCGCATCGGGCCAGACGTACGTCCTCGGCCAGGACGGCCTCGCAGGGCCGCCGGGTGCGCCGGTCGCCGCGGCCCAGGCGGGCGCGGTGCTGCTCTCCGCGGACGACATCTCGACGGAGAGCGGACTCGTGCCGGGCGCGCTGAAGCGGGCACTCGCCGGCGGCGAGGCCCGCTCCCGCGCAAAGCCCTAGCGACGCATCCCGAGACCCGCGCTCAGGTCGTCGCCTTCGAGGCCTTTGCCTTGACCTCCTTCGCGGCGTCCTCCGCCGTGTCCGCGGCGGCGTCGACCGCGTCCGAGGCGGCCGCCGTCGCGTCGTTCGTCATCGTCTCGAACGTGTCGAGCGGCTGGAGGTCGTCGCTACCGGCGATCAGGTCGATGAGCTTCTCGCGCGTCTGCGCTCCCGTCCACGGGTTGTAGAGGGCGCCCGCGAGGACCCCCGCGAGCAGCACCATGTTCCGGCCCTTGTGGCCCTTCTTCTGCTTCTTCCCCTGGAGCGTGTCCTTCGCGCTCATCAGGTCCTCGAGGGCGCGACGCATCTGCTCCTGCGTCTTCTTGTCGGTTGCGAGCGCCCGCGCCGACCCGCCGACGCCGTTCTGCTTCGTCAGCGGCCCGTAGAGCTCGCGCGCCGCTCCGAGCGCGTCCTTCAGGTCGTTCCGGAACTCCTCGTCGCGGAGTGCCCGCTCGAGGTACGGCTTCACCAACTCGAGCGTGTCGGTCATCTTCGCCGCCTTCTTCGCCATTTCGCGGCCTTCCTTTCTCTCGTGAGGCGTCAGGGAAGTATTACCCGCACTGCGCTTCTACGATGCACGTCGTGAGGATCCTCAAACGCGCGTCGCTCGTCCTCGCCGCGATCCTGGCCGCCACGGCCTACGTGTGGATCGCGGCGGTGCGGGCCGTTCCCGGCGTCAGGCGCCGCAAGGACGCGGCGCGCGCCCGTCGTCGCGGGTGAGCGGAGCGAGCGTCCGGGACGAGTACGATCGCGCCTCATGAAGGGTCTCGTCTGTGCAGGGGGTGAGGCGACACGGCTCGGAGAGCTGACGCGCGTCACGAACAAGCACCTGCTCCCGGTTGGCCGCTGGCCGATGATCTACTACCCGCTCCAGCTCCTCGAGCGGGCAGGCGTGGCCAGCGTCCTCGTCGTGACGGGCAAGGGCCACGCGGGCCAGATGATCGACCTCCTCGGGGACGGGCAGCTCGCAAACCGCGGCACCGCGGACCCACTGCTCTCGCTCGAGCTCACCTACAAGGTGCAGACCCAGCCGGGAGGCATCGCGCAGGTGGTCGGCATGGCCCGCGACTTCGCGCGCGGCGAGCAGCTCGTCGTCGTCCTCGGCGACAACATCTTCGAGAAGTCGCAGGCGGCGGCGATCGCCGACTGGGCCTCCGGGAGCGACCGGGCGCTGATCTTCGTCAAGGACGTGCCCGACCCGGAGAACTTCGGCGTCGTCGTCTACGAGGATGGTCGGGTCGTGGACATCGTCGAGAAGGCCGGCGTCGTGGACATGCGCTACGCGGCGCCCCCGACGAGCGACGCCGTCGTCGGCCTCTACTGCTTCCCGCCCGACGTGTTCGACGTCATCGACCGCCTCGAGCCGTCGTCCCGCGGAGAGCTCGAGATCACCGACGTGAATCGCCACTACGCCCAGCAGGGCCGCCTCGACGTCGTCCATGTCGAGGGCTGGTGGGAGGACGCGGGGAAGCACTGGCTGCATCTCGCCGAGATCGGCCGGCGCGTCGACGAGACCGGGGCGAACGGATGAGCGTCGAGGGGGTCCGGCGCATTCCCCTCCGCCGGTTCGAGGACGAGAGGGGCTGGTTCTGCGAGCTGCGCCGCGACAGCGCGCTGCCCCGCCCGACCGTGCAGACGAACGTCTCGTTCTCGCGCCGGGGGGTCATCCGCGGGCTCCACTACCACGAGCGCGGCCAGGACGACCTCTTCGCCTGCCTGCAGGGCACGGCGCGGGTCGTGATCCTCGACCGCACGACGGGCGCGACGTTCACCGACGACATCGGCGACGAGAACCCCGTCGCGATCTACGTCCCCGGGCATCACGCCCACGGCTTCGAGGCGCTCACCGACCTGCTGTTCTGCTACCACGTGACCGAGGAGTACGACCCGACCGACCCGGACGAGCACGGCGTCCCGTGGAACGACCCACGGGTCGCGCACCTGTGGAGCACGACGACCCCGATCCTGTCCGCGCGCGACGTCGCACCCTGATCACGGGTGCGGGCGGCCAACTCGGCCACGCGCTCGCCCCCGTCTTCGCCGCCGACGAGGTGCTCGCGCTCGATCGCGCCGCGTGGGATGTCCGCCACGAGGCGCCTGCCCTTCCGTGGACGCCCGACCTGGTGCTCCATGCGGCGGCCTGGACCGACGTCGACGGCGCGGAGGACGACCCCCAGGGCGCAGCGACGGCGAACGTCGGCGGGACTGCGCACGTCGCCGCGCTCGGGGCGCCGCTCGTCGCGTTCTCGAGCGATTACGTCTTCGACGGCGCGAAGGGCGCGCCGTACCTCGAGTCCGACGCGCCCGCGCCGCAGTCCGCCTACGGGCGCTCGAAGCTCCACGGCGAGGCGGCTGCGGGCGACCGGGCCTGGATCGTGCGCTCGTCGTGGCTGTTCGGCGAGACGGGCCACAACTTCGTCCGCACGATGCTCCGGCTCGGAGCGGAGCGGGACGAGGTGGGAGTCGTCGACGACCAGCGCGGCTGCCCGACCTACGTGGGGCATCTTGCGGCTGCGACGCGAGCGCTCGTGGACGGCGGCGCTGCGTTCGGGATCTGGCACCTCGCCGCCGGGGGCGACTGCACGTGGGCGGACTTCGCCGAGGCAGTCTTCGAGGAGGCGGGGCTCGACTGTCACGTACGGCGCATCACGACCGCCGAGTTCGGCGCCAGGGCACCGCGTCCCGAGGTCTCGATCCTCCGCAGCGAGAAGGGCGCCCCGGCGCTGCCGCACTGGCGCGACGGCCTCCGCGCCTGCCTCGCCGGGCTCGGCTACGGCTGACGCGCCGCGAGCGCGGTGATGCTCTCGAGCCCGCGCGCCATCGCCCAGCGGTGGTTCCAGGCGAAGAGCGGCCGAAGAACCGGCGTCAGATGCCGGACGAGGCCCTTGCGCACCTCGACGTTCCATTCGAGCGCCGCCCGAGTTCCACCGTCCGCCGGCGAGATCGTCCAGATGCCCTCGCCGACGAAGTCTCCTTCGATCCGCGACACGAGCCTCGACGGCGCCGTGGCCTCGACGCAGGTGAGCTCCCAGCGGAGGCGGTAGGGAAGTCGCCCCCGCGTCAGGAGCCGGGCCCGCTTTCCGGGCGCCGCCGACCCGGGGTCGCCCTCCCCCTCGAGAAAGGCCTTTCCCCACCACTCGGGGTACCCGCGCGGGCACGAGAGGAGCCCGTAGACCCACTCGGGGGACGCGGGGACGAGCCACTCGTCGACGAACCGGTACGCAGCCATGCCCTGATTCGCCCGCCGTCCCCGAATGGTTCGCCGGGTCATGGCTACCCTTCCCCGATGCGCGTGCTCGTCACCGGCGGCGCCGGCTTCATCGGCTCGCACTTCGTCAAGCGGCTCGTGGCGGGCGGGGACGAGGTCGTCGTCCTCGACAAGCTGACGTACGCCGGCAACCCGGCGAACCTCGAAGGGACCGGCGTGGAGCTCGTCGTGGGCGACATCGCCGACGCGGCGGACGTCGCGCGGGCGGCGACGGGCTGCGACGCGGTCGTCAACTTCGCCGCCGAGACGCACGTCGACCGCTCGATCCTCGGGCCGCAGGAGTTCGTCCATACCGACGTGCTCGGGACGATGACCCTCCTCGAGTGGGCGCGCGCGGCGGACGCGCGCTACGTCCAGGTCTCGACGGACGAGGTCTACGGCGACCTCGAGGCCGGAGGACGGGCGCTCGAGACGGATCCTCTGCGGCCGTCCAGCCCCTACAGCGCGGCGAAGGCCGGCGGCGACCTCCAGGTGCTGGCGTACGTGCGCACCTACGGCGTCCGCGCGTCGATCACCCGCGGTGCGAACACCTTCGGCCCGAACCAGTACCCCGAGAAGCTCGTGCCCCTGTTCGCGACGAACGCGCTCGACGGCGAGCCGCTCCCGGTCTACGGCGACGGGAAGCAGGTCCGCGAGTGGCTCCACGCCGAGGACCACTGCGCCGGCGTCGAGCTCGTGCTGCGCGAAGGCGGGCCCGGCGAGATCTACAACATCGGGGGCGAGGACCACGAGAACCTCGAGGTGACCCACCGCATCCTCGAGCTCACGGGGGCCGGGCCGACGCTGATCCGCCACGTCGAGGACCGGGCGGGACACGACCGCCGCTACGCGCTCGACGACGGCAAGCTGCGGGCCCTCGGCTGGGTGCCGCGCCACTCCTTCGGTGAGGGCGGGCTGCGCGAGACCGTCGACTGGTACGCGGCGAACCGGGCGTGGTGGCAGCCGATCAAGACGGGCGAGTACCGTCGCTACTACGAGGAGCAATACGCCGAACGGCTTCGGGCCTGACGGCCCGGGCCGCCGAGATCATGCGGGTCGTCGCCGTCATCGCCGTGCTCCTGGGCCTGGGGGCCGCGAGCGTCGCCGCGGCGCCCGTCCCCAAGGCGCCCGCGCCCGTCTTCGTCCTCACCGGCGGCGGCTGGGGGCACGGGGTCGGGATGAGTCAGTGGGGCGCGTACGGCCAGGCGAACGCGGGACGCGACTACCGCCAGATCCTCGCGACGTACTACCGGGGAACGGACATGGGCTCCGCGCCCGACACGCTGCTGAAGCGCGTCCGGGTCCTGGTCGGAGACAGCCTCGCCACGGTGGCGGTGACGAACGTCGCCGCCGTGTTCGACGGCGCGGGCAAGCGGTATCCGGTCGCCGGCGGCTCGATCACCGCGGGGCCCGACCTGAAGCTCCCCGTCGGGAAGAACGGCAAGCCGCTCGCTCTCGCCGGGCCGGTGACGATCCGGGCGGCGAAGGACGCCTTCCTGTCCTACGCGGGCAAGGAGTTCCGCGGCGACCTGCGCGTGGCGAACATCTCGGGCCGCGTCCAGCTGGTCAACGTCGTCGGGCTCGAGGCGTACCTGCTCGGGGTCGTCCCCGGCGAGATGCCGAAGGACTGGCCGCTCGCGGCGCTCGAGGCGCAGGCGGTCGCGGCGCGGACGTACGCGGTGGCGAACGTCGTGCGCGGCCGGCCGTTCGACCTCTACTCCGACTCGCGCAGCCAGGTCTACTACGGCGTCGGCTCGGAGGCGCCCGGCCCCTCGCAGGCCGTCCGCGAGACGGGCGGCCAGATCCTCACCTACGACGGAGCGCCGGCCGAGACGTTCTACTTCTCCTCGAGCGGCGGTAGGACGATCAGTGCGCTCGACGCCTTCGGCCTCGACCTGCCGTACCTCGTCGCGGTCGACGACCCGTGGGACACGGCCTCACCGAACCACGCCTGGCCGGCTCAGCTCATGACCGCCGCCCAGCTCGCCGCGCGGTTCGGGCTCGGGGATCCGGTGGCGGACGCAGCGTACGTTCCGGGCACGCCCGGGAAGCCCGCGGTGATGCGGCTGACGACGGCCGCCGGGCGGACGACGGATCAGCGGCTGTCGGACGTCCGCTCGAGGCTCGGCCTCAAGTCCACGGGCTTCCGGCTCGGCGTCCTCCGGCTCGACGCACCGACGCTGCAGAACGGGCAGAGCTCGGCCGTGCGACTGACAGGCGTCGCCCGCGACGTCACGGGCGCGGTGCTCGAACGACGGATGCCGGCAGGAACCTGGGCGACCGTGAAGCGGCTTCCCGCATCGGACGACGGCGCGTTCGCGGTGACGGTCAGGCCGACTTCGACGACGACCTACCGGCTCTCCGCCGACGGCCTGGCCGGGCCGCCGCTGACCGTCCGGGTCGCGGCGTGACCTTCCGCGCCCTTCTTCGGGCGCTTGCCGTCGGTGCCGCGTTCCTGCTGCCTGCGTCGGCGCAGGCCGCGTCCACGACCGTCGGCCTCGATCCAAACGCCGATCCCGCCGCTGTCGCCGCGACGATCGAGCGGGTGACCGGTGCGCGCCCGACGAGCCTCGCGCGGCTCCATGCCCTCGCCGTCGACGCGTCCCCCGACCGTCTGCGCGGCCTCCCGGGCGTCGCCTGGGTCGAGCGCAATCGCGTCCGGAGGGTCTCGTTCGTCCCGACGGACCCGTTGGCGCCGAGGCAGTGGTACGCGCTCGCCAACCGCGCCTACGACGCATGGGAGACACCGCCGCCGCTCGCGCCTGTCCGCGTCGCCGTGATCGACTCGGGCATCGACCTCGGCCATCCGGATCTCGCCCGGCACGTGGCTGTGGCGAAGAGCTTCGTCGGCGGCAGCGCGCAGGACAGCCGCGGCCACGGGACGGTCGTTGCGGGGATCATCGCCGCGCAGCTCGACAACGACGTCGGGATCGCCGGGCTCGCGCCCGCGGCCGAGCTCGTCGTCGCGAAGGTCGTGGCACCCAACGGGACGATCTCCGTCCAGGCGGAGGCGCGTGCGATCCGCTGGGCGGTCGACAACGGTGCACGCGTCGTCAACGTCAGCCTGGGCGGCCTTCGCGACCCGCGGAACCCGGGTCGCGACACGTACTCGCGCCTCGAGCAGGAGGCGATCGGATACGCCGTGAAGCACGGCGCGGTGGTCGTGGCCGCGGTCGGCAACTCCGACCAGGCTCCCCGGACGCCGTGGCGCTTCGCGAGCTACCCGGCGGCGCTCCCCCACGTGCTCGGCGTCAGCGCCTTGACGAGAGGCGGGGGGTCGCCCGCGTTCTCGAATCGGGACGCCGTCTACAACGACGTGGGGGCTCCCGGAGAGGACATTTTCTCGACGTTCCCGCGCTCGCTCACCGGGGAGCGACCGGGGTGCGCGGACCAGGGGTACACCCCGTGTGCGACCGCGGAGTTCCGGCCCCCGGAGGGGACGTCGTTCGCCGCGCCGCAGGCGACGGCGGTCGCGGCGAACCTGCTCGGCATCCGGCCCCTGCTGCGGCCCGAGCAGGTGACGGCGATCATCGAGCGCACGGCCGCCGACGCGAAGCCGGAGACGGGCTGCCCGGCGTGCGCGCCCGGGCGCGATCCGTACACGGGCTGGGGTGCTCTCGACGGGACGGCGGCGATCGAGGCTCTCGCGGGCACCCTGCCGCCGCGCGACGCGCACGAGCCGAACGACGACGCCGGCGAGGACGCCTACCGCCTCTTCTTCCCCCCGGGCGGGAGAGCGCGCGCCGTCAAGGCGTCGCTCGACTTCTGGGACGATCAGGACGACGTCTATGCCGTCTACCTCGGCCGGGGACAGACGCTCTACGCCTCGCTCGCGCCCATGGAGCGCGCGCATGTCGCCCTCGCGCTCTGGCGGCCGGAGACGGTCTCGGTCTCCGATCTCGCCCGACAGGACCTCCGCGTGCGCCTGTCGAACGGCCCGGGCCGGCACCAGCGGATCGCATGGACGGCGGACGCGCCCGGGTGGCACTTCCTCCAGGCCCGCCTGACCGCGTCGACGGCCACGCCGGTCGCGTACCGGCTCTCGATCGTGCGAGCCCGCTCGGGAGCCCGCCGCTAGGAGAGCAGCTCCTCGTCCGGGACGTCGCGGATCACGCGCGCCGGGCTGCCGATGACGACCTTCCGGGGCGGGACGTCCTTCGTGACGACGGCGCCGGCGCCGACGAAGGCCTCCTCACCCACCTCGACCCCGGGACAGAGGATCGCGCCCCCTCCGACCCGCGCCCCCCGGCGGATCGTGGGCCCCTTCAGGAGCGCGAGCCGTTTCTCCGTTCGACCCATGAAGTTGTCGTTCGTCGTCACGACGCACGGCGCGACGAAGACGTCCTCCTCGAGCGTCGAGTACGCGGTCACGTACGCGTCGGCCTGGATCCGTGTCCTGGCCCCGATCGTCGTGTCGTTCTCGACGAGCGAGCCGCGGCCGACGACGACGTCGTCTCCGATGGTCACCCGCTCGCGGACGCAGCACTGGTCGCCGAGGATGACGCGGGCGCCGATCGTAGAGCCTGCGAATACGATCGCCCCCGTCGAGACGACGGTCCCGTCGCCGACGACGGTCGCCGGCAGCGGTTCGCGGCTGGCGGTCGAGCGCGGCGAGAGCGTGGGCTGCTTGCCGACCACAGCGTGCTCGAGCACCTGCACGCCCTTGCCGAGAACCGTCCCCGGATGGACGACCGCGGTGGGATGGATCTCGGCGCTCACGCAGGCGCACCGGTGCGGAGCGACGTCGTGAGCCTGTCGAGCGCGCGCACGACGGCGAGGCCGTCGCGGGCCTCGCGGTGGTCGGCGGGCCCGTCTTCGACGAGCCGCAGGAAGTGCTGCAGCTCGAGACGGAGCGGCTCGTCGTTCGGGACCTTGGGGCTCGAGATGTCGCCTGTCCGCGTTCGCCACTCGCCGTAGGTCGACGCGGGCTCCCACGGCGCCTTCTCGTACAGCGTCACCTTCCGCTCGAGCTCCATGTCGTCGAAGACGGCCATCTTCTCGCGCCCGACGACCGTCATCTTCCGCATCTTGTGCGGGTCGAGCCACGAGAGGTGCATGTGAGCGACCTTGCCCGAGGGGAACCGCAGGAAGCAGAAGACCACGTCCTCGATCCCCTTCTGCAGGTAGTCCATCCCGTGGGCGACGGCCTCGCTCGGCTCCTCCCCGAGAAGCCAGAGGATCACCGAGAGATCGTGGACGCCGAGCGACCAGAGCGCGTTCTCGTTCGAGCGGATCACCCCGAGGTTCTGGCGGTTGCCGTACACGCAGGCCACCTCGCCGAGCTCGCCCGTGTCGACCAGCCCTTTCACCATGCGGAGGCCCGGGTGGTACAGGAGCAGGTGGCCCGGCATCAGGACCAGGTCGCCGGCCTCCGCGATCGCAACGAGCTCCTCCATCTCCTCGCCGCGCATCGCCGGGGGCTTCTCGACGAAGACGTGCTTGCCCGCCTCGAGTGCCTGCTTCGCAAGGTCGTAGTGCGTCGGGACGGGCGTCGCGATGACGACCGCCTCGACCGAGTCGTCCGCCAGGACGTCCGCGAATGCGCCCGTGGCGCGCGCCCCCGGGTACCGCTCCGCGTACTCGGCGCGACGGGCCGCGTCCGTGTCGCAGATCCAGGCGAGGTCGAAGAGGTCGCCGACAACGCGGACGACGTTCTTCCCCCACCCGCCGACGCCCGCGTGGGCGACGCGGGTCAAAGCTTCCAGACCTTCTCGCTCGCGATCGCGGCTCGGCCGGTGGCGTTGCGCAGGTCGATCACGAGCTGCGCGTCGTCGACGAGCGCCGCGTAGTCGATCCCCGAGTGCGCCGTCGCGATCACGACCGCGTCGTAGGCGCCCGGCTCCAGGGACACGGACGCGAGCGCGATCCCGTCCGCCGCGAAGGACGGCACGTGCGGGTCGTGGTAGGCCACGTCCGCGCCGGCGTTTTGGAGGAGCTCGATCAGCTTCACCGCCGGCGACTCGCGCCAGTCGGCGATGTCGGCCTTGTAGGCGACCCCGAGGACGAGCACGCGCGAGCCGGCGAGGGACTTGTGGGCGCCGTGGTTCAGCGCCTGCGAGACCCGGGAGCGGCAGTAGTAGGGCATGTTCTGGTTGACCTCGCCCGCGAGCTCGATGAACCGCGTCGCGAAGTCGAACTCGCGCGCCTTCCACGTGAGGTAGAAGGGGTCGATCGGGATGCAGTGGCCGCCGAGCCCCGGGCCCGGCTGGAACGCGGCGAACCCGAACGGCTTCGTCGCGGCCGCGTCGACGACCTCCCAGATGTCGATCCCCATCCGGTCGCACAGCTGCGCGAGCTCGTTGACGAGCGCGATGTTGACGGAGCGGTAGATGTTCTCGAGCAGCTTCGTCAGCTCCGCCGCCTCGGGGGAAGAGACGCGGTGAACGGTGTCGACCGCGGAGCCGTAGAGCGCCGCGGCCGCATCCGACGACGCGTCGTCGATGCCGCCGACGATCTTCGGAACCGTCTTCGTCGTCCAGTCGGTGCGACCGGGGTCGACCCGCTCGGGGGAGAAAGCGAGGTGGAAGTCGACGCCGGCCGTGAGCCCCGACTCCGCCTCGAGGATCGGGAGGAGCTCGCCACGCGTTGTGCCTGGATACGTCGTCGACTCGAGCACGACGAGCTGCCCGGGGCGGAGGCGCCTGCCGATCTCGGTCGCCGCGGAGCGGACGATCGAGAGGTCCGGCTCGCGCTGCTTCGACAGGGGCGTCGGCAGCGCGATGAGGACCGCGTCGACGCCGCGCAGGACGTCGTAGTCGGTGGTCGCGCCGAGCCGCCGCTCGGACACGAGCTCGGCGAGGGTCTCCGACGAGACGTCCTCGATGTAGCTGTCCCCGTGGAGCAGCTGCTCGACCCGACGCGCGTCGACGTCCACGAGGACGACCTTGCGGCCCGCCTCCGCGAACACCTGGGCGAGCGGCAGGCCGACGTAGCCGGCGCCGACGATCGCCACGTCGTACGTCTTCGCCGCACCCGATTCGCCGGGCGCCGTCGTCGTCTCGGGCGTGGTCACAGCGCGGCAATGCTACCCACCGGACCGTCGTGCATCGGACCCGGCACACGCGCCGGCCGGGTGGCGATCAGATCGCGTCGAGCGCGCTCGCGATGCGTGCGGCCGCGTGCCCGTCCCCGTACAGGGGTGGGGCGCCGGGCGGCCACGCCGCGGCGCGGACGGCGGCCACGATCCGGTCGGGGTCGTCGTCGACGAGCACGTTGGCCCCCTGCTCGACGGTGTCCGCCCACTCGGTCGACGGGCGCATCGTGACGCACGGGACGCGATACCAGTACGCCTCCTTCTGCAGCCCGCCGGAGTCGGTCGCGATGACGCGCGCCTGGGACGCGGCGGAGGAGAACGCCAGGTAGCCGAGAGGCTGGGTGAGCTCGACGTCCGGGCCAAGCTGGATGCCGGCCTCGCGCAGGACCCGCGCGGTGCGCGGGTGCGCGGGGAAGACGACCGGCTTGCCGAGCCGCGACAGCCCCTCGGCGATCCGCCGCAGCCGCTCCGGACGGACGTTCGCCTCGCGGTGGACGGTGGCGACGACGTACGTGCCCGGCTCGTGCGGCGGCGTCACGCGCTCCCTGGCGATCGGCGCGAAGCGAAGGGTCGCGTCGGCCATCACGTCGCCGACGACGATCGCGCGGCCGGCAACGCCTTCGTTCGCGAGCGTCTCCGCCGACCGCTCGTCGGGACAGAGGAGCAGTACGGCGAGCCGGTCGACCTCGATCCGGGCGCGCTCCTCGGGCATCGACAGGTCGCCGCTTCGCAGGCCCGCCTCGACGTGCGCGAGGGGAACGCCGGCGGCGGCCGCCGCACGCGCGCCCGCGAGGGTCGAGCTCGTGTCGCCCAGGACGAGCACGACGTCGGGACGCTCGGCCTCCACCACCCGGCCGAGCGGCCGCGTCAGCGCGTCGACGTCGGCGGTGCGAAGGTCGAGCCGGTGCGCCGGCTCGGGCAGGCCGAGCTCCTCGAAGAAGACCTGCGAGAGCTCGTCGTCCCAGTGCTGGCCCGTGTGGACGACGACCTCGTCGATCCCCGCCTCCCGCAGCGCGACGGAGAGCGGCGCGGCCTTGACGAACTGCGGCCGGTTGCCGACGACGGTGAGGAGGCGCATCGGGGCCAGGGTAGTTGCCGACCTCACGCGTCCTGCCCATCCTTGTCCCGTGACCCATCCGGATCTCCCGGTCGAGCAGGCGTACGTCGATCACGCCTACGCCTGCCTCGACCGCATGCGGGCGGTCGTCGAGCGCGCGGCCGGGGCGACCGACAGCGAGGTGGCGGCACTCGCGCTCGAAGCCTGGGCGGCGCGGCGGCTGCGGACGTTCGAGGACGCGGAGCGCGGGCTCTGCTTCGGTCGGCTCGATCTCGAGACGACGCCGCGCCCGCTCTACGTCGGCCGGCGGTGGGTGCAGGACGACGAGGCCGACGAGCTTCTCGTCGTCAACTGGCAGGCCCCGGCAGCGCGGCCGTTCTACGTGGCGACGCCTACCGACCCGCACAACGTCACGCTGCGCCGGAGGTTCCGAACCGAGGGGCGGCGCGTGCTGGACCTGAGCGACGAGCTGCTCGACGGGTCCGGCTCGGTCGTCGGCGGAGACGTCCTTCTCGACGAGCTCGAGCGCAGCCGGGAGCCGCGCATGCGCGACATCGTCGCGACGATCCAGGCCGACCAGTACCGGCTTATCACCCGCGCCCCGGATCCGCTGCTGATCGTCCAGGGCGGCCCGGGCACCGGGAAGACGGCGGTCGGCCTCCACCGCGCCTCGTACCTCCTCTACTCCCATCGCGAGAGGCTGCGCCGCGTGCTCGTCGTCGGCCCGAACCCGACGTTCATGGAGTACGTCTCGCACGTCCTGCCGACGCTCGGCGAGGAGAGCGTCGAGCAGCGTGCGGTCGGGGAGCTCGTCGACGGGGTGGACGCGACCGCGACCGACCCGCCGGAGGTCGAGCGGCTGAAGGGGGACGTCCGGCTCGCCGAGGTGATCGCCCGCGCCGCCGCGCAGCGCTCGGCGCCGCAGCCCGAAGAGCTCGTCGCGCGCCTCGAAGGCGCGTACGTACGCGTCCGCGAGCGCGAGGTCGGGGAGCTCCTCGAGCGGGCGCGGAGCGAGCTCGGGCTGACGGCGCAGGCGCGCGAGCGCTTTCGGATGGACGTCCTGCGCCGCTTCTACGAGGACTACGGGGCCCGGCTCGGCGGGCTCGCGTGGCGCGACTTCGCCGAGGTCGAGCGCTCGCTCGGCGCGAGGGGGTTCCTGCCGCGCTGGCTCGGCCGCGTCTGGCCGGCGATCGACCCGGACGGGCTCGTCCGCTCGCTCCTCACCGGCCGTGCACGGCTCGCGGAGGCGGCCGACGGCGTCCTCGAACCGGCCGAGCAGCGTCTCCTTCTCCGCCCGAGGGCGGGGTTTGCGTGGGGCGAGCACGACGTGGCCCTCGTCGACGAGGCGCGCGCGCTGCTGGCGGACGCGCCCCGTGTGTTCGGGCACGTGATCGTGGACGAGGCCCAGGACCTCACGCCGATGCAGCTCCGGATGGTCGCGCGACGGGCGCGGCCGGGGTCACTGACCGTCCTCGGCGACATCGCCCAGGCGACCGGCCCGGTCGTCCACGACGGGTGGGACGGGGTGCTCGCGCACCTCGACGGGGGCGAGGCGGCCGAGATCGCGGAGCTTCGCCACGCGTACCGCGTACCGGCCGAGATCATGGACCTGGCGCTCCCGCTCCTCGACGTCGTCGCGCCCGGTGTGGCGCGTCCGGTGGCCTTCCGGTCGGGTGCCGCACCGCCACGGATCGAGCGAGTCGCAGAGCACGAGCTGGTCACGCGTGCGCTGCGCGAGGCGCTCGCGCTGTCCGGCGAGGACGGGCTCCTCGCGGTGATCCTCCCGGACGAGCTCGCACCCGACCTCGCCGGGCACTCGGCCTACGACGACGGCATCCCGCTGCTCTCCCCGCGCCGGGCGAAGGGCCTCGAGTTCGACCATGTGGTCGTCGTCGAGCCGAGCCTGATCGCGCGGGGCGACACCGGCCTCCGCGAGCTCTACGTCGCCCTCACCCGGCCGACCCGGACGCTCGTCGTCGTCCACGCGCGCCCGCTGCCGCAGCAGTTGAGAACCCACGGCCGCTCCAGCGCAGCCTCAGCGTAGAGGACGGCGTGGGATCAGTCGACCGTCGGTCACGTCTTCGCGACATAGGCGACCGTCCGGTCCGAAGATGAGAGACACGCGCGCGCCCCGACCGCTGTGTAAGCGCAGCGCTCGGCTGGCGAGCATCTCGACCCGGGCTCCCGATAGCCGACGTAGGCGTCGTGCCCATTCCTGGGAGTGCCCCGAGGCCGGCGATGTCGCCGAGCTCGGTCGGACCAGGCTCTACGATGGCGTGTCAAGCCGTGGACGCTTCGTCTTCCAAACGCGCGGCGCAGGGGCTCGCCGGCCCGCTCGTTGCAGGCATCGCCGTCGTGGTAGGGACGTTCGCCGTCGGCGAGCAGACGTCGTGGCGGTTCACCGGCTGGGGCGCCGACCCAGTCGGCCACTACTCGCTGGCGTACTGGTTCGCGCACCACTGGACACTGCCTGCCGCCGACGACCTCACATGGCACATCATCGCCGACAACCCACCCGCTGCGTACATCGCTGCAGCCGTCGTCGGGCACGTCGTCGGGTCGACGTTCATGGGCATGTACCTCGTCGCGTCTGCGGCGGTCGTCCTGGTCTGGTGCGCTCTCGCCGCGCTCCTCGCTCTACTCCCTGCACCGCGGCGGTGGCTCGCCCTCGGAGGGCTGACGCTGCTCCTCGCGCTCAACACCTCCGCCGGGCCGCTACGTCTCGACGTCCACGGCTTCGAGATTGTCATCAATTACTTCTTCGCGCAGATCGTGGCGCAGGCGGTGGTCTGGTGGCTCGTCTGGTTCGCGGTCATTCGCAGGCTGAAAGGGCGGTCGGCTATTTCGACCGCCGTGCCGATCGCTGATCGTGGCCGTTCTCTCGACATACGTCCATGGATTGGCGTCGGTGGAGTTACTCGTACTCGTCGGCTGCCTCGCGACTGCCGAGAGTGTCGCGCGGTGGCGCGACGGCCGACGCGAGCTCACGGCCGTGGCGCCGCCGCTCGGGCTCTTCCTCGCGACGGCGGCCGCGATCTCCGTCATGCCGCCGTTCCGCGCCCAGCGGGGCTTTGCGCGCAACGACGGCTACCTCGAGGTGGGCTACCTCATCTGGCCGTACGGCTATGTGATGGTCGCACTCCTGGTCGTCGCCGTCTCCGCGACATTTCTCCACGCCTCGATCAGGGGACGGCTCGATCGCGCGACGGCGGGCGTCCTCCAGGGTCTTGCCTTCGCGGGCATCGCGATCGCCGCACCATTCTTTGCCCAGCTGGCGCTGCTCGCGGCGGGAGAGGGCTCGCCGTACGCGGTCAAGAAGTACGCGTTCGGCCTGATCACACTCCTCGCGGTGGATCTGTGCGTCCTCGTCGCCAGCCTCGTCCCACTATCAGCACGCCTGCCCCGCGCGCAGACGGTGCTGAGCTACGTCTTCGGCGTCGCGCTCGTCGTCGTTGCGACATACGGGGCATTCTCGCAACCCGGCCACGGATACTTCACGACCAGATGGTCGACCTCGAGCGCCGAGTCGAAGCCGTCACGTCGTCCGGCGACCTCGGCGACGATCGGCGGGACTATGCCGTCGAGCTGGTCGGCTCAGACGTCTGGCTCGACTACATGTTCACGGCCGCAATCCTACGGCCGCACGACCGCGGGCCACTGGATCTCCATTACCTGGGCAAGAGCGGAGCGCTGCTCAGGTCTGCGGATCAGCTAGTGACGACTGTCGGCACCCGCTACGACCAAGCCGCCTGCCGGAGCTCTGCTCCACGGGACGCGCTCGTGGTTGTCGACGCCGAGTGCCTCGCCGGCGACTCCCCGTGAAGATCGACCAGAGACCCCAGCGCCTCCCGTGTGCGTCAGGTCGTCGCATCATTGCCCTTGACTCATGCGCGGCGGATGACGGCGTCTGTCTCGGCGAGCGCGTCCGGCGTGCCGATCTCGTAGAAGCGCCGATGGACGCGGCACCCGGCGAGCCGGCGGCCTTGGGCTGGCTGTCCGAGATGAGAGACGCGCGCGCCGCCGACCGGAACTGTAGGCGCCGCGCCTCGGCTGGCGAGCATCTCGGCCCGCGGCTCCCGATAGCCGACGTAGGCGTCGCGCCCATTCCTGGGAGTGCCCGAGGCCGGCGATGTCGCCGAGCTCGGTCGGACCAGGCTCTACGATGGCGTGTCAAGCCGTGGACGCTTCGTCTTCCAAACGCGCGGCGCAGGGACTCGCCGGCCCGCTCGTTGCAGGCGTCGCCGTCGTGGTAGGGACGTTGGCCGTCGGCGAGCAGACGTCGTGGCGGTTCACGGGCAGCGGCGCGGACATGGGCAACCACTACGCGCTTGCGTACTGGTTCGCACACCACTGGACGATGCCGGGGGCGGACGACCTGACGGTGGGCATCATCGCCCGCAACCCGCCCGCCGCGAACATCGCCGCGGCGCTGGTTGGACGGGTTGCGGGGTCGACGTTCATGGGTCATGTACGTCGTCGCGGCGGCAGCAGTCGTCCTGGTTTGGTGCGCTCTTGCCGCCCTCCTTGCCCTGCTCCCCGCCCCTCGGCGCTGGATCGCCCTCGGCGGGCTGACGGTGCTCCTCGCGCTCAACACCTCCGCCGGGCCGCTGCGTCTCGACGTCCACGGCTTCGAGATCGTGATCAACTTCTTCTTCGCGCAGATCGCCGCGCAGGCGGTCGTCTGGTGGCTCGTCTGGTTTGCCGTGCGACGCAGACTGAAGGGGCGGTCTGCCATCTCGACAGCCGTCCCGATCGCTGTCGTGGCGGTCGTCTCGACATATATCCATGCATTGGCCGCGGTGGAGCTCCTCGCGCTCGTCGGCTGCCTCGCGACGACGGAGGCCGTCGTGCGGTGGCGCAATGGCCGTCGTGACATCCGATCGCTCGCGGCGCCGCCGGGGCTGTTCGTCGCCGCGGTAGCCGCAACCGCCGTCATGCCGCCGTTCCGCGCCCAGAGCGGCTTTGCGCGCAACGACGGCTACCTCGAGGTGGACTACCTGAACTGGCCGTTCGGCTACGTGATGGTCGCCCTCGCGGTCGTCGCCGTCTCGGCGACGTTTCTCTTCGCCTCGACCAGGGGACTCGATCGCTCGACGGCCGGCGTTCTCCAGGGTCTTGCCTTCGCGGGCATCGCGATCGCCGCACCGTTCTTTGCCCAGCTCGCCTCGCTCGCGGCCGATCAGGGGTCGCCGTACGCCGTCAAGAAGTACGCGTTCGGGCTGATCACGCTCCTCGCGGTGGATCTCTGCGTCGTCATCGCCTGCCTCGTCCCTGTCTCCGCACGCCGACCCCGCTCGCAAGCGGCGCTGACCTACGTTGTCGGAGTCGCGCTCGTGGTCGTCGCGACATACGGGACCTTCTCGCAACCCGGCCGCGGGTACTTCACGACGACGATGGTCGACCTCGAGGGCCGCGTCGAGACCGTCGCGTCGTCGGGCGACCTCGGAGGCGACCGCCGGGACTATGCCATCGGCCTGGACGGTTCTGATCTGTGGCTCGACTTCATGTTCTCGACCGCGATCCTGCGACCGCACGACGTGCGCCCGCTGTACCGACTCCTTCGCGGCAGAGACGCAAGACTGAGCATGTCGGCCGACCAGATCGTCACCGAGGTCGGTTCCCCCTACGACCTAGCCGACTGCCGAGACTCAGCTCCGGTCGGCGGGCTGGTCATCGTCCACGCGGGGGGTTGCTAGCCGCGCCTCCTCCCTCCCTGTCCCCAAGCGGCTGAGCCCTTGTCGTGCCGGTGCGTCAGTCGACCCACGTCGGCCCGAGCCTTCCGTGGCCGAGAATGCTGTTCGTCTCGGCAAGCGCTTCCGGTGTGCCGATCTCCAAGAAACGGCGATCGGCGACGTACCCGCCGAGCCAACCCTGTTCGGCAAGCCTCCTGCAGACCTGACCGAGATCGGAGGCCCCGCCCGAGGTAAACACGCTCGCCTCGAACGCGAGCAGCCCATAGTCGATCCAACGCGCTCCGACAGGTGGTGTGCGTTTGTCGTAGGCGGTGACGAGCCCGTCCGCGTAGACGGCGTTGCTTTGTCCCCAGCAGCCGTCGTTCTCGAGGACGGTCATCAGCGCGGGATGCGAGCTGACGTGGAACGTGGCTTGAACGGCCTCGTAGTCGATGCGGAGGTACGTGTCTCCGTAGGTGACGAGGAACCTCTCGCCGAGGAGGTCGAGCGCCTTCCTCACCGCTCCAGCCGTCCCGGCCAGACGAGGTCCGTCGAACGAGTACCGAACGTCGAGGCCGAAGCGTCCACCGTCGCCCACCGCAGCTTCGATCTGCTCACCGAGATGCCCGACACACATCACGACACGGCCGGCTCCGTGTCGGGCCAGCAACCGCAGCTGGTGGAAGACGAAGGGCTCTCCCGCGACAGGAGCAAGGGCCTTCGGTACGAGCCGGGCCCGCTCCCCCAACCGCGTACCGAGGCCGCCCGCAAGGATCGCGATGGGGTCGAGGGACACGTTCACCCCAGACCGCTCGACGGGCCGTCTTGCCGCGGGACAAGCAACGACGCGGCGTCGTCGAACCCGATGGTGGACTCGACGATGTACGCCGGCCGGAGCTTCACCTCCTCGTAGATCCGGCCCACGTACTCGCCCATGATGCCCAGGCTGAGAAGCTGGATCCCGCCGAGGAACGAGACGAGGATCACGATGGTCGGATTGCCGGTCGGGAAGGGAAAGCCGGCCAGCTTGAAGATCATGTAGGCGAACGCGAAGAGACCGGCGAACAGCGACAGGACGAAGCCGACGACCGAGATGAGGTGCAGGGGGTAGCGGGAGAAGCCGACGATCCCGTTCATCCCGATCACGAGCGAGCCGAAGAAGCGGTTGTACTTCCCCTCGCCACCCGCCCGCGGCTCGCGATCGTAGAGAACCTGCGTCTGGGGGAAGCCCACGACGGCGACGAGGCCGCGTAGGAATCCGTGGCTCTCGTTCATCGCGACGACATGGCGTACGACGCGCCGGCTCATGAGCCGGAAGTCGCCGGTGTTGGGCGGAATCTCCACGTCGGCGATCCTCCGGATGAGCCGGTACCCGACAGCGGAGACGATCCGCTTGGGCACCGTCTCTCCCTGGCGGGACCTCCGCTGCGCGTACACCACATCGAACCCGTCGCGCCAGCGCGCGACCATCTCGGCGATGAGCTCCGGAGGATCCTGGAGGTCGCAGTCGATGACGACGCACGCATCGCCGGCGGCGACATGCATCCCCGCCAGCGTCGCCGCGGGCTGGCCGAATCGCCGGGAGAACCGGAGCATCTTGACGCGCGGGTCCCGTGCGTTGAGCTCGCGGATCGCGTGCTCGGTGCGATCCGTCGACGGGTCGACGCTGAAGATGATCTCGGCATCGACGTCGAGCCGGCCGAGCACCGCGTTCAGCCGCTCGTACACCCGAGGCACGTTCGCCTCCTCGTTGTACGTCGGGATCACGATCGACAGCAGCGCTCGCTCAGGCACGGACTGCTCCACGCTCGGCGCGGGCATAGGCGTCCTCGATGCAGCTCCAGCCGTATCGGGCCGACTGGAGGTCTCCCCCCAACGGCCGGTCGTCCCCGGCCACGATGGCTTCTGTGAACGCCGCCCATTCGCGCGCCCACGACGTGTCGTCCGAGGGGAACGTCAGCTCCTCCACGTCCGGCGGCCCCAGCTCAGGCCGCATCGCGAAGATGACCAGCCGTTGCTCGCCATACGAGCCTGCGAGCCCGTCGACCTGCAGCTTTCCGGTCGCGCAGAAGACCTCGAGCGAGAAGAGATTCTTCCACTCCGTCCAGCTCGTATGGAACATCGCCCACGGGCCGGACTCGCGTTCGCCGAGGATCACGATGGCGTTGTCCTCGACGTCCATGGGCCAGAACGCGGTGCGGAGCAGCGCGCTGTGAAGCGGCAGCGGCCCGAGCAGCGCGTAGCTCAGGTCGAGCAGGTGCATGCCCTGGTCGACGAGCTCGCCGCCGCCGGACCGGGCGCGGTCGGCCCGCCACTCGCGCTCGTAGCCGAGCCGCCCCCCGTGCCCGTAGCGGCCTCGCACATGGGTGATCGGCCCGAACCGACCCGAGGCCGCCTCGGAGACGGCATGCGAGATCGCCGGGTGGAAGCGGTGGTTGAAGCCGACCTTGACGAGACGCCCGACAGCCTCGGCCGTCTCGGCGATCCTGTCGACGTCTGCCACGCCGATCCCGGCCGGCTTCTCCACGAGGACATGCGCGCCCGCATGCAGCGCGCGGCACGCGTTGTCGGCGAGCGCGTCGTGCGTCACGGCGACCACCACCACGTCCGGCTCCATCGCGAGCAGGTCGTCGACCGAGGCGCATGCGCGCCCGCCGAACCGTCGCGAAAGAGCGTTCGACACCCGTGGATCCACGTCGAAGCAGCCGACGAGCGCGTCGTGGCCGAGGGCGTCCGCACGCTTCGTCCCGACCGCGCCGCAGCCGATGAGGCCCACGCGGAGCGACGCTCTCTCGCCCGCTCCCTCGGTCACGTGTACTCGACGCCGTAGCTGCCCTGGAACTCGAAGTCGAACCGGAGCTCGGCGCGCCTGCGCCGCTGCCATCGCCTGACGCGTGTCGTCCGGCCGTCGCGCGTAGACGAGCAGGAAGCCCCCGCCGCCGGCGCCGACGACCTTGCCGCCGATGACGCCGCTGCGGCGCGCCAGCGTGTAGAGGTGCTCGATCCGATTCGATCGCCATGCCCGGCGAGCGGCTGAGCTTGTTCTCCCAGTGCTCGTGCATCAGCTCGGCGAGCTGCTCGAGGTCACCCGACTCGAGGAGCGCGCGGCTCTCGATCCCGATCTGCTTCGTCCGATCGAGATTCGCGCGCATGGTCTCGTCACCCGCTTCGGTGCGCTTCACCTGGTCGGCGAGGATCGCGGACGCGGACCGGGCCTCGCCCGTGTAGAAGAGCAGGAGGTTGTTGCGAAGGCGGTCGAGCGTCCTGCGAGACAGCTCGAGCGGCTCGACGTCCACCGTGCCGTCCGTGTTGAACGTGTACGCGCAGATGCCGCCATGGGCCGCGACGTACTGGTCCTGCTTGCCGGTCGGCTCGCCGAGAACGTCGATCTCGATCTCGCAGGCGTCCTCCGCCAGACGCCCCGGCGTGATGGCCACGCGCCGCGCGAGCGCCAGGGCCTTGAGCAGGCACACGGTGAACGCGCCCGACGAGCCGAGCCCGGTCCCGGCCGGGACGTCGGCTACCACGCTGACCTCGAGCGGGTCACCGCTCCAGTGCCGCAGCAGCGACTCGCGCAGGATCGGATGCTCGATCTCGGAGGGTTGGTCGACCTCTTCGAAGCTCGAGTACTTCATGCGGTATCGCCGCTGGAAGACGGTGTGGGTGAGCATGTAGACGTACTTGTCGATCGCCCCGCCGACCAGGAATCCGCCGTGCTCGCGGTAGTACGAGGGAAGGTCGGTTCCTCCGCCGCCGAGGCTCGACGCGCAGCGGCGCACGACTGAAGATGACGCTCATGCCGCCGCCCGCTCGTCGAGGATGCCCGGGTTCTGCTCGAGCCAGTCGACGGTGCGCCTGATCGCGTCGCGAATCGACAGTGTCGGCCGCCAGCCGAGCGCCCGGATGCGCTCGCAGTCGAGGTGGATCAGCGGGCTGTCGCCGGGCCAGCCGCGCATTCCGCCCGTGTACTCGAGCTGGGGCTTGACGCCCAGCTGCGCGGTGATCGTCGCGATCGAGTCGTCGACGACGATGGTCTCGTCGGTGCCGAGGTTGTAGACATCCACTGTGCCCGGCTCGAGCTGCCGGTCGATCGCGAGCGTCATCGCCGAGATGCAGTCGCCGACGTAGAGGTACGACTTCTCCTGGCGGCCGTTGCCGAGGACGCGCAGGCGCGCGGGATCCTGCCGCAGGCTCCGGCAGAAGTCGAAGACGTGCCCGTGCGTGTAGCGCTCGCCGAGGATCGAGACGAAGCGGAAGACGATCCCCACGAAGCCGAACCCGTGCGCGTAGGCCTGGATCAGCCCCTCGCCCGCGAGCTTCGAGGCGCCGTAGAGCGACGTCTGCACCGGGAACGGGCACGTCTCGGGCGTGGGGAACACCGCGGGCTCGCCGTAGACCGAGCCGGTGGAGGAGAACGCGATGCGTGTGACGCCTGCGGCGCGCATCGCCTCGAGCACGACGGAGGTGGCGATCGTGTTCTGCTCGAGATCGCGCGCGGCTGGTCGAGGCCGTGACGCACGTCCGCGTTCGCGGCGAAGTGGAACACCGTGTCGCATCCCTCGAGCGACCGCCGCAGGAGGTCGTCGTCGAGGACGTCGCCCTCGCACGAACTCGACGCCGTCCCGCGCGCAGCGCCCCCGCGATGAACTCCCGGCGCCCGCGGGACAGGTCGTCGTAGATGACGACCTCGACGCCCTCGGCGCTCAGCCGATCGGCGAGCGTGCTGCCGATGAACCCGGCTCCGCCGGTGATGAGCGCCTTCCTCACGTCAGAGGTGGAAGCCGGCGGACAGCGCGTCGGACCGGAACATCTGCACGGTCTCGAGCGAGAAGTGTCGAGATCCTTGCCGAGCAGGTCGAGCTTCGCGATGAGGTCGCGCGTCATCGTGATGATGTGGCAGCCGATCGAGTCGGCCTGGACGAGGTTGAGGACCTCCCGCGGGCTGGCCCAGATGAGCTCGGCGCCGGGGCGACCGACTCGAGGATCTCGAGCGACCGGCTCATGATCGGCAACGGCTCGACCCCGGCGTCCGCGATGCGCCCCGCGAACACCGAGACGCAGCTCGGCGCACCGTCCCGGAGGGCGCGCGCGATCACCTCCACCTGGTTCGGCGTCATCAGCGCGGTCACGTTGACCCTGATCCCGGCTTCGGACAGCTCGCGCACGAGCGGCGCGAGGGACTCGCCGGTCGAGGTCGTGACGGGAACCTTCACGTAGACGTTCTCCCCCCACGTCGCGATCATGCGTGCCTGCCTGCCGATGTCCTCCGGCTCGTCGGCGACGACCTCGAACGAGATCGGCTTGTCGGTGATGCGCTCGAGGAGGCTCCTCGCGAACTCGGAGTAGTCCGTCAGGCCCGCCTTCCACATGAGGCTCGGATTCGTCGTGAAGCCCTTGATCCGCGCGTCGCCCGCGAGCTGCAGGATCTGTCGAGGTCGGCGCCGTCGGCGAAGATCTTCGTCGAGATCGAATCGAGCATGCTCAGCGCGTCTCCCGCGCGACGACGTCGGCCGCCTGCGCGACGTCCTGCACCCGGTAGTCGACGCGGCCGCCGTCGCGCCGGCGATGCGCTGACCGCGGATTCTCGACGAGGATCGTTCTGCACCCCGCGAGGCGTCCGGCCTCCGCGTCGATGTCGGAGTCGCCGATCATCCAACTCCTGGCGAGATCGATGTCGAGGTCGGCGGCCGCCTCGAGCAGCATCCCCGGCTTGGGCTTCCGGCACTCGCACGCACCGGCGAGGGAGGGGTCGACCGCTTCCGGGTGGTGCAGGCAGTAGCGGTAGTCGTCGATCGCGACCCCTTGTTCCGCGAGCAGTCGAACGACGTGCCGGTGGGCCTCGCGAAGATCCTCGTGCGAGGCCTTTCCCTTGGCCGCGCCTGGCTGGTTCGAGACAACGACGGTACGGTAATCGAGCGAGCGGATACGACGGATCGCGTCGGCCGCTCCCGGGACGAGTCGTACGTCGTCCATGAGGTTCGCACCCTCGAACGACTTGTCCCCCGCGTCCCAGACGAGCTCGACGACGATGCCGTCCCGGTCGAGGAAGACGGCGCCATCGCTCAACGGCCTTCGGCTGCCTCGACCGACTCCCACTTCCCGGCCGCCGTCAGGAGCGCGGGATGCGACACGAGGAGGTGCCACACGATCGCCTGGAACTCCTCGACATGAGGCGTGCGGCGCTCGGGCGGCGCGTCGACGACGATGCAGACGTCGGCGGCCTCCGCCGTCGCGCCGTCCGCTCTCCCGACGACGCCGAAGACGCGTGCGCCCACCTCCCGCGCGAGCTCGATCGCGCGGACGAGGTTCACGGAGACGTTGTGCGCGCGGCTCCCGCCGCCGACCGAGAAGACGAGGATCGCGTCCTGCGAGGAGAGCCGCGAGGTCCGGAGCCACGCGTCGAGGCTCGTCTCCCATCCCTCGTCGTTCGTCCGGGCCGTGAGCTCGGCGACGTTGTCGGTGGGCGCGTACGCCTCGAAGCCGCAGAGCTTGCGAAAGTCGTTGACCGCGTGCGACGCGTGCGCCGCACCGCCGCCGACACCCAGCACGAAGAGCCGGCCGTGCCGCCGCCGCACGTCGGCGAGCGCGAGAGCGAGATCGTCGACCGCCGCCGGGTCGAGCGAGCGCACGATGTCGCCGACCTCACCCAGGTAGACGGCAGCAAATGAGTCGGGCGGCGTGGGCATGACCCGAGAGGGCTTGGCTCGTAGGCGCTCGCGAGCGGTGATACTACTCCGCCGTGGACGGTCGGCCGTGAGAGTCTGCGTCGCCGGTCTCTGGCACCTCGGCGTCGTCACGGCGGCGTGTGTCGCCGCAGCCGGCCATCGCGTCGTCGCGTTCGACGAGGACGCGGCAGTCGTCGCGGGTCTCGCAAAGGGCGATCTCCCCGTGGACGAGCCGGGGCTCGCCGATCTCGTGCGCCGCGAGCTCGAAGCCGGTTCGCTCCGCTTCACCGACCGACCGAGAGGATGCTGCGCGCGGCGCCGAGCTCGTGTGGATCGCCTACGACACCCCGGTCGACGCGGACGATCGGGCGGACGTCGACTTCGTCGTGGAGCGCGCTCGAGCCGCTCGTCGACAGCAGCGACCCGAACGCCGTGATCCTCGTCTCGTCGCAGCTTCCCGTCGGTACGACGCGGCTGCTCGAGCAGTCGAGCCGACCGGGACGCACCTTCGCGTGCTCGCCCGAGAACCTGCGGCTCGGCGCCGCGATCGACGGCGTTCGAGCAACCCGATCGGATCGTCGTCGGGATCCGGCCCGACCGCGACCGTTCGCCGCATCGAGGAGCTGTTCGGCTCCCTCGCCGAGCGCATCGAGTGGATGGACGTCGAGTCGGCGGAGCTCGTGAAGCACGGCCTCAACGCGTTTCTCGCCGTGTCCGTCGCATTCGCCAACGAGCTCGCGACCATCGCGGAGCGCGTCGGCGCCGACGCCGCCGAGGTCGAACGGGGCCTGAAGACCGAGCGCCGGATCGGGCCGCGCGCCTACCTCAGGCCGGGTGCCGCGTTCGCGGGGGGAACGTTGGCGCGCGACGTCGACTACCTGACCCAGATCGGCGAGCGCGAGCATGTCCCGACCCACCTCTTGCGTGCCGTCCGCGCGAGCAACGACGAGCACAGGCGCTGGGCGCGGCGGACGCTCGAGTCGCTCGTCGGCGCCGACGGCGGCCTGAGCGGCCACGTCATCGGGGTCTGGGGTCTCGTCTACAAGCACGGGACGGACACCCTGCGACGGTCGAGCTCGGTCGAGCTCTGCCGCGAGCTCACCGGTGCGGGAGCCGTCGTTCGAGCCCACGACTCGGCCGTGCGAGCCCTGCCCGACGACCTCTCCGGCAGCTTCACGCTCTGCCCGACGCCGCTGGCCGCGGCGGAGGGTGCATCGGCCGTCGTCGTCGAGACCGATTGGCCCGCCTACCGCGCGGTCGACCCGGAGGGCTCGTGGCGGCGATGCGGACACCGATCGTCGTCGACGCGAACGGCTTTCTCTCGGCCACGCTCGGCGACCTCCCCGGAGTGCGCTACGTCCGGGTCGGGAGCCGGACGGGGTGACCGAGGTCCTCGCGGGCAGAGCGGCGATCGTCACCGGGGGGAGCCACGGCCTCGGCCTCGAGATCGCGCGCGCGTACCTCGCGGCGGGCGCGCGGGTGCTCGTGTGCGCGCGCGACGCCGCCGCCCTCGACCGCGCTCGGGGAGAGCTCGTGCGAGTCGCGTCCGACCCCGGCTCCGTCGCAGACCGCCGAGGCCGACGTCTCGCAGCCGGCGGCCGTCGACCGCCTGGTCGTCGACGCCCTCGAGCGCTTCTCGCGGATCGACGTGCTCGTCAACAACGCCGGCATCTACGGGCCGAAAGGGCTCGATCGAGGAGGTCGCCTGGGACGAGTGGGAGCAGCGCCGTGCGGGTGAATCTCTTCGGCTCGGTCCTGTGCTGTCGCGCGGTGCTCCCCCACTTCCGGGCGAACGGCTACGGCAAGATCATCCAGCTCTCCGGTGGCGGCGCCACGTCGCCGCTGCCACGCCTGAGCGCCTACGCCGCGTCGAAGGCGGCGATCGTCCGGTTCGCCGAGACGCTGGCGGAGGAGCTGGCGGGGACAGGGATCGACGTCAACGCGATCGCCCCGGGCGCGCTGAACACGCGGCTCCTCGAACAGGTCCTCGAGGCAGGCCCGGAGCGCGTCGGCGACCCTTCTACGAGCGCGCGCTCGAGCAGCGGGCGAGCGGAGGCACCCCGCTCGCCCTCGCGGCGAGCCTCGCCGTCTTCCTCGCATCCGCCGCCAGCGACGGGATCACGGGCAAGCTGATCAGCGCGCCGTGGGATCCGTGGGAGGAGCTGGCCGAGCACGCCGAAGACCTCCGCAGGACGGACGTCTACACACTGCGCCGCATCGTTCCGGGCGATCGAGGTCTGGAGTGGGGCTGACGCGCTCAGCGCGCGCAGGCGCATCGTGAGCCCGATGATCAGGTTGACGCTCACCGCCGGGATCCGGAGGGGGAAGTAGCGCACGTCGGCGACGTCAAAGCGCTTCTCGAGCTCGCCCTCGATCTCCCAGGGCACGTTGATGTGCTCGGAGCGAATGAACCAGTCGTAGTCGCGACCGAACTCGCGCTCGAAGAGCCGCTTGGCCGTCAGGCGCCGCGCCAGCGAGTACGCGACCCCGCCCTCGCACGGGATGACCGCCACGAACCGACCGTCCGGGGCAAGCACCCGCGCGACCTCGTCGAGCGCCGCCGGTAGATCCGGAAGGTGCTCGAGGACGTGGATCGCGAGCACGCGGTCGAAGAACCCGTCGTCGAACGGGAGCCGCTGCTGACAGTCGGCGACGAGCGTCGTGACGCCCGGGAAGCTCGCGCCCAGGCTCCTCGCGAGCGCGTCGAGCAACTCGACGGCGTAGTACTGCTGGCTCTCGAGGTCCTCGTAGCGGAGGTGCGCGCCGAGCCCGGCGCCGATCTCCAGCGTGCGCTGCCCGGCCGCCGCGGCCCTCAGCGGATAGCCGTGATTGAAGCGCTCGACGAAACCGCCCCGCTGGGGCAGGTACTCCAACCAGCGGGCCATGAACGCGTCGCGGACGCGCTGCTCCTCTTCGGTGAACGTCTGGAGCCGCTTGGGCCAGATGCCGGTGCCGCGAAGGTCGGGAGCGGCGCGTCATACGCGATCAAGCGTATGGATCCAGGCGCCGCGGCACGTCGGTATCCCGCCGTCCGTCGATTCGACCCTTGCGTCCGTCGTTCGACGGCGAATCGCTCGAGCGGGTCGAAGGACGACGGCGTCTCCGCGAGTTCGCGCTGATCCTCGCCGCGTGGTCGAGCGATCGTCGTTGGCCGCACCGCCTGAGGCCGGTCGTTGCCGGTGCGCGGCAGCCGTGCGAAGATCGGACGCCCGGAGCAGAGACCGACGAGGAGGAGACGATGGACGAAACCGACCGAGCGCTGCCGTTCCCCGTCTGGCTGGCGGCGATGTTCGGCTTCGTCAAGGCCGCGTTCCTCGGTCTGATGGGCGTCATCGGGATCATCGCGTGGGACAGCGTCAGCAACCCGTGGGGGTTCGGGGCGCTCGCGCTCGCGATCCTGTTCGGCCTCGCGTCGACCATGCTCCTCCGCGGCAGCCGCGTGGCCCGCATCGTCCTCGCCGGGCTCGCGGTGATCGGGTTCGTCGGCGCGATCGTCTACATCTTCGTCGGCCCGTCGAGCGCGATCCTGCCGTCCCTCGGGACGGCCGTGCTGGCCGCTCTCGTCGTCGTGCTGATGTACGTCCCCCGCTCTGCGAAGGAGTACTTCCGTGCCTGATACGCGGTAGCGACCGGACCGTGCAGTCCGACGCGCGCGCGGTGCTCGCGCATGGGCCGTGAAGGATTCGAACCTTCGACCTTGGGATTAAGAGTCCCCTGCTCTACCAACTGAGCTAACGGCCCGCGGACGGGGAAGTGTAGCGCCGGCGGACTTGGCAACAGCTTCCGGACGGGCCGCTCCGGCCTGTCTGAGCGACGTCGCTAGAGCAGCGGCGGCCAGCGGAAGACCGCGATCGCTCCCTCGCCGGCGACGAACACCGTGCCGGCGTCTCCGAACGCAAGTGCGAGACCCGAAAACGGGGCCACCGGCCTCCAGTCGGTCACATAGCCGCTTGCGAGTTCGAACGACGCGACGTCGCGACGTCCGCCCCCGACCCTCTCGAAATCGCCCGCGACGACGAGCTGCGTCCCGTCAGGCGCGGGCAAGAGTGCCCGCACGACATCGTCGGGAGCGGGGTCCCAGCGCGTCGCCGTACCGTCGACAGCGTCCAGCGCGCCGAGATGCTTGCGCGAGCGGCCGCCGATCGACGTGAACGGGCCTGCGACGTAGACGGTCTCCCCGATAACCGCGAGCGACTCGACGTTCCCGTTCGCCGCGGCATCCCACCCTGACGTCTGGGCGCCCGCGATCTCGACGGCGGCGATGCCACGGCGCTGCTCACCGCCGATCGACGTGAACTGGCCCCCGACCCAAAGGTCGTCGCCGTTCCACGAGAGCGCGCGGACGACGGCGCTCGCACCGATGTTCCACGGGAGCAGTGCTCCGTCGCCGGCCTGGAGCGCCGCCAGCCGCCTGCGAGGCTTCCCGTCCACCGTCGTGAACGCGCCGCCGACGTACACCGTCGCTGCGTCCCCGGCAGGAGCGATCGCCCAGACGCCCGAGTTGACCGTCGGCCCCCAGGCCGACAGGGTGCCGCTGGCGACGTCCAGGGTTGCCAGACTTCGCTGCGTGCGGCCCTCTTCGAGGGCGAACCGCCCGCCGAGGTACACCCGGCCGTGCTGGGCGTCGGGTACGAGCGCCCTGACGACGCCGCGTATCGGCGGCTGCCAGTCCGTCATCTTCGAGCCGTCGGCCGTCAGCGCTGCGAGGCCGTTCCGTCGCAATGCCCCGACCGACTCGATCTCCCCTCCGACCGCGACGGCTCCGGAGCGTAGGCGGGCGACAACGTCGACCGTGCCCACGACGGGGACATCCCATGACGTCGCCGACCCGGTGCGCGTGTCCACGGCGGCGAGGTTGGTTCGGTCGGTGTCTCCGACGGAATCGAACTCGCCGCCGAAGACGACGACCTTCCGCGACGCGTCCAGCGCGATGGTGTGGACTGCCCCGCCCACTCCGGGGTCCCAGAGCGTCGCCGATCCGAGGCGGGCGTCGACCGCAGCCAGCCCGCGACGCGACTTGCCTCCGATCGACGCGAACTCTCCGGCGACGTACACCGGAGAGCCGGCCGGAGCCACGTCGATGGCCCACACGTCCCCGTCGCAGTCGGGATTCCAGGGCCGGACCCGTCCGGTCCGCGCGTCCACGGCTCCGAGCCCCGGACGCTCTGCACCGCCGAGCATTTCGAAGTCGCCGGCCACGTAGAGCGCACGCCCGAGTGGATCGAGCTCCACGAGCGAGACGCTGGCGCTGAGCTCTTCCTCATCCTTCGTCTCCTCGCCAGAGCTCGCGTAGCCCGCACCGGCGTCGAAGGGACGTAGAGCGCCGTCGGCTCCGATCGCGGCCAGCGACTTCCGCAGCGCGCCGTCGACGCGGCCGAAGTCCCCCCCGATGAAGAGCACGCTCCCGTCGGACGTCGCCGCGATCGTGTCCACCACTCCCACGTCGTTCCTCGTCCGTCCGGCGACCTTGGGGCCCCAGTCGAGCAGCGCTCCGGAGCGGGCATGGATCGCACCCAGCGATTTCCGCGGCCTGCCGTCGAGTCGCGTAAACGACCCGCCGACGTACAGCCGGTCGCCCGCACGCGCCATGGTGTGGATGTCACCGTCCGTGCGGATGCTCCAGTCCGGGTCGAGACGACCGTTCGCCCGTAGGTGCACGACCTCTGTCTTCCCGACGTCGACGCCTCCCACGGCCGAGATGTCCCCGCGCAGAAACCAGCCGCCGCGACCGTCCGCGACGGCGTCGGCGACGCTTCCCCTGACCACCGCACGGATGGCTCCGACCGCGCCCGCGCTGTCGACCTCGGCCCACGACCCCGTCGAGCGGCCGATCAACCGGAAGTCTCCGCCCACATAGGTCGAGCCGCCGGCGGACGTGATCGCGAGCACATCGCCGTCGGTGACCCAGGCATGCGCGGGCCCGACGACGGCTGCGACCCCGGCGCCCGCCCCGCCGCAGACGAGCATCACGCAGGCGGCGAGCCCGGCCGCGGCGCACCGGATGACGACTCCCACACCACGTCGCGCCCGTGCCTGGTGTTCTCCGACCGCGTCGTTCACCCGCCCAGTGTGCGGCGCGCTTCTAACGACTCGCTAACGCGTCTCGCACGTCGACAGCTGATGTAGTCTCGCGTGCGGTGATCCACCGGGGCGCCATCATCAAGATGGTCGTGATCGCCGCGGTCGCGGCGACGATCGCGACCCTCGTCGCCGTTCTCATCCGCTGGCTGCCCGAGTCCGCCTCCGAGCAGATGGACCGGATCACCTTCGTCTTCTGGTTCGCGACGATCATCTGCATCGGGATCTTCTCGCTCGTCGCGGCGGTGATCGTCGAGGCCGTGTGGGCGTTCCGCGTCCAGCCCGACGACGACACCGACGGCCCGCCGATCCACGGCAACACAAAGCTCGAGATCGCCTGGACGGTCGTGCCGGCGATCCTCGTGATCGCGATCGGCGTCGTCAGCGCGGTCGTCCTCTCGAAGAACGCGGACGCGGGCAACCATCCGCTCCAGGTGAAGGTCTTCGCGCAGCAGTTCGCGTGGAAGTTCGAGTATCCCGGCCATGTCCAGACCGAGGAGCTCGTGATGCCGCTCCACCGCTCGGTCAAGTTCGAGATGCAGTCGGTGGACGTGATCCACTCG
Source organism: uncultured Actinomycetes bacterium (assembly GCA_963792245.1). Taxonomy (GTDB): domain Bacteria; phylum Actinomycetota; class Thermoleophilia; order Gaiellales; family Gaiellaceae; genus Gaiella. The sequence continues at coordinate 194,733 of CAWBVO010000014.1, forward strand.
CTCTGGATCCCGCAGATGGGGCAGAAGCAGGACGTCGTCCCCGGCATCACGACGAGCATCGTCATCACGCCGACGCGGACCGGGCGATTCACGCTCATCTGCACCGAGCTCTGCGGGCTCGGCCATTCCACGATGCGCGCGCCGGTCCGGGTCCTCGATGAGGCCGCGTTCGACGACTGGCTCGCAAAGGAGCGCGCGGCGGGCTCGCCCGGCGCCGCGGGCGCTGCGGGCGGCGCGGCGGGCGGTGGGCAGTCGGGTGGCGCCGAGGCGGCCCTCGGCAAGACGACGTTCGCCTCGGCGGGCTGCGGCGGCTGCCACGCCTTCACCCCCGCGGGCACCGACGCCCAGATCGGCCCCCACCTCGACGGCCTGGCCGCCGACGCGAAGAAGGCGGGCGAGCCGGAGGCCGCGTACATCAAGCAGTCGATCGTCGATCCCAACGCGGTCATCGTGTCGGGATACCAGTCGGGCGTGATGCCGACGACCTTCGGCAAGACGCTCTCCCCGGAGGAGCTGGACGGGCTCGTCGCGTTCCTGAGCGGGAAGGAAGCCAAGTGACCTCGACCGTCGAGCACGCCGCCGAGACCCAGCACGGCCATCCGGCGCCGCCGCGGCGCGGCATCTTCATGCGGCCGGGCTACCTCCGGGCGCTCTGGGTCACGCCGCTCTTCTTCCTGATCGGGATGTACATCGTCGTCGGCATCCGGGCGCTCGCCGGCTGGGACCCGACGTACGACTGGGAGTACATCGTCCTCATCGGCGGGATGGTCACCGCGCCGCTCGGGTTCCTGCTCGGCATGGGCGTGTTCGACTACTGGCTCTACTGGCTCTCCGGGCGACCGACGCTCGTCGACGACCACGCGAACCACGGCGCGTACCGCTGGACGGACTACTTCAAGGTCAACACCGACCACAAGGTCATCGGCGTCCAGTACCTCGTCACGACGTTCTTCTTCTTCATCGCGGGCGGGTTCCTGGCGATGCTGTTCCGGGCCGAGCTCGCGCAGCCCGGGATGCAGTTCTTCGACACGCAGACCTTCAACGGCCTCGTGTCCGCGCACGCGACCCTGATGATCTTCGTGTTCATCATCCCGGCGTTCGCGGGGCTCGCGAACTTCGCCGTGCCGCTCATGCTCGGCGCACCGGACATGGCCTTCCCGCGCCTCAACGCCCTGAGCTTCTGGATGCTGCCGGTCGCCGGCGTGCTGTTCCTCGCGAGCTTCCTCGCGCCCGGCGGCGCGTTCGCGACGGGCTGGACGAGCTACGCACCGCTCGCCTCCGAGCAGCCGTTCGGGCAGGTGTTCTTCAACATGGGCGTCCAGTGGGCGGGCGCCTCGTCGATCGCGACGGCCCTCAACTTCCTGGTGACGATCATCACGATGCGCGCGCCCGGGATGACCTTCTGGCGGATGCCGCTGCTCGTGTGGGCGAACTTCACGACGTCACTCCTCGTCGTGATCGCGACGCCGTTCATCGCGGGCTCGCAGTTCTTCGTCATGTTCGACCGCGTGCTGCACACGAGCTTCTTCACACCGGACAACGGCGGCTACGTGCTCGGCTACCAGCACATCTTCTGGTTCTACTCGCACCCGGCGGTGTACATCATGATCCTGCCCGGGTTCGGGATCATCTCGGAGATCGTCTCGACGATGAGCCGCAAGCCCATCTTCGGCTACCGCCTGATGGCGATCTCGCTCCTCGGGATCCTCGTGCTCGGCTTCTCGGTGTGGGCGCACCACATGTTCGTGGCCGGGATGGCCGACTGGCTCCGCATCCCGATGATGATCTCGACCCTGCTGATCGCGGTGCCGACCGGCGTCAAGGTGTTCTCCTGGCTGGCGACGCTCTGGGAGGGGAAGATCCACCTCAACACGCCGATGCTCTTCGCGCTCGGCTTCATCTCGATGTTCGTGATCGGCGGGCTCTCAGGCATCTACCTCGCGGCGGTGCCCATCGACATCCACGCCTCCGACACGTACTTCATCGTCGCCCACATCCACTACGTGCTGTTCGGCGGGTCGGTGTTCACGATCTTCGCGGGGATCTACTACTGGTTCCCGAAGATGACCGGCCGGATGTACGACGAGCGGCTCGGCAAGCTGCACTTCTGGACGACGTTCATCGCCTTCAACCTCACGTTCTTCCCGATGCACTGGGTCGGGCTGGACGGGATGCCGCGCCGCGTCGCCGACTACGCCGGAGACCTACGGCGCGCTCAACATGGTGGTCTCGATCGCATCCTTCGTGCTCGGCGCGTCGGTCATCATCTTCCTCTACAACATCATCACGAGCTGGGCGCGCGGCCCGATCGCCGGCTCGAACCCGTGGCGCGCGATGACGATCGAGTGGCAGGTCTCCTCACCGCCGCCGGTCTTCAACTTCGACGAGATCCCGCAGGTCGTGGGCGGCCCGTACGAGTACGGGGTGCCGGGGGCGCGGCACGCCGTCCTCAAGGGCGGAGCGCTGCAGGAGACGCACGTGTGAGCGGGAGCGAGACCGAGCGGAAGCGCGTGCTCGTCGTGGCGAACGAGACCCTCGCCGGGGACGAGCTGCTCGACGCTGTCCGGCGGCGCGCGGAGCGCGGCGCCGATCACCGCGGTCGTGATCGCGCCGGTGAACGAGCCGAGCGCCGGCTACGTCGTCTACCGCAACTCGCGCCGCGCGACGGCGGGGCGGCGCGTCGACCGGATGGTGTCGGCCCTGCGCGCGGCCGGGATCCCCGCGCACGGCGACGTGTTCGAGGGCGGGCCGATCGCCGCCGTCGAGGACGTGCTGGCGCTCGAGGACGTCGACGAGCTGATCGTGTCGACCCACCCCGAGCAGAAGTCCGGCTGGCTGCGGAAGCGGAACGTCCTCGCCGAGCTCCGCCGGCTCGCGGGCGACCGGCCCTTCGAGCACGTCGTGTCCGACGTCGCCGCGCGCTCGGGGCAGGCCAACGTCCTCGTCGTCGCCAACGAGACTGTTCTCGGGCAAGGCCTCCTCGATCGCATCCGCCGCCGCGCGGCCGAGGGGCCGGCCACCTTCCTGCTCGTCTGCCCGCAGAGCGACCTCGACTCGGAGGAGCACCCGGAGGCCGAGCGCCGACTCCGAGCGGCGCTCACGACGCTCCGCGACGAGGGCATCGAGGCGCACGGCCAGATCGCGCACCCCGACCCGTACACGGCCGCAATGCAGATCCTGGAGGACGAGCGCGTGGACGAGATCATCGTGTCGACGTTCCCCGGCGAGCGCTCCGGCTGGCTCCGTCGCGACGTCGTCGAGCGTCTGCGGAAGGACGCGGGCGTCCCGGTGGAGCACGTCGTGGCAGCCGGCGTCGCGGCCGCACCGGTCGAAAGCGGGGCGGCGTGAGCGCACACGCCGAGGCCGTCTCTCACGAGCACCACGGGCCGCCGCCGGCGAACCGCTCCTCGCGCCTGGACCCCGCCGGTGCTCGGGATGTTCCTGTTCATCGCCTCGGAGGCGATGCTCTTCGGCGCGTTCTTCACCGCGTACTTCTTCGTCCGCGTCGTGAACCCGGGCGCGTCGACGGTCGATGCGGAGCGCTGGCAGCACTGGCTGCCGTGCAAGGAGGCGCTCGTCAACGGTGTCTGCCAGGCCGGCTACTACCAGTTCCCCGTCTTCGTCGCCGGGGTGAACACGGCAATCCTGATCACGTCGAGCTTCACGGTGCACTGGGCGACACAGGCGGTGAAGCGCGGCGACCGGAACGGCCTCCGCGCAGGCCTCGTCCTCACCATCCTGCTCGGGAGCGCGTTCCTGCTCACCCAGGCCGTCGAGTACTCGCACGTCGGCTTCAACACGAGCGACGGGGCGTTCGCCTCCGTCTTCTTCGGCCTGACAGGGCTCCACGGCGCCCACGTGTTCATCGGGCTGTCGCTCCTGACGATCGCCGCCGTCCGAGCCTTCAAGGGCCATTACTCGCCCGAGCACCACCACGGGGTCGAGATCCCGGGGATCTACTGGCATTTCGTCGACGTGATGTGGATCGTCGTCTACTTCACGGTCTACATCCTGTAGACGGATCTCGCCCTCCGGCCGAGGAATCCGCTAGATAATGTGCGGTATGCCACGCACGTCGCGACGGGCTCCGGGCGCCTCCGGTGAAGGCGGAGCCGGATGAAGAACCCGATCCGCGACGAGGCCTCGGCGTTCCGGGTCGTCTTCCTCACGCTCGGGGGCGCTGTCCTGGTCGCCGTCGCCGCCTGGATCAACACGTGGCTCGGGCTGGTGGTGTTCCTCGTTCTCGTCGCAGCCGGGTTCTGGGCGATCCGCGGGGGCATGCGGCCGCGGCCGCCGCAGGTCCACGTCGTCCGCGACGAGGGGCCGGCGCGGCGGATCCTCGTCGTCGCCAACGAGACGGTCGCCGGCAGCGAGCTGCACGACCTGCTCGGCCGGAAGGCGGCCGACGTCGCCGAGGAGGTGCTCGTCGTCTGCCCCGCGCTGAACTCGAAGCTCCACACGTGGCTCTCGGACGAGGACGGCGCCCGCGCCGAGGCACAGGATCGTCTCGACGCGAGCCTCGCCCGCCTCCACGACGCGGGGATCGCCGCCCGTGGCGAGATCGGCGACGGCGACCCGCTCCAGGCGCTCGAAGATGCACTTCGCGTCTTCCCGGCGGACGAGGTCGTCGTCTCGACCCATCCGCCCGGCCGCTCGAACTGGCTCGAGCAGGGCGTCGTCGAGCAGGCGCGCCTGCGCTTCGACGTGCCGGTGACCCACGTGGTCGTCGACCTCGGCGCGCCGACGTAGCCTCGGCCGAGGAGGCGTCTACTTGCCGGCGTTCTCGGCGACGAACGTGGCCACGGCCTCGATCTGCGCCTCGCTCAGCTGACCCTTGAACGAGGGCATGCCGCCCTGCCCGTTCGTCACCCGGTCGACCGCGAGCTCCTTCGACGGCTTCGCGTCGTCGAGGTTCGGACCGACGGTCCCGCTCGAGCCGGCGGCGGCCAGCGTGTGGCAGCCGGAACAACCGGCGGACTCGAAGATCGCCTTGCCGTCGGTCGAGCCGCCCGGCGGCGTCGGCTTCGGCGGGTTCGCCGGATCGATCGGCTTGCCGCTCTCGTCGAGGCCCGCGACCGACGCGACGTAGGTCGCCACGTCGTCCGCCTGCTCACCCTCGAGGATGTTGGCGGGCATCCCGGGGGCGCCCGTCGAGGGCGTCGTCACCGGGTAGGCGATCTGCGCGCGGACGACCTGCAGGATCGTGTCCTCTCCGAGGCCGTCGATCCGCGACTGCACGAATGCGTAGTCGAGGTCCGGGCCGATCGTGCCCGTCGTGCCCGCGTCCCGCAGCGTGTGGCAGGAGCCGCAGTTCTTGACGAACAGCTCCTTGCCCTGGATCTTGTCGCCGGCCGGCTCCGTGTAGCCGACGGTGTCGCCGCAGGCCGAGAGCCCGAAGGCCGCGAGGAGGGCGAGGGCGAGCACGGCAATCGCGTGCCGCCGGCGTCTCGCCTGCGGGCTGGGGGACGGATGCTCCACGCGGGAGCGAGTCTATCCCGACGAGCCTGCGGCAGCCGCTCGAAGCTGCTTCAGCTGCTGCGCGCACGACGGCGGCGCTCGGATCGTCCGGCGCGAGCTTCAGGAACCGCTCGTACGCTGCGATTGCGGTCGCGGTGTCACCGACCTGCTGCGCCGCCTGCGCGAGCTCGAGCTGGACGTTGGGGTCGTTCGGCTGGAGCGCCACGAGCCGCCTGTAGGCGTCGACGGCGAGGCTCGCCTCGGTCTGCGCCTCCTGCAGCGCCTCGTTGACCTTGGCCCCGAGCTGCGCGTTGACGGCCGTCGCGACCGGGTCGGGGAAGATCGACTGGCCCGAGGAGCCCGTCAGCGACGGGAACCCCTGCGACGGCGCGAGGAACGCTGCGCGGATCTGGAGGAGCTGCGCGTCCTGCTGGCGCTCGGTCGCGCGCGTCAGATGGAGGCCGGCAAGCTCCCGGTACGCGCTGTCGTCCTTCGGCGCGAGCTCGATGGCGGTGTTGAGGGCGACGATCGCCTCGGCGGTCTGGCCCTCGGTCTCGAGCGCCGTCGCGTAGTCGCGCCAGGCCTGCGCGTCCTTCGGGGTCTTCTCGGTCTGCGCCCGCGCGTCCGACACCGACTGGCCCGACGAGCCGCCCGAGCCGCGGAGGACGTCCCCGATCCCGGTGCCGCCGGCGCCGACGCCGAAGACGACGAAGCCGAGACCGAACACGAGCGCGAGGAACACGAACATCCATTTCGCGTGGCGCCGCAGGCGCGGGAAGAACATCGTGTCCTCGATCGAGGACGGGGTGGAGCCGCGCGGACGTGCGGGCGCTACCGCAGCATGCGGCTTCGCGCTCTTCGGGCGGCTCTTCTCGAATCGGGCCATGCGCTCGTGCCTCGCCGGTAGCGGTCCTCGCCGGCTACGAGAGTAGCTGCAACCCGCTCCGGCGACCCTCCGAGCACGGCCGCCACAACAGGATCTTCAACGGGCGAGAGCGGCGAGTCCTCGAGCGAGACGACCGTCACGTCGGCCCACTTGCCGGGAACGAGCGAGCCGAGCTCGCGGTCGAGGCCGAGGACGCGCGCGCCGCCGAGCGTCGCCAGCTCCAGCGCCTGGTGGGCGCTGAGCGCATCCGGGCGGCGTTCGCGCGCACGCGCCGCCAGGATGGCCGCTCGTAGCTCGTCGAAGAGGTCGAAGGACGGGGTCGAAGCGGGGCTGTCGGTGGCGATCCCGACCGGGATCCCTGCCTCGACGAGGTCACCGAGCGGGGCGATCCCGCAGCCGAGAATCCCGTTCGAGCGCGGGCAGTGCGCAACCCCGACGGCGTGCTCGGCGAGGAGGGCGATCTCCTCCTCCTCGACGTCGACGCAGTGGGCGGCCATCAGCCGGCTGCCGAGCAAGCCGGCATCCGCCAGCATCCGGATCCCGGTGACCCCGGGAGGTGGGACGAGCATGTGCGCGAAGGACGACCAGTCGCCGGTTCCGTCGACCAGGAACCGGCGCTCGGCTGCGCTCTCGGCGAGATGCGTGGCGGTCGGAAGCCCGAGCTGCGCGCAGGCCTCGTAGAGCTCGACGGTGCACGTGTAGGGGGCGTGCGGCGACACGCCGAGCACGAGACGGTCGGAGGCAAGCGGCGCGACCCGCTCGCGCAGCTCCTCGAACCGCACGAGTGCCGCCCCCGCTTCGCGGCCGAAGACCTCGAGATACACGATCGCGCGCAGTCCCGTCGCCGCCGCCGCCTCGGCTGCGGCGCCCGAGAAGCTGCAGTCGCCGACGGTGGTGACGCCCGACCGGAGGCATTCGGATGCGCCCTCCGTCGCGATCGCGCGCATGTCGTCGAGACCGAGCTTCTGCTTGCGCGCGACGTGGAGCCCGATCCAGGACGAGAACGGCATGCCGTCGCCGAAGCCCGCGTACACCGCGTACTCGAGGTGGGTGTGGCAGTTGACGAAGCCGGGCAGGATGACGCACCCCGGGAACGCCTCGCCGACGCCCAGCTCGCTCGCCGGGCCGACGCCCGCGATCCGTCCGTCGTCGTCGATCGCCACCGCGCCGTCGGCGATCGGCTCGCCCTCGACCGGGACGACCCAGTCCGCGGAGAGAACCTCACGACGGAGCGTCCGCGGGATGCGGAGGAGGGGCCGTGGGGACCATGGGTTCCCCCAGGAGCCAGTCGCGACCTCACAGCGCTTCGACGGCCGCCCGCTCCCAGCGCCGCTCCATGACCACGGCGATCCAGATCGACAGCTCGAACAGCACGAGGAGCGGGACGGTCTCGAGCACGAGCGAGACCGGGTCGACGGTCGGCAGGAGGATCGCGAACGCGAGCATCGCGACGTAGCCGATCCGCCGGTTGCTGCGGAGCCGGTCGGCGGTGAGCACCCCCAGCCGGACGAGGCCGAGGATGAAGATCGGCATCTCGAACGCGATCCCGAACGCCAGCAGGGTCATGGCGACGAAGGAGAGGAAGTAGCTCGCGCGGATCTGCTCCGTGTAGAGCTCGGAGTCGTAGTCGACGAGGAATGCCAGCGCGCGCGGGAGCACGATCAGGTAGCAGAAGGCGACGCCCGCGACGAACAGCCCGGTCGCGAGGACGACGAAGACGCCGAGGATCCGCTGCGTGGCGTCGCTCACCGCGGGGGCGAAGAACGCCCACGCCTGCCAGAGGATGATCGGCAGCACGAGCGCGATCGCGGCGTAGAAGCTCACCTTGAGGGAGGTGGTGAACGGCTCGGTGACGCCCAGCGTGACGATCGGCGTGCCCTCGGGGACGAGATCCATCAGGCGCTGGATCAGGCTGTCGTGGAACGCATATGCGATCGCGAACGCGGGGACGATCGCGACGATGCAGATGAGGAGCCGGTGCCGGAGCTCGGTCAGGTGCTCGACGAGGCTTGCTTCCTCGTCGTGGCTCAGGCGCCGCGGCACGATCCGGCGGGCCATCGCGCGCGGGGAGTCTTAGGAGACGGTGTCGCGCTCGCGCGCGGGGGTCGCGGTCGTCGTCGGCTCGACGGCCGGAGGCAGCTCCGCCGCCTCGTCGACCGTTTCGTCGTCGTCGTCGTACTTCCCGGACACCGAGTCCTTGAACTCCCGCATCCCCTTCCCGAGCTGGCGCCCCATCTCGGGCAGGCGCTTCGGCCCGAAGACGAGGAGCAGCACGAGCAGCAGGATGAGGAGCTCCCAGATGCCGATTCCGAAGGGCATAGCGGGAGCGTAGCGGTTCGGCGGCGCGAACAGGGGCGCGCAGCCCCTGCGCAATCGGATGTGAACGGTCGGCAGACGGGGCTCCGTGCGGGCAACGGTGTCCGACTCGAAGCCGGACACCGGGCAGGCCCGAGCCGAGAGCGCTTGTAGCGGAACCCGGTCCGGCTACCATCGGACGTAGACGCGCAAGGGAGGTCTTTGCGCGAATGCTCTTTCGAGACCTGCAACCGAAGGACGCCCGTGGCACTGCTCGAGATCACGAACCTGCACGTCGCACTCGAGGACGGCACCGAGATCGTCAAGGGCGTCGACCTCGCCGTCGACACCAACGCGAAGCACGCGATCATGGGCCCCAACGGTTCGGGCAAGTCGACGTTCGCCTATGCCTTGATGGGACACCCGGCCTACGAGGTCACCGAGGGGGACATCCGCTTCGACGGCGAGTCGATCCTCGAGATGGGCGCCGACGAGCGCGCCCAGCGCGGCCTCTTCCTCGCGTTCCAGTACCCGCACGCGATCCCGGGCGTGACCGTCACGAGCTTCCTGCGCAGCGCGATCAACGCGAAGCGCAAGGCGGCGAATGGGGGCGAGGAGGACCCGATTCCCGTCAAGGAGTTCCGCACGAGCCTGCTCGCGGCGATGGAGCGGCTCCGCGTGCCGCGCGAGCTTGCGCAGCGCTACCTGAACGACGGGTTCTCGGGCGGCGAGAAGAAGCGGGTCGAGATCCTGCAGATGGCGATGCTCGAGCCGCGGATCGCGATCCTCGACGAGACGGACTCGGGGCTCGACATCGACGCGCTGCGCATCGTCGCGGAGGGCGTGAACGCGCTCGTCGGCCCCGACATGGGCGCGCTCGTGATCACGCACTACCAGCGGATCCTCAACTACGTGACGCCGGACCACGTGCACGTCTTCGTGGACGGACAGGTCGTCGCCTCGGGCGGCGCCGAGCTCGCCCACCAGCTCGAGGCCGAAGGCTACGAGGCCTTCTTGCCTGCCGGTGTCGCGATCGAAGGGGGCGAGTCCGAATGAGCCAGTCAGAGACCGAGACCGTTCGCGACATCCGTGCCGACTACGGCTACGGCTGGCACGTCGACGACGTCTCGACGATCTACAAGGCGCCCAAGGGCCTCACGCACGAGCTGCTCGACGTCATCTCCGACCACAAGTCGGAGCCCGACTGGATGCGCGCGTTCCGGCACCAGTCGCTCGACTACTTCCTCGCGCGGCCGATGCCGGGCTGGGGCGCCGACCTCTCCGGCATCGACTTCGACAACATCCACTACTACTTGAAGCCGACCGAGAAGCAGGTGGACAAGTGGGAGGACCTCCCGGCGGAGATCCTCGATACGTGGGACCGGCTCGGGATCCCGGAGGCGGAGAAGAAGTACCTCGCCGGCGTCGGGGCGCAGTACGAGTCCGAGGTCGTCTACCACAAGCTCCAGGCCGACCTCGAGTCGAAGGGCGTGATCTTCCTCGACATGGACTCGGGCCTGCGCGAGCACGAGGAGCTCGTGAAGCAGTACTTCGCGACGATCATCCCGCAGAACGACAACAAGTTCGCCGCGCTCAACTCGGCGGTCTGGTCGGGCGGCTCGTTCATCTACGTCCCGCCGGGCGTCTCGATCGAGATGCCGCTCCAGGCCTACTTCCGCATCAACGCGGAGAACATGGGCCAGTTCGAGCGCACGCTGATCATCGTGGACGAGGGCGCCTACGTGCACTACGTCGAGGGCTGCACGGCGCCGATCTACTCGTCCGACTCGCTCCACTCGGCGGTCGTCGAGATCGTCGTCAAGAAGGGCGGGCGCTGCCGCTACACGACGATCCAGAACTGGTCGAACAACGTCTACAACCTCGTCACGAAGCGCGCCGTCGCCTACGAGGACGCGACGATGGAGTGGGTCGACGGGAACCTCGGCTCGAAGGTGACGATGAAGTACCCGGCGATCTGGCTGATGGGCGAGCGCGCCCACGGCGAGGTGCTCTCGATCGCGTTCGCGGGCAAGGGCCAGCACCAGGATGCCGGCGGCAAGGTCGTGCACGTCGCGAAGAACACATCGAGCGTGATCACCTCCAAGTCGATCTCGAAGAACGGTGGCCGCGGCGGCTACCGCGGCCTGCTCGAGGTCGCGAAGGGAGCCACAGGCTCGAAGTCGAAGGTCGTCTGCGACGCGCTGATCCTCGACGAGGAGTCGCGCTCGGACACGTACCCCTACATCGACGTCAAGGAGAACGACGTCGACCTCGGGCACGAGGCGACCGTCTCGAAGATCGGCGAGGAGCAGCTCTTCTACCTGATGAGCCGCGGGCTCTCGGAGGCCGAGGCGAGCGCGATGATCGTGGCTGGCTTCGTCGAGCCGATCACGAAGGAGCTGCCGCTCGAGTACGCCGTCGAGATGAACCGGCTCATCCAGCTGCAGATGGAAGGCTCGGTCGGCTAGCGCCACCCGAGCCTCGAAGCACGTGAACATCAGGCGGGCAGATTTCGTCGCGGTGCCCTCGACGGACTGGGAGCGGTCGCGGGCGTTCTACGTCGACACGCTCGGGCTCCGGCCGGACGAGCACGCGCAGGCCGAGTTCTGGGCCGGCGACCAGTGCTTCGGGATCTGGGAGCCCACCACGTTCGGGATGGAGTTCGCGCCCCAGCGCAACGGGCACATCGCGTTCCAGGTCGACGACGTCGCGGCGGCGCGCGCAGAGCTCGAGGCGAAGGGCGTCGAGTTCTCCGGTGAGACGCTCGACAGCGGCGTCTGCCACATGGCCTTCTTCCGAGACCCGGACGGGAACGACCTGATGCTCCACCGTCGCCACGCGCCACGCACGGATGGGAGGACCGACTCGTGATCACCGTCGAGCGGAGCGACTTCGTCTCCGTCCCCGTCACCGACCTCGAGCGGTCGACCGCCTTCTTCCGGGACACCCTCGGCCTCGAGCAGGTCGGCCATGGGGGGTGGCCCGAGTTCCAGCTGGGCGAGAACGTCAGCCTCTACCTCCTCGACCCGACGAACATCGGGCAGGAATTCGTCGGTCCGCACACGGCGCCGATCGCGCTGCGCGTCCCGGACGTCGAGGAGGCCCGGAAGGCGCTGGAGGCCGAAGGCGTGGCCTTCGCGGGCGAGACGTTCGACACCGGCGTCTGCCACATGGCCCACTTCACCGATCCCGACGGCAACGTGCTCATGCTCCACCGGAGGTACGCGCCCCGTGAGAGCTGAGCTGCTCGACCGCTATCGCGCGCTCGCGCTGCCGACGACACGCGACGAGCACTGGCGCTTCACGAGCCTCGAGGGGTTCGACCCCGACGCCTGGGGCGCGGAGGCCTCGGCCGCGGCCGCCGTCCCGTCGATGCTCGATCTCGACGTCGCCGCGTCCGCCACGATCGACGAGGCGGGAATCCGCGTCGACGGCGCGCCCGACGGAGTCCGCTTCGAGGCGCTCACGGACGATCATCCGCTGCTCGGCACCCTGGTCGGGCCGGACGACAAGCTCCGCGCGCATAACGCCGCGGTCTGGGAGCACGGGCTGCTCGTGCAGGTCGCCGCCGGCGTCGAGCTCGAGAAGCCGCTCTACCTGCGCGTCGCGAGCGGCGTCCCCGGTGGCTCGCTCTTCTGGCGGGTCCTGGTCGTCGCCGAGCCGGGGTCGCGCTTCACGCTCGTCCAGGAGCTGACCTCGGCCGGGGACGACCTCGAGGCGTACGTCAACGGCGTGACCGAGGTGGTCGTCCGCGACGGCGCGAAGACCGAGATCGTCGACGTCCAGCGGCTCTCGCGCCGGTCGTGGCTCTTCGCGTCCTGTCACGCGCGCGTCGAGCGCGACGCGGAGCTCGACTGGGTCGAGGGAGGCTTCGGCTCCGCGCGAGGCAAGGTCTGGATCCAGAACGACCTCGCCGGCCGCGGTGCCACATCCCGCGTCACGGGCGCCTACTTCGCCGACGGCTCGCAGCATCTCGACTACGACACGTACCAGCTCCACGCGGCGCCGGATACGACGTCCGACTTCGCGTTCAAGGGCGCGCTGCGCGACGATGCCGCCACGGTGTGGCGCGGGATGATCCGCGTCGAGGAGGGCGCGCAGAGGACGAACGCCTACCAGGAGAACCGCAATCTCCTGCTCTCGAAGACCGCGACCGCCAACTCCATCCCCGGGCTCGAGATCCTCGCGAACGACGTGCGCTGCACGCACGGGGCGACGCTCTCGCCGGTCGACCGCGAGCAGCTGTTCTACCTGATGGCGCGCGGCCTGCCCCGCTCGGACGCGGAGCGCCTGATCGTCCGCGGCTTCTTCCAGGACGTGCTCGACCGGATCGAGCTCGATCCGGTGCGCGAGGCGCTCGGCGCCGCGCTCGAGGCCCGGATCCCCCGGGCCTGACCGGCTTCACCACGCACATCCTTACGAAACGCTGACGTGCCTCTCAGGTCGTCCGAACACGGGCGGGAGAGGATCGTCTCATGAGGTTCATCGCCATTCTCGGTCTGCTCGCGGCCATCGCGATCCTCGTCCTCTAGACGCTACGCGGCGGCACCGCCGGCTCACCCGGGGCGTAGGGTTGGCGGATGGAGATCGGGCTGTTCCCGCTCGGGATCGTGCTCCTGCCGACCGAGCAGATCCCCCTCCACATCTTCGAGCCGCGCTACCGCGAGCTCATCGCGGAGTGCCTCGAGCGCGGAGAGCCGTTCGGCCTCGTGTACGCCGACGACGACGGCCTTCGCCGAACGGGGACGCTCGCGCAGGTGGTCGAGGTCGTCGAGCGGTTCGACGACGGGCGATTGAACATCGTCGTCGAAGGCGGCGAGCGCTTCCGTCTCGTCGAGCTGACCGACGGCCGGAGCTTCCACACCGGGACGATCGAGCCGGTGGCGGACGGGGGCGAGGCTTCCGACCCGGAGGACGTCACCCGCGCCCTCGCGCTCTTCGCCCGTCTGGTCGAGCTCACCGGGGCAGAGGTCGAGGTCCCGGGCGTGGGGATCGACCAGCCGTCGTTCGCGCTCGCCTCGCGCTTCGAGCTGGCGCCCGAGCTGAAGCTCGAGCTGCTCGAGGAGCGAAGCGAGCGCCTTCGATTGAAGCGGCTGTGCGAGATCTTCGAGACAGTCGTGGCGGTCGTCGAGCGGCAGCGGGCAACGGCGGAGCTCGCCTCGAAGAACGGCAAGGCCCACCCCCCGACCCCGTAGGGGCCGCGCCGGCGGCCCGAGGGGCCACGGCTAGGATGGCCGGGTGAGCTCCACGACCGTGCCCGTGCTCGACGCGCACCGCCTCCGGGCGGATTTCGCGGTGTTCGACGAGCTCGTCGACGGGCTCCCGGTCGCCTTCCTCGACTCCGCCGCCTCCACGCAGAAGCCCCGCCAGGTGCTCGACCGAATGCGGACGTTCTACGAGCACGAGTACGCCAACGTGCACCGCGGCGTCTATCGGCTCGCCGAACGGGCAACCGAGGGCTTCGAGGCCGCCCGCCGGACGGTCGCGGGCCTGCTCAACGCGCCGTCGGAGAAGGAGATCGTGTTCACGCGCAGCGCGACCGAGGCGATCAACCTCATCGCGTACGCCTGGGGGCTCGACAACCTCGGGCCCGGCGACGTCGTCGTGATCACCGAGCTCGAGCACCACGCCAACTTCGTGCCCTGGCAGTTCATCGCCCACCGCACCGGCGCGAGCTTCCGCAACATCCCGATCGACGACCTCGGCGAGCTCCAGCTCGACGCGCTGGACGGCATCGCGCGCGAGGGAAACGTCAAGGTGGTCGCGAACAACCTCGTCTCGAACACGCTCGGGACGATCAATCCCGTGGAGACGCTCGCGGCCTGGGCGCACGAGCAGGGCGCGATCATGGTGGTGGACGCGGCGCAAGCCGCTCCGCACCGCCGCGTTGACGTCCAGGCGCTCGGCGCCGACTTCGTCGCGATCTCGTCCCACAAGCTCTGCGGGCCAACCGGCATCGGGGCTCTCTGGGGGAAGCGTGAGCTGCTCGAGGCGATGAGCCCGTTCAATCTCGGCGGCGAGATGATCCGCTCGGTCAGCCTCGAGCGGACGACCTTCAACGAGCTGCCGTACAAGTTCGAGGCGGGGACGCCCGCGATCGCGGAGGCTGTGGGCTTCGGCGCGGCGATCGACTACGTGTCGGCCATCGGTCTCGAGGCCATCGAGCGCCACGAGCACGCTCTCGTCGAGCAGGCGATGGCCGCGCTCGACGAGCTCCCGTGGGTCCGGGTCTTCGGCCCACCCCCCGACCGCCGTGCCGGAATCGTCTCGTTCGACGTGGAGGGCATCCACCCGCACGACGTCGCCCAGATCCTCGACTGGGAGGGCGTCGCCGTGCGGGCCGGGCACCACTGCACGCAGCCACTCATGACGCGCCTCGGGGTGTCGGCCACGACCCGGGCGAGCTTCTACCTCTATTCGATCCCCGAGGAGCTCGACCGGCTGATCGCAGGGCTCCACAAGGTCAAGGCGTCGCTCGGCTGATGTCGGAGTTCGAGCAGCTGTATCGGGAAGTCATTCTCGATCACTACAAGGCGCCCCGGAACCACGGCGTCCTCGAGCCGCATGATGCGATCGCGGAGGGCCAGAACCCGCTCTGCGGCGACGAGGTCACCGTCTCACTCCGCTTCGGCGAGGGGGACGTGATCGAGGACGTGGGCTTCGAGGGCCGGGGCTGCGCGATCAGCCAGGCGGCGACGTCGATGCTCACCGACCTCGTCAAGGGACGAACCGCCGCGGAGGTCTCGGCGATGCCGAAGGACGAGCTCCTCGACGAGATCGGCATCCCGCTCACCCCCGTGCGGCTCAAGTGCGCGCTTCTCGGTCTCGGCGTGCTGAAGGTCGCGCTCCACCGCGCGAAGGGGACGCCGCTCCCGGAGGAGTGGGGCACGTCCTCGGGTGAGATCACGCTCGGCTGATGGAGATCGAGGCGCTCCCGCTCGAGGAGCTCCCTGACGGATCGATGCGGCTCGTGGCGGCGGACGGCCTCACGATCGGCCTGTACCGCTGCCAGGGCGAGCTGCACGCGATCGAGGACCGGTGCAGCCACGACGACGGCCCGCTCTGCGAGGGCGAGTGGGATGCAGCCGGCTGCCAGGTCGTCTGCCCGCGGCACGGCTCCCGCTTCGACCTTCGCACCGGCGCCGCGCTGACGCTGCCGGCGTACCTTCCCGTCGCCACGTATCCGGTGAGGGTCCGTGACGACGGGATGATCGTGATCGACGTGAGCAACCCGACGTCGGCCTGAGGGCGTCTCGGGACGGGAGGATCGTCGCTCGAGGCGCACCTGCAGTGGGTGGACGAGGTCGAGGCCGAGCTGGGATAGGCTCGACGCATGCTCGACGACCGCGTCCGCTCGGTGCTGGCCCGGATGGAGGCGGAAGACGCCTCCGATCGGGAGTCGGGCGTTCCCTTCGGCGAGCGCTCGCTCGCCGTCGGGCCGGACTCCGGTCGCCTCCTCTTCGCGCTCGTTGCGCCGAACGCAGGCTGCGAGGTCCTCGAGATCGGCGGCTCCCACGGCTACTCGACCGTGTGGCTCGCCGCGGCCGCGCGCATCCTCGGGGGCCGCGTGGTGACGCTCGAGCAGGATCCCGGCAAGGTCGAGGTCTGGCGCAGGAACATCGCCGAGGCGGGGCTCGACGAATGGGCCGAGCTCGTGGAGGGGGACGCGAAGGAGACGCTGCCTGCCCTCGAGGACGGCTTCGACGTCGTCTTCCTCGACGCCTGGAAGGACGACTACGAGCTGCTGTTCGGGCTCGCGCGAGGAAAGCTCGATCCGGGCGGTGTCGTCGTGGCGGACAACGTCACGACGAGCGAGACCGTGCACGCGTACGCGGCCGCGCGACAGGCCGACCCGACGCTCGTCTCGGTGACGGTGGCGATCGGACACGGCCTCGAGGTGACCACCGTCCTGCAGCCGTGACCGCCGCCCCTGCGCCGGCGAGGTGCGGACAACCGCACTGGTGCCCCGTCCACCGGCGTTGCTATGGTGCGCCTACCGCGGAAAGGAGGTGGTCGGGTGTCAGATTCGTGCAGTACCGGCAGTGGAGGTACCAGCGGGTAGAGGCGTGTCCCCGGGACCTACGGGGAATCGCCATAGCCACGCGTAGGGGACTCGCGCTCTCGCGCCGCCGACCACCTCGGTCAGGCAGGAAGCGCCTCTACCAAATCCAACGCTGGTTACCGCAATGCCAGGGGCCGCCTCGTCGAGGCGGCCCCTGGCATTTCATCCCCGCGACGCGCCGGTGCCCGTCCTGCGACAGGTCGGCGGCGACCCGCTATCAGGACGTCTTCGAGGCAACTGCCCGGCGGAGCTGCTCGTCCAGTCCGACCAGCCCGTCGAGCCCGAGGCGGCGCATCGATGCGCCGCCGTCGGTGACGGCGTTGTCCGGTCCCTCGAGCATCCGTAGCTGGTCGCGCGTCAGGAGCGTCGGTGGGATCCGCTCGAGCAGCGCGGCCGGCCCGCGCGCGAGCCAGAAGGGGACGTGCACCGTTGGCCGCCGGGTGCCGAGCGAGGTCTTGAGCCGGCGCCAGAGCTCGCTCCACGTGACCGTCTCCGGCCCACCGAGCTCGAACGGCGCCGCGGTCCCCTCCGCCTCGACCGCGATCCGTACGCCGCGGGCGAGATCGTCGATCCAGATGGGCTGAATCCGCTGGGTCCCCGGGCCGATCACCGGCGTCACCGGAGCAAGCCGCGCAACGCGCAGCAGGCGCGGGAGAGCGCCCCCGTCGACCCCGAAGACGAAGCTCGGGCGGAGCACCGCATGGTCGACACCGGACGACGCGACCGCCTGTTCGGCCGCCCATTTGGCGCGGAAGTACGGGACGGTCGCGCCCGGCCCGGTCCCGAGCGCGCTCATGAGGACGATCCGGCGGACATCGCTCTCGCGGGCCGCCTCGACGAGATTGCCGGTGCCGACCGCCATCACGCGCTCGAACGCGGCGGGCGAGCCCTCGAGGATCGCGACGAGGTGCACGATCGTGCGCATACCTCGGGCGGCGGCGCGGAGCGATGCAGGGTCGGTGACGTCGCCGCGGACGAGCTCGCAGTCGACGCCCTCGAGTGCCTGCGCACCGCGCGCGCTGCGCACCATCGCCCTCACCCGCATGCCGGCCGCGGCCAGCTCGCGCACGACGTGGTGACCGACGAAGCCGCTTGCACCGGTGACGAGGATCATCGCTCGTCCGTGAAGTTCTGCCAGTAGCGGCTGGGAGTCGGGCCCCGCTGGCCCTGGTACTTCGACCCGAGGGCACCCGACCCGTACGGCACCTCCGCAGGCTCGGACATCTGCACGAACGAGAGCTGGCCGATCTTCATCGCCGGATAGATCGTGATCGGCAGGTTGGCGACGTTCGACAGCTCGAGCGTCACGTGCCCGTCGAAGCCGGGGTCGATGAACCCGGCCGTCGAGTGGATCAGCAGCCCCAGCCTGCCCAATGACGACTTCCCCTCGAGTCTCGCGACGAGGTCGTCGGGCAGCCTGACCCGCTCGAGGGTCGAGCCGAGGACGAACTCCCCCGGGTGGAGGATGAACGGCTCGTCGTTCTCGACCTCGACGAGCTCCGTGAGGCCTTCCTGCTCCGCCTTGACGTCGATGAAGGGGTAGCGCGAGTTGCGGAACACGCGAAACAGGCGGTCGACGCGCACGTCGAGGCTCGACGGCTGCATGAGCGCGGGCTCGTAGGGGTCGATGCCGATCCGGCCCGCCTCGATCAGACGCCGGATGGCGCGGTCGGAGAGCACCATCGACGCGGATCGTAGACCGCAGCACGCAGTGCGGACCGTCTCGATCGCCTACACTCGGGGGTCCGGTGTCCATGCTGTATCCCTCGCTCGACCCGAACGAGCGCTTTCGCGGGCGCCGGGAGGCAACCCGTCGCCGGAAGCGGCGCCGCCGGGCCATCGTCGCCGGGATCCTCCTCCTGATGGTGCTCGCGCTCGCAGGCGGCATGACGCTCGCGGGGAAGGGCGGCAAGGCCGGTGCCGGGACCGTGCCGCAGGCGGCCTCCCACGCTGCGGCGACGCTCCAGGTCGCGCTCCGCCCGCGGCCGCTGCCCGTCGAGATCCGGGGTGTCCACGTCACCGGGCCGCTCGCCTCGATCCCCGGGAAGCTCGCGGAGTACGAGGCGCTGACGAAGGTCGGGCTGAACACGATCGAGCTCGATGTGAAGGACGAGGGCGGCGAGATCGCCTTCAACCCGGCGGGGCTCCCGCTCGCGAAGAAGGCGGGCGCGGTCCGCGACTACTACGACCCGCGCAAGGTCGCGGCCGAGATGCACCGCAAGGGGATCTACCTCATCGGCCGCGTCGTCGTGTTCCAGGACCCGTACCTCGCGCGCGCCCGACCGGACATGGCGATCCGTCGCCCCGACGGCTCGATCTGGGCGACGACCCAGGGCCTCGAGTGGGTGAATCCGTACGACCGGCGGGTGTGGGACTACGCCGTCTCCGTCGCAGAGGCGGCCGCCCGGGCCGGCTTCGACGAGATCATGCTCGACTACGTCCGGTTCCCGTCCGACGGGGACGTCGGCGCCGCCGTCTACCCGGGGCGGACGAGCGTCCCCAAGGGGCGGCTCATCGCCAACTTCGCCGAGTACGCCCACGATCGGCTCTCGCCGCTCGGCGTCCGGGTCTCGACCGCGCTCTTCGGGCTCTCGGCCACCCGCGACATGGGAATCGGTCAGGTGCCCCGCTGGATCGCGCAGCACGTCGACCAGGTCCACCCGATGTCCTATCCCGCCCTGTACGGCGGCGGTGAGCTGGGCATCGTCACGCCGAGCGCCGAGCCCGGCGAGACCGTCTTCCGAACGCTGATCGACTTCCGCCGCGAGACGAAGGGCAGCGGCGCACAGATCGTGCCCTGGGTGCAGGACTGGAGCTACCGGCCCGAGCAGGTGATGCAGCAGATCCGCGCCGCGCGGCTCCAGGGCGCGAAGGGCTTCCTGCTCTGGAACGCCTCGGGCATCTACACGAAGAGCGCGCTCGCCCCTCCCTCCTGACCGCGGCCCTCAGGGTGCGAGGCGCGTGCGGCGCCAGCCCGCGGTCGAACGCTCGAAGCGCGCGCGATCGTGGAGGCGGCTCGGGCGGTTCTGCCAGAGCTCGACGGCGTCGGCGACGACCCGATAGCCGCCCCAGAACGGCGGCAATGCGATCTCGGTCTCCCCGGCGAAACGCGCCTCGGCGTCCGCGACCCGCAGCTCCAGCTCGGACCGGTTCGCGAGCGGCCTCGACTGGGGCGAGGCCCACGCCCCGATCCGGCTCTCCCGGTCGCGCGTCTCGAAGTACGCAACCGCCTCGTCCTCGCCGAGCCGCGCGACCGTCCCCTCGATGCGGGCCTGTCGCCGAAGTGGCGGGCCCCAGTGGAAGACGAGGGCCGCATGGGGATTGGCCGCGAGCTCCGCCGCCTTTCGGCTCTCGTGGTTCGTGTAGAAGCGGAGATCGCCTTCGTCCACGCCGCGGACGAGGACCATCCGCGCCGACGGGCGTCCGTCGGCGGTCGCGGTGGCGAGCGCCGCGGCCTCGGGCTCGAAGAGCTCCGCGGCCCGGGCCTCCGCGAGCCACCGCGCGAGGACCGCGTGCGGATCGCTGCCGAGCCCGTCCAGCCATTCGTCCATCGAGCCGAATACTGTCGCGACGCTCGGATACGCTCAGAGGCGATGGCCGCCACGAGGACGATCGACATTCGTACGGCGATCCCCGGCCCGCGCTCGCGCGCACTCGCCGAGCGGGAGGCGCACGTGATCGCCCGGCCGCTCCTCGTCCATCTTCCGATCTTCGCCGAGCGGGCGGAGAACGCCACGATCACCGACGTCGACGGGAACGTGTTCGTCGACTTCGCCGGCGGCGTCGGCGTGGTGAACGCGGGGCACGGGCACCCGCGGATCGTCGAGGCCGTCGTGGAGCAGGCCGCGCGATTCCTCCACACGGACTTCACGGTCGTCCCCTACGAGCCTGCGGTCGAGCTCGCCGAGCGCCTCTGCGCGCTGGCGCCGATCTCGGGCGAGAAGCGCGCTGCGTTCTTCAACGCCGGCACGGAGGCGGTCGAGAACGCGGTCAAGCTGGCGCGCCTGCACACAGGGCGCGCGGGCGTGATCGCGTTCGAGGGTGCGTTCCACGGCCGCACGCTGCTGTCGATGACGATGACGTCGAAGTTCCACCCCTACAAGGCGGGGATGGGGCCGTACGCCCCCGAGGTCTACCGCGCCCCGTACCCGGACGCGTACCGCGGGCCGGACGCCAGGGAGGCGCTCGCGCAGCTCGAGCGGATGTTCGAGACCCACGTCGCGCCGGAGCACGTCGCGGCCGTCGTGATCGAGCCGCAGCTCGGAGAGGGCGGGTTCGTTCCCGCGTCGCGCCCGTACATGGAGGGGCTCCGCGCGATCTGCGACCGGCACGGCATCGTGCTCGTCGCGGACGAGGTGCAGACCGGGTTCGGCCGCACGGGCCGGATGTTCGCGATGGAGCACTTCGACGTCGAGCCCGACCTGATGACGGTCGCCAAGTCGATCGCGGCGGGGCTGCCGCTCTCGGGCGTGATCGGGCGGGCCGCGATCATGGACGGCGCGCACGACGGCGCGATCGGCGGGACGTACATCGGCAATCCCGTCGCACAGGCGGCGGCGCTCGCCGTGCTCGACGTATTCGAGGAGGAGGAGCTCGTCGCGCGCGCCGAGTTCATCGGCGACCGCATCCGCGACAGGATGCTCGGATGGCAGCGGCGGTGGCGGTCGATCGGCGACGTCCGCGGCCTCGGCGCAATGCTCGCGATCGAGCTCGTCCACGATCCGGTCACGAAGGAACCCGCACCCGAGGTCGCGCGCGCCGTCATCGACGCCGCGCTGCAGAGAGGGCTGATCCTGCTCAAGGCGGGGATCCACGGGAACTGCATCCGCGTCCTGTGCCCGCTGACGATCGAAGACGCCGTCCTCGAGGAGGCACTCGGCGTCTGGGAGGACGCTCTGGCGTCCGTCCTCGCCTGAGAGGCCCCGAGCCAGGGCGCCTCGAGGCGCCGGCTCCTCAGTACTCGAGCCCGCGGCGCCGGTCGTGGCGCTCCAGCGCCAGCTCGATCAGGCGGTCGAGCAGCTCGCCGTAGGCGATCCCCGAGGCGGCGAACAGGCGGGCGTAGAAGCTCGTGGACGTGAACCCCGGGATCGTGTTCAGCTCGTTCATCAGCACCTCGCCGTCGGAGGCCCGCACGAAGAAGTCGGCCCGCGCCATGCCCTCGCACGACGTGGCGACGAACGCGCTGAGCGCGAGCTCGCGCGCGCGCTCGATCTGGGCTTCGGTCAGCCCCGGCGGTGGCACCACGAGCTCGGAGCCGCCCTCGTCGTACTTCGACGAGTAGTCGTACCAGTCGGAGTTGTGCGCGATCACCTCGCCCGGGAGCGAGGCGATCGGTCGCGGGAGGTTGCCGAGCACCCCCACCTCGACCTCCGTCCCGTCCACGAACTCCTCGATCATGACCTTCTCGTCGTGGCGGCGGGCGAGCCCGACAGCCGCCTCCAGCTCTGCCTCCTCGCGCACCTTCGAGATCCCGACCGACGAGCCCATGTTCGCCGGCTTCACGAAGACGGGGTAGCCGAAGGGGTTCTCGACCGGGTCGCCGAGCCGGAGCGCGACGTGACGCGCGACGGGGACGCCGGCACCGCGCATGAGCGTCTTGAAGACGTCCTTGTCCATGCACACGGAGGAGGCCAGCACGCCGGGACCGACGTAGGCGACGCCCGCCAGCTCGCAGAGACCCTGGACCGTGCCGTCCTCTCCGAAGGGGCCGTGCAGGATGGGGAGCACGACGTCGACGCTCCCGAGCGTCGCCGGGGCCGAATCCGCCGGAACGGGGAGCGTCTCGACGGTGGTCGTCCCGGGGAGACCGGCGCGCGGATCGCCCGCGGGCAGCGACCAGCGGCCGTCACGGGCGATCTCGATCGTCCGGACGTCGTACCGCTCGGGATCGAGTGCGGCGGCCACCGACCGCGCGGAGGCGAGGGAGATCTCGTGCTCGCTCGACCGGCCGCCGGCGAGGACGGCGAGCCGGACGCGCTGCGTCACGGGTTCGTCTGCGTTGTCGTGCTGTCCGTGGTCGTCGTCGTGTCGGTCGTCGTGCTCGTGTCGGCGGGCGGGGGCGGCGTCACGTCGGGCGGAGGGACGTACGTCCCGACGGTGAGCGTCACCAGCGACTTGGGGTCTGCCTGTGCGTTCCCCGCCGGCGCCTGGGACATCACGAGCCCGTCGAGCGACGGGTCGTCCGTCTCCTGCCTGACGACGGTGACCCTGAAGCCGGCCGCTCTCAGCGTCGCGCGCGCGTCGAGGGCTGTCTGGAGCGAGACGTCAGGGACCGTGACCGTGGTCGGGCCCTTCGAGACCGACAGGGTCACGGGCGAGCCCTTCGAGGCCGTCGAGTTGCCCGGCGGGCTCTGGTCGACGACCTGGCCCGCCGGTTGATCGCTGTCCACGTCGGCGCGCCCGACGGTGAAGCCGGCGGACTGGAGCTGAGCCGCAGCCGAGTCGTAGCTGAGCCCGATCACGCTCGGGACGGCCACGGGCTTGGGGCCGGACGAGACGTTGATCCGCACGGACGCGCCGGCGAGCACGACGACGCCCGGCTGCGGGTTCTGGGCCGTCACCTGGTTGGCGGGCTTCGCCGAGCTCACCTGCACGACGTTCGCCACCAGATCGCGCTGCGTCAGCTCGGCCACCGCCGCGTCCCGCGACTTGCCCACGAGCGAGGGCACGGTCACCTTCGGCTTGCCGCTCGAGACGAGGATCGTGACGATCGACCCCTTCTGCAGCTTCGTCCCCGCCTCCGGGTCCTGCTCGTAGACGTACCCGGGCTGGACCTTCGCGTTCGGCAGGCGGCGCACGTTGTGCTCGAAGCCGTCCTGGGTGATCAGCGCGACCGCGTTCTTCTCGAGGATGCCCGTGTAGAGGCCGACCGCAACGGGTTCGTTGGCGTCGATCTGGTCGCGGATGTTGTCGTAGAGGAGCCAGCCGCCGAGCCCGAGCAGGATCGCCACGAGAGCGGCGAGAAGCCAGGGCCACCACGCCCGACCGGTCTTGACCTGTCCCTCGTAGGAGCGGTACCGCTCGTCGCCCCCGTAGCCGGCCGGCCGCGGCTGCACGGTCGTCGCGGCGGTCGACTCACCGCGGAGCACCATCGTGGCGGCCTCCTCGGTCTCCGGGCCGACCGCGTCGCCCCGGCCGACGAGCTCGAGGTCTCGGTCCATCTCCTTCGCCGAGCGGTACCGCTCGGCGGGCTCCTTCGCGAGCGCCCGGATGACGACGAGATCGAGGTCGTGGGGGATCTCGGGCCGGATCGACGACGGGGCCGGCGGGACCTGCGACAGGTGCTTCATCGCGATCTCCACCGGCGTCTCGCCGGTGAACGGCAACAGGCCGGTGAGGAGCTCGAAGAGGACGATCCCGGTCGAGTAGAGGTCGGACGACTCATCGACCGGCGCGCCGCGCGCCTGCTCCGGCGAGAGGTACTGGGCGGTCCCGATGATCGAGCCTGCCTCGGTCATCTGGCTCGAGCCCGCCCTCGCGATCCCGAAGTCGGCCACCTTGACGCGCCCCTCGTGGTCGACGAGCACGTTGTGCGGCTTGATGTCGCGATGGACGATGCCGTTCCGGTGCGCGTACCGGAGAGCCGCGAGCACCTGACGGACGTACGAGATCGCGACCGGCACGGGGCACGGCCCGCGCGTGACGATGAGCTCCTTGAGCGTGCGGCCCTCGACGTACTCCATGACGATGTAGTACGAGCCCTCTGCCTCGCCGCGGTCGAAGATCGAGACGACGTTCGGATGCGAGAGACCGGCCGCGTGCGTCGCCTCGCGCCGGAACCGCTCCACGAACTGCGTGTCGTTCGCATAGCGGTCGTGGAGGATCTTGATCGCGACCTTCCGGCCGAGCTCCTGGTCCTCCGCGAGCCACACGTCGGCCATCCCGCCGCCGCCGAGCTTGCGCTCGAGCCGGTAGCGGCCCGCGAAGATCGTGCCCCGCCGTTCGTCGATCGTCGCCATCAGGTCTCCAAGGGTAGATGCTGAATCGGGAGAATCCGGGTTCGCGGGACCGGCCTGGCAGGTGTGCTCACGGGTTCCCCCTCGCGGAGAGGATCGCCTCCATCACCGCGCGTGCGATCGGGGCCGCCGTCGCGCCGCCAGTCAGGCTCTGGCGCTCGAGCGCCACGGCGATCGCGACCTCCGGCCGGGCATTCGGCTTGCCGGCGAAGGCGATGAACCACGTCGTGTTGAGGCCCGCGACCCCCGTCTCGGCGGTGCCTGTCTTGCCGCCGATGCGGTACCCCGGGATCTGGGCTGCCGTTCCGGTGCCGCCCTGGACGGCGCTCACCATCATGTCGCCGATGTCCCGTGCGTTCAGCGGCCCGACCGGTCGATCGAGTCGCTCCGGCTCGGTCCGTGACACCGTCGTCCCGCGCGGCGAGACGATCCTGTCGACGACGTAGGGGCGCATGAGGATCCCGGCGTTGCCGATGGCGCCGGCGACCATCGCCATCTGCATCGGCGTGACGAGCAGGCGCTCCTGACCGAATGCCATGCGGCCCGCGTCGACGTCGGAGTCGTGCGTCGGATACCAGAGCTCGCCGTTCCGGTAGAGGCCGCTCGGGTACCGCTCCCCGTCGGGCGTCTCGAGCGGCGGGCGCTCGTAGAAGCCGAACTTCTTCGCCTGCTCGAGGATCCGCTTCGCGCCGAGCGCCTTCCCGATGTTGCAGAACACCGAGTTCACCGAGTACTTGAGCGCGGTGGCGAGGTCGAGACGGCCGAAGGGGCGTTCCGTGTCGAAGTTGTTGACCCGCTTGCCGTACGCGATGCAGTACCCGGGATCGACGAACTCGGAGTCGGGGGCGAAGCGGTTCGATTCGAGGGCCGCCGAGGCCGTCACCACCTTGAACGTCGAGCCCGGCGGGTAGAGGCCCTGCGACGCGCGGTTGACGAGCGGCGCGGCGGGTCGGCAGTTGGCGGTGATCTTCCCGATCTTCGAGAACCGCGTCTCGACGAGGTTCGGGTTGTAGCTCGGGGACGACGCCATCACGAGCAGCTTCCCGCTGCGCGGATCGAGCGCGACCACGGCCCCGCACGTGCGGCCCAGCTGCGCGAGCGCGACCTGCTGCGCGTGGACGTCGAGCGTCGTCACGACCGTGTCGCCGACGATCGGCTTTCCACGGGCCTCGTCGAGCTGACGCTCGACGAGCGAGGCGAGGTTCTGCTGCGTCCCGGTCAGCACGCCGTTCATCGACTTCTCGAGTCCGGCGCGGCTCCGCGCGGCCGTCGAGTAGCCGACGACGTGCGCGGTCAGCTTCCCCTGCGGGTAGCGGCGGAAGTAGAGGGTCTTGCCGTTGCGCTTCACCGCGCGGTTTCGCGCGAGCACGCGACCGGGCGCGAGGATGAGCCCGCGCCGCACCTGGAACTCGGCGACCCGCTGGATCTCGTTGTCCTGTCGTGCCGCGAGACCGGGGCGCGCCCATGTCTGCCAGTAGGTCGTCCCGAGGATCAGCGCGACGATCAACGCCATCGCGGTCCACGCG
Organism: uncultured Actinomycetes bacterium; assembly: GCA_963792245.1. Lineage (GTDB taxonomy): Bacteria > Actinomycetota > Thermoleophilia > Gaiellales > Gaiellaceae > Gaiella. The sequence goes on from CAWBVO010000014.1 coordinate 220,914, forward strand.
ACACGGGTCACCTGGCGGTTCACGACGGCGCCGTCCGCACGGCGCGATGGGAGACGAGCAGGAGGAGCGCGAGCAGGAGGAAGTTCGAGACGACGCTCGAGCCGCCGTACGAGACGAACGGCAGCGTGATGCCGGTGAGCGGGACGAGGCGGAGGACGCCCCCGACGATGATGAACGTCTGCAGCGCGAAGCCGAAGGCGAGCCCGGTGGCGAGGAGCTTCGAGAACCCGTCGTGGGCGATGAGTGCGACCCGCATCCCCCGCGCCACGACGGCGAGGAAGAGGAGGAGGACGGCGGCGGCTCCGATCAACCCGAGCTCCTGGGCGATCGCGGAGTAGACGAAGTCGGTCTGGAGGTACGGGATCAACGGCGTCCCGTCCACCGTCTCGAACGTCCCGCGGCCGATGCCCGTGCCGCCGTAGCCGCCGTTCGCGATCGAGTAGAGGCTCTTGACGAGCTGGTACGAGTCGCAGTTCTGCCGATACTCGAGCCGCCCGTTGATCGAGCAGACGACCTTCTCGTCCGTCCACGGCTGCAACCACACCGTCACGCGCTGCTGGACGCGGGAGAGCGAGTCATAGAGGACCGCCGCGCCGCCCGCGAACAGGACGAGCCCGGCGAGGACGAACGAGAAGCGCGCGGTCGCCGCGTAGACCATCGCGAGGAAGATCCCGAAGTTCAGCAGGGCCGAGCCGAGATCGCTCGTCTGGACGAGCACGAGCATTGCGGCGCCCCAGATCACGAGCAGCGGCCCGAAGTCCTTGAGGCGTCCCCGGGCCAGCGCCTCGCGCTTGTCGCGCAGGTACCCGGCCAGGAAGATGACGAGGAAGATCTTGGCGATCTCTCCCGGCTGGAAGCGCAGCGGCCCGACGTCGACCCACAGCTTGACGCCGTTGACCTCCTGCCCCAGCCCGGGCACGGACGGCAGCATCAGGAGCACGATCGCCGAGACGCCGAAGACGTACTTGTAGCGCTCGAGGACCCGGTAGTCGTAGCGCAGCCACACGAGCGCGAGGCAGAACACGGTGACGCCGACCGCGATCCACACGAGCTGGCGACGCCCGTCCTCGGGGTCGATCCGGTAGACGAAGACGAGGCCGATGGCGGAGATCAACGCGACGAGCGGGAGGAGCGTCGGGTCCGCGTCGGGCACCGTCCACCGCGCGACGGCATGGGCGACGAGGACCATCGCCCCGAACACGGCAGCCCAGGGGAGCCAGCCGTAGTCGATGGCCGCAAGACCGGAGATCCACGCGCTCGCGAACGCCGTCGATGCGATGATGCCCGCCAGCAGGAGCGTCGCGAGCTCGCGGTTGCGGGCGCTCACCGCAGGAAGCTCCACCACAGCACGATGGCCGCCGCCGCCAGGATGGCGAGGACGAACAAGAGGGCGGGCCAGCGGCTGCCCTTCCCCGCGCCGTGGCGGCGGACGTCGTCCAGGACGGCCTCGCTCGTGACGTCGTCCGGGCCCACACTCACCGCGTCGAGCTCGTCTGGGGGTGGCGGCGGTTGCGGCCGCGGCGACCCTTCGACGACCTCGAACAGCACCACCGTGACGTTGTCGTCCCCACCGGCGGCGTTCGCCGCCTGGACGAGGGTCTCGGCGGCGAGGTACGGATCGCCGCCTGCGCTCTCGAGCAGGCGGGCGATCTCGTCGTCGCGCACCATCGCGCTGAGCCCGTCCGAGCAGAGGAGCACGACATCGCCCGCAGCGAGCTCGAGCGTCCGGGTGTCGACCTCGACGTCGGCCTCCGTCCCGAGCGCGCGCGTGATCACCGACCGGTGGGGGTGCACGGCCGCCTCGGCCTCGGTCAGCCGGCCCGTGCGCACGAGCTCGGCGACGAGCGAGTGGTCCGTGGTGAGCTGCTCGAGCTCGCCGTCGCGGTAGCGGTACGCGCGCGAGTCGCCGACGTGGGCGAGGGTCATCGTCCCCGTCTGCTCGTCGACGAGCGCGACGGTCGCCGTCGTCCCCATCCCGGCGACCGCCGGATCGGTGAGGGAGCGCTCGAAGATCCGGGCGTTCGCGGCGCGTACCGCGCCGACGACTCCTTCCCCGTCCGCCACAGCGGCGCCTGCCTCCTCGATCGCGGCCGCCGCGAGGCGCGAGGCAAGCTCACCGGCCTGCGCGCCGCCCATGCCGTCCGCGATCGCGAAGAGCGGCGGGTCGCAGACGAAGGCGTCCTCGTTCTGGCGTCGGCGCCGACCCGTGTCCGTGAGCCCCGCTGCCCGCCCGACGATCACGCGTGCTCCTCGACGAGCAGGTCGGTGTGCCCGATCCGGATCACGTCGCCCGGGTGGAGAAGCCGCCCGCTCGTCACGCGCGCGCCGTTGACGAACGTGCCGTTGGTCGACCCCGAGTCCTCCACCCAGAGGCCGTCTGCGCGGCTCTCGATCGTCGCGTGCCTGTTCGAGACGGTCGTGTCCGCGTCGAGGCGGATCGTGTTCTCGACACCACGCCCGACCCGTGCCCCGTTCGTGAGCTCGATCGCGGTCCCCGCCTGGAGCGCGGGGCTCTGCAGGACGACCACCCGCCGCGGCCGGATGCCGGCGGCCGCCCGCAGGGCCGTCGCCTCCGCCGCCGGGATGAGGATGCTCTCCTGCGGGGCTCCGACGGTGAGCCCGCGCGTCGCGGAGCGCACGACGAGCCAGATGAAGAGGTACAGCAGCACCAGGAACGCGACCTTCAGCCCGAGGAGCGCCTCGTCGACCGTGACGGCGCTCACCGGAGGCTGCGACCGAAGACGAGCTCGGTGCCGCCGGCGCTGATGCGGTCGCCGTCGTCCAGGCGCTTGCGCCCCGACACCCTCCGGCCGTTGACCTCGGTGCCGTTCGTCGAGCCGAGATCCGCGACGGCCCACGCGGTGGGCCCCTCCTGCACGAGCTCGAAATGACGGCGGGAGACGTTCCCCTCGTCGATTCGGATGTCGCACTCGCGCGAGCGTCCAACGACGACGCGGCCCGACGTGAGGGGAATCGTCCGACCGTCGACGGTCAGCGTCACCTGCTCCCGCACGACCTCCTCGGGCGGGCCGTCGTCCGCGGCGAGAGGGACCTCGGGGCGGTAGACCATCGTCGCCGCCGGCGCCTCCACCGGAATCGTGGGGACCGGAGCCGGCACGGCCGCAGCCGGCGGAGGAGCCGCCACGGCGACACGAGCCTCGTCGGGCTGCGTCACGCGCGTGGCGATCCCGAACTCGCCCATCGCGAGGTCTCCGTCGCTCTCCAGGATGACCCGCGGCGGCGTGAGGAGCGCGTACCCCTCCCTGCGGGCGTGCTCCGCGAGGTACTCCTGGAGCTCGCCCACGAGCGAGCCCTCGTACGCCGCGAACTGCGACCGGTCTGACGGCGACAGGTAGAGGGTGTACTCGTTCGGCACGTAGACGCGCGAGACCGAGACCGAGCGGTGCTCGTCCATCTCCTTCGCGAGCTTCCGCGCGAGCTCGACGGGTTGCACGTGCGTCCGGAACGCACGCCCGAACACCCCTTCGAAGAGGCCCTCGATCTTGCTCTCGATTGCGCGAAGGACGCTCATGATGCGGGGCGCCTCCCCCTCCCGAGTCTAGCCGCCGCCCCGTCGCGAAACCGCGACGAGATAGGGCCGCGCAACGAGCAGCCCGCAGAGCAGCCCCGTGCCGAGGACCAGGCTCACGAGCGGGACGGACGGCGCCCACGCGAGCACGAGTGCAAGCTGGAGGCCTCCGAGGCACGCAATGCCGAGGCGTCCGCGTGAAGCCGCCCACGGGAGCAGCGCGGCGACGATGCCGAGCGCGAGCGCGGTCGTGGCGACCGCCGTGCTGTCGCCGAGGACGGTGCCGACGGCGTGGATCACGTCGGTCGGCCGTTCGCTCCCGGCGACGCCTAGCTCCGGAACCGTCGCGCCTGTCAGCGGCAGGGTATCTCCGGCAAGCCCCGCTGTCGCGGCGGCGGCAAGGACTCCCGCCCCGGCCTGGAGGCCGCGGCGCCACCAGCCGCATGCCGGCTGGACGGCGAGGGGCAGGAGCGCGAGCAGTCCGAGCGGCGCGAGCAGCGGCCCCGCCCAGAAGAGCAGGCCCGCGCGTGGATCGCGCCAGGTCACGGCGAGCCAGCCGAGCGCCAGGACGCCGTACACGACTGCCGCCGCCTGTGCGACGTTGCCGAGCGGGAACACCGGAGCGGCGAGCGCGAGGGCCAGCCCGAGCCGCGGGGCGCGAAACGTGACAAGCGCCACGGCGAGCGCCAGCGCGGCGATCAGAGCGCCGGGCCAGAAGGGCAGGATCGAGCCGCCGACCGCGGTGGCGAGCGCGGCAAGCCCCGCCGGGGCGAGCCTCTGCCAACGAGGGACCGGAACGGCCTCGACACGCGGCTTCGGCGTCTTCTTCGCGCGTGCGGCACGGGTCGACGGGCGACGTTCGGGTCTCGGCCGCGCGAGCGGCACGACGAACGCCTCGCGCAGGTCCGCCGCGAGACGCGCGGCCGTCGGGCGCCTGGCCGGATCGATCGAGAGCGCGAGGTCGATCGCGGCGAGGAGCCGGCGCGGAAGGTCGCCCCGGCGAGCCGAGAGCGGGGGCGCCCCGGACGCGATCGTCGAGGCAACCTGCGGCAGCGGCACGCCCCAGAACGGGTGGGAGCCGGCGAGGGCCTCCCAGAGGATCACGCCGACCGCCCAGACGTCGCTCCGCTCGGAGGCCTCGTCGCCGCCGAGGCGCTCGGGCGCGATGTACGCCAGGGTGCCGGGGACGTCGCCGACGGCGGTCAACGTGTCGGCCTCGTCGAACTGCGCAAGGCCGAAGTCGAGGACACGCACCGAGGTCTCGGGGCCCTCCTCGACGAGCACGTTCGAGGGCTTGACGTCGCGATGGACGATTCCCCGCCGATGCGCGTGCGCGAGCCCGTCGAGCACCTGCGCGGCGATCTCGACTGCGGTGGCGTCGTCGACGTCATCGGCGCGGAGCACCTCGCGCAGGGTGCGGCCGCGGACGTATTCGTACGCGATGTAGACATGGCCGCCGTCGCCGCCGAAGTCGTACGCCCGCACGCAGCGCTCGTGGCGCAGACGGGTGGCCGCCTCCATCTCACGGGCCGCTCGCGCCGCGCGCTTCCCCTCGCGCGGCACGATCTTCAGCGCGACGTCGAGGCCTGTCTGCTCGTCGCGCGCCAGCCAGACCGAGCCCGAGCCGCCGCGTCCGAGCGGCTTGAGCGGGCGATACCGGTCGAGGACGAGTGACCGGTCGGGGAGTGCGAAGGCAGCAGAAGACACCGGTACCCGTCCTTCGCCGTCACAGGGGAACGTCCTCCGCCGCCGAATCTCCCGTACACTCGGCCGCCGGAGGGCGTTCCGGCGTGAGGCCGTGCGCCACCGGCCCGTCGGGGACAGACCGTGACCGTGCACGACGACGACATCCTGGACTTCGACTTCGTCGAGGACGAGACGCGCGAGGTCGCGCCGCCCGCGCGAACGGGCGGAAGGCCGCCAGGCGGGGGCGCCCCGGGCGGGGGCGGAGGCCCGCGTCGACCGCAGATCCGGGCGCCGCACGGGATCACCCCTCTCCTCCGTCTCGCCGGGCTCGTGGCGCTCGCGATCCTCGTGATCGTGCTCCTGGCGGTGTGGGTCCAGGGCTGCGCCGGGACGGACGACCAGACCGCGTACGGCGACTACCTCGCAAGCGTCGGCGAGGTGGGGAGCGACTCGGCCAAGATCGGCGCCGACCTGGCGACGCTCCTCACGACGCCCGGGCTGACCCAGACGGAGCTCGAGACGAAGCTCGGCGGCTTCGTGCAGCGCCAGCAGCTCGACGTCGAGCGCGCGCGCGACCTCAACCCGCCGGGACCGCTGACGCCCGCGAACGCGCACGCCGTGGAGGCGCTGCAGCTGCGCGTGAACGGGCTCCAGGGCCTTCTCGACACGTTCCGCGCGACGAAGGACACCGACGACCAGGCGGCCGCCGGCGAGCAGCTCGCCGCGTGGGGGAGCCGCCTCGAGGCGAGCGACGTGATCTGGAAGGACCTCTTCCAGGGAACCGCGCAGGCGACGATGACGTCGGAGGGAATCGAGGGCCTCACCGCACCGCCGTCGGTGTTCGTGGAGAACAGCGAGCTCTACACGGCCCGGTCGATGAGCTCGATCTGGCAGCGCGTCCACGGTGCCTCGACCGGCGGCACGCCCAGCGGCCTGCACGGAAGCTCGCTCGCGTACACGAAGGTGCTCCCGCAGGGGATTCAGCTCTCGACCGCGACGGAGACGAAGATCACGACCTCGGTGGACACCGCGTTCGAGGTCGGCGTCACGAACTCCGGCGAGTTCCAGGAGGTCGGCGTCAAGGTGAAGCTGACGATCCCGCGTCAGCCGACGCCGATCGTGAAGACCGGCACGGTCGACGTGATCGACCCGGGCGAGACGAAGACCGTGACCTTCTCCGACTTCCCGGACTTCCCGTACCAGGAGAACGCCACCGTCCAGGTCAGCATCGAGCCGGTCGCCGGCGAGACGAAGACCGACAACAACACCGCCGAGTACCCGGTCATCTTCCAAATCGCGCCGTCGTGAGCCTCGAGCTCGGCGTCGCGATCGCGGCCGTTGCGGTCTCGGCGATCGCGCTCGTCGTGACGCTCGGCGCGTGGACGCGCGTGCGGTCGCTCCGGCGCGACCAGCAGGCGATTCTCGGCGGCTCGACGACGGACGTCGTCGACTTCGCGGTGTCGCTCCAGAGCCGGATCGACGACCTCCACCGGGCCGTGGACGAGGTGGCGGCCGGGCTGACCCGCGTCGACCGGCGGGTGGACGGCGCCGTGACGAACACGTCGGTGGTGCGCTACGACGCCTACCAGGACGCCGGCGGGCAGCAGTCGGCGTCGTTTGCGTTCCTCGACTCCACGCGGTCCGGCACGGTCGTGACGGCGATCCAGGGGCGCGACTACGCGCGGGTCTACGTCAAGGAGCTCGAGCGCGGACAGCCCAACCTCGCGCTCTCGCCCGAGGAGGCGGAGGCGGTCGAGCGGGCGATGGCCCGCTAGCCCGCGATCCGCGCCACGAAGCCGTAGAGCGGCGCTGCTACGCTCGCGCCGTGGGTCACGTCCTCGTCCTGAACGCGAGCTACGAGCCCCTGAACGTGTGCTCGACGCGGCGCGCCCATGTGCTCGTCTGGAAGGGGAAGGCCGAGGTCGTCGAGCGGCTCGACGAGCCCCTCCGGACGGCGACGAACACGTACACGCGACCTCACGTGATCCGACTCGTGACGTACGTGCGCGTGCCCCGGTCGGTCAAGCGGCGCATCTCGCGCCGCGCGCTCTTCGCCCGCGACGGATGGCGCTGCGTCTACTGCGGGGACGGCGCGGGGCGCCTGACGCTCGACCACGTCGTGCCGCGCTCGCGTGGCGGCGACTCGGTGTGGGAGAACGTCGTCACGGCGTGCGCCCCGTGCAACCTGCGCAAGGGCGACCGGCTCCTCGAGGAGACGCACATGCACCTCGCGCGACCGCCGCGAGCGCCGTCACCGGTCCTCTTCATCAGCCTCGCGCTCCACCGCGTCCCGGACGCCTGGCTTCGCTACCTCCCGACGACCGAGACCGCGGCGGCGTAGCCGCCTAGGCCAGCGGCCCGCCCGCTGCGTCGGGAGCGAGATAGACGACGTCCTCCGTCGCGACGTTGCCCTGCGCGCCCGGCGCGAACGGGCAGCCGCCGACGCTTCGTCATGCGGCCACCGTCTCCCACCCTTCGTCGCGATCCGCCCGGTACGACCCGAAGACGCGGAGCCGGGCGGTCTCGACCTGCATCTCGACGAGCGCCGCCGCGACCTCCTCGTCGAGCGGGTGTCCGCCGAGGACGCAGTCGAACCGGTAGTCGAACGGCCGCGAGGGGATGGGGCGCGAGACGAGCTGCACCATGTCGATGCCGCGGCGCGCGAGCGGCTCGATCGCATGGTGGAGGGCGCCGGGCTTGTGGTGCGTCTCGAAGGTCAGGGCGGTGCGCCACTCGCCGTGGCGGCGGTCGAGGCGCGTGTACGGAGCCAGCGCGGCGAAGCGCGTGTAGGCCGCATGGTCGCCGACGTCGTCGGCGATCACCGCGAGCGCGTACATCCGCGCGGCCCGCATGCTCGCGATCGCGACGACCGACGTATCGCCGAGCTCGGCGACCGCCGCGGCGGCGTCCCCGGTGGTCGGCGCGACGACGGCCGTGGCCCAGGGCATCGAGGCGAGCAACCGGCGGCACTGGTCGAGGGCGACGGCGTGCGACCGGATCTCGCGGACGTCCTCGAGCGGAACCTCGGCCGGGCCGACGAGGGAGTGGCGGATCGGGAGGATCGCCTCCGCGACGATCGAGAGAGCGGAGTCGTACAGCAGGTCGTGCGTCTCGTTGACGGGTCCGGCGAGCGAGCTCTCGATCGGGAGCACGCCGTACGTGCACGCGCGCTCCGTCACCGCGCCGACGACGTCCAGGAACGACGGCTGCGCGACGAGCCGCGCTGCGGGGAAGAGACGGTCGCAGGCGGCGGCGCTGTGCGCGCCCTCACGGCCAGGGTAGGCAACGGTGTTGTCGTTCGGGGTCATGCGAGCCTTTCGGAGGTGGACGTCCGCCGCGAGTGTTCAGCCAGCCGGCGCGAGGCGGGGACGGATGCGCCGGCTAGCGCCGAAAGGCGAAGACGAACGCGAACGGCGGAATACCCCGAGCATGCTCCACGGACGGAACGATACGGGCTCGCCTCGGACCCCGCAAAGACCACCCGCAAGGGTCAGTGAAGCCGCGACAGGACGGCATCGCCGAGCTCGCGCGTCGTAGCCGTGCCGCCGAGATCGGCCGTAGGGGTCTCGGCGAGGGCGTCGTCGACGGCCCGTTCGAGCGCGTCCGCCTCGCCGGGACGCTCGAGCCCGTGGCGCAGCATGAGCGCGACCGAGCGGAGCATCGCCGCCGGGTTGGCCACCCCCCGGCCCGCGATCTGGGGCGCCGAGCCGTGTACCGGCTCGAACAACCCCGGCCCGTCGTCTCCGAGCGATGCCGACGCGGCGAGGCCGAGGCCTCCTGTGACCGCGGCGGCGACGTCGGAGAGGATGTCGCCGAAGGTGTTCTCCGTCACGACGACGTCGATCGACTCGGGATCCGTGACGATCGTCATCGCGAACGAGTCGACGAGGGCGTGGTCGAGCGGGACGTCGTCGTACTCGGCGCGGCCGAGGTCGGTGACCACGTCGCGCCAGAGCCGCGAGGTGTGGAGGACGTTGACCTTGTCGACGGACGTCAGACGGCCGCCGCGCTCGCGCGCGATCGCGAACGCCCGCCGCGCGATCCGCTCGACCTCCGGGCGGGTGTACTCGCAGGTGTCGAACCACGTCCCGTCGTCGCGCGTGCCTCTCGCGCCGAAGTAGAGCCCGCCCACGAGCTCGCGGACGATCACGAGGTCGATTCCCCCGGCGCGCGCGGGCCTGAGGTTCGCGTAGACGCCGAGCTCCTCGCGGAGGCTCAGAAGGCCCTGCTCCGGTCGTACGGCCTGGCCCTCGAGCTCGGGCAGGCCGACCGCGCCGAGCAGCACGGCGTCGGCCTCGCGGCAGGCCGCGAGCGTCTCGTCGGGGAGCGGCGTCCCCTGCGCGAGGATCGCGTTTCCTCCGAACGCGTGCTCCGCGTGCTCGATCCCCAGCGCGTCGAGCAGGCGCACGGCCTCGGCCGCGACCTCGGGACCGATCCCGTCCCCCGGGAGGACCGCGACGCGCGTCACGCGAGGCCGTGCGCCGCCTCGTAGGCGGTGATCGCGTCCTCGTGCTCCAGCGTCAGGGCGATCTCGTCGAGCCCGTTCAGGATGCGGTGACGCGTGGTCGCGTCGAACGCGAACGGGATCTCGCCGCCGTCGGGGCCGACGATCACCTGCCGCTCGAGGTCGACGGTCATCTCGGAGCCTCGATCGAGGTCGACGTTCTCCATGAGCCGCTCGACGTCCCGCTCGGGCAGGACGATCGCGAGCATCCCGTTCTTCCCGGCGTTCGTCCGGAAGATGTCTCCGAACGACGGGGCGACGACCACGTCGAAGCCGTGGTCCTGGAGCGCCCATGCCGCATGCTCGCGGGAGGATCCGCAGCCGAAGTTCCTGCCTGCCAGGAGGATCGACGCGCCGCGGAACTCCGGGCGGTTGAGCTCGAACCCGGGGCGCTCTGCGCCGTCGTCGTCGAAGCGCCAGTCGTTGAAGAGGAACTGCCCGTAGCCCGTGCGCTCGATCCGCTTCAGGAACTGCTTGGGGATGATCTGGTCGGTGTCGACATCGGGCCGGTCGAGCACGGCGACCCGGCCCGTGACGCTGCGGAGGGGCTTCATGCGGGTACGGGCTCGCGGTCGAGCGTGCGGACGTCGACGAAGCGGCCGTGGAGCGCCGCCGCCGCCGCCATCTGCGGGCTCACGAGGTGCGTGCGGCCCCCGCGGCCCTGGCGGCCTTCGAAGTTGCGGTTGGAGGTCGACGCGCACCGCTCGCCCGGGGAGAGGATGTCCGGGTTCATCCCGAGGCACATCGAGCAGCCGGCGAGCCGCCACTCGAAGCCGGCGTCGAGGAACACGCGGTCGAGCCCCTCGTCCTCGGCCTGGCGGCGAACCTGCGCCGACCCGGGGACGACGAGCGCGGTGACGCCCGGGTCGACCCGGTGGCCGGAGACGACCGCGGCGGCGGCCCGGAGGTCTTCGATCCGTGAGTTCGTGCAGGAGCCGATGAAGACTCGGTCGACCCGGATGTCCTGGATCCGCTGGCCCGGACGGAGGTCCATGTAGGCGAGCGCGCGCTCGGCGGCGAGGCGGTCGTCCGGGTCGTCGAACGACGCCGGGTCGGGCACCGAGCCGGTGACCGGGACGACCATCCCCGGGTTGGTGCCCCACGTCACCTGCGGGGCGAGCTCGCCGACGTCGATCACGACGACGGTGTCGTACGCGGCGCCGGGATCGCTCGGGAGCGTGCGCCAGTCCTCGACGGCCCGCTCCCAGTCGCGCCCGGCCGGCGCATGCTCGCGGCCCTCGAGATACGCAAAGGTCGTGTCGTCGGGGGCGATCATCCCGGCCCGCGCGCCCCACTCGATCGACATGTTGCAGATCGTCATGCGCTGCTCCATCGACAGCGCGCGCACCGCATCGCCCGCGTACTCGACGACGTAGCCGACCCCGCCGTCGACCCCCACCCGGCCGATGGCGCCGAGGATCATGTCCTTCGCGGTGAGCCCGGGCGGCAGTTGGCCGGCCAGCTCGAGTCGCATGGTCTTCGGCCGCTGCTGGTAGAGGGTCTGCGTCGCGAGGACGTGCTCGACCTCCGACGTGCCGATGCCGAACGCGAGCGCGCCGAACGCGCCGTGGGTGGAGGTGTGGCTGTCGCCGCAGACGATCGTCTTGCCGGGCTGGGTGAGCCCGAGCTCGGGGCCGATCACGTGGACGATCCCCTCGTGCCCGGAGCCCGTAGCGTGGAGGCGGACGCCGAACTCCTCGGTGTTCGCGCGGAGCGCGTCGAGCTGCGCCTTCGCCATCGGGTCGGTGATCGGGCCCGGCAGCGTCGGGACGTTGTGGTCCATCGTCGCGACCGTCAGATCGGGTCGCCTGACACCGCGACCTGCGAGACGAAGCCCTTCGAAGGCCTGTGCGGACGTCACCTCGTGGACGAGGTGCAGGTCGACGTAGAGGAGCGCGGGCCCGTCCGGCTCCTCGAGCACCACATGGCGCTCCCAGACCTTCTCGAAGAGCGTCTTCGGCATGCCGCCAGGGTACCCGGGTCGTCCTCCTACGCGGCAGCCTCGACGGCGTCGAGGAACGCGTCCGCGTCCGCCGCGATCGGCACGGGCTGGAACGTGAACGAGACCGGCCCGAGCGTCTTCAGGCCGTCGCCGGTGACGAGCAGGACGACGCGGTCGTCGCGGCCGACCTCGCCCGCCGCGACCGCCGCCCGGAGCGCCCCGAGCGTCACGCCGGCAGCGGTCTCGCCGAAGACGCCGGTGGTGCTCGCGAGAAGGGCCATGTTCTCGCCCACCTCGTCCTCGGGGACAGCGTGCACGGCGCCGCCGGTCTCGCGGGCGGTCGCCACCGCGAAGTCGCCGTCCGCCGGGGTCCCGATCGCGAGCGAGCGGGCGATCGAGTCCGGCCGCACGGGGGTTACCGGCTTCCCCTCGCGGAACGCCGTCGCGACCGGCTGGCAGCCCTCTGCCTGGCCGCCGATCTGACGGGGCGGCGGGCCGTCGAGGAGCCCGAGGGAGCGGAGCTCGCCGAACCCCTGGCCGACCTTGTGGAAGAGGGCGCCGGAGGCGATCGGGATCGCGACGACGTCCGGTGCGCTCCAGCCCAGCTGCTCCGCCAGCTCGTACGCGAGCGTCTTCGAGCCCTCGGCGTAGTACGAGCGGAGGTTGACGTTGACGAACCCCCACGGCAGCTCGAACGACAGCTCGACCGAGAGCCGCGAGCAATGGTCGTAGTGGCCGTCCACGGCGTAGATCGTCGGTCCGTAGGCCGCCGCCGCCGCGAGCTTCTCGGGCTCGAGGTCGGCGGGGACGAACACCGCGGCCTCGAGGCCCTCGGCGGCCGCCCGGGCGGCTACGGCGCCTGCGAGGTTGCCGGTGGAGGAACAGGAGAGCGTCGTCAGACCGAGCTCCTGCGCCTTCCGCGCGGCGACGGCGACGACGCGGTCCTTGAACGAGTGCGTCGGGTTGGCCGTGTCGAGCTTGAGCCAGAGCTCCCCGACGCCGATCTCCTCCGCGAGGCGCGGCGCCGGGACGAGCGGCGTGAACCCCGGTGCGAGGCGCGGCTCCTCCGGCGCAGCGACGGGGAGAAGCTCCTCGTAGCGCCAGATCGAGGCAGGGCCGGACGCGAGCCGCTCGCGCGTGACGGTCGTGCGCAGACGGTCCCAGTCGTAGACCGGGTCGAGGGGCCCGAAGCAGCGGCTGCAGGAGCCGATGGCCTCGAGCGGATGCTCGGTCGCGCAGACGCGACAGGAAAGGGAGAGAGCTGGCACGGGTGGCACCTCCTTCGTCTCGCTCGACACATCCGTCCGGGTTTGGCACCGTGGCCCCCGATCGGGGCGGGTTGCCGAGGCGTCACAGGGCCGGTCCCTCAGCCTCTCTCGATGTGGAGCGGGACGGATCCCGCACCATGGCAGAGGGTATCAGCCCCTGGCTTCGCGGAGAAGGACGTCCCAGACACGGCGAACGTCGTCCTCCGTCGTCCGGCCGTTGCCGATCGCCAGCCGGAGGACGAACCGGCCGTCGAGCCGCGTGTGCGAGAGGAACGCCTCGCCGCTCGCGTTGACGCGCTCGAGCAAAGCTGCGTTCTCGTCGTCCGACGCGTCCCGCCGGAAGCAGACGAGCGAGAAGTGGCGCGGTGCGCACACCTCCCACCCGTCCTCGTCGCGAACCCAGCCTTCGAACAGCTCGGCCAGGCGGAGGTGCTCGCGGATCGTCGCCTGGAGGCCCGCGCGGCCGTGGCAGCGCAGCACCGCCCAGAGCTTGAGCGCGCGAAAGCGGCGGCCGAGGGGCATGCCGTACTCGCTGAGGCTGACGACGTCCTCGCTGACGCGCAGATACTCCGGCACGAGGCTGAACGCGTTGCGCAGGTCCTCGGGGCGGCGGCTCCAGAACGCCGAGCAGTCCATCGGTGTGAGGAGCCATTTGTGCGGGTTGACGCCGACGGAGTCCGCGCGCTCCCAGCCGGCGAACAGGGACCGGAGCTCCGGGCAGACCGCGGCGCTGCCGGCGTAGGCCGCGTCGACGTGGAGCCAGACACCCGCGTCGGCGCACCGCGCGGCCAGCTCCGGCACCGGGTCGATCGAGGCGGAGGACGTCGTCCCGATCGTCGCGACGAGCGCGCACGCGTCGGTGAGGTCGGCGTCGTCGAGCGCGCATCGCGAAGTGCTCGTCGCCGGGCACCGTCCTCAGCTCGAGCTCGAGGAGCCGCGCCGCCTTCGCCGTCGACGAGTGCGTGTGCTCGGAGCAGACCACGACCCTCTTGCCGGGTGTCGCCGCCCGGGCGGCGGCGAGCGCCGTGACGAGGCCGGTGGACGCCGTGTCCTCGATGTGCCCGTGCATGCCGGCGGGCAGGCCCAGCAGGTCGGCGAGCCACTCGAGCGTCACCTCCTCGAGCTCCTGGAGCGCGGGCGACGCCCGCCAGAGGATCCCGACCTGGTTGAGCGCGGCGACGAGCAGCTCCGCGAGGATCCCGGGCTCCGACGCCGTCGTCGCGAAGTAGGCGAAGTAGCGCGGGCTCTGCCAGTGGGTGAGGCCGGGCATGAGCACGTCGTCGAGGTCGCGGAGAACAGCGGAGAACGGCTCCGGCTCCTCGGGGGCATGACCGGGGAGCGCGGCCGTGATCGCGCCGGGCTCGACCTGCGAGAGCACCGGGAGCTCGCCGACCCGCTCGAGGTAGGACGCCGCCCACTCGAGGGCATCCGCGCCGTCCTCCCGGAAGGTGCTCACTTCCGCAGCTTCGCGATCTCGCGCCACGGCCGCGTGTTGAGCACCTGATCCTTCGTGAGCCACGCGCGGCGCGCCTGGGCGATGCCGAGCTCTCGGTATCCGAGCGCGCTCGTCGAGTGCGCGTCGGTCGTGACGGGCACCAGGACACCCGCCTCGCCGGCCAGGCGCGCGTGGACGTCCCGCAGGTCGAGTCGGTCCGGCTGGCTGTTGATCTCGAGCGCAGTCCTGGTCTCCGTCGCGCGCGCGACCACGCGCTCGACGTCGATGTCCGCGCCCGCGCGGCGGTTGAGCTTGCGCGCGGTCAGATGCCCGATGCAGTCGACGTGCGGGTGGTCGATGGCGGCGAGGATCCTCTCCGTGGGACTCCGGTCGAAGCCCTGGTGCAACGAGGCCACCACCCAGTCGAGCTCGGCGAGCAGTTCCTCCGGCACGTCGACCTCGCCGTCCGCCCGGATGTTCGCCTCGACGCCTTTCAGCACGCGGAACGGCTTCAGGCGCTCGTTCACCTCGTCGATCTCCCGCCACTGCGCCTCCATCCGCCCCTCGCGGAGGTAGTGCGAGTGGTCGGTGAGCGCGAGGAAGCGATAGCCGAAGTCGCGGGCGGTCCGCGCCATCTCCTCGATCGACGCCCGTCCGTCCGACGACCAGTCGGAGTGACAGTGGAGCTCGCCCACGAGATCCCCGAGCTCCACGAGCTGCGGGAGGCCGCCGTCGCGCGCGGCGCCGAGCTCGCCCGCGTTCTCGCGCAGCTCCGGCGGGATCGGCTCGTAGCCCAGGAAGCGGTACAGGCCGTCCTCGTCGGCGAACCGGTGGACCTCGCCCGTCTCGACCACGGTGACGCCGTACTCCGAGATGGAAAGGCCGCGTCGCTGTGCCTCCTCGCGGAGCGCGATGTTGTGATCCTTGGAGCCCGTGAAGTGCTGGAGGAGGCTGCCGTAGTCCTCCGGCGGCACGACACGGAGGTCGATGCGGAGTCCCTGCTTCGTGACGACCGTCGCCTTCGTGTCGCCGCGCGCGGCGATCTCGAGCACCCAGGGCAGAGTGACGAAGTGCGTGATGAGCGCGGTCGCATCGGTGGCCGTGGCGATGACGTCGAGATCGCGGAAGGTCTCGCGGCCGCGGCGGACGCTCCCGGCGCCCGACACCTCGACGGCCGCCGGGTGCGCGCGTAGAGCGTCGACCACCTCGCGCACGACCGGGAGGCCGACGCCGAGGAGGCCACGGCGCTCGGGCTCGGGCCCGAACCCCTTCGCGAGCGCCTCGAGGATGCGCTCCTCGCTCTTCGCACCGAGCCCCTGCAGACCACGGACACGCTGCTGCTCGGCCGCCTGCCGGAGCTCGTCGAGCGTCGTCACCCCGAGCTCCCGCCAGATCCTGGCCGCGGTCTTCGGGCCGAGCCCCGGCAGCCGCAGGAACTGGCGCACCTCGGCCGGAACCTCGGCCCTGCGCTTCTCGAGCGCGGACATCGAGCCGGTCTCGGTCATCTCCACGATCTTCGCCTCGATCGTCGCCCCGATCCCGGGGAGCTCCTTCGCCGAGCCCTGCAGCGCCAGCTCCGCGACGGACGCTCCGGTCTCGCGGATCCGCGTCGCCGCCCGGCGGTAGGCGAGAACGCGGAATCCCTGCTCCCCGAGGATCTCCGACACGTCGGCGAGCTCGTCCAGCGCGTCGGCGACGTCGGCGTTGCGGGGAAGCGGCGCCACCCGTCGATCATAGGGACGAGCCCGTCGCAACCGGAGCGGGCAGACTCCGCCGATGAGCACGACGCGCGCAGTCGTCTGCGTCCCGACCTACAACGAGCGGGACAACGTCGAGGCGCTCGTGCGCGCGCTCGGCGACGTGCTCGACACGAGCCGCGACCGCGTGCTCGTCATCGACGACGCTTCGCCCGACGGCACGGGCGAGATCGCCGACCGCCTCGCGGGGGAGCTTGCGTGGCTCGACGTCCTCCACCGCACGGCGAAGGAGGGGATCGGCCGCGCGTACCTCGCGGGCTTCGATCGGGTGCTCGCGGGCGATGCTGAGCTCGTCCTGGAGATGGACTGCGACTTCTCGCACGACCCGAGGGACGTCGAGCGCCTGATCGCGACGTGCGAGGCAGGCGCCGACCTCGCGCTCGGGTCGCGCTGGGTGGAGGCGGGAGGGACGCAGAACTGGGGGCTGCTCCGTCGTGTCATCTCGCGCGGCGGGTCGCTCTACGCGCGCGTCGTGCTCGGTGTCGGGATCCGCGACCTCACCGGCGGCTTCAAGTGCTTTCGCCGCCACGTGCTCGAGACGATCGACCTGGATGCGATCGCCGCGCGGGGCTACGGCTTCCAGATCGAGGGCACGTACCGTGCGCTGCGTGCAGGGTTCCGCGTGGTCGAGATCCCGATCGTCTTCGTCGACCGCAGGGTCGGGGAGTCGAAGATGACAGGCGCGATCGTCCTCGAGGCGATGCGCCAGGTGCCCGTGCTGCGCTGGAAGGCGATGCGGGGGAGGCTGTAGTGGTCGACGTGACGGACGCCACCTTCGACGCCGAGGTCCTCGCGTCCGACGTCCCGGTGGTCGTGGAGTTCACCGCGCCGTGGTGCCGGCCCTGCAAGGCGATCGAGCCCGTTTCTCGTCGACCTCGGCCGCGAGCACGAGGGTCGACTGCGGCTCGCGCGGATCGACATCGACGTGAACCTCGGCGTGCCGGCCCGCTTCGGCGTCCTCTCGCTGCCGACGGTCATCGTCTTCGCACGGGGCGAGCCGGTGGCGCACGTCCACGGCGCGCAGCCTCGCCGCCGCTACGCCGACGCAGTCGCCAAAGCGCTCGAGGTCTGACGGTCCGGCGTGGACGAGGCTGCGATCGTCGAAGAGCTGGCGTGCCGGATGTGCACCCGCCGGCTCCGAGCCGAGGCAGGGCCGCGGGACTGACCGTCCTCCCGGCCTGGGACGACCTGCTCGACGCCGCGGAGGTGGCGCACCGCACCGTGGAGCCGGCGCGCGCGGGGCGTCAGGAGCCGCTCCCGGTCGATCTCCACCCGGACGTCGCCGCGGCGCTGGAACGCAGAGGCATCACGGGCCTCTACGCGCACCAGGCACGGACCTGGGAGGCGACCGCCCGCGGCGAGCATGTCGTCCTGACGACCGGAACGGCGTCGGGCAAGACGCTCGGCTTCACGCTCCCGGTGCTCGACGCGGTCGCACGCGATCCCACGGCCCGGGCCCTCTTCCTCTATCCCACGAAGGCGCTCGCGCAGGACCAGGCCCGGTGGCTCGCGGCGCTCGGGCTCCGCGGGCTGCGGCCGGCGATCTACGACGGCGACACGGCGATCGAGCGGCGCGCGCACATTCGCCGCACCGCGAACGTCGTGCTGACGAACCCGGACATGCTGCACGTCGGCGTCCTCCCCCACCACGACCGCTGGGGCGACGTGCTGCACAACCTGCGGCTGGTCGTGGTGGACGAGGCGCATGTCTACCGCGGCGTATTCGGCTCCCACGTGGCGAACGTCCTCCGGCGCCTGCGACGGCTCGCGCTCGCATACGGTGCGGAGCCCGTCTTCGTGCTCGCGTCGGCCACGATCGCCAACGCAGACGAGCTCGCGGCGCGACTGACCGGGCTCGACATGGTGTCGGTCGCCGTCGACACGGCCCCGTCGGCGGCACGCGAGATCGCGCTCTGGAACCCCGAGCTCGTCGACGCCGACCTGGGGATTCGCGCGAGCCCGCTCGGCGATGCGTCGCGGCTGCTCGCGGAGCTCGTCGACCGCGGGCTCCGGACGATCTGCTTCACCAAGAGCCGCAAGGCCGCCGAGCTCGTCCACCGCTTCGCGACCGACCGCCTGGATCCGGCCGTCGCCGGCCGGCTGGCGCCCTACCGCGCGGGCTACACGCCTGGGCAGCGCCGCGAGATCGAGCGGAGGCTCGTCGAGGGCGAGCTGCTCGGTGTGACGGCAACCGACGCGCTCGAGCTGGGCATCGACATCGGAGCGCTCGACTGCGCCATCTCGGTCGGCTTTCCGGGCACGATCGCCTCGCTGCGGCAGCAGTGGGGACGGGCAGGCCGTCGGTCGCGCGGGCTCGCAGTGCTGATCGCGAGCGAGGACGCACTCGACCAGTTCTTCGTCGCCGAGCCGAGCGCACTCCTCGGCCGCCGCGTCGAGGCTGCGCTGATCGACCCGTCGATGCCGCGGATCCTCGACGGGCACGTGCTGTCGGCGGCGTACGAGGGTCCGCTGGTTCCCGCGGATGCCGAGATCCTCGGGACCGAGGCGCTTGCGCGAGCCGCCGTCCTGCCCGAGCTCGAGCCGACGGCGGCGGGGTACGTCTGGCGCGGACGGGACACTCCGGCCGCGAGGCTCTCGCTCCGCTCCGGCGACACGGAGGGATTCGTCATCGTCGACCAGGACACCGGGACGGTCCTCGGGACAGCGGAGCGCGAACGTGCGTTCTCGACGGTTCACGAAGGTGCCGTCTACCTCCATCTCGGCGAGCAATACGGCGTCACCACGCTCGACCTCGGGGCGCGGACGGCGCTCGTTCGTCCCGTCACCGTGGACTGGTACACCCAGCCGCGCAAGGAGACGGAGACGACGATCGTCGAGGAGCTGCAGAGCCGGGTGGTTGCGGGAGTCCGGCTCCTCCTCGGCAGGATCGAGGTCGCCGAACAGGTTGTCGCCTTCCAGCGCAAGGCCGTCGCGGACGGCAGCGTCATCGACACGACGCCGCTCGATCTGCCGGCGACGTCGTTCGAGACCGAGGGCGTGTGGTTCTCGCCCGAGCCTTGGCTTCTCGACGGCATCGACGAGATGCCGACGCTGATCTCGGCCCTCCACGCCGCCGAGCATGCGCTCATCTCCCTGCTGCCGCTCTTCGCGATGTGCGACCGATGGGACATCGGCGGCCTCTCGACGAACGTCCACGAGCAGACGGCTCGCCCGACGATCTTCGTGTACGAGGGTCACGCGGGTGGCGTGGGGATCGTCGAGCGCGGCTTCGGCTGCTTCGCCGAGTGGGTCGCCGACACCGCGCGCCTTCTGGCCCGCTGCCCCTGTCGTGCCGGTTGCCCTTCCTGCGTCCAGAGCCCGAAGTGCGGGAATCTCAACGAGATGCTCGACAAGGGCGCGGCCCGGACACTGCTCGAGCGCATGTCCGCATGAGCCGCTCTGTTGCCCGCGACGGGACCACGGCACACTCGAGGCCTGCGGGGCCGGCACGAAGACGGCACAGTGATGGCACGGGCCCGCGATCGGTTTCATGCGATCGTTCCGGTAGGGGGCCGCGCTCCCCCATTGGGGGTTCCCTGGACCCGCGCCGAGCTCGCGCCGCGCACGTCGGCTCGCCTGGTTGGGCCGTGGGCACGCCGCAGGCAGGCTGTCGAATCCGGCGAGCCTCGATCGTCGTCCATCCGAGAGACCGTGACGGAACGAACGCAGAAGGAGGGAGCGATGGAGTACCTGGCGCTGATCTACGCGGACGAGGGCGGGTGGGAGCGGCTGACGGACGCCGAGCGGCGGGCCGCCTACGAGCAGTACGGGGAGTTCTCGGAGGCCGCGCGCGCCGCGGGCGTCCTCGTCGGCGGCAACGAGCTGGCGGCGACCGCGACCGCGACGACGGTGCGTGTCCGCGAGCACGAGCGTCTCGTGAGCGACGGCCCCTACGCGGAGGTGAAGGAGGCGCTCGGCGGCTACTTCATCCTCGATTGCGCCTCGTTCGACGACGCCCTCGCCTGGGCCGCGCGCATCCCGGCAGCCGCGCACGGCGCCGTCGAGGTCCGCCCCGTCCACGTCGACGAGGAGGCGTGACATGCAGTACGCGCTGCTCATCTACGGAGACCAGTCGGCGTGGGCCGAGCTCGACGACGACGAGGCTGCCCGCCTGCGGGCCGAGTCGATGCCTCGATGGCTCGCGCTCTTCGAGGAGATGGCCAAGGCGGATCCGGCGGTTGCCGGTCGCGAGCTCGTCGCGGCATCCGAGGCCAAGGTCGTCCGCGTGATCGACGGCGAGCGGGTCGTCACCGATGGGCCGTTCGCGGAGACGAAAGAGCAGATCGGCGGGCTGTTCGTGACGACGCTCCCCGACCTCGACGAGGCGATCCGCATCGCGGCGCTGATCCCCACCGCGGAGACCGGCTCGCTCGAGATCCGCCCTATCGTGGAGCGGTGACGACGGCAGGTCTGGGGCCCACGCTCGAGGCGACGTTCAGGGAGGAATGGCCCCGTGCCGTCGCGATCCTCGCCCGCGTCCTCGGCGACATCGCCCTCGCCGAGGACGCTGTCCAGGACGCGTTCGCGAAGGCGCTCGAGCGCTGGCCGCGCGACGGCATGCCTCGGTCGCCGGGGGCCTGGATCGTCGCCACCGCACGCAACGGAGCAATCGATCGGATACGCCGGGAGCGCACTTTCGCGCGGAAGGCGGAGCTGCTCGCCCGCCTCGAGGACGTGTCCGTCGAAGAGGACGCGGACATGAGCGCGATCCCCGACGAGCGCCTTGCGCTGCTCTTCACGTGCTGCCATCCCGCGCTTGCGATGGAGGCGCGCATCGCGCTCACCCTCCGCGAGGTCGGCGGCCTCGCGACGCACGAGATCGCGCGCGCCTTCCTCGTCAACGAGCCGACGATGGCGCAGCGGCTCGTCCGCGCGAAGCGCCGCGTGCGCGACGCAGGGATTCCGTTCCGGGTCCCGCCCGACGACCTCCTTCCGGATCGTGTGCCCGACGTCCTCCGCGTCCTCTACCTCGTGTTCAACGAGGGCTACGCCGCCACGGCGGGCGACGCGCTCGTCCGCGGCGAGCTCTGCATCGAGGCGATCCGGCTCACGAAGCTCCTCTGCGTCCTCATGCCCGACGAGCCGGAGGCGCTCGGGCTTCTGGCGCTCCTCCTGCTCCAGGACTCGCGCCGTGCGGCTCGAGTCGCCGCCGACGGCGAGCTCGTCCTCCTCGCCGACCAGGATCGGTCGCGCTGGGACCGCCGGGAGATCGACGAGGGCCTCCGCATTCTCCGACGAGCCGAGGGGCTCCGGCGCCCCGGTCCCTACCAGCTGCAGGCGACGATCGCCGCCGGTCACGCCGAGGGCGCGAGCCCTGCCGCGATCGCGGCCGTCTACGACGCGCTGGTCGAGCTCGATCCGTCGCCCGTGGTGCGACTCAACCGTGCGGTTGCCGTCGCGCTCGCGGGCGACGTCGAGGCGGCGCTCGAGCTCGTCGACGAGCTCGAGGAGCTCGGCGGCTACGGGTACCTTCACGCTGCCCGCGCCGACCTCCTGCGGCGACTGGGACGCGCGGACGAGGCCGCCGAGAGCTACGTGAACGCGCTCTCGCTCACGGACAACGTGCCGGAGCGACGGTTCCTCGAGCGGCGGCTGCGCGAGCTCGCGAGGCCGGACGTCACAGGCGCGTAGTCGGCCCGAGCGCCCGGTCGACCGCCTCCACGGCCTCACCCGGCGTCCCGACGCGCGGAACGCCGTCCACGCGCGGCCCATCGCCGAGCTGCACGACCGGCCGGCCGAGGCGAAGGGCGAACGCAATCTCGGCCAACGTGCCGTGACTCCCGCCGATCGCGATCACCGCGTGCCCCGAGGCGGCGACGGCCAGGTTGCGCGCATGGCCGATCCCCGTGACGACGACGACGTCCACCCACGGGTTCGCGTCCGCGTGGAGCTCCCCCGGGAGGATCCCGACCGTCGTCCCGCCGGCCGACTTCGCACCCCGGTGGGCGGCCGCCATGACATCGTCGAGGCCACCTGTCACGACGACATGGCCACGCTCTGCCAGGAGCCGCCCGACCTCCTCGGCCTCTCGGGTTCGATCGGGCCCGCTCCCGATCACTGCGACCTGTAGTGCTGCCATCGTGCGATCGTAGGGACCGATGCCGGAACGGCGCCAGGCAGCCGGAGGGACACTGATCGTCGGCGGCGGCTTCGCCGGAGCGTACGTCGCGCGGCTTCTCGGAAGACACGGCGCGACGATCGTCAACCCCGACAACTTCATGCTCTACACGCCGTTGCTCCCCGAGGCAGCGGCGGCGACGCTCGAGCCACGCCACGTGGTGGTCCCGCTCCGCCAGATGTGCCCGCACGCCGAGCTCCTGCTCGGCCAGGTGACGAGCCGGGATCCCGAGAGCCGCACGGTCGTCGCCGAGACGCTCGGAGGCACGTTCGAGATCGCCTACGAGCGGCTCGTCGTCGCGCTCGGGGCCGTCCCGCGCACCTTCCCGGTTCCGGGTCTCGCCGACCACGGGCGCGGCTTCAAGGACGTCGCCGACGCGATCGCGCTCCGCAACCACCTGCTCCGCTCGCTCGAGTCCGCGGCCGCGAGGCTCGATCGCACCGAGGCCGAGCGCGACCTCGGCTTCGTCTTCGTCGGCGCGGGGTACGCCGGGGTCGAGGCGCTCGCCGAGCTGAACGACCTTGCCCACGCGGCCGTCCGACGCTCGTACCCGATGCTGCGGGACGTCCGCCAGCGGTGGGTGCTGGTCGACGCCGCTCCGTCGATCCTCGCCGAGATTCCCCGCAAGCTCGGGGAGTACACGCACCGGTACCTCGAGACGAAGCGCGGGATCGAGATCCACGTCGGCACGACGCTGACGTCGTTCGACGACCGCGAAGCGGTGCTCTCGGACGGCGCGCGCATCCCCGCCCGGACACTCGTGTGGGCCGCCGGCGTTCGTCCGCATCCCGCG
The DNA here is from genome assembly GCA_963792245.1 of uncultured Actinomycetes bacterium. Taxonomy (GTDB): domain Bacteria; phylum Actinomycetota; class Thermoleophilia; order Gaiellales; family Gaiellaceae; genus Gaiella. Next base: position 243,946 of record CAWBVO010000014.1, read on the forward strand.
CTCGCAACGCTCGGCCTCCCGCTCGACGACCGTGGCCGAGTCACGGTGGACGAAACCCTCCGCGTCACGGCCAGCGACGACACCTGGGCGCTCGGGGACTGTGCGGCGGTGCCGAACACCCGCACCCCGGGGCGCTTCGACCCGCCGACGTGTCAGCATGCACTCCGCCAGGCACGTCGCCTGGCCAAGAACCTGACGGGCACCCCGCGGCCGTACGGCTACCGCATGCTCGGTCAGGTCGCGACGCTCGGGCGGTACAAGGGCATCGCCGAGCTCCCCGGCCTCCGGCTCCGCGGGTTCCCCGGCTGGTTCGTCGCGCGGACGTACCACCTCTACGCGCTCCCGACGGTGCGCCGCAAGGTGCGCGTCGTCACGGACTGGACGGTTTCGCTCTTCTTCCGACGTGACATCGTCGAGCTCTCCGCCCTGAGTCATCCGCACAAACTCGAGCCGTGACCGACGTCACGCCGCTCCGCTCCCTCCGTCTCCGTACACCCCGTCTCGAGCTCCGGTTGGGCGATCGGTCCGAGCTCGAGGAACTCGCCGGCGTCGCGTCCGGCGGGGTCCACCCTCCGCACGAGATGCCGTTCGCCGTCCCGTGGACCGACGCGGTCGGCGACCCCCGCTTCGTCGAGGACTTCGTCGGGTTCCACGAGCGTGCGCTGACCGAATGGGCTCCCGCCTCATGGGCGCTCAATCTCCTCGTCTTCGCCGACGGCCATCCCGTCGGCACGCAGTCCGTCGGAGCGGAGGGCTTCGCCGTCGCGAGAACCGTCCATACCGGGTCGTGGCTCGGCTCGGAGAGCCAGGGTCGGGGTCTCGGCACGGAGATGCGCGCCGCCGTCCTCGAGCTCGCGTTCACCCGTCTCGGCGCACGTGCGGCGCGATCGGGGTGGCTCGAGAGCGGGGCGGCCCAGTCGGCGAGGGTATCCGCACGGCTCGGCTACCACGAGACGGGATCACACCTCGAGCATCCGCGCGGCGAACCCGTTCTGCACCACGACCTGCTGCTCGAGCAGGGGGCCTGGGACTGCCCGTTCGCGCTGGAGATCGAAGGTGTCGAGCCCTGCCTGCCGCTCTTCGGATCCGTGTCAGGCTAGGCGTCAGCGGATCGCACGCAGCGCCGCGGACAGGGACTGCCCGCCCTCGAGGACGCGCGCGAACAGGTCACCGTCTCGCGCGACTCGATCGAGAACGACGTCCATCGCGAAGGCGAGCGGATCGAGCCCTACCTTCACCTCCTCCCAGCGGAGCGGCGTCGAGACGGGCGCGCCGGCACGCGGGCGCACCGAGTACGCGGCTGCGGTCGTCTTCCCCGGGCCGTTCTGGTTCGCGTCCACGAGGACACCCTGCCGCTTCGCCTTCGTCCACTCGGTCGTGACGAGCCCCGGGTGCGCGCGCGCGAGCGCCCCTGCGACGATCCCGGCGAACTCCCGCACCTCGCCGAATCCGTGGCGCCGCGCGATCGGGACGAGCACGTGGATCCCGCGCGAGCCGCTCGTCTTCGGGAGCGAGTCGAGCCCGAGGACGTCGAGCGCGTCGCGGACGAGGAGGGCGACCCGAACGACGTCCTCGAACGTCGCGCCGTCCGACGGGTCGAGGTCGAACATCACCCAGTCGGGTCGATCGGGCCGGTCGACACGCGACGCCCAGGCGTGCATGTCGATGCACCCCATGTTGACCATCCAGAGCAGCGCGAGGTCGTCGTCGACGAGCGCGTACTCGACGACACGCTTCTCGCCCGCGCGCGTCGATGCGGGGAACGGCGCGGTTGCGATCCAGTCGGGCATGTGGGACGGCGCCTGCTTCTGGAAGAAGCTCTTGCCCTGCCAGCCGTCGGGATAGCGCTTCATCGTGAACGGCCGCTTGCGGAGGTGCGGGACGAGCACGTCGGCGACGTCCCGGTAGTAGGCGAGAAGCTCGCCCTTCGTGATGCCCTCCTCCGGCCAGAAGGGCTTGTCGAGGTTCGAGAGCCGGAGTGTCCTCCGGCCCCGCCGGATCTCCTCGGTCACGGGCGGCCGTTCCACCGCGACATCGTCGCGGACCCCGAGGAACACCGGCGCGCGTAGCCGCCCTTCCCGCGTCTCCTCCGCGTAGGCCACCTGCGCCGAAAGCACAGGCTCGACCCACGTGACGTCCGCCGCGCGGACGCGCGCCATGCGCGGCGCGTGAACAAGGGGCGACGTGACCCGCTCGAGCGGCCGGAGGGCGGCGAGCAACGTGTCGACGTCACCGTCCCCGAGGCCCGAGCCGACATTGCCCGCCCAGTGCAGCCCGTCCTGCTCGCGCCGCGCGAGGACGAGCGCGCCGAGCTTCGCCCGCCGGCCCGTGCCGCGCGTGAATCCGACGATCGGGAAGTCGTCCTCCCGGCGCAGCTTGAGCTTCTGCCAGTCGGGTGTGCGTCGGCCCGGACGGTAGGGCGCGTCGCCCCGCTTCGCCACGACCCCCTCGAGGCCCTGGGCCGTCGCCGCCGCGAGCAGCGCCGGCCCATCTTCGAAGGCCGGCGAGAGGCGTACGCCCTCCGTCGCCGGCTCGAGGAGCTCCTCGAGGATGCGTCGCCGCTCGACGAGCGGCAGGTCGACGACCGGCTGTCCGTCGACGGCGAGGACGTCGAAGACCATGAGCACGAGGCGGCCGGCACCCGACTGGAGCGATTCGAAGCGGGCCGCCCCCGTCTCGTCGAGCGCGCACACCTCGCCGTCGAGCACCGCCGACGACGTGCGGACGGCATGGACGACGGCGCGGGCGACCGCGCGGAAGCGCTCGGTCAGGTCGTTGCCGTTTCGGCTCGTCAGCGTCGCCTCGCCCCCGCGGATCGTCACGATCGCCCGGTATCCGTCCCACTTCGGCTCGAACAGCCAGCCCGCACCGCTCGGCAGGACATCGGTGACCGTCGCGAGCTGCGGGCGCGCCGCGACGGCAGCCTCGGGCGGCGCGTCCTTCCGCAGGAGGAGCCAGTTCCGCTCGTTCCCGTCGAGGTGCGCGGGGACGAGCGTCCAGACGCCGTCGACCCGCTCCCCCCGGAGCCGGAAGGTGAGGCCGCCGTCGGGCTTCTCCTCCAGGAGCTCGTACGTCCCGCGGTCCCAGATCTCGACCGTGCCGGCGCCGTACTGGCCGGCCGGGATCGTGCCCTCGAAGGAGCCGTAGTCGAGTGGATGATCCTCGACGTGGACCGCGAGGTGCCGTTCGCCGGCCGCGAGGGGGAGCCCCTTCGGCACGGCCCAGCTGGCGAGGGCGCCGTCCCGCTCGAGCCGCAGGTCGTAGTGGAGCCGACGTGCGTCGTGGCGCTGGACGACGAACACCGGGCCGCCGCCCGACGGGCGTCCGCCGAACGGCTCGGGTGTGCGCCGCGGGTCTCGCTTGCGCCGGTAGTCGCCGAGCGGGGGCACGTCCCCGATCATCCCACGCGCGTGGCGCTCTTAACATTGTCTCTACAGGATCGACAAAACCCCTGCTCGGCGGGCATTCGCAACCGGGGATAAGCCTGTGGAAAGTGTGGAGAGCCGTTTTCGGCTCAGACGGATGCGAGGACGCCCATCGACCGGAACTTTGCGCGCCGCGCGCGGCGGAGCTCCTCCGCGGGGACGTCGGCGAGCTCGTCGAGGTGTGCGGCGAGCGCCTCCCGGAGGAGAACGGCCGCCGCGTCGTGGTCGACCTGCGCCCCGCCCTCCGGCTCCGGGACGATCCCGTCGATCACCCGCAGCTCGAGGCAGTGTGCCGCGTCGGGCTTGAACGCGGAGGCGGCCTTCTTCGCCTGTGCCGCGTCCCGCCACAGGATCGACGCGCAGCCTTCGGGCGAGATCACCGAGTAGATCGCGTTCTCCTGCATCAAGACGCGGTCGGCGACGGCAATCGCGATCGCGCCGCCCGAGCCGCCCTCCCCGATCACGACGGCGACCGTCGGCACCCCGAGACGCAGCATCGCGGCCTGCGAGCGGGCGATCGCGCCGCCCTGCCCGTGCTGCTCGGCGGCGATCCCCGGATACGCGCCCGGAGTGTCGACGAGCGTGACGAGCGGGAACCCGTGCCGGTCGGCGAGCTCCATCGTCCGCATCGCCTTGCGGTACCCCTCGGGATACGCCATGCCGAAGTTGCGCACCGCGCGCTCCTTCAGGTCGCGGCCCTTCTGATGTCCGACGAGCGCCACCGTCCGCCCGTCGAGCGAGCCGATGCCGGCCACGATCGCGCGGTCGTCCATCCGCCCGCGGTCGCCGTGGAGCTCGAACCAGTCCTCGAGGATCCGCTCCACGTAGTCGAGCGTGTACGGGCGCTGCTCGTGGCGTGCGAGCTCGACCGACCGCCAGATCTCCTCGTCGGTCGTGTCCTCGCGCAGCCGTTCGAGCTGCCGCTGGAGGCGCTCGAGCTCGGCCGAGAGCTTCGTCCCCCGAAGCAGCTTCACCCCCGAGAGCTGGGCGAGGCGGTCGCGCAGGCCGAGCTCGGCCTCCTGCGTCACGTGCCGACCCCGAACAGATGGAGGAGCCGGGAGAGCGTCGAGCGCAACTCGGGTCGCGGCACGACGGCGTCGACGTGCCCGAACCGGAAGTTCGACTCGGCGAGGCCGAAGTCCTCGGGGAGCTTCTCGCGCGTCGTCTGCGCGACGACGCGCGGGCCTGCGAACGACGTGAGCGCGCCCGGCTCGGCGAGGATGACGTCGCCGAGGCTCGCAAAGCTGGCCGTGACGCCGCCCGTGGTCGGGTGCGCGAGCACCGACAGCAGGACGCCGCCCGCGTCCTGGAGGTCGCCCACCGCGACGACCGTCTTCGGCAGCTGCATCAGCGCCAGGATGCCCTCCTGCATGCGGGCGCCTCCGGACGCCGAGACCGAGATCAGCGCGCCGGCCTCCTCGGCCGTCCGCTCACACGCGCGGGCGAACCGCTCGCCGACGACGCTCCCCATCGACCCGCCCATGAACGAGAAGTCCATTGCAGCGATCCGGCAGGGCCGGCCCTCGATCGCCGCGCGACCGGTCAGGATCGCATCGCCGAGCCCCGTGCCGAGCTCCGCCTCGGCGAGGCGCTCGACGTACGGCCGCAGGTCGAAGAACTCGAGCGGGTCGGCGGACCGGAGGTCGCCGTCCTCCTCCTCGAAGGAACCGGCGTCCGCAAGCTGGTCGACGCGCTCGCGGGCGCGGACGGGGAAGTGATGGCCGCACTGGGGGCAGACCCGCAGGTGCTCGGTGAGCTCCTCGTCGCGATAGTGCGATCCGCAGCTCGGGCACGTGTTCGGGTGAGATCCGCCACCGTCGCGGTCGGCCGGGTCTGACCTCTTGTGCTCGATCGAGACGTCGATGTTCCCGGTCGTGGACATCCCGGGCATCTTAGTGCCGGTCCGTCAGAGCCCGGCAACGGCGGCGAGGCGCGCAAGGATCGCGGGATCGGCACCCGGCACGAGCCCCGTGAAGCCCATGCCGGCAACGTGGGCCTTGCCTGCGACCTCGACGAGCGTCCGCTCGGCGTCCTCGACGGCCGGCCCGCCCGGCGATGGCATGAATGCCGGGATTGCGCCCGGCTCGAGGACGTCGACGTCGAACGCGACGTAGACCGCATCGGCTCCCTCGAGTGCCCGGCCGAGATCGTCGTCGATGCCGTGGCGCGCGAGGTAGTCGAGCTCCGACGGATCGAGGTCGCGGGCCCCGACGAGCGCGACGTCGGCGGGCGCGACGCTCCCCTCGTCGATCGCCATCCGGAGCGGCATCCCCCAGAGATTCCCCGACGGCGACGTCTCCGGGGTGTTGAGATCGCCGTGGGCATCGAGCCAGACGACCGCGAGCCGGTCGTATCTCGCCGCGAGACCGCGGATCGCCCCGATGTGCGCGCAGCAGCAGCCTCCGGCCACGAGCGGGCGACGGGGGAGTCCCGCGGCAACCGCCGCGCTCTGCTCCTCGAGCGTGTCGCGGTCGACGACGAGCGCCTCCGGATACGGAAGCTCGACCGAGGCCGCCTGTGCCATCGCGTCCCCGCCCCGTCCCCACGCCCGAGGCACGCGGACGAGGCCCGCCCGGAACGATGTCCCGCAGCTCGTGCACTCGTAGAGGTCGTCGTACGCGACGGCCGTGAGCGTGCGGCAGTGTGGGCACCGCGCCCGAAGCACGCTCACGTCGACGGCTCCGCGGGCCGGAGCTCCTTCTGCCAGACATCCGCCTGCCAGAAGACCCGCATCCCCGCCCGCTCGTACAGCCGCGTGGCGCCCGTCGGGTTCTCGACGTCCACGCCGAGCGCAACCGTCGTCTCGCCCGTCGCGCGGAAGCGGCGGAACGACTCGTGGAGCAGAGCCAGACCGAGTCCCCGCCGTCGCCACGGCGGCCGGACGGCGAGGGTCCCGACCCAGCCCCAGTCGCCGTTCCGCTTCGGATAGTTGAGCGCCACGCCGGCGAGCTCGTCGCCGTCCCAGGCGACAGGCACGAGCGACGGGTCGAAGCGCCGGACCGCGAGGGTCCGCTTCTTCCAGATGTCGTACGGGCGGCCGACGTGCCCCCACTCGTCGACGAACGCCTCCTCGTTCGCCGCATGCACTGCCGGCCCGTCGCGGTCCACGTCGAAAGAACGCAGCTCGATGCCCTCCGGCCAGACCGGGGACGACTGCGGCCCGGTGACGTCGATGACCATGCGGAAGAAGCTCCGGACGCGGACGATAGCCGCGACCCGAGAAGAGGGCGGGCGCCGAGTCGTCACCGACGAGGTGCGCCGCTTCGAGCACCACCCGCTCACCGGCCGGCCAGTCCGGGCGGAGCTCGAGGGCGCGGTTTTCGAGGAGCCGCAGAATCGTGTCTCCGACCCCGCGGCCCCTGAGCTCCGGGTGGACGTATCCGTCGCCGACGAACCGCCCTCCCCTCCGTTCGAGCAGATGCGCGACCCCGGCAAGGCGACCGTCGAGCTCGATCAGCCATGCGTCGCGCTCGAGATCGAGCCCGTCCCACTCGTCGCGCAACTCGTCCGCGGTCCAGTCGGAGACGTCGAGGACGGCCTCGTCGGACGCGCGTAGGAGTGCGAGCGTCTCCTCGAAGCGGTCGGCGGCCGGGCGGACGAGGTCCACGCCGGCAGCGTACGGCGCGCATGGGCGAGGCGCCGTGCGGAAAGCCGCACGTCCAAGGGCACGTCACATAGCGTTGCGTCGTGTCGACGATCGCGATTCGCGAGCTCGCCTGCGCGGACTGGCCCGACGTCGCGCGCATCTATGCAGCCGGCCTCGGGACCGGCCTCGCCTCGTTCGAGACGCGGGTTCCGTCGTGGGCGGAATGGGATGCCGGGCATCGGCCCGCGCCGCGGCTCGTCGCCGAGGCCGGGCCGCGGGTCGCGGGCTGGACGGCGGTCTCGTCCGTCTCGCCGCGCAGCTGCTACACGGGGGTTGTCGAGCACTCGGTGTACGTCGACGAGGCAGTCCGCGGCCGCGGGATCGGTCGCGCGCTCCTCCTGCGGCTCCTCGCGGACGCGCCCGGCCAGGGGATCTGGACGCTCCAGACCTCGATCATCGCGGAGAACGCCGCGAGCCTCCGGCTCCACGAGTCGGTCGGCTTCCGCGTCGTCGGCCGCCGCGAGCGCATCGCGCAGCGGGACGGCCGCTGGCACGACACGATCCTGCTCGAGTACCGCCTCGCCTAGACGGCCGGCTCAGCCGTGCCAGCGGCGGAAGACGACGCAGGCGTTGTGCCCGCCGAAGCCGAAGGAGTTCGAGACGCCCACCTCGACCTGCTGCGCGCGCGCCTCGTTGGGGATGTAGTCGAGGTCGCACTCCGGGTCGGCGACCTCCTGGTTGATCGTCGGCGGGAGCATCCCCCGCTGGAGGGCGAGGATCGTGAACGACGCCTCGACGGCGCCTGCAGCCCCGAGGCAGTGACCCGTCGCGCCCTTCGTCGACGACACAGGTGTCCCGTAGGCCTTTTCCTCACCGAGAGCGATCTTGATGACGCGCGTCTCGGCGCTGTCGCCGACGGGCGTCGACGTCCCGTGCGCGTTGACGTACCCGACCTCGTCCGGCGAGATGCCTGCGTCGTCGAACGCCATCCGGAGAGCACGCGCGGGGCTCTCGCCGGTCGGGTCGGGATCGGAGACGTGCGTCGCGTCGGAGGAGACGCCGTAGCCGAGGAGCTCGGCGTAGATCTTCGCCCCTCGCGCCCGAGCGTGCTCGAGCTCCTCGAGGACGATCATCGCGGCCGCCTCGCCCATCACGAACCCGTCCCGCTCGAGATCGAAGGGACGCGAGGCGCGCTTCGGGTCGTCGATGCGGCGCGAGATGGCGCGCATCGCGCCGAAGCCGGCGATGCCGACCCGCGACACCGGCGCCTCCGTCCCCCCGCAGAACATCACGTCGGCGCGGCCGAGCCTGATCGCGTCGAGCCCGTCGCCGAGCGCCATGTTGGACGCCGCGCACGCGGTGCACTCCGAGAGCAGCGGCCCCTTCGTCCCGAGCTCCATCGACACCCACCCCGCGGCGAGGTTCGGGATGATCTGCACGATCGAGAACGGGTTGACACGGTCGGGACCGCGCTCGTCGAGCACCTGGATGCACGACTCGAACGACTTGAGCCCGCCGATCCCGGTCGCGACCGCGGCACCGACCCGATCCGCCTCCGCCGCGATGTCGAGGCCTGCGTCCGCCTCCGCCTGCCGGCCGGCGGCGAGTGCCAGGTGCGTGAAGCGGTCCATTCGGCGCGAGGCCTTGTACTCGACGTAGTCCGTCACGTCGAGGCCCTTCACCTCGCACGCGAAGTCGACCGGGAAGCCCTCGGGATCGAACTGCGTGATCTTCCCCGCACCCGACTCGCCCGCGACGAGCGCCGTCCACGTGTCCTCGACGGTGTTCCCGAGCGGCGTCACCATCCCGAGACCGGTCACGACGACGCGTCGCCTGCCGTTCTGGCTCACCTCCGCCACGCTACATCCCGAGCCCACCGTCGACGAGCAGGACGTCCCCCGTGACGAAGGCGGCCGCGTCGGAGCACAGGAACCGCACCGCTCCCGCGACGTCCTCGGGATCGCCGAGCCGGCCGAGGGGTGTGTTCGCGAGCATCGCGTCGGTCGCCTCCGGCGGGAGGACGTCGGTCAGCTGCGTCGTGACGTAGCCGGGTGCCACGACGTTCGCGCGCACGTTGCGGCTGCCGAGCTCGCGAGCGAGCGACTTCGTGAACCCGATGATCCCCGCCTTCGAGGCGGCGTAGTTCGTCTGCCCCCCGTTCCCGTGGACTCCGACGATCGAGGACACGTTGACGATCGATCCCGCCCGCTTGCGCATCATCGGCCGAGCCGCGGCGCGGCAGGTGTAGAAGACCGACGAGAGGTTGGTGTCGATCACCGTGCGCCAGTCCTCGTCGCTCATCCGCACGAGCAGGCCGTCACGGGTCAGGCCGGCGTTGTTGACGAGGACGTCGACGTCGCCCGCCGCCTCGACGAGGGCCTTCGCGGACTCGGCATCCGACACGTCGGCCTCGAGAGCGCGGCCGCCGATCTCCGCGGCAACGGACTCCGCCTCCTCGCGCCCCGTGCGGTAGCCGACGACGACCTCGGCGCCGGCGCGCCCGAGCTCGAGTGCGATCGCGCGCCCGATACCCCGTGATCCGCCGGTGACGAGGGCGAGCTTCCCCTCGAGCGACGCGAACGGGCTCACGGGGCGCTCAGCGCCTCCCGGGCCTTCTCGAGGCTCGCGAGATCGTTGATCGAGAACGTCCGCGCGCTGCGGTCGATGCGCTTCACGAGCCCGGACAGGACGCTTCCCGGCCCGATCTCGACGAAGGTCGTGACGCCCCCGCGCATGAGCTCGCCGGCGGCCTGCGTGAACCGGACCGGCGCCGTCAGCTGATCGACGAGGAGCGCACCGAGGCGCTGCGCGGGCTCGATCTTCGCGGTCACGGTCGACATGAACGGCTTGACGGGGTCGGTGAACCGGATCCGGTCGATCGCCGGCTTGAGTGCGCGCCCGGCCTGCCCGACGAGCGGGCTGTGGAAGGCACCCGACACCTTGAGGCGGATGGCTCGTCGGGCGCCGAGGCTCTCGGCCTCGGCGCAGCACTCCTCAACTGCCTCGTTCTCGCCCGAGACCACGATCTGGCCGGGGCAGTTGTAGTTGGCCGGCCACACGCCCAGGATCTTCCGGCAGAGGGTCTCGACGAGGTGGTCCTCGAGGCCGAGGATCGCGGCCATCGCGCCGGGACGCTCGCGCGCCGCGGCCGCCATCGCGAGCCCGCGCTCGCGGACGAGCCCGATCGCCTCGCCCTCGGTCATCGCGCGCACCGAGGCGAGCGCCGCGAACTCGCCGACCGAGTGGCCGACGACGACGTCCGGCTCGATGCCCGCCTTCCGCACCGCGGCCAGGATCGCGAGGCTCGTCGCGACGAGCGTCGGCTGCTGGACCTCGGTCTCGACGAGCTCGTCGAGGGGCCCCTCGAAGCAGAGGTGCGCCAGATCCATCCCCGTGACCTCGGAGCCGATGCGATAGACCTCCATCGCCTCCGGCACGGCTTCGGCGATCTCCCGACCCATCCCGACCTCGAGTGAGCCCTGGCCGGGGAAGCAGAACGCGACCTTCGTCATGCGCTCCTCCTGTCCGTCCATTCGAGGAGCGCAGAGCCCCACGTCAACCCTGCTCCCATGCCCGTCATGAGGACGAGCGACCCGTCGTGCAGGCGTCCGTCGGCCCGCGCGTCTGCGAGGGCCAGCGGGATGGAGCCTGACGAGGTGTTGCCGAACCGATCCACGTTCACCACCGTTCGCCCGGGAGGGACGCCGAGCTTACCGACCGCGTGGTCGATGATCCGCTTGTTCGCCTGGTGCGGGACGTAGACGTCGACGTCGTCGATGGTACGGCCGCACTCGGCGAGCACCGCCTCGGCGGACGACACGAGCACCCGCGTCGCGAACTTGAAGACCTCGCGGCCGTTCATCCGCAGCAGCGCCTCGGGGTTCTCGAACTTCCGCGACCCGCTGCCCGGGAGCTGCAGATGCACGCCGCCACCGCCGTCGGCGCCGAGCTCGAAGCCGAGGAAGCCGCCGCGCTCGACGGGCTCCATGACCACCGCGCCCGCGCCGTCGCCGAACAGGACGAGCGTCGAGCGGTCGGTCCAGTCGAGGATCGAGGAGAGGACGTCGCCGCCGATCACGAGCGCCCGGCGCGAGAGGCCGGCCGCGAGCATCCCGTAGGCCTGCGCGACGGCGTACATGAAGCCGGTGCACCCGGCGAGCAGGTCGTACGCGGCGGCATCCTCGGCGCCCAGCGCATCCGCCATCAGCGCCGACGACGTCGGGAACATCATGTCGGGCGTCACCGTCGCGCAGATGAGGAGGTCGATGTCGGCAGCCGCCGCGCCCGCGTCCTCGAGCGCGGCCCGCGCGGCGGGCAGGGCGATGTCGGTGAGCGCCTCGTCCTCGGTCGCCATGCGCCGCTCGCGGATCCCCGTCCGCTCGACGATCCACTCGTCGGTGGTGTCGACGTAGCGGGCCAGGTCGTCGTTCGTGACGACCCGGTCGGGGACGTTCACGCCGAGGCCCGTGATCCCGATGCGCGTCCCGTTGGCCGAGCCGATCATCGTTCCACCGCGAAGGTCAGCGTGCCGCGTGCCGCGAGCTCCGTCCCGACATGGGCCGTCGCCTTGCCGCGCCCGATCGGGCCCCGGACCTGGTCGATCTCGCAGACGAGCGAGAGCGTGTCGCCGGGCGAGACGACCCGCTTGAAGCGGCAGTCGTCGATGCCTGCGAAGAACGCGATCCGCCCCCGGTTCTCCTCCTCGACGAGGACGGCGACGGCTCCCGTCTGGGCCATGGCCTCGACGATCAGGACGCCGGGCATCACGGGCCGCTCGGGGAAGTGCCCGGCGAACCACCAGCCGTCCTCCGGCACGCGATAGGCGGCCGCGACCCGCTGGCCCGGCACGAGCTCCAGCACCTCGTCGAGCAGGAGGAAGGGCGCGCGGTGGGGGAGGATGGACTCGATCTCGCGGCGCCCGAAGGGCGGTGTGGGGACCACGCGCCGAGTCTACTGCCGAGGGCCGCCCAACCGGCGCTCAGCGCCGGAAGGTCGTCGTGTTCCCGGCCGCGTCCCGCGCGACGACGACGAGCGTCCGGAGCCGCTCGATTCGGGGAATGCGGAGCGCGCCCGGGCCGTCGGCGCGCATCGCCCGGCGCGCGCCGTTGACACGGACGTCGAGCGTCGCCGCCTCGGAGACCCAGATGCGGGGCGGCTCCGCCGAGACGACCCGAACGCCCGGCGCCGTCGCGTCGAGGACGAACGGGATCTCGACGGTCGCCGTGCCCACGGCGTCGACGACCTCCACCGCCGCGACGTACGACCCGTCGCGGGCGGGGCCGAGGCGCTTGCGGCCGTCCCACGTCACGACCTGCGAGCCCGGCCCGAGCGACCCCTCGAACGGCGTCGCGACCCAGCGGCCGTCGCGAAGGATCCGCACGGTCAGGCCGGCGGGTGCCGTGAGCGGGACGGTGAGCGAGAGCGTGTCGTCGCGACCGTCGCCGTTCGGCGTCATGGCCGGTGAGGCGAGGGCGATGCGGCCGAGCGTGCGGGTGAGCACCACCGGCACGTCGGCGGCGGCCGTCCGGCCGCCGGTCGCGTTCGCGGTGACGTGGACGACGTACGCCCCGTCCGGAAGGCTGCGTCCGTCGAAGACGATGGTCCGCGCACCGGCCCGGCGCCACTGCTTCGGCTCGAGCTCGGCGACGGTCGTGCCGCTCGCGTCCACGACCGTGACCTCGACGTTCGCGTTCGCGCCGAGCGTGTACGAGATCGTCGTCGTATCGTCCTGCCCGTCGCCGTTGGGGGTGATCGTCGCGGGCTCCGCGCGGGCACCGGTCACCGCGAGCGCTCCCGCGGCGGTAGCGGCGAGGACGCCTTCCGCCGCCGTCGCTCCCGGCGTCTCGATCCGCCACTGCGTGCCCGCGGGAACGGGTGCGGCGGGCAGCCAGGTCCAGTCGACGGCCGCGCCCGTTCCTTCGCCGCGCCCGAGCTCTCCGCCGCTCGCGTCGGTCACCGTGACCGTCCACGGGAGGGCCGCGGAGAGCCTGGCCGTGAAGCGCGTGCCGCCGGATTCGTCCGTCGCGACCGTGGGCGCGTACACCTTCGGGAGCCCGAGCGTGGCAACCCGGTGCGCGATCGTCGGAATGAGGTCGTAGAGACGCTGCCCGGGGCACGTCGTCAGCCCGGTGTCCCGATGACCCGACACGGCACGCAGGAGGACGGGGATGCCGGGGTTGAAGCGCTCGTTCCCGGACGAGATCGCGGTGAACGTCGCGAGTGGGTCGACGTGCGCTAGATCGAGCCGCCAGGCGAGTGTCCGGACGAGGGCGTCGACCGCGGCGCGCCGGCGGGGCGGCCGTCCGGAAGTCGCCCATCACCGCGATGCCGAACGAGCCCGTGTTGAACCCCTTCGCGTGCGCCCCGACCACGTTCCGGTCGATGCCTCCGTAGCGGCCCTCGTAGACCGTCCCGAAGCGGTCGACGAGCGCGTTGTAGCCGATGTCGTTCCAGCCGTTCCCCTTCACGTGGTACAGCTCGATCGCCCGCACGATCGCTGGTGCCTGGAGACGCGTGTAGTCGTTCGTCCCGGCCGTGTGGTGGACGAACGCCATCCGCAGGGTGTCCGCGTACACCGGCTTCTCCTTGCGGATCGCCTCGTCGGCCAGCCAGCCGCTCCGCGGCACGATCTGCGGGATCCCGGCGGCTGCAACCGTCCGCACCGGCACCTTCGACACCGGGCTGCGCACGGTGAGCGCCCGTGCGCGGGTCACGCGACCGACCGCCCGCACCTCGAGCCCGTCGCCGCGGCCGACCCAGACGGGCGCGCCGAGGCGCCATGCGCGCGACTCGCGTGCCTCCGCGCTGCCCGCGTCGGGCGCGTCGCCGTCGTCCTCCTGCACGGGGCGCCAGCGGGTCCAGCCGTCCCCTGTCCGGATCCGCAGCTCGAGCCGGCCGGGGCCCTGCCAGTGGATGCCGACGAGCTGGAACGGCCCGCCGGTCGCCGCCGCGAGCGTCCGCTCGCCGTGCAGCGGGAGCTCCCGTACCTGCAGCGTCGCGAGCCCCGCCGACGCGGAGGCCGGGACCGCGAGCGCGAGGACGACGAGTGGGAGGAGGCGACGAACCATGCGGAGAGGAAGCCCAGCGTGACGCAGGACGCGTTCTCCGGCAAGACGCGCGCCCCTTCCCTGACGGAATGCTTACCCGGCGGCGGACGGCCGCACGGGCGTTGCTACAGTCGAAATCGACGTGAACGTGCGCCTCGTTCGGAGGCTCGGATCTCTCGTCGCGGCGAGCGGCGCCGCGCTCCTTCTCGCGTTGCCCGCCGCCGGCGCGGACGCGCCCCGCGTGCTCGTCGTCGAGTTCGACAACGACGTCAACCCGGTCACGCAGGAGTACCTCCAGGACGAGATGCACCGCGCCGAGCGGGACGGGTTCTCGGCGGTCGTGATCGAGATGGACACACCGGGCGGGCTCGGGTCGTCGATGCGCGAGATCGTGAAGACGATGCTCGGGCTGAAGGTCCCGGTCGTCGTCTACGTCGCGCCGCCCGGGTCGAGCGCCGACTCCGCGGGCGCGGTGATCGGCCAGGCCGCGGACGTCCTCGCCATGGCCCCGCAGACGAACATCGGCTCGTCGACGCCGATCTCTGCGACCGGCGAGAACATCGGGAGCGACCTGCGCAGGAAGGTCGTCAACGACGCGGCTGCCTACATGGGCGAGCTCGCGCGGGAGCACGGGCGAAACGCCGAGGCGGCCGAGGCGATGGTGCGGGAGGCGGCCAACTTCGGCGCGCGCGAGGCGCTCGCGAAGAACATCGTCGACGTGATGGCTCCGAACGTCCCCACGCTGCTCGAGAAGATCGACGGCACGAAGACCGTCCCGAAAGGGCTCGTCCTCCACACGGCGGGGGCGCAGGTCGAGCGGGTCGAGATGGGCTTCTGGAAACGCGCGCTCGACCTGCTGATCGATCCGAACATCATCGCGCTGATGCTCTCGCTCGGCCTGGTGGGGATCCTCGTCGAGCTCTGGAACCCCGGCCTGATCCTCCCCGGCACGGTCGGCGTGATCTCGCTGCTCGTCGGTCTCTACGGGCTCCAGGTGCTGCCGGTCTCGGTCGCCGGCGTTCTCCTCCTGCTCTTCGCCGCCGGGTTGTTCGTCGCCGAGGCGTTCGTGGCGAGCCACGGCGCGCTCGCGCTCGCCGGAGCGGTGACCTTCGTCATCGGCGCGCTCATGCTCTTCGACCCGGCGGGGCCCGCCTACCAGGTCTCCATCTGGACCGCGCTGGCGATCGCCGGAACGCTGGCGCTCCTGCTCGGCCTCGCGCTGACGCGGGTCGTGAAAGCGCGGCGGAACCCGGTCGAGGTGGGGGTCGGCACCATGGTCGGCGACGAGGCCGTCGTGCGTCGTGACGGCTGGGTCGCCGTCGACGGAGAGCTCTGGCGCGCCCGCGCCGCCGACGGCGGCGCCCTCGTCCCCGGCGAGTCCGTCACCGTCGAGGCGGTCGAGGACGACCTCGGCCTCGTCGTAGGATCACCGCACCCGACCGAAAGGGCCTGATGTCCATCGCGCTGATCGCCGTCGCCGTCGTCGTCCTCCTGCTGATCGTCATCCTGCTCGCGGCGGTGAAGATCGCGCGCGAGTACGAGCGCGGCGTCATCTTCCGGCTCGGCCGGCTGCTCCCGGAGCCGAAGGGCCCGGGGCTGTTCGTGCTCATCCCGTTCGTCGACAAGATGGAGCGGGTCGACCTGCGGACGGTGACGCTCAACGTCCCGCCGCAGGAGGTGATCACGAAGGACAACGTCCCGGTCCGCGTGAACGCGGTGGCGTACTTCCGGATCGTCGAGCCGAAGGCCGCGATCGTCCAGGTCGAGAACTACATGGTCGCGACGTCGCAGATCGCGCAGACGACCCTGCGCTCGGTGCTCGGCCAGCACGTGCTCGACGAGCTGCTCTCCGAGCGGGACAAGATCAACCAGATCCTGCAGGGGATCATCGACGAGGCAACCTCGCCGTGGGGGATCAAGGTCTCCGTCGTCGAGGTGAAGGACGTCGAGATCCCCGCCGACATGCAGCGCGCCATGGCCCGTCAGGCGGAGGCCGAGCGCGAGCGGCGCGCGAAGGTGATCTCGGCCGAGGGCGAGTTCCAGGCCTCGGAGCGGCTCAAGGACGCAGCGGCGGTGATGGCGCAGCAGCCGATCACCGTCCAGCTGCGCTACCTGCAGACCCTCCTCGAGATCGGTGCGACGAACAACTCGACGATCGTCTTCCCGATCCCGATCGAGTTCCTCGAGACGCTCGGGCTCCACCGGCCGCAAGGCTCGTAGGTGAAGGTGCTCGTCGGCGTGGTCTTTGCCGTGCTCGTGCTCGCGCCCCTCGCGGCCGTGGCCGCCCGTGGACTACGCCGCGCCGGCTGGTCGGGGGCGCAGGTCGAGGACGCGGGACGCACCACCCTCCAGAACCTCGTCGAGGGGCTCATCGTCATCGCCGTCGTCATCATCGGCGTCGTGATCCTCGTCGCGCTGCTGAACTGAGCGTCGCGGCTCGGCGTCCGTCGCCCGTCGGCGGCGCGGCGGATCAGACGCCGTCGAGGCCGAGCACTTCGGGCTCGGCGGTCGCGCCCTCGGGGCCGAGCACCTCGGCGTCCGGCTCCTCGGCCAAGCCCACGTCCGGCTCCTCGTCGGAGCCGATGACCGGCGCGAGGCTCGACACCTGCTCGCCCTCGCGGAGGCGCATCACGATGACGCCCTGCGTTGCGCGGCCCGACCGCTTGATGCCGTCGACCGCCGTCCGGATCACCGTCCCGCCGTCGGAGATGAGCATCACCTGGTAGCCGTCGCGGACGATGCGTGCCCCCGCGAGGCGTCCCTTTCCCTCGACGAGCTGCGCGGTCTTGACGCCCATCGTGCCGCGGCCCTTCACGGGGTAGTCCGAGACTCGCGTGCGCTTGCCCCAGCCGTTCTCGGTCACGACGAGGAGGTCGGCGTCGTCGGAGGCGATGTCGACCTCGATCACCTCGTCGCCCGCGCGGAGCTTCATCCCCGCGACGCCGGAGGCAGGCCTTCCCATCGAGCGCACGTCCTTCTCCGAGAACCGCACCGTCTGCCCCATGCGCGAGACCATGAGGATGTCGTCCTCGCCGTCGGAGAGCCGGACGCCGATCAGCTCGTCGTCCTCGCGCATCCGGAGCGCGATGATCCCGTCCGCCTTGAGCGTCGTGTTGTACTCGAGGAACTCGGTCTTCTTGACGATCCCCTTCTTCGTCGCGAAGACGAGGTACTTCGCCTCCTTGAAGTCCCGGGTGGCGATGACGGCGCGGATCAGCTCGTCCTGGCGCAGCGGCAGCAGGTTGACGATCGCGCGGCCCTTCGACTGGCGCGACCCGAGCGGCAGCTCGTGCACCTTGAGCCGGTAGACCTTGCCGACGGTCGTGAAGAAGAGGATGTAGTCGTGCGTGGAGGCGACGAAGAGGTGCTCGATGTAGTCCTCGTCCTTCATGTCCATGCCCATCACGCCGATCCCGCCGCGGCGCTGCTCGCGGTAGGTCGTCACGGGGAGGCGCTTGATGTAGCCCGACCGCGTGATCGCGATGACCATGTCCTCCTCGGCGATCATGTCCTCGAGCTCGAGGGAGCCCTCGCCGACGGCGATCTCGGTGCGGCGGTCGTCGTTCTTCCCGAATCGCTCCTTGAGCTCGACGAGCTCCTCGCGGATCACCGTGTCGATTCGCCGCTCGTCGCCGAGGATCTCGCGTAGCTCGCCGATCCGCTCCTGGAGGTCGGCGTACTCGTCCTGGATCCGCTTGCGCTCGAGCCCCGTGAGTGCCCGCAGCCGCATGTCGAGGATCGCCTGCGCCTGGATCTCCGAGAGCGAGAACTTCTCGATCAGGGCCGAGCGAGCCTCGTCGGTCGAGGCCGAGCCGCGGATCGTCTCGATCACCGCATCGATGTTGTCGAGCGCGATCAGGTAGCCCTCGAGCACGTGGGCGCGGCGCACCGCGTTTCGCAGCTCGTACTTGAGCCGCCGCGTGACGACCTCGCGCTGGTGGTCGAGGTAGTGGCGGATCAGCTCGAGGAGCGACAGCGTCCGCGGGACGCCGTCGACGAGGGCGACGGCGTTGTAGCCGAACGTCGTCTGGAGCGCCGTGTGCTTGTAGAGCTTGTTGAGGGCGACCTGCGGGATCGCGTCGCGCTTGAGCTCGATCTGGATCCGCATCCCGGACTTGTCGGAGAGGTCCTTGACGCCCGAGGCGGTGTTCGGGATCTCCGTCAGCACGCCGTCGCGGACGAGGTCGGCGATCTTCGCGATCACGCCGTCGTCGCCGCCCTTCTTCACCCCGTACGGGAGCTCGGTGACGACGACCGCGGACCTGCCGCCCCGGAGCTCCTCGATGTGCGCGCGGGCGCGCATCACGATCCGGCCGCGGCCGGAGCGGTACGCCTCGCGTATCCCCTCGCGGCCGAGGATGATCCCGCCGGTCGGGAAGTCGGGGCCCTTCAGGTGCCGGCTGAGACGGTCGACGTCGGCGGTCGGGTCGTCGATCAGCGTGACGATCGCGTCGACGACCTCGCCGAGGTTGTGGGGCGCGATGTTCGTCGCCATCCCCACCGCGATCCCCGACGATCCGTTGACGAGGAGATTCGGGAAGCGCGCCGGTAGGACCGACGGCTGCCTCGCGGTGCCGTCGTAGTTCGGCTCGTAGTCGATCGTGTCCTGGTCGATGTCGCGCAGGAGCTCCATCGCCATCGCCGAGAGGCGGCACTCGGTGTACCGCTCGGCCGCCGCCGGGTAGCCGTCGACGTTGCCGAAGTTCCCCTGCGGGTCGACGAGCGGGTAGCGAAGCGAGAACGTCTGCGCCATGCGGACGAGAGCGTCGTAGATCGCCTGGTTCCCGTGCGGGTGGTACTTCCCCATCGTGTCGCCGACGACACGGGCGCACTTGATGCGCGGACGGCCGGGCTGGAGCCCGAGCTCGTTCATCGCGTACAGCACCCGCCGGTGGACGGGCTTGAGGCCGTCGCGCGCATCCGGCAGGGCGCGCGAGACGATGACGCTCATCGCGTAGTCGAGGAAGCTCGACCGCATCTCCTCCTCGAGCTCGCGGGTCTCGATGCGGCCGGCGCCGAGCGGGTCCTGCGTGGACATGCCCTAGACGTCCAGTCTCGCGTACTTCGCGTTCTGCTCGATGAACAGCCGGCGGGGCTCGACCTCGTCGCCCATCAGCATCGAGAAGACCCTGTCCGCGAGAGCGGCGTCCTCGACGGAGACCTGCACGAGCACCCGATTCTCCGGGTTCATCGTCGTCTCCCAGAGCTCCTCGGAGTTCATCTCGCCGAGGCCCTTGAAGCGGCTGACCTGGATGCCCTCCTTCGCGAGGTCGATGATCGCGTCCCGCGTCTCGCCGAACGTGGCGGCGGAGCGGGTCTTCTTGCCGAGCGAGATGACGAACGGCGGCGCGCCGACGACCTCGAGCAGCCGCGCATACGTCTTCTGGAGCCCGGCGTACACCGGCGACGCGACCAGCGACGCCGGAAGCTCGACGTGCGTGGCCGCGTTCGTCTCCTGCTCGACGAGCTTGACGCGGAGGACGCGGTCGGGGGCGCCGTTCGGCAGCAGGACGTCGTGGATTCCCGCGGTCCCCAGCGCATACTCGTCGTCACCGAGCGACGGCAGGAGGCGCTCGACATCCTCGAGCGTCGTCGCGGGATGCTCGGCGAGGCGGTGCGCGACGACGAACTCGGCCGCCGTCGCGCCGTGATCTGCACGCAGACGCGACATCCAGCCGTCGAGCTCTGTGAGCGCCCGGACGAAGCGCTGGTGGCGGGTCTCCGTCACCTTGAACGCCTGGCCGTTGCGGTCGGTCACCTCGGCGTCCTTCGCGCGCTCGCGGACGAGCAGCTCCTCGAAGTGGGCCTCCTTCTCGACGAAGCGCTCCTGGTTGCCGATCTTGACGCGGTAGAGCGGCGGCACCGCGGCGTAGATGTGGCCGCGCTCGACGAGCTCCTTCATCTGCCGGAAGAAGAACGTGAGGAGCAGCGTGCGGATGTGCGAGCCGTCCACGTCGGCGTCGGTCATCACGATGATCCGGTGGTAGCGGAGCTTCTCGATGTCGAACTCGGGGCCGATGCCGCAGCCGATCGCGGTCACGATCGACTGGATCTCGAGGTTCGAGAGGACCTTGTTGATCCGGTTCTTCTCGGAGTTGATCACCTTGCCCCGGAGCGGGAGGATGGCCTGGAAGGCCTTGTCGCGCGCGTCGACCGCGGACCCGCCCGCGGAGTTGCCCTCGACGAGGTACAGCTCGCAGCTCTCCGGGTCGGTCGACTGGCAGTCGGCGAGGCGGCCGGGGAGGCCGCCGCCGGCGAGAGCGCCCTTGCGGGAGACCTCGCGCGCCTTGCGCGCGGCCTGCCGGGCCCGGGCGGCGTCGATCGCCTTCGAGATGACCTTCTTTCGCTCGTTCGGGTTCTCGTGGAGGAACTCGGCGAGCTTCTGGTTCACGACCTGCTGCACGAAGCCGCGCACCCACGGGTTGCCGAGCTTCGTCTTGGTCTGCCCCTCGAACTGCGGCTCCCGGATCTTGAGCGAGATCACGGCGGCGAGTCCCTCGCGGACGTCGTCGCCCTCGAGGTTCGCCTCCTTCTCCTTGAGCTGGCCCTCGTCGCGAGCGAACTTGTTGATCGTCGTCGTCAGCGCGGCGTCGAAGCCCGAGCGGTGCGAGCCGCCCTCGATGGTGTTGATGTTGTTGGCGAACGAGAAGACGGTGTCCGTCGTGTACTTCGCGTTCCACTGGAGCGCGATCTCGACCGAGCCGCGACCCTCCTCGTCGTCCGCCTCGAAGTAGGCGATGGACGGGTGGATCGGATCCTTCTCGGCGTTGACGTGCTGCACGAAGTCCCGGATCCCGCCCTCGTAGAGGAACTCCTCCGACCACTCGCCGCTGCGGTCGTCGGCGAAGCGGATCCGGAGGCCCCGGGTGAGGAACGCGGTCTCGCGGAGTCTCTGGCGCAGCGTCTCGCGCGCGAGGTCGAGCTCCTCGAAGACCTCGGCGTCGGGGAGGAACGAGATCGTCGTCCCCGTGTCGTCCGGGTCGGTCGTCCCGACCTGCTCGAGGTCGGTCACCGGGGCGCCGCGCGCGAACTCCTGTCGCCAGACCTTCCCGTCGCGCCGAACCTCCGCGACGAGCCGCTCCGAGAGGGCGTTGACGACGGAGACACCGACGCCGTGGAGGCCGCCGGAGACCTTGTAGCCGTCGCCGCCGAACTTGCCGCCCGCATGGAGCTTCGTGAGGACGACGGTGAGCGCCGGGAGGTCCTGGTCGTCGATCGTGTCGACCGGGATTCCCCGTCCGTGGTCGACGACCGTGACCGAGTGGTCGGGGTGCAGACGCACCTCGACGAAGTCGTTGTGGCCCGCGAGCGCCTCGTCGACGGCGTTGTCGACGACCTCGTAGACCAGGTGATGGAGGCCCCGCGAGCCGGTTGAGCCGATGTACATCCCGGGCCGGAGCCGCACGGGCTCGAGCCCTTCGAGAACGGTGATGTCTTTGCCGGTGTATGCGGTGTCGGTCACAAGCCTCCTGAACGAGAAAATGCCTGCAAAACACGGGTTTTGCGGGCGAACGTAAGTATATCAGACGACGCGGCCGTCGCGGGCAGCGGCGAGGCTTGCCGCGGCTGCCCGACGGACGGCGTCGCGGAGGGTCGGATCGTCGATCGCGGAGGTCAGCGAGGCAGCGTGGGACTCCTCGTCCGGCGTCGGCGGCGAGGGCGTCGGCGGCGAGCTCTCCGGCGCTCCGGGGGCGGGAACCGGGCCGGGCGCGAACCGGATCGCGGACGGCGTCTCCTCGCCGATCGAGGCGCGGAGCTTCGCCCGCACGTCCTCTTCCATCCGGCCGAGCTCGAAGGCCCAGGTCGAGGAGACCGTGGTGACGTGGAGCGTTCCGTCGCGGCCGATCCGCTGCGGCCATGCCGCGCGGGCGATGCCCGGTCCGACCGCCGCGGGCCACGCACGCGTCACCGCAGCGAGAGCGCCGGCGTCCGGAACCCCGGCGACGCGGAGCGCACGGCGGAGCGATCCGTCGAGTCGTTCCATCAGCCCGCCTCCACCCGGCCGGGAGTCACGACGAGGAGCTGCGCGGGTGCGAGGGGAAGCGCCTCCGCGCCCGTCGCCGTGACCAGGGTCTGGCCCGTCGCGCCGAGCCGGTCGCTCAGGACGCGCCGCCGGCCGGCGTCGAGCTCCGACAGGGCGTCGTCGAGGAGAAGGAGCGGCGGGACGCCGACCTGGGAGGCGAGCAGCTCCGCCTCTGCGAGGAGGAGCGACAGGACCGCCATCCGCTGCTCACCCTGCGACCCGAAGGTCCGGAGATCGCGGTTGGCGGCGAGCACCCTGATCTCGTCGAGATGCGGCCCGAGGCCGGTCGTCCCTCGCTCGAGGTCCCGCGCGAGGCGCTCGTCGAGCGCGGCCCGCGTCGGCGGGGCGGCCGAATAGGCGAGCGACGCGTCCTCGAGGCCGAGCTCGGCGGCACGCTCGGCGAAGACGGGCACGAGCATCGCGAGCAGCCGTGCCCGTGCCTCGACGAGCTGCTCCCCGAGCGCCACGACCTGCGCCGTCCACGGCTCGAGCGCGGCGGCGTCGGAGATGCCGGCAGCGACCCGCCGGAGGGCCGCGTTGCGCTGGCCGAGCGCGGCCGCGTACGCGGTCGGCACGTCCGCACGGGCAGGCAGGACCCGGGCCACCACCCGGTCGAAGTACGCGCGGCGCAGCGCAGGCCCGCCCTTGACGACGGCCAGCCGGTCGGGGGTGAACGCCAGCGCGTGGATGCGGGAGCGCAGCTCCTCGGCGGAGCCCACAGCGGTGCCGTTCCAGCGGATCCGCTTCGGCTCTCGATCGGAGAGCCGTACCTCTGCCGTGACGGCTGCACCGCGGCGCGTTCCGTCGACCCGCGCCAGACCGGCGTCGGTGCCGTGCCGCACGATCTGCGCGTCCTGGCGCGTCCGGAACGAGACGCCCTGTGCGGCGAGGTGCACGGCCTCGAGAAGGTTCGTCTTGCCCGCGCCGTTTCGCCCGGTGACGAGGACGAGCCCCGGCTCGAGCCCGAGCTCCAACCGGGGGTACGAGCGGACGTCGCGGAGCGACACCTGCTCCACGATCAGGTCGGAGCCCCTAGCCGGCGAGGCGGATGGGCATGATCAGGTACCAGAAGGCGTCGCCCTCGGTGCTGAGCAGCCCAGGCCGCAACGGGTTGATGAGCTTCAGCTGCACCTCGTCGGTGGTGACGGACTCGAGCCCCTCGCGCAGGAACTCCGCGTTGAAGCCGATCTCGAGCGGTTCTCCGGCGTAGCCGACCGCGAGCGACTCGCGTGTCTCGCCGACGTCCTGGCTCTGCGCCGAGATCGTCAGCTCGCCCTCCGAGAACCGGAGCCGCAGCGGCGTGTTCCGCTGCGCCATGACGGCCGCGCGGCGGACGGTCTCGAGGAGCTCGACGCGGTTCAGCTCGAGCTCGACGTCGAACGTCTCCGGCTTGAGCTGCGCGACGTTCGGGAACTGCCCGTCGATCCGCCGGGTCGTGAGCCACGCCTCGCCGGCACCGAAGATCACGTGGTTCTCGTTGACGCCGAGCTGCACGGTCTCCGTGCCTGCGGCGACGCGTGCGAGTTCGTCGAGGGCGCGCGCCGGGATGATCGCCTCGAGCTCCGGGCCGGCGGTCGAGAGCTCCGTCTCCTTCACCGCCATGCGGTACGAGTCGGTCGCGGCCATCGTGAGGCTCGAGCCCTCGAAGCGGACGAGAATGCCCGTGAGGACGGGACGCGACTCGTCGCGCGAGGCCGCCCGCGAGACGCGCTGGACGGTATCGAGCAGCGACGCCGACTCCACCTCGTGGAGCGGCACGTCGATCGCGGGCAGGCGCGGGAAGTCCTCGGCCGCGAAGACGTTCAGCCGACCCGGCGTACGAGCCCGACTCGATCGTCGCGACGCCGTCCTCGGGCCGATGCGCGATGGTCACCTCGGCGGCCGGGAGCAGCCGCACGACATCGCCGAGGAGCTTTGCCGGCACGACGATCGCGCCCTCGCCCTCGACGCTCGCCGCGACCGTCGTGCGCAGCGACAGCTCCATGTCCGTCGCCTCGAGTTCGAGGAGCCCGTCGCGGGCCCGAAGCAGGATGCCTCCGAGCACCTGGACGGCGCCCCGTCGTCGACGAGGCGCGGGCAACGAGGGCGAGGCGACTTGCGAGCTCGTCCCTCGCGACGACCGCGCGAATCGCCGAGCCGACGACGATGTCGGTTTCCATCATTTCTCTCTTAAACCTTTCGTCGTAGTGCATAGGGAGTGTGGACGATGGGGAAGACGGAGGCAAACCGAGGAATCATGCGGAATCGGGCGGTGGATCGCTGCGGTCGATCTGTGCACCGGTCCCCCAGGCACGCGGCGACGCAGGTTGGAGGCGGACACGTCATCCACGATGTTTGATCCTCGCGGTGAGGTCCTGCACGAGGTTGTACACAGCTCTGTCCTCCTTGATCATCCGTGTGATCTTGGCGTTCGCATGGAGGACGGTCGTGTGGTCGCGGCCGCCGAACTCCTTGCCGATCTTCGGCAACGACGCGTCGGTGAGCTCGCGGGAGAGGTACATCGCCACCTGTCTCGGGTACGCGACGGCCTGCGAGCGCCGTTGGCTGACGAGCTCCTGCACCGTGAGTGAGAAGCGATCGCAGACGGCCTCCTGGATCCGGCCGATCGTGACCTCGGGAAGGTCGCCGCTCGACGGGAACAGGTCGCGGAGGACCTGCTCTGCGAGATCGACGTCGAGAGGAAGGCCCGTGAGCGACGAGAAGGCGACGACACGGGTGAGCGCGCCTTCGAGCTCCCTGATGTTGGTGGTCACGCGTCCCGCGATGAACGTGAGCACCTCGGGATCGGTCATGGCGATGCCGTCGGTGGTCACCTTCTTGCGTAGGATCGCGATCCGCGTCTCGAGGTCGGGCGGCTGGATGTCCGTGATCAGGCCCCATTCGAAGCGCGAGCGGAGGCGCTCCTCGAGCGTCGCGATCTCCTTCGGCGGCCGGTCGGACGAGATCACGATCTGGCGACCCGCCTCGTAGAGCGTGTTGAAGGTATGGAAGAACTCCTCCTGGAACCGTTCCTTGCCCTCGAGGAACTGGATGTCGTCCACGAGCAGGACGTCGTAGGCGCGATACCGGTGCTTGAACCCCTCGATCCGCTTGTCGCGGAGGGAGTTGATGAAGTCGTTCGTGAACGTCTCGCTCGTGACGTAGCGCGTCGTCAGCCCTTTCGAGTGGTCGTTGACGTACGCGCCGATCGCATGCAGGAGGTGGGTCTTGCCGAGCCCGGTGCCGCCGTAGATGAAGAGCGGGTTGTACGCCTGCGCCGGCGCCTCGGCGACCGCGAGCGCGGCGGCGTGCGCGAACCGGTTCGACGACCCGATCACGAAGTTGTCGAACGTGTACTTGGGGTTCGGCCCCGGCTGGCCGTCGCCGGCCGCTCCGATCTTCGGCCCGGGCTTCCGATCGTCGCTCTCCGAGGCCGCAGGAAGCTCTGCGATCTCGAGCGAGACCCGCACCTCCCGTCCGAGAGCATCTCGCACCGAGGCGCTCAGGAGGCCGAGGAAATGACTCTCGATCCAGTTCCGCGTGAAGTCGTTCGGGACGACCACGACGAAGGAGTCGTCGCGGAGGGCCACGGGTCGAGCGGCGGCAAACCACGTCTCGTACGTCGTCTCGTTCAGCGTGTCCCGGAGCCGGCGAGAGGCGTCGTCCCAGATACGTTCGGCGGTCGGCTCGGGGGGGTTCTCCACGCGGTGCCCGGTGCTCCTTCGGGGTCGAGGAAGGGGCGAGCATACCACCCCTCCTTCGCGCCGTCCGTGGCTCGAATCCCCAGCTACCGTGGGCAAAAAAGGCCTGTTTTGCAGGTATTTGCAACGTCTCCACACGAGTCTCCACAGATGTGGACAACCATCCCGCCGCCGCCCACGCGGGCGACAGCCGGGCTGTGTGAGCAGCCGTTTCCGGAAGACCGCGTTTCCGTGTCGTTGTGGATAACCGACGGCCGTAGGCGCTCGTCTATACTCCGCGCTCCGCCGTGCCCAGGGGTGCGGGCAACGTCTCAGCGAAGGGCTCCTCTCCACCGTGAAGCGCACGTACCAGCCGAATGTCCGTCGCCGGAAGCGCAAGCACGGGTTCCGCGCACGCATGTCGACCCGTGGCGGGCAGGCGATCCTGAAGCGCCGCCGCGCCAAGGGGCGGAAGCGCCTCTCGGCCTGACCGCGTCGCCGTGGAGCGCCGGCAGCGCCTTTCCCGTTCGCGTGACTTCGACACCGTCTACCGCCAGGGACGGTCGGTCTCCACGCGGTCGCTCACATTGCACTGGTTCACGCGCGACGAGGACGCCGTCGGGCCGCCGCGCCTCGGCCTCGCCGTCCCGCGCGCCGTGGGCTCGGCCGTGACGCGGAACCGCGTCAAGCGCCAGCTTCGCGAGGTGTGGACGGAGCTCGGGAACGAGGTGCCGGCGGGACGCGACTACGTCCTCGCGGCCCGGCCGGGCCTCCCGGAGGGATCAGAGGCCCGCGGCCACGACTGGCTCGTGGAGCAGGTGCGCGAGGTGATCGGCAAGGTGCAGGCATGAAGTGGATCGGGATCGGGCTCGTGCAGGCGTGGCGCCACACGCTCGGGCTGCTCACGCCGGACGGCACGTGCAAGTACCACCCGAGCTGCTCGCAGTACGCCCTCGACGCCTTCCGCGAGCTCGGGCTCCTCCGGGGCGGGATCCTCGCCGGCTGGCGGCTCCTCCGCTGCAACCCGTGGAGCCACGGCGGCGTCGACCGCGTCGCCGACCGAAAGCTCTTTCGTCCGCGCGACCGTGACGGGGTGCGGACATGATCGCGTTCGCGAATCCTCTGCGCCCGATCGAGGACTTCCTCACGAACCTCCTCGAGTGGCTGCACACGACGGCCGGCTTCTCGTGGGCCTGGTCGATCGTCGCCCTCGTGGTGCTCGTCCGGCTCGTGCTCGTGCCGGTGACGGTCCGTCAGATCCACTCGATGCAGAACCTTCAGGCGCACGCGCCGGAGATGAAGGAGATCCAGCAGCGCTGGAAGCACGACCGTCAGCGGCAGAACGAGGAGCTGATGAAGTTCTACCGCGAGAACAAGATCAACCCCGCGGCGTCGTGCCTGCCGATCGTGCTCCAGATCCCGATCTTCATCTCGCTCTTCTACGTGCTCAAGGGCTTCGAACGGGAGGTGTTCCCGAACTATCCGGGCTCGAGCCTCGACTTCATCGGCCTCGTGGACATCACGCAGCCGACGAAGGACGGCTGGGGCCCGCTCCTGCTCGTCATCTACGTCGCGAGCCAGCTGACGTCGTCGTACTTCATGGCCGCGACGATGCAGAAGGCCCAACGGATCATGCTGATGGTCCTCCCCATCGTCTTCATCCCGTTCATCCTCAACTTCCCGACCGGGCTGATGATCTACTGGCTCACGACCAACCTGTGGACGACCGGGCAGGGCGTCGTGACCCGTCGGATGATGCCGCGACCGTCCTCGCCGGCCCCTCGCAGCTCGCGGACACCGCAGAAGGAGGCTCCTCCACCGGCGAAGGCCGGGTCGTCGCCCCGGAAAGCCGGCGTGCCGGCGACCGACGGGGCAGCGCCCGTCACGGCCGGGCCGCCGCGCCGCGTGAAGCGAAAGCGGAGCGGAGGCGGCAAGCGGCGGTGACAGACGCGCTCGTCTCCGTCGAGGCCACCGGCGAGACCGTCGGCGAGGCGAAGTGGGCCGCGCTCCGTGAGCTCGAGCAGCTCGCGCCCGGGATCGACCGGGAGGCGGTCCGGTTCCAGGTGCTGAGCGAAGGCGAACGCGGCCTGCTCGGTGTCGGCTATACGCCGGCACGGGTGCTCGCGACCGTCGAACGGCCGGTGCCGGACGATCCGCCCGCTCCGCCCGATCCTGACGAGGCGGCCGAGACCCGCGTCGCCCGCACCCTCCTCGCCCGGACGCTGTCCGCTCTCGGGCTGACCGCCACCGTGGACGTCGTCGAGGACGAGGACGAGGTCGTCGCCACGGTTTCCGGCCACGACCTCGGCGTCCTCATCGGTCGTCACGGCCAGATGATCGACGCCCTCCAGTACCTCGCGAACACGCTTGCGCACCGTGCGGCAGGCGATGACCGCAGACGGATCGTCGTCGACGCGGCCGGTTATCGTGCTCGCCGGGCCGCGACCCTCGACGCGCTCGCCCGGCGCAGCGCGGAGCAGGCGTCGGCAACCGGCCACCGCGTCGAGCTCGAGCCGATGAGCGCGGTCGAGCGCAGGATCGTGCACGAGTCGCTGAAGGACGACCCCGAGGTCACGACGGAGAGCGAGGGAACCGAGCCCCACCGCTACGTCGTCGTCCTCCCGCAGCGATCCGTCGACTGAGCACCGGGACGTGCCGTCGGTCTCGCCCCCGTTCCCTGACGCGGGCGCTCGCCGAGCCCGATCCGCATGAGCGCCCCCATCCTCGACCGCTGGCTTGCGGCCGTCATGGCGACGCCCGGCCTCACGGCGCTCCGTGATCCCGAGGCCGCCCGCCGGGTGCTGCTCGACGACGCGCTTCTCGGCGTGGACATCGTCGGGCGTGAGCACGGCCCCATCGCCGACGTCGGGTCGGGCGGCGGGGCGCCCGGGATCCCGCTCGCGGCGTCGCTTCCCGAGCGGGCGGTGACGTTGCTCGAGGCCGAGCGCCGGAAGTGCGACTTCCTCGAGCGCTGGACCGACGAGCTCCCGAACCTGCGAGTCGTGTGGGGGCGTGCCGAGGAGCAGCCGCTCGAGACGTACGGCGTCGCGGTCGCGAAGGCGCTCGCCGAACCTCCTGTTGCGGCCGAGTGGTGCCTCCCGCTCGTGCGCGAGGGCGGCGCGGTCGTCCTCTGGGTCGGCCCCTCCGCCGAGCATCGCCGCCTGGCCACCGTGGCGGGGAGGCTCGCGGCCGTCGTCGAGCCCGCGCCGGCCGGCTTCGCGGTCCTCCGCAAGGTGGGTCCGACGCCACCGGGCTTCCCGCGCCGCCCCGGCATCGCGCGGAAGCGTCCGCTCGCCTGAGGGCTCTCTCGGACGATCCCAGGATCGCTGGACAAGACGCCGAAGACCATGGCGTGGAGGAGGACGACCGCCGGGCGAGGCTCGAGGAGGCGGCCCAGCTCTACGAGCGTGCAGCCGAGGAGCTCGGTCTGGCGCAGGTGCACTGCCTCCGCTCGGCCGAGCACTTCCGCAGTGCGGACGTCCCCCGCGGCGCGGCTCACGCCTGGGCCGCGCTCGGCCACCTGAAGGTCGCGGAGGACCGGCTGCTGCAACAGGCACGAGACCACCGCGAGCGCTCGTCGGCCTGAGCGCGGGCCGCCGGGAGCGTCCGGGCAGGCGGCTACCGTGAGCGTGTGCCGGCCCGGATCTACGCGATCGCGAACCAGAAGGGCGGCGTCGGCAAGACCACGACCGCCGTCAACCTTGCCGCGTGTCTTGCGGAGGCCGGAGAGCGCTGCCTCATCGTCGACCTGGACCCTCAGGCGAACGCGACGTCGGGGCTCGGCCTTCGTGCCAACGGCCACTCGACCCTCGACCTCCTGGACGGGACCCCGCTCGGCGAGCTCGTCACCGCCAGCTCGGTCGCGAACCTCGACCTCGTGCCGGCGAAGGCCGAGCTTGCCGCCGCGACGGTGCATCTGTCCGCGCTCGAGGACGGCGAGCGCTACCTCGCCGACGCGCTCCGGGAGGAGGCAACCGCGCCCTACGCCTTCGTCTTCCTCGACTGCCCGCCGTCGTTCGGCCCTCTCACGGTGAACGCGCTTGCCGCCGCCGACCGGGTGGTCGTCCCCGTGCAGGCCGAGTACTACGCCCTCGAAGGGCTCTCGCAGCTGCTCGGCTCGATCGACCTCGTCAAGCGACGCCTCAATCCGCGCCTCGGCGTCGCCGGCATCCTGCTCACGATGGTCGACGGGCGCACGAGGCTCGCCGAGGATGTCGAGCACGAGCTTCGCTCCCACTTCGGCGGCCTCGTCTTCACCCAGACCGTGCCCCGCTCGGTCCGCCTCGCAGAGGCGCCGAGCCACGGGCTCCCCGTGATCGCCTACGACCGGCGCTCCGCCGGCGCCGAGGCCTACTGGAAGGTGGCGATGGAGCTTGTCGACCGCACCTGAGACGCCCGCTCCGCGCCGCGGCCTCGGCCGCGGCCTGGAGGTCCTCGTCGGCGGCGCCGCGGGGCGGACCGACCTGCTCGACCTCCCGATCGACGCGATCCATCCGAACGCGCGGCAGCCACGCCGACGGTTCGAGCCGGAGGCGACGGCGGGCCTCGCAGCGTCCCTCCGACAC
Source organism: uncultured Actinomycetes bacterium (assembly GCA_963792245.1). Lineage (GTDB taxonomy): Bacteria > Actinomycetota > Thermoleophilia > Gaiellales > Gaiellaceae > Gaiella. Next base: position 274,250 of record CAWBVO010000014.1, read on the forward strand.
GAAGGCGTCCTGCAGCCGATCGTCGTTCGCCCGCGTCCGGAGGGCGGCTACGAGCTGGTCGCCGGCGAGCGCCGCTGGCGCGCGGCGCGCGAGGCCGGGCTCGAGACCCTGCCTGCTCTCGTACGCGACGCCGACGACCGCGACGCGCTGCTCCTCGCGCTCGTGGAGAACGTGGCCCGCGAGAATCTCTCGCCCGTCGAGGAGGCACGCGCCTACGCGGCCCTGATGGACGAGTTCGAGCTCTCCCTCGGAGACGTCGCCGACCGGGTGGGCCGGTCGAAGGCGAGCGTCTCGAACCGGGTGCGGTTGCTCGAGCTGCCCGAGGAGATCCTCTGGATGCTCGCCCGCGGCGAGCTGACCGAGGGGCACGCCCGAGCAGTTCTCGCTGTCCCCGACGACGAATCGCGGACGCGGCTCGCGCGCCGTGTGGCGCGAGACGGCCTGACCGTCCGAGCGACCGAGCGGGCGGCCCAGGACGGCGGTGCCCGCCGCCGGGCCCGCGCGACGCCCGTCGATCCCGCCCTCGCCGAACGCGCCCGTGCGGCGGCGGAGCGGATCACAGGGCTTCCCGCCCGCGTCTCGGCCGGCAGGCTCGAGCTCCACTTCGGCGACGAAACCCGGCTCGAGGAGCTCGTCGAGGCCCTCGAGGCGCTCTAACCGGATCCGGCTCGGAGCACGGGGGAATGGGCGATCCTGGACTCGAACCAGGGGCCTCCGCCTTATCAGAGCGGCGCTCTAACCGACTGAGCTAATCGCCCGCGCGGGTGCGGAGTGTAGCGAAGCGCGATCCGGCGACAGCACCGCCGGAGCAGACGCGGCGGCCCGGTCCGCGGGGTTCGGCCTGTCTTGCGACGGGGTGCCCAGGGCTACACTTGGACGCGGGTCATGCAGGAGATGACGGTCTACGGCGTGAGCTTCGACCTCGTCGGCAAGCAGCCGATCGTGCTTCTGCGAACCGCGGGCGGCAGGACCTATCTTCCGATCTGGATCGGCCACCCCGAGGCCGCGGCGATCCTGATGCGCCTCCAGGGGCAGGAGCCCCCGCGCCCGCTCACCCACGACCTCGCCTGCGCGATGATCGAGGCTCTCGACGCGGAGGTCGACCGGGTGACCGTGACCGAGCTCCGGGACAGCACGTTCTACGCGCGCATCACGCTCGTCCGCAACGGGACGGAGATCGAGATCGACTCCCGGACGTCCGACGCGATCGCGATCGCGCTCCGGGCGGAGGCCAAGATCTACGCCGAGGACGACGTGATCGAGGAGTCCGGGGTGGAGTTCGACGGGGACGAGCCCGATCTCGACTACGCGCATCGGGTGAGCCTCGGCGAGGTCGACATGGACGAGTTCCGGCAGTTCCTCGACACCGTCTCGCCCGACGAGTTCGCAACGGACCCGGACGAGCCGTCCGCGTAGTCAGGTCCCGCCGAGCTCGTCCTTCGTCAGCGCGAGCAGCGCGTCGATCAGCCGCTCGAGGCCGTCGGGTGAGAGCGGGCCGTCGTTCGACGCCGCGAGCGCCGCGCGAAGACGCCGCTCGCGATCCGGGTCGAGCCGAGGATCGCCCCGCTCGGCCTTCAGGCGCCAGAGCTCGTCCACGAGCCGAAGGCGCGCGTTGACCGCCGCGACGATCGAGCGGTCGTTGTCGAGGATCGTGCGCCGGAGCTCGTCGAAGCTGTCGCTCACGTCGACACCGCGGCAATCAGGGCCGCACCGTTGAACAGGCCGTGGAGGATCACCGTCGGGTAGATGCTCTCCGTTTTGAAACGCAGCCAGGCGAGGATCGCGCCGAAGATCGTCAAGACCGGGAGGGCGACGACCAGCCCGTGGGCCAGGCCGAACGCGAGCGACGTGACGACGATCGCGGCGATCGGCCCGTACGCGCCCGCCACCGCGGCGAAGCCGAGCCCCCGGTACGTCAGCTCCTCGACGAACGGCGCGACGATCGCGATGACGAGGAAGTTCGCGACGAACGGGGCGGCACGGGAGGCGTCCCAGCCGTCGGGGACGAGCCCCTGCTCCTCGCCGGCCTTGAGGAAGATGTTGAGGATCGCGCCGAGAATCCAGATCGCGGCGAGCGACGCCACGACCCATCCTGCTGCCCGGCCCCACGACGGCGGCCGTCGCAGCCCCAACGTCGCCGGCGCGATGCCCCGTGCGAGCGCGAGCACGATCGCGAGGATGATCCCGTACTGCACGAGCGCGGCGGCAGCCGTCGCCCACTCGTAGAGGACGTCGTCAGCGGGCTCGCCGCCCGCGAAGTGCGCGGCGTACGAGAGCGCCGCAAGCCCCGTGACCAGGATCGCCCAGCCCACGAGGCGTGGGCGCGGGACCTCGGTCATGCCACCCAGTACCACAGCGCCCATCGAACCACGCCGACGGCGAGGCCCGCCGCGAGAACTGCGACCGCGCCGGCGTGGACGCGTCGGTCACGGCCGAGGACCGCGAGCGCAACGAGGCACGGAAACGCGACGAGGGCAAACCGCGGGAAGGAGTAGAGCCCGCCGAGCCGGGCCGACGGTAGCGACATCGGAAGGATCAGCGCGGCGAGCGCGTAGAGGCCGTACGGGGCGCCGAGCATCCGCCACGCCAGCACGCCGAGCACGAGCATCGCGATCGCGAGGAGCGGCCCGACGAGGTCACCCTCACCGATCGCCTGGCCGAGGCCGCCGAGCGGGCCGAAGGGGGAAAGCGACCGCTCCCACACCCGCTGAGCGTCGACGAAGGCGAGACCATGGCCGACCCACGCCTCGAGCACGATGGGGAAGACGCTGAACATCGCGACGGGCACGAGGAGGAGCGCGAGGTTCCGGGCGCGCCGGTCGGTGCGCCAGGCGAAGACCGCGAGGGCGGGAAGGAGCGCGAGCCCTTGCGCCCGCGTGAGAAGCGCGAGGCCCGTCGCGACCGACGCCCAGCCGATCCGTCCCCGCTCGGCGAGCACGAACGTCGCGATCGCGAGGAGGAGGAAGAGCGACTCGCCGTAGACCGCGCCGAGGAAGAACGAGGTCGGGAAGAGCGCGAGGTAGAGGACGGACCGGGTGGCGTCGCCCGTTCCGAGGCGCTCGCGCACGAGCCGGTGGAGGAGGACGAACGCGGCGGCGCATGCGGTGAGCGAGACGACGACACCGGCGAGCACGAACCGGTCGCCCAGCAGGCGGCCGAGGCCCGACACGACTGCCGGGTATGCCGGGAAGAAGGCCGGTGTGCTCGACGGCCAGCTGTAGCCGCTCTCGGCAATGCGGATGTACCAGTTGCTGTCCCAGCGAGCCCAGACGTCCACCACCGGGCCGAGCTCGTGCAGCCGCGGCGTGTCCCAGGGGGCCCGGTGCGGGTTCAGCCGGTCGTCGAAGAGGAGGACCGTCCCGACGGCGAGCGCCCAGATCGCGGCGCGGCTCCAGAGGAAGATCCGGAGCGCCGGCCACGACCCTGCGAGTGCGCCCCGCACGCCGCGACGATATCGCGGCGGCGATCCACGAGGGGACTGTTCTCGCGCCCCGAAATCGAGCCGACACGTGGCTACCATCGCCCCATGAGCCCCTCGAGGCGCCCACGCGCTTCGCGCCCCCCCGCTCCGGCGGTCCGTGCGCGCCGCCGCCGCTCCCGTCCGAGGCGCGGACGGCGGCTCGCGCTGGCTCTCGTCATCCTCGCGGTCGTGCTGATCGGGGCGGGAATCGCGGCCGGCGGAGCCGTGATCGCGTTCGGCTCGCGCTGCGACCTCGATGCCCTGCACCCCGCGCGCATCGGTCAGAACACGTTCGTCTACGCGGCCGATGGCTCGCTCCTCGGGGTGATCCCCGCGGAGCGGAACCGCGAGGTGGTGACGCTGCGCGAGATGTCGCCGTGGCTCCGCCAGGCGACCGTCGCGATCGAGGACCGCCGCTTCTACGACCACGGCGGGCTCGACGCCGAGGGCATCGCGCGCGCCCTGTGGCGTGACGTCCGGGCAGGCGGCGTCGTCGAGGGCGGGTCGACCATCACGCAGCAACTCGTCCGCAACCTGTACATCTCCGACGAGCGAACGGTCCAGCGCAAGATGACCGAGGCGTGTCTCGCGGTGAAGCTCGACGACGCCTGGTCGAAGCAGAAGATCCTCGCGACCTACCTCAACTCGGTCTTCTACGGGAATCTGGCGTACGGGTCGGAGGCCGCCTCGCGCACGTACTTCTCCCGCTCCGCGGGCTCGTTGACGCTGCCCCAGGCAGCGCTTCTCGCGGGCCTCCCACAGGCGCCCACGACGTACAACCCGCTCGTCGACCCGGCGCGGGCGGTGCAGCGCCGAAACCAGGTGCTCGACGCGATGCTCGAGGAGGGCATGGTCACCCCGGCGCAGCACCGGTGGGCGCGTCGGCAGCCGATCGGGCTGCGCCCGGGGAGGCTCTACGAGCAGATTCGCGAGCCGTACTTCTTCGGGTACGTCCGCGACCAGCTGGTCAAGGCGTACGGTGCGGAGACCGTCCGCTCGGGCGGGCTCCAGGTCTACACGACGATCGAGCCGCGCTGGCAGCAGCTCGCGCAGAAGGCGATCAGCCAGACGCTGACGCGCACCACCGACCCGGCCGCCGCGATCGTCTCCGTCGACCCTGCGAGCGGTGCGATCCGGGCGATGGCGGCGATCGTCCCGGGCCGCGCGAACAACCAGTTCAACCTCCTCTCGCAGGCGCGGCGGCAGCCGGGCTCGACCTTCAAGACGTTCGTCCTCGCCGCCGCGGTCGAGCGCGGCATGGACCCCTTCTCGACGTACTACGTCTCGGCTCCGTTCACCTACCGGCCGAAGGCGGACGGGAACTGCGACGACGGCAGCTGGTGGTGCGTGCGGACATACGACTCGAGCTACACGGGTTGGACGTCCGTCGAGCGGGCGACGCTCCGCTCGGACAACTCGGTGTACGCGCAGCTGACGCTCGACGTCGGGCCCGCGCGTGTGGCGTCGATGGCGCGGCGCCTCGGTGTCCGCACGCCGCTCGAGGTGAACGGCGCCTTCCCGCCGGCGATGGGGCTCGGGTCGGTTGCGGTCTCTCCCCTCGACATGGCGTCCGCGTACGCCACGCTCGCCGCAGGCGGCGTCTACAACGAGCCGACCGCCATCCGCCGCGTGATCCTGAACGGCAAGCGGGACGACCGCTGGGTGTCGCATCACCGTCGCACCCGCGTCGTCCCCGACGGCGTGGCATCGGTCGTGACCGGGATCCTCGAGGACAACGTTCGCTACGGGACGGGGACGGCCGCGGCGCTCTCCCGCCCGGTCGCGGGCAAGACCGGAACCACCGACAAGCACGCCGACGCCTGGTTCGTCGGCTACACGCCCGGCCTCTCCACCGCCGTCTGGATGGGCTACACGCGCGGCGAGGTGCCGATGACGAACGTCCACGGCATCTCCGTCTCGGGCGGCTCGTTCCCCGCGGAGATCTGGCGCCGGTTCATGGATCCCGCCCTCGCGGGGCTCCCGGCGCGCGACTTCCCCGAGCCGAGGCAGCCGGTCACCTTCCAGACGTGGCACCGCGGCCCGTCGGCGCTCTCCTACGACCCGTACTACGTCGCACCCTCCGCGCCGGAGACGACGACCGAGGAGACACCCACAGCCCCCGCCCCGGGGAAGACCTCACCGAAAGCGAAGCCTCCTGCAGCGAAGCCTCCCGCGGCCGGCCCCGCCGACGCCGGGTCGTCGGGTTCCCCGGGTCCGGCGAGCGGCGGACGTCCAGCCGAGCCGTGAGCTCGAGGGCGGCCGTGGCCGCCGGGATCGCCACTGCCTGCCTGGTCGGCTCGGCCTCCGCCCTGGCGTGGCGGCACGACTCCCCGCTCGTCCCGCGTGACGGCGGGCTCGCAGACCAGGGCTCCGCCCGTGGCTTCCTCGTTCTCCTCGCCGCGGCACTCGTGACGTACCTCGCCGGGCTCGCGGTGCTCCGGAGACGCCGGCTCGCGCTCTCCGCGGCAATCGCGCTCGCGGCCGCGGTGCAGCTCGTCCCGCTCGCGTCGCCGCTCCTCCTCTCGACGGACGCGTGGACGTACTGGGGCTACGGCTGGATCGCCGCGGAGGGTGGCGGGAACCCGTACGCCGACCCGCCCTCGGCGTTCCCGGAGAGCCCTGCCTCCCCGTATCTCGGCGCCGACTGGCGGGACGAGACGAGCGTCTACGGCCCGGTCTTCACGCTCGTCTCCGAGCCCGTCGCTGCCGTGGCGGGGTCGTCGCCGGACGCTGCGGCCTGGCTGTTCAAGGCTCTCGGCGCCGCGGCGATGCTCGTGGCGACGGTCGCCGTGTCGCGGAGCTCCCGGCGGCCCGAACTCGCGGCCGCGTTCGTCGGCTGGAATCCGGTCATCGCGATCCATTCGGGCGGCGGGGGGCACAACGACGCGCTCGTCGGCGCTCTGGTCGCCACGGCGGTCGCGCTCGGGGTGCACCGCCGCGCCACGCTCGGCGGCGCGGTCTGGGCGCTGGCGGCGCTCGTCAAGTGGATCCCGCTCGTCTTCTACGGGCTCGCGGCGCTGGCGGCCCGCGCCGGCCGACGGGGCACGGGCCTCGCCGGACTCGTGGCGACGCTCGTGGCCGGAAGCGCGGTGGCGACGTCGCGATACGGGCTCGAATGGCTCGATGCTCTCCGCCCGTTCGCCGAAACCGCTGTTCGGAGGACGAGCTACGCCCTGCCGTCGCGGCTCGAGCAGCTCGGGCTGCCGCACGACCTCGCGCTGGGCCTCGCGCTTGCCGCCCTCGCCGCCGGGCTCGCCTGGCTCGCGCGCGACGCGCTCCACGGGCGCGCGCGACTCGGCTCGGCAGCGTGCCTCGTGCTCGCGACGACCCCCTACCTCGCCGTCTGGTACCTCGCCTGGGCCGTGCCGATCGCAGCCCCCGAGGACGACGACCGCCTCGCCCGACTTGCGGCGCTCGCCCTCACGGCGTACCTGCTCCCGCAGACGATCCCTCTCTGAGCCGGAGGACGACGATGCCGTCCTCGTCGAAGACGACGCGAAAGCGCCCGCTCGCCCGCAGCGCAGCGTACGCGCGCTCGAAGCGCACCGGGGCGTCCGCCAGGTCGCGATAGCTGGGACGCTGGCGGTCGACCGCAACCCACGTCGCCCCGTCGAGCACCGGGAAGCTGAGGATCCGCCGACGCTCGGACAGGTGGGCGCCGAGTGTGTTGGTCGCGCTGACGGGCGCGCCGGGCGGGACCAGCGCGACCGCGCGCGCGGCGACGTCGGCATGGTGCCCGACGACGTGCTCCCGCGCCGCCAGGTCGGAGCCGAACGGCACCGATGCCCAGATCGGAAGTGGCCCGAGGACGATTCCCGCGGCGAGCGCCGACACGACCACCGCCCGTCCTTCGGGTCTCCGGGCCCACGCGAATCTCCGGCGGAGGCGGGCGGCTCCGAGGACGGCCGCCACGAACAGGCCGGGGAGCGCCCCCGCCGTGTAGTGGAAGTGGATCGATGTCTGCGTGCGCGTCCCCGAGAGGAGGTTCAGGGCGAGCTCCGGCACTGCGGTGAGCAGCGCGAGCGGGGCGAGCAGCGGCAGCCCGAGCAGCGGCACGAGCAGGCGGGCGAGGTAGCCGAGATCGCGTCCGCTCGTGAGCGCAGAGGCGATCGCGCCCGGGTCGGTGAGCGTCGTGGTCGCAATCCCTCCCGCCGACCCGCCGACCGCGTCGTAGCGGCTCTCGAAGGGCGAGCCGCCGCCGGGGGCGAAATGCGGCACGACGATTGCCACCGCGACGAGCGACACGACGGCCCCGGCAAGGGCGATCGCGAGGCCCGCGCGGCGCCGCCCCGGGCGAAACGCGTACCAGAGCCCCATCGCGGCGACGACGAGCCCGATCTGCTCCTTCGTCAGGCACGCGAGCGCCGCGACGGCCGCGAACGCGACGAGCCGGTCGGAGTCGAGGAACCAGAAGCCCCAGAGGAGAAGCGGGGTCGCGAGCGCGACCGGATGGAAGTCGTCGAGGACGAGCCACTGCGTTGCGGGATGGAGGAGGTAGGCGAGCGCGAACCCGGCTCCGGCCCAGTCCGATGCGAGGTGCCTCCGGCCGAGGAGGTACACCGGCACCGCTCCGGCGGCGACCGCTACCGCCTGCACGACCAGGAGCAGCGACGGATCGGGCCAGAGCCACCAGAGTGGCGCGAAAGCGGCGACGATCGGGTCGAAATGCGCGCCGAGACGGGAGATCTGCTGCCCCGACAGCCCCGTCACCGACAGGAAGTCCCCGTGCGCCGTCGACCAGACGGCCTGGACGAGGTTCCCGACGTCGAAGCGGCCGGTCCAGAACGCGCGATGCTGGAGGACGGCGAGCGCGCCGAGGCCGACGGCGAACGCCACCATGCCCCCGCCCACGAGCCGCCCCGGCCGGATCACCGCCGCACCGCGGCCCGCTCGAGGAGCGAGCGCCACTGCGCGCCGAGCACCTCCTCCGAGGCCCGCGTCTCGTACGTCGCCCGCCCTGCGTCCGCGAGACGCCTCGCCAGGCGTGGGTCCCCGGCGATTCGCCGCACCGCCGCGGCGAGCGCCTCGGGATCGCCGGCCGGAACGAGGAGGGCGTCCATACCGTGGCTGAGGAGCTCCCGCGCGGCCGGTGTGTCCGCGGTGATCACCGGCCGGCAGCAGGCGAGGCCCTGGAACACCTTGTTCGGGATCACGCGTGCCGCCTTGGCGCCGGTCCCGAAGATCCCGAGCGCGCACCCCGCAGCACGGTACGCCTCTGGGAGCTCCGTGTACGGGATCCAGGGGACGTGCTCGACGTTGGCCGGCCGTTGCGCGAGCAGGCCGGAGAGCTGTCCGTCGCCGACGACGCGGAACGGGACGTCGGGCAGGAGGGCGGCTGCCGCGAGGATCGTCTCGACGCCGTGGAGGGGGATCAACTTGCCGACGAAGAGGACGTGGAACGGTTCCGGGGGGTGCCATCCGGGCCCGAACAGCGGTTCGTCGGCGCCGACGAGGGCAACGGCGACACGCTCGTCCGGGAGGTCGAAAGCCTGCCGGAAGTAGTCGGCGTGCACCGCGGTGTCGGCGACGACGAGATCGGCGCTGCGGAACGCGACGTGGTCGATGCCGCGGAGGACGCCCGCCGCCGCGGAGCGGGGCCGGAAGCGCGCCCTGTCGCCGACCAGCGTGTCGTGCAGCGAGACGAGCGGGTTGAAGACGAGGGGTCGTCCGCGCGCGGCCCGGCGGGCCGCGGGCATGTCGAAGTGACCCGGGTAGCCGACGACGACGACGTCGGCGTCGTCCTCCCGGCGGCGCGCCAGCGCCCCCTCCGCGCGCGCCATCCGCGCCAGCTGGCGGACGCCGACCGACCAGTTGTGACGGCCCCAGACCTCGCGGTGGCGCTCGACGACGGTGACCCCCGCCCGGCGGAGGCACGACACGACCTGGGTGTTGCGGGGAGACGTCCGGTCGTACGTCCCGAAGTAGAGGGCCTTCAACCCGCTACCGCAGGACCTCGTCGACGAGCCTCGAGCGCCGGTCGTCGAGGGCGCGCAGCCGCTCGCGGTGCTGGCTCGTGACGAGCTCGGAGAGGAGGCCGAGGGAGAAGAACTGGATGCCGACCACGACGAGCAACACGCCGAGGAGCAGCAGCGGCCGGCGGCCGATCGGCTCGCCGCCGATCTTCTCGATCGTCAGGTAGACGAGGATTCCCGTCCCGATCGTGCCGAGCACGAGCCCGAGCCCACCGAAGAGGTGGAGCGGCCGGTGGCGATAGCGGCTCATGAACGTCACCGTGAGCAGGTCGAGGAAGCCGCGCGCGTAGCGCTCCATTCCGTAGCGACTGCGCCCGTGCTCCCGCGGGCGGTGGTTGACGCCGAGCTCGGTCACCCGGAAGCCGAGATCGTGCGCGAGCACCGGGACGAAGCGGTGGAGCTCGCCGTACAGGTCGAGCTCGCGGGCGACGTCGACACGAAACGCCTTCAGCCCGCAGTTCATATCGTGCAGCCGTACGCCCGAGAGCCAGCCCGTGACCGTGTTGAACACCCGCGAGAGGACACGCCGCGCGAGCGGGTCGTTCCGGTGGGTCTTCCATCCGGTGACGAGGTCGTAGCCCTCGTCGAGCTTCGCGAGCAACCGGGGGATCTCGGCCGGGTCGTCCTGCAGGTCGCCGTCGATCGTCACGACGATCTCGCCCTCGACCTCCCGGAAGCCGGCATCGAGCGCGGCCGCCTTGCCGAGGTTGCGCCGGAGCCGAACGACCCGAACGTTCGGCGTTCCGGCGTGGAGCCGCACGAGCGCCGCGTGTGTCCCGTCGCGCGAGCCGTCGTCGACGAAGACGACCTCCCACGCCTCGCCGCGCTCGGACAGCGCCTGCGCGAGCTCGTCGTACAGCCGCTCGACGGTGAGCTCCTCGTCACGGACGGGGACGACGACAGAGATCACGCGCCCGAGCGTACCCCGTGTGTAGCGTCCGCGCCGTGGCCGATCTCGTCTCCGTGGACGACGCGCTCGCCCGCGTCCTCGAGCACGCGCAGCCGCTTGCCGCGGAGGAGGTTCCGCTCGGAGAAGCCGCGGGTCGCGTCCTCTCGGACGACGCGCGCGCGGCGGTCGACCTGCCGCGGTTCCCCAGCTCGGCGATGGACGGGTTCGCGCTCCGCGCCGTCGACACTCCCGGGACACTCGCGATCGTCGAGCGGATTGCCGCCGGGAAGCCGGCATCGCGGCCGCTCGCGCCGGGTGAGGCGATGGGGATCGCGACCGGCGCGGTCGTGCCGGACGGGGCGGACACCGTCGTCCCGATCGAGGTCGTCACCGAGGACGACGGCGCGGTGACGGTCCCCGACGCGGCCGCAGCAGGGGACAACGTGCGACCCCTCGGTGGCGACGTTCGAGCGGGCGAGCCGGTCGTGCCGGGCGGCACCATCCTCGGCCCGTCCAGGCTCGCGGCACTCGCCGCGGCAGGCGTCGCGCATCCGCGCTGCGGCGAACGACCGCGCGTCGCGATCGTGACGACGGGCACGGAGCTTCGCGCGCCCGGCGAAGCGCTCGGCCAGGGCGAGATCTACGAGTCCAACGGCGTGATGCTCGCCGCCGTCTTTCGCTCCGCCGGCGCGGTGGTCGAACCACCCATACGCGTCGCCGACGACCCCGCGGCGCATCGTGAGGCCCTCGCGGCCGCGCTGGAGACGGACGTTCTCGTCACGTCGGGCGGCGTCTCGGTCGGCCCGCACGACCTCGTCCGCGCCACGCTCGCCGAGCTCGGCGCCCGCGAGATCTTCTGGCGCGTGTCGATGCGGCCGGGGAAGCCGATCTCGTTTGCGACGCGCGGCCGGACGCTCGTCTTCGGCCTCCCGGGGAATCCTGTCTCGTCCCTCGTCGGGGCCCTGCTCTTCGTCGCCCCGGCGCTCCGTGCCCTCCAGGGCGCACGCGACCCCGGGCCACGGTTCGAGGCGGGCAGACTCGGCGCCCCGGCGCGGCGGAACCCGGTGCGCGACGACTTCCAGCGGGCTCGGCTCGAGCACACCGACGAGGGCGTCGTGCTCGTGCCCATCGAGGGCCAGGAGTCGCACATGATCGTTCGGGCGGCCATCGCGGACGCGCTCGTCCACGTCCCGCGCGGGGACGGGATGCTCGCGGCGGGCTCGCCCTGTCGCTACCTGCCGCTCGGCGCGGCGTAGCGCCCGGCGGCGATCGCGCCGACGAAGCTCGCCACGGCGGCCCACGCGGCGAGCGCGAGCGTGGCGCCCCACGGCACGACGCCGGTCGTGAGGAGCGATGCGGCGTAGAGGGGCGCACGAAGCCCGAGGTCGAGCTGCTTCGCGAGGACGACGAGGGCGAGCACCGGCCCGCTGAGCCCGACGCCGAATGCGACATCCGTGAGCCATGCCGGGCCGCGGCGGAGCTGAGGGAGCGACAGCCATGCGTACAGGGACGGGAGGAGGAAGAGGAGGCTGTACGGCGACACGAGCGCCGTCCAGGCGGCGACCGCGAGCAGCGCGACGAAGGCGACCGCGTACGCCGCGAGGTCCTCCTCCGGCCGGGCCCGGGTGCGCGGGATGAGCCGGGCGCGTGCCCGGAGCCAGACGAGCGCGACGGCGATGATCCCGAAGACGAGCGCCCCGACCGGCCAGCGGTCGAGCGGCGGCTGATCGGGCGGCGGAGGGAGCGACGGCTCGACGGGGAGCGCGCCCGCGACGGCCGCGAGGCCGAGCACCGCCAGGACGACGAGCCAGAGGCCGACCCGTCGCCGGAGCGCGTGCCACGGAGGCCGGAGCGCCAGCCGCCGGCGTCTGCAGCGCGAGAGCAGGTCGAGCGCCGCGCCGGCGAACGGGACGACGGCGACGACCAGCAGCAGCTCGAGCGCCCAGCCGCGGACTGCGCGCTCGCCGAGAAAGACGGCGCCGCCCGTGGCGGTCGGCAGCTCCACGGCCGCGTCGAGCGAGGTCAGGAGCGTCTCCGAGGCGCGCCCGAGCCGCGTGAGCGTCGTACGGTCGAGCGTCGCGAGCTCGTCGCTGCCCGGAGCCGCGCCTCCGTCGGGCGCGGTCGTGAGGCGGATCGCCGGGAGGCCCTTGCCGAGCATCGGCGCCTGGGCGCCGAACCCGAACGGGAGGCCGAGCGAGACGAGCTGATCGAGCAGGCCGGGATGAGCGGGGACGCTGCCGAGCTCGGTCGCGAGCCTGGCGTCGGCCGTGCGGACGAGCGCGGGCGGGGGCGAGTGACTCCCGAGGCCCGCGAGCTCGAGGCGTGGGTGGGCCGTGCCGGCGAGACCGTCGAGCGAGAGGACGGCAACGGTCTGCCGCGCGAGCGGCGAGTGACTCGCGAAGCGCGCGGCGCCGAGCGAGCCGTACGCGCCGGCGTCGACCGACAGGAAGACGAGCGTGTGGAGCGGGGTTCGGGCCGACTCCGTCGTCCCGGCCGTCGCGTAGGCGCGGGCGAGCTCCACGAGGGCCGCGGTCCCGCTCGCGTCCGAGTTCGCCCCGGCGGTCACGCCGTTGTTGTCACGGTGAGCAACGACCACGATCGTCTCGCCCAGCGTCCCCGGGACGACCGTGGCGAGGTTCCGGAGCTCGACGCTCCCGAGCCCGGCGACGTCCTCGCGCCATCTGTCCTCGCGGACGCCGAGACCGTAGAGGGCGAGCTTGTCCCGGTACCACTGCGCGGCGGTTGCGGCGCCCGGGGATCCGGGGACGCGGTTCGCGTTGTCGCCCGCGAGCTCGGCCGTCAAGGCCGCGGCGGTCGCGCCGTCGAAGGCGGGCGGCAGGTCCGGAGCGGGAAGCGGACCCGGGCGCGCCATCGTGAAGACGACGAGCACGACCGGAAGCGCGAGCAGCGCGGCGAGGTTGCGGACGAGCCGGAGGTCGACGGGCCGCTCGACCGAGCCGCGCCGCGGCCTCCGCTTGCTCGTGCCGAGGCGGGCGGGCTCCATGCAGGGGGCTATAGTAGGGGCCGGGCAGGCCCGAACGTCCGCGTTGGGGCCGCGCCAACCATCTCAGATGCCGGACTCGTCCTCGACCATTCTCCTCGTGGACGACGAGGACGCCATTCAGTCGCTCCTCACGTATCCGCTCGAGCGCGACGGCTACAGGGTCGTCCAGGCGCGAGACGGCGACGAGGCGCTGAAGCGGTTCGGGGAAGAGCACGTCGACCTCGTCGTCCTCGACATCATGCTGCCAAAAGTAGACGGTCTCGAGGTCTGCAGACGGCTCCGCTCGGAGAGCACCGTGCCGATCATCATGTTGACCGCCCGCGACGACGAGCTCGACAAGGTGCTGGGTCTCGAGCTCGGGGCCGACGACTACATCACGAAGCCCTTCTCGATCCGGGAGTTCCGGAGCCGCGTGCGTGCGCTGCTCCGCCGTGCGGCCACTCCCCACCATGCGAGCCGCCGCGACGAGGTGATCGACCGCGGCGAGCTGGTGATCGACCTGCCGCGCCGTACCGTCGAGGTCCGCGGCGCCGCGATCCAGCTGACGTTCGTCGAGTTCGAGCTTCTCGCGCTTCTCGCGAGCGACCCCGGCATCGTCTTCACACGGCGACAGCTGCTCGAGCGGATCCGCGGGAGCGCCGACTACCGCGAGCCGCGGACGATCGATGTCCACGTACGCCATCTGCGCGAGAAGATCGAGCGCGATGCGCGCGAGCCCGAGCTGATTCTCACCGTGCGCGGTGCGGGCTATCGTTTCCGCGACCGATGAGCCTCCCCGGCGGGATCCGCACGCGCTTCGCCGTCGCGCTGCTTCTCATCGTCGGGGGCGCGCTCGCCGGTGCGTACCTCATGGTCGTACCGTCGCTCGAGCGGCGTCTCGTCGATGAGCGGCTCGACGAGCTGCAGCGGGACGCCGAGGCGACCGCGTACTCGTACACGCGGGCCGACGCGCGCGGCGACTTCCGGGAGCCGCTCGCGGTCGACGGATTCGCGGACACGGCGTCGCTGCTGTCGAACGCGCGCGTGGTGATCTTCCAGGTGTTCGGGCCCGAGCCGATGTCGCTGCGGACGCTCGCGGACTCCGCCGCAACCGCGGGGCCGATCGGCAGCGACACGGTCGCGCTCGAAACGGCCGAAGGCACGCGGGTCATGCGGGGTCGGGTCGACCGGCTCGGCCGCCCGTTCGCCGAGGTCGCCGTGCCGCTCGTCTCCGGGAACGTCCTCCTGCTCTCGACGCCGATCGAGGATCAGCTCGCGACGGTCCGGGTCATCAAGCGCCGGCTGCTCTACGCCACCGGCGTGGCGCTCGCGATCGCGGCGATCCTCGGCAGCGCCGCGGCGACGCTCCACGCGCGCCGGATCAGACGGCTCGAGCGGGCGGCAGACCGGATCGCAAAGGGGAGCTTCGACGAACCGGTGGTCGACCGCGGCGACGACGAGGTGGGCGAGCTCGCCGCCGCCTTCGAGCGGATGCGCGTCCAGCTGGCCCAGCTCGACACCGCCCGCAAGGAGTTCGTCGCGAACGCGTCGCACGAGCTCCGCACGCCGCTCTTCTCGCTCGCGGGCTTCCTCGAGCTCATGGCGGACGAGGACCTCGACGAGGAAACCCGCGCCGGCTTCCTCGCGACGACGCGCGAACAGGTCGACCGCCTCACGAAGCTGGCGGCCGACCTCCTCGACCTCTCCCGCATCGACGCGGGGCGGCTGCGCGTCGAGCGCGAGGACGTCGTGCTCGCGGATGCCGCCCGCGTGCTCGTCGACGAGCTGACGCCGCTCGCCGAGGCGACGCGCCACCGGCTCGTCCTCGAGACCGATCCGGACGCCTGGGCGCTGGCCGACGAGGAGCGCGTGCTCCAGATCGGGCGCGCGCTTGCCGGCAACGCGCTCACGCACACACCGCCGGGGACGGAGATCACGATCACCACGTCCCGTCTCGGGGCGCGCGCCGCGCTCGCGGTCTCGGACGACGGGCCCGGGATCCCGCGCGAGCATGCCGAGCGGGTCTTCGACCGCTTCTACCGCATCGAGGGATCGCACGCCTCCGGGAGCGGGCTGGGGCTCGCGATCGCACGCGAGCTCGCGGCCCGCATGGGGGGCACGGTCGAGCTCGAGAGCGTCGCGGGCCGCACGACGTTCCGGCTGTCGCTTCCGGCCGCGACGGCGGCAGTCGGCGAGCTCGCCGTCACCACCTGACACCGACCCGCGGCCTCACCGTTTCCACGTGGAAACGGAGGGGCGTTGCTACGGTGGCCCGGATGGGTCGCATGGCCGCAGCGGGCCTCGCCGTCGCCGCGGCCGCCGTCGGCGCCGTCGTCGCGCTCCTCGTCGGTGGGGTCCTCGGAGTCGGCGACCAGACGACGACGATCGTCGAGCCGGCGGTTACGGCTCCCGCGTCGCTCCCGGCGCCGGCGCCCCGCAGCCGCGCGGCGTTCGACCCCGAGGGGCTCTACGCCGCCCGCGCCCCGGGAGTGGTCACCATCTACGCGAACCTCGGGCTCGCGGGGATGGCGCAGGGGTCAGGCTTCGTCGTCGGTCGGGACGGTGTGATCCTCACGAACGCGCATGTCATCACGAATGCGGCCGAGACCCGCGGTGCCGTCGAGGGAGCGCGCGCCGTGTACGTCGAGTTCGCCGACGGCGAGCGCGTCGCCGCGAGGGTCGTCGGGTGGGATCTCTTCAGCGACGTCGGGGTCATACGCGTGTCCGCCGCCGACCACGCGCTCGATCCGGTGCCTCTCGGCGCCTCGTCGGCCGTCGTGGTCGGAGAGCCCGTCGCCGCGATCGGCAGCCCATTCGGAAAGCAGAGCTCGCTGACCGTCGGCGTCGTCTCGGCGACCGGCCGCTCGATCGACTCGCTCGCTTCCGGCGGCTTCGCCGTGGCGAACGCCATCCAGATCGACGCGCCGATCAACCGCGGCAACTCGGGCGGGCCGCTCTTCGACGCCGCGGGCCGGGTGATCGGCATCAACGCCCAGATCGAGAGCACGAGCGGCACCAACGAGGGCGTCGGATTCGCGATCCCGATCGACCTCGCGCGCCGCTCGCTCGACCAGCTTCTGCGGACGGGGAGGGTGCGCTACCCGTACATCGGCGTCAGCACGCAGGACGTGACGCCCGGCCTCGCGAAGGCGTTCGGCCTCGGAGCGCCGCGCGGCGCGCTGGTCACCCGGGTCGGGAGCGGCTCTCCCGCCGACGACGCCGGGCTTCGGGGCGGCGGCCGCACGGAGGTCTTCAACGGCCTCGACGTGACGCTCGGCGGCGACGTCATCGTCGCCATCGGCGGATCGAAGGTGACGAGCGCGGACGACGTGTCCCGGCTCGTGACGACGAAGCTGCGACCCGGGCAGACCGTCACGTTCACGGTGCTCCGCGGCTCGCGCCGCATCGCGGTCGACGTGACGCTCGGCGACCGCCCCGCGTCCGGGTGATGACGCGGCCCGAGCCGCTCATCGTCGTCTCGAATCGTGGGCCTGTCGGCTTCCGGCGCGACGCCGACGGCGAGCTCGAGGCGGCGCGGGGTGCAGGCGGCCTCGTGACCGCCTTGCGGCCGCTTGTCGATCGTCACGACGTGACCTGGGTCGCAAGCGCGATGGGCGACGTCGATCGCGAAGTGGCGGCCGGCGGCCGGCGGACGGAGCGGTCGCGCTCCGGCTCGCCGTTCACGCTCCGTCTCGTCGCGCACGACCCCGACGTGTACCGCCTCTTCTACGGCGTCGTCGCGAACCCCGTGCTCTGGTTCGTCCAGCACGGATTGTGGGATCTGATGCGCGAGCCGGACGCCGACCTCGAGCAGCCGTGGCACGGCGGGTACGTCGAGGCGAATCGCGCCCTCGCCGCAGCGGCCATCGAGGAGCTCGATCGCGTCCCGGATGCGGCCGTGTTCGTCCACGACTACCACCTCTACCTCGTGCCTGCGCTCGTCCGAGCCGAGCGGCCCGAGGCGCGAATCGCCCATTTCACCCACATCCCCTGGGTCGGGCCCGAGGCCTGGTCGGTGCTACCGCCGACCGTCGCACGCGGCGTGCACGAAGGTCTTCTGGCCTGTGACAGCGTCGGCTTCCACACCGAGCGCTGGAGGGCCGCATTCGTCGAGAGCAGCGAGGCGCTGTTGGGCCGCGGCGAGGATGCCGACGCTGATCTCGCACGCCAACCCGATCGCGGTCGACGTGGAGGAGTTCGACACCCTCGCGTCCACCGACGGCGTGCGTTCGCGGCGCGCGGAGCTGGCGATCGATCGCCCGGAGATCCTCGTGCTCCGCGTCGACCGCGTCGACCCGTCGAAGAACGCCGTCCGCGGGTTCGAGGCGTTCGGGCTGCTGCTCGAACGGTCGCCTGCGCTGCGCGGGCGGATCGGCCTTCTGGCGCTGCTCGACCCGTCGCGCGAGGAGATTCCCGAGTACGTGGACTACCGGCTCGCGGTCGAGCGCGCGGCCGGCGCCGTCAACGAGCGGTTCGGCCGGCCCGGCTGGGAGCCCGTCTCGCTCGTCGTGCGCGACGACTTCCTCTCGTCCATCGCCGCGTACGTCGACTACGACGTGCTCCTCGTCAACCCCGTGAAGGACGGGCTCAATCTCGTCGCGAAGGAGGCTCCGCTCGTCAATGCGCGCGGAGGCGTGCTCGTCCTCTCCCGCGAGGCGGGCGCCTTCGAGGAGCTGGCCCCGTGGGTCGTCCCGGTGGATCCCCTCGACGTCGAAGGGCAGGCCGCGGCGCTCGAACGCGCGGTGGCATTGCAGCCGGAGGACCGACGCGCCTGGCTCGAAGGAATTCGCCATCACGTGCGCACGCATGATCTCGACGCGTGGTCGACCGGCGAGCTCCTCGAGCTCGACAGGCGGTCGCCACGCGCCGCCGGGGCTACGATGCGCCCGTGAGCGCCGGGCCGGACGTCGCGATCCGCGAGCTGGTCTCCGTCGACCCGGCGACGCTCGAGACGCTCGGGCACGTCGAGATCACGCCGCCCGAGGAGTTGGCGGAGATCATCGCCGAGGCGCGGCTGGCCCAGGCGGCGTTCGCACGCGAGCCCCTCGAACGCCGCAGCGCGCTTCTTCGGCGGGTGGTCCACGCGCTCGTCGAGGACGCCGATGCGATTGCACGCTCCGTCTCGCTCGAGTCGGGGAAGCCACTGGCCGAGGCGTACGCCCACGACCTCGTCGTCTCGGCGGACGCGTGCCGATGGCACGCCGACAATCTCGGACGGGTGCTGCGCGAGGAGCGTGTCGGCTTTCCGCAGCTCGTCCTGCGCCAGAAGCGCGGCGCGCTGCGCTATGAGCCGCTCGGCGTGGTCGGGGTCGTGACGCCCTGGAACTACCCGCTCGCGATCCCGCTCCGGCAGGTTGCGGCGGCGGTCGCCGCGGGGAACGCCGCGATCGTGAAGCCCTCGGAGCTGACGCCGCTCACCGGCGCTCTCGTCGAGGAGCTGTTCCGGCGGGCCGGTGCGCCGGCCGGCCTGGTGCGCGTCGTCCAGGGCGGCGGCGAGGTCGGCGAGTCGCTCGTCCGCCATCGCGGGATCGCGGCGGTCGTGTTCACCGGCTCGGTCGAGGTCGGCCGGAGCGTCGCGCGGGCCGCGGCTGACCGACTGTGCCCGGTCGTGCTCGAGCTCGGGGGCAAGGACGCGATGCTCGTCCTCGACGACGCCGATCTCGAGCGCGCCGTCGAGGGCGCCCTCTGGGGCACGTTCGCGAACTGCGGCCAGGCCTGCGCGGGGATCGAGCGGATCGCGGTCGCGCCGGGACTGCACGACGAGTTCGTCGAGAGGCTCGCCGACGGTGCGCGCACGCTGCGGATCGGCCGCGGGACCGACGACGACGTCGACCTGGGACCGCTCGTGAGCGAGAGCCAGCGCGCACGGTTCGAGGGGCTCGTCGCCGATGCGGTCGAGCACGGGGCGCACGTCGCCGCCGGCGGTCGTCGTCCGACGACGGATCTCCCGGGCTGGTTCTATGAGCCGACGCTCCTGCTCGGCGAGCCCGCCGCCGCCCGCCTGTCCAGCGAGGAGCTCTTCGGGCCGGGCGCCGTCGTTGTCTCGATCGACAACGATCGGGAGATGGCTCACTGGGCCAACGACTCGCCCTTCGGTCTCGGCGCGAGCGTCTGGTCGCGGGATGCGACGCGGGCGCGCGCCGTCGCCGAGCGGCTGGAGACCGGAATGGTCTGGCACAACGACCATGCGTACTCGTTCGGCGCCTCCCAGACGCCGTGGGGCGGCCGGCGTGGCTCCGGCCTCGGCCGGATCGGGTCGCGCCACGGGCTCTACGCGTTGTCCCACCAGAAGTTCGTCGACACCGACCGCGGCAGACTCACGCCCGGCTGGTGGTACCCGTACGGGGGACGCGCCGTCGACGGTCTCGAGGGGCTGCTCGGGGCGCTCTATGCCGACGGTCTCGGTTCGCGCGCCCGCGCGGTCGTCGAGCACCGTCGGGGCCTGGCCCACCTCGTGCGGAAGACCCTCCGATGAGCGAGCTCTCGCACGTCGACGAGTCGACCGGCGAGGTGCGGATGGTCGACGTGGGGCCCAAGCCGCCGACGCGCCGTCGCGCGGTGGCGCGGGGCCGCGTCCGGATGGCGCCGTCGACCGCCTCGCGGCTCCGCGTGCTCCCGAAGGGCGACGCGCTGGTCGTCGCACGGATCGCCGGCATCCAGGCGGCGAAGCGGACAGCCGAGCTCATCCCGCTCTGCCATCCGCTCCCGCTGACGCTCGTCGAGGTCGTCCTGACGGTCGACGACGACGGCGTCGCGATCGAGGCCGCTGCCGAGACCGTCGCGCAGACGGGTGTCGAGATGGAGGCGCTCAGCGCCGTCGCGGTCGCCGCACTGACCGTGTACGACATGGCGAAGGCGATCGACAAGGAGATGCGCATCGACGGCATCGAGCTCGTCTCGAAGACGAAGGAGCCGGTCTGAGCGCGATCGCCGCACCGCTCCCGGTCAGGCTGGCGCGGCTCGTCCGGCTGGAGCACACGGTCTTCGCGCTGCCGTTCGCGTACGTCGGCGCCCTTCTCTCCGTCGACGGCTGGCCCGGGCTCGGGCCGATGGCCTGGATCACGGTCGCAATGGTCGGCGCGCGGACGCTCGCGATGGGCCTCAACCGACTCGTCGATGCCGAGATCGACGCCCGCAACCCTCGGACGGCGGCGCGGGAGCTTCCATCCGGCGCGCTGACGCCCGCACACGTCGCCGCGCTCTGCGGTCTCGCCCTCGCGGTGTACGTCGTCGCCGTGCTCCAGCTCGATCCGATCGTCCGCTGGCTGTGCCCGATCCCGGTGGTCATGTTCGTCGTCTACCCGTACCTCAAGCGCGTCACGTGGCTCTGCCACCTGTGGCTCGGTGCCTGCCTCGGTCTCGCGCCCGTCGGCGCCTGGGTGGCGATCACGGGCGCGCTGCCGTGGGAGGCGTGGGCGCTTGGCGGCGCCGTCTGCCTCTGGGTCGCCGGGTTCGACCTGTTCTACGCCCTCTTCGATCGCGACCACGACCTCGCCGAGGGGCTGCACTCCTGGGCGACGAGGTTCGGCGTGCGCGGTGTGTTCCGCGGCGCGCGTGCGATGCATGCCGGCTCGGTTGCGCTTCTGGCCGCAGCAGGCGCGGGCCTCGACGCGGGTGTCTGGTACTGGCTCGGTGTCGCCGTGGTCGGGGCGCTCCTCGTGTACGAGCACGCCATCGTCCGGCCGGACGACCTGCGGCGCCTCGACGCCGCCTTCTTCACCGTCAACGGGGTGCTCTCGATCACGTTCGCCGTGTTCGTCGCGCTCGACACGCTTCTCTAGCCTCGGTGCGTGCCGATGCAGGCGCCGACGTCGCCCGCCGTCCGGTGTCTCGTGTGATCGGCCACCCGCGGCGCGGGGGCCGACGTCACGCTTCCGGCACGATCCCGTCACCCATGCGCCACAGACCGAGCCGATAGCGTGACATCAGGGCACCGGGGGTGCCCCTGGGGGTGGTTGTCGGACGTGCGTCGTTCGTCGTCCACCTCGGGGCCGCGGGCGGCCGTCGAGGACGCCGGTGTCGGACGTGGCTGAGGCCGCCGTTCTCGCCGCCGGGCTCGAGAAGCGCTACGGCCCGCGGACGGTCCTGCGGGACATCTCGTTTCGTCTCGACGCAGGCGGCGTTCTCCTCGTGACGGGCCCGAACGGCGCGGGAAAGACGACGCTCCTGCGCATGGTGGCCGGGCTCGCCGTGCCGACCAGGGGCTCGCTCCACGTCGCGGTCGATCGCAGGGACGTCGGGTACGTCGCCCACGAGCCGCTCGTCTACCTCGAGCTCACCGCGGTCGAGAACCTCGATCTCTTCGGGCGCCTCTACCGGGTCGACGAGCGCCGCGAGCGCATCGGGATGCTCCTCGAGCGCTTCGGGCTGTGGGACGTGCGACACGAGCGGGTCTCCGCCTACTCGCGGGGCATGACGCAACGGCTCGCGCTCTGCCGGGCGCTTCTCCACGATCCCGCGCTCGTCGTCCTCGACGAGCCGCACTCCGCGCTCGACGACGAGGGGGCCGCGCTGCTCGACGACGAGCTCGCCGCACGCGTGGCGGGCGGTGGGGGCACGCTCGTGCTGGCAACGCACGATCCGGGTCGAGTGACCGCGTTGGCGACGTCGCGTCTCGAGCTGGAGCGGGCATGACGGCCTATTTCGGCGACGTCGCTGCGCTCGCGCGCAAGGATCTGCGCCTCGAGGTGCGTGCCCGCGACACGCTCCCCGCGATGGCCCTCTTCGTGGTCGCGACGCTCGTCGTCTTCCATTTTGCGCTCCCGGCGACCGCGAGCGGCGACGCTGCCTACGGCCTCCTCTGGGTGGCGATCGTGTTCACTGCGTTGCTCGGCCTCGGCCGTGCATGGGCGCCCGAGGGCGAGGCGGGTGCGTTGGACGGGCTCGTGCTTGCGACGGCCGATCGCAGCGCGATCTGGCTCGGGAAGGCGCTCGCCACCCTCGCGTTCCTCGCCGTCGCGGAAGTCGTTGCGCTGCCGGCGTTTGCCCTCTTCTTCGCACCGCTCGACGGCCCGGCCGTGGCCGGCGTCGCTGCTGGCGTCGGTCGGGATCTGCGCGGTCGGCTCGCTCGTGTCCGCGATGGCGGCGGCCGCGCGGGGGCGGGAGGTCATGCTCCCGCTGCTGTTCCTCCCGCTGGCGATCCCACTCGTCGTCGGCGGGGTCGGCTCGAGCGTCTCGCCGGACCCCGGGACGTACCTCGCCTTCCTCGGCCTCTACGACGCCGTGTTCGCGATACTTTCGTGGGCCGCGTTCGAGTACGTGGTCACCGAATGAGCACCTCGAAGCCCTCGCTGAAAGCACTGGCGTCGCTCGCGGTCGCGCTCGCCGGCGCGGCCGTCGCGATGATCTTCTTCGTCGCGCCCGAGGACGCCGACCAGGGGCTCTCGCAGAAGATCTTCTACGTCCACGTCCCGATCGCGCTGACCGCATACGCCTGCTTCGGGCTCGGAGCGTGGAAGGCGCTTCGCCTGCTGCAGACCCGCGGGGAGCGATACGACTTGGAGAGCTACACGGGGATCCATCAGGGAACCATCTTCGGGGCCCTGACCCTGCTCACCGGCTCGATCTGGGCGAAGGCATCGTGGGGTGTCTGGTGGACGTGGAGCTCGAACCAGCTCGTCCTGTTCCTCGTCCTGTTCCTCTTCTACTGCGCGTACTTCATGCTCCGCTTCTCGATCGCGCCCGGACCTCAGCGCGAGCGGATCTCCGCGGTCTACGCGCTCTTCGGGGTTGCCCTGATCCCCGTGAGCTTCTTCGCGATCCGACTCGCGAGCGACTTCATCCACCCAACCGTGTTCACGCGGGACGGGCCGCAGATGACAGGCGAGATGTTTGCCGCGTTTTGCACCGCATGGGCTGCGATCACGCTCCTCGCGTACGTCATGTACCGGACCGAGCTCGCCGGGAAGCGCACCGACCTGAACCTCCGCGAGCTGCGCGAGATGTTGGCGCGATGAGCAGCGGCGAGAAGTACGTGGCCGCCGCGTACGGCGTCTTCCTCGTCTTCGTTCTCGTGTGGGCGGCGATCATCGCGGCGAAGCTGTCCCGTCTGGAACGTGAGACCGGAGAGCTGGTACGGCTCGCGCGGGCGCGACCGGCGACCGGCGAGGACGCCGATGGCTGAGCTGCTCGTCTGGCCGGCGCTGCTCGCATACGGCGAGGCCGCCGTCGCCTACGCCGGCGGGCTGCGCGGACCCGGCCGGTACGGCCGACTCGGCATCTGGGGCGTGCGGATCGGCTGGCTCGCGCAGACCGCGTTGCTCGTCGCGCAGCTCGCGACGACAGAGGGGTTCCCGTGGGGCACGTGGGCCGGGGCGCTGAACCTCTTCTCCTGGCTCGTCGTCACCGCGTATCTGCTCTGGGGAAGCAATCCCCGCTACCGGCTCCTCGGCCTCGGCGTGATGCCCGTCGCGGCGGTGCTCCTCACGCTCGCATGGGCGGGCGGCGGCACGGGTGTCGATGCCTCCGTCGGCGCCGGCTGGGCGCTCGACCTCCACGTCGGCCTGATGCTCGCCGCCTTCGCGAGCTTCACCGTCGCCGCTGCGGTCGCCGGTCTCTACCTGTTCGAGGAGCGGCGGCTGAAGCGCCGGGACGCACGCCTCCTTCGACTCCGGCTTCCGTCGCTCGAGGCGCTCGACCGCCTCGCGGCACGGGTCGCCCTCGTCGGTCTCGGGCTGCTCAGCGCGGGCATCGTGGTCGGGCTCACCCGTCTCGACGCCGGCGACGTCGATCTCGCCATGACCATCACGCTCGGTGTCTGGGTGCTCTACGCCGTCACGCTCCTCCTTCGGTGGGAGACCGCCCTGCAGGGGAGACGGCTCGCCTGGTCGCTCCTCGCCGGCCTCGCACTCGTGGGCGCCGTCCTCCCACTCACCCACTTCGCGTCGTGAAGCTCGCGCTCGCCGGCGTCTCGCACCACACCGCCCCCGTCGAGCTCCGGGAGCGAGTGGCGATCGACGCCGGGGCGGCCGGCGCGATCGCGCGCGATCTCGCGTCGGGCGACGGGCAGTACGAGGCGGTCGTGCTCTCGACGTGCAACCGCACCGAGGTGTACGTCGCCTCGCGCAACGGGGACGCCGCAGGGGCCGCCGAGGGCGCGCTCCTCTCGCTGGCCGGCGACCACGCAGACACGCTCGCGCCGGTCGCCTACCGCCTGGCGGACGAGTCGGCCGCGCTCCACCTCTTCCGCGTCGCGGCCGGCCTCGACTCGCTCATACCCGGGGAGGGCGAGATCCTCGGGCAGGTGCGGGACGCTTTCGAGGGTGGTGCCGCCGGGCCACTGCTCGACCGGACGTTTCGCATGGCGCTCCACGCGGGCCGTCGCGCGCGGCTCGAGACCGCGGTCGGCGAGAGCCCCGCCTCGGTGCCCGCCGCTGCCGCGGCGCTCGCCCAACAGGTCTTCGACGGCCTCGACGGCCGGTGCGTCGTCCTCGTCGGTGCCGGCAGGACGAGTGAGGTCACCGCGCGCAACCTGCGGTCGCGAGGTGCCACCGTGAGCGCCGTCGTCAACAGGACGGTCGAGCGCGCGGAACGGCTCGCGGCGTCGTTCGGCGCGCGGGCTGTACCGCTCGACGACGTCGCCGCCGCGCTCGCGTCGGCGGACGTCGTCGTCTCGTCGACGAGCGCCCCCGGATTCGTCCTGACGGCCGACGCCCTGGCCGCCGCGTTGCGGGCTCGGCGCGGGCGGCCGCTGCTCTTCGTCGACCTCGCCGTCCCACGGGACGTCGACCCGTCGCTCGCGGCGATCGACGGCTGCTTCGTCTACGACGTCGATGACCTCGAGGCGGTCGTCGCCGCGTCGCTCGAGGGGCGGCGTGCGGAGGCCGTCCAGGCCGAGCGGATCGTCGCCGCAGAGGCCGATCGGTTCCGGGGCTGGCAGGCATCTCTCGCCGTCGTCCCGGCGATCGCCTCGTTGCGGGCGCTCGCGGAGCAGATCCGTTCCTCCGAGCTCGCGCGAGTCGAGGGGAAGCTGCCCGAGAACGAGCGCGCGGTCGTCGACACGGTCACGGCCCAGATCGTGAACAAGCTCCTGCATCTCCCGACGGTCCGGATGAAGGAGGCGGCGGTCACCCCCGACGGGCTGGTCTATGCTGACGTGGTGCGCCACCTCTTCGGGCTCGCTGAGGACGACGGGACGTGACCCGCCCGGCTGCCACGATCCGCGGTCGGCCGCTCCCGCTCGTCGTCCCGACGGCGTTCGTACGGATCCGGCCCCGCGATGCCGCATCGTGCGGCGTCCCCACGACGCGCGCCACCCGCCGTCACTGTGCTGCTTCGCGTCGGCTCGCGCGGTAGCCGGCTCGCGTTGACCCAGGCCGGGCGGGCGGCGGAGGCGCTGCGGCGGCCGGGGGTCGAGATCGCGCTCGTCCCCATCACGACCGCAGGTGATCGCGACCGGACGCGCCCGTTCGGCGAGATCGGAAGTCGCGGCGTGTTCGTCAAGGAGCTCGAGGAGGCCCTGCTCGCGGGCAGGATCGACGTCGCCGTGCACTCCGCGAAAGACATGACGTCGACCGACACCGCCGGGCTCGTCGTCGGCGCATACCCCGTCAGAGAGGATCCGCGGGACGCGCTGTGCGGCGTGTCGGAGATCCGCCCCGGGCTTCGAATCGGCACGGCATCCGCGCGGCGGCGGGCGCAGCTTCTCGCGCTCGAGCCGAGCCTGTCGGTCGAGCCACTGCGCGGGAACATCGACACGAGGCTCCGAAAGCGCGAGGAGCGCGGTCTCGATGCCGTCGTGCTGGCAGCGTGCGGGCTCGACCGGCTCGGCCTCGGCGGCGAGGTCGGTGCTCGGCTGGATCCTTCGGTGATGCTCCCGGAGGCCGGGCAGGGAGCGCTTGCGCTGCAGGTGCGCGCGGAGGAAGAGCATCTGGTCGAGGCCGCCGACGACCCCGAGACGCGGCGTCGGGTCGAGGCGGAGAGGCGGTGCGTCGCCGTCGTCGGTGGCGGTTGCCTCGCACCGGTCGCGGCGCACCACGACGGCTCGGTCCTCACCGGGCTCGTTGCCGCCGAGGACGGCTCGTGGCTCGTTCGCCGGACGGGCAGCGACCCCGACGCGCTCGGCCGGGAGCTCGCGGCGCTGGCGTCATGACGGACGGCCGCATCCGAGGCTCCGCGGGCCGGCGCCGGACGCGTGTGCCGTGACCTGCGCGCGCGGACCCCGCCGTCGTGCGCAACCTTCGCCGCGCCGCGAGGGCACCCGCCGACCGACGCAGCGCGTCGTCGGCTCCCGTCGCACAATCGGCACGCAACCGGCCCAGACGCGTTCACCTCTCGACGCTACTGTCGGTGTCCCCGTGGGTGGGCGGGGGCTGGGGACGGGCAAGAGAGGTGCGTGTTTGCGCGGAGAGAAGCCCTTGCCCCTGGCCGCGGACGGCGGCGCGAGCAGCCGGCTGACCGTGGCGACGATCGTCGTTACCCGGCCGGCGGGCAGGGAGCACGCGCTCGTGGAGGCGCTCCGGCGGGCGGGCTACGAGCCGGTCCACATCCCGCTGGTGGCGATCGAGACTCTTGGCGACGAGCCGGTCGACGTCGGTGCGTACGACTGGGTCGTCCTCACGAGTGCCGTCGGTGCGCGCGAGCTCCGCCGTCGGATGCGAGGCACCCCGGGACACGTTGCTGCCATAGGCAACGCAACGGCGCGAGCGTACGGCGCGGTGGACCTCGTCGCGCCCGTCTCGACCCAGGAGGGGCTTCTTTCCGTGCTCCCCGCCGACCCGGGGCGTGTTCTGTTCGCCGGGGCGGAAGGCGCCCGCCGTGTGCTCCCGGATGCGCTGGGAGCCGACGTGGTCGCGCTCTACCGAACGGTTCCGCTCGTGCCGGCCGAGTGGCCGAGGGCCGACCTCGTCGTGCTCGCCTCGGCGTCCGCGGCCCGCGCCTACGCGACGCTCGGAAGGATGATCCCCGCCGTCTCGATCGGGCCGCAGACGACCCGAGCCGCGGTCGAGAGCGGCATCGCCGTCCTCGCCGAGGCGGCGACACCCGACGTCGACGGTCTCGTGGCCGCGGTCCGGCAGGCACTCGGGACGTCGTAGACTCGACACGTGGTCATCTGCTTCCTGACGGATTTCGGGCTGCAGGACGACTTCGTCGGCACGTGCCACGGCGTGATCACGCGCATCGCGCCCGACGCCCGTGTGATCGACGTGACGCACGGGATCCCGCCGACGCAGGTGCTCCAGGGTGCGCTCGTGCTGTCCAGCACGCTTCCCTACATGCCGGTCGGGGTCCACCTGGCGGTCGTCGATCCGGGCGTGGGTGGGATCCGGCGACCTCTCGTGATCGCGGACACGGAGGGGCGTCTGTTCGTCGGTCCCGACAACGGGCTCCTCCTTCCCGCCGCCGAGCGGGCCGGGATCGCGGAGGCCCGCGAGCTTGCGAACCCCGACTACGCGCTCGAGAGCATCTCGCGCACCTTCCACGGACGCGACCTGTTCGCTCCGGCCGCCGCGCACCTCGCGAACGGCGTCCCGATCGCGGAGCTCGGGCCGCCTCTCCATCCGGACGCCCTCGTGCGGCTCGACCTGCCGAGGCCCTCGTTCGCGGACGATCGCATCGACGCCACCATGCTCTACGTCGACAGCTTCGGGAACATCGCGCTCAACCTGACGCGCGACGACGCGGAGAGCGCGGGTGTCGTTCCCGGCTCGCGGATCGAGCTCGAGCTGGCCGGCGAGCGCTACTACGCCGTGATGGCCCGCACGTTCGCGGACGCCAGGCCGGGGGACGTGATTCTCTACGAGGACAGCTACCGGAACATGTCCGTCGCGATCAACCGGGGCAACGCGGCCTCGATGCTCCACGCCGGCCAGGGCGAGCCGATTCGCATCCGGGTGCTCGGACCAGGCGTGGCGACGTTCTGAGGGCCCGTCCCGAACCTCACCCTCAGAGAATGGACTGGCCGAGGGCGCTTGCGGCGAGCTCGACCGCGATCGCCGCGCTGCCGTTCTCGCGGTCGAGGATCGGGTTCACCTCGACGAGCTCGAGCGAGCCGACGACGCCCGACTCCGCGAGATCCTCGCAGGCGAGGTGCGCCTCCCGGTAGGTGAGACCGCCCTTCACGGGCGTGCCGACGCCAGGCGCGACCTCCGGGTCGAGGGCGTCCAGGTCGACGGAAACGTGGACGAAGCCCGGCCCGGCGGCGCGGTCGATGGCCTCCGTCACGGCGCGCTCGATCCCGATCCGGTCGATCTCGGTCATCGTGATGGCGCGGATGCCCGCCTCGCGGATGACCGTGCGCTCGGCCGGATCGAGCGAGCGGACGCCGAGCAGCACGACGCGGGCAGGGTCGACCGCGGGGAGTGCGAGGCGAGGATGCGCGAAGGCGACGCCGGCGAGGCCGAGCGCGGCGGCGAGCGGCATGCCGTGGACGTTGCCCGACGGAGACGTCGCCGGGGCGTTCAGGTCCCCGTGCGCGTCGATCCAGATCACCCCGCCCGGCTCTCCCGCGGCCGCCCGAAGGCCGGCGAGCGTCCCGAGGGCGATCGAGTGGTCGCCCCCGAGCACGAGGGGGAGCGACCCGTGCGAGACGACGTCTCCCACGATCGCCGCGAGCCCGGCACACGCCTCCAGGATCTCCGGGAGGAACCGTGCGCGCTCGTCCTCGACGGCGAGCGCCTCCGGCTCCGGCGCCGCGACGTTGCCGCGATCGACCACCACGCATCCGAACGACGAGAGACGCTCCTCCAGACCGGCGTACCGGATCGCAGATGGCCCCATGTCGACGCCGCGGCGGCCCTGGCCGAGGTCGAGCGGCGCACCGACGATGGTGACGGTCCTGTGCGTCGCGGCCACGGGACGGGAAACTACCCGCTTGCGCGGCGCGCACGGACGCGCGATGGGATAGCGTCAGGCATGGCCGCCGAGCGCGAGGTGATGTCCTGGGGCGACCTCGGCGGGGCATCGCGTGAGCTCGCCGAGGCGATCGCGGACGACGGCTACGACCCGGACATGATCCTCGCGATCGCCCGTGGCGGCCTCCTCGTCGGTGCCGCGCTCGGCTATGCCCTGTCCGTGAAGAACGTCTACACGATGAACGTCGAGTACTACACCGGCGTCGACGAGCGGCTCGAGGTACCGCGGATCCTCCCACCGGCGCCCGATTTCGTCGATCTCGACGATGCCCGGATCCTGATCGCCGACGACGTCGCGGACACCGGCCACACGCTCGAGAGCGTCCACGCCTTCTGCGAGGGCAAGGTCGGGGAGGTTCGCGTCGCCGTCCTCTACGAGAAGCCGCACACCGTCGTTCCGTGCGACTACGTCTGGCGGCGCACCGATCGATGGATCGACTTCCCGTGGAGCGCGCAGGAGCCCGTTGTCATCCGGGCGCACGCCGCGCGGGACGCCTGACGCCTACGGGAGCGCGAGCAGGAGGTAGGCGTCGACCGTGTTCGTCCTGCCCTTGACCCGCAGGCCCGCCCGGGGGGCGACGACCGCCCCGGTCGGCAGCTGCCGGTAGGTCGACTCGCCGATCAGGACGCCGCCGGCCGGCGCGAGCTGCTCGAGTCGTGCACCGGTGTTGACCGTGTCCCCGAGGAGCGGATACGCGACGTGCCCTTCTCCACCGACCTCCCGCACGACCGCCTCGCCGCTGTTGATCCCGACTCGCATCGGCGGCCAGCCGGGGTGGCGCCGCGCAAGCGCCGCCATGCTCCGCTGCAGCTCGAGCGCCGCGCGGGCGGCGCGCACCGCATGATCCGGCTGGTCGCCGCGACCGTTGAAGACCGCGAGCATGCCGTCGCCGATGAACTTCTCGACCTCGCCTCCGAATCGACGCGTGACGAGCGGAGCGGCGATGCCCCAGTACGCGTTCAGCACCGCCGCGACCTCTCCGGGCGACGAGTGCTCGGCGAAGCGCGTGAAGCCGACGAGATCGCCGAAGAGCACGCTGATCTCCTGACGTCGCTCGCGCGTCGACGGTAGGTAGAGGTGTCGGAACCGCTCGTCGCGCCACTCCCGCCGGACGGCGACGCCGATGATCACGTAGGCCGTGATGATCAGGCCGTGCCACTCCCACCAGCTCGCGTGCCACTTGCGCTCGCCCGTGACCGCGACGCCGATCATGGCCTCCGCGAGCAGCGCAAAGCACGCGATGACCGCGGCGGGGAGCAGGTTCCACCGGTGGCGGTAGAGCCGCCAGTAGCGCACCGTGCTGACGACGTAGGCCAGCGTGCCGACGACGGCGATCGTCGCGACCAGCGTGTCGGTCGCCGCCTCGTCGTTCGGCCCTCGAAGCGGCGGCACGCGGAGAAGCGTCCACCCGAGCCAGATCCCCATCGCGATGATGACCGAACCGCGCAGGAGCCGCCGCCTGCGGATCAGGGCCGGCGCGACGCCGGGCCGGAGGTCGACGAACGCCGACCCGAGCGCGAACACCGCGCTCACCAACAGTCCGACGGGGATGGCGACCTGGAACCCGGGGTGCTCCTCGCTGAAGAGGACCTCGGGCGTGCCCAGCGCATGCAGGCCGAGGAAGCCGCCCGTGGCCATGAACGCGAGCGAGAGGAGCAGGACGCGTGCGTCCTGCCGGCGGTTGGCGGCCTCCCCCGCCGCGTAGCCGAGGGTGAACGCGACGGCACCGACGAATCCGAAGACGAGGAAGTGCAGTCGGTAGTTCTCGAAATGGGGGTCGAGGCGCGACCGTAGGAGGAGCGAGCCGAGCCCGACGAGAGGGAGCGTGGCCAGGACGACCCCGGCCAGGACGGCGGCCAGCAGCCGCCCGCGGCGCGACGCGGTCTCGGCGTCCGGGGTCGCCACTGTGGGGTGGGTGTCGGGTGGGTTCATCGGCCGTACCGGGGCGGATCGAGCGAGATTCCGACGCGGTGCGGGCCGCGAGGAGACTTGAAGGGTCAGTACGCGCCGTCGCCTCGATCGGATTGGCCCGCCGGCGCGCGTACGGATCACGACGCGGCTACACTCGGCCTTCGCGGCGAGGTAGCTCAGCTGGTAGAGCACACGGCTGAAAACCGTGGTGTCGCCGGTTCAAGTCCGGCCCTCGCCATCTCCTGACGCCGGCTACGCGGTCGCGACCGCGACCCGCGCGAGGCTTGGTACGGCGAGCGTCCCGTCCGGGTCGAGGTAGCGGGCGAGCCGGCGCTCGGCGGCCTGCCGCACGTCCGCGAGCTGGTCGTCCGTGAGCTGCGCCCGGAGGAGGGCGAGCAGCCGGGACATGTCCGTGGAGATCTCCCACCACTCGTCGACCGACGAGGCGTGCCACATGAGCGGGACGTCCTCGATCGCCTGTACCGAGAGCCCGGCGCCCGAGAGCACGGCCTCGAGCGCGCCCTCGCCCGAGAGCCGGAACGGGCCGGGCGCCTCGGGGTCGGACGGCTCGGTGAGACCGAGCTCGAGCGCCGCGCGACCGGACGCCGTCATCCACTCGTTCGCGTCCGGGCTCGCCCACACCGCCAGCGCGACGCGGCCACCTGGACGCGCGACCCGGCGCATCTCGGCGGCCGCAGCATCCATGTCGGGGATGAGCATGAGCCCCCAGCGGCACAGGATGCCGTCGAACGCGTCGTCGTCGAACGTCAGCGCCGCCGCGTCCTCGACGGCGAACGACACGTCCTCGAGGCCGAGCTCGGCGGCCCGTCGGCGTGCGGCGTCGAGCATCTCGGGCGCGACGTCGGTGGTGACGAGGCGACCGCCGGGGAGCAGCCGGGGTAGTGCCGAGAACCCCGTGTCGCCCGGGCCTGCGGCGAGCTCCAGGATCACCTGCCCGGGCCGCGGCTCGAGCAGGTCGACGAGCCGCTCTGCGACCGGGCGAGTCGTGGTCCAGATGAGCTCGCGCCGCCGCTCCCAGCCACCCGCGACCGACCGCCAGGCTTCGAGGTTCTCGTCGCGGGCGTTCATGCGGGGGCTCCCGTGAACTGCGGGATCACGTGGCTTCCGTAGGCCTCGAGCGTCTCCTCCTGGCCGTGCGTCATCAGGTAGATGGAGAAGTGGTCGACCCCGATCGACTCGAGCTCGCGGAGCTTCGTCGTGATCTGCTCCACGTCTCCGAGCACCGAGAACCGGTCACAGATCTCGTCGGTCACGAACTCGCCGTGCTTCGCGCCGACGCGGGAATGCTCGTCGTAGTCGTAGAACTTCCGTGCCTCGACGTAGTCCGTGAGAGCCTTCGGGACGACCGAGCCGTCGGTGCCGTAGCGCTCGATCAGGTCCTTGACGTGGTTCGACACCATCGCCGGGAACCAGCGGGTCTGCTCGCGCCCGTCCTCGATCGGCCCGACGTGGCTCGGAGCGCACACGATGCACTTGAGGGCCTCCGGGTCGCGGCCCGCCTCCTGGGCCGCGGCACGCGCCGTGCCCATGATCCACTGGATGATCTCCGGGTCGGCGAGCTGGATGATGACCCCGTCGCCGACGCGTCCGGCGACCGCGAGCGCCTTCGGGCCGTAGCCGGCGACCCACATCGGGATCGCAGGGAGCTCGGGCCGCACCCACTTGAGCTGGAGGTCCTTCTCGTTCCACAGAACCTCGTCGCCGTTCATGAACGGCTTGATCATTCGCAGCCGCCGCTCGAACTCGGCGACGCGCACGGGCTGTTGGCCGATGTAGCGGCGGGCGGAGTCGCCGCGGCCGATGCCCATCACCATCCGGCCACCGGAGATGTCGTGCATCGTCGCGTACAGGCTGGCGAGCACCGTCGGGTCCCGCGTGCCCGGGTTTGTGACGAGGTGGCCGAACTTCATCGTCGAGGTCGCCTGGATCGCCAGCGTGAGCTGGATGAACGACTCCTGCCAGAGCACGTGCGAGTCGTAGGTCCACCCGATGTCGAAGCCGTTCCGCTCGCCGAGCTGCATCAACTCGACGAGTCGTGCCGCAGGCGGGTCGGGCAGGACCGTGACGCCGAAAGAGAGTGCCATTGTCGTGAACCTCCGTCGTGTGCGAGGAGGTCAGTATCGGGTGTCGCCGGGGTCACTGCCAGCAGAGCCGTCCCGCCACTCGCGGTCGAGGATGGCGTAGACGACCTCGCTCTGCCACTCCCCCTTTACCCATTCGTTCTCCACGAGGTGCGCCTCGCGCCGCATGCCGAGCTTCTCGAGCACGCGCGCCGAGGCGGGGTTTCGCGGCTCGAGCCGGCCCACGACCCGGTGGAGGCCGAGCACCTCGAACGCGAACGCGAGCAGCGGTCGCGAGGCCTCCGTCGCGTAGCCACGTCCGTGGTAGCCGGGCCGGAACGCGAAGCCGAGCTCTCCCTGCCGATGCGCCTCGCTCGCCCAAAAGAGCGAGACGTCGCCCACGAGCTCGGAGCTCGAGCGCAGGACGACGGCCGCGCTCAGCCACTCGCCCTCGGATCGGAGCATGTCGCCGGCGATCTTCCGCGTCAGAAGCTCGCGCGTCTCCTCGGGCGTTCGGGCATCTGTGTAGAGCCAGCGCGCGACCGACTCGTCGCCGTAGATGTCGTGGAGACCCTCCTGGTCCGTGGGCTCGAACGGGCGGAGGAGCAGGCGCTCGGTCACGAGGGGCCAGGCGGGGGCGGGCACCGGCGCACTGTACGGGGCGGCGGCCCGGCCGCCGCGGGCTCAGAGCCGCGTGCGCCGCAGGGCGGGCAGCGTCGCCACGCTCAGCGCGGCGATCAGGACGAACGCGGCGGCTCCGCCGCCTGGCCTACCGAATGCCAGGCCCGCGACGGGTGTCCCGACGACGATCGCAAGGATCGCGCATCCGTTCACGAGCGCGATCGCCGCGCCGGGGGCGTCCGGCCGGAGTCTCTGGGCGGACTCGAAGATCACGGCGAAGGGGAGGCCTGCCGCGAGACCGAGCGCGAGCGACCCGAGCCCCGAGAGCCAGAGCGGGCCGCTGGCGGCGATGGCCAGAGAACCGGCGGCGACCGCCACGAGGGAGACGCCGACGAGCCGGGCGCGGGCTCGGGGGAGCCGCTGCGACAGCGCACCCCCGAGCGGGCGCGTGACGATCCCGGCCAGCAGCACCAAGCTGCCGACTGCGCCGGCCTGGGCCGGGTCGGCGCCGCCGCGTTCGAGGAGCGGCACGATCCAGCTTCCCGCGATCACGGCGAGCCCGAAGGTCGCGACCTGAAGCGCTCCGAGCGGCAGCAGGGCCGTATCCCGCAGGACGCCGCGGCTCCCGCGTCCCACCCGGGGCAGCCCGCGGACGCCGACGTCGACCGCGGCCGCCGCCACCGCGAGCCCGAGCCCGGTGGCGTACGGCGCGCGCCAGCCCGTCGCCTCCGTCAACGGCGGCAGGACGAGGAGCGCGAGGCCGCCACCGGCCATCGTCGCGCCGCCGTAGAGGCCCCGGAGCACGGATCCGCCTCCACCCGCCCGGACGAGGTCGAGACCCGCGACGAAGCCGGCGCCCGAGCCGATCCCGACCACAAGGCGGCCTGCGAGGGCCAGCCCGATCGACGAGTCGATCAGGAGAATCGCATTCCCCGCGGCCGCCGCCGCGCAGGCGACGAGTGCAACCCGATGGGGTCCGACGCGGTCCGACCAGATCCCCGCCGGAAGCTGCGAGGCGAGATGGGTGACGAAGAGCGCCGCCGTCAGCAGCCCGACGACGGCGAGCGTCGTCCCGTAGGCAGCGGCGAGCGGGTCGGCGGCCGCCCCGACGTTGGAGACGTTCCAGGTGAGGAAGCACCCGACCGTGAGCCCCGCGACCACGGCGAGCCCGTTCCGCCGCCGGTCGGACGTCTTCGCAGCCGAGGCCTCCACGCGGACGCCGA
Organism: uncultured Actinomycetes bacterium; assembly: GCA_963792245.1. Classification (GTDB taxonomy): domain Bacteria; phylum Actinomycetota; class Thermoleophilia; order Gaiellales; family Gaiellaceae; genus Gaiella. The sequence goes on from CAWBVO010000014.1 coordinate 309,242, forward strand.
GCCTAGTCGTGGTTTCGGTGACGCGCGATCGGCAACGGTGACGCAAACACGGCACGAGCCCGGTACGAACGCGTCACACCTCCTCGACTACGTTGTCTCCCATGGCGACGATCACGACTCCCTGGGGCAAGGCGTCGAGCCTCGAGGAGGTGCGGGTTCCCCAGCGCGCCGGGGAGCGGCGGTTCACGACCCGGGTGGAGCTCCTCGAGTCGGCGGCGGGCGAGCGGTTCGTGCGGTTCTCGTACGAGACGGGCGGCACTGCGCGCCGCGGGCCCGTGACGTTGCGAGAGCGGGACCTCGTAAGGCTCCGTGCAGCGCTCGAGCGCGCCCCGACTCTCCGCCGGGCGCTTCAGGGCGAGGCGCCGTGAGCGAGAGCTGGCGGCCGGGTTGCCTCAGCGCCCGAGCGCGTGCTCGACCGAGCGATCGCGTGCGGCGGCGATCAGGCCTTCGAGGAGCGGAACTCCCCCGGTCGGGCCGAGAAGCGGGTCCACCGCGTGCTCCGGGTGGGGCATCAGGCCGAGCACGTTGCCCGCCTCGTTCGCCACACCGGCGACGCGGTCGCGCGATCCGTTGACGTCGTCGACGTACCGCAGCACGATCTGGCCGCGCTCGACGAGATCGACGTAGACGTCGTCCTCCACGACCCAGTTGCCCTCGCCGTGCTTGACGGGGATGACAAGACGATCGCCGGAGGCGAGGGCTGCGGTGAACGGCGTGTTCGTCGACTCGACGGTCACGGCCACGTCGGCGCAGACGAACTCCAGCTGCCGGTTCGCCCGCAGCACGCCGGGGAGGAGGCCCGCCTCGCAGAGGATCTGGAACCCGTTGCAGATCCCGAGCACCGGCGCTCCGTCGGCGGCGAGCTCGCGCACGACGTCCATCACCGGTGCGATGCGCGCCAGTGCGCCGCACCGCAGGTAGTCGCCGTACGAGAACCCCCCGGGCAGGACGACACCGGCGATGCCCGGGTCGACCTCCGACGCCGTGTGCCAGACGGAGACCGCCTCCGCGCCGAGGTGCTCGAGCGCAAGGCAGGCGTCCCCGTCGTCGTTCGAGCCGGGGAACGTCACGACGGCGATCCGGGGACGCGGCTCGGTCATGCGGTCTCTGGCTCCGCAGCGATCTCGAAGCTCTCGATCAGGGGATTGGCCAGGAGCTCGGTGCACATCCGCTCGACCTCCGCGCGTGCGGTCGGCACATCGCCGTCCTCGATCTCCAGCTCGACGAGGCGACCGACGCGCGCACCTGTCACTGCGAACCCGAGGGTCGCAAGCGACGCCTGCACCGCCTCCCCCTGCGGGTCGAGGATGCCGGGCTTCGGGCGGATGAGAACCGTGAGCTTCACAGCACGACTGCCGGATCGTCCAGGTACCGGTCGAAGGGGATCTCCGTGAGAAGGACGAATGCCTCGACGTAGCGCGCCCTCGTCCCCTCGACGACATCCGCCGGGAGCTCGGGCCCGGGCGCCGTTCGGTCCCAGCCGGTGGCGAGACACCAGTCGCGGACGTACTGCTTGTCGAACGACGGCTGAGGGCCGCCCGCCTCGTAGGCTTCGGCGGGCCAGAAGCGCGACGAGTCCGGCGTCATCGCCTCGTCGGCGAGCGTCACCTGTCCGCCGACGTCGACGCCGAACTCGAACTTCGTGTCCGCGAGCACGATGCCGCGGCGGCGGGCCAGGGTTGCTCCGAAGTCGTAGAGCGCGAGCGCCGCGTCGCGCGCGGCGGCATAGCGGTCCCGCCCGCAGAGCTCCTCCGCCTCCCCCTCGTCGATGTTCAGGTCGTGGCCCTGTGCGGCCTTCGTCGCGGGAGTCACGATGGGGTGCGGGAGTCGCTCGGATTCCCGCAACCCCGTCGGCAGGGCGGTGCCGCAGACGGAACCGGTTTCGAGGTAGTCCCTCCAGCCGGAGCCGGAGAGGTAGCCGCGGACGACCATCTCGACCGGCAGCATCTCGAGCCGGCGGCATTCGAGCGATCTGCCGTCGGGGCGGAGCGCGACGAGATGGTTGGGAACGATGTGCCGGGTGCGGGCGAACCAGAAGGCCGAGAGACCGGTGAGGACGCGCCCCTTGTCCGGTATCTCCGTGGGAAGGACGACGTCGAAGGTCGAGATTCGGTCGCTCGCCACGAGCAGCAGGTGGTCCTCACCGACCGTGTACAGCTCCCGCACCTTGCCGCTGCCGACATGCAGGGCGTCAGGCATGCACCGTCTCCCGCGCAGCGACGAGCGCCTCGAGTCGCTCGAACACGGTGTCGACGTGCGCGACGTAGGCATCGAGCGCGAACACCAGGTCGAGCGCGACGCGTCCCGCGAGGTCCGCGTCCGCACGGACCAGCTCGCGGAGGTCGAGACCCTCGTCCCAGGCGCGCATCGCGTGACGCTGGACGCTGCGGTACGCGTCGTCCCTCGACATCCCGCTCTCGACCAGGGCAGAGAGCAGGCGCTGGCTGAAGAAGAGGCCGTTGCCCGCCTCGACGTTGGCGAGCATCCGCTCGGGCCGGACGACGAGGCCTTCCACGAGCCAGGCGAATCGGTCGAGCATGTAGTCGATCGCGAGGAACGAGTCCGGAAGGACGATGCGCTCGGCGGACGAGTGGGAGATGTCCCGCTCGTGCCACAGGGCGACGTTCTCGAGGCCCACCAGCGCGTTCGCCCGGACGATCCGTGCGAGACCGCAGATCCGTTCAGCCGTGATCGGGTTCCGCTTGTGAGGCATCGCCGACGATCCCTTCTGGCCGCGCGCAAACGGCTCCTCCACCTCCCGCACCTCTGTGCGGGCCAGGTGGCGGATCTCGGTCGCGAACCGGTCGAGCGACGAGGCGACGATGGCAAGTGTCGCCAGAAGCTCCGCGTGACGGTCGCGCTGGAGGATCTGCGTCGAGCTCGGCGCCGGGTCGAGCCCGAGCCGCTCGCAGGCGATTCGCTCGACCTCCGGGTCGATCGCCGCGTACTGGCCCACGGCGCCCGAGAGCTTCCCCACGCGCATCCCGGACAGCGCCCGCTCGAGCCGCGTCCGGTCGCGGTCGAGCCCGAAGGCCCAACCCGCGAGCTTCAGACCGAACGTCGTGGGCTCGGCGTGCACGCCGTGCGTCCGGCCCATGCACAGCGTCTCGCGATGCTCCTCCGCGCGGTCGACGACCGCCCGGAACGCGCGATCGAGCCCTTCGAGTGCGAGCGCACCCGCCTCCTGCACGGTGAGCGAGAGCGCAGTGTCGAGCACGTCCGACGACGTGAGCCCGAAGTGGAACCAGCGGCCGTCACCGCCGAGCGTCTCGGCGACCGCGTCTACGAACGCTGCAACGTCGTGGTTGGTCTGGCGTTCGAGCTCGGCCACCCGCGCGGTGGACGGAGGCTCGGCATCCGTGCGGATGCGCGCCACGGTGTCGGCGGGGATCACGCCCACAGCGGCCCATCCGTCGAGCGCGGCCAGCTCGACCTCGAGCATCCGTGTGAGCCTTGCGTCGTCCGACCAGATCCGTGCCATGGCAGGACGCGCGTAGCGATCGATCACGGAGTCATTCTAGAGGCGCCCCCGGCGGGAGGCCGATCGGTACGAAGCTGACACACTGTTGGCCCGCTCACGACACACTTCGTTGCCTGCGCGGACGATAGAATAGACAGTGGGTGGTGGGTTGGGGTGCCCCGACGGGAGGTCGCTCGTTGCGGGATTCATCCTCCGGCGGCAGGGACGGCGGCGAGCGCGATGTCCTCGCGGCGGCGTGTGCCGGGGATCCGGACAAGGTCCGCGGCGGCGTATGCGGCTGTGCGGGCTGTGTCGAGCGTCGCACCCGCCGCGGTCACGGCGAGCAGGCGGCCGCCGTTCGTGACGAGCCGGCCGTCCTGCAGGGCCGTGCCGGCGTGGAACACCATCGCACCCGCCGCCTCGGCGTCCGGGATGCCCTCGATCGGCGTCCCGCGATCGCCGCTTGCCGGGTAGTCGCCGGCCGCGACGACGACCGAGACGACAGCGCCGGCAGCCCGACCGAGCTCGACGCCGTGGAGGGACCCGGCCGCGGCCGCGGCGAGCGCTGTGAGGAGGTCGCCGTCGACGAGGGGCAGCACCGACTGCGTCTCCGGGTCGCCGAAGCGACAGTTGTACTCGAGCACCCGGGGACCGTCGGACGTGAGCATCAGACCGGCAAAGAGCGTCCCGACGAAGGGTGTCCCGCGCCGGGCGAGCTCGGCGAGCGCCGGACGGACGCACGTCTCGAGCGCCCGATCGAGGGCTTCGTCGTCCATGTCGGGGACCGGCGCGAACGATCCCATCCCGCCGGTGTTCGGGCCCTCGTCGCCGTCGTACGCGCGCTTGTAGTCGCGCGCCGGCGCCAGCGCGATCGCGTCCGACCCGTCGCACAAGGCGAGGACAGACACTTCGGGGCCCTCCAGGAGCTCCTCGACGAGGACCTCGCCGCCCAGCGTCTGCACGACCTCGAGGCCGGCGGCGAGCTCGTCGTTCGACCGGCAGAGGACGACGCCCTTGCCCGCGGCGAGGCCGTCCGTCTTGAGGACGCACGGTGCGCGCGGCGCGTCGAGAAGGCGGGCGGTCGGGACGCCGGCCGCCGCCATCACGTCCTTCGCGAACGTCTTCGAGCCCTCGATCCGGGCTGCCGCCGCGGACGGCCCGAAGACCGGGATGCCCGCATGGCGGATCGGGTCGGCGACCCCCGCCACCAGAGGCGCCTCCGGTCCGACGACGACGAGGTCGACGGCCAGGAACCGGGCGAGCCCGAGCAGGCCCTCGCCGTCGTCGGCAGCGACGGGATGACACGTCGCCAGCGCCGAGATCCCGGGGTTTCCGGGAGCCGCGTGGAGCTCGGTGAGCGCGGGTGAGGAGGCGAGCCGCCACGCGAGGGCATGCTCGCGGCCGCCGGACCCGACGAGGAGAACGCGCACGGGGGCCGAGTCTACGGCTGGAGAGCGAGAACCGCGTCCCGCGAGGCGCCGGTGCCGACGAGCGTCACCGGCACGTCGAGCGCCTCCGCGACGAACGAGACGTAGTCGGCGGCTGCCGGCGGCAGCCCGTCCGAGCCGAGCTCCTCGCTCCATCCGGGCAGGACATCGAAGACCGGCGCACAGTGGTGGAAGTCGGACTGGTGTGCGGGAAAGTCCTCGGTCTCGGAGTCGTCGGGCAGGCGGTAGCGGACGCAAACCGGGATCTCGTCGAAGCTCGAGAGGACGTCGAGCTTCGTCAGGGCGAGCGACGTGATGCCGTTGACACGCACGGCGAAGCGCAACGCCACGAGATCGAGCCAGCCGCAGCGGCGCACACGGCCCGTCACTGTCCCGAACTCGCCGCCGAGCTCGCGGACGCGCTCCTGCGCCGGGCCCTCGATCTCGCTGGGGAACGGGCCCTCGCCGACGCGCGTGACGTACGCCTTCGAGACGCCGACGACCTCGTCGATCCGCTGGGGGCCGATGCCGAAGCTCACCGCCGCACCGGCTGCGATGGGGCTCGACGACGTGACGAACGGGTAGGTGCCGTGGTCGAGGTCGAGCAGTGTCCCCTGCGCACCCTCGAAGAGAACCCGCCGTCCTTCGCGGAGCGCTCGGTCGACGAGCAGCGACGTGTCGGCGACGTAGGGAGCGAGCCGCTCCGCGTGCGCAAGCGTCAGCGAGACGACCTCCTCCGCCTCGAACGGATCGATGCCGTAGACCCGTTCGAGCCAGACGTTCTTCTCGCCGGCCGCGAGCTCCACCTTCTCCCGCAGGATCTTCGGGTCGAGCAGATCCTGGACACGGATCCCGATGCGCGTCGCCTTGTCCGCATACGCGGGCCCGATGCCTCGCCGCGTCGTGCCGATCTGGAGGTTCCCGAGCTTGCGCTCGCGCGCGCCGTCCAGAGCGACGTGCCACGGCATGATCAGGTGGGCGTTCCCGGAGACGAATACGAGACCGTCGGTGCGATGCCCGCGTGACTCGAGCTCGTCGAGCTCGCCGATCAGGACGTCGGGGTCGACGACGCAGCCGGCGCCGATCGCGCTTGCGACGCCCGTGACGATGCCGGACGGGATGGCGCGGATCTTGTACGTCTCGCCGCCGACGACGATCGTGTGGCCGGCGTTCGGCCCGCCCTGGTAGCGGCACACGAGGTCGGACTCCTGGGCGAGCAGGTCGACGATCTTGCCTTTCCCCTCGTCGCCCCACTGCGCACCGACGATCACGGTCGCGGGCACGTGGCCCATTCTCGCACGCGCCGGAGCTGTCGTGTGCCGCCGACGGTGGCTAGCCTCCCGCCGTGCGCATCGGGCGGAGTCGGCTGGGGCACGAGCTCGAGGCGCTCGGCGTACAGTCCGGGGCCGTTGCGCTCGTGCACTGCCGGATGTCGGCGCTCGGCACGGTGGTCGGCGGGGCCGAGACGGTCGTCCGGGCGCTCCTCGACACGGTCGGGCTCGACGGCACGCTCGTCGCATATCTCGGTTGGGAGGACGCGCCGGACTCGCTCGACGCACTCGACGCGAACGGGAGCTGTGCTCGCCGAGCAGCGTGTACGACCCGCCGGGCGCGCCGCGACCACGGCCGGCTTGCCGAGGCGCTTCGCACATGGCCCGGCGCCGTGCATTCCGGCCACCCCGAGGCGTAGCCGCCGTCGGTCCTGACGCGTCGCGATCGCTGCCGCATCCCCTCGACGACGCTACGGAGTCGGCACGCCATATGCCCGCGTCGTCGAGCGCGGTGGACAGGTCGTCCTGCTCGGCGCGCCGCTCGACACCGTCACCCTCGTCCATCACGCCGAGTCGATCGCCGCGGTCGGCGGCAAGCGCCGCGTGGCCTGGCGCTGCCCCGTGCTCGTCGACGGCGAGCGCCGGTGGCGGACGCTCCACGACATCGACACCAGTCGCGGTGCGCTTCCCTACGAGCAAGTGGCGGGCGACGTCGACTACGTCGAGCACTTCGCCCGAACTGCACTCGAGCGCGGGGCGGGTCGGACGCGGGCCGCTCGGGGCAGGGACGGCCCACATCTTCGACGCACGAATCCTCGTCGAGGTCTCGGTCTCGCTCATCGAAGCCGCCTTCGGGCCGGATGCCGCCTGAGACGTCCTCGCGGCGAACGTCTACGACGCGCCGCCGGCGAGGTCGGCGAACTTTGCGTAGCGGCGGAGGAAGCTGAGCTTCTCCGATCCGGTCGGGCCGTTCCGGTGCTTGGCGAGAATCACCTCCGCAAGTCCCTGCTGGTCGGATTCATCGCCGTTGTAGTACTCGTCGCGGTAGACGAAGAACACGAGGTCGGCGTCCTGCTCGATCGACCCGGACTCCCGCAGGTCGGACAGGATCGGCCGCTTGTCGTGGCGTTGCTCGACCGCGCGCGACAGCTGCGAGAGGGCGAGGATCGGGACGTCCAGGTCGCGCGCGAGCACCTTGAGGTTCCTGGAGATCTGCGAGACCTCCTGCACGCGGTTCTCGACGGTGCCGCCGGACGTCATCAGCTGCAGGTAGTCGACGACGATCAGGCCGAGCGCGGGCTCACGCGCCTTCAGGCGGCGGGCCTTGGAACGGAGCTCCATCATCGTGATCGAGCCCGTGTCGTCCACGTAGATCGGCGCCTTCATCAGCTTGTCGCACGCGGCGGTGAGGCGCGGCCAGTCCTCCTGGGTCAGCTTGCCGGAGCGAACGCGGTCGGACTCGACCTTCGCCTCGCTGCACATGAGCCGCTGCGTGACCTCGGCCTTCGACATCTCGAGTGTGAAGAGCGCGACCGGCATGGAGCTCCGCACACCGAGGTTGGCGGCGATGCAGAGGGCGAGCGCCGACTTCCCCATCGACGGCCGGGCCGCCAGGATGACGAGGTTCCCCGGCTGGAAGCCGGATGTCAGCCGGTCGAGGTCGCGGAAGCCAGAGGGCACGCCGGTGACGTCCACGCCCGCCTCGTAGAGCTTCGTGATCCGCTCGAAGCTCTCCGTGAGGAGGGGCCCGATGTGGTCGAAGTCGCCGCGGACGCGCTCCTGCGAGAGGTCGAAGACGATCTGCTCCGCGCGGTCGACGAGCTCCGTCGTCTCGCCGATGCGCTCCTGGCCGAGGCGGACGATCTCCTGCCCGGCGCGGATCAGCCCTCGAAGGGTTGCCGTCTCCTTGACGATGCGCGCGTAATGCTCGACGTTCGCGGTCGCGGAGACGAGCGCGGCGAGCTCCGCCACGCGCGAGGCACCGCCGACCTGCTCGAGCTCGCCGCGCTCCTCGAGCTCGTTCGCGAGCGTGATCGCGTCGACCGGCTCGCCCTTCGACCACAGCGCGAGGCACGTCCGGTAGATCGTGCCGTGGGAGCCGCGGTAGAAATCGGCCGCGTCGAGGATCTCCGTGACCGACCCGATGGCGGTCTCCGACAGGAGCATCGCGCCGAGGACAGCCTCCTCGGCCTCGAGGTTCTGTGGAGGCACCTCGGCGAACGGGGGTGCATGCGTGGCGCTCACGGCGACGGATCAAAGCTGTCGGAAGCGGACCTGTCCAGAAGGGCTTGCCGGCACCGACCGCGTGCCTCACGAGCAGGAAGAACGGAACACATGTTCCCATGATATCCACGTCGCCGGACACGGTTCTCCACCGCCCGCCGCGCACACGGCCTCACCGAACCGCCGCTCGGAGCGGCATTTTCGGAGACCCGTCCACAGCCGCGGCGCGCGGTGTGGACTGATCTGTGGACGGCGTGGGGGCCCGAAGGCCCCCTCGCTCAGTCGCTCTCGGCGGCCGCCCCGGGCTCGCGCGCTTCGTCGGCGTCGGACGCTTCGGCGGACGGTGTCACGTCGCCCTGTGCCTCGTCGAACACTTCGTCCTCCGCGAGGACCGGCTCGGTCGCCACCGGCACCTCGACCTCTGTCGCTGCGGCCGCCTCGGCCTCCGCGCGCTCCGCCGCCTCGAGCGCTGCCAGCTCCTCCTCGGGAGGAAGCTCGCCGCCCTCGGGGACGACAAGCGTCTTCACCTCGGCGGTCACGCCCTCGAAGACGTGCACGGGGATCGAGTAGCGGCCGATCCGCTTGATCACGTCGAGGTCGATCTTCCGACGATCGACGCGGATCTTCCGGGTGCGCCACAGCTCCTCGGCGACGTCGGTCGGTGTAACCGATCCGAACAGGGCACCGGTTGGGCCCGCCTTGACCTCGAAGCGCAGGACGGTCTTCGTCAGCGTCGCCGCGATCTCCGCGGCCTGGTCGGCCGAGCGAGCCTCGTGGCGTGCGCGTTCCTCGTCGATCCGGCGGATCTCGGCGACCCGGCCGGGCGTCGCGACCTCGGCGAGGCGACGCGGCAGGAGGTAGTTGCGGGCGTACCCGCGCTTCACGTCGACGACCTCGCCCTTGAGGCCCAGCTTCTCGACGTCGCGTGTCAGGATGACCTCCATCACGCCCCCTGCACGTACGGCAGCAGGGCCATCTCGCGGGCCCGCTTCACAGCGACCGCGACCTGGCCCTGGTGACGCCGGCACGCGCCGGTGATTCGCCGGTTCCGGATCTTGCCCTTCTCCGAGACGTAGCGACGGAGTTGGTTGGCGCTCTTGTAGTCCACGTCCTGCACCTTGTCCTTGCAGAAGTGGCAGCTCTTGCGGCGACCCCCGGTCGTCCCGGGGCCCGGCCGCTTCCGGGGTTGCGTCTTCGCAGCCATCCTTCTGGGCCTCCTAGAACGGGATGTCGTCGTCGGTCGGGGACGTGGGAAAGTCGCCGGCGGGCGCGCCCGAGGCGTCGGCGGGGATGTACCCACCGCTCGCGGCGCCCTCGCCGTCGCCGCGGCTGCCGAGGAACTGCACCGAGTCGGCGACGATCTCGACCGCCTCGCGCTTGTTGCCGTCCTGCTCCCACTCCCGCCACTCGAGACGTCCGTCGATCGCGACGGGCCGTCCCTTCGACAGGTACTGAGCGCAGCTCTCCGCCTGCTGCCCGAAGACGCTGACGGAGAAGTAGTTCGCCTTGTCGGCCCACTGGCCCGATGCGTCCTTGCGGCGCGTGTTGACGGCGATGCGCAGCGAGCAGACGGACGTGCCGCTCGGCGTGTGGCGCAGCTCGGGGTCCCGGGTGAGATTCCCGACGACGACCACTCTGTTGACGGAAGCTGCCATTACTCGTCCTCCTCCGGGGCGTCTGCGGGCTGGGTCTCGACATGCTCGCTCACCGCGGCCGGCGCCGCCATTGGCTCGGACGGACCCCCCTCGGGACGACGTGTCGCCATGTGACGCATCACGTCGTCGTCGATCTTGAGCACCCGGGAGAGCTCGTCGAGCGTCTCGGAGCTCGAGGTGAAGCTCAGGAGGTGGTAGACGCCCTCCTCCTTCTTGTCGATCGGGTAGGCCAGCTTGCGTCGGCCCCACACGTCGTGGCGCTCCAGCGTTCCGCCGCCCTGCTCGATCAGCGTGCGCAGCCGGTCCACGGCCTCGGCCTGCTTCTCCTCGGCCAGCTCGGGGTCCAGCAACAGCAGGATCTCGTACTCGGTCATGCGTTCCCTTTCTCCTTCCTCCGGTCTGAATCGGCCCCGCCGGGATGTGCGGCGCCCGGGAGCGGCGCTGCGCGGCGTGGCAGGAAGCCGCGGAAGGGTAGCAGCGGACCGGGGTAGGATGGCCTCGTGCGGAGGACGTTCGCCTGGATGGCGGGGCTCGTCGGTATCGCCGCGCTCGCGCGATTGCTCGCCGGGCGCAAGGCGGCTCCGTCCCGCCCGCGTTGCCGCCGCCGGCGCCCGAGACCGACCCTGCGGTCGAGCTTCGGCAGAAGCTCGCCGCCTCCCGTGACGACGGTCCGGCCGACGAGACTCTCGCCGGTGTCGCCACGGAGTCGCTCGAGGAGCGGCGTGCCCGCGTGCACGCGAAGGCGCAGGAGGCGATGGACGCGATGGAGGCCCTCCAGGAGCCGCCGTCGTGAGCGAGGAGCACGCGGACGACGTTGCCGGGACGCTCGCGCGGCTCGAGGAGCAGGTCACGCAGCTCCACCGGGAAGTGCAACGGATCGGCGTCGCCGGGCCGCTTCCCGCGTCCCACGACGAGCCCGCCGCTCTTCCGGCGCCCGGGAGCTATGCCTGGCTCGGCTCGCTGGACACGCCGGCCCGCCGGCGGCCTCAGCTGCCGCGGCTTCTGCTCGAGGGCCTCTTTCTCGCAGCCGCAGCCGCGGCCGCCGCGATCGCGGACCTCGACGCGGTCGCGATCGGCGGCGTCATGGTCGGCGCCTGGGTCCTGGTGGCCCTGATCGAGTGGGCGGCCTCGCGGGCCGACCGTCGGCCGGAGCTACCCGTCTACGTCCCCGCGCCCGCGCCTCCCGCTGCTGCGGATCCCGCGTGGTTCAGCCCGCCCGTCGAGCACACGTTGCTCGAGTCGGCGGCAGGGGACGGCGACACGGCGATCACCCGCCTGCCGCCTCGTCTCGACGACGCCGAGGCGACGGTCGAGCAACGCCTGTAGCCCGGCCGCCCCGGGAAGAGCCGCGCATACCCTTCCGCGAGCTTGCTCTTCCCGACCGCAACCTTCGCGATCTTCTTCCTCATCGTTCTGCCGCTCTCGTGGCTGACGATGCCGTGGCCGCACCGCTGGCGGCCGTTCATCGTCATCGCGAGCTACGTCTTCTACAGCTGGTGGGACTGGCGGTTCGTGTTCCTCCTCGCCGGCTGCACGGTGTGGAACCAGGTGCTCGCCGTGCGCATCTGGCGGACGCCTGACCGGTCCAGGCGGAAGGCGCTCCTCTTCCTCGCTCTCGCCGGCGACCTCGGCGTGCTCGGCTACTTCAAGTACTACGACTTCTTCGTCTCCTCCACCGACAACATGGCGACGGTCGTCGGGCTCGACCTCCCGTTCTCGCTCAAGACGATCGTCCTGCCGGTCGGGATCTCGTTCTTCACCTTCATGGCGATCAGCTACGTCGTCGACGCCTACCGCGGCGACTTCCAGCCGACGACGCTCGAGAAGTTCGCGGTCTACCTCTCGTTCTTCCCGCACCTGGTGGCCGGGCCGATCGTCCGTCCCGGCGAGCTGATCCCGCAACTGGAGACGCCGCGCGATCCGCGCCGCGTCGACACGAGCCGCGCCTTCTACCTCATCGCGACGGGGCTGTTCAAGAAGGTCGTGATCGCGAACTACCTCGCCTCGTCGATCGTCGACCAGGTCTTCGCCGCACCGGGGCAGCACTCGTCGCTCGAGATCCTCATCGCCGTCTATGCGTACGCGGTGCAGATCTACGCGGACTTCTCCGGCTACACCGACATCGCGATCGGCATCGCCCTTCTGCTCGGCTTCTCGTTCCCGCAGAACTTCGACTCGCCGTACGCGGCCGTCTCGGTCCAGGACTTCTGGCGGCGGTGGCACATGACGCTCTCGCGCTGGTTTCGCGACTACGTCTACATCCCGCTCGGCGGCAACCGCCGCGGGAGTGTCGCCACCTATCGCAACCTCATGCTGACGATGTTGATCGGGGGCCTGTGGCACGGCGCCGCTGGACGTTCGTCGTGTGGGGAGGTCTTCACGGGGCCGCGTTGGCGGGCGAGCGGTGGTGGCGGGAGCGCCGCGGCGCACCGGCCCGGCGCGCGACCGGGTGGCCGCTCTGGCGGGCCCGGATCCTCACCTTCCACTTCGTGTGCCTGGCCTGGATCTTCTTCCGGTCGGACTCGTTCGCGTCGGCCTGGGACATGATCGAAGGCCTCTTCACACAGTGGGGCCGGCCCTCGCCCCTCGTCACGAGCGGCGTCCTGCTCGCGCTCGCGGTCGGGATCGGGTCGCAGTACCTCCCTGCCCGCGTCCCACGGATCCTGATGGCGCGCTTCTCGCGGCTCCCCGTCCTCGCGCAGGCCAGCGTCCTCGCGCTCGCGCTGATGCTGACGAGCGTCCTCGGCCCGGAGGGTGTGGCACCCTTCATCTACTTCCAGTTCTGATGCCGAACGCAGGCTCCCTCAACTTCCTCCGCTCCTCGACGACGGACTCGGACGCTCGAGCAGGTCGCGCCAACCGGCGACGAGGCGCCGCCGGAGAAGCCCCGCCGCCGCCTGCGACCCGACGACGAGGGCCCTCCCCGGAAACTCTGGAGCGCGGGCCATGCGCTCGTCGTCTGCGTCCTCGCGCTCGCGATCGGCCTTCTCCTCAACGCGCCCCGGGATCCACAAGTCGGCCTACAACAAGCCGGCGGGTTGGCGGCGGGACGTCGCGCTCGCCGTCACCGGCCCTCTCGCCGGTGTGAGCGGCGCGCTGCTCCTCGACCGCCCCCGCGAGGGCGTCCAGGCCCTCGTCG